>NZ_JBPXKO010000002.1:0-692500 GCF_054558655.1 Aquirufa sp. 5-AUSEE-100C1 | reverse complement strand
TTAAGGGGGGATGTTAGCTGCAAGGCGAAGCATTGAACTGAAGCCCCAGTAAACGGCGGCCGTAACTATAACGGTCCTAAGGTAGCGAAATTCCTTGTCGGGTAAGTTCCGACCTGCACGAATGGTGTAACGATCTGGGCACTGTCTCAGCCGTGAGCTCGGTGAAATTGTAGTAACGGTGAAGATGCCGTTTACCCGCAACGGGACGGAAAGACCCCATGAACCTTTACTATAGCTTAGCATTGAGTTTTGGTACTGGATGTGTAGGATAGGTGGGAGGCTGTGAGCCGGTGTCGCTAGGCATCGGGGAGCCAACGTTGAAATACCACCCTTCTTGTACTGGAATTCTAATCCCCAAAGGGGAGACATTGCTTGGTGGGTAGTTTGACTGGGGTGGTCGCCTCCAAAAGAGTAACGGAGGCTTTCAAAGGTTCCCTCAGCACGCTTGGTAACCGTGCGTAGAGTGCAATAGCAAAAGGGAGCTTGACTGTGAGACCGACAAGTCGATCAGGTACGAAAGTAGGATATAGTGATCCGGTGGTTTAGTATGGAACAGCCATCGCTCAAAGGATAAAAGGTACTCTGGGGATAACAGGCTGATCTCCCCCAAGAGCTCACATCGACGGGGAGGTTTGGCACCTCGATGTCGGCTCGTCACATCCTGGGGCTGGAGAAGGTCCCAAGGGTTCGGCTGTTCGCCGATTAAAGTGGCACGCGAGCTGGGTTCAGAACGTCGTGAGACAGTTCGGTCCCTATCTGTTGTGGGCGTAGGAATATTGACAGGTTCTGACTTTAGTACGAGAGGACCGAGTTGGACTGACCGCTGGTATATCAGTTGTTCTGCCAAGGGCATAGCTGAGTAGCCACGTCGGGACCAGATAAGCGCTGAAAGCATCTAAGTGCGAAACTGACCTGAAGATGAGTATTCCATGAAGGGTCCGTGTAGACGACACGGTCGATAGGCTACAGATGTAAAGACAGTAATGTCAAAGTCGAGTAGTACTAATTACCCGAAAGCTTACATTTTATTAATTTACACCCTGCTGTTTATTTTATCTCACAATATGGAAAAAGGCTATGACCTTGTAAAAAGTATGGAGCCGATAGGACGGGTGTTCACCTCTTCCCATCTCGAACAGAGAAGTTAAGCCCCGCACCGCTGATGATACTGGGATCAAACCCGGGAAAGTAAGTAAGCTCCAAGTTATTCAAACAGACCTGCACCAAAAGTGTGGGTCTTTTTTTTGCCTAATAGTCGCTAGTCGTCAGTGTTCAGTGGGCAGTAGTCAGTGGGCAGTAGTCAGTGGGCAGTAGTCCGGAGGAAAACTCTTACCTCTAACCTGGTTTTTCAAGTCCGAAGGGAAAGTTCTTAGTTCTCCAGTAGTCAGTAGTCAGTGGGCAGTGGGCAGTAGTCAGTGGTCAGGTGTCCGAAGGATTAGTTCTTAGTTCCTAGCTCTAACCTCCTACCTCTAACCTCTAACTTTTTTCAACGTTACCCTTGTATCATTTGCAACAATGTTGCATATTTGTGTCCGATTAAATTCATCTACTCTCTATTTCAACAATTCATACTAAAATGAAGCAAGTTTTTATTCTTTCTGCGCTCTTATTGCTGTTTTCTGGCTGTTCAAAAGAAGAACATGAACCCCATGATGATAACGAGCTAATTACAACGGTTAAACTTCAATTTACCTCGATTACTAGTCCATCAAGTCCGGTAAAAACATTTTATTGGCGTGATACGCAAGGGGATGGTGTCGTAGATTCCATTGATCCTATTGTGCTCGATAAGGGTAATACCTATGATTTAGATATTTCTCTGTTGGATGAAACAAAAAAACCTGCCTTTGATATTACAGAGGAGATTGCAGAGGAAGGTGATGTGCATCTTTTTGTATTTAAAACCACACCTTTGGGTTTATTATCCCATAAAATTAAAGATCTTGATAAGAAAGGTCTTGGAATTGGCTTAAAATCCGAAGTGAAATCCCAATTTGCTGCTGGAAATGGGAAGTTCCAACTTATTTTAAAGCACCAGCCGCCAGTTAACGGAAAAGCCACCAAAAATGGTTCAGAAGAGGCAGGGTCGACCGACCTAGATGTGGAATTTCCGGTTTCTATTAAATAGTTAGTTAAATGTCTAAATATAAACATGTGCAAGAAATGATCCCGATGGAAAAGCTTGGTTTATTCCTTTCTTTTCTATGCGCGGTGCATTGTTTAACGATGCCTCTGGTGATTTTCTTTGCGCCATATATTTTGGGCTCCTTAGCATTCTCCCCATGGGTGGAATGGTCGCTTGTCGTATCTAGCTTTGGTTTAGCCGCGTACATACTCATTTTAGATTATCAAAAGCACCAACGCTTAAAGCCTTTATATTTTTTAGGAATTGCGCTCGGTTTAAAAGTTCTCGAAGTCCTTTTGGGAAGCCAAAATTACAATTGGATTTTTGGTGTTTTATTGGGCTGTTCGGTTGCCTATGCATACTGGGTTAATTATAAACACAAATCGGCCTGTACGTGTAAAATGAAAGCTTCGTAGGCTATATTCGCCAAGCTTTTTATTATCTTTACCTACTTTTTATCGTATTAGCCAAAAAATTTGTGAGTAAATTTCAATCCTCGATCTATGAACCCGTAATTGGTCTTGAAATTCATGCCCAATTGCAGACGGATTCCAAAATTTTTGCCAGCGACCCCGTTCGCTTTGGTCGGGATGCTAATACGCTCATTTCCCCGATTACCCTAGGTCATCCAGGCACATTGCCTCATTTGAATAAAAAAGCCGTCGAATTTGCGATCAAAATGGGCTTCGCCCTTGGCTGTGAAATAGCCCGTTGGCAAAATTTCGATCGTAAAAACTACTTTTATCCTGATCTTCCGAAAGGCTATCAAATCACCCAAGATAAAACCCCCATCTGTATCGGAGGGTCTATTCAAGTGCATTTGGCCGAAGGTGTCAAATCCCTTCCCTTTCATCACATTCACCTAGAAGAAGATGCAGGTAAATCACTTCACGAAGGTGATATTCCATTTAGCTTTATCGATTATAACCGTGCCGGAACCCCGCTCATCGAAATGGTGACCGAGCCTGCTATTCACTCCGCTGAAGAAGCTTTTGCCATGGTTTCCGAAGTGCGCAAACTCGTTCGTTACCTGGGCATCTGCGACGGAAATATGGAAGAAGGTTCTCTCCGGGCCGATGTTAATATTTCATTACGGCCGAAAGGATCAAAGACACTTGGGACCAAAGTGGAGATCAAGAATATGAACTCCCTGCGAAATATTCAGCGCGCGATTGAGTATGAATGTCGCCGACAAGAAGAGGCTCTCCTCAAAGGGGAGAAATTAATTCAAGAAACACGCACGTTTGATGCCCATACGGGGAAAACTCACAGCATGCGCGTAAAAGAAACCATGAACGATTACCGTTATTTCCCAGAACCCGATTTGGCTCCGTTGGAAATTTCAGAACAATGGCTTTCTGATATTCGTAAACAAATGCCTACGCTTCCTTGGGAACAAGAGCAAAAGTTTATTGACCTCTATCATTTATCGGCTTATGACGCTCATTTCCTTTCTGAAACGCGCGAAATGGCTTTATATTTTGAAGCTGCGGCTCAATTAACGAAGTCTTATAAACCTGTCGCGAATTGGCTAATGGGGCCCGTAAAATCACATTTGAACGATAAGGCTGTCAGTATTCAAGATTTTGAATTGACTCCAGCGAAATTGGTCGAGATCGTCGAACTCGTTGAGCAAGGAATCGTTACTCATAATTTGGCTGTTCAGCAGTTGTTTGGACTATGCTTGTCCGCTCCAACCAAATCCCCTAAGCAAATTGTGGAGGAACAAGGTTGGTTGAATCTTGATAGCTCCGATGAGCTACCGGGTTTTGTTGAGGCTGCATTAGCTGCATTCCCCGACAAAATCAAGGAGTATCACCAAGGAAAGAAAGGCCTAATTGCCTTATTTATTGGTGAGGTAATGAAACGCTCGAAGGGTACGGCGGATCCTAAACGAGTTAATCAATTAGTTAGCGAAGCGCTCCAACAACATAAATCATGAAAAAGATCCTGCTATGCTGGTTGTTAAGTTGTTCATTTCTTGGCCTCGCGCAAGATTTTGAGCTGACTGTCCGTGCTAATCAGGTAGCGGCGCAGCGGAAGATTTATTTGGAATGGATCAATGGCCGCGGTCAAGCGGTAAAGATCGATTCTTTGCTTCCTGATGCGAACCATCAAGTGATTTTTAAAGGAAAAGTACTCGACCAAGGGGGCTTTTATCTGATTAATTTCTTCGATGTTCCTAATCCCCAAAAGGTATTGGTAATTCTCGAGGGTGGCGAAAAAGTAGTTGTCCACGCCGATGGTAGAAACACGCCTGAAAAGGCGGGTACATCTCAAATCAAAAGCGATGCAACCAACATCGTATTTATGAATCAAATAATCGCCCTGACGGATGCCCTAAAAGTGAAGGTTGAAGCTTGGACGAAGGAATTGCAAGATAAACCGGGCGAGCAAGCTCGTATTCAGAAGGCATTTGATGCGGCCCAACAGGAACAATTTGCAAAAATCAAGGCATTAATTCCAAGCATGGGCACAAACCTAGTGGCACTTTGGGCAACTAATTTTCTGCCCGCCGATCAGGAATTTGCGACACTCGAGGAAATCGCTGAGCGCTTTAAGAAAGTTCGTCCGAATCATCCTCAGGTAAAACCCTTCCTTGAAAATATCAAACGCATGAAAGGGGTTTCAATAGGTTCAGAAGCTCCGGAGATTGCCTTACCTTCCCCAACAGGTGAAATCAAGCGCCTTTCGGATTACCGGGGTAAATATGTTCTAATTGATTTTTGGGCGAGTTGGTGCGGACCTTGTCGGCGAGAAAACCCCAACGTCATCAAGACTTATGCGGCTTTCAAAGACAAGGGATTTGAGATTTTTGGCGTGAGTTTAGATCAAGAGAAGTCGGCCTGGATTGCTGCCATTCAAAAGGATTCCTTGACTTGGCCGCATGTTTCCGACTTGCAATATTGGAATTCAGTTGCCGCACAGGCCTATCAAGTATCCTCGATTCCGATGACCTATTTGATAGACCCGCAAGGAAATATTGTTGCCAAAGGACTTCGTGGGGATTCCTTAAATCAATTTTTAGCAAACCTTTTTTCAAATCGCTAGTATGAAAATCGCAATCATTGGATGTGGTAACATGGGAATGGCCTTTGCCAACTCGTTTATTCAATACAACTTAGTTCAGAAGGAAGATTTGTTATTGATTGAAAAGAATCAGGAGCGAGGTGCAGTTTTGCAGGGCCAAAAAGCGGGTGTCGTGGTGGATACGATTTCGGATAAAATCTCTTCGGTTGACTTGGTGATTCTTTCCGTAAAACCACAAGATTATCCGAGCGTAGCATCTGAATTAGCGGGTTTGTTGCAAGCAAAGCAAATCGTTTTGTCGATTATGGCAGGTATTCCCATTACGAAGTTACAAACCACGCTGAAACATGATTTGATTGTTCGAGCGATGCCAAACACCCCAGCTTTGTTGGGAATGGGAATGACGGCCTTTGCGGCGGCCTCGGCTGTTGGCCTGGCGGATATCCGCAAAGTGGAGAATTTGATAAACTCGACGGGCCGTGCGGTATTCCTTGATGACGAGGCATTAATTGATGCGGTGACAGGATTAAGTGGAAGTGGTCCGGCTTATTTCTTTTATCTAATTAAATCGATGATTGATGCGGGTATCAACATGGGCTTCGATCCGGCGATGTCGGCCTTACTCGTCAAGCAAACGATGCTGGGCTCTTATCATTTGATGCAGACAAGCGATAAGTCATTGGATGAGTTGATTCAAGCTGTAGCCTCAAAGGGGGGGACGACGGAAGCGGCCCTTCGTACATTTACCGAAAATGAGGTAGGCTTAGGTCTTCAAAAGGGTATTTATGCCGCGCGTGATCGAGCGGAGGAATTAGCCAAGTAGTTGGCTGATTGACATCTCATTCAGTAGCTGGCTAATTGACTCGCCATTTGGGGACGAATTCGGGTTCGAACTCGCAAATAGTTGTTCAATTAGGCCATGCATTTCAAGTTCATTTAATCTTCTTTGATGATAACGTGCTGCGAAGCGATTTGCCATCGTTTGAGCGATCTTTTCAGCCCGATGTGCCGTTAGGTCTGCCGATGCATGTTTTAATTGCTCTAAAATGCCTTCCAAAACATTTTGACCATCCTCATCCCCAAGTTCTGCGGGGACACCCACCATTTCCATTTGACCGTTTGCCAAAACCTGTAACCTGTATCCTAAGTCATTGATCTCATCGGTGATTTCGCTCAATAAAATCTGGTCGGCCGGATTAATATTCAATACCTGAGGGAACAATAGTTGTTGGGACGCCCCATTCTTCCGTTGCAAATTATCCATGAACTGATCATAGAGTACGCGTTGATAGGCACGCTTTTGGTCGATCAATAACAAACCGCTTGAAATACTCACGGCGATGTATTTATTCAGGACTTGAATGGACTGAAAGCTGGATTGCGGGCTCGTATCTGATCGCTCATTTGCCTTGCTCTGAACGGTTTTATATTCGTTCATGGCAGAGGGAAATAGGGCCGCTTGATTTTGAGGGGCTTGTTGTTCGAAGGCATCGATGTTATTCTGCAGGCCTTCATACAATTTTTTCCAAGCGTCTTGAACGGGTTTCGGTTTATGGCTGGTATCGCTGTAGGCCGATTGGGGTTCTTGACGATGGGTGGTATTACCTGGATTTTGAAAATTCACATTACTATCAAAGTCCAATGATGGAATCAGATTGTGAATGCTGAGCGTCTTGCGAACAGCGGATTGAATAATGGCATAAATGGACCTTTCGTCTTCGAATTTGATCTCTGTTTTCGTTGGGTGGACATTGATGTCAATATGCGCCGGATCGATGCTTAGAAACAAAACATAGAAGGGGAAGGAGCCATCGGGTAATAAACGTTCATAGGCGCTCATTACGGCGTGGTTAAGGTATGCGTTCTTGATAAAGCGGTCGTTGACGAAGAAGAATTGTTCGCCGCGTGTTTTTTTCGCATGCTCAGGTTTGCCTACGTAGCCTTTGATGGATACATAGCTGGTATTTTCTTCGCAGGCGGCTAATTGTTCGCGGTAGCTTTTTCCAAAGAGGTCGACAATTCGTTTGCCTAATTTCTCGCTGGGGAGGGCATAGGTTTCCTGGTCATTTTGAATGAAGGAGAATTTGATTTCTGGATGAGCTAAGGCGATTCGTTGGAATTCGTCTAAAATATGACGCGTTTCAACGGGATTAGACTTGAGGAAATTCCTGCGCGCAGGAATATTATAAAATAAGTTTTTTACCGCGATGGAAGTTCCTTGGGGAGCTTGAATGCTTTCTTGGCTTTTCAGAACGGATCCATCGATTTTAATGGAGGTTCCCAAATCATCGTCGGCCCTTTTTGTTTTTAACTCTACCTGCGCCACGGAGGCGATGGAGGCCATGGCTTCGCCACGGAATCCCATGGTGGTTATGCTGAAAAGGTCTTCGGCTTTGCGGATTTTGGAAGTGGCGTGTCGTTCGAAGCACATGCGTGCGTCGGTTTCTGACATGCCTGATCCATTGTCGATCACTTGAACGATACCTTTTCCGGCGTCTTTGATGATGAGTTGGATGAACGTAGCGCCGGCATCGATGGAGTTCTCCATGAGTTCTTTGACGACGGATGCGGGGCGTTGCACGACTTCCCCGGCCGCAATTTGATTGGCTATGGCATCGGGGAGGAGTTGGATAATGTCGCGCATGTTCTTTCTATTCAAATATCAAATAAACCAAAAAAAAGGGAATGTTGCCATTCCCTTTTTTAATAAATCAGGTAATTGAATTATTTCAATTCAACTTCAGCACCAGCTTCTTCTAAAGATTTCTTCAAACCTTCAGCTTCGTCTTTCGATACACCTTCTTTAACAGCCTTTGGAGCAGCATCCACTACATCCTTAGCTTCTTTCAAACCTAAACCAGTTAAGTCTTTCACTAATTTAACGATAGCTAATTTGTTAGGACCTGCTGACTTCAAGATCACATCGAAAGATGATTTCTCAGCTGCAGCCTCACCACCGTCAGCGCCACCAGCTGCAGGACCTGCAACCATAACAGCACCAGCAGCAGCTGGTTCGATACCGTACTCATCCTTAAGGATAGTAGCTAATTCATTTACTTCTTTTACAGTTAAGTTCACTAATTGCTCAGCGAACGCTTTTAAATCTGCCATTTTTTGAAAATTTAATTGTTAAGAATTAATTATTTGTTGGAGCTAAGCTCCGATTAAACGTGTTAAAATTATTCAGGACGCTCAGACAAAGTCTTAACGAGACCAGCCAATTTCTTCTCACCACTAAGCAATGCTGAAACAACATTTTTAGCAGGCGATTGCAATAAGCCAATAACTTCTCCAATCATCTCGTTCTTCGACTTGATGTTCTCTAGTGCCGACAATTGACCTTCGCCAATGTACAAGCCACCTTCGATGGAAGCTCCTTTGAATGTGATTTTATCCTTTCCAGCTGCTTTTTTGAATTCTTTGATCAACTTAGCAGGTACTTTAGCATCTTCTGGTGAGAAAATGATACCTGACATGCCAGTCAAGACTTCAGCATCAAATGGAGTATAATCGTTACCTGTTTTTGCTAGGGCTTTCGCGATTAATGTGTTTTTGAAGATTTTGTATTCCAAACCTTTCGCAAAACACATACGACGAAATTCCGTTGCTTCGGCTACTGTTAAACCGGCTGTACTTGCAATGTAGAAGTACGGAGTTGCCGCGAACTTTTCGCTCAACTCATCAATAATCTGATTTTTTTCTTCTCTTGTCATGATTACAATCCAGCTATAGATCCTTTATCAATGATGATGCCCGGAGACATGGTCGAAGATAAGTTGATCGATTTAACATACGTACCCTTTGCAGAAGATGGCTTCAATTTCAACAAGGTGTTGATAACTTCTTGCGCATTTTCAGCAATTTTAGCTGCATCAAAAGAAACCTTACCAATTGAGGTATGGATGATACCAGTTTTATCAACTTTAAAGTCGATTTTACCAGCTTTTACTTCTTTTACTGCATTTCCTACTTCCAAAGTTACTGTACCAGACTTTGGATTAGGCATCAGACCGCGAGGTCCTAACACACGTCCCAAACGGCCTAATTTTGCCATCACTGTTGGCATTGTAATGATTACGTCGATATCGGTCCAACCGCTCTCGATTTTTGCAATGTAATCATCCAATCCTACGTGATCAGCACCGGCTGCTTTTGCTTCCTCTACTTTATCTGGAGAACACAATACGAGTACACGTACGTCTTTACCAGTTCCATGAGGTAGGGCAACCACACCACGAACCATTTGGTCCGCCTTGCGGGGATCTACTCCTAAGCGAACATCAATGTCCACAGAGGCATCGAATTTTGTATAGGAAATTTCCTTCAATAAAGCTGCAGCTTGATCAAGCGTGTAAGCTTGCGTTGCATCATATTTTGATAGGGCTTCCTTTTTTTTCTTCGTAAGTTTTGCCATTACCTTTTAATTAAAATGTTTATTTCTGATGATTAAATCAGAACGGTTTATCACCAGAAACAGTAATACCCATTGATCTTGCCGTTCCAGCAATCATACTCATTGCCGCTTCGATTGTAAAGCAGTTCAAATCTGGCATCTTCGTTTCCGCAATGACGCGAACTTGATCCCAAGTTACTGAACCAACCTTCTTCAAGTTTGGTTGAGCAGAACCCGACTTAACTTTCGCAGCATCCAATAACAAGATTGGCGCTGGAGGAGTTTTTACAACGAAATCAAACGATTTGTCTGCGTAATAGGTAATTAGGACCGGCAATACTACGCCGTTTTTATCTTGAGTACGCGCATTGAACTGCTTGCAGAACTCCATGATATTTAATCCTTTCGAACCTAATGCAGGACCGATGGGTGGTGAAGGATTGGCTTGGCCACCTTTGCATTGAAGCTTAACGTAACCAGCTATTTCTTTTGCCATGTTAAAACATCGTTTATTTAGTGAAATTAGAGGTTTTTCTGCCAATAAGGGTGGAAGCTTCCTTATCTGAATCCCCTCCGGGTGACCTTCCTGTGTAACAATACATTCGGGCCCATTCGGCCTTTGAAATTTTCAAATGACCTAATGCCGCTTTTTAAACGGACTGCAAAATTAAGAGAAAATATTTAGAATGCAAATGGAATTGCAAAAAATGATTAAGGGGGTGTTCTCCTTGCCAACAAAAAAGCCCCGGCATGCCAGGGCTTTTTATTGATATTGCTATATTATTTATTTCTCTACTTGAGAATAATTCAATTCCAACGGAGTATTACGTCCGAAAATCTTAACCATAACGGATAATTTTTTCGTGTTCTCGTGAATTTCTTCTACTGTACCTTCGAAAGAAGCGAACGGACCATCAATTACGCGAACGGTTTCACCTTTAATGAAGCTGATCGAAGCATATTCCTCAACGGCTGCAGATTCATCTACTTTACCTAGGATACGATTCACTTCCGATTGGCTTAAAGGCATCGGTTTTTTTACGATCACTTTGACCTTTTTCGTCTTACCTCCTTCAATCTTCGTTTCTTCTTGCTCCTCATTTGTTGTTTGTAAGAAGCCAATCACACCCGGCGTGGATGTCAAAATGTGACTAACCTCACCCGCTAAATCAGCTTCCACCATGATGTATCCTGGGAACAAGTTTTTCTCACGAATCACTTTTTTCCCCTTACGGATTTCATAGATTTTTTCTGTTGGAATAAGAATTTGTGGAACAGAATCTGACACACCTTGGCGTGCAAGCTCATTTTCCATATAGGTCTTTACCTTTTTTTCCTGCCCTGAGATTGCTCTCAAAACGTACCATTTAGTCTCTGCCATGGAAATTGCTTTTTAGGATTGGGTTGCCCCTGGTTAAAATGAACTATAGAATAAATCCAATCCAGATTTAAACGCCAAATCTACGACTCCTACCAATAAGGCAAAAATCAATGAGGCAACTAAAACTAAAACAGAACTTGATTGCAAGTCCGTGAATTTAGGCCACGTAACGTTCTCCGTTACTTCTACCCAAGATTCCTTAATCAATGATGTAAAACTGCTCATAATTTACCGATTATCGGTTTTTGTTAATTTCGTTGCACGGGCACAAGGATTCGAACCCTGACCAAAGGTTTTGGAGACCTGCATACTACCATTATACTATGCCCGTAGAAAGGATTGCAAATTTAGATAAAAAAACCTAATTAACAAACCTCCTTGTGTTTAATTGATTTTTTACCACTGTGAGTAATTCGTTGGCTCTAAAAATTTTCGAACGGTTCGGGAGTGACTGTTTACATACCTTGGATCATTCACGATACGTTTCCAGTCGGCATCAGCACTGAACTTTGCCCAATTCGCGTCGCGTTCTGCCATATTCTCAAACGCCACCATATAACTTAAGCAAGGCGTATTTTCGCCTGCTAAAACTTCGCCGAAAAACACATTATGTAATCCCACGCGATCAAAAATTTTCAATTCGTCCTCGTTAAACATGGCAATCTTTCTGCGTAGGGCATCCTCATTGTAGGCCTCATAAGTTCGCCATTCGTATATTCGTCCCGGATTCTTGATGGGTAATTTCATCACCGGGTGTCCCGCAAATCCCTTCGCCAAATATGTGCTGATCTTTTCATATAAAGGTTTTTCTGGCCCAGCTTGCTCGAAATATGCTTTAGCAGCCTCTTGGTAGTTGGCATCTTTTTCTAACGCCTCTTTGTAGCAGGCATATGCATTTAAACTGGCAAATGGAATGGCCACCACCAAAACAGCCGGCTCAGGTTTTCCTAGATCCTTGAAGACCCCAACGCTTGAAACGCCATATTTATTGAGTGCGGGTATCAGTGCTTTGGATACATAATTCTCTAGCAGGTTAAGGTTACCGCGAAACTTCATTTGGTAGGTGCGGATTTCATAATACTCTTGGCTAAAGGCTGAATTGGAAATGATCAGCATGGATAATACTAGAAAAAGCTTTTTCATCGAATTAATTATTACATGTTTAAATTGCTTAGGATACAAGTATACAAAAAAAAAGAGCGGTCATTGACCGCTCTTTTCCACATAGGCTAATAATATTAGTCTAAGATTTCAGTTACCTGACCAGCACCTACTGTACGGCCACCTTCACGAATCGCGAAACGTAAACCTTTGTCCATAGCTACTGCGTTCAATAACGTAACATCAATTGTTAAGTTATCACCAGGCATACACATTTCAACTCCTGCAGGTAAAGTGATTTCACCTGTTACGTCTGTCGTACGGAAGTAGAATTGTGGACGGTATTTGTTAAAGAATGGAGTGTGACGTCCACCTTCTTCTTTTGACAAGATATAAACCTCTGCTTTGAATTTAGTGTGAGGCTTCACTGAACCTGGCTTACAGATTACCATACCACGACGGATATCAGTCTTCTCAATACCACGTAACAATAAACCTACGTTATCACCAGCTTCACCGCGATCTAAGATCTTACGGAACATCTCAACACCAGTTACTACTGATTTCAAGTTTTCAGCTCCCATACCTAAGATATCAACTGCTTCACCTGAGTTAATAACACCTGTCTCAATTTTACCTGTTGCTACTGTACCACGACCTGTGATCGAGAATACGTCTTCAACTGGCATCAAGAATGCCTTATCAACATCACGCT
The DNA here is from genome assembly GCF_054558655.1 of Aquirufa sp. 5-AUSEE-100C1. Taxonomy (NCBI): domain Bacteria; kingdom Pseudomonadati; phylum Bacteroidota; class Cytophagia; order Cytophagales; family Flectobacillaceae; genus Aquirufa; species Aquirufa sp. 5-AUSEE-100C1. Next base: position 679,755 of record NZ_JBPXKO010000002.1, on the reverse strand, counting down.
TTGGAAGTGGAATCCAAGAATCTACTGCATCCATTAACGCTTCGATTGTAGCTACCCACTTACCATCTCCGTTCAATCCACCTAAAGCAGATCCTTGGATTACTGGAATGTTGTCACCGTCGAATTCGTAGAATGAAAGAAGCTCACGGATCTCCATTTCAACTAATTCTAACAATTCTGGATCGTCTACCATGTCCACTTTGTTCATGAAAACTACCAATTGAGGTACACCTACTTGGCGAGCCAAAAGGATGTGCTCACGAGTTTGTGGCATGGGTCCGTCAGTTGCAGCAACTACCAAGATAGCACCGTCCATCTGAGCAGCACCAGTAACCATGTTCTTTACGTAATCCGCGTGTCCTGGACAGTCAACGTGTGCATAGTGACGGTTAGCTGTAGCGTACTCAACGTGAGCCGTGTTAATCGTGATACCACGCTCTTTTTCTTCTGGAGCAGAGTCAATGGAAGAGAAATCTTTCTTCTCAGCAAGACCTTTTTCAGAAAGAACTTTAGTGATAGCAGCTGTTAAAGTTGTTTTACCGTGGTCAACGTGGCCAATTGTACCAATGTTAACGTGGGGTTTACTTCGGTCAAAATTCTCTTTTGCCATGATTATTTAGTTCTTAATTAAGTTATAAAAAATTTCAAATTGTACTTATTCAAATTCGGCCTTGCTTCATGCCTAGAGCCTTTGAGCAGGATTGAACTGCCGACCTCTTCCTTACCAAGGAAGTGCTCTACCACTGAGCTACAAAGGCATAACCTTGCGGCCTTGTTAGTATGTCACTTTTGACCTACTATAAAATAAAAATATTACTCAGGCGGTTTTCTCCTAAGCAACATCTTTATTCTGAGCGGGAGACGGGGCTCGAACCCGCCACCTATAGCTTGGAAGGCTATCGCTCTACCAAATGAGCTACTCCCGCTGGTTTAGCGTCTCCTGTAAACAGACACTAAAAGCATTTAAAAAAATGTGGGGACAGATGGATTCGAACCACCGTAGGCATTCACCAGCAGATTTACAGTCTGCCCCATTTGGCCGCTCTGGTATATCCCCTTCATTTTGTTTCAGCGAAACGTTTTGCTGAAATAGTTCGCAAAAGTACCTCCTTTTTTGATTTCTGCAAAGCTCTCGCCAAAAAAAATGTGATATTTTTTTATTATAGTTTAATTCCGAAGCTAAATGCCGTTAATTGAGGGCCATATCCCTTTTCAAACAAAGGCGTCAAATCATAATTGAAGAATAACTCCCCGATACGACGCAAGCCAATTTCTGCTTTAACTCCATAACGAACCTGGTTAATATTGAAGTTCGATCCTTCTCGTCTTAAATTCTCGCTTTTCTCCTCGATTGTTTTGGTCCAACTGTCTAAACGGTAACTCACATAACCCCCAAGCCCAATCATTTGAATCGCCGATTGCTTACTGAATGCTACATAGGGCATTATCGGTAAGGTGATGTAGGATGCAGTTAACTTATTTTTTCGCAATTCAATCTCATTTCCTTGTGCATCCTGTAATGGTTGGAAGATGGTTGCCCCGCCCGATTTAGTTACTACGCGGTTGTGATCGAACATGAAGTTGTACCAATCAAACGAAATGCCATACATGAATTTTAATGCACTCTTCTTTCCACTCGCGATTGTCCCCGAATTAGAAAAATCTAAACTCACAAAACGCGAGCCCAATGGTTTTAATTCCGAATCTGTGCTCAAGTATGGCGCCGGATAGATCATTGTTGTCACCTCTGGCATTTTGCCAGTTAACCCATTAAGACCTAGGTAAAGATTAAACCCTTTACTCGTGTATAAATTTGCCCCCTTATCTTTTTTCTTCGTTTTTGTTGAATCACTCCCCCAAATCACCTTAGTCTCCTCACCATTGGCCTCTTTTACCTGTACGCCATTCCAATCCACGTGTACTTCTTCTTTGCCATCCTTCACATGGATCCCATTCCAGCCCACACGAACTTCTTCCTTACCATCACTGTGAATTACCAAGGATTTTCCTGAGCTATCCTTTTTAATGCTAATTTTTCGATCATCATTGGGGTAATTCATTTTAAAGGTCTTCTCCCGCGTATCATATTTAGCTCCCGATTTAATCACACCAATCTTCACTTTACTTCCCCCGATTTGAACGGATAGGCTACTGTCACCCTCAGAATCTGTCCGAATCACCGTACGAATCTGTTGCCATAAACTATCTGTTAACACTAATCCTTTCTTTTGGAAAATCTGATCCAATTCTTCCCGAAGTGTCTTGCCTTTATCTTGACTTCCCCCCACCACGGTTTGATTGCGCTTGTCAATCTTCAATAATAAGCTATCTGGATTCGCACTGGCGAATAATTGATTAGCTAGCCCCAAAAAGACGATAAAAAATAATGTTCTCATTGTATTTGAAATGTTTGTTTAACGGTTTGTTCTGTTCGATAATACGTATTTGCTACCTGATGTATGCCATCAACCAGCGAAGGCTTCCCCTCTCTTAATTCTTCCCAATCAGGCTGTTCTCCTTTGACTACCTGTCTTAATTGCTTCAAAAATCTACCCAAACCGGATTTTTTCTGCTTGGGTTGCTCAGGCTCCTCCTGATAGGCAACTGACACGGGTTTCGCATTTTCCTTTACCGGATCTATGTCCACGCGAACCCAGATCTCTTCGGACTCTTCCTCCTTCGGCGCCACGGAAGCAATCGGTGCTCTTGCCTCTTCCATTACCTGCGTTTCTACATTCGGCAGTTTTTCAATAACGCTTGGAGCTAATGATTCACGAACAACCGATGGTTTGACTTGGGTCGTGATAAGCTCTTCCACATCAGCAGGTAAATGAATGGGCTCAGAGAAACTAGGTTTAATTTTTGATTCGACAACCAAAGTATTTCCCTTTTCTTCCGGCATGCTTTGATCCCAATTCAATCCAATCAGGATGGCTATGACTGCCGCGGCCGACCAAGTCCATGGACTCATTCGAACGCGCGTCCACATCGGACGAACTTGCTGTTCATCTAGTCGAGTTTCGATTTTGTCCCAGAGATTGGCAGGAACGTCATCGGCTTGCTCTTGAATTTTCTTTCGCCAGACCTTGTCAAGCTCTTCCCAAGAAGTGTTGTTTGGCTCGTTCATAATTCAATTAGTTTCATTTTGTGCTGGATCATTGTCCGTGCCCTCGACAATTGGGACTTCGACGTACCAGCGGATATTTGTAACATGTTGGCTATTTCATCGTGCGAATAACCTTCAATCGCATATAAATTAAATATTGTTCGATACCCAGGCGGCAATTCTGCAATCAATGCCTCTATTTCCGCCGTTCGCATATACATAAACGCCTCGTCAGCTTGCCCCACACCCCAGGCCTCTTCGATGGGCGTCGAGTGCATATCACCCAGTTTGCGAATTTTCATCAGGCACTCATTCACCATAATTCGACGTATCCAGCCCTCAAAACTTCCATCCTCCTTAAAGCTGTCGATTTTTGAAAAAACCTTCATAAACCCCTCCATCAGTGCATCCTCTGCATCGGGTCCCGCGCCTAAATACCGCCGGCACACCGCCATCATCTTCCCCGCATATCGATTGTAGGCAGCATGTTGCCCCTTGCGATCCTGTTTTTTACAGGATTGCACCAAAGTACGCTCATCTTCTAGGGTTGGTAAATGTTTTAGCAAGGCGGTTAAATTGTTAATCGAATGTAAAGATGGTTAAAAAGTCAAAATGGTTGCGTGGGTTTGAAAAGAATCCCAAAATTACGTTCTTTACGGCCGAATTATTTATCTATGCCAAACGCAGCACCCATCGGGATTTTTGATAGTGGAATCGGCGGACTAACCCTAGCCCATGCCATTACCCAAACCATGCCCCAAGAAAATATCATCTATTTTGGTGATACAGCTCACCTCCCTTATGGTGATAAATCTGCTACAGCCATTCAAGCCTATTCGCTAAAGATTTGTAATTTCTTAATGGAAAAGAATTGTAAGCTGATTCTCATTGCCTGCAACTCCGCTTCCGCTGCCGCTTATGATCTCGTAAAAACATACGTCGGAACGAAAGCCATCGTCGTGAATGTAATTGATCCCGTTATCGAATACCTTGACGATCATTGGCAAGGAAAATCACTTGGCCTCATTGGTACCAAGCAAACCGTCAATTCGGGCATCTATGCTTCGAAGGCTGAATCCCTTGATAAAAACATCCACATTCAATCGCTCGCTACCCCTCTTTTGGCCCCGATGATCGAAGAAGGTTTCTTCAACAACAATATTTCTGAACAAATCATTAAGGAATACCTTGCCAATCCGGTCTTAGCTAATATCGATGGACTTATTTTAGGTTGCACGCATTATCCCTTGATTAAAAAGCAAATCGATGCATACTTTCAAGGGAATATTTCGGTCATCGATACCTCCTTGATTGTGGCAGCGAAAATAAAATCCATCCTCAAGGAAAATGATTTGTTAGTAGGAGAGGAGAATGAGTTTAGCCGACAATTCTTTGTGTCCGACTACACCGATTCATTTGAAAAGTCCACGCAAATTTTCTTTGGTGAGACCATCAAATTAACTCAATATCCTATTTGGGATTAGTTGGCTCTCCCCAACAACTGAGAAACTCGCTGACGTAACTGCCATTTGGCGATACGCTCCTTCTGCTCTTGCTTACTTTGACGGAACCAAAGCCAAGCCACAGCTCCCACCAACAAGTAGGGAGCGGTCAATAAATACAAAATTCCGGTATTCAATCCCGTAGCAATATTAGATCGGCCATTCGATACGGTACTTTCCACAGTTGTTCGGCACATCGCACACTGAGCGTCCGCATTCCATTGAATGAGAATTAGCATCAAAACCAAGAAAAATATTTTCTTATACATAGTAAGGGGAAATCATTAAGTAAACAATCACTCCAGAAATAGAAACGTATAACCAAATAGGGTAGGCCCATTTAACCGATTTCTTATGTGCTTCGATATCTCCTGCCAAAGCGTGGTACAAGGACATCAATACCAAACGTACGACACCTATCGATAAGATGATGTGTGAGGCCAATAAGAATAGGTAAATCATCTTGATTATTCCTTCGCCACCAAACTTCGTGGATTCATTGGCCACATGGTAAAGAATGTAAAGAACTAAGAAAATAGCACCCTGTAAAACCGCCGAGCCCATCGCCTTGCGATGACCCGCAATATTCTTCTTTTTGATTGCAATTAAACCAATAATCAAAGAAAGCGCCGTTGTGCTATTGATTATCCCGATGAAATGGGGCAAGATTTTGGTCCATTCTCCCAAGGGTAATTTTGTGGGCAGAGACAATAATCCTGCCACTGCCAATGGAATAGCGATTGAGATAATGTTGATTATTAAGCTCGTTTTTGGTGTTTTTGTAATCTGTAGCATGCGCTTAATTTTCGGTATTGTAAATGCTTTTTAAAACCTTAATCTCCATGATTAATCGGTCGACCTCTTTCTTATCCGTACCATCGTAGAATCCACGAATAACACCATCTTTGTCGACCAATACTAAACGCTCAGAATGAATAAATGTTTCATCTGGGTTTTTGATCGCCGCATCATATTCAGAGGCATCCGCCAATGGCACATGAAAGCCTTTTAAGATAAGTGGATAAATGACTTTTTTATCACCCGTCAAAAATGTCCATCGCGTGGAATCCGCTTCAAAGCGTTTGGCATACGCCGAAAGCTTTTCGGGTTTATCAAAATTGGGATCGACCGATAGCGATATGAAGCGTATTTCAGGATCTTGATTGAATGTATCTGTTGCCCGACTAACCTGTGAGGTAATTTTAGGACAAATTGTTCCACAACGGGTAAAGAAGAAATTGGCGACGAAAATTTTGCCTTGTAAAGAGGCAGATGAAAATGGTTTTCCGGATTCGTCGGTCAACTGAAAAGAAGGAATCGTTTGAAACACCGTATCCATCTCCGATTCGTTCCATCGGGGATTTACGCGTTTCGCCATTTTAATTTCCCCAGTCGTAGAATCAATCGCGGGGATATAGCGGGGAAGCGTATAATGGTTTGTGCCGAATGTCTTTAGTCCTAAAAAAATAAAGACAGGCACTATTAATGTCATTAATAAGATGCCTGTCTTCTTATTCATAATTCCTAAAAGGAAAATGGGATTACTAATACATGTGACCGCCTTCGTAAATCAAGGCAATCAATAACCATACGACAAAGATTGTCGGTACCAATACCGCCCAAATCAATGACTTTACTTCGTGCTTTAAGTGCATAAATTCACCAACAATGTAGAATGCTTTCACAATCGTCATGCCACAGAAAATAGCAACACGCAAGGTGTTTGCTGGCATGGTGAAGGCAATAACGAATTCGATTGCGGTTAGAATCAATAGAATCCAAAACGTTTTCCAGATCGCACCGGTATTGGGTGCTGGAATTTCTTTTTCTGATGTTTCGTGTGCTGCGTGAGCCATAATATCAACAAATAAAAATTAGACTAAATAGAAGAAGGTAAATACGAATACCCAAACAAGGTCTACAAAGTGCCAATACAAGCCTACTTTCTCAACCATTTCATAATGTCCTCTGCGCTCGTAAACTCCCGTAGCAGCATTAAAGAAAATCAAGATATTTAAGATAACACCTGAGAATACGTGCGTACCATGGAACCCTGTAATGAAGAAGAATAAATCCGCGAATGCTGGAGGACCATAGGGGTTACGAACTAAATTCGCGCCTTCAATCGGAGTCATTACACCATCAACCAATTGCTTGGCTGCTAAAGATAAATCTTCGGGTCCGTGGATAAAGTGCGTCCACTCCCAAGCTTGAGAACCTAAGAACGTGAAACCTCCAACGATGGTCCATAACATCCATTTTTCAACATCCTTGCGATCACCGCGGTGTCCAGCTTCTACAGCTAATACCATCGTCACTGATGAGGCAATCAAAATAAACGTCATGATACCTACGAAAACCAATGGCAATGACATGCCATGTAAAAAAGGAACGGCCTCAAATACCTTTTCAGGAATTGGCCAGTGCGTCGTAGCAAAATAGAATGTATCAGGAGTTCCTTCCCAAGCGGGTTGGCTGAAACGAATCATTCCATAAGTGATCAATAATGCAGAGAATGTAAATGTATCTGATAGGAGGAAAAACCACATCATTAATTTACCGTAACTCGCTTTTAAAGGTTCTGATCCACCCGACCAAGCTAGGTTTTCGGGTACAGAAGGGGCAGAATGTGCAACTGACATGCGCTACTTGCTTAATTGTTAAAAACTAAAAATAAAAGTAAATATACCCACAAAGCATCCAAAAAATGCCAGTAGGTGGTACAAATCTTAATTTGGGTCAATTCCTTTGCATTAATTTTCAGTCGGAAAGCAGCCACCAATGCAACCAACAATACAATCAGTCCGGAGACCAAATGTAGCCCGTGAAGGCCTGAAAAAACATAAACAAAAGAGCCTGACGGATTCCCTACAAAAAATACGTTCTTTTCCACTAATTGGATCCAACCGTAAAATTGCATGATTAAGAAAATCAATCCGAGCACAAAAGTAATAGAAATACTTATTCGAAGCGCATTAAATTGGTCTTTTTTTGCTGCTAAATACGCAAAATGCATCGATACACTACTTCCAATTAAAACGGCAGTACTGTAATAGAACAAATCAGGCAATTCGAATTCAACCCAATTCCCTTCAGCTTTACGAACAAGATAGGCCGATGTGAAGGCTGCAAATAGCATGATGATGGAAACGATAAACAACCACATTGTAAATACTTTGGGGTTCACCGAGCGCGTTTCATTCGCGACTAAAATTTCTTCTGGATTTTTCATGACTTAAGCTTTATCAAATAAAAATGCGATTTGAACGATTAAAAGATAAATGAAGGAACCAAACATCATCCAGCGTGCGGCTTTGTCGGTCGGCTTCATCATCAAGTAAAACGTCTGACCTAGAAACAAGCTTCCTGCTACAATTGTTATAATGGCCGATGTAATTCCAGTCATATGCATCAAATACGGTAAGAATCCCAAAGGAATCAGGAATATCGTATAGATCATGATCGTAAAGGCCGTTTTTAAGTCTTTCTTTCCCTCATTCGGTAACATTCGAAATCCAGCCTTTTTGTAGTCGGCATCCGCAACCCAGGCAATCGCCCAGAAGTGTGGAAACTGCCAGAAGAATTGGATAGCAAATAAGATGCCGGGTTCCCATCCGAAATGATGTGTCGCAGCGACCCAGCCAATCATGGGCGGGAACGCTCCTGGGAAGGCTCCTACAAACACAGAGATGGGCCCTACGCGCTTTAAGGGTGTGTAAACATAGCCATAAAGGATATAGGATAGGAGTCCAATTGCCGCCGCTTTCCATGTGAAATAACTTAAAATTCCGAGGGAAAGTGCTGCTACGATTAATCCATAAATTTGGGCGTTTTGAGGGCTTAATGTCTCAGTAGGCAATGGACGCTTCGCCGTCCGTTTCATCAATTTGTCGTATTCGATTTCCTTTAATTGATTGACAATGTTGGCCGCGCCGGTCAAGAAAAAACCTCCTAAGGAGATTAATACAATATCCAACCACTTATGCTCCACGGGTGCTAACAAGAAACCGAAGGTTCCTGAAAAGGCGACGGTCATCGACAAGCGGGATTTTAAGAGGGCGATATAGGGTTTTATTTGGCTCATGCGGTACGGGTGTTTAACCAAGCATGTACATGAAGCCCGAAAAGCATCAATGAACTTAGTAGGTGAATGGGTTGTGAACCCAAGGGTAGTGCCAGGTAAGCCATGATTACGCCGGATATGAGTGATAATCCAATGAGGAATACAAAACCTTTGACATAAAGGGTCTCAGCAAGTGCCGTTAAGCGAACTTTTTGCCATAAATAATAGTGACTTGCTAATATTAACCACGAGAATGTACGATGAATGATATAAATGATATCGAGTTTATCTATCCATTGGGCTTTTGCATTTTCGCCAAGCGCTTGAATGACATGATCCATGTTCTCACGCACTTGAGTTCCCAACAGAATTTGTGCAACGATAATAATGCCATTAATAAGTATCCATTTTCTTTGAAGGCTGTTCACTTCAATCTGATTTTTCCCGACTTGCAGCGCCTTTAAGAGAAAGACTAGAACTCCCGTTGTGAGTAACATATGCATGGTTACGACACCCGGCAACAAGAAAGAATCGACAACAAATTTACCTAACACGGCATTTCCCATAACTAGGATAAAAGCTGCGAGGGTAGGAAGATATACGGCTTTCCCTTTTTTGAAAGATAGTATGAGTGTAATGGCCATGAAAAGGCCAGTTAATGCCCCAAATAAGCGATTGATGTATTCAATCCAAGTCTTTATGGGATTGAACAATACTTCTCCATGGAGTTTCTCCTTGTAGATTTCTTGGTAATTGAATGGCAACTCGGATGCGTGCGTAGGTGGGATAAATTGACCAAAGCATTTAGGCCAATCTGGACATCCCATTCCTGAACCGGTACTTCGTACAATTCCACCCGCTAATATGAGGACATATAAGCTTATTAGCGTGATCGTACCGAAGCGTTGGAATGACATGTAGGTAGCTAAAAAAAGGATGCATCCAAATGAAACCATTTCGATGCACCCTTTTGAATAAGTTTAATTAACGATTATAAGACTCGTTCTGTGCAGCTAGTAAACTTTCTATCGCTTTTTCTGTAGCGATCTCTTCATTTTCTTCTGGTAAGTTCGACTCAGGTGTTGCCGAGTATGGAACGTTTTGTGGAATGAAATCAGCTGCAGCACCTGGCTTTGAGTAATCGTATGGCCAACGGTATACCGCTGGAATTTCGCCTGGCCAGTTTCCGTGTCCCGCAATTACCGGAGTAGTCCACTCCAAAGTAGTTGAATTCCATGGATTCTGCGTCGCCTTCTTCCCTTTGAACATGGAGTAGAAGAAGTTCCAGAAGAAGATAGCCTGTGCAGAGAATGTTAAGATTGCCGCAATCGAGATGAATGCATTCAAATCTGTGAATGCTTCCTCACGACCGTTTCCTAATGCGGTGAATGAATAGTAACGACGAGGGAAACCTGCTATACCTGTGTAGTGCATTGGGAAGAACACACAATATACGCCCACAAATGTTGCCCAGAAGTGGATGTATCCCAACGTCTTATTCATCATGCGACCAAACATTTTTGGATACCAGTGGTAAACCCCTGCCATCAATCCAAAGAATGATGCAGATCCCATTACCAAGTGGAAGTGAGCAACAACGAAATAGGTATCGTGTAAGTTGATATCCAATGCCGAGTTACCTAAGATAATACCTGTTACACCACCCGATATAAATAGGGATACTAAACCAATCGAGAACAACATGGCTGGTGTAAAGATCAAATTACCTTTCCACAAAGTTGTGATGTAGTTAAATGCCTTAACCGCTGAGGGTACCGCAATAATTAATGTCAAGAACATAAATACGGATCCTAAGAATGGATTCATACCTGTTACGAACATGTGGTGAGCCCAAACGATAAAGGCTAGTACGGTAATTCCCATCATCGAACCTATCATCGCACGGTAACCAAAGATTGGCTTGCGCGAGTTAGTCGCAATAATTTCAGATGTCATACCCAAGGCTGGCAACAATACAATGTATACCTCTGGGTGTCCTAAGAACCAGAATAAGTGTTGGTATAAGATTGGTGAACCACCCATGTTGGGTAAGGCTTGACCTTGAATGTAAATCTCCGACAAGTAGAATGACGTACCGAACGAACGGTCAAAAATCAATAACAAGGCAGCCGACAACAATACAGGGAAAGATAATAATCCTAATATTGCTGTAAAGAAGAACGACCAAATGGTTAATGGCATTCTTGTAAATGTCATACCACGTGTACGTAAGTTGATGATCGTACAGATGTAGTTAATTCCACCCATTAATGAGGATACGATGAAAAATGCCATCGAAGTTAACCATAAAGTCATCCCTAAACCTGATCCTGGCATGGCTTGCGGTAGTGCACTTAATGGAGGGTAGATTACCCACCCACCTGATGCGGGACCTGTTTCGATAAACAATGAAGAGAACATCACAGCTGATGACAAGAAGAAGAACCAGAAGGATAACATGTTAATGAATCCTGAGGCCATATCACGGGCACCAATTTGCAAAGGAATCAAGAAGTTTGAGAACGTTCCCGAAAGTCCAGCGGTTAATACAAAGAATACCATGATAGTACCGTGCATTGTTACCAAAGCAAGGTAGAATTCTTTATCTAGTTTTCCTGATTCGTCAATCCATTCGCCTAGAATAGGACGTAACCACTCTAATTGCATTTCTGGGAAACCCAATTGCAAACGGAACATGATAGATAAAGATCCTCCCACAAAAGCCCAAAGGATACCCATGATCAGGTATTGTTTGGCGATTACTTTATGGTCTTCAGAAAAGATATATTTCTGAATAAAATTTTGCTCATGGTGCTCATGCTCGTGATCGTGATCGTGTGCGTGAACGTGTACTTCTTCAGCGTGTGTTGTAGCAGTTGACATAATGATATATTTTTCTTTCTACTGTTCTTAATGAGTTTTACAAAGCAGCTGCAGCAGCTGTACTATCTGTGGCAATAGGCTCAGCAGGAATATACTTGCTTGCTTTAACTTTTAAATTTGCCGGTACTTTTTCAAGATAAGCTGGATTCATCGCCAAGAATGGTTTTTGCTCGGCGCACCATTTCTTGTAATCTTCTGGCTCGTCCACAAATACAGTGATAGCCATACCAAAGTGACCTCGACCACAAATCTCTGTACAATTTAACTTGTAGTTGAAATCTTTGTTTCCCGTTTTAGCACGCATTTCATCTGTTGAAAGCGTGGGTGTAAACCAGAATTTAGTAGGCATACCTGGCACTGCATCCATCTTAACGCGTTGGTAAGGTAAGTATACCGAGTGTAAAACGTCTTGTGCGTGGATTTTCAATAATACGGGTTTGCCTTTTGGAAGGTGTAATTCATTCGCTGTAAAATCATCGAATGAGTTCTTATCTGTATAATCGATACCAATGCTGTTCGTCTCATCAATTAACTTGTAATTGTAGTTACCTAATTGATTATCATCGTTACCACCGTAACGCACATACCAACCAAATTGGTGACCTGTGATTTCGATAACGACCGCATCACTTGGAGCTTGTGAGGTGATGTCACGCCAGGTTCTCCAACCCGTGAATACTAAGATCGCCATTACGACTGCAGGGATAACCGTCCAGATTAATTCCAACTTGTGATTAACTGGATAGAATGTTGCTTTTCTGTTTTTGTTGTAACGGTATTTAAACGCGAAAAATAACAATAATGTGTTTGTTGCAAAGAAAGCCAAAGTAACTACGGCCATCGATACCCAAAACATACGATCGGTTTCTAATCCGTGCTTTGATGCTGCTTCTGGCAAGAAGTCAGGTAAGCTAGCTTGAAATGACCATACACCCGCAATGGTTCCCAACAACCAAAAAATAAGCATTCCATATGCATTTGTGTTGTTGCTTGAATCCAAGGCGCTTGATTCGTCTTCTCCTTGTGCCAAATTTTTATTCAACTTCATACTTTTTGCAATCACGGAGATCGCCAAGATGAAGAATACGACGGATAAAAGAGCAATTAGGTAATTCATGTTTTTATTTGTTAAAATCGTAACCGCTTAATACTAAATATCGTGATGCAATGCTTCTGGTAAGAATGGGTGATTCTTTGCCACTAAAGATGCTTTCGTTAATTCGCCTGAGATCACATAAATGAAAGCCGACGCAAATACCGTTACCATCCCGAACTCAACCAAGCCATATCCTCCATGTTTTCCTAACACACCTGGCATAATCATCTGATAGAAATCAATGTAATGTCCAGCAATGATTAAGAAAGCAGCGATTTTTAGGAAAATACGCGTTCTCTTGGCATCACGTGTCATAAGAACTAAGAAGGGTAGCAAGAAGTTTAGAATAACCATCAAAATTTCTGATGATTTGTAAATTTTATTGTGACCTTCCCAACGCTCCAAGAAATAGATGGTTTCTTCTGGCAAGTTTGCATAGTAGATCAACAAGAATTGTTCGAACCATACGTATGTCCAGAAGATGGAGAATGCAAACATAAACTTACCCAAATCGTGCAAGTGATTGTCATTTACGTAAGCCATTAATCCTTTATCTTTCAAGTAAAGAATCGCTAATACGATCACAGCATAGGTAGTTACATGCCAAGATGAGAACATATACCAACCGAACATGGTTGAGAACCAGTGCGTATCAATAGACATCACCCAGTCCCAAGCAAAGATGGAACTTGAAGCTCCAAATACAACGATAAACGCCGTACCAATTTTCACCATTTGAGTGAATAAATCTGTTCCGCCTACTAAATCTTCTTCCAAAGATTTCTTACGTAGCATGTTCCAAAGGATAATCCAAAGTGCACCAAAGCCAACTAAACGGATCAAGAAGAAGTTCTTGTTCAAATAGCCTGATTTTCCAGCAATGATTTTGTCATAGTTTTCACTTCCTACTTCTGTGACACCGTGGTGCATCCAGTGGAAGATAACATCTCCCTTAAAGAAGAATACCAAAATTAAGATAGGTAATGAGATGTATAAGAATTTTGGGAATGCTTCAGGAACACGCTTCATAACCGCTGACCATCCTGATTTTGTTAAGTATTGTAAGGACACAAAGAACATACCTACGACAGCAATACCCGTAAAGAATACGGCATTTAACCATACATTAGCCCAGATACGGTTGGTCCAATCATAGTGTTCTTCGGCACCTGCCTGGTGTGAAACAGCGCCCCCAGAAAGGTGTTCACCTGCTGCTTCATGTCCTGCCTTAACTGCATCGTGTCCTGCATTCGCTACTTCGTGTCCGCCAGCTTCTCCCTTTGACAAAAGGTAAATACCGAGCGCTAAAGCTGCTAAACCAGCGATGAAAGCATAAATAATACGTTTTTTGCCTTCAGCACTGAATTCAAAATTCTCTTCAACGTTTGCTGGGGAAAAATGTGAATGTCCCGCCATCTTGATCTCTATTTAATTTTAATTGATTGAATTATTGTTTTTGTAGTTCGTGTACGTAAAGCACGATTTTCCAACGGTTTTCAGATGAAATCTGTGAACCATGTGGCCACATTCTTCCTTTTCCGTGGGTGATGACGTGGTAAATATGCCCGTCATTCAACGTCTTTAGGGCATCACTTGAATAAACAGGTACCCCTTTGTATGCTTTAGCTACTAAACCATCTCCTTTACCTGTCTCACCATGGCAATGTTGGCAAAAACGCTCATATTGAGCCTTACCTGCCTCAATGTTTTCAGGCGTTGCAGCAATGGGATTGTATAATGATTTTTCAGAATAGGAAATGCTGTCATTCGGAATTGTTTTAGAGATCATTTCTTGTGCAAGAAATGCCTGCTTCAAACTATCTGATCCCGTGTAACGCTTGCGTGCCACTGTACCTTTTACCGGTAAACGCATATTCATGCCCAGTGGATTGATGGTATTGCTGTCACCCTGAATCTGAGACATTGGCTCATATCCTACGGAGTGATACATGTTTGGCGCAAATTCTGTTCCCGTATCATTAGGATCTGTACCACATGACATTAGGCCTGCTACTACACCAGCTAATAAAACGAATTTAATTCTTGGATTAAACATCTTGTTATGCTTCTTCGTGAACAATTGTTCTTGTTAATTATTTAGTATTTACTTCTATCGCGCCAGAATCTTTCAAGGCTTTCTTGATGTCAGCTGCACTCACTTTGTTTTTGTCTACGTTAATTGCCATGACAAATTTGTCATCCGTGATACGCAAGTCAAGCGGTTCCGCTTTATTACCTGGATATAAATTGTTTGATGCGCAAAAAGTAGTTACTAAACCAAAGGCTGTAAATAATACCGTACCTTCAAATGTTACCGGAATCCAGTTTGGCAGGGCAAAGAAATCTTTACCACCAATGATCATCGGCCAATCGAAAACCATGGTGTAGCTGATCAATGCCAAAGCACAAATCATACCTAATGATCCAAACATGAACGCTGCGATCGGAAGACGCGTACGAGCGTGTCCTACTGCCACGTCTAAACCGTGAATCGGGAATGGAGTGTACACATCTTCGATTTTGATGCCTTTCGCTTTTACCGCAGAAACCGCGTGTAAAACCTCATCTTCATCGTCATATACGCCCAAAATGTAGTTAGTTGTCGAACTCATATTCTTTTAATTTCGAATTGCTTAATAATTATTCTTCGTCTGATTTTTTTGCGGCTTTCACTTTCTTCGCTGGGAAGTTTGATGAAACGCCTTTCATTACCGATTTCACCTCAGCCATATTTACCACCGGTAAGAATTTAGCGAATAAGAAGAATAAGGTAAAGAATAAACCAAATGAGAAAATGTAATCACCAATATCATACATTGTTGGAGAGAACATTGCCCATGATGATGGCAAGTAATCACGGTGCAATGAGGTTACGATAATTACGAAACGCTCAAACCACATACCTACGTTTACCACGATCGATAAGAAGAATGATACCAATAAGTTGGTACGAATGGCCTTCGACCAGAATAATTGTGGAGAGATTACGTTACATGTCATCATCATCCAATAAGCCCACCAGTATGGACCCGTTGCACGGTTGATGAATGCATAGCTCTCATATTCCACGCCTGAATACCAAGCGATAAAGAACTCAGTTAAGTAAGCGATACCTACAACCGAACCTGTTACCGTCACAACGATGTTCATCATTTCAATATGTTCGATTGTGATGTAGTCCTCTAATTTGAATACCACACGTGTAATCAACAACAAGGTTTGCACCATGGCAAATCCAGAGAAGATCGCACCCGCCACGAAGTATGGAGGGAAAATTGTGGTGTGCCATCCAGGAATAACGGATGTAGCAAAGTCCATGGATACAATGGTGTGTACCGAAAGTACCAATGGCGTAGAGATACCTGCTAAGATTAGGGACATGTACTCATAACGTGCCCAAGTCTTCGAAGATCCTGTCCAGCCTAAGCTGAATAAACCATACCAGAATTTACGTCCTTTGCTGGTTGCACGGTCACGAATCGTTGCCAAATCTGGCACAAGACCCATATACCAGAACAATAGAGATACGGATAAATAAGTTGAGATGGCAAATACGTCCCAAACCAAGGGTGAGTTAAAGTTTACCCACAATGAACCAAATGTATTGGGTAATGGTAAAGCCCAGTGTGCTAACCATGGACGACCCATGTGCGCCAAGATAAATGACGCTGCACAAAGTACCGCGAAAATGGTCATCGCCTCCGCAGAACGGTTGATGGATGTTCTCCATTTTTGACGGAATAATAATAATACAGCAGAGATCAAGGTACCCGCGTGACCGATACCAACCCACCATACGAAGTTGGTGATATCCCAAGCCCAACCTACCGTTTTATTTAATCCCCAAACGCCAATACCTTGCCACCAAGTGTAGAATAGGCAATAAGCACCATAAATGAATACAAGTGCCGAGATACCGAATGCAATTTTCCATTCTTTCGTAGGCTCTCCCTCTACTTGTTTACAGATATCGTGGGTAACATCGGAATAAGATTTTCCACCAGTAACTAGTTTCTCTCTTATGGGTGATACAACGTGCGACATATTTTTATTTACTGTTTTACGATTAAAAAATTATGCTTTTTTAGCATCCTTGTTACGAACTTTCTTCAAGTAAGAAATATTTGGCTTCACGTTAATTTCTTCAATTACGTGGTAAGCACGTCCTTCTTTCTCAGTCAATAACAACTTAGAGATTTCAGATGCTGGATCATTCATA
Organism: Aquirufa sp. 5-AUSEE-100C1; assembly: GCF_054558655.1. Classification (NCBI taxonomy): domain Bacteria; kingdom Pseudomonadati; phylum Bacteroidota; class Cytophagia; order Cytophagales; family Flectobacillaceae; genus Aquirufa; species Aquirufa sp. 5-AUSEE-100C1. The sequence goes on along the minus strand of NZ_JBPXKO010000002.1, from coordinate 662,886 downwards.
TCTCCAAATGTAATTGCATTCGTAGGGCAAGATTGTGCACAAGCTACTTGAATTTCGCCATCTACTGGACGACGCTTCTCTTTCTTCGCTGCCAATTTACCCTCTTGGATACGTTGAACGCACATTGAACATTTTTCCATTACCCCACGTGAACGAACCGTTACATCTGGGTTAATCACCATACGACCTAAATCGTTGTTGAAGTGGAAATCAAAATCATCTGTCTGGAAGTAACGGAACCAGTTGAAACGACGAACTTTGTATGGACAGTTATTTGCGCAATAACGTGTACCGATACAACGGTTGTACGTCATTTGGTTCAAACCTTCTGTAGAGTGTGTTGTGGCTAATACCGGACAAACTGTCTCACATGGAGCATTGTTACAGTGCTGGCACAACATCGGTTGGAACACAACCTCTGGATTGTCAGACGCAATTTCTAAGCCTTTCAAATCTTCTACTTCCGCATCGGATGAGTAATAACGGTCGATACGCATCCAGTGCATCTCGCGACGGTTAATTACCTCTTGACGGCCTACAACGGGTACGTTGTTTTCTGCATTACATGAGATTACACAAGCAGAACATCCCGTACAAGTATTCAAGTCGATCACCATACCCCAAGCGTGGTTGTTGTATTCGTGACCATTCCAAAGTGTTAAATCCGTTGCATCTTTTTCTCCATCAGACGTTTTCACGCGAGGAGTGAAGCTTCCTGCTTTCGCATCTTTCGCAAACTCAGCTAAAACAGTCTCTTGAACAACCGCTTGACGTGCCATCACCGTTTGGTGAGTTTGTGTCTGCGCGATGTCCTTCGTTTCGCCTGTTGCTGTTACGCTAACGCCTTGTGTACATGTTCCTACACAAGCTCCGTTGATTTCAGAGATAAATGGATAAGCATTTACACCTACTCCATCGGCTGATTTACCTGCCTTTGTACGACCATAACCGATGGCAATGGCAACTGTGCCTTGCGCTTGTCCTGGTTGAACTAATACCGGTAAAGTAACCTCATATCCTTTGGCGCTTACTTTAACTAAGTCACCTTGTTTTAATTTTAATTCCGTGGCTGTTGGTTGCGAGATGGCCGCATAATTGTCCCAACAAGCTTTTGAAACGGGCTCAGGGAATTCTTGCAACCAAGGGTTGTTTGCTTGAGATCCTGTACCGATACCCACTTTCTCATATACGGCAATTTCTAAACCTGTTGAAGAAGCTGAATATGCTTTTCCAATAGCTGTTGCAGCCGCATTGATGTCTACTGATGGGCTAGCGGAAGAAATGCTACCTGCGTTGGGTTCAAATACACCATTGTGTAGTGCGTTGTTCCAAGCTACTTTTCCTCCTTTTAAGATGTTGCTCTCCCAGTTGCTTTCTAAGTAAGTTGCAAAATCAGCCGATAAGCCTGCCCAAGTCAAGAAACTTGATTGTGCTTGACGCGTTTTGAAGATCGTAGAAATAGTTGGTTGAGTCAATGAATAGAAACCTGCTTTTGGCTCTGCATCATTCCATGATTCTAAGAAGTGCGAATCCGGTGCGATGAATTGACATAAAGATGCTGTTTCATCAGCACGCTCATTGGTTGCCAAGCTCAACTCTACTTTTGGTAGAGCCGCTGCTAAGGCAGCACCCATTGGGTGATTGTAAACCGGGTTAGCGTTGTAGAAAATGACTGCAGCAACTTTTCCTGCACCTGCTTCTTTGATAAAGTTAGCCATTGCCATGTCATTACCTTGACGGTAATTCACAGGGATAGCAGTATTTAAGGTTGTGCCATAAGCGCCTACTAAAGCGTTTGTAGCCGCAACGATTTTTTGAACTTCTGGATCATTTGAACCAGCGACGATGATGGAAGCACCTTTGGATGCCACTAAGTCTTTCGCTGCTTTATCTAAATGGTCAATTTTAACGGAAGCGCCTGCAACGGATGCTGCACCGGTCAACTTAGCTACTGCGTTGTATAAAGCGATAGCTACTAAACCTTCTTGTGACGGCTTGTAGGTAGCGCGGTAATCAGCATTTGCTCCTGTATTTGATAAAATTGTTTCGAACTGATAGTGACGAGACATGTCTTTCTTGCCACCTTTTTCAGAACTTACGCGACGAGTGATCGCCCATTGTGCTGCAAATTCAGTTGGCGCAATCCATGATCCTAAGAAATCGGCTCCTAAGGAAACGATTGTCTTTGCTTTGCTGAAATCAATGCTTGGGATGATACCTCCATGTGCTGCGGATAAACCGTAAGCTGGATTCGCATCGTAAGTAATATGTTGTGTTGTTGGATATTTCGAAGCGAAATCAGCAATAACCTTCTTCGTTGTTGGCGAAAGAATCGTATTCGATACGATACGAATTTGACCACCCTTCGCAGCTACTGCGGCTAATTTTGCCGTGAACTCGGAATCCAATTGCTTCCAATCTGTCGATTTTCCGCCAATTTGTGGTCCTTTTAATTTTTCGTTGTCATATAGACTCAAAACAGATGCATGTGCACGACCTGAAAGTGTTCCTTTGGATACCGAAGACATTTTATTTCCTTCAATCTTAATCGGACGACCTTCACGAGTCTTTACTAAGATTGACGCATAGTCACCACCGTCCGTGTAAGTGGACGCGTACCAGTTGGCAATCGTAGGCTCAACATCCTCTGGCTTGTTCAAGTAAGGAATGGTGTTTTTAACGGGTGCTTCACAGGCTGCTAATGAAACAGCAGCAACACCGAAGCCCAACATCTTTAAAAAGTCACGACGATGAGTTCCAGATCCATCTACTAGGGCTTCGCCTTTCGCATCATTTTCTGAGGGCATGTTGCCAAACTCATTGTGGATATTTTTTACAAACGATGGCTCATTGGTTAACTCCTCAATCCCTTTCCAATACCTCTTGTTCGAATTTTCCATATAATCTTTCTTATTCAGACTAATTTTGAATCTATTGTAATATGATTAATAGTGACACTTAGAACACTCTAAGCCACCGATGTTTTGCACTTTAAGGGGTGTTTTGCTATCCTTGTTATGGATCTCCACCAATTTGTCATAGTATGCGTTGCCTTTCGCGTTTACATCTGTCTCGCGGTGGCAATCAATACACCATCCCATGGTTAACGAAGAACGCTGCTCAACAACCTCCATCTTTTCGATTTCGCCGTGGCAGTTTTTACACTCTAAGCCACCCACATTTGTATGTTGTGAGTGATTGAAGTAAGCCAAATCAGGCAAATTATGAACACGTACCCATTGGATAGGCTCGTTTTTTTCAATGGCGCTGTAGATCTTTTGAATTTCAGGTGACTCACGCTTGATAGCGTTGTGGCAGTTCATACAAATGTTCGCTGATGGAACGTTTGCCCCTTTGCCTTCATAAACACCTGTATGGCAATAGTTACAATTGATTTGGTATTGGCCTGCGTGTAATTTGTGTGAAAATTTGATGGGTTGCTCTGGTGCGTATCCTTGGTGAATACCAACGCCGTATGCCGCATCGATCGTTGCTTTGCCACCTAATAATAAAGCTAACACTAAAATCCCTGTCTTTACTGCTGAATTTGCCGCCAATGCTTTCATGTTGGCCGAAACACGCTGCATAAACGGGTTATCTTCCGAAACTTCTCCAGATGTCAATTTTCCAAGTGTACTAACAATAGATAATAGCGCGATTAATACCAATACCATGATTATTAATAGACCTACTAATAAGATTTCCAACATGCCGCCTGAGCTTTGAGCTGCTGGCGCTGCTGCACCACCTTCTGCCGGTGCTGCACCTGCTGCTGGAGCCGCTGGAGCTGCATTGGCTGCATCTACATAAGCAACGATGCTTTTAATTTGAGCTTCTGAGAAATTAGGATAAGGAGTCATCGCAGCCTTGTTAAACTTATTGTATAAGTCGTTGGCATACTTGTCTCCTGAAGCGATTACTGCTTGTGGATTGTGAACCCATTTAACGATCCATTCGATTGGACGTCTTTCGCTAATTCCCTTTAAACCAGGGCCTACCAGTACCTCGTCTGAGGTATTGTGACATGCCGCACAGTTGTTTTTGAATAGGGTTTCGCCTTCTGCTGCATCTTGAGCGAATGTTGCACTCACGCTAGCTAGGAGTATCACAAAGGATAAAATGGTTTTAACGAGGGTTAATTTCTTGCAAAACATCATGTTGGTTTTCACATTTTAATTCAGTGCGCAAAACTACATTCCGAATTTTTAGGAAACAATTTATTGGAGAATCAATTTTAGGATTTTTTAAGGTTTTTCTAATTATTTAGAATCTTTCAAAATAAGCCCAAACTGAAAGTGTAATTTTTTTAGAGAGAGTTGTACAAAATGGAGTTAAACAAAAAAACCTTCCATTCGGAAGGTTTTTGGAGGTTTCGAGCGGATTCGAACCGCTGTAGAAGGTTTTGCAGACCTCTGCCTAGCCACTCGGCCACGAAACCAATTAATCGGGATGCAAAAATAGCTTTTTTTTAGAAAGCAGCAAAGGGAAAGGTGAAAAAAGTCAGTAGTCAGTGGGCAGTAGTCAGTGGGTAGTAGTCAGTGGGTAGTAGTCAGTGGGCAGTCACTAGTCCGCAGTCCGAAGACTACTATCCTAACTCTTAACTCTTAGCTCTTAACTCCTACCTCTAACCTAAGGTAAACACCGTTATCTCCGGCGGCATTCCCACGCGTCCTGGATATCCCAAATATCCAAAGCCTCTATTCACATATAGTTGCTGGCCATTCTCTTCGTATAATCCAGCCCATTGTTTATAAACATACTTAGCGGGTGACCACTTTTCAAAGCCCGGAATCTTAACCCCAAATTGGGCCCCATGTGTGTGGCCCGCGAAGGCCATATCAATATCCTTGAATTTCGAATTTTTGGTTACCTCTGCATTCCAGTGCGTCGGGTCGTGTGACAACAAGAGTTTCGTGGAGGCATTCTCTGTGCCTTCGTAGGCTTTCGATAGATTGCCATACCAAGGGAACCGACCGATGCCAATGTTTTGTACGCCGATGATTGCCAAATTTTCGCCCGACTCCGTAATGATGTGATTCTCATCCATCATCAGGTTCCAACCCATCAACTCATGAGCCTTCATTAAATCCTTTAAGTTCTGCTTTTTCGCCTCCGGACTCTTCCATTTAACATAATCACCGTAATCGTGATTGCCCAATGTACTGAAAACCCCATAAGGAGCCTTGATTTTTGAAAACATCTTGAAATAATCCTCCACCTCTTTGGATTCATTATTCACCAAATCCCCCGTGAAAAATACTAGATCTGTTTTTTCGCGCATCAGCATTTCCACACCACCCTGAACAGCCGTTTTATTAAAGAAACTACCTGTATGAATATCGGATATCTGCGCAATTCGCATGCCCCTGAATTCTTTAGGAAGCTTAGGGATTTTTAAACTCACTTTCTCGATGCGGTAATCATGCGCACCGGAAAGGATTCCAAATGCGAACGTGGCAGCAGGAACGGCTCCTACCGCGAGGGCGGCTTGGGATAAAAATTCATGCCGACTGATCGCGCTCGGATCCTTTTTGCGGATTTTATTTGTTCCCCAACGGAAGAATCGGGTGATGTCTTCCAATAGTAAGAAGAGAATCGTAAAGAGCTTACTAAATACGGATATCATCACCAAAGCCATGAAGGTGATTCGGAATTCATTTTTCCAGGCATGCAAGGGTAGGGCATTGTAGGAAATAATTCCGAGGATAATAAATGCCGTAAAGCCCCAATAGATTATGGCCGTTGTATTACGCGTACTTTCTTTTGATTTCTGAAATGCCGTTTTGACCGCCATCCAGACATAATAGTCCAATGCTATTATAATTAGGCTAATCATAGGCACAAAAAACATTTTATTCATGGCTTATAAACTATCTTTGTTTTGCATTTGTTCCAAAGGTGCATAAAATTATGAAAAAGAAAGTAAGTATTTACGGAGGCGGTTGGGTAGGTGCACCATTGGCATTTAAACTAGCTTTAGCGGATTACGAGGTTCAGGTTTCAGCCTCACAAGTGCACCAACAAGCCAAGCACCCAAATATTCATGTCGTTGATTTTCGTGCGAATGATGAGACTACAGAAGGTGATTGGGCGCAATTGAATCAAGCACCGATCCAAATTTGGTCTATTCCTCCTCGTAGAAAGAAGAATTCAGAAGAACAATATCTACGCATCGTTCAGGATTGGGTAGATGGATTGGATCCTCAAAAAGTGGAGAAGATAATTTTTCTTTCTTCCACATCTGTCTATGCCAATGTTTCAGCGATTGTCGACGAAACAGCTGAAATCAATATAAATTCATTAATGGCACAAACCGAAGCAATTATTTCTTCTTCACCTGTCTCTTCAATCATTTTGCGTTTGGGAGGATTAATGGGCGGAGATCGTTTTGTAGCCAAATATTTTTCCGGCAAACGAAATGACGGAGCGAATTGCCCCGTAAATTATGTACACAAAGATGATGTGGTGAATTTAATCGCATTAGCTTGCGAGAAAATTCACTCGGGCATCTATAATATTGTGGCTCCTGAACACCCTACCAAACAGGATGTGGGGATGAATGATTGTGAAAAACGTGGGATGAACCCGGGATATTGGGACTCAAGCCAACCTTGCCTGGGAGGTAAAATAGTTTCCGGAGATAAGATTGTCGAGGAATTGAGCTATGAGTTCAAATGGCCTGATCCCATGGAATTTTAATTCATCTTGTAGAGACGCGATACTTCGCGTCTTTTTTTTTGTAAGTATAGACGCGATACCTCGCGTCTATTTTTTTTGTATGTAGAGACGCGATACTTCGTGTCTATTTTTTTTGGATGTAGAGACGCGATACCTCGCGTCTATTTTTTTTGGATGTAGAGACGCGATACCTCGCGTCTATTGTCATTTATTAAGACGCGAAGTATCGCGTCTCTACATTTTTAACTCATTAACCGCTAACCAAGCCATTAAGCCCGGCCCGATGGCTAATGCATCTTCGTCGATATCGAAGTTTGGCGTATGAACCCCATTGGTGATTCCTTTGGCCTCATTTCGAATCCCTAAACGGTAGAAGCAGGCGTCTACGTGATGTGTGTAAAAAGCAAAGTCTTCGCCCGCCATCCATAAATCCAGATCAACGACATTGTCCTCTCCCATGTAGGCGATCGCGGCTGTTTTGGCTTTGCGTGTTAATTCAGGATCGTTTTGTAAGAATGGGTAGCCTTTTAATACGTCAAAAATAGCCTCACCTCCCATTGCCTCCGCGATTCCCTCGGCGAGTTTTTTCATTTTGGCCAGGCCTTCCGCTCTCCAGGTTTCATCCATTGCACGGAAAGTCCCCGCAATATTTACCTCGTCCGGAATCACATTCGTTGCTCCCAAACCCTCGATCTTTCCAAATGTCAAAACCGACGGAAACTTCGGATTCTTATTACGAGAAATGATTTGTTGCATCGCTACAATGATGTGTGAAGCAATGACAATGGGATCAATGCAGGCGTCCGGCATCGCACCGTGACCTCCCTTCCCGATTACCTTGATGTATAACTCATCCGTACTCGCCATGTACATGCCCTCACGGAATCCTATCTTTCCCACAGGTACATTCGTTGCAACATGTTGGCCAAATATGCTAATCGGTTTCGGATTCTCTAAAACACCTTCTTTAATCATAATGCTCGCACCACCCGGAGCCTTCTCCTCAGCCGGTTGGAAAATCAATTTAATCGTCCCCTCAAAATCATCCTTTACCTGCTGCAGTATGTGTGCTGTACCTAATAAGGAAGAAGTATGTACATCATGTCCACAGGCATGCATCACGCCCGGAATCGTTGATTTATAGGGAACATCATTCGTTTCGGTAATCGGCAAGGCATCCATGTCGGCACGAAGTGCCACCACTTTTTTGCCCGGATTTTTCCCTTCGATGATCCCAACAACACCCGTATTCGCCAAACGGCTATTTGGAATTCCCCAGGCATTCAACTGTTTTTCCACATAGGCTTGCGTCGCCGTCTCCTGAAAGGAAAGCTCAGGATGCATGTGCAAATGATGGCGGTTGGCTACCGTCTCTTCCGCAATCGAATTCGACAATGCTTTAATTTTTTCTAACAGAGATGCCATGGACAAATTGTAATTTTTGGTAAATCTACAAAAAAGGCCTTAAAATGCCGTTTTTATCTCAAGAATGCCCTCTGATTTTTTATGGCAAGTCCTTGTTTTTCAGATGATTATTTTTGTGTAACTTTAAAGCATGTGATGGATTTGCGCCGGGATTACCTTATAAAATTGGATGTCTATGAGTCAGAAAGTTTTAGTCCTTAACCAAGATTACAGTGCCCTAACGATTTGTTCCATGCCGAAGGCGTTTTTGTTGGTCTACCTCAACAAGGCCGAACTCATCGCCGAATCAAGTACCGAACGACTGCATTCCATCTCTCAGTCCTTTCCTTTCCCTTCCGTCATTCGCCTCAATCGATATGTTTATTTCCCATACAAAGGAGTGGTTTTGACGCGTCAAAACATCTTTAAACGGGATGGCAATCGTTGTCAATATTGTGGCTCTCCAGACCATCTGACCCTTGATCATGTGATTCCAAAGTCCCGCCAAGGCCGAACTTCCTGGGACAACTTGACGACGGCCTGCAAATATTGCAATGCCAAAAAAGGACATAAAACGCCTGAGGAGGCGGGGATGGTTTTAACTCGCCGACCGTTCAAACCGTCTTTCGTTATGTTTTTGCGAAATTTTTCCGGAATTTTGGATAATCAATGGATTCCCTTTGTGGGGGCAAAACACGAAAAAATTCAAGAATGATTAAGATTTCATTTATTGGTGCGGGTAACGTGGCATGGCATTTATCGCAAGCCCTAGAAAATGCAGGAAATAGTGTTCAGGAAGTGTTCAGTCGGGACCCCGAAAAGGCCCGCGATGTAGTTAGTTACCTGTACAATGCTCGCGTTCAAGAACATCTGGATTTTTCGGAATCGAGCTCCACCGTTTTTTTCGTTTGCGTTCCGGAATCCGCTTATCCGCAAGTTTTACCCGAATTACTATTGCCCAAATATGCCACGCTTATTTTGGTTGCAGGTACCGTCTCCTTGACGGAAGCCATGATTCAATATGATCCATTGCGGGAGAGTACCAATCAGGTGGGGATATTTTTTCCTGTTCAACATCTACAGGCCGAACGGAAAATCAGTCTTTCGAATGTACCAATTTGTTTGGAAAGCTTGGTCGAAGAAACCGAAGCGACTCTCGTGCACTTGGCAAAAGACATTACCAAAATGATCTACTTGGTTAATGGGGAGGAGCGCAAGAAAATTCACTTGGCCATGCTCATGGCAGGTTTATTTACCCAACAACTTTGGTTGCAGGCGCAAACTCTTTTGGAATCCATCGAATTAGACAAAAGCTTGATTCAAGGAGTCGTCCAAAACTATGTTCAAGCGTTTTTTGCTAACCAGACCTTGCATGCCGATCAAGATATTGCGAAACTGAATGATTCGCGGGTGGTGTTTGACCAACAAGCTTTTATGCCTCGCGTGGAGATGCAGGAGATTTACAAGAATATGTTGGCGCTCATCAAAAGCAATTCTATTTAATCAGCGGTTTATCCATGTCGATGATCACTTGCTTCTTACTAAAGCCAATAATCGTTACTTGCCCGCTTAGATTAGGATACATGTAATACAGACTATCACCCGATTTATTCTTTTGAATGCTGGATGGGATTTCTTGTTTTTGGGCAATTCCATATTCCATCGCGTACAGCATTTCGATGATTTTAGTATCCTTAATTTGCGATTTCAGACGCGTTATATCACCGTTCAAAATCCGGACTTTGTTTTTGGTCGCAAGACTGTCGGCAGAGACTCCTGACTTTAATTGCTTTTCAATTCCTTTTCCCCAGACATCGACTTGATTGACAACATCTTGTGGGAGAACCCGCTTTACTTGCCTTTCACGCATCTCTTTGACGGCAGCGGTGGTATCAATGCGTTTCGAGAAATCGCAAGAATAAAGGGAAAGAGCTAAGAATAAAAGCAAGTATTTTTTCATATCATCCAATTGAAAGGACAAAGGTATTCAAATGCTGTCAAGGGCAATGAATTTAATTGCTATCTTTGCGGAGATTTTTTTAACCCCCATTAGACATGCTGGAGCAGCTAGAAGCCATCCGAGAACGATTTATCGAAGTAGAACAACAAATTGCGATGCCGGAAATCGTTTCCGACTTGAAGAAATTCAAGACCTTGAGTAAGGAATACAAAGACTTACAAAAGATTGTTGACCAATATGTTGCCTACCAAAACCTTTTGCAATCCATCGAGGAGGCAAAGACGGTTATCGCGACGGAAAAGGACGAAGATTTTCGTGACATGGCCAAGGCGGAGTTAGAAGAATTGGTTCCGGCAGAAAAGGAAATTCAGGAGGTTTTAAAGGAGATGTTGATTCCGAAAGATCCGAACGATTCCAAAGATTGTATCCTTGAAATTCGCGGGGGTACTGGGGGAGATGAAGCATCTATTTTCGCAGGGGATTTATTCCGTATGTACCAGCGTTTTGCGGAAAAGCAAGGTTGGACATTTCAGATTATGGATTATACGGAAGGGACTGCCGGTGGTTACAAAGAGATGATTGTTTCCGTTCAGGGAGAGGATGTTTATGCCAAATTGAAATTTGAATCAGGCGTTCACCGCGTTCAACGGGTTCCTGCCACCGAATCAGCTGGACGTATTCATACTTCCGCGGCTACGGTTGCCGTGATGCCAGAGGCGGATGAGGTCGATGTGCAGATCAATATGAATGATATCCGCAAGGATACCTTCTGTTCATCAGGCGCCGGTGGTCAGTCGGTAAATACCACCTACTCCGCCGTTCGTGTGACACACATTCCATCTGGATTAGTTGTGCAATGTCAGGACGAGCGTTCCCAAATCAAGAACTTTGAGAAAGCAATGACGGTATTACGCTCTCGTCTATATGAAATTGAATTAGCGAAGCGCAATGCGGAAATTGCGGGAAGTCGGAAATCCATGGTCGGTTCCGGTGACCGTTCCGATAAAATTCGTACGTATAATTATCCACAAGGTCGTGTGACAGATCACCGCATTGGATTGACGGTGTATAATTTACCTACGGTAATGGATGGGGAGATTGGCGAGTTTATCGAACAATTACGAATTGCAGAAAATGCGGAAAGACTGACGGAAGGGGCAGTGTAATTTAAAGAATCGTAGAGACGCGATACTTCGCGTCTCTACATTTTATTAGACGCGAGGTATCGCGTCTCTGCATTTTATTAGACGCGAGGTATCGCGTCTCTACATTTGGATTGGTATCGCGTCTCTACACTACGCTTTCTCCAATTTAAACTCAAATCTCGTCCCTTTATCCACCTCGGATTGCACGGAGATTTTGCTGTTATGTGCTTGAACAATGTGTTTGACAATCGAAAGGCCGAGGCCGGTTCCACCGGAGTTTTTGGCCCGACTTTTATCGATGCGGTAGAAGCGCTCGAATATACGATGTAAATGTTCTTCGGGGATTCCAGGGCCATTGTCTACGACCGAGATCGTATAGACCTTTTTCTTCTCGGTGACGATTACTTGAACCAGGCCTTTTTCTTTTCCATATTTAATGCCATTGACGACCAAATTTAGGATTACCTGCGAAATTCGTTGGGCGTCCGCTTTGACTTGGATGCTGCCAGTCGGGGCAATCAATTTTAACTTAACATTTCTTTTTTTCGCCTTGCCCTCGACCTGTTCGAAAATTTCCTCGACCAGCGGCCGAAGGTCTAATTTCTTTTTTTCGATTTTGATGGCACCCGTTTCAATTTGAGAAACGGTCAATAAATCTTGAACTAAATTGTCAAGCCCATCCAAACTCTTGGCCGCCTTCTCCAAAAATTTCATTCGGATTTCGAGGTCTTCTTCTGGATTGTCCAAGAGCGTGTGTACAAATCCTTGTGCCGCAAAAATAGGGGTCTTTAATTCATGGGATACATCCGCCAAAAACTCTTGTCGGTATTTCGCTGCTTTCTTCAAGTCCTGAACTTCCCCCTCTTTGGTCGCCACGTAGGTATTCAACTCCTTTTTTAAGAGCTCAATGGGGTTTTCTTTTTCAACTAATTGTTTCCTTGGGGTGACGCTGAAATCCTTTTTCTTAATCTGCTTGATTCGGTCATATAAAGAGTTAACCTCCTGAAAAACCAAGTAATCCAATGCGAAATAAATGAGGATTCCCCCGAAGATAAAACAGGTCAAAAATCCGATGGTCATGGTGACCACATCCGAAGTAGGAATGAAAGACAAGAAGGCCGTTGTCACGATGGCAATGACCAATGCTAGGACGACGGAAAGATATCTCGGCTGTAACATGCCTAAAATTACGGATAAAATTTTAAAATGTTGTACCTTTACGCTTTGAATAGAACTTATGGAATTAAATCTGCTTACCGCGATCTCCCCAGTGGACGGTCGCTACCGTCGCCAAACCCAATCCCTCGCACCTTATTTTTCCGAGTTTGGGTTAATCCAATACCGCGTTCGTGTTGAAATCGAATATTTCATTGCGCTTTGCGAGATTCCCTTGGCGCCATTGGCAAGTTTTCCTAAAGAACATTTTTCTGCTTTACGTGCGATGTACACTAACTTCACCGAGGCGGATGCGCAATGGATCAAGGAGACGGAAAAGGTAACTAATCACGACGTAAAAGCCGTTGAATATTTCATCAAAGATCGGATGTTGGCCCTCCCAGGTGATTTAACTCCTTTTGTTGAGTTCATTCACTTTGGTCTTACTTCTCAAGATATTAACAATACCGCGATTCCTTTGTCATTGGCGGAGGCGCATCGCGATGTGATTTTACCGGCTTACCAAGCAGTGGTCGCAACATTGGATGCCTATGCAACGGAATGGAAAGAGATTCCTTTGTTGGCCCATACGCATGGCCAGCCTGCTTCTCCGACTCGCCTTGGCAAGGAAATTAAGGTATTCGTTGAGCGGTTGAATCGCCAATTGGACCTTTTGGCGCAGGTGCCATTTACCGGAAAATTCGGTGGAGCGACGGGTAATTTCAATGCGCATCAGGTTTCATTTCCTGGTGTTAATTGGCCGGAATTTGCAGCTAAATTGCATCAGAATTTAGGGATTACGCGGTCGAAATACACGACTCAAATTGAGCACTATGATAATTTAGCGGCCTATTTTGATGGCTTGAAGCGTTTGGATACGATCTTGATCGACTTGTCGCGCGATATTTGGCAATACATCTCGATGGGTTATTTCAAGCAAAAAATTAAGGCAGGTGAAATTGGTTCGTCGGCGATGCCGCACAAGGTAAACCCGATCGACTTTGAAAACGCGGAAGGAAATTTAGCCATGGCCAATGCCTTCTTTGAATTTTTGTCGGCCAAATTGCCTATTTCTCGCTTACAGCGTGACTTGACGGATTCGACCGTTTTGCGGAATGTGGGAACGCCTTTGGCACATGTCGTGATTTCCTTGAATTCCTTGCAACGGGGCTTGGGTAAATTGGAGTTGAATAATAGCAAGATCCAACAAGACTTAGAAGACAACTGGGTAGTGATTGCGGAGGCGATTCAAACCGTATTGCGTCGTGAAGCTTTCCCGAAACCTTATGAGGCCTTGAAAGATTTAACGCGTCATCACGGTAAAATCGACCAAACCGTCTTCCATCATTTTATTGATGGCTTGGCTGTTTCGGATGCCATTAAGGCGGAATTGAAATTAATCAGTCCATTTAACTTCGTCGGCCGCGACGAAAACTAAAATTCGAACTCGAAGTTAAGAACTAAGAGTTAAGAATTTAGAAGTAAAATTTTTGACCAAAAGAAGCATAAGAATTCTTCGGACTTCGGACTAGCGACTAGTGACTTAAAGATATGCCCCACCACCTCATGCACATTGCCCTTGTGGTAGCCGATTACGATGAAGCGATCGCTTGGTATACTGAAAAGCTCGGTTTTACCTTAATCGAGGATACGCGTTTGAGCGATGTGAAACGTTGGGTTTTGGTACAGCCGTCTGGCGAGGGATCTTGTCAATTGTTGCTGGCCAAAGCTGCTACGGATGAGCAAAAGTCACGTGTGGGGAATCAAACCGGAGGGCGTGTCTTCTTGTTTTTACACACGGATGATTTCGAAAAAGATCATCAAAATTTGTTGAAGCACGACATCAAAATTGTTCGCGGACCGGTGGTAGAAGAATATGGTAAAGTGCTCGTATTCGAGGATTTATATGGAAATTTGTGGGATTTAATCGGTTAAAATTTTGAATTAACAGATTTCAGTTTACATTTGCATCAAATAAAACGACAATGACAAAAGCAACATACAACAAAAACTGGTGGCAAGGCTAATATATCCTTGAACAGTTTTGCTGTGTGTACATGATATGTTTACGAAAGGCTTGCTGTTCCAGTAAGCCTTTTTTTAATTTTGTCCCTAGAAAACATGTCTACAATACAAATTCGAACTGCTCGTAAAACCCAATTGGCTGATACACTCACGCCCATCGGAATTTTCATGAAGATTCGTAAGAACTTTAAGAATTCGGTGATACTGGAGTCGGCCGACTACCATGGCCGCGAGCATGGATTTTCACATATTGCCTTTGATCCGATTGCATCATTTGAGTTGACGGACTCCATCGTGAAGCAGAGTTTTCCGGATGGGAAGGTCGAGGAATTTACGTTAGAAAATCGCCGAGATGCCGTTCAGGCGCTTAAGGCTTTTGCGGATCGTTTTGCATTCACCAAAGAAAAGGGGGATTCACCCATGGCGAATGGGCTCTTTGGTCATATATCGTATGATGCGGTGACCTATTTCGAGGACATTGAAATCCAAGCAAAAAATGCGGAAACGAAAATCCCATCGATTCGTTATTATGTCTATCGCTATGTAGTGGCGGTAAACCATTTTAATAACCAGCTATCGATGTATGCGCATAGTTATGATGGTTCGGAGCCGTCCTTTGATACGCTGACATTTCTATTAAATATGCCGCATTACGAGCCAGCTCCTTTTGAGCGCGTTGGGGATGAGGTAAGTAATTTGAATGATGAGCAAGTAAAGGAAATTGTGGAGACCTGCATCAAACATTGTTTGCGTGGGGATGTTTTCCAAATCGTTCCGTCTCGTCGTTTTTCACAAGGATTTAAAGGGGATGATTTTCAAGTTTACCGCGCTTTGCGTTCGGTTAATCCGTCTCCTTATTTATTCTACTTCGATTATGAGCAATACCGAATCTTTGGCGCATCGCCGGAGAAACAAATCAAGATCGAAGGGGATATTGCCGAAATTCATCCGATCGCGGGGACTTTTAGACGTTCTGGGGACGATGCCCGTGACGCCGAATTAGCTCAAGAGCTGTTGGCAGACCCCAAAGAAACCGCCGAACATGTGATGCTAGTGGATTTAGCCCGGAATGATTTGAGCCGAAGTGCGGATCAAGTGAAAGTGGAGACCTTCAAAGAGGTACAATTCTTTTCGCATGTTATCCACTTGGTTTCCAAGGTAACCGGTCGAATGCAACAAGGCGTGAATCCATTGCAATTAGTCGCGGATACGTTTCCTGCGGGAACCTTAAGTGGAGCACCGAAGCACAATGCCATGACGATTATTAATCGGTTGGAACCTACCAATCGCGCGATTTACGGTGGAGCGATTGGTTTCATGGATTTCCAAGGAAACTTTAATCACGCCATTGCCATCCGTACCTTCTTGAGCAAGGGCAATACCTTATTTTTTCAAGCCGGAATGGGGGTTGTCGCAAAGTCGGTCGTGGCCAGCGAAATGCAAGAAATACATAATAAATTAGCAGCTTTGCGTCGTGCATTAGAAGTTGCGGAGAACCTAGCATAAGAAGACATGAAGAACGTATTGGTATTAGATAATTATGATTCCTTCGTGTACAACTTGGTATACTTGTTGAAGGAACTAGGCGCACAAGTGGATGTGTACCGAAACGATAAAATTAGCTTGGAGGAAGTTGGCAAATACGACCAAATTCTTCTCTCGCCAGGTCCAGGCATTCCGTCGGAAGCCGGAATCATGATGGATTTGTTGAGGGAGTATAAATCGACCAAAAAGATATTGGGCGTATGCCTAGGACATCAAGCAATTGCGGAGGCCTTTGGTTCGGAATTACAGAATATGGGGGAGGTATTGCATGGCGTGACGACGGAGTGTCAGGTAATTGATCCTTTAGAGCGTTTGTTTTTGGATATGCCCGCACGATTTGAGGTATGTCGTTACCATTCTTGGACGGTGATTCCCGGTTCGATGCCGAGTGATTTGAAGATTACCGCGCAAGACGATAAAGGATATGTGTTGGCCGAAGCGCATCAGCAATACGATGTTCGAGGGGTGCAATTTCACCCGGAGGCGTATTTGACCCAACATGGATTACAAATGATTAAAAATTGGATTAAATAAGATGAAAAAAGTTCTGGAAAGAAGAGTGAGTGGAGAGGCGTTATCGGAACAAGAGGCGCACGATATTATGTTACAAATCGGTAATGGCGGGATTAATCCGAGCCAAATTGCTGCATTTTTATCCTCCTATTGGTATCATCCAATTCAGGTGCATGAGTTGAAGGGTTTTGTTTCCGCTATGTTGGATTTAGCGGTAACTGTCGATCTATCTGAATATGATGCGATGGATGTTTGTGGTACGGGCGGCGATGGTAAGGATACCTTTAACATTAGTACAACATCTTCCTTTGTGGTTGTTGGTGCAGGTCAAAAAATCGCCAAACACGGAAATCATGGCGTATCTTCGTCGGTAGGATCTTCCACGGTTTTGGAATTTTTGGGCTTGAAATTTAATAATGATCCTAAAATCTTAAAGCGTAAAATGGAAACGGCGGGTATGTGTTTTTTACATGCTCCCTTGTTTCATCCTGCCATGCGTTTTGTCGGGCCAATTCGTAAAGAATTAGGCATGAAGACCTTCTTTAATTTGTTGGGTCCCTTGTTGAATCCGGCTAAAGTGAGCAAACAGCTAACCGGTGTCTATTCGCCCGAGGCATTCGACTTGTATGCGGGATTCTTCAAAGATAGCGGTAAGCAATATGGCCTTGTATTTGCCGAGGATGGTTACGATGAAATTTCATTGACTTCGAATTTCCAGGTGGAGACTTTGGCGGGCCGTCAAGTATACACACCCAAGGATTTGGGATGTGACTATGTTCAGCAATCGGAGTTATTTGGTGGAGCGAATGTGGAGGAATCTGCCAACATGTTATATAAAATCTTACAACGTGAGGGAACACCTGCGCAAACGAATGCGGTATTGGCTAATGCGGGTGCTGCGCTTTGGGTTGCCGAAAAGGCACCGTCGTTAGCAGATGGATTTGCGATGGCTAAGGAATCCTTGGAAAGCGGGAAAGCTTTTCAGGTATTTAAAAAGTTTATAATGGATTAGTCGCGAAGTATCGCGAGAAAAATAGCCGCGAAATATCGCGAAAGAACAGACGCGAAGTATCGCGTCTCTACAATTAGGAAGATATGAGTATTTTAAACCAAATCATTGCCACGAAACGCGAAGAAGTTGCTGCGGCAAAAACGCGCGTATCGGTGTCTCAATTGGAGAAGCAAGGCTACTTTGCGCGGGCTTGTCACTCCTTGGCGATGTCCTTGGTCCAACCAGCGTCGACGGGAATCATCGCGGAGTTTAAGCGGAAATCCCCTTCAAAAGGAATTATTAATGATTCCATGGGAGTCGATGAGGTGACTCGAGGCTATGTGGCAGCGGGGGCAGCTTGTTTGTCAGTGCTGACAGATACGCATTATTTTGGGGGGACCTATGCCGACTTTGATATAGCTCGTCGGACGAATCCAAACACACCGATCTTGCGTAAGGATTTTATGGTGGATGAATACCAAATCATCGAAGCGAAATCGATGGGTGCGGATGTGGTTTTGTTGATCGCTGCAGCTTTAAGTCCTGCGGAAATCAAAACATTGGGGAGCTTGGCTCGTTCATTAGGTATGGAAACCTTATTGGAGGTTCATGACCAGGAAGAATTGGATCGTTCCTTGGGAGAATATATTTCGGTCGTAGGAGTGAACAACCGGAATTTGAAGAATTTTGTGGAGCAAAACGTGGAGGCTTCAAAGGTACTTGCTGATAAGATTCCGGAACAATTTGTGAAGGTATCGGAGAGTTGCATATCGGGACCCGAGATAATCAAGGAATTGAAAGCTTATGGGTATCGGGGATTTTTGATTGGGGAGAGTTTTATGAAGACGACTAATCCGGGCCAGGCATTAACTGATTTTTTAAAGCAATAGGGTATGAAGTGGAAGGTTTGCGGCATGCGGGATTTGGCGAATATTGAGGCGGTGGCGGCTTGCGAACCTGATTACATGGGTTTTATCTGGGTGGAGAAATCCCCTCGTTATGTGGGACCCGATTTTGTGATTCCGACGTTGCCTGCAAAAACCCAGGCCGTAGGTGTTTTTGTAAATGAATCGGTTGCGAATATATTGGCATTGTCGAAAAAGGCAGGCTTTCAAGTTGTGCAGCTACACGGGGAAGAGGGGCAAGAGGAGATTAATACAATTCGTGACGCTGGCTTGGTGGTGATTAAGGCAGTCAGTGTCGCAACGGAAGCGGATATGTTGGGGTTAGATTTAAGCCCTGATTATTATTTATTTGATACGAAGAAGGGATCGCAAGTGGGAGGCACAGGAGAAAAGTTTGATTGGGCTATTTTGAGGGCATACACCTTAAGTATTCCTTACTTTTTAGCGGGAGGATTGGATGAGGCGAGTATCAAGGAAGCGAAAAAATTACCGGGGCTTTATGCCTTGGATTTCAATAGTAAATTAGAGTTGAGTCCGGGAATGAAGGACTTGGCAAAGGTGAAGGAAATAACACAAAACATATGAATCAGTCATTTCAAGTTGACGAGCGTGGGTATTACGGGGAATTCGGCGGCGCCTTTATTCCGGAAATGTTATACCCCAATGTGGAGGAATTGCGGAGTCGCTATTTGGACATCATTGCAGATCCTACGTTTCAGGAGGAGTTTCATGCACTGTTGAAGGACTACGTCGGCCGACCGACCCCCTTGTTCAAGGCGGAGCGTTTATCGGCGAAGTACAATACGAAGATTTACTTGAAGCGGGAAGATTTATGCCATACGGGGGCGCACAAAGTGAACAATACGATTGGTCAAATCTTGGTCGCAAAGCGTTTGGGAAAACACAAGATTGTGGCGGAGACGGGCGCGGGCCAACATGGTGTGGCGACGGCGACGGTGTGCGCTTTGATGGGCATGGAATGTATCGTGTACATGGGTGCGATTGATATTGAGCGTCAAGCGCCAAACGTTGCGCGTATGCGTATGTTGGGAGCACAGGTAGTTGCCGCACAATCGGGTTCCAAGACCTTGAAAGATGCGACGAACGAAGCAATGCGTCACTGGATTAATAATCCGGTGGATACACATTATATCATTGGTTCGGTGGTAGGGCCACATCCTTATCCGGATATGGTGGCGCGTTTTCAGTCGGTGATTTCCGATGAAATCCGTCATCAATTGGTAGAGAAAGAAGGACGGGATTATCCGGATTACGTGATTGCTTGCGTGGGTGGAGGTTCGAATGCAGCGGGTGCTTTTTATCATTTCTTGGATGGGCCACGCACGCAATTGATCGCGGCGGAGGCGGCAGGTCAGGGTGTGGGTTCGGGGCATTCGGCGGCGACGACGTTCTTGGGTAAGCCGGGCGTTTTGCATGGAAGCAAGAGTCTGTTGATGCAGACGGAGGATGGCCAGGTGATTGAACCCTATTCGATTTCGGCGGGATTGGATTATCCGGGCATTGGTCCGATGCATGCGAATTTAGCGCGTTCAGGACGTGCGAAGTTTTATGATATTACAGATGAGGAGGCTTTGGAAGCAGCATTGGAGTGCTCGATGTTAGAGGGAATTATTCCGGCATTAGAATCGGCTCATGCGTTAGCGGTGTTTGGTAAATTGAATGCGAAGCCAGATGAGGTCGTTGTCGTGAATTTGTCGGGAAGAGGCGATAAGGATTTATCGACCTATCAGCAACGTTTAAAATTGAATGACTAGTATGAATCGGATTACGAAATTATTTGCGGAGGCGACGGAGCCTATTTTGAATGTGTATGCAACGGCAGGATATCCGAATTTTGGGGATACGATGACGGTGTTGAATGCTTTGCAGGAAGGTGGAGTGGATATTATTGAGATAGGGATGCCCTATTCGGATCCGGTCGCGGATGGGGAAACGATTCAGCAATCGAATCAAATTTCCTTGGATCAAGGGATGACGGTGGCTCATTTATTTGAGCAATTGAAGGATATGCGTCAAACGCTTACAGTTCCTGTCTTATTGATGGGTTATATAAATCCCGTTTTACAATATGGTGTGGAGGCGTTCTGCCGAAAATGTGCGGAAGTGGGGGTAGATGGATTGATTTTGCCCGACTTGCCGATGGCAGAATATGAGTCGGAGTACCAAGCTATCTTCGAGCAATATGGTTTATATAATATCTTTTTAATTACGCCGCAGACGACGGATGCACGAATTGCACAGATTGATGCGATTAGTAAGGGCTTTATCTACATGGTTTCGTCGGCGAGTACAACGGGAGCTAAAACGGGTATTTCGAGTGATCAAGAGACATACTTCAAGCGGATTGAATCCATGAATTTGAAGAATCCACGTTTAATTGGATTTGGAATTTCGGATAGAGCGAGCTTTGTGAAGGCGTCGGAATCGGCAGCTGGAGCGATTATTGGAAGTGCATTTGTGAAGTTATTGGGGAAAGCTCAGGATTTACATGCCGAGATTGTTGATTTTGTTCAATCAATCAAGGGGAAAAAATAAAGGATTGTTTTTGGAAAGAAATATTTTTCCTATCTTTGCAACCCAATCAGCAATTTTATGTACAAAGTGACCGCTAGGTGCTGATATCACACAAAATAAAATACAGATGAGTGATTTAATTAAATTTGTAGAAGCAGAAAACGCAACACGTCGTGCGGAGCATCCAGAATTTGCAGCTGGAGACACAATCAATGTACACGTTAAGATCCGTGAGGGTAACAAGGAGCGTATTCAGGTTTTCCAAGGATTAGTAATCCAACGTAAGAATTCAGGTGCTGGTGAGTCATTCACTGTGCGTAAAGTATCAAACGGAATTGGTGTTGAGCGTATCTTCCCAATCTTGTCACCAAACATCGATAAAATCGAGGTATTGCGTCGTGGTAAAGTGCGTCGTGCACGTTTATTCTACATGCGTGGTAAGCAAGGAAAAGCGGCTCGTGTTAAAGAGAAGAAAAAATAGGTTTGAGATTTTTTTATATAAAAGAGAGCTGTTCAGAAATGGACAGCTTTTTTTGTTTCATAAGTTCAGTAAGGTCGCATTTTTTTTTACTTTTAGGAATAGTTTAAACCTATTCATACATGAAATCGAATGCCTCTAATCGTCGGAAGTTTCTTCAAGACGCAAGTTTATTAAGTGGCTTGGCCTTTATGCCAAGTATCAAGGATGCGACGGCATCCTTTGTTAAACCCACAGCCGAGAAAATCATCGCTCCCCGTTTACGTTTTGGGGTCATTGGAATTAATCATGGTCACATTTATTCGATGGCGAATTCGATCATCCGTGGGGGAGGGGAGTTTGTTTCCTATTATGCCAAGGAGCCGGATTTGATTAAGGACTTCGCCAAAAAATATCCCCAAGCGAAATTGGTGAAGAGTGAGGCGGAGGTTTTAGAGGACCCTTCCATTAAATTAATATTAAGTTCGATAACGCCGAATGAGCGCGCGCCTTTAGGAATTCGGGTGATGCAGCACGGAAAGGATTACATGGTGGATAAGCCGGGGATTATTAGCCTCGAGCAATTAGCAGAGGTACGTAAGGTTCAGCAGGAAACGAATCGGATTTATTCGATATCCTTTAGTGAGCGTTTTGAGAATAAAGCCACGGAATTGGCGAGCCAATTGGTGGCTCAAGGAAAGATTGGAAAGGTCATGCAGACCTTGGGAACAGGGCCGCATCGGATGAGTGTGAATTCTCGCCCGGATTGGTTTTTTGATACGAAATATTACGGGGGAATTATTACCGATATTGCGTCGCATCAAGTTGATCAATTTTTACATTTTACGGAATCGACGCAAGGAGAAGTTGTGGCATCCCAAATCGCGAATCACCATCATCCGCAGTACCCTAAATTTCAAGACTTCGGAGATTTGATGTTGAGAAGTAATAAGGGCTCGGGTTATATTCGTGTCGATTGGTTTACGCCGGATGGATTGAACACTTGGGGGGATGGGCGTTTGACCATTTTAGGAACGGATGGCTACATCGAAGTTCGTAAAAACACAGACATTGCCTCGCCGCATGGCACGGGAAGTCACTTGTATATTGTCAATAACAAAGAGGCGCTTTACATTGATTGTAAGGATGTGAATTTACCGCATGGGGAGTTGTTGGTCAATGATGTCTTGAATCGCACAGAAACGGCCATGACGCAGGCGCATTGCTTCCTGGCCACAGAATTGGCTTTAATTGCTCAGAAAAACGCAACCAACATATCTATCAAAGCATGAAACGAAGAAACTTTATCAATAATTTGGCCCTTGGGGCGGTGGGGACTTTGGGTTTCCCAACGATCGTTCCAGCACATGTTTTGGGTGGCAAAGACGCCCCGAGCAATAAGATTAATATCGGTCAAATCGGTTGCGGACGAATTGCGCGGACGCATGATTTACCGGGAACTTGGAAATTTGAAAAGGCTCGGATTATGGCCGTTTGTGATTTAGATCGCCATCGGACGGAGGAGACCAAGCAATTGGTGGAGGAATTTTATACCAAGAAGACGGGCCAGTCGAATTACATCGATGTGAAAATGTACGATGATTACCGGGAGATGTTGTTGAACAAGGACATTGATGCGGTGATGATAAGTACGCCGGATTTTTGGCATGCCCAACCGGCGATGGAGGCGGCTTTGGCGGGTAAGGATATTTACTTACAGAAGCCTACTTCACTGACGATACATGAAGGTCGCCAATTGGCCAATGTGATCAAGAAGACGGGACGAATTCTGCAGGTGGGTACCCAACAGCGTTCTACGTCACAGTTCCGAATTGCAGCGGAATTGGTTCGCAATGGTCGGATCGGGAAACTGCACACCGTGAGGGTGGGATTGCCAGGAGATCCCTCGGGTCCACCGGCGCAAGCGATGCCCGTACCGAAGGGATTTAATTATGATATGTGGTTGGGGTCTACGCCTTATATTCCCTATACAGAGATTGCGGTGCATCCGCAGAAGGGATATGACCGACCGGGTTGGTTGCGCTTGGAACAATTTGGCGCGGGTATGATTACAGGTTGGGGGCAGCATCATTATGATTCAGCGGCATGGGGAATGGATACCGAGTATACGGGACCCATCTCAGTTGAGGCCGTGGCTGAATTCCCTAAATCAGGGTTATGGAATGTGCATGGAGACTTTATGGCTAAAGCGGAATATGCGAATGGGATAACGATGTATACCTCGGGCGGATTCCCGAACGGAATTCGTTATGAGGGATCCGAAGGCTGGATATTTGTATCCCGTGGGGACTATGCGGCTACGTCAAGTGATCCTACGTCTAAAGTGCGTTCAAAGGCTTTGGATGCATCGGATCCGAAGATGTTAGAATCGGTGATTGGGGCGAATGAATTGCATTTGTATCATTCGGATGACCAACATGGAAACTGGTTGGATTGCATCGAAACGCGTAAAGAACCGATATCGCCAATAGAAATGGGGCATCGGGCATGTACGGTTTGCTTGATTACGCACGTAGCCATGAAGGTTCCGGGTAAATTGCAATGGGATCCTAGCAAGGAGCATTTTGTGAATAGTACGGAGGCCAACAGCTGGTTACGTCGTTCGCAGCGTGCACCTTATGGTACGGATCGTGTGAAAGTTTAGAATTTTTCTACTTTTCGTACGTTTTGATTGATGATGTCGGATTCAACGACGCCATCACGTAAACGGATGATTCGGTGGGCATATTGGGCAATATCGTCTTCGTGGGTAACCATGACGATGGTATTGCCTTTTTTGTGCAATTGATCGAAAAGATCCATGATCTCGTATGAAGTTTTGGTATCAAGGTTACCCGTTGGCTCATCCGCCAAGAGGATGGAAGGATCGTTTACTAAGGCACGTGCGACAGCGACACGTTGTCTTTGACCACCTGAGAGCTCGTTGGGTTTGTGAAGTGCCCGATTGTCTAGACCAACCCCTTTCAGTGCTTCCATGGCAATTCTCGTGCGTTCTGATTTCGAGTAACCCGCATAGATGAGCGGCAAGGCTACGTTTTCTAAGGCAGATTGGCGAGGAAGAAGGTTGAATGTTTGGAATACGAAACCGATTTCTTTGTTACGAACGGCGGCTAATTCGTTTTCCGACATGGTCGAAACGTCTTGTCCATTAAGAACATAAGAACCCGTACTAGGCGTATCAAGGCAGCCGACAATGTTCATGAGGGTCGATTTTCCCGAACCAGAGGGGCCCATAAATGCGACGTATTCCCCTTTATTAACGGAGATGGTAACGTCTTTTAACGCGTCGATGATTTCTTCGCCCATCACGTAGCGTTTTGAAATATGGGAGGTCTCGATAATTTTGGTCATGGTATTGGAAAAATTCAAATCAAAAATACACGCTTCGTTTGACAAATGCTGAACTTTTAGACGAAAGATACGGATGGGGGATAAAAAGGGTTTAGGACGGATAAGAGGTTTTAATTAGTTTTGTTGATATGAAATACATACCTGCGCTGGATGGAGTTCGTGCCCTGGCGATTTTATTGGTTTTGGTCTATCATTGGTTCCCAGAAGGTCAGGGGATTAATGTGATGCCGAATGGTCCGATTGGGGTGACTTTGTTTTTTGTACTGAGCGGCTATTTGATCTCGAATATTTTGATGGAGCAGCAGACCTTAGGAAGTTTTGCGCGCTCCTTTAAGAATTTTGTTGCGAGGCGTGCTTTACGAATTTTTCCGATTTATTTCCTATTGTTGGGATTGCTTTGGGTGCTCAAACGATTTTCGGTTGTGTTAAATACCGACTTCTATCTTCATCCGGGGTATTACTGGTCTTATTTGGTTAATTATTGGATTGAAGTAAATCGGAATTGGGCGGATGCCTTGTCGCCTTATTGGTCTTTGTCAGTCGAGGAGCAATTCTATTTGATTTGGCCCTTTTTTATGTTGCTTTTAAGTACTCGCTATCGATCGTTTTTCTTGTGGTTTACGGTCGTTTTTGGCGTGCTATTTCGCTATTATTCGATACATGTTTTAGGTGGCCAGGGGGTTAGTATGTTAAGTTGTGTGGATACCTTCGCTTGGGGTGCTTTGTTGGCACATTATTTACGCGCGGGTCAAAAGAAGAATGTAGGATTGTGGGTAAAAAGGTTGGTTTTGCCCGTGGGTTTTTGTTTTTCGATGCTTTGTTTGAAGCATGGTGATGAAGATCTAGTGCGTCAGTTGTTTTTTCGTACGTTCACTTCGTTAATTTCTGTGGGCTTATTATTTTATGCCATGCATGGGGGGGCGCTTTCTCGCCTTTTAACATTACGTCCATTGCGCTTAATTGGTCAAATGTCCTATGGACTTTACCTTTATCACATGGTTGTTCCTGATTTGTTTTTTCAGCTCGCGAGTCGGCTGGGAATTCCTGTGCCTGAACTACCATTCCAGTTGGTGCCCATTGCGGTGCTCGGGCTTACGGCTTATCTGTCCTACCGTTTGATTGAACGACCCATCCAGTCTTTGAAGCGCTATTTTTAGGCTTGTTTAGTAGGCAATAAAAAAGCCCGAACGGTGAGGTTCGGGCTTTTATTATTTTTAAGGAATCTTACAATCCTTTTGCTTTCTTAACTACTTCGTCAGCGATGTTTTGCGGAACGAATTCGTAGTGTGAGAATGTTAACGATGCTGTTGCACGTCCTGAAGACATCGTACGTAAATCAGTTACGTAACCGAACAATTCAGAAAGAGGCACATCGGCCTTCAAGATAACAGCTCCTTGGCGAGAATCCATACCTTTCATGATACCACGACGACGGTTCAAGTCACCTGTGATAGGTCCAGTATACTCGTCTGGAGTAACTACGTCAACGGCCATGATAGGCTCCATCAACTTCGCACCTGCAGATTTCGCTGATTCTTTGTAACCCATACGAGCTGCTAATTCAAATGATAATGAATCTGAATCGACATCGTGGAAAGATCCGTGGAATAAACGAACTTTCATGGAATCCATTGGGTATCCAGCCAAAGCACCTGTTTTCATTGCCTCTTCGAAACCTTTTTGGATTGCAGGGATAAATTCACGAGGAATCACACCACCCACGATGTTGTTAACGAATTCTAAACCCGGCTTGTCATCTTCTCTTGGTCCGATTTCAAACACGATATCAGCAAACTTACCGCGACCACCTGATTGCTTCTTGTAAACCTCACGGTGTTCAGTCGTCTTCGTCAATGATTCTTTGTAAGCTACTTGAGGTGCACCTTGGTTTACCTCTACTTTAAACTCACGACGCATACGGTCGATAATGATCTCCAAGTGAAGCTCACCCATACCTTTGATGATCGTTTGTCCAGTCTCTTCGTTCGACTCAACTTGTAACGTTGGATCCTCTTCGATCAACTTCGTAATCGCTTTCGAGAAGTTATCAGCATCTGCTGTTTTCTTCGGCTCGATTGCATATCCGATTACTGGCTCTGGGAAGTCCATTGCCTCAAGGATGATTGGGTTCTTCTCATCAGAAAGGGTATCCCCTGTTTTGATATCCTTGAAACCAACTACCGCACCAATATCACCAGCACCTAAACGCTCAATCGCATTTTGCTTGTTCGCGTGCATTTGGAAGATACGAGAAATACGCTCCTTATTTCCTGAACGGTTGTTCAATACATAAGAACCTGAATCCAATCCACCTGAATAAGCACGGATGAAACATAAACGACCTACGTAAGGGTCCGTTGCAATTTTAAATGCCAAAGCCGCGAATGGCTCTGACTCACTTGGCTTACGCAAGATCTCAGCACCTGTATCTGGGTGAGTTCCCTTAACACCTTCCTTATCCAATGGAGAAGGTAAGATAGCCATTACATAATCCAACATCGTTTGAACACCTTTGTTTTTGAAAGATGAACCACAAAGCATTGGAACGATTTTCATGGAGATCGTCGCAGCACGTAAGGCAGCTAAAATTTCATCTTCTGTGATTGATGTAGGATCTTCGAAGTATTTCTCCATCAAAGACTCATCGAATTCAGCTACCGCTTCTAATAATTTCTCACGGTACATAGTAGCTTCTTCCAACATATCATCTGGAATAGGTACCTCGGTAAATGTCATACCTTTGTCAGCCTCGTTCCATTTGATACCACGGAAGTTAACCAAGTCAACCACACCTTCGAAGTTTTCTTCCGCTCCGATTGGTAATTGCAATGGTACTGCGTAGCTACCCAACATCTCCTTAACTTGCTTACACACGTTTAAGAAATCAGCACCTGAACGGTCCATTTTGTTAACGAAACCGATACGAGCTACGTTGTAGTTGTTCGCTAAACGCCAGTTTGTTTCTGATTGTGGCTCAACACCATCAACGGCAGAGAATAAAAATACTAGACCATCTAATACACGTAATGAACGGTTTACTTCTACAGTAAAGTCAACGTGACCAGGAGTATCAATAATGTTGATGTGGTAATCTTCGTTGCGGTATTTCCAACCTACTGTAGTCGCTGCAGAAGTGATCGTGATACCACGTTCCTGCTCTTGCTCCATCCAGTCCATTGTTGCCGCACCATCGTGAACCTCACCAATTTTGTGGGAAACCCCTGCGTAATACAGGATACGTTCCGTGGTGGTGGTTTTACCCGCATCAATGTGCGCAGCAATACCGATGTTTCTAGTGAATTTTAAATCGCGTGCCATTTTAAAAGGTTAATTATGAAATGATTTTTTAATCCGTTTGCTAATTATCAAATACCTGGACAATGTTTTGTGTAGGTACTCGTTTAGGGGTGCAAAATTACTGAAACTTAATTAAATACAAAAATATTTCACTAATGTTTAATGCCTTTTTACAATTGCTTTATCCAAAGCTCTGTTTCGCTTGCGAAGACCCTCTTTTTGAGTCGGAGGAATTTATCTGTACTCATTGCCGCATCTCGCTTCCGCGTGTCGATTATCGCTCGGATTCGCCTTGGTGGTTGCGTGCCAAGTTTGATGGACTAATAAATTACCGGGATGTACAGAGTTTTATGGTGTTCACAGCAGGCGGTCGGGTTCAGCAGCTGATGCATCAAATCAAATACAATGGGGAGGAGGAACTTGGATGGTACCTCGGCTTTTGGGCGGGGCAATCATTGAAAAAATACCATTTTTTTGGTGGGATAAATTGCGTCATTCCAATCCCGCTACATACAAACAGACTGAGCAAAAGAGGGTATAACCAGGCGGAATGCATTGCTCGAGGTTTAGCTGAAGGCCTTGATAAGCCACTGATTGCGCAAGGTTTGGTGAAAATAAGTCAAACGGATTCATTAATCGGTCAAGATCGTTCTCAGCGATTCAGTCTACTCAAGGATTCATTTGAGGTAAATGTGGATATGGAAGAAAAACATCCACTGATTGTTGATGATACGCTGACAACAGGCGCTACTTTGTTGGCTGCAGGTGAAAAAATAAAGGCTGCTGGCGCTCAAGGAATTTCCTTTTTTACGCTAGCAGCCTTGAAATAGCTTAGAAGTTTTGAATTACTTGTTTGTTCCAGCTGAAATCATCGCACAACGGAATCCGATGGTTGCAGTTGCAGAATCTTCATCCAAGAAGCGACGCGTGCCTGGCGCTAACCAATAGGCCACGTCAGCCCAAGAACCTCCTTTATATACACGGACTTTGTTCGTAATCAGGGATTGGTTATTCTTGCTGTCATAACGCGACTCCTTATCCTCCTTGTCTTTAAGACGTACAGGATTTAAGTCGTTGAAATCTTGTAATGATAAGGGACGATACATATCCTGTACCCACTCATTCACATTACCCGCCATTTGGTATAAGCCAAAATCATTCGGTGAATATTTGTAAATCTCAGCCGTAATAATTGCCCCATCATTCGATTTTCCGGCAATACCCGCATAGTCACCGCGGCCACGCTTGAAGTTGGCCAACATCGTTCCACGTCCTTTGCCAGACGATTCACGTAAGGAAGGACCATCCCAAGGATAAATACGTTGGTTAACTTGATTCTCATCTTGTTGCTGCGTACCAATCATGGCTTTCGCCGCATACTCCCACTCGGCCTCAGTTGGCAGGCGATAAGAGGGTAAAACACGTCCCGACTCGATTGTTAAGCGAGCATTTGTGTTAGTTCTAGGCGCTGCGGCCGTCGTTGCTGCCGCTCCTGCAGCTGCTTTTTTTGGGGCTCTCGTTTTCGCAGTTGGCGCTGCAGCAAGGTTATTATTGACTGCTGCGGTTCTCCAAATGCAATAATCGGTTGCTTGTTTCCAAGAAACACCAACCACGGGATACATACGGAATCCTGGGAAGCGTAAATATTGTTCCACGTAGGGGTCGTTAAAGGCTAAATCATTACGCCAAACTGTTGTATCTGGCAATGCTGATTCATAAAAATCTTGTGTAGAATCCTTTTGGACTGCATGCAAATATTCTAAATAATGGACATTGGCAAT
Organism: Aquirufa sp. 5-AUSEE-100C1; assembly: GCF_054558655.1. Lineage (NCBI taxonomy): Bacteria > Pseudomonadati > Bacteroidota > Cytophagia > Cytophagales > Flectobacillaceae > Aquirufa > Aquirufa sp. 5-AUSEE-100C1. The sequence goes on along the minus strand of NZ_JBPXKO010000002.1, from coordinate 633,123 downwards.
CTCCGTTTCATCCATGTAAAAGGATTGAACGGACACAGTTCGCTCGACATTGTCATGTAAGCCTAAAACATCCTCTTCCAAAGAACCCATGGTGAATCGACCACCCTCAATGAATACCAGATTTGGGCCGGTTAACTGTCCGGTGAATTTTTTATCTACTTGGAATCCATTTTTGGAATTATAGGCCAAGCCTGTAGTCGTGGAGCTATTTCCAATGTTTACGCTGTTGGGTTTTGAACCACTTGCCAGACCACCTTTTAAGCCACCCGGGCAGGAAGTCAACATAAATAAGCTAGCGCAAAGGCCTAGTACGTTTAATAATTTAGCAATCATCTATATGCTCTTTCGTCAGAATTTGAAAAACAAAGGTATAAAAATCAACTTAATCCTGCTATTCTATCCTAAAATATCCACTAAGATAGTGTTTAATTCTGGAATGGTGCTCACTCGTTCTACTTGAAGAATCATTTTGCCCGATTTCTCTCGCAATTGGCAAAGACCCTTTTTCCCATTTACGAATTGAATAACTTTTACCACGATTTCCTGTGGAATCTCTTGGGAAACGAAGTAAAGTTTTAAAATATTGTTCTTCAAGGTTATTTTTTCCACGCGAAGTACTTGTGCTTTCCATCGACAACGCACTAAATCGATCATATCCTTCACTTCGATGGGCATCTTTCCAAAGCGGTCTTCCATCTCCTGGATAAAGGCCATCAAATTCGCCTCATCGTCGATTTCATCTAATCGCGTATATAAGCCCAAACGTTCGGAAATACTTTGTACATAATCCTCGGGAATCAGGACGCGTAAATCCGTCTCAATTTGGCAATCTACCTTCAGCGCCTCAGCCACCTCAGCCAAATCCGTCTCGAAGAGCGCTTTGAATTCATTTTCTTTTAACTCCTGAACTGCCTCATCCAGGATCTTGTGGTACATGTCGTAGCCTAGGTCATTGATGAAGCCCGACTGCTCCGCCCCCAATAAATTACCTGCCCCGCGTATATCCAAATCGCGCATCGCTACTTTGATACCATCCCCTAAATCCGAGAATTCTTCAAGTGCACTTAAGCGCTTCCGGGCATCACTCGTAAGCATCGATAGCGATGGGGTTACTAAATAACAATAAGCTTTTTTATTGGAACGACCCACCCGACCACGCATTTGATGAAGATCGGATAAACCAAAGTGGTTCGCATTGATGATAAATATGGTGTTTGCATTCGGAATATCCAGACCTGATTCAATGATATTCGTGGCCACTAAGACATCATAATTCCCCTCAATAAAATCCATCATGATTTTTTCGAGTTTATCGCCCTCCATTTGTCCATGCGCCACGCCAATTTTCGCATCCGGGACCAATCGCAAAATCCGATTCGCCGTACTTTCCAATTCATTAATTCGATTATGAACGACGAAAACTTGCCCTCCCCGTGCTAATTCATCCCGCACCCCATCTCGAAGCAATTCGTCCGTCATGACCACCAATTTCGTTTCTACCGGTTGGCGATTCGGTGGCGGTGTAGCAATGATCGACAAATCACGTGCGCCCATCAAAGAGAAATGAAGTGTTCTCGGAATCGGTGTAGCAGTCAAGGTTAACACATCCACATCGACCCGCATTTCCTTCAATCGATCTTTTACCTTCACTCCAAATTTTTGCTCCTCGTCGATAATCATCAAGCCGAGGTTTTTGAAATGAACGTCCTTATTAACTAATCGGTGGGTACCGATTAAGATATCGGTTTGGCCATTTGCTACACGTTCCAACGTCTCTTTAATCTGTTTCGCAGATTTAAAACGATTCACATATTCTACCTTGCAAGGAAAAGCAGCCAAACGATCATGAAAGGTTCGGTAATGTTGCATCGCCAAAACCGTCGTTGGAACTAATACCGCAACTTGCTTCGAATCAGCGACGGCCTTAAAGGCCGCTCGAATCGCAATTTCGGTTTTTCCGAATCCCACGTCACCGCAAACCAAGCGGTCCATTGGGTGCGGCTTTTCCATGTCGGCCTTCACCTCCATCGTCGCTTTTGCCTGATCCGGCGTATCCTCATATAAAAAAGAGGACTCGAGCTCTGCCTGCAAATAAGTATCACGTGAAAAGGCAAACCCCGGGGCATTTTTGCGTTTAGCATAGAGCGAAATAAGCTCCTTGGCAATGTCTTTTACCTGCTTCTTGACGCGGGATTTCTTGTTTTCCCATTCCGGCGTGCCCAATTTGGACATGGTCGGAGGAGCACCTTCTTTCCCCGCGTATTTGGAAATTTTGTGAAGGGAATGAATGGAAACCGACAACACATCGTCATCACGGTAGATCAAACGTATGACTTCTTGTTCGCCATGGGAGGTTTCAATGAGGTTTAATCCAGCGAAGCGACCGATACCATAATCTACGTGGGTGACAAAATCGCCAACTTGGAGACTCCGCAACTCTTTGAGCGTTAGTGCCTTGCTTTTGGAGAATTTGTTCTTTTCCTTCGAGCGATGGAAACGATCGAATAATTGATGGTCTGGGTAAAAAGCGATTTGTGTCTGCTCATCGATAAAGCCTTCCCGCAAGGAAATTTGCAAAGGCTTAAATTGAATGCTCGTATTTATCTCATTGAAAATGACATCGAGGCGTTCCAATTGGCGGGGAGATTCGGAGCAAATAATATTTTGGAATCCAGCCGTCTGGTTGTCTAATAAGGTATTCGCAAGACGTTCGAAATCCTTCTGAAAAGCGCCTGGGTTTTTAGAAGGGTAGGTAATCGTATGGCTATTTTTGAGGTGAATGCGCTTCCCAAATTCGATGCAAGTGAATTGTTGCAAGGATTTTTTGATACTTTTGGGTGTTTCCCAGCGCTCCTCGGGCTTGTTTAAGAGATTAATATCTGAACTACTATTTGCCGAATAGGCCGCTTCCCCTTTCTCGAAATTGGTTTCGATGACGTCCGATAAAATACTGAAATCCTTCAGCCAAATGCGGGTAGTTGAAGGCAAGAAGGTGAAAAAGGATTCCCGCGTTTCTTGAATTAATTTCGTTTGAACATCCGGTATCAGGTGCATGGCCGATACAGATTGTATCGATAATTGTGTTTCTGGATGAAAGGTTCGGATGCTTTCAACCTCATCCCCGAAAAAATCGAGTCGGTAAGGGTATTCCGCCGCATACGAGAATACGTCCAAAATACCACCACGCACCGAATATTGCCCTGCCTCATATACGAAGTCGGTCCGTTCAAAATCATATTCATTCAACGTTTCTGCCACGAAGTTGCGATCGATTTTATCGCCAACACGGATCGAAAGCGTATTTTTTACGAGGGATTTTCGATTGATTACTTTCTCCGTCATCGCCTCGGGGTAGCTGACAATGACCAAGGCCTGTCCGTTGTAATTACTCAGCACATTCAGTACTTCAGCGCGCATGAGCACATTGGCATTGTCTACTTCTTCCCATTCGTAAGGTTTTTTGTGCGACATGGGAAAGAGAATGACGGAGGATTCGCCGAGTAATGACTGCAAGTCATTCAAAATATACTGGGCCTCTTCTTTCTCCTCACAAATAACTAAATAGGGATTCTTTTCTTTGAGTAGCGATGCGATGAGAACGGTGTCTAATGCGCCGCAGAGGCCTTTTATGTAGGTATTTGATTCCGGTAAGGCACGATGAATTTGTTCAGAAATGTGTTGAACAATTCCGTCAGATTTGTAAATGGAAAGAAACTCTTTAACAATCATAAATTTCTGAGCAGGCGAATGGCTTGCAAAGGTAGGAAAATTTGTATCTTTGTGCATCCACAAAAAGGGGTGCCTCTAAAAAAGGCTGAGATTATACCCATTGAACCTGATACGGGTAATTCCGTCGAAGGGATTTTGTCGAGTTTTTAGCGCTGAAAACTCAAAAAAATCACCAAATGAAGGGTTATTGTTAAATTCTACAGGATTTGACTCCTTTACCTGTTGTTAAACTTTTCAAAAAAAATGAAAAATCTAACGACAACAATTTTTGTTTTCATCATGTTGTTCGCGGGCCAGGTTTTTGGCCAAAAGATCGAAGGAGTTATCGTCGATCAAGAGACGAATGCGCCTTTATGGGGTGCATCGGTGCGTGTTCAGGGAAGCCAACGGGGCGTTTTGACAGATGCCAAGGGGCATTTTGCCTTGTCAGGAATTTCCAAGGAAGCGACACTTCAGGTGTCATTTGTAGGCTATCAGGCCAAGGATGTTTCGGCTTCAGCAGCGGAAAAAATCTTATTACTTCGCTCGAATTATTTGCAAGACGAAGTGGTGGTTCAAGTCACGCGGGCAGATGAGAATTCGGGGATGGCCTATGTCAATGTTTCCGCCAAAGAGTTGGGGAAAAGTAATTTGGGTCAAGACATGCCTGTCCTATTAAACTTTACCCCGTCTGTCGTAACGACATCCGATGCCGGAGCGGGTATTGGTTACACGGGTATACGAATTCGTGGCTCCGATGCGACGCGTGTTAATGTGACGATTAATGGTATTCCAGTCAATGATTCGGAATCTCAGGGTACTTTTTGGGTGAACATGCCTGATTTTGCCTCGTCCGTTAATTCTGTGCAGATTCAGCGCGGGGTGGGAACCTCGACGAACGGTGCGGGAGCTTTTGGGGGCTCCGTGAATATGCAGACGAATACCTTTGAGGAAAAGGCCTATGCGGATATCAATACCTCCGGTGGATCCTTTGGGACTTTAAAAACGACACTTAAAGTGGGAACCGGATTAATGAACGGTAAATTCACCGTGGATGGTCGTTTGTCACGCATTGTATCCGATGGGTATATCGATCGCGCGTCATCGAATTTGCAATCCGCCTATTTATCGGCCGCTTATTTTGGAAAGAAATCTTTTATGCGTTTAAATTATTTCGTTGGAAAGGAGAAGACCTATCAAGCCTGGTATGGAACACCTGAATCCAGAATTACGGGTTCTGTCGCCGACATGCAAGCATTTATCGAACGGAATTATTTATCCCCCGCTGATGCCGAGAATTTATTAAAAAGCGGTCGGACCTATAATTATTACACCTACGATAACCAAACGGATAATTATGCGCAGGACCATCTGCAGTTATTGACGAATCATCGTTTGGCGGCCAACTGGGATTTAGACCTAAACTTTCATTATACCTATGGCCGTGGTTATTTTGAGGAATTTAGACCTTCCGCTGATTTGGGAGCCTATGGCATTTTCGCCAAACCAATTGTTGATATCGTGCGACAAAAATGGTTGGACAATGATTTTTATGGTTCAACATTTGCTTTAAAGTATGATGGTTCGAAAAACATCAAATTTACTTTTGGGGGAGCTTGGAACCGGTATATTGGTCGGCATTATGGACTTATTATCGAGCCCAAAGCTTTCGCGGGACATGAGTGGTATCGCAGTCGCTCCCAAAAAACGGATTTAAACTTATATACGAAGGCTAATTGGGCGATTTCGTCAAATTGGAACGCTTACCTTGATTTACAATACCGTACGGTGGGGCACAAAATGGCAGGTATCGCCGACAAGCGTCAGGAAATTAGTCGGGTTTGGTCATATCAATTCATGAACCCCAAATTGGGTATTACGCATGAGTTATCTTCCAATTCGAAGGTATATGCATCTTATGCCGTGGGTAGCAAGGAACCTAGCCGTCAGGATTTTGTCGATAATCCAGGGACTACACCTCGCCCTGAGTATTTACAAGATTTGGAACTGGGCTATCAGCGTTCAGGAAAGCGCTACAATGTTCAGTTGAATGCGTATCACATGAATTACCGGGATCAACTGGTTTTAACCGGTGCGGTTAATTCGACCGGGGACGCGATACGTACCAATGTGGAATCAAGTTACCGGATGGGTTTAGAAGCGATTTTGAATTATCAGGTATCGAAGCGATTTAGATTAGAAGCCAATGCAACATTCAGCCAAAACCGCATTCGAAATTTTCAAGAAAAGATGATTGATTATGAAAATTACCAAACGGTGGTGATTGATCATGGTACGACAGACATTGCCTTTTCGCCATCTACGATTGCCGGAATTACCTGGACCTACACGAATGGGCCCTTTGAGGCAAGTTTCCTGCGCAAATACGTAGGGAAGCAATATTTAGACAATACCTCATCCGATGACCGCTCTATAGCGGCTTATAAAACACATGATATTCGGATGCAATATCAGTTTAAGAAAAGAGTTGTATTGAGTTTGTTGTTGAATAATATCACGAACGAGCAATATGTTTCGAACGGGTATACCTATAGCTATCAATACGCGGGCGTGACCACAACGGAGAATTTTTACTATCCACAGGCTGGCTTTAATTTCCTGGTGGGTTTAGCAATCCGACTGTAATCAAAAAAGGCTTTGCATTCGCAAAGCCTTTTTTTTTAATTCATGAGATCCCATTTCCAGCCCCATTTGGCTAGTCGGTAGCGGATGGAATACCAGATGACACCTAGGCCGTAAATCGAGCTGCGCTTGAAATTAATGGATGAGGCTTCTTCGAAATATTTCGTGGGACAGGTCACCTCGCCAACTTCAAATCCTTTCCAGAAAATTTGCAGAATCATTTGATTATCAAAGACGAAGTCGTCATCACATTTAGTGAATTGAACGGCTTGCAATACTTCTTTTGAAAAGGCACGGTATCCGGTATGGTATTCCGATAGTTTTTGATCGATGAGAATATTTTGGAATAGAGTCAAAATACGATTTGCGATGTATTTGTAAATCGGCATACCTCCTTTTAAGGCACCCTTTCCGAGAATTCTAGATGCGAAGACTACAGGGTATAAACCATTGCCAATAATGGAAATCATGGCTTTAAGAAGCATCGGAGTATATTGGTAGTCGGGGTGAAGCATAATCACAATATCTCCACCAAGTTCCAGCGCTTTGGTGTAACAAGATTTTTGATTGCCTCCGTATCCCTTGTTTTTATCGTGTCGAATGATGTGTTTGATTCCAATTTGCTGAGCAACCTCAACCGTATTATCGGGACTGTAATCGTCTACTAATATGACTTCGTCTACCCAATCGTGTGGGATTTCATTGTAAGTTTTTTCAAGTGTCAATGCTGCTTTGTAAGCGGGCATAACAACGATTACCTTTTTGCCTTCGTACATGTGATATTGGTCAATTATTTACGACCTTTGTGACTTAAAGTGTAAAATTAGTGATTTATGAGTGAAACTCTATTTTTTCTTGTCTTTTCGATTGGCGTTATCTTCGTGATGTTGGTTGATTTAGGGGTGTTCAAAAAGTCCGATGCAGAGGAAGTTAGTTTTCGGGAAGCTGGGTTTTGGAGTGGAGCTTGGGTTTTATTGGCCATTATGTTTTATGTTTTTTTAGGCTATAATGGCTCCTTGGTGCATGGCATTCAGGATGTGGTAGGTTTGCGAGCGGTCCAGCAGGCCTATGCCCCACATATTGATTTAGGAACGGGGTCATATTTTGACCAATTAGCTGTTTTTCAAGACAATTTATCTTTAGAGTTCATAACGGGGTATTTGGTGGAGTATTCTTTGTCGGCCGACAATGTCTTTGTCTTTATCTTGATTTTCAACTCCTTCGGCGTGCAAAAGCGTTATTATAAAAAGATATTGGTTTGGGGAATTTTGGGAGCTATCGTTTTGCGATTGATCTTTATCTTTTTAGGAGCCGCATTGTTGCAGAAATTTGACTGGATCATCTATTTATTCGGTGCATTCTTAGTTTACACCGGTGTGAAGATCTTGTTTTCGAAGGAGCATGAGGAAGAAATTAATCCAGGTGATCATCCGGTAGTTAAACTGTTGTCTAAATACTTTAATGTATACAAACGAAATGTGATCGGACGGTTCTTTGTTCGAATGAAAACAGGGAAATTATTCATTACCCCTATTTTCGTTGTGGTGGTGGTTATTGCCTTCACGGATATTCTTTTTGCGGTGGATTCGATTCCAGCCATTTTTTCCATTTCGAAGGATCCCTACATTGTGTTTTTTAGTAATGTGTTTGCTGTGATGGGCTTGCGTTCCTTGTTCTTTTTCCTGTCTAGCCTGATGGGCTTGTTCCGCTTCCTGCCGATGGGTTTGGGGGTGTTACTCAGCTTTGTAGGATTAAAGATGATTGGGCACCACTATTTGGAGCAATGGGGTTTCGGAACTTTGGCTTCGTTGGGAGTTATTCTCGGAATTCTCAGCGTTAGCATTGGTTTGAGCTTGGCTTTCCCAGCGAAAAAGTAATCTCCTTTATACGCCTACCTGCCATTCCCGAACTAATTTTCGGTATTGTAATGGCGTTTCATTCATGTATTGCTTGAACTGCTTGTTGAAGTGCGACAGATTTCCAAAGCCGCTCTCAAAACAGATTTCCACCATGGGCTTGTTGCTTGTACGCAATAACTCACAGGCGTGTTTAATTCGAAATTCAGTTACCAGCGAAACAAATGTCTTCTTCGTAACCTTTTTGAAATATCGACAAAAGGCCGTTTCAGTCATGTTTGCTAAATGCGCGACCTCATCCAAGTGCACTTCCTGTGTATAGTTGGCAATGACATAGGCATAAATCCGATTGATTCGTTCTAAGTCGGTGTTCGACAAATGATAATTTCCTTCGTTTGAATCGATTACTTGGACATCTGCTCCTGCAGAACTAATCATTTGCAGTATGTTTAGAAGCGATAACAGGCGTGAAAATGGATTTAAATCCTTTAAAGCCAGCATATCCCTGACCACGCGGTCCTGGGTAGGTCCCTGAATCGAAAAACCACCTTTTGATTTCTCCAGTAATTGTTTGATCGCTTTACATTCCGGTTTTTTGAAAAAATCAGCGCCTAAAAAATCCTCTGTAAAATGAATGACCAAAGCCTGCGCTTTAGGGCTCTCATCATTTTCAACCAACCAATCTTGGCGGTGATTTTGCCAGCAATGCGGTAAATTGGAGCCCAATAACACCAAATCCCCTGGATGAAAATCTGTGATGTGATTTCCCACAAATCGTTTGCCATTTCCGGCAATGATGAGAGTCAACTCAAATGCTGGATGATAGTGATAGGGGGCATCAAAGCGGTTTTGGACCACTTCTTTGATTTGAAAAGAGGAGTTTTCTTGAGGATCTAAATGCTCTAAACTTGCTTTCATTTTAGCAGACAATGCAAGGGGTTTAATGCGATTGGGTAAAATTGCATCTTTTTTGGCAAATATTGATGTGTCGTGTCCGAAGTATTTTCCACAATTTTGCGGAAACGAATGAACCATGCTAAACGAGAACTATACTTTACAAGCCCAACAAATTGCTGATTTTCAGCGTGATGGACACATTTGTCTATCGGCTGTTTACCCCCAGCCAGCATTGGGCGAATATCGGAACGCTATTGTGGATTGGGCTGAAGATTTTCGGAAACAACAAAAACCGATCTCGCAGCGGGATACCTATGGGAAAGCTTTTTTGCAGATGATGAATCTTTGGGAGGAGGATGCGAAAATTAAGGAGTTTGTTTTGGCAAAGCGTTTTGGTCAACTAGCTGCCGACTTGCTTGGGGTTGAAAAAGTTAGACTTTATCACGATCAAGCGCTTTTCAAAGAAGCGGGTGGAGGACATACCCCATGGCATCAAGATCAATTTTATTGGCCATTAAGTACCCCCAAGACAGTCACAATGTGGATGCCCTTAGTCGATATTTCTGAAGAAATGGGTATGCTAACCTTTGCCTCCGGTACTCAACATGTTAAACTTCCACCGATGCCCATCTCGGATGAATCCGAAGCAACGATTGCCAAATTTGTGCAAGATCAGGGCTTCCCGATTGCCGCTCAAAAAACGATGAGGGCAGGAGATGCTACTTTTCACATGGGGTGGACACTCCATGCGGCTCCCGCGAATCATTCGAATATGATGCGAGAGGTTATGACGATAATATTTATGGATGCGGACGCGGAGGTGATTGAACCGCAACATGAAAACCAAGAGGCTGACCGACAACGCTGGTTGGCCGCAAAGGAACCCGGCACGCGTGCAGACTCTTGGTTAAATCCGATTATAAATTAGGGCAATCGCATTTCTTTGGTTTCTTCTTGAATAATCCCCAGAGAAAACCTTTTTTCTTGCGATAGACTTTAGGCTTATGGTAGCTCATGACGGTCGAGGCCATAGCCGCCTCACAAACCGGTTCGGCAAAAAATAAGCACAGACTTAATAAGACGATATACTTTCGCATGTTACTTAAAACGAGCTTTGAAGTAATTTATTGCCATATTCCAAGCCTCTTCAGTAGCAGCTTTATCAAATGCAGGATTCGATGGATTCGCAAAAGCATGCTCGGCATCGAAAGATTTAATTTGAATTCCTTTACCCGCAGCTTTCATGTTGGCCTCAAATTCCGCAACAATGGTCGGCGAAATGAACTTTTCACGTCCAGCAAATAAGCCCAATACATCCGTTTGTAATGTTTTTAATTGCTCCACATCTTTAACCGGCATGCCGTAATACATGACACAGGCTGCGGCTTGTGAGCCTGCTAGGATCGACGCTTTCAGCGACATTCCGCCTCCAAAACACCAGCCCACTGTTCCAATTTTGGCCTGTGGCCCCGCAAAGGCAATCGCTCCTTTAATGATATTCTCTAAGCGTAAGGGGTTCGCACCTCCCATGTATTTGCCCGCCTCTTCACGCGTCGTGGCAACTTTTCCATCGTACATATCGATCGCCAATACATTCACATTTCCTAATGTGGTATAAAAATGCTCCGCCTCGCGTTTGATGTGGTCATTTAATCCCCACCACTCTTGAAAAACAAATAAAGTATATTGGGTTGGCTTGGCTGCCTTGATGTAGAACGCATTGGCTTGTTGGCCATCCGGTGTCGAAAACGTAATCATTTCACCCCCCGCCTTACTAATGTGGTGATAAGGTTTTGGCAATTTATGTGAGCGTTGAAACGCCTTGTCAGATGCCATTAATTGCATGTCGTCCTTCGTAATAAAGCAACATGACTGCCCAAAGGCGAAGGTGCTTACGAATAGAAGTAGAAAAAGGGTGTATGTTTTGTTCATGATAGAAATATTTGAGGAAATTTATGAATAAAATTTGCTTTTAGGCTATCTTGCAAGACCTATTGTTAAAAAATATCAACTATGAAAAAGAATTTGATCGGTTTCGGCCGAGTGTTGTTGGCCGTTTTTGTTAGTCTAACAGCAATCTCCATCGGCTTCGCACAGGAAGCTAACCCATTGAAGGGACAAAAAGTTTTGGTTTTCTCATTGACCAAAGGTTTCCGACACAGTTCCATTAAGCCTGGCCAAATCGCCTTGTTTAAAATGGCGAAAGAAAAGGGATTTAGCGTAGATACGACCGAAAACCCTGCCGTTTTCACGGAAAAGAACTTAAAAAACTACCGCGTCGTAGTCTTCATGAGTACGACGGGAAATGTATTAAATGACCAACAGCAGAATGCATTTGAACGTTACATTCAAGCAGGTGGTGCCTATTTCGGTGTACACGCTGCGACGGATACCGAATACGATTGGCCATGGTATAATAAATTGGCCGGAGGGCAATTTGCCTCACACCCAGGTCGTCCAAACGTTCAAAAAGGTACGTTTACAACGGTAGATAAGTCGCATAGCTCGACGGCACATATGCCTACTACCTTTGATCGTACGGATGAATTCTACGATTTCAAGAACTTCAATAAAGACGTTAAAGTCCTCATTACCTTGGATGAAAAATCTTACAAGGATGGTAAAATGGGGGATTATCACCCGATGGCTTGGTACCATGAGTTTGATGGTGGCCGCGCGTTTTACACCAACTGGGGTCATACGCATGAGACATTTGATGAGCCTTTAGTCTTGCAACATATTTGGGGAGGTTTGCAGTGGGCAGCATCGGGTCCGGCGGTCAACTTCAATAAGCCTTTACGCACGGCGCCTTTGCCAGAGGAAAACCGTTTCACGAAAACAATCTTGGATAAGAACTTAGATGAGCCGACCGAATTGGCTTTGACCAACGGAGGGAAAATTTTCTACGGCGAAAGAAAGGGTAAGTTGAAAATGTACGATCCCAAGAAAGGTAAAGTGAAGGTGGTCGCTAACATGAACGTATTCTCGAAATTCGAATATGGTTTGATGGGCGTTAATGTGGATCCTAATTATGATAAGAATCACTGGATCTATTTGTTTTATTCTCCACAGACGGGTCAGCCGGATACGGCTCAACACCTCTCTCGTTTTGTCTACGATGACGTGAAGGATACGCTCGTGATGGACAGCGAAAAAGTTTTATTACGTGTTCCGGTTAAGCGTGACGGTTGCTGCCATACGGGTGGATCCATCGCTTGGGATAAAACAGGTAACTTGTATTTATCGACAGGTGATGATACCAATCCATTTGATTCCAATGGCTATGGACCTATCGATAACCGTGACAAGCGCTCAGGATGGGATGCGCGTGCGACGTCATCGAATACCTTCGATTTGCGCGGAAAGATTTTGCGTATTAAGCCAACGGATGATGGAAAATATACGATTCCGGAGGGCAACTTATTTCCAAAAGGATTGTATCACACGAAACCTGAGATTTATGTGATGGGTAATCGTAATCCATACCGTATTGCAGTGGATCAACGTACTGGTTTCTTGTATTGGGGTGAGGTTGGACCAGATGCTGGAGAAGATTCGCCAAAGTATGGTTCAAAAGGACACGATGAGGTAAACCAAGCTCGCGAGGCCGGATACTTCGGTTGGCCTTTATTCGTAGCGGATAACCGTCCTTACAACCAACGTGATTTCAATAAAGATTCAACATGGGCTAAATTCAATCCGAAAGCCCCGGTGAATGACTCACCACATAACACAGGTTTAGCTCATTTACCTAATGCACAGAAGGCATTTATCTATTATCCTTACGGTGACTCCCCGGAATTCCCAGTTATGGGTAAAGGTTCTCGGAATGCGATGGCAGGCGGTGTATATTACAGCGCTGACTACCCTAAGGATTCGAAAGTGAAATTGCCGAACTATTACGATGGCAAGTTATTTGCTTATGATTGGGCACGTGACATGATTTATACCGTTAGCATGAAGGCGAATGGTGACTACTTGAGCATGGAGCGTTTCTTACCAAACATGACCTTCTCTCATCCAATGGATTTTGCGTTCTCGAAGGATGGAGCTATTTATGGTTTGGAATATGGTCCGAATTGGTTTGCTCAAAATGAAGAGGCAATTCTTTATAAATTGGAATACAATGCGGGTAACCGTACTCCGAAAGTGGTGGTAGCAGCTAGCAAGAAAGAAGGCGCAGCTCCCATGCAAGTGAAGTTTTCATCAGAGGGCACAATAGATTTTGATAAAGATCCGATCACCTATTCATGGAACTTTGGCAATGGACAAACTAGTTCGGCAGCAAATCCGACCTATACGTACACGAAGGCTGGTATATACGATGTTGTCTTAAAAGTGAAAGACAATAAAGGCAATTCGAATTCGTCTACGATCCGTGTTAAGGTAGGTAATGACGTTCCTAAGGTTGATGTTCAAATTTCAGGGAATAAAACGTTCTACTGGAATGATAAACCTGTTGACTACAAGGTGTCTGTCGAAGACAAAGAAGATGGTACTTTGGAAGCGAATAAAATTGCGGAAGAGGATGTTGTCTTAAATATCAATTACTTGCAAGGCTTTGATAAGACCTTAATTGAGCAAGGACATAAGAGCAACACAACATTCTCAAACGGTAAGCGTTTGATTGACCTGTCGGATTGCAAGACATGTCATGCGGTTGAGAAAAAATCAATCGGACCCGCTTACAAAGAAATCGCTAAGAAATACCGTGCGAGTTCGCAGAACATCGATGAGCTTTCGAAGAAAGTGATCAGCGGTGGTGGTGGTGTTTGGGGCGAGCAAGTAATGGCCGCACACCCTCAAATTTCGAAAGCCGATGCCCGTGAAATGGTGATTTACATTCTTGGCTTAAATGATGCGAAGAAGGCGTCCCAACCGGTTAAAGGATCTTATGTGACCTCGGATAAAGGCAAGCCAGGTACATTCATATTTTCGGCCTCGTATACCGACAAAGGAAATGGCAAGATGGCGCCAGCGACAGGTCAAAAGGTAGTTACCTTGCGCGATGCGAAAGTGGCGGCTGTTTCCTTAGACGCGAGCGCGAAGGTTATGAAAACCAAGGTAGACGGCATGGGTGAAATCGTTGCAGCCTTGGGCGATCAAGGGTATGCAGCCTTCAATCAAATCGATTTGTCAGGTATCAAGAATATCAAGGTATCTGCTGGAGTAATGGCAGGTATGACAGTAGGTGGGAAGTTGGAGTTGCACTTAGGTAGCCCAACAGGTAAACTGGCTGGAAGTATTGATATTCAAAGTTCGGGCCAATTTGCCATGCCGGTTTCTGTGAACGGGGTGAATGATTTATACTTCGTATTCGTGAATCCGAATGCAGGTGATAAGCCATTATATGCTTTGACGGAGTTCTATTTCGAAAACTAATCGAAAAGGATAATAAAAAAAGCCCCGAGCGTCGCTTGGGGCTTTTTTTATTTAGGGGGATGCTCATCCATTCGTATCGCTTTGATGTACAAGTTTTCTACCTTCTTTCTTGCCCATTCCGTTTTTCGAAGAAAGGTTAAACTTGAATTCACACTCGGTTCATGCGCGAAGCAATTGATCCGGATGCGGCTGGCAAGCCCCTCCCAACCATATTTGTCGACTAAATATTCTATAATAAACTTTAACGTTTTGCCTTCTAATGGATCCATGGTTTATGCTCTTTCCGATAGTTCTAACCAGCGTAATTCTTTCTCTTCTAAGGTATTCTTGATTGCTTCAATGGCTTTTGCCCAGTCGGCCAACATTTGAAAATCCTCCGAGCCGCCATTCAGTTTTTCGATGAGTGCCTCTTTTTCCGACTCCAATGTGGCCATTTCTTTCTCCAATTCTTCAAACTCTTTCTGTTCTTTGAAGCTCAGCTTAGCGCCCTTTTGAACGGGGGTGACGGGAGTCTCAATCACAGGCGCTTTTGTAACAGGAGCAGGTTCTTTTTCTTTATTTTCCAGTGAGATGCGGTAATCCGTATAATTTCCATTGAAGAAATTTACTTCCCCTTCTCCCTCAACAAGGATTAACTGGTCGACCAAATTATCCATGAAATAACGGTCGTGCGACACCAATAACAAACATCCTTGGAACTCACTTAGAAAGTCCTCCAAGAGCTGTAAGGTATCTAAATCCAGGTCGTTGGTCGGCTCATCCAGAATCAAGAAATTGGGATTTTTGACCAAGACCTGCATTAATTGCAATCGCTTCTTTTCGCCACCGGATAGCTTGGACACCGGGGTGTATTGTTGGGCCGTCGGGAACAAGAACTTACTCAAAAATTGACTCGGTGTTAAGGATTCGTTTTTGCCATACGGAATCACCTCCGCAATTTCTGTGATCGTATCGATCACCCGTTGTTCGGGTTTGAATTCGAAGGGTAATTGCGTGTAATAGCCGATGACCAAGGTTTCACCCGGATCGATGGTTCCTGAATCGGGTTGTTCCAAACCGGTCAGTAATTGAAGAAAGGTAGTCTTGCCGGCACCGTTTTTTCCCACAATACCAATGCGATCTTTTTTCTTAAACGTATAAGTGAAATCATTGACGATTTTCTTTTCGCCCCAGGCCTTTTTCAGGTGGTTGATTTCAATGATTTTATTCCCTAAACGGGACATTTGAATGTTTAACTCCAACTTGCTATCATCGACTTTGCGATGGGCCACTTCTTCCGTTTCAGCAAATGCATCGATTCGGTATTGGGCTTTGGTTCCACGCGCCTTGGGTTGGCGACGCATCCATTCTAATTCTTTGCGATATAGGTTTTTGGCCTTGGCAACGGTGCTCGCTTCCGATGCTTCACGTTCCGCTTTTTTCTCTAGGAAATAGCCGTAATTCCCTTCGTAGGTATAGATCGAGCCATTGGCAAGCTCCATCATTTTATTGCAAACTTTATCAAGGAAATATCGGTCGTGCGATACCACCAAAACGGTAACATTTGGCCCAGATAAGATACCTTCTAGCCATTCAATCGTCTCGATATCCAAGTGGTTGGTAGGCTCATCCAGAATCATAATATCTGGACTTTCAATCAATAACTTAGCCAGCGAAAGACGCTTCTTTTGTCCTCCGGATAAGGTAGAAACTTGCTGGTCCCCATCCGGTATCCCTAAGCGGCTAATAATTTGTTTAGCGCGCGCCTCATAGTCCCAGGCATTATTCGCTTCCATCAGTGCAAAGGAATCTTCGAGCTCTTGGGGATCACCGGAAAGCATGGCTTTTTCATAGGCCTTAATGGCTACGGCGCTGGGTAGATCGTCGGAGAAAAGGTAATTCAAGACGCGTTCGTTTTCCTCGAAAATAGGATTTTGAGGAAGGTATCCGACCCGAATTCCCTTGCGGATGGTAATCTTGCCTTCATCGGGGGATTGCATACCCATGATGGATTCCATCAAGGTCGTTTTGCCGGTTCCATTTTTTCCGATGAGCGCTACTTTTTCGCCTTTCTGCAAGCCGAAAAACAGGTTTTTAAACACCCAGCGTTCGCCAAGATTACGCGAAATATTTTCCGCCGATAGATAATTCATAAGGTATTAGTCGTTTGCTTCTGCAGCTTCTTCACGCATTTTTCTGCGCAATACTCGGCCCGAAACGATGATGCTGATCTCATATAACCCAAATAATGGGAAGGCGACCAACAGTTGGGAAATCACATCCGGCGATGGCGTAATAATCGCTGCCACTAACAAGATGACGATTAAGGCATGCTTGCGGTATTCGCGCATGAAGGAAGGCGTTAAAATACCAACCTGCGATAACACGAATGCAATCATGGGTAATTGGAACGTCAATCCACAGGCTAGGGTCAACATCGACAACAAGGAAATATAATCGTTGATGTCAAATTGATTCTGAATGGATGGGTCCAATTTGAAATTGGCCAAGAAATTAATGGCCATCGGTGCAACGACAAAGTAGCCGAAGGACACCCCGACGAAAAACAACAAGGATACCCAGAAAACGGCGCCACGCGCAGCTTTTAATTCTTTAGACTTGAGCCCTGGACGAATAAAGCGCCAAACCTCGTAAAACGCATATGGAAAGGCAAACATCAATCCCACAATGATCGATTGTGTCAAGGCCATCATGAATTGACCGGATACCTCCCGACTTTGTAAGATGAAATCTGCTTGCTGCATGCAGAGACTGGTCATCCCTGTTACATCCGCCAAACGACATAAAACTTGATTCGTCCAAAAATCGACCTTCGTAGGACCCATGATGATGATACCGAAAATTTCATTTCGGAAAATCCAGGCCGCAATGGTGAAAATCAAGATAGAGGCAATGGACCGGATGATGTGCCAGCGCAACTCCTCCAGGTGATCCAGAAAAGACATTTCGGTCCCGTCTTTCTCCTCGTCTAATTCATCGTCCCAATCTTGATCTAATGCCATTTTCGCTTATTATAGATATAATGGGAATTGCTTCACCCATTCATTTACTTCTCCTTTGATCGCTTTTAATACCGCTTCATTATCGTGGTTCATCAAGGCCTTATCAACCATGTCCACAATTTGAGACATATCCGATTCTTTCAATCCACGCGTTGTCATCGCCGCAGTACCCACACGCATACCCGAAGTAACAAAAGGTGATTTGTCGTCAAATGGTACCATGTTTTTGTTAATCGTGATATCCGCTTGAATCAATGTATTTTCAGCTAATTTTCCGCTTAATCCTTTCGGACGTAAGTCGATCAACATCAAGTGGTTATCTGTACCTCCTGAGATAATATCATATCCTTTAGCCAAGAATGCTTTTGCCATCGCTTGTGCGTTTGACTGCACTTGCTTCGCATACGTTTCGAATGTTGGCGTTAATGCCTCGCCAAATGCAATCGCCTTCGCAGCAATCACGTGCTCTAACGGACCACCTTGCGTTCCTGGGAACACGGCGCCATCAAGACATGCCGACATTAACTTCAAATCCCCCTTTAGTGTCTTAAATCCAAATGGATTCTCAAAATCATTTCCCATCATGATTAAGCCACCACGTGGTCCACGAAGGGTCTTGTGTGTCGTCGTCGTAACGATATGGCAATGTTGCATTGGGTTGTTTAATAAACCTTTTGCAATCAAAGCGGATGGGTGAGATATGTCGGCCAATAAAATCGCCCCAACTTGATCTGCAATGGCACGTAAACGTGCATAATCCCAGTCACGTGAATACGCTGACGCGCCACAAATGATCAATCTTGGTTTCTCTTTTACTGCGGTAGCTTCTACTTTGTCCCAGTCGATTAACCCCGTTTCTTTTTCTACGCCGTAAAAGAAGGCTTGGAAATATTTTCCCGAGAAGTTTACAGGAGAACCATGGGATAAGTGACCGCCGTGCGACAAATCAAAACCTAAGATTTTATCGCCGGGATTTAAAAATGATAAAAATACAGCTGCATTCGCCTGTGCGCCTGAGTGGGGTTGAACGTTTGCCCACGTCGCGCCAAATAATTTTTTCGCGCGCTCAATCGCCAAAGTTTCTACTTCATCCACCACTTCACAACCTCCATAGTAACGCTTTCCTGGAAGCCCCTCCGCATATTTATTCGTCAATACACTTCCTTGCGCTTCCATCACTTGTGGCGATGTGAAGTTCTCAGATGCAATTAACTCGATACCGAATTCTTGTCGGTGAGCTTCTTGACTAATCAATGAAAAAATTTCGTTGTCTCTTTGGGTTGGGAATGTGCTAGCAGCCATGAGTAAATGATGTTCTTGATTACGTATTTTAAGGGTGTAAAATTACGTTTTTTTATCTGAATAGAAAAACGAAAAAGGAGGAACTATCCCGACAAATATCACGTTTGTATCCCAATAAAAAAGCGTAATTTTGGAGGCATTAATTTTTCACGCAATGAAATTAAAATACATCGCACTGTTGCTGTTCTTTTCAGTCCAGCTTTTTGGTCAGAAGATTACACCTGCGAAATGGTCATGGACTTTGTCGCCTGCTCAACCTGCTGTAGGGCAAGAAGCTGAAGTGATCTTTAAAGTTAGTATTGATAAAGGCTGGTATTTATATTCCTCAGATTTCGACAAAGAATTAGGTCCGGTTGTGACTACCGTGAGCATTAAACCCGGATTGGGTGTTGAAGCGATAGGCCCATTGAAGGCAATTAATCCGCATAGCAAGGAGGATAAAGAAATCTGGGGCGGTACCTATACCTACTTTACGGAGCAGGGGGAGTTTCGTCAAAAGGTTAAAATCACCTCGGAGAATTGGGTTATTGATGGGGCTTATGATTCCCAAACCTGTTCGAACGAAAGTGGATTGTGCGTGCCGATTAAAGGTAATTTCAAGATTTCAGCCAGCGAGGACTCAAAAAAAAAAGCCTCTGATGTAGCGGGAGGTGGGCTGATTGAGTTCTTTTTTGTAGCCTTGGGGGCGGGTCTTTTGGCATTGTTGACCCCATGCGTTTATCCTTTAATTCCAATGACGGTTAGTTTCTTCACCAAAAAACAAGGTGGGAAACGGCTTGCCTTTCTTTATGGCTTGTTTATCGTCCTAATCTATGTATTCTTTGGAACCATACTTGCCTTTTTTGCAGGGGCTAGTTTTGCGAATTTCTTAAGTACGCACTGGATCCCTAACTTACTATTCTTCGTTATTTTTATCTTTTTCGGGATTTCCTTCCTAGGTGCTTTCGAGATCGTCTTGCCTTCAGGCTTAGTGAATTCGGTGGATGCCAAATCGGATAAAGGCGGTTTGATGGGTGTGTTCTTTATGGCTTTTACCCTTGTTTTGGTTTCCTTCTCCTGCACGGGACCTTTGGCGGGATCCATCTTGATTGCTGCCTCCCAAGGGGTATTCTTGAAACCTATCATCGGCATGCTCGGCTTTTCTCTTGCCTTCGCTATTCCGTTTACCCTGTTTGCGATTTTCCCAGGATTTATGAAGTCCTTACCTAAATCGGGCAACTGGATGAATGAAGTGAAGGTCGTTCTAGGCTTTCTTGAAATTGCCTTAGCATTTAAGTTTTTAAGCGTAGCAGATCAGGTGTATCACTGGCACATATTAGATCGCGAGATTTTCTTAGCTATTTGGATTGCTATTTTCACGGCCTTGACACTCTACCTCTTTGGTAAGATATCCTTGCCACATGATGGACCTGCTAAGAATCTCTCTGTGCCAAGAACCTTATTTGCTACAGCCGTTTTAGCTTTTGTCATCTATCTAATTCCGGGAATGTTTGGTGCACCTTTAAAAGGCTTGTCGGGCTGGTTACCTCCATTGAGTTCGCAAGATTTCAAAGGTTCAAATGCTGCGAGTGTTTCCTCAATCACCAAAAGCGATCATGGCCAAAAGAAATATGCAGATTTCCTAACGTTGCCCTTGGGCTTGCAGGGATTCTTTGATTTTGAGGAGGCGAAGGCGTATGCGCTAAAAGTGAACAAGCCGCTGTTCATCGACTTCACAGGTCATGGCTGCGTGAATTGCCGTAAGATGGAGGAGAATGTTTGGTCGGACCCTCAAGTATTAAAACGCCTGCAAGAGAAATATGTGGTAGTTGCTTTATACTGTGATGACAAAACGGAATTAGCGGAAGACAAATGGTATGTTTCGAAAGTAGATGGACAGGAGAAGAAGACCTTAGGCGATCAAAACCTTGATTTTCAAATCACCCGATTTAATTCCAATGCGCAGCCGCACTATGTGTTGTTGGACCCTCGAAACGATGCCGCACCGATGGTGAAGCCCGTAGCGTTTGATGCGGATATCAATCATTTTGTATCGTTTTTAGACCAAGGAGTATCGATTTACCAAGCAGCTAACTAATGCAGTGGGGAGCCTATTTTGCGGTCATGGCCGCTTCGTCCATTAAGTTTGTCGCCGGACCCATTACCGGTTTTGGGATAGGTTTGTCGATGCTTGAGACCATCCTTTGTACTTGGGCGGGAATGATGACGACCGTTACGATCATGTTGACAATTGGTCGGTTTTTAGTTCAACAGATTAGTAAGCTACGTGTGCAGAAACCCAAATTGTTTTCTGGTCGTGCACGTTATGCCGTTCGTGTTTGGCAGCGCTTTGGAATCATCGGAATTGCTGTGATGACACCCTTGTTATTTACGCCCATTGGTGGGAGTTTACTCGCTCTGTCATTTAAAGTGCCAACTTTACGAGTTCTCTTTTTCATGGCTTTATCAGGTATTTTTTGGGCGATTGTCTTTACGGCAATGATGTACCAATTGACCTTTGTTCGTGAATTTTTAATCCAATAAGGGCACAAAAAAAGCCGGTCATCGACCGGCTTCGTATTTAATCTATATTGGTATTTAGTTTCCTTTCGAAATCTCTTTCCCTTGGAATAATTTCTCACGAATCGCATTCGCACGAACTTCTAATTCAGGCTTCGCTGTATACGTATTCTTTGTCTGAGCGGCAGCAGAATCAGGGTGTACACCGTACACATATTCATTTCCAGCCTGAACATCTTTTTGTTTGATGCGGTTGTTTTTTTGATAATCACAAGCGGTTGCTACGAAGGCAAGTGCAACAATTGGAAGTAGATTTTTTAATTTCATTGTTCTCTTTGGACAAAAATACGCTACAAAAGTAAGGCCAAATTTTGGTTTAAAAAAATTAGCTTTCTTCTAATTGATGAATTTTTTCAACTAGAAAAGCCATTAATTCAGCGATATAGCCTTGGCTAAAATCAAAAGATATTCCCGCTGTTGCATAGATTTCTTTCATCGGTTTGGTGTAGCCAAGACTCAAGGCGTTTAAATATTGATCCAAAGCCTTCGCAGGATTCGCGCAGTAATTTCTCCAAACGGCCAATGCCCCCAATTGCGCAATGGCATATTCTATGTAATAAAATGGCACCTCAAACAGGTGTAATTGTTTCTGCCAAAGTTTAGCCTTTGCCGTTTCTAAGCCTTTCCAATCTGTGATGGAATCGGAAAAGCGGGAATATATTCTCTCCCAAGCCTCACTTCGTTCTTCGATGCTATGGTTTGGATTTTCATAAATCCAGTGTTGGAACGCATCGATGGTTGCCACCCAAGGTAAGGTCTCCAAGATGTCCTCCAAGTGCTTTATTTTAGCTCTTTTGGCATCTTTCGGGTCTTCGAAATAGTGATCCCATTCATCCATCGTGATTAATTCCATACTCATCGATGCCAATTCTGCCACTTCCGACGGAAAATTACGGAAGGCATTCAAGGCTAAATCTTTCGTTAAAATGGAATGTACGGCATGGCCGCCCTCATGTAAAAGGGTCACCATGTCACGAACTTGCCCCGCCGCATTCATGAAAATAAATGGGAAGCCACTTTCCTCCAAGGGGTAATTATATCCCCCCGGATTTTTTCCCTTGCGGGAATCTAAATCAAAGCGGTCTAATTTGACCATTTCCTTCAAACAATCGCTCAAAAACGGATCGATGTTATGAAATACATGGATGGTTTTATCCAAAAGTTCTTGACCTGTTTCAAAGGGTTTCAAGGGCTTTCTCCCCAAAGTATCCACCGCCTTATCCCATGGCTTTAATTCCCCCAATTGGAGTGCTTTTTTTCGTTTTTCTGCCTGCTCATTGATAATCGGGACAACCGTAGCTGCCACCGCATCATGGAATTCAAAGCAGTCGGCCGGGCTGTAATCAAAACGTCCCAAGCTCGCAAAGGCATAATCTCGGTAATTCGCAAAACCGGCATTTAATGCTACTTGGTGGCGCTTTTCAACCAATTGATTAAACAATTCATCTAGTTTTTCTTTTATTTCCAAACGGGCGCTCGATACTTTTTCATAGACCTCATGGCGTTTAGATCGGTCAGTCGATTCAAAATACGCATTTGCTTGTTGGAGCGTTTTCTCCTCCCCATCAATCTCCACCATCAAGGCTCCCGTTGCAGCACCGTATTGCGTTTGTAAATTTTGTAGTTCAGTGAAAAGCGGAATGTTTTCCTCACGGAAAATCTCGATGGATTTCTTCATGCCGCGTAACATAATCGGATAGCCCGTTTCAGGAAGTTCCGCATGGAATGGGCTTTCAATAATCTTTTTATTCCAAGCATCATCATAGACGGATGCTTGCGGCATGATTTCGTTCACAAATTGCTGATAGCTTTTTTGATGTGCCTCATTCTGATTATCGCAGGACATCTTGATGTAGCGCCAGGCGAAGTTCTCCGACAAGTAGCTTTCCAATTCGGAGCGATTTTCGCAAAACTGAATTAATTCCGCCAGGGAATTGATTTCGGTTTGGCTTAGTTGTTCGAAATAGGGCAATACGCTTTCCCATGTGCTAAGTTGGAAGTCCTTCGCTAAGAATTTGCGTGTGATGTTTTGGGCGGATACTTGTCTGGTCATGAACGATTTTTTTTGTAAAAATACATCAATTTTGCCTAGCTTTAAATCTAAATTTATTCCTATGGCTTTACAAATTCCGTCAATTGAATTAAATAATGGCGTTCTGATGCCTCAATTGGGATTGGGGGTTTATGCCCCCCAGCAGCAAGATGAGGTTGGCCAAGCGGTCGAATCAGCCCTTTCCTTGGGTTATCGTTTAGTCGATGCCGCTTCGATTTATGGAAATGAACGGGAAGTCGGCCAAGCTTTAAAACAGTCTGGCGTGCCTCGCAAGGAATTATCTATTACCAGTAAGGTGTGGATGGATGATATGGGATACGATTCTACGCTTCGTGCGTTTGATAAATCCTTAAAGGATTTGGCATTGGATTACATGGATTTGTATTTGATTCACTGGCCGAAAGACCAACACCGCAAGGATACATGGAAGGCGCTGGAAT
Source organism: Aquirufa sp. 5-AUSEE-100C1 (assembly GCF_054558655.1). Classification (NCBI taxonomy): domain Bacteria; kingdom Pseudomonadati; phylum Bacteroidota; class Cytophagia; order Cytophagales; family Flectobacillaceae; genus Aquirufa; species Aquirufa sp. 5-AUSEE-100C1. Next base: position 609,281 of record NZ_JBPXKO010000002.1, on the reverse strand, counting down.
CACTTTATGAGCAAGGTGTTGTCAAGTCGATCGGTGTATCCAATTATTACCAAAAGCATTTGGAGGAGTTGTTTGTTTATGCCAATGTCTGTCCAGCCATTAATCAAATTGAGTTAAGTCCATTCTGTTATTTGCCAGAGGAGTTAGCGTTTTGTCGGAAGAACCATATTCAAGTCGAGGGATATGCGCCGGTTGTTCGGGGTCAAAAAAAGGATCATCCGGTTCTTATCGATATCGCGCGCAAGTATGGAAAATCTACCTATCAGGTGTTGATTCGCTGGGTCATCGAACAGGGTGCCATTACGATTCCCAAATCCATTCAACCGGAACGCATGGTGGAGAATGCGGAGGTGTTTGATTTTAAATTAGATGAAGAGGATTTAGCGCGTATGGCCGTTTTATATGATAATACGCGGGTTGCCTGGGATCCTCGGGATTTTTAATCCCCTACTTACCTTTGGCAATCCTCCTCAGGTTTGCCAAAGGTAGTATGAAAAAAGGGGCTTACGCCCCTTAAAACTGATAATTTAATCTAGGTCAATCACCACCCCATCGCTTTTCGGATGGGCGACGCAAGTAAGGATATATCCTTTTTGAATCTCTCCAGCAGTTAAGCCATCTTCTTCATCCATCACCACTGTTCCTGATTTACATAGTCCCATGCAAGCCGTGCACATACCTGCTTGACAGGAATAAGGAATATCTAGGTCTGCCACCAAGGCTGCCTCTAAAATCGTTTCGTGTGGTTGGACCGTAATTTGATGCGATTTTCCTTCAAAAACCAAGGTGATTTCTCGCGCGATATCGTTGTCGGACTCAGCAGTTTCAACGGCCGGTGCCGTATTGAATAATTCCTTGTGTATTTGTGTGGATGGAACCTCAAAAATGGCCAAGGCTTTTTGTACCTCTTCCATCATTTCGAGTGGACCACATAAATAGTAATGCGCCTTCGCAATCTCGATACCCAACTCTTGTTTTAAATAATAGACAGTTGATGCTTGGTTGATTCGCCCTTTTAATCCTGGCCAATTCGCAGCGGGTTGGCTGATGACGTGTAGGACCGTTAAACGAGTCGAAAATTCCGTTTCAAGTGCATCCAATTGCTTTTTGAAGATAATTTGATCTTCATGGCGAGACCCATAAATCAAATGAATTTTTGATTTAGGCTCACGGTTTAGCAATGTCTTAATCATCGACATCAGGGGAGTTACGCCGGATCCTGCACCAATGAACACGTAATTTTTTGAGGCATCGGCATCGGGCTCAATGACAAAGTTTCCCATTGGTTCGATGACCTCTACGCTGTCACCCACCTTGATGTTATCGCAAAGGAAATTGGATACGAGTCCACCTGGAATGCGCTTCACGGTGATGGCCGGGGACATGTCGGTCGCCGGTGAAGAGGACAATGAATAACTCCGTCTCGGTTTCTCCCCAGCTATGTTTGGTATTACCGTCAAAAATTGGCCGGCAGCATAATGCAGGGTGTCGTGAATGGGATGCCAAAAATGGATGGTTTTCGTATCCTGCGTTTCTTCGGTAATGTCCTTTACGGTCAAATGTAAAAATCGTAAGCTCATAATTAGGGAGTATTTGGTACGATCCATTGGATGGTCCCCGCCGGGGATTCATTATGCAATCGGTCAAAGGCTGTTACGACAAAGCCATAGCCCGTTTGCAATTCTGATGGATCGATGATGTATTCGTTTTTTTGTCCTTTATAAATAATATTCGCGGGGTTTTCTAGCCCTCGAAGCCCTTCGCTCCGTCGGATTTTATAAACCACGTAATAGGCTGGAGGATCTTTATCCAGGCTCGGTTCGCCGGCTTGCCAGCGCATGGTCCATTTTCCCAACTGCTTTTGAAGGCTAACCTTATGCGGCGCAGTGGGTGGAATGCTATCTAGCCACGGCATAGTAGGAACAAGCGCCACATGTTTGTAATGTGTCGTTCGTAGACTATCTCGCCAGCCTTTGATGTTTTTCGTCAGTTGGCTCGAGCTAAAATAAATAGATCCTTTCACCTGTCCTAAACCCCGTGCTATGCTCAATTGTTTCGCTAGTTCATTCGAATTCCATTGGTCGGTCAGGTGGTAAGCCGCATGTCCGATGTAGATCGGTCTTCCGTATCCATGCTCACTCCACCAATTCGCTAATGGAGCGAAAGTAGCCACCTTGTGTGTCGTACCCCAATACAACTGGGGAGCTAAATAATCTAACCAGCCTGCTTTCGTCCATTTTTCGGTATCTGCAAAGAGGTCGTCATAGGACTGTAAGCCATTTCTAGTTGGGGAGCCATACTCCGGATCTGAACTTTTATGTCGCCAAATACCAAATGGGCTGATGCCGAATTTAACGCGCGGGTTAACCGATTTGATGGTCTTTGAAATTTCCTCCACCAGCAAATTGATGTTTCTTCTGCGCCAATCGGCTAAGCTTTCATTCGGAAATTTATATTTTTCATAGGCCTCATCGTCATCGAAATGGCCATTTTTGACGGGATAAGGGTAAAAATAGTCATCAAAATGAATACCATCGACATCATATTCTTGCACGATATTCATAACAATTTTGGTGATGTATTGCCGTACAGCAGGAATGCCAAAATTAAAGAGATGCTGGTTGTTGTAAACCACCATCCACTCGGGATGAAGTCGGACGATGTTATTCGCACTCAAAATATTTTTCGTCGACATGCTCCCACGGTTCATATTTAACCAAGCATGAAATTCCATACCTCGCGCATGGGATTCTTCAATCATGAAGGCTAAGGGGTCGTAACTTGGTTTGGGTGCTTGGCCTTGAATGCCGGATAGGTAGGCCGACCAGGGTTCTTCGCCTTTCGCATAAAAGGCATCTGCAGCTGTACGGACTTGCACGAAAAGCGCATTTATGCCCGTTTTTTGATGTGAATCAAGAAGGTCAATGAATTCTTTTTGCTGGGTATAGGCATTGTAGTTCCGTGCACTGGGCCAATCGATGTTTTGGACGGTGGCAACCCATACACCGCGCAATTCGCGTTTGGGTGATTGAGCAACCATTGAAAAACAAAGGAATAAACAAAAAAGAACCTGCCGACTTCTCATAAAGCCGCAATTTACCTAAAAACAATGATTTTTAAGCCTTCTCAATGGAGAATAAATAGCCGACTCCCTTTAAGGTTTTGATGTAGTATTCGGGGATTTTTTCGCGGAGTTTGCGGATATGTACGTCCACGGTACGCTCGACAACGTAAACGTCTGATCCCCATACTTTTTCCAATAATTCATCCCGGTTAAAAACCTTATTGGGATTTTTTGCGAGGTAGGATAGGAGTTCGAATTCTTTTTTGGGAAGAATCAAGGCGCGGCCTTCGAAGGTCGCTGCATATTGCGTACGGTTGATGACTAAGCCACCAATTTCTATAATTTCTTGATTCTCTTCGTTCGTCTCACGCTTGAGTAGCGCATTAATCCGACTAACTAAAGCTCGCGGTTTAATCGGCTTGATGATGTAATCATGCGCTCCTGCGTCGAAAGCAGCAACCTCGGTGAATTCCTCGCCGCGTGCTGTTAAAAATAAGATGATCGTATTTTTGAATTCGGGCATGCTTTTCATTTTGCGTGCCGTTTCGATGCCATCCATGATGGGCATCATCACATCCATAATAATTAGGGCAGGTTTGAAAGTCTGCGCGATTTCAAGGGCTTCCTTTCCATCAAGGGCTTTTGCCAATTGATAATTCTCTTTCGCTAAATTATATTCCAGTAGCTCAAGAATATCCGGATCGTCATCGACCAATAATATTTTCGCTTGTTGTAGCGTTTTGCTCATGGTTTTCCCCCGTTGGATTTTTGTGATGCAGCAAAGATAGATAGGCCTAAATTACGAAATTGTTAAATTTTCCGTAATTTGACTTTATAATTTTCAACAATGTACAAAGATACTCCTTACCCTTTGCGTTTAGCGGCCGTTTTAATTAGCATTGCCTTGGTGGTATTAGGGCTTTATCTTTTGCAGGACCTTTTGATCATTCTCTCCTTTTCAATGATATTAGCCATGTTGGTTTTGCCGATGTGTAGCTGGTTGGAATCGAAGGGGATGGCGCGCTCGTTGGCCATTACGATTTGCCTCTTAATCATGTTTGTGGTTTTGGGGTTAATTCTTCTTCTTCTCATAGGCCAAATAGCCGAATTTGCGAATGACTGGCCCTTGTTTATTAAGAAGTCGGAAAAGTGGCTAGCGGGCCTACAGAGTTTTCTTTCTCAAAATTTGAATATCTCGCGCAAGAAACAAATGGTGGAGTTTAGTAACCAGACCATTAATCTCTTGAAAAATTCAGGGACAATTATTTCGACTACCTTTGGTACCGTTTTGCATGGGCTTACGACAATGATTGTTGTACCTATTTTTGTCTTCTTCTTTCTGTATTACCGCCAGTTTTTTGCGGATTTTTTAACGAAGGTTTTTCCAACGACGGAGCCCAAAGTTTTACGGGGAATTATGCAGAAGACCGGTACGGTTGTTCAAAGTTATTTGGTGGGTTTGCTTGCTGTCATGCTAATCGTTGCTATACTTTGTTGCGCGGGATTCTGGTGGATCGGAGTTGAGTATTATTTGTTTTTTGGCTGCTTAACGGGTATTCTTTTATTGATTCCTTACATCGGAATTTGGATTGGGGCAGCCATCCCCATTGTTTTGACATTAGCCTCTTTAGGACCCAATTATGCGCTCGGCGTGATGGTTTGGGTGGCTGTCGTTCAGTTCGTGGAGGCGAATTTTATCACACCTTTGGTTATCGGATCGAAGGTAAGTATCAATCCCATGGTGGCTATGCTTGCTTTATTGATCGGTGAGATGATCTGGGGAATACCCGGTCTAGTCTTAGCCTTACCCTTAACGGCGATTCTCAAAGTGATTTTTGATCATGTTCCCGCACTGGAAGCCTATGGATTCTTATTGGGAGAGGCTCCCAAGCGGAATTAAAGGGAGAGAAGCTCTTTGAAACGTATGGATTGACGTCTCGAAATTTCGATTTTTTCCCCTTTCCCTGATAAGGTTACCTGCAAGCCTCCGGAGAACCAAGGTTCAATTTTGTCAATAAAATTTAAGTTGATGATGTGCTTCCGGTTCGCTCGGAAGAATACCTTCGGATCCAGGCGTTCCTCTAATGCATTTAACGATTTTAGTACCAAGGGCTTTTGGTCATCAAAAAATAATCGAACATAATTTCCCATGGATTCGCAAAGACGTACACGGTCCAAACGGACGAACCAACAACGTTCCCCGTCTTTCACAAAAATCTGGTCTTGCGCACCCAATACATGATGAGGCGTCTGGGATACCTTGACTTGTTGGACCGTTCTCTTCTCCAGCTTTTGAATACTCTCACTGAGGCGTGCTAATTCAATCGGTTTCAAAACATAATCCAAGGCATTTACCTCAAATGCCTTCAAAGCATATTCATCAAAAGCTGTTGTGAAAATCACCTCCGGTAAGTAGCCATCCCAGGTTTCCAGCCACTCAAATCCGGTTTTCCCAGGCATTTGGATATCCAAGAATAAGACATCTGGCTGAAGGCTCTCCAATAGCGTAGCGGCTTCATCCGTGTTCGCAGCTTCAGCAATAACCTCAATATGTGGAAAATTTTCCAATAAGCGTTTGAGTTCATTCCGTGCTAAACGCTCGTCGTCTACAATGATGGCTTTCATAAATGCAATTAAATTTCCTCAAGATAAGGCAATGTCACGGATGCACAGACTTGATTTTTGTTTAATGGTTGAAGATCGATTTGAGCGGTTTCTCCATATAACAAACTCAATCGATTTTGGGAGTTAATCAAACCAAGGCCTTCGGTTGGCTCTTTAGTAGTCTTCAGGTGCCCCGGATTTATCACACGAATGTACACGCGTTCCTCTTGCTTTTCCGCAGTTATTTCGATTATCCCCCCTTTGACGGACTTGGATATTCCGTGCTTAATACCATTCTCCACCAGCGTTTGTAATAACATGGGTGGAATCTGTGCCTTCTGACAAGATGGGTCGATTTTGATGGTCCATTCCAAACGATCTTCGTATCGAATCTTTTCTAAGGCTAAATAATCGGTGATGGTATCGAGTTCTTCCGACAACGCAATGGTTTTTTTGCGTTCGGTCAGTAATGAACTTCGAAGCAATTTCGATAATTGATTGATCCCCTTTTTCGCTTTTTGTGGGTCCTCGGTAATTAATGCCCGTACGCTATTGAGGGCATTAAATACGAAGTGTGGATTCATTTGAGCCCGCAGGACCTTACCTTCTGTTTCCAAAATAGCTCGTTCAAGTTTGTCATTTTCCCGTTCCATTTCCAATCGCTTGTTGGAGTATTGGAAGAAAAAATAAATCAATCCCCAAATGGCCAATGGCTTCAGGAAATTAAAAAAGATTTGAATGACAATAAATGGACTCAGACTCACGTCATACGTTTCTTGAAGAAATATGTAATCCAAGGGAATATTGAGTCCCATCAATAGTAATGCCATGATAATCAAGGCCAAAAAATTGAATTGCAGCATCCGCCAGAGGCTTAAATCCTGCCATCGATAGCGTTTAGTTATCCCTCGGTATTGGTGCGTCAAAAAAATTGCCAATGTAATATTTGCCATCGACGAGAATAGCCAGGCCCATTTCCAGCCATATTGGTTGGTGTATAACAAGGCCTCATTAAGTGCCCATGAGAACCAGCCGACAAATTGCAATGTCCAATACAGGCGTTTTCGTCTCATCGTTTACATGGAATCCGGTAAACCCGCAAGGTGTTCCGTATGGTTTTCTTTTAACGCGATAAATTTTCCTAATGTGTAATCGTATTGTAAATGGTAAAGGCAGAGGTTTTGGTGTCCAAAGCTATCCATTTCATGAAGCGGTTTTTCGAATAAATGTGTTAATAAAACGCGCATGGCACGCCCATGCATAGCAATTAAAATATGACGTTCCTCGCGTCTGGTTAGCATTAATTCAACTACCGGTTTCTGTTTCTCAAGTACATCCATGGGGCTTTCGCCTTCTTCCGAAGGAACATGAACGTCTCCATTGCGCCAAGTACGCACGAGATTTCGGTAATACTGATCATCTTCGTTGTTGGGAGTACGCCCTTCACGTATCCCCCATGAAATCTCATTGAGCCCAGCGTGTTGTTCCCAAGGAAGACCTTTGTCAATAAATCCTTGTACCGATTGATGGGTGCGTTTTAGTGCAGAGGTGTAGATTTTATTTATGGGAAGTTCTTGGTAGTGCGCAAAGAACGCAGCAGCTTGTTGGCGCCCCAATTCATTCAAATCCGCATCGATGCCACTTCCTTGTACCACCCCCATGCGATTGTAATCGGTTTCTCCGTGGCGAATTAGGTAAATGTCTTTGATGCGATGCATATAAATTGGTTGGATTGAGATTGAATTCGCTAAATAATTGCGATTTTTGCTGCACAAAAATACAAATATATGTTTAATACTTCCATAAGCATCGACGACATCAATGCCATGAGCCAAGGTAACATGCTTGGTCACCTGGGTATTGAGTTTACGGAAATTACCGCCGAATACATCAAGGCAAAAATGCCTGTAGACCAGCGGACAAAACAACCTTTTGGTCTTCTTCACGGGGGTGCTTCAGTCGTATTAGCGGAATCTATCGGAAGTATCGCCTCATTATTGGCTGTGCCCAATATGGATCAATATAAAGGAGTAGGTGTCGAAATCAATGCCAATCACTTAAAGTCGGCCCGCGGTGGTTATGTCATCGCGACCTGTGTTCCCCTACGCATCGGAAAGACCTTGCATGTATATGAAATTAAAATTCATGACGAGGCCGAACAATTAGTCTGCGCGAGTCGTTTAACTGTTGCGATATTGAAAATTGATTAATGATAGGAGCGGAATTAGATTGGTCAGGGATTTGGAATAGAGCTCAGGCGGATGGCCATGGTCTTGCCATGTGGCGTTTGCCGAATCAAGACCAACAATTCTTGTTGCAGGACCTCAGTGGCGGCCAAGTAGTGGACGCCCACGAATTGGAAAATTTAGGGGCCGGGTTCCTCGTTGGGCCATTTATCGGGCAGCCTTATTTTCTGAAAGCTAGCCATCTCATTTCCAAAAATGTGTCGTCTGAGAAGATTACGGCACCAAGTGTTTTCCGGCCAACAGAAGATCTTGAAAAAAGGTCCGAATTCATGGAACAGGTAGCCCGTTCCGTGAAAAAAATTGAGGCGGGAGATTTTCAAAAAGTCGTTTTGTCGCGTGTGGATGAACATGAATTGATTCCCCATTTCGATTTGCTTCATTCCTTCGATCAACTTTGTTTGAATTATCCGAGTGCATTCGTTGCAGCGATTTATGTCCCGGCATTAAAGGATATCTGGTTGTGTGCAACGCCCGAAACACTTGTTTCACAAGATGTACACGGCATTTTTAGAACGATTTCGTTAGCCGGAACACAGTCGGGACTAGATGCCGATGGAAATAAATTATCACCTTCGGAGGCTCGGTGGTCTCAAAAAGAAATCGAGGAGCAGGCTTATGTGAGCCGGTATATCATTGATTGCTTCAAGCGGATTCGTTTGCGGGAATATTATGAAAATGGCCCTAAAACGGTATTGGCAGGAAATCTGATGCATCTGAAAACGGAATATTCGGTCGATACGCGGAAGTATCTTTATCCGGGCTTAATTACCCAAATGCTTAATCTCTTACATCCTACCTCGGCCGTATGCGGCACACCGAAGGAGGCAGCTTTGGATTGGATTTTGCAAACCGAGAAGCATGAACGATTGTTGTACAGTGGCTACCTCGGTCCCATTAATTTAGAGGAGGCGACACATTTATTTGTTAATCTTCGGACGGTCCAACTACATGGAAATATCGCGCGCTATTACGCCGGCTGTGGCATTACGGAGGATTCAGATCCTTTAAAAGAATGGCAAGAAACGCAAATGAAATGCCAGACGCTACAACGCGTGATTAATGCTTCCCTTTAAGCTCTTCTTTTTGCGTGATTTGGCCTGTAATAACCACTTTGATGGTATCAATTCGTGCGTCCGTGGTCGTCAGAATTTGGAATTGAAAGGGGCTTAGAATGATAGTCTCATTCACCTCGGGGATATCTTCATATAAACTGATCAACATCCCTCCGAGGGTTTCATAATCCCCTTCTGGTAAATTCCAGGCATATTTTTCGTTGAGGTAGTCGATCTCATGGCGACCTGATAAAATAAAGGTATGCTCATCGATTTGCTTTTCAATCCAATCTTCGGAGTCATCGTATTCATCTTGTATCTCTCCAAAAATTTGTTCCATCACGTCCTCCATGCTGACTAATCCCGAGGTGCTCCCAAATTCGTCAACGACGATGGCCAAGGATTTACGTTCCTTGGAAAATTTAATCATTAAGTCGTTGGCCGCCATGGCTTCTGGAACAATGGGGATGGGAGTCAAGATGGATTGTAAATCTTTTGGTTTTTTAAACAGCGCTAACGAGTGGCAATAGCCAATAACTTCTTCTAGGCTCTCCTTGTAAACCAAGACTTTGGAATGCCCACTTTCAATGAAGGTTTTGGTTAAGCCTTCGATTCCTTCTTCCAATTCTACGGCAGTAATTTCAGTCCGAGGAATCATGCAATCACGCACCTTGACCTGCTTAAATTCCAATGCATTGTGGAAAATTTTGGTGTCTACTTCGTTCTCTTCCTCGGTGGAAATTTTCCGATTTAGATTTTGCAAGTAATGATTTAGATCGGTTAGTCCGAAGGCTGGTTTTTCCTCGGAATAGGTAAGGCGTAATACTTTGGTGATAAACCATTTGGACAGGCCTACCGTCACCCAAACAAGCGGGAACATCAAGGTATTGATTATCCATATAGGGATGGCCAAAAACTCTAAAATCGCGTCTGGATTAATTAAGAAAATACTTTTTGGCGTGAATTCGGACGTCGTCAAAATCAGAATGGTTGCAACCACCGAGGCCAATAAGCGCGCGAATAATTCATTCATCAAGGGGATGTATCCCAATATCAAATGGTGCAAATATTCCTCCATGAAAATGCCATAAGCCACAAGGGAGAGGGTATTACCAATGAGCATCGTCCCAATGAAACGCGATGGCGTCTTGTTGAAATGGGAGATAATTTTTGCACTAAGGATATCTTGCTTGGCCTTTAACTCGAAGTACAATTTGTTCGAGGAAACAAAAGCCATTTCTACGCCGGAGAAAAAGGCAGAGAAAACCATGGACGTAACAATTCCAATGATTTCGGCACTCGTAATTATATGTTCGGGGTCGTCCATGTTAATTCTTTTTGTTCTTGTCTTCTTTGTTTAATCGCTCGTTACGGGCAAATTGGTAGTAAAAAAGACATCCGACGGCAAACATAAGCCAACTGTAATGGTAGTTAATTTCTTGCCAAAATTGACCTTGAATTTCCGGTGGTGTGGGCGAATTTAGGTCGACAATCCAAATGATTAGGAAGCCGATGGCAACAAATAAACTTAACTTTTCTTTGGTACTCATGATGCTAGGCGTTTTTCCGATCGACGGTAGGTTGCGATGAAAAGACCAATAAATATCAGGATTGATCCAATCCAAACCAAATTTATATAGGGTTTTTCCAAAGCCTTGATAATAATTAAATCTTGCTGTGTCGTGTTAACCGCAAAACTGAATTGTTGTGTTTTGGGATTAATCGTCGTGAATTTGATCTTAATTCCTGTTTCCTCACTCTCAAAAGCAGGCATAGCAACCATACCATCTTTGATGATGAAAGTGGGCTTTAATTCGAATCGTTGATCATTCTTTCCGAGCACAAGGAAGTTGGCCTGTACCGCCGCATCATTCGCCCCTAACTGAAACCCTTCTACTTGGGTAATCCGACTCACCTCTTTCAGGACAGCGACAAAATCATTTAAGAATAAGGTATCCCCGACCATCACGGTCGAATTTACCGTTTGACTCCATTGCTTCTCCTCTCCAGCTTCGGCTGCTAAACGAGGATCCAGCGAAACATAGGTGTAAATATCATGGCTAAAGGCATGTTTGATATCGGGCGAAATGGCTGTTCCCATTTTTGGGTTAACTTGCCAGCGAGGGAAGAGTGATACTGCTTTTCCTTCCGCGTTTTTGAATTCTAATTCATAGTAATTGTTTTCCGGTTCCACGGTAACCGTATCCCCTTTCTTCGCGATGGACTCACCATTTACGACCACATCTTTTAGCGCGACGGCATGGAAATCCCCCTCAATGATTTCAAAATCCTTTTTATTGTAATAGCCGGGTTTTCCACGAAGCGCAATTTTACGGCCTTTGTAAGTCACTAAGTAATCTTGCATTTGCGCACCTTGGCCAAGCCAAAGCGGTAGATTTTCCTTATTTTCTTTGTTGTTGTCTTTCGTGAACTGCTCCACCTTATTGGATATCGCAAATCCCGAACGATTCAAAGAAACAACCTTGGAGTAGCCTGATGAGAATAAAATTCCGATTAGCATGACAGCTAAGCCGACGTGGGATAGGGCACCACCTGCGATGGAGACTTTCTGTCTCGCTAAGAACCAAAGGATACTTCCGTTTGCATAGACAGCAAACAATCCTGACCATAACAAAATGATGTAAGAGAATGTGAAGATTTTCCCCAGATTAACGAAGAGTACTGTCAACAAAGTCGCGACCAAAACGGAATTCCAGAGTGCTTTCCATTGGTTTTTATCTTTGATTTTTCCCCACCAAACATATTGGCCAATGGCACTTAAAATCGCTACCCCAATAAAAATCCAAATTTGAATTTTACTGTAATGCTCCACCTGGTCGGCCGGCAAAGCGATGTTTGAAACCATGCCAAAAGCCTCCGCGATTTTGTTGTAAACAGGGATAGAGGTGGTAAAGGTCAATTGAAATGCGGATAGGCCTAACACAGATGCTCCAACAAAAATCCAGAATTCGCGGGAATAGATACCGAGTTCCTTTTCATCTGTTGGTAAATCTTTCCAGCGATACCAAGCTAATGCGATGGCACCTACTAAAAAAGTGCCCATGTAAAGCAACAATTGTCCAGATAAACCTAGGTCCGTGAAGGAGTGAACTGACGCGTTTCCGAGTATCCCTGAACGGTTTAAGAACGTGGAATAGAGAACCAAGATGAAGGTAGTTATCACCAAGATGATCGAGGTTTTCAAGGCAGAACTCGAATTGCGGTAGGCAATCATCGTGTGGATACCACCAATCCATACGAGCCAAGGTACGAAGGATGCATTTTCCACGGGATCCCAGTTCCAATAGCCTCCAAAGTTTAGGGTTTCATAGGCCCAATAGGCACCCATCATAATGCCGACTCCCAATACGCCCGCCCCAAAAAGCGACCAAGGTAGGGCTGGGCTAATCCACTCCGTTAATTGCTTTTTCCAAAGTCCAGCCATTAAAAAGGCAAATGGAACAAGGGTTAAGGCAAAACCTAAGAATAAGGTAGGTGGGTGGATTACCATCCAATAGTTTTGTAATAATGGATTTAGGCCTCGTCCATCCTTCGGAATGAAGTTGGGCTGCATGCTCCAAACCGGCAAATCCGGCTGTGCCTCCCGCAAAAGCAAGAAAGGAGACGAGCCAATTTTTAATTCAATTCCCGGGATGATAATCCCTAAGATCATCGATGTTAAAAAGGTTTGCACCAAGGCAAAAATGGTCATAACCGGACTTTCCCATTTGGGGTTTCGGAACATCAACAAGACACCGAGTAGGGCTTGCCAGAAAATCCATAACAGGAAACTACCCTCTTGGCCCTCCCAAAAACACGACACGATGTAAGCAATTGGAAGTGCTTTGGAGGCATGTGTGAAGGCGTAGTGGTATTCGAAATAATGGTTGTAAATGATAATGTATAAGGTCGTCGCAACTGCAATGACCGCCGCAAGGTGCAAGAAAAACAAGGTGCGTGCGGCTTGTCGCCAATCATTGGCTAACTCGGCAGTTTGGCTTGAACGGTAATAGGCATAGGTTGCCAATAATGCCGTTACAAAGGAAACGATAATGAGCGCATGCCCTACTTGACCAATGGTTTCGTGTATCATATTATTTTTTGGCTTCCAATAAAGCGCTAGTGTCGGCAGATATTTTTCCTTCTTGGTATTTCGAAGGGCATTTTAAAAGTATTTTATCGCAATAGAAAATCTTGTCGGCCTTCATATTCCCCACCAATACAATCTTCTCTGATTTCTCGAAATCTTGTGGTTTTGGAGCTGCATATATCACTTGATTTTCTCTTCCAAGGCTGTCTTCTACGATAAATTCTAATCGGTTGGCATCCAAAGCGGGATTAAAAACCATCCCAACAATTTTACCAGATGCATCTTTTTTTAATTTGCCAACGACATGCACTTTTTGATTAGGGTCTTGTTGGCTGATACGTTCAGCTTCCTCGAAACCCACATAGGTACTCGCGTCACCTGTCGTAATTAAGATAATTCCGATGGCAACGGCAATTAGGATTAGTCCAACGATGTGCGTCTTTTTCATTTGATGCGTTTTTCTAAATCGGTTATTTTACGATCGAGGCGGAATAGGTAGATAAACAGGCCGACTAAAATGATGGCGACTACGGCGATTACGACATAGATTTTTCCGTCCTCACGGAATTTATCGGCCATTTCTACGGAATCTTGCGCTTGTCCTGCGAAACTTAGGAAGGAAAGAATAAGGCTTAAAATATATCTTTTCATGTTAGTTATTTTCTTCGATTTGCTGTTCTAATTTTTTGATTCGGATACGCAATCCAGCAATCCAAAATCCTAATAAAGTCCACCCGATGATGGCCGGGTAAAACACCATGCGCATTCGGTTGTCCAAGTCCATGGAATTAAAACCAGGATTTCCACCATTGCCAGGGTGTAGGGAGTCGGTCATGCGCGGCAAGATCCAAATCAATACCATGAACACGACAAAGGCAAAAATGTTATAAACGGATGAAATTCGGGCTTTTTGTTGTTCCTCGGGGAGGGATGAGCGTACGAGAAGGTAGGCTAAATAAATCAGCATACCCACCGCCACCGAATTCAGTTTGGGGTCATTTGTCCACCAATCTCCCCAGGTAAATTTAGCCCAAACACTGCCTGTCGCTAAACCTAACATGGCGAATAGCAAGCCGGTCTCCACGTAGGCATAGGATTTTAAGTCGGCCGACATATCTCCACTCCGTAAATACCGTACAGAATGATACACCGAGGTGCCCAATAAGAAAATCATGCTGAACCACATGGTTACGTGGAAATAAAGGTTTCTGACCGTTTCGTTTAGGATGGCTTGGCGGGGAACTTTCCCTTCAAAGCCTGCATAAACGGTGTAAATAAGCAAAATCATGCAAAGAATTTTGCTACCGTGTTTTTTTAATGTTTCCATATATACGGGAATAGAATTCCTGATAAAACAATCACAATTGTATCTAATGAGCTGAGGATAGCAATCTCATCCCAATTTTCTTGAATGGAGATGCCGTCCATGGCGCTCTTGGCAAGTTTTAAGATCAGTAACAAGAGGGGTATGATAATCGGAAAACTCAAGACAGCCATTAATGTGGCTGAATTTTCCCCTTGTGCCGCTATGCCAGCCATCAAGGAGAGGCAAGATGCGAAACCGATTCCGCCAAGCACAATGGCTAATAAATAGAGCGGGATATTGCCTACGGGATTTCCCATGACCCACGAATAAAAGAAGAATCCAACGAATGAAATACCAATCATCATGAGCGAGTTATAGATGATTTTCGCGTAGATGATGGCCTCTGGGCTAACCAATGTATAGTAAAATAAGTTTCGCTGCGATGACTCTTGAGTAAAGCTTTTACCGATTGCGTTAATGGCAATAAATAAGAGGATAATCCAGAAAAGCGTATTCCAAGTAATGGGATTGATTGCTTGTTGTTTGGCTTTGAATGAAAGGTAGCAAACAAAAATCGTAGAAGCTAAATATAGCAGTAGGCCATGTAGGGCATAGCGTTGCCTCCACTCAAGATGTAGTTCTTTTTTAACTAATATGTTTATTTCATTCAGGATCATGCCTAGACTCCCTTAAAGGACCCGCAATTTACAATAGAAAATTTGCTTTAAAGTATATTCCTGTCAGTATTTTACCGATTTGAAATCTATTCTTCCAAAACTAGGGAATATCATTTTTTAGGTCGAAAATACTTAGTACATTTGTCCTAATTTTGAACAATTCTAAATAAGTAGAACTACGAATGCGAACTTTGGCGGATTTACATGTGGGCGAGCAAGCAGAAATCAAGGGTTTTACGGATGAATTGCTTTCATTGAAATTGTTGGAGATGGGTTGTTTACCCGGCACCCAGATTGAATTAACGCATCAGGCGCCATTTGGTGACCCGATTGCCATTAAAGTTTCCGGATATACCTTGAGTATGCGCAAAGAGGAAGCGGCTACCATACAAGTTAAACTGCTGTAAAATTGTCCAAACTAGCTAAAATAGCGTTAATCGGAAATCCGAATGCGGGGAAGTCGTCGCTTTTCAACACCCTGACGGGCTTGAATCAGAAGACTGGAAATTTCCCAGGGGTAACCATGGACAAACACAGTGGTATCTGGGAGCTGGAACCGAATCGGAAAGTGGAAGTATTAGACCTACCTGGGATATACAGTATTTATCCAAAATCGATTGATGAAGAGTTAGTTATCAATATATTAGGTAATCCCACCAATCCAGATTACCCGGATATGGCCATTGTGGTGGCGGATGCCTCAAATTTAAAACGCAATCTTTTATTGTTCTCGCAGGTTCGAGATTTAGGTATTCCGACGGTACTTGCGTTAAACATGGTCGATGTAGCTGAAAATCAGGGCTATGTCATCAACTCGATCAAATTAGCTCGTGAGCTGAATATAGAGGTCGCTGAAATTAATGCGAAGAAAGGGATTGGTATCAATGGACTTCGTTTGGCGGTTGAGAAGACTTTACTCAATCGCTACGCCTCGAACGATGGCTTACCATTACCAGTAGGCGATGATTTATTAGCGGATATTTCGAAAGAATTTGGCGAGGCAGACCCTTATCGATCGCTCTTGTGGTTGATGGAACATGATCGGATGAAAATGTTCTCAGATGAACAGCGTATTCGTTTTGATCGTTTGCAGGAGAAATATAAGTTTGATGCTAAATCTTACAAGACTTCCGAAACGGTTAAGCGTTACGAAGCCTTGTCGGAAATTGTTGAGCGTTGTGTGATCAATTTGAATCGTCAATGGGATGCTCCTCCTGTGAAAACCTTGACCGATCGATTAGATAAATTCTTCCTACATCCGGTAGGGGGGTATTTGATTTTCTTAGGCATTTTGTTTTTGATGTTTCAGGCTGTCTTTACCTGGGCTGCTTATCCGATGGATGCGATTGATGGCGGTGTTGCGCAATTGAATGATTATTTAAAGGAGATATTGCCAACTTCCGCATTAACCGGTTTATTGACCGATGGATTGATTGCCGGTATTGGCGGTGTACTAATATTTGTGCCTCAAATTGCTTTCTTGTTTTTCTTTATTTCCATGTTGGAGGAAACGGGTTACATGTCGCGGGTGATGTTTATCATGGATAAATTGATGCGTCGATTTGGTTTAAATGGGAAGTCGGTCGTTCCTTTAATGTCGGGGGTAGCCTGTGCGGTACCAGCCATTATGAGTACGCGCTCGATTGGTTCTTGGAAGGATCGATTGATTACGATTATGGTAACTCCCTTGATGTCTTGCTCGGCACGTTTACCTATCTATACGGTATTGATTGCCTTGGTTGTACCCGAGAAGAGTACCTTATTTGGGATGTTCAACCTTCAAGGGTTAGCTTTATTTGGTTTGTATTTATTAGGCTTTTTCATGGCGATATTATCTGCCTGGGTGATGAAGCAATTGTTGCAGGTAAAAGAGAAGAGTTATTTCATTATGGAATTGCCTACCTACAAAGGCCCGAGATTTAAGCACATGGCCTTGTCGATTTACAATTCGGTGCAGGCTTTTGTATTTGAGGCGGGTAAGATTATCGTGGCGATTTCAATTGTTTTGTGGGTATTGGCTAGTTACGGTCCGGGCGATAGTTTGGCGAATGTGGAGCAAACAGTTCGGGCGGCTAATCCAACGCTGGATGAAACGGCTGTGGCGAATAAAGTGGCCGCGGAGAAGTTGGAGCAATCCTATGCCGGACATTTTGGTCATTTGATTGAACCGGTGATTAAGCCCTTGGGCTATGATTGGAAAATTGGGATTGCCTTGATTACTTCCTTTGCGGCGCGGGAAGTGTTTGTCGGCACAATGTCTACGATTTACAGTTTGGGGGGAGAGGTAGATGATGAGAATGCTACGATTAAGAATCGGATGCGTGCAGAGATTAATCCAGAAACCGGAAAGCCGCTTTATGATGCGGCTTTAGGTTTCTCCTTGTTGATATTCTATGCTTTCGCCATGCAATGCATGAGTACGTTGGCCACGACCTATCGGGAAACGAAATCGTGGAAATACCCGACTATCCAATTCGTTTATATGACGACATTGGCTTATTTATCGGCCTTTATCGTTTACCAAGTACTTTCCTAATAATTTACGGGAATCGAGGTCGCCGCCAGATTGCTCGTACTCTTTGCTAATAGTTTCCCCTCTTCATTATAAAGCTTAGCTTCGATGTTGGCGATTTTCTTTCCAACACGATAGATTTCGGATACGGCGGTTACCTTTTCACCAGCTTTGGCACCAAATAGGAAATCCACATGTAGGTTGATCGTTACATACAAGTGTTCAATTTCTACGGTGATGAGGGTCATTCCCATGATTTCATCTAAAATAGTGGTAACAATCCCGCCGTGTAACACATTTGCATGGTTACATTGGTCGGCCCGAACGGTAAATTCGGCGGTAATGGAACCAGCTGAGGCTTTTAGTAACGTTCCATCCAGGTAGCTTGAAATCGGATTTGGGTTTCCGTCGGCAATCTTTCTGTTTAAATTAGCGTTCAGAAAGGCAAGTATTTTTTCGTTGGGTTTCATGGTTTTTACTTAGGCGTTTGTTGATTTAGTTTCTTGACCAGGTAGCGGTTCGTCCGAACATGGGACTTCCGATGTAACCTCGAATATCAAGTTTTTTGTTATTGTCTTTTACCTTTAAAATGCAATCGTAAGTTTTGCCTGAATTGGGGTCATAAATGGTTCCATTTTCCCAGGTTTCTCCGGCGAAAACAAAGTCTTTTAATATGACAGAACCTACAATATCTCGATTTCGCAATTTAGGATCTGGATTATTGCTGTCTTTTTTGTTGGGGGTTTTCCCCCAGGTAATTTTCCCAAAATAGCGTTCACCTTGCTTGTAAATCGTTATTTTGCCATCTTTTGCCTCTGAAATCCATTCGCCTAGGATGACATCTGGCGTAGTGTTTGCCATGGCAGATGTGAGCGTGATTAATATGAATGTACTAATTGTGAATAGTTTTTTCATGTGGAGTGAATGTTAGACGGAACAAATATAGGATGATTTTGTGATTTGCGAGTTTCGTTCATGCGAACTTAGTGTTTGTCTCAGTCAGATGTTATGCTTATTTTTGTCGGATAGTAACCACTAAATTTCAATTTCATAACAAGCTAATTGATAGGATGAATTACAATTTGAATCAAATCCCCGAGAGAACAACCAAACCAAGGCAAAAAGGTTTGACGATGGTCATGGATAAAGGATTAAGTCTACGTCAAGTAGAAGATTTTTTAGAAATGGGTGCGGGTTACACCGATATTGTCAAATTGGGTTGGGCTACTTCTTACGTAACGCCCAATTTAAAAGAAAAGTTGGCTTTATACAAAGCTGCAGGGATTCCGGTATATTTTGGGGGTACTTTATTTGAGGCTTTTTACATCCGTGGTCAATTCGACGAATATCGTCGGGTATTAGATCAATATGGAATGGAATATGCTGAAATTTCAGATGGTTCTGTCGAGATGGAATCGGATGTTAAATGTGAGTTTATTCGTACTTTATCTCAGCAGGTGACTGTTTTATCTGAAGTGGGATCCAAGGATGAGGCAAAGATTATTCCACCCTATAAATGGATTAAATTGATGCGCATGGAGTTGGAAGCGGGTGCTTGGAAAGTTATTGGAGAGGCTCGTGAAGGGGGGAATGTTGGTTTATTCCGTTCATCGGGAGAAGTTCGTCAGGGACTCGTGGAGGAAATTTTAACGGAGATTCCGGAGGAAAAAATTATTTGGGAGGCACCACAAAAATCTCAACAAGTTTGGTTCGTTAAACTAGTTGGCGCCAATGTAAACGTAGGTAATATTGCACCTAACGAGGTCATTTCCTTAGAAACGATTCGTCTTGGATTACGCGGAGATACCTTCGATCATTTTTTAGATAAATAAGCGCAATGATTCAAATCATTCTTGATCTGTTAAAGGATCCTTTGACCTTTTTAAGTGAATTTATTGCAGCAAATGGGTCTTTAACATATGCATTGTTATTTGCCATCATCTTTGTGGAAACAGGTCTTGTTGTTATGCCACTTTTGCCTGGAGATTCTCTCTTATTTTCGGTAGGTCTTTTGGCTTCAGCAAGTGGTCAACTAAGCTTAACTACGGTAATTCCTTTAATGATTATTGCAGCGCTTTTAGGGGATCAATTGAATTATTACATCGGACGAAATTTCAGCGCGTTGGTAAAGAGCCGTGAAAAAATCTTGTTTTTAAAACGGGAACATATCGAGAAAACAGAGGCGTTTTATGCGCAATATGGTTCCAAAATGGTCATTTTAGCTCGTTTTATTCCAATTGTTCGTACGGTTGCGCCATTTGTGGCAGGAGCTGGGCGAATGTCCTATCCAGTCTATTTAATCTTTGGCGTTTTAGGTGCTTGTCTTTGGGTTATTAGTATCACATTAGCGGGGTACTTTTTAGGAGATAATGCGTGGATTAAGGATAATTTTGAGAAAGTTGTTTTATGTATAGTTGGGGTATCCGTTTTGCCAATCGTCATTGGGGTATTGAAGCAACAGTTTTCTAAGAAATAAGATGAAGTCGCTATTCGGATTGATCGGTTTTCCTTTGGGACATTCTTTTTCCAAACGCTATTTCACGGAGAAATTCGAGCACTTAGGCTTAAGCGATTCACATGCTTATACCCAATTTGAAATTCCTTCGGTCGACTTGTTTCCTTCACTTTTAGGAAAAGCGGGTATCAAGGGTTTCAATGTGACGATTCCATATAAGCAACAAATTATTCCTTTTTTAGATGAGATTGATCCAGCCGCGGCGCGTATCGGTGCGGTAAATACTATTAAGGTTTTAGCGGATGGGCGGACGCGTGGATATAACACGGATTATTTTGGGTTTCAACAAACCTTGAAGGACTGGTCGGCCTATTCCGATTTTTCTCAGCGGAAAGCTTTGGTATTAGGTCAAGGTGGAGCAGCCAAAGCGGTCATTGCGGCTATTGAGGATCTCGGGATTCCGGTGATTAAGGTATCGCGGACGGCATCGGAAGCAGCCCTTTCTTATGAGGATTTATCAGCCATCATGGATGAAATTGGGCTCATTGTCAATACAACGCCCTTGGGAATGCATCCTGACGAGCGTTCTTGTCCTCCAATTCCATACGAACAATTATCCGGTCATCATTATTTATATGATATTGTCTACAATCCTTTGGAAACAACTTTTCTAAAACAAGGATTAGCGCATGGGGCAGGCGGAATTCATACGGGAATTCAAATGCTGTATGGTCAGGCTGATAAGGCTTGGGAAATATGGCAGGCTTAATTATTTCAAATAGACCCCTCTATTAACTTCATCCGTGACGATTACCTCGACATGATCCGCAATCGTGGTGGAGAGTTCATAGCCTTTGTAGTCGGCCGCAATCGGAAACTTCCGATAGTTTCGGTCGATGAGTACCGCAACTTGAAGCTTTTTGACAGGAATGCTTAAAAATGGGGCTAAGCTGTAGGAGAAGGTTCTTCCCGTGTTGAGTACATCATCTACGACAATGATGACCTTATTCTCAAATGTTTTGATATCTGCCGAAAACGCTACCGGGCTTTCATAAGGTACTTCTTTGTTTAATCTAATTTCGACTGGAATGGCTTTGATACTTGAGATCTCTCCTAAATGCTTACTGAGCATGTCAGCCAACGCATAACCTTGGCCATGGATCCCCGCGATGATAATCTCTTGTTCTTCAAAATTGTTTTCAAAAATTTGAAAAGCAATTCGTCTGATTTTCTGTAGGAGAGCTGGTCCGTCTAGTACTTGTTTTGCCGACATATTCTTTCGCTGGTTGTCTAAATTAGCCGATTAAAATTACCCAAAATTATCCAATTTTTGTACCTTTGACCTTTATTTAGCATTTAAAATAATTACCTATGGCTAAGAATTACGGAGCACAACAACGTGCCCAAATGCAAGCACCATCGAATCCTCTGGCAATAAAAACGAAGAAATACGGATTAGAGAAGAATAAATACATTGCGATGTGTATGCGTCAATTGTTCGCAAACCAATGGAAGTGGGCATTTATTCCTTTGGCTTTAGTTGGCTTAAACGTGTTCTTGAATCTATCGGGTACCTATAAAAATTATTGGATTTATATATTCTTAGCAATCGGTGTGATCGGGTATATTTTATTCTGGTTAATCCAATTTACGGGTATAACTCAATTGGCACAGTACAAACAATTGTTCGATAAGTATCGCTATGAGATAGATAGTCGGCAGATATTCATGAAGATTTCGGACAAAGAAGGTGGCGTTATCAAGTGGGATATGATTTTGTCGGCCTACAAGGATAAAGAAGCCTATGTGTTGGAAATGGGAAAATATCAATTCATTTATCTTCCATTTGTGATTTTCAACAATGATAATGACCGGAAGCTCATGGACAAAATCATGCGCGATAAGGGATTGGTCAACTAACATGGGAAGACTCTTGGCCATCGATTTTGGCTTAAAGCGGACGGGTTTAGCTGTTACGGATTCTTTGCAAATAATTGCGACAGGTTTAGAAACAGTCCCCACGCATACGCTATTGGACTATTTGCAAGGATATTTTGCCAAGGAAATGGTAGACAAAGTGATTATCGGTATGCCTAAAAACCTTGATAGTACGGATACGGATTCCACCCATGGAGTTCGGGTTTTGATCAAGCATTTCAAAAAGAAATTTCCTGAGATGCCTATTATCGAGCATGATGAGCGATTTACTTCGCAGATGGCGATGCAGGCAATGATAACAGGAGGTATGTCAAAAAAGGATCGTAGGGAGAAGGGGTCGGTGGATCGCGTTTCGGCTACGATTATTTTACAATCGTATATGGAATCTCAACAATAAAAAAAGGCCCAATCAGGGCCTTTTTTTATTTGGTAACTACCTTTGCAAATCGGTGATAAAAGGGAGTTTTGCTATTTTCAGATTTGGGTTTGTATTTCCCGGTAATGATGGGAACGTACATCACCCGGCGGCGAGACTTTTCGCCAAAATTAGGGGAAACTTCGACGCGATGCCATAATCTGCCATCATGAATAGTTAAGTCCCCACGGTCGATTTCGAATGCGACTTCACGTGGATCAGGACGATGGTCGATGAATTGCTTCTTGCCAAATAATAACTTCAGCATACTTTGGTTCTGTGTACCTGGTAAAACGCGAAGACCACCGTTTGAAGATGGGCATTTATCCAAGTGGATACCAACGTTCAACATGGGTAGAATTTTTTGGCCTAAGAAGAGATCACGGGGTGAATCGGTGTGCCAACCCATTTGTGTGAATTTCGAATTGGGCTGATTTACATAATGGTTAAATACCAAACCATCTTTCTCGTCAGCACCAATCCGACCTTCATAGGGAGCTAAAAATTCGAGCAATAGCTCAAAACGAGGATCTTTCAAGAACTCCGCTAAGACCTCGCTGTATTTGTTGGTGAAACACATCCGTTGGATCATGTCCTTTCCTTCTGGATTTTTGCCAAATTTTAAGGGAATGCCGTTAATTTTCTCAACGCCATCGTTTAACCATTGAGCCTCAATTTTCGCGAGTTCGGCGATAAAAAGTTCTGCAGTCTCGTTCGATATGAAGTTTTTGAACTGTATAACCCCATATTTTCGGAAGTACTCCTTTTGCTCCTCGGTCAATGATTCTCCAAGGGTAAAGGTTTTATATTCAAATTTGGGTGCTCCTTTTTTCATGTTGATCAAGGCCTCGTGGGCTTATGTTTCAATGTGGTATTATTACCTAGACGTGATATGAACTCGCAATTTACGTCATTGAATTTGAAATATTTCTCAATGGATTTACTTTTCTGAGTAAAATCAGAATTTTATCAGTGTTATCCCTGAAAATTATTGCAAATTTGAATTTACCTTTTTCATTAATGTATAAGTACGTATTCATTTTATTTTTAGGTGCATCTTTTTTTGCACAGGCCCAACAAGAGGGTCGCAAGGGCTCATTTTTTGCTTTTTGGGGGTATAATCGATCGGATTATCCTAGCTCAGATATTCATTTTACGGGTCCTGGCTATGATTTTACGTTGGACAATGTCGTCGCAAAAGATGCACCAACCCCATTTGATGGCTTTAAGACCTATTTTAATCCGAAGCTTTTGTCGATTCCAGAATTTAACATGCATGCGGGTTATTTCATCAAAGATAATTTGTCGATTAGCGTCGGCTGGGATCACATGAAGTATGTGATGGTTCCGGATCAATCCTCTCATATTACGGGATATATTAATGCGCAGGTTTCCAACCCAGCATTTACAATTAATCCGGCTTATGTGGGGACCTATAACAATACACCTATTTCGATTTCTTCGAAAGATTTCCTGCGATATGAACATACGGACGGATTTAATTATGCTTCTGTCGAGCTAGAACATTATAAACCCTTGTGGAATCCGGGAAAAGGAAAAATGGGTTTAGAGTGGATTAATGGAGTAGGTATTGGGGCTGTAGTTCCACGTTCGGATGTTCGTTTGTTTACGTTGGGGCGTAACAATTATTGGAATTTAGCCGGAGCAGGTGCTTCATTGAAGACGGGTTTGCGATTTAATCTGTCCCGTCGCTTTTTCATTGAATCCGCAATCAAAGGTGGATATACAAATTTGTGGGACGTTCGTACCACTGGGCAAGCGGTGGATCATGCCGAGCAATCGATTTGGTTTGGGGAATTGTATTACGCGATCGGTTTTTATTTTGGACGCAAAAAATAATTTTTAGATTAACCTAAAAATTAGTATTTTCGTGCCATGCGCATTGGGATACTGTTTTTCTTACTGGTGAGTGTGAGCGTTTTTGCTCAGCAGGATGGCCGAATTGAAACGGATCGGCCGGATCAAACCGAATGCCCGTTTATTGTCAAACGTGGCTTTTTTCAAGCGGAAGTGGGTTTTAATCGTGTCGTTGAGGGAAGTGATGTTCATTATTTGACGCCTACCAGTTTACTTAAAATTGGCTTGCATCCGCTCGTTGAACTGCGTTATACGCTCGTACAGGAACCCGGTGCTGGATTGTCTACGGAATCCTTTGGCTTTAAATCACATCTATTTCAGGGATCAGGTTGGATTCCACGGACGGCATTAATTGTTCAATATCATGTGCAGCAGGATCGTCGGGATCAAAGTGAATTAAACCCTTTGCCGCATTCCGTAGCAGAAAGTATCTTTACCTTTCAGAATCCGTTGGGGGGTCCTTGGGGCATTGGCTACAATTTTGGAGCAGAATATCATTCCGATGGAAGTGTCGAGGGAATTTATCGGATTGCACCGAATGTTAATATAGGCAAGCATGGGTATGCGTATGCAGAAATCTTTGGACGCTTACCTGCTTCTGCTTACACGGACACATGGGTGGATGGTGGCCTCGCTTATTATCTGAGCGATCATGTGAAGTTGGATGTTTCTGCGGGGAAGAGTATCCAGAAGGGGGATTCTTGGTATGCGGCCTTGGGAATTTCTTTCCGAATGCGTCTTTGGTGATTGCGGTCTAAAGCGATAATTGTGTAAATTGCGAGGATGCGGTATTTTTTCTTGTTTCTGGGCGTATTCTTGCTGGGGCTTTGTTTGCCTTCGGCCCAACTGATTGCGCAGAATAAGGAGACTATTGAGGTGCAATTAGGTGCAAAAAGCATCACTTCCATCGATCCGTTCAGTATCCAGTTTTCGATTTCTGCGAGCGAGCAATTGCCAACTTACCGTTTTCCTGAGATTAATGGATTTCGGAAATTGGGCGTGAGTCGGAGTAAAGCGTCCAATTTTGAAAATGAACAAGTTGTCCAAACGCTTACTTTTACACAGTATTATCAACCTAATGCACCCGGCAGTGTACTCGTTCCTGCGCTGGAACTGGAAGTAAATAAACAAGTTTTCAGAATAGAGCCTTTTGTGGTGCAGGTAAGCCCTGGCCAAGAAAAACAGGAGGAAGCACCTGTGGAAATCAAATTACCTGCGCAAGTTGATTTAGCCAAAAACAAGCCCTTCTTTCTTGTTCGTTCGGATGTGGTACGACCCTTTGTAGGTCAGGCATTTACGCTAACAATGTCATTGTATGTTCCTGCGAACAATGGATTGGAATTAAGTTTCGACCATAACGATGTGCAAATTCCTGCATTGGTCCAACAAATTCGACCGAGAAACTGCTGGGAGGAGAACTTTGGTTTGCAAGTGGAACGGGTAATTCAAGTAAATTTTCAAGGGAAAAAATATACGGAGTACCGATTTTTTCAGGCGACCTATTTCCCTTTGGACTCAAAAAACATTCAAATACCTTCGGTACGTTTCCGACTTTTGCAAGCCGGGAAGTCGAAGGAAAAATTGCCTTTGTATTTGAATTCGATGGCTTTCTCGATAAGCCCTCGACCGCTTCCGAAGCATGTTTTATCTGGGAAAGTGCCGGTAGGTCGATATACGCTTATGGAGACCATGGATAAGAGCCTGACGAAAACAGGGGAGAAGGTGATTTATCAATCAAAGGTATTGGGGGATGGGAACAACATTCTTTGGGAGACGAAGGAAGTGGCGTCTGATTATTTTTTGAGTTTTAATTTGCTTTCTACGGAGCGTGCGGTATTCCCCCTGCGAGATCAGATGTTTGGGAATAAATCAGATATTGTTCGTATTATTCCGGAGCAACCGGGTAAATTTGCGTTAGCGAATTATTTCAATTGGATTTACTTTAATGTGGACAAAGAACGCTTTGACACATTACGTTCAAAGCTTGAATTGACCGTCGTCGGACAACCGCGAGATCGAAAACTAGATACTTCTTTGGAAAAAGGAGGATTATATGAATCGATTGAGAATCAGGATAGTTTGGACGTACATTGGAATCGCTGGGCTAACTGGCGACAATTGGTTAATTTTGTGTTGATGATAATGTTTGGATTCATTGTCTTCCTATTTTGGAGGGCGTCAAAATAGTGTTATGGGGAGTATATACGGTAAAATTTTTCAAATAAGCACCTTTGGGGAGTCACATGGCGCCGCTGTGGGTGTAGTCATTCAGGGTTGTCCGGCAGGCGTTGATTTCGATATGGAATTCATCCAATCTGAATTAGATCGCAGAAAGCCTGGTCAATCGCGTATTACGACGCAACGAAAAGAGGCGGATTCTGTCGAAGTTCTTTCAGGTGTTTTTGATGGCAAAACGACGGGTACGCCTATTGCTATGTTGGTCTGGAATGGCGACCAGCGTTCCAAAGACTATTCGCATATTGCGGATCAATTCCGTCCATCCCATGCCGATTATACCTATTTTGCAAAATATGGCCTACGTGATTACCGCGGAGGTGGTCGATCGTCTGCTCGTGAGACAGTTGCTCGCGTGGCGGCAGGAGCATTAGCAAAATTGGTTTTAAGCCAGCTGGGCGTTCAGATTCGTGCTTACGTTTCCCAAGTAGGTACCTTGAAATTAGAAACACCCGTGGAGCAATTGGATTTGAGTTTAACGGAATCCAATGCGGTGCGTTGCCCGGATCCGGAATTGGCGGAGAAAATGTTTACCTATATTGATGAGATTCGGAAAGAGGGAGACTCGGTGGGAGGCGTTGTTTCGGCTTACATCACGGGTTGTCCGGTGGGATTGGGGGAACCCGTTTTTGATAAATTGCATGCGGAATTAGGCAAGGCCATGCTGAGCATTAATGCGGTGAAAGGCTTTGAATATGGAAGTGGTTTTGATGGGGTCGCATTACGAGGTTCGCAACATAATGATTTATTTGAGAAACGTCCAGATGGAAGTTTAAAAACCTTGACAAACCATTCTGGGGGTATTCAAGGAGGTATTTCCAATGGTGAGCCCATTTACTTCCGGGTTGGATTTAAACCGGTGGCGACTATTATGCAGGATCAATCGAGTCTAAATGAAAAGGGTGAGGAGATCACGGTTTCAGGAAAGGGGCGGCATGATCCATGTGTCGTGCCTCGCGCAGTACCGATCGTGGAGGCGATGGCAGCGATTGTCCTATTGGATTTTTATTTACGTAATCGCGTGATTCAAATGCCTGCCTAATGGTTTTAAATGAGGATGCATATTACATGGGATTAGCACTCCGTCAGGCAGAGCAGGCCCTGGAAGAGGATGAGATTCCGGTTGGGGCAGTTGTCGTTTGTCAAGGAAAGATTGTCGCGAAGGCATTTAATCAGACCGAAATTTTGACGGATGTAACGGCCCATGCGGAAATGTTGGCAATTACATCGGCCGCTCAAACGATTGGTGGGAAGTACTTAAAAGATTGTACCCTATATGTTACTTTGGAGCCCTGCTTGATGTGCGCGGGGGCCTTGTATTGGTCTCAATTGGGACGTTTGGTTTTTGGGGCTTCCGAGGAAAAGCGGGGTTTTCGAGCTTTGGGTTCGAGCGTTTTGCATCCGAAAACAGAGATTGTTGGCGGAATATTAGCTGAGGAGTCCGAGGCATTATTGAAAGAGTTTTTTTCACGTAAACGATAAGGGAAACGAACAAAAGGTACCCAATTCGTGTTTTAAAATTTAGCATTATCATTCACAATTTAATATTACAGATATGGCTTTTGAATTAGCACCTTTACCTTATGCGAATAACGCATTAGAACCACATTTTGATGCATTAACGATGGAGATTCACCATGATCGTCATCACAATGCGTACGTGACCAACTTGAATGCAGCGGTTAATGATACGCCACTTGCGGGTAAATCATTAGAGGAATTGTTCGCGACGATTTCGACTTTGTCTCCTGCCGTTCGTAATAATGGAGGTGGTCACTATAATCATGATTTGTTTTGGAACATTTTATCTCCCAATGGCGGGGGAGCTCCAGTAGGAACCTTAGCGAAAGCGATTGATGCGAAATTCGGATCATTTGATGCGTTCAAAGAAGAATTCAAGAAGGCGGGTATTACGCGTTTTGGATCAGGTTGGGCTTGGTTAGTGGCGCAAAAAGATGGATCCATTGCGGTTTCATCAACTCCAAATCAAGATAATCCATTGATGGATGTAGCTGATGTAAAAGGCTTTCCGGTAATTGGGTTGGATGTTTGGGAGCACGCATACTATTTGAAGTTTCAAAACAAGCGCCCAGATTACATTGATGCATTCTGGAGTGTTGTTGATTGGAATAAGGCAGAAGCGCGTTATTTAGCCGCTCAGAAATAATTTTATTGGGGGAGATTTTTAAAATTCTCCCCCTTTTTTTGTTTTTGGGTTTGCATTATTGCAAGCTTTCCGTATTTTTGCAGTCCTAAATGGCGGTTGTAGCTCAGTTGGTTAGAGTAGGCGTTTGTGGTGCGCTTGGTCGTGGGTTCGAGTCCCATCATCCGCCCGTTTCATTTCGAAAGTCCTGGTAAAATGCCAGGACTTTTTTTTATTTTTGGTCATGAACAAATCCAAGCAGCGTGTGATTGCCTACATCGACGGCTCCAATTTATACTTTGGAATGGTTGACGCAGGCTTGAAGTTTTGTAAATGGTTAGATGTAAAAAAGCTCATGGAGAGTTTTCTTGATTCGAATCAAGAACTAGTAGCTGTCAAATTTTTTACATCACGTCTCACACATAATGAGGCAAAGGAAGAGAGACAGTCCACCTATTTAGCTGCTTTGGCTTTGACAGGTGTCGATTTGATTTATGGCTCCTATCATAATAAAACCATTGAGTGCTATCATTGTAATCATAAATGGATAACGCCCACGGAAAAAATGACGGATGTGAATTTAGCGACACATTTGTTGATGGACGCACACCTAGATGCGTATGATGTTTCTTTTGTTGTCTCAGGGGACACAGATTTTACGCCTTGTGTCGAAGCAGTCAATGAAAGTTTTGCGGATAAATCCGTAGTCATGTTATTTCCACCCCTTCGCGAAAATGACAGTTTGGAGGAAGAGGCTCGTTCGAGCCAATTGATTACAAAAGAAAAATTAATAGAATGCCAATTGCCGATGCAGTTGATAGGCGAGGATGGCATCGAATTGCATAAACCTATTGGTTGGTAAAAATAAACATATGAACCCACAATTTTTAAAGCGTTTTTTAATTGTTCTATATGCAGCTGGTTTGCTCGGGATGAATATTCCAGCGACCTCAGCGTTGTTTACCTCGTTGGCACCTTTGACCTTGTGGTTTACGGCCTTTATTTGTGTGGTTTATTACCCCAATCCTTCTAGAAACGCTTACATCTTGCTAACGGCGATAGCTTGTGTGGCTTGGATGGTTGAGGTTGTCGGTGTGAAAACGGGGCAAATTTTTGGTGTATATGCCTACGGGAAAACACTAGGATTTCAGGTACTTCGTGTGCCGATTACGATCGGGTTGAATTGGGTGATTTTATTAATTGCAACGAATGCTGTGGTGGCTGAGTGGAATGTATCGGGGAAAATCGGCCAAGCCGCATTGGGAGCTGGGTTAATGACGGCATTGGATTTGTTGATTGAGCCGGTTGCCATGCACTTTGATTTTTGGCAATGGTCGGGAAATACGGTACCTGTTCAGAATTTTGGGGCTTGGTGGTTAATTAGTTTTTTCTTTCATTGGGTATATAATACATCCGGTTTATCTACGAAATCAAGTTTGTTCCGGCTAATTGCTGTCCTGCAGTTTTGCTTCTTTTTGGGCCATTGGATATTATTGCAAATCTTTTCTTAAACAATTTTTCTTTAGAATCGTTAGCCTAGTATACTGATGCGGAGAATGGCCATATATTCAATTAAGGATTTAGAAAATTTAAGTGGGATCAAGGCGCATACATTGCGTATTTGGGAGCAGCGCTACGGTATTTTAACGCCTAGTCGGACGGAAACCAACATCCGTACGTACACCGACGAGGAGCTAAAACGGGTACTTAACATTGCTTTACTTCAAGATAAAGGAGGTTTTAAAATTTCGGCCATTGCAAATATGTCGGAGGCCGAAATGGCTACGCACATTCTTCATTTATCGGAAAGTCAATTCGATTTTCCGGATCAGATTCAGGCGCTGACTTTAGCCATGTTGGATTTAGATGAAGCCAAATTTCAGTTGTTGACTCGAAACATGGTTCAGGTCCATGGCTTTGAAAGTTACATGCTTCATGTGATTTACCCTTTCATGCGTCGCTTGGGAACCTTATGGCTTTCAGGATCCGTGGGTCCTGCCCAAGAGCATTTTATTAGTCACTTAATTCGTCAGAAATTAATCTCGAGCATTGATGCGCAGGATTTGAGCTTGAAGCCGGATGCGAAGAAGTTTTTGCTTTACTTGCCAGAAGGCGAATTGCATGAAATCGGGTTATTATTTGCCAATTACGTTTTTCGTGCCCGCAAACATTCCGTGGTATACTTGGGGCAGTCATTGCCTTACGAAGAGTTGTTACTTGCTTACGAAATCCACCAACCGGATTATATATTTAGTGTGTTCACTTCGGAGCCGAATCCTGAATTAATTGACGATTATGTGGCGCGTCTCGCGGTCGATTTGCCGAATTCGAAGGTCTTGCTCACAGGTTATCAGATTTTACAGCCGGACCGCAAGATTCCGACGAATATTACCTTATTGAATGATTTTCAGGCATTAATTGATTTAGCAAACGCCTAAGAAAATTTCGGGTTTAGGTAGGTGGCTGCCTCCACAAATTTTTTCACTTCTTGTTCTTGGTTCTGCGGACAAATCATTAGCGCATTTTCATGTTCGGCGACGATGAAATTTTGAAGTCCTTGAATGACGACTAATTTATTTTCAGGGGTTTTGATGATGCAATTATTGGTATCATAAACCATCACGTTCCCATCGATTACGTTCCCGTTTGTATCTTTCTCATGGATTTCATAGAGGGATTTCCAAGTACCCAAATCTGACCAGCCGATATCTGCCAAAATTACTTTAACAATTTGCGCTTTTTCCATGATGCCATTGTCGATGGATATACTTTTGCAAACGGCGTATACTTTGCGAATGAAATCATTTTCTTCTTCGGTGTAATAGAATGCCTCTCCCTCATCGAATTGTTCGGCTAAGCGAGAGAGGTGTTTTTCTAATTCACGTTTAAAGACGGGTATTTTAAATACAAAGAGTCCAGCGTTCCAAACATAATCCCCGCTATCCAAGAATGCCTCGGCTAGTTCGAGGTGGGGTTTTTCGGTAAAGGTTTTGACGGTCTTTGCGATTCCATTACTTGGTTGAAATTGAATATAGCCATAGCCGGTATCGGGCCGGGTAGGAAGAATACCTAAGGTAACGAGCACATCCTCTTCGGCCGTTTGAATGGCAGCTCTCACATGATTTTGAAAGGCAATTTCTTTGAGGATGACATGGTCAGCGGGTGCTACGACAAGCGTTGCATTGGGGTTCTTTTTACCGATTTTATAGGCGGCATAGGCGATGCAGGGTGCCGTATTTTTGCGTTGGGGCTCTTGAAGGATTTGTTCTTCTTTCAGGTAGGGCAATTGTTCTTTGACAATACCAGCAAACTCCTCACTTGTTACCACATAAATATTTTCTTGGGGAATGATGCCATCAAAACGCTCTGCAGTTTGTTGGAGCATCGTTTTTCCCACACCTAAAACGTCATGAAATTGCTTCGGATTGGCGCTACGGCTGATGGGCCAAAAGCGTGTTCCGATGCCGCCAGCCATGATGATGAGGTAGGTATTTTGCATAATGTTATTTTGCTTTTAAATAGGCCGAAACGCGATTTTTGGCGTTGTTTCGAATCGGCGCGTAAAATAAATTCATGTCGGCCTGATGCCAATTCTTGATTTTGACAAAAGTTCGTCCAAAAACGTAGGGGGTATTAATCCAAAGTAATCCTTGATGATTTTGGGCATCGGCGAAATTTTTAACCCATTTGAATCCATACGATACCCCGCCTGCATTAAGTTCTTTGGGGGCAAATGATTCGTCGAGGCTCCAGGTGAGCGGGTTGGTAGAAACCAATTCAGTTGGTTTGCCAGGGTGCCAAGGTGGCAAGTAACCTTGCTGGAATGTCGTCCAAGCCACGAAACAGCCAGTTTGATCTGCTGAGGTGCAAGGTTGGATATTGGTAAATGTGTTTTTAGGCGTTGCAATTCCAATTAAGTATCCCGCCACGAATTGTTTTTGTAAATTTTTGCCGTCAATCAATTCTTTGATGAGGCGGGTGGCATGAACAGTTCCTTGGCTATGGGACGCGATAATGAATGGCCGACCGTTATTATGTTTTTCCAGATAGTATTCGAATGCTTTTTTGACATCGGAGTAGGCGAGTTGTAACGAGGAGTCTTTGTCGGCCTTATTCGGTGTTACAAATGCATAGTAATGAGCTTGGCGGTAGCGTGGAGCATAGACACGACCCGCTGCATTAAATATGGTTGCTTGATTTAAGATGGTAGACGAATCGACTTTATGATTCAAATACTGATCTTGAATATTTGCGTTCCATTGAAAGGGGGTATTGGGTGCGTAGGTGTAAATGGTTGGATGGATAAAAAAAACATCAGCCTGTGCTTGGTCTTGTTCATCCTTTAGGGGTGATTTTGCGGGAACTGCGTCCGCTGCATCTTTGCGATTCGGCAATGCGGCCCAGTTTTCTGAAAGGGCATAATTAATCTCAGGGGGTATTGGGCTTTCTTTCCAAGCAACAGAAAGGTTTGCGGGAACCTGAGTTTTACAAGCCGCTGCTAAACAGAGGGTTATGCTCAGAAGAAATATTTGCCGAAGAATCAACATATTTGAAATAATTGGTCAAAGCTACTAAGAAATTAAGCGTTTAGGAAGCAATATTGATTTAATGGATGTTAAGATTTGTTTTCAATTAAAATATTTTCGGAAAAATTGGTATAATTTTAATATGAAAGATTGGGCAAATTCTCAAATCTTGTTTAGCTTTGTTTCAGAAGTGGAAAAATATTCACAACAACTTCAAACAATTACATTTATGAAAAAACTTTTTACTCAAATCTTGCCGATTTTCACGGTCATCTTTTTACTTGCGTTTGTAGCGAATGCGCAGACAAAAGTAGGGGGAACAGTTAAAGATGCGGCATCCAAAGAACCATTAATCGGGGTAAGTGTTTCGGTTAAAGGAAAAGTAATCGGTACGATTACCGATGCAAATGGTCGTTTTTCATTTACGACAACAACGCCCGTTCCATTTACGATCTCTGTATCGATGGTGGGATATGAGCGTCAAGAAATTGCGGTTAAATCAGCAAAATCTGATATTTCTATTGACTTAAAAGAGCAGTCTGTTTTAGGGCAGGATGTGGTAGTTTCTGCTTCTCGTATTGAGGAATCTGTTTTACAATCACCTGTGTCGATTGAGAAAATGGACTTACGTGCGATTCGCGAAACTCCTTCTGTTAACTTCTATGATGCCTTGCGCAACATGAAAGGGGTTGAGGTAAGTACACAGTCAGTGAACTTCTCTTCAGTGAACATGCGTGGTTTTAATAGCAATGGTAACGTTCGTGTGGTTCAATTAATTGACGGTATGGACAACCAAGCGCCAGGTTTGAACTTCTCGGTAGGTAACATCGTAGGTATTTCGGAGTTGGATTTGGAGGGTGTCGAGGTATTGCCAGGTGCAGCATCTGCTCTTTATGGTCCGAATGCGATGAATGGTATCATTTTGATGAATTCAAAGTCTCCATTCTTGTATCAAGGTTTGAGTGCTCAGGTAAAAGCGGGTGCGATGTACGCAGGTAATCGTACAGAGGCATTGACGCCATACAGTGATATCTCTTTGCGTTACGCAAAAGCAATCAATAACAAGTGGGCTTACAAGATCAACTTCAATACATTAAGTGCGGAAGATTGGCAAGCAACTGATGATCGTGATCAAAGTTTGTTAAATGGATCGTCGTTAAGCTTCGGGAGTCGCTCATCTAATTTGGCGTACAATGGAGTAAGTATTTATGGAGATGAGACGAATGCGAATATGTTATCGTCATTATCTCCTTTATTGGGAATTCCTACAAACCCATTAACTGCGGGTATTAATCAAATTTCTAAAGCCACTGGAGGGTTGTTAACTCCTTCGGCTATTTTGGGATATATCGTTCCCAATGTGAATATTTCACGTCAAGGTTATGCAGAGCGCGATATCGCATCTTATGCGAACCGCAATATGAAATTCAATGCGGCATTGCACTATCGTTTTAATGACAAAGTTGAATTGATTTTACAAGGTTCTTATGGTCAAGGTACTACCTTATATACGGGAGCTGACCGTTACTCTATTAAGAACTTCTCAATGGGTCAATACAAGGCGGAGTTGAAGGGTGCTAATTTCTTCTTACGTGCTTACACGACACAAGAGAATTCAGGAGATGCTTATGCAACAGGTACTTTGGGTCAGTTGATCAACGAGGCAGCTAAGCCTAGTACGGCTTGGTATCCGGAATACTTCAGCACATTTGCTGGTTTAGCATTGACAAACTTTAGTACTGTATTACAAACTACTTTAGCACAAACGAAAAACCCAACTACTGCAGTAGGTGCAGCGATTGCTAGTACACAAGCTAGCTTCCCATTCTACCATGGAACGGCTCGTTCGGTAGCTGATGCGGGTCGTTTGATTCCAGGTACTGCAGCGTTTAATACAGCTGTGGAAGCCATCAAAGGAAGACCTTTACCACAAGGAGCGAAGTTTACGGATAAGTCGGCCCTATACCACTTAGAAGGTATGTACAATTTCACAGAGAAGTTGAACAATAAATTAGAGGTAATTGTGGGTGCTAACTACCGTCAATATGCGTTGAACTCAGAAGGAACTTTGTTTGCTTTGCAAGATAATGGCAAAGAATTTACAATCAACGAATTTGGTGCATATGCGCAAGTAGCTAAGAAAATGTTTGACGATAAGTTTAAGTTAACAGGTTCGATGCGTTATGATAAGAATGAGAACTTTGATGGTCAATTTAGCCCACGTTTAACAGGGGTTTATACAGAAGGCCGTTCGAACTTCCGTGCGTCTTACCAAACTGGTTTCCGTATTCCTACGACACAAGATCAATACATTGATTTGAATACCCCATCCGCTCGTTTGTTAGGTGGTTTGCCAGTCGTTCAGGATCGTTACAAGTTATCAGGTAATTCATTTACGCTTCAATCGGTATTAGCTGGGAAGCCTTCAGTTTATCAATCTAAAGCTTGGAAGCCTGAGCAAGTTCGTACCATGGAATTCGGTTACAAAGGGTTCTTAGGGGATCGTTTATTAGCAGATTTCTACATCTACCAATCGAACTTCACAAACTTCTCAGCTGGACAGGTTGTTGTTCAGACACCGGCTCAACACCAAGATCCAACGGTCTTAGGAAACAAGCTTTTCTCGTTCCCATCTAACGTGGATAACGAAGTTGTTACAAACGGTTGGGGCTTAAGCTTAGATTACCAATTAGGTTCGAACTGGACTTTGGGTTCAAACGTGTCTTACAATGCGGTGAAGGACAACGGTGGATTGGGTGATTACCAATTAGCGTTTAACACACCAAACTATCGTACAAACGTTTCTTTAGGAAATCGTAATATCGGTGGTTCAGGTTGGGGTGTCAATGCAGTTTGGAGATACCAAGAGAAATTTGTTTGGCAATCATCGATTGTTAATCAAGTGGTTAACCAATCTCAGTTGAGTTTAATTCCAGCATTCAATACATTAGATGCTCAGGTGAGCAAGAAATTGCCGGGCTTGAAGTCAATCTTGAAGGTGGGTGGAACCAACTTGTTTGGTACTCCTTATACGACAGGATGGGCTAACCCAACAGTGGGTAGCATGTACTATGTAAGCTTAACATTTGATGAGTTATTGAACAAATAAGATAATCTCATTTTTCTTGAGGCTGCCCCGAAAAGGGCAGCCTCTTTTTTTGTACCTTTAAGGATTGAATTTTTAGGAAAAGGCATGGACTTAACGGGTTTTTCACATATTGAGGTATTGGGTGCGCGTGAGCACAATTTGAAAGATATTGATGTTTCCATCCCAAGAAATCAATTGGTTGTCGTTACGGGTATTTCAGGTTCAGGGAAGTCATCGCTGGCTTTTGATACGATCTATGCCGAAGGACAGCGCCGTTATATGGAGAGTTTCTCTGCTTATGCGCGCTCATTTTTAGGAAACATGGAGCGTCCGGATGTGGATAAAATTGAGGGGCTTTCTCCGGTGATTTCCATTGAACAGAAAACGACGTCTAAAAATCCCCGTTCTACGCTGGGGACAGTCACTGAAATCTATGATTTCTTACGTCT
This sequence comes from Aquirufa sp. 5-AUSEE-100C1, assembly GCF_054558655.1. Lineage (NCBI taxonomy): Bacteria > Pseudomonadati > Bacteroidota > Cytophagia > Cytophagales > Flectobacillaceae > Aquirufa > Aquirufa sp. 5-AUSEE-100C1. The sequence goes on along the minus strand of NZ_JBPXKO010000002.1, from coordinate 572,603 downwards.
CTTGTACGCCCGTGCCTCAGAAGCGTATTCGTATTTGAGTGGGGAGAAGATGGTTAAGCAATCGGTCGACCAGATTATTGGCACCTTGATGTCTCAATTCGCCCAGGGGAAAGTCATTTTGTTGGCCCCGGTTGTCAAGGGTCGTAAAGGGCATTACCGTGAATTATTTGTTCAGATTGCCAAGTGGGGTTATACCAAGGTACGTGTGGATGGGGAAGTCATGGACATCGAGCCAAAAATGCAATTGGATCGTTTTAAGGTTCACGATATCGAGGTCGTAGTTGATCGTTTGGTTATCTCGGAAGATGAACGCGTACGTTTATCCCAAAGTCTACAAACGGCAATGAATGTGGGGAAAGGTCAGGTTTTTGTGTTAGATGCATCAAATAAATTGCATTATTTTTCCCAAACCCTGATGGATCCCAAGACGGGTTTATCCTATGATGAACCTGCGCCCAATACATTTTCTTTCAATAGCCCATACGGGGCATGTCCTTGTTGTTCGGGACTCGGGGTCGTAGAGGAAATCACGGAAGAATCTGTTATTCCAGACCCATCATTAAGTATCGTACGTGGAGCAATTGCGCCGATTGGGGAGTATCGGGAGTTATGGATTTTCAAGCAGTTGGAGGTGTTGTTGAAGCCCTATCAAGTTAGTTTATCGACGCCCATTGCGAAGTTTCCGCGGGAAGCTGTTGAGTTGATGTTGTATGGAACCGATGAGCCCGTTCCGGTACCTTCGAAGAAATATGTGGGTTCGGAATGGAATTCGAAATACGATGGTATTATCAACTTTTTGAAAAGGCAGCAAGAGAGTGGTTCGGAGAAGACGCAGGATTGGTTACAAGATTTTTTAGTGATAAAAACGTGCCCGGAATGTCAAGGCTATCGCTTGAAAAAGGAGGCATTGCATTTTAAGATTGATGGGAAACACATTGGGGAATTAGCCCAAATGGACATCGCGGAGTTGGCGATTTGGTTGAGTGATGTGGAGACTCGTATTTCGGAACGTCAAGTTCAAATTGGGTCGGAGGTACTTAAGGAGATTCGTAAACGGGTTTCGTTTTTAACTCAAATTGGCTTGACGTATTTGACTTTGGACCGGCCGATGAAGACCTTGTCTGGAGGGGAATCTCAACGGATTCGTTTGGCTACGCAGATCGGTACACAATTAGTGGGCGTATTGTACATTATGGATGAACCTTCAATCGGCTTACATCAACGTGATAATGAGAAGTTGATTCAGGCCTTGAAGGATTTGCGGGATTTAGGAAATTCGGTCTTGGTGGTGGAGCATGATAAGGATATGATGTTGGAGTCAGATTATATTCTGGATATAGGTCCGGGAGCTGGCCGACATGGTGGTCAGGTAGTGGGCTCGGGTACTCCGGCTGAATTTATCAAATTAGGTACCCCGACCGCTCAATTTTTAAATGGAAGTTTAGCGATCAAAGCTCCTGCAAAGCGACGTGAAGGAAATGGGCATCGCATTGAATTGAAAGGCGCAACGGGCAATAATTTAAAGGGTGTCTCCGTGTCTTTTCCTTTAGGGAAATTCATTACCGTGACGGGAGTTTCGGGCTCGGGAAAATCGACGCTTATTCATGATACCTTAGTGTTGAAACTGAAGCAACATTTTGATCGGACTAAACGAGATCCATTACCCTTTAAATCAATCACAGGATTAGAACATATAGATAAAATCATTGAGGTAGATCAATCCCCGATTGGTCGGACGCCTCGTTCCAATCCAGCGACCTATACGAATATGTATACAGATATTCGTGCCTTGTATTGTGAACTACCCGAGTCGAAGATTCGTGGGTATAAGGCGGGAAGATTTAGTTTCAATGTGAAGGGTGGCCGATGTGAGGATTGTGAAGGAGCGGGGCGCAAGAAGATTGAGATGGAATTTTTGCCTGATGTGTTAGTGGAATGCGAAACATGTAAGGGCAAACGATTTAATCGGGAGACCTTGGAGGTTCGTTTCAAAGGGAAGTCGATTTCGGATGTGTTGGATATGACGGTGGAGCAGGCCTTGGAATTTTTTGAGAATCAGCCTCGCATTCATCGCCGTGTACAGACCTTGTCTGAGGTTGGCTTAGGTTATATTACGTTGGGCCAGCATGCCACTACTTTGTCGGGTGGGGAAGCCCAACGTGTAAAGTTGGCCGAGGAATTGTCTAAAAAGGATACAGGGAAGACTTTGTATGTTTTGGATGAGCCGACAACCGGTTTACATTTTCAAGATGTGAAATTATTATTGGATGTCCTTCAAAAGTTAGTTGATAAAGGGAATACCGTATTAATTATCGAACACAATTTAGATGTCGTTAAAGTGTCGGATTATGTGATTGATATGGGACCTGAAGGAGGGAATGCCGGAGGTAAACTTGTTGCGGCGGGTACACCGGAAGAAATATGTAAGGTGAAAGGCAGTGAAACAGGCCGTTTCTTGAAGAAAGAAATGTCATAGCCCAAGCGGACGCTAATTCGAATACGATAATTTAATTTAATCTCCTTGGATTCGCGTCGAATTCGTTTAACTATTTTGGTAGAAATTATCATCATTTTGATTTTTTTCTCTCGTGATTTTGCGCTAGTTTGGTATTGGATTTCGTTGATGCTTTCGGGTGAAAAAACTTGAGCGTATTAACAAGCAAACACTTCATTATGAACCAAATTATCTTCATCCTCCTAATGGGCTCGATGGGCTACTTAATTGCGCGTCGATTTGCACTTATTGCGAAGACAATGCATCTAGCCAAGCCTATTCATGTGACCAATTCTGCGGCGCGTTGGAAGCGTGTATTGCTTCTCGCTTTTGGGCAAAAAAAGATGTTTGAAAAGCCGCTGGTAGGTGTTTTTCATTTTTTGATTTATGCGGGATTTGTTTTAATAAATATTGAAATCCTTGAAATTAGCTTGGATGGTCTTTTGGGGACGCATCGAATTTTTGCACCTACCCTGGGTGCTTTTTACGTGTTTATCATTAATTTTTTTGAATTATTGGCTGGCGGGGTAGTCATTGCCTGTCTCGTATTTATCTTTCGGAGAATTTCAAAAAATCCGGAGCGCCTAGATCCTGATAAGCAACGTGAATTAAAGGGATTTCCTGTGAAGGATGCGATGAACATCCTCGTTATCGAACTCGTTCTTATGTCAGCTTTGTATGTGATGAATGCGGCTGATCCAGCATATTCCTTTGTCATTTCAAAGCATTTAAAATCGCTTCTCCCGGAAGGGAATCTGCATTTTATTGAGCAGGCTGCCTGGTGGATACATTTGGTGGGCATACTTCTATTTGCCTTGTATGTGACTTATTCCAAACACTTACATATCTTTTTTGCCTTTCCGGCGGTTTATTATTCCAATCTTGATTCTAGCGCGCGCATGCAGGATATGCCTCATGTGATGAATGAGGTGAATATCATGTTGGGGAAACCCGGAGAGCCTTCCAATACAGAGGTGAAGTTTGGTGCACAGGACATCAAGGATTTGACAATTAAAAATGCTTTAGATGCTTACAGTTGTACCGAGTGTGGGCGCTGTACGGAACAATGTCCCGCCAATCAAACGGGAAAGTTGTTATCTCCACGTAAAATCATGATGGATACCCGAGATCGCCTGGAAGAGCTTCAAAAAGATCCGAATTCGACCAATACACTTTTGGGGAATTACATCAGTGCGGAGGAGTTACGTGCTTGTACAACCTGCCAAGCCTGTGTCGAAGCTTGTCCGATTCAATTATCCCCATTAGATATTATCTTAGAATTACGTCGCTATCAAATCATGGAGCAATCAGATGCTCCGGGGGCATGGAATGCCATGTTTGCGACGATTGAAACAAATCAAGCACCCTGGAAGTTTGATGCAAATGACCGCTTAAATTGGGCAAAATCATGAAAAAAATCCTCTTTGTTATTCTCGCTTTAGTGGTTCTTTATTTCCTCGGGCCACATCCGGATGCACCGACCTTACCCGGCCCATCTTGGAATGACATTCCGCAAGATCCCATGGCAGTTAGTGCCTATTTGAAAGCCAAGGAAGCCACAAATCGTAACCTGAAGCCGGATAACGAGGGCCAGATTATTTGGGCTGATTCGGCGAATCCGCAAAAAACAAAGACGGTTGTTCTCTATGTACACGGTTTTTCAGCCTCGCCAATGGAGGGGAATCCTTTGCACAAGGCGGTTGCGAAGGCGTTGAAGGCCAACTTAGTTTTGGCGCGTGTGGAGGATCATGGGGAATTCCCAACAGATTCGACAATGGCTAAAGCCACCGCAGATAAATTTTATCAGAGTGTTGAAAATTATTATGCACTGGCAAAAAAGCTCGGTGATGAGGTCATTGTTTTAGGTACGTCCTTTGGGGGTGCGATGTCTTTGGTTTTAGCCTCGAAACACCCGGACATAAAGGCTTTGATGCTTTATGGGCCATGCATTGCGATCAAGGATCCTACTGCCCCCTTGGTGGATAATCCGTGGGGATTGCAATTAGCGCGAGCTGTGATGCGAAGTGATTTTCGCGATATTCCATCGGTTAGCTCGGGACATAAAAGTTTTTGGAGTTTGCATTATCGTTTGGAGGGAATTGTGGCCATTCAGAATTTCTTGACACACGAGATGACCGAGGAGACGTTTTCACAGGTTAAAGTGCCTGTTTTCCTCGGTTATTATTACCAAGACGAAGAACATCAAGATAACGTCGTTTCAGTACAGGCTATGCGCGACATGTTCCCTAAATTAGGAAGTAAGATCAAACAAGAACAAGCATTTCCGCTTTCAGGTTATCATGTAATCACTTCGGATATTCTTGGAAAGCGAGTGGATTTGCCTATTAAAGCCTCGATTGAATTTATCAACAAACTATGACGCCTCAATTAATACTATATGCCGTTCCCTTTTTTCTGGCGACGGTACTTTTTGAGTCTTGGCTTTCTTACAAGGAGCAACGAGATTTTATTGAGTCAAAGGACTCGTTAACATCGATTGGTCTTGGATTAGGGAATTTGGCCGTAGGGACGATTACGAAGAGCTTAGCCTTCGTGACCTACTTTTATATTTATAATAATTGGCGTTTGGCTGATTTCCAGTTTAATTGGTGGCCTGTATGGGTATTTGCCTTTTTCGCTGAGGATTTTACCTATTATTGGGTTCATCGGATTTCACATGTTGTGCGGTTTTATTGGGCTTCGCACATGGTGCATCATTCCTCGCCTCGGTATAATTTGGCGGCAGCCTTGCGACAAACTTGGACTGGCAATTTAACGGGTGGGTTTTTGTTCTGGGCTTGGTTGCCTCTTTTGGGCGTTCATCCGTTTATTGTGTTCTTTTTCCAACAAACCAGCTTGCTTTATCAATATTGGATTCACACCGAATTCATTCAAAAAATGCCAAATTGGTTTGAGCAAATTTTTAATACCCCATCTCACCACCGCGTGCATCATGGGACGGATTTGGAGTATTTAGATACGAACTATGCGGGGGTATTGATTATCTGGGATCGAATCTTTGGTTCTTTTAAAGAGGAAAAGGCTCGGCCACATTATGGTTTAACCAAACAAATTGTGAGCTATAATCCTGCCAAAATTGCTTTTTACGAATGGGTACAAATTGGAAAGGACTTGGCGCAGGCAAAATCCATGAAACAGGTAATCGGATTTTTGTTTGGCCCTCCAGGTTGGAGCGATGATGGGAGTCGGCTGACCGTAGAACAAATGCGAGCTTTAGAAAAAAAGAAATAGTCATGGAACTGCAAGTAACAACGATGGCCGAATGGGCTGCAAAAGGAGAGAGCCCTGATTTATTGTTTTGGGTAGGTTGTGCGGGATCATTCGATGACCGACATAAAAAAGTGACACGCGCCTTGTGTGAAATATTGAACCATGTAGGTGTCAAATTCGCTGTTTTGGGCACTGAAGAGTCCTGTACGGGGGATCCAGCTCGGCGAGCGGGGAACGAGTTTTTGTTCCAAATGCAGGCCATGCAGAATATTGAGGTCTTGAACATGTATGGTGTAAAGAAAATAGTAACGGCATGTCCTCATTGTTTTAATACATTGAAAAATGAATATCCATCATTGGGTGGGAGCTATGATGTGATTCATCATAGCCAATTGCTATCGGAATTATTGGCAGCCGGAAAGATTCAATTCAATGAAGAGAAAGAAACGATTGCCTTTCATGATTCGTGTTACTTAGGGCGTGGGAATGGCGTATATGATGCGCCACGCGAGGTCATTACGGGTTTAAAAAAGGAACTCAAGGAACTGAAAAGCTGTCGGACCAAAGGCCTCTGCTGTGGTGCCGGTGGCGCCCAGGTTTTTAAGGAACCTGAACCCGGTAAAGAAGATGTACAAGTAAAGCGTACGGGAGAAATCTTAGAATCTGGCGTAAATAAAGTAGCTTTGGGTTGTCCTTTCTGTATGGTGATGCTGCAAGATGGCTTGAATAAATCCGGCAAAGAACATGAAATCCAAGTAGTAGATTTAGCTGAATTGGTTCAGCAAAGCTTAAAATAAGATGTATATACCCTTTCAAGATCTACCTGATTCCGCCCGAATTTGGGTATACCAAGCCTCGAGATTCCTAAATTCACAGGAACTCGATTTAATTTCCCACACGCTTATTCAATCTTGTCAAGCCTGGGAGGCACATGGGGCACCTTTACAGGCATCTTTCGAGATTCGCTACCATCAAGTTATTATAATCGCTGTAAATGAAGCGATGAATGCAGCATCGGGTTGTTCCATTGATGCCTCGACGCGCTGGTTTAAGTCATTAGGGGAATCTTTGGAAGTCGATTTTTTCAGTCGGGACGTTGCCGTCATCCGTGACGAGCAAGTTCATTTAGTTGCTTTAGGTCAATTGAAATCCGCTGTTCAAGCGGGTGAATTAAGTCCCTCAGACGAAATCATAACTCCACTATTGCAAACGCTTGGTCAATACCGGTCAACTTGGTCGAGCAAAGCAGCAGATTCTTATTTAAAGCGTTATTTTTAACATGGCAGAAGATTTACAGATTCCGACGGGTTCACGGGAGGAAAAATATGCAGCATTATATCCTCAGATTCAAGGCTTGTTGGCCGGAGAAAATGATCAAACAGCTAACTTGGCCAACATCGTTGCCGCGATTAAAGAAGTATTCAGTTTTTTCTGGGTAGGTTTTTATATCGTGAAGGACGGTCAATTGGTCTTGGGGCCCTTTCAAGGCCCCGTAGCTTGCACGCGGATTCCCTTTCATAAAGGCGTTTGCGGGCATGCTTACACGATTGCCGAGACTGTGATTGTTCCGGATGTCGATGCTTTTCCAGGGCATATTGCTTGTGCATCTGCCTCTAAATCAGAGATTGTACTACCCGTAAAAAATCAAGTAGGTAAGGTTACGATGGTACTAGACGTCGATTCGGATGTCTTGAATGACTTCTCGCTTGTCGACCAACAAGGCCTTGAGAAAATATTGGGCTTAATTAACGAAGCTTGGCAATAACCGTTTCGGAACCGACAGGTTTGTCACCGATATTCACACAAATTTCCGCATCCAAAGGAAGGTAGATATCTATTCGAGAACCGAATTTGATAAAGCCAAATTCCTGACCTTGGGTTACTTGGTCGCCTTCTTTTACATACCAACAAATACGTTTAGCTAAGGCACCAGCAATCTGACGGAATAAGACCTCTGTCCCATTTTCATGTTTAACGACAACCGTGGTACGCTCGTTTTCAGTACTTGATTTGGGATGCCAAGCGACAAGGTATTTGCCTGGGTGATATTTAAAATAACTTACCATGCCGGAAATTGGATTAAAGTTCACGTGTACGTTAATCGGAGACATAAAAATCGATACCTGCTTTCTTTTGCCCTTGAAGTATTCCGGCTCCTCTACTTCCTCGATAACAACAACTTTACCATCTGCAGGTGCAATGATGTGATTCGGATTAATGTCCGTGTGACGTTTAGGTACACGAAAGAATTGGAGGATGATTAAAAAGAAAAGAGAAGTAATGACAACAATACCTTCGCGTAAATATACTTGTTCAGGGAAAAAGTAAGCGACTAGGCCATTAATTACTAAAACGATAAGCAATGAACTGATTAATAATGATTTTCCTTCTCGATGTAATGTCATGTAATTGTATTTTATACTGCGGGACTAGGCAGGAAGGACAAAATTACTACATTTTTTGGACCGTTACCTAAACAATATTCAATTTTTGTATAAAAAAAGTGCATTTTTGGGCTGTCGTTATTCAGATTTATGCGTATTCGTATCGTCGTTTTATTAATCTTTTTCTCCTTAGTAGCTTTATTTGCTACTCGAGCACAGACAATTTCTTGGCGAGAACCAGGTATTTCTACTTGCTATAAAATCGATTTTTTTAATAGCCATTTATATCAATCCAATGCCCAAGGCAGATGGGATGATTTGGGAGTCGTTCATTTTCAAGATGTAAAAGCAGGTGAAGTTTATTCGAGCGCTGATGGATTAAATCCCGTGAAATTAGATGGTCAGGTAGGTACTTTTCTGATCATGGAATGCAGCGGTCAGGTCTATCGGTTCACTTTAGCCTCAAAATCGTTAAAACGCGAGGATTTAACTTTTTTCCGCGGTGCCAATTGTCAAGCGGTGCAATTTGCGCGCAAAAATGAATTGTATAGTTTTGGCGGTTATGGTTTTTGGCAATCGACAAACATCATGACCAAATATAATCCTGTATCCAAAGATTGGCAGCACATTTTGGCCCAAGGGGATATTCCTCGATCTATTCACAAACATTTTGGTGTTTATATTCCTGAGACAGATATTTTTGTTCAAATTGGGGCAAATCGCATTAATCAAACCGAATCCGCCGAGGTGTTGGATCTTGATTTTGGTATCTATAACTATACCTTTTCTGATAAACGATTTAAGCGTTTGGGGGAGGTATTTGAACCCAGGTTACGTCAAATCATTGGGCATAAACGCAATAATTTTATGCTATCGCTGGGACGTTACATTATCATTTCGCCCTATGAAATAACCTCGGGTTACAATCATGACTTACTCTACATTATTGATACGCAAGATTCTTATAAGGGCTATCTGTGGACGAACCCTGCCCGTTTTCAAATTAGAAAGTTTAATGAGGAGCGTGGTATTATTTACGGAGTATTTACTCGAGGGCAAAGTATCTTTTTGCCACAGGTGCAAGAGTCCTATCCTTATGGGAATTTCCAAGTAGCGGAAGTCTCGATACAAACGCTTTTGAAGGAAAGTGAATATATGGGCCCTGTCATGGAGAAACCTTTACTCGAGAATATTCAGCAAATCGCTTTAGCTATTTTAGGGGTGGTCCTGTTGATTGTCATCTTGCGTTTTCTCGTACTTTTAAAGCACCGTAAGAAAAAACAACAGCTCAATCTATTATTAGGTGTAAACGAACGTCAATTCCTAGATTTTCTTCGTTTGAATTATCGCCAAGGCCATGTCTCGGGGCATCAGATTGTTGCCTTCTTTGGCAAACATAAAAGTAGCCCCGAATCACAAAGGCAATTCAGGGCTAAATTAATCGATGGTTTGACCAAGTCCCTCGGACTCGTTTTCCCAGGCGAACAAGTGTTGGACATTCAAGCCGATGAAAAGGATCAACGCATGCTGACCTATCGCTTGACCGATACCATCTACAAGGAACTCAAAAAATTATAAGTTCTTTTCTAAGAAATTCGTCAACATCGTGTATAGGTGTAATCGGGTATTCCCTCCTGAAATTCCATGATTCCGGTTCGGATAATAAAAGCTTTGAAACTGTTTATTCGCCTTAATCAACGCATCTTCTAAGGCCACCGCATTTTGGAAATGAACATTGTCATCCCCCGTTCCGTGTACGAGCAATAAGTTGCCTTTCAATTTATTCACATGGTATACCGGAGAGTTTTCATCGTAACCCGCCGCATTTTCTTGAGGGGTGCGTTGGTAGCGTTCTGTGTAAATCGAATCATAGAATCTCCAGTTGGTCACCGGAGCCACTGAAATCGCCGCCTTAAACACATCTGCACCTTGCATGAGGCAATTGGCCGACATGAATCCGCCGTAACTCCATCCCCAAATTCCGATCCGACTTTTATCCACATAAGGTAAGTTGCCAATATACTTAGCGGCAAAGATTTGGTCTTGTACCTCGATGCGACCTAAGTTTTGGTACGTGATTTTCTTGAAGGCTACTCCGCGGCCACCCGTTCCACGGTTGTCGACGCAATAAATCAAATAGCCTTTTTTCAACAGCATTTGATACCAATAAAAATCAGCCCCCGGGTACGAATCAAGAACTTGTTGGCTTCCTGGTCCTCCATAAACATGCATCAATACCGGGTATTTCTTGTTCGGATCAAAATTTGCGGGCTTAATCCAATAGGCATTCAAATGATCTCCATTCGCCAAAGGAATCTCGAAAAATTCACGTGGGGATAATTGATATTCCGTGATTTGAGCCTGCAATTTTTGGTTATCTTCTAATACTCTCACCAATCCTTTAGTCGAGCTTAACAAAGAGATTGTTAAGGGTTTTTTTGCCGAGCTATTATTTAACATGTAAAATGAAAAGTCGGGACTAAAGCTGGCTGTATTTGTTCCGCCGGATGTAGAGATTAACTTCTTCCCAGTCCCATCGATTTTGATCGCATAAACTTGACGACCAATCGGCCCTTGCTCCGTAGAATTGAAATACAATGTTTTGGTTTTTTCTTGGTAGCCATAGAAGTCATCTACCTCCCAATTTCCAGCTGTGATCGCCGTATATTTACCGGTTGCAATTTCGCCAACATACAGATGTTTGAAACCGCTTCGCTCGGAACTAAATATAAACGATTTCCCATCAGCTAAATAGGTGATGTCATTCCCAATTGCCTCAATCTCAATCGAGGTATCCGTATGTTCATCATACACGAGGCTAGTTGTTGCTTTGCTAATGCTATGGTGCAACAATTCCATGTGATTTTGTAAGCGATTTAGGCGAATAAATCCCACCACATCCGGATTCGTGGTCCATTTCAAACGAGGGATGTATTGGTTCTTTTCGGTACCTACATTAATAGGCTGGATTTTGTTCTCATCCAAAAGGGCCACCGATAAACTCACGATTGAATTTGCCTCGCCTGCCTTTGGGTACTTGTAGCGATAATCTTGTGGATATAATTCACCCCACATCTGCATGTTGTATTCGGGTACCCGACTTTCGTCGAAGGTATAAAAGGCAACCCTCTTACTATCTGGCGACCAAACAAATGCCTTCGCAAACGAAAACTCTTCCTCATAAACCCAGTCACAAGCTCCATGAATCAATTGATTGACCTTGCCATTCGTGGTGATGGCTGTTTCTTTTCCACTTGCTACATCCACCCAAAAAAGATTGTTATTACGAACAAATGCTACACGTTTCCCATCAGGTGATAATGTTGCATGCATCTGTTTGTCTCCCTGGGAGAGTAATTTTAAACTGCCATTTGATCGATTAAACAAATAGTTTGTCTCCTTTGAGCTGCGGCGATAGATCGGTTCTGATGCAGTTCCGATAAGAATCGTTTGTTCATCTGATGATATTTCAAATTCCTGTACATGGATGGTACCTCCCATGCTTGTTTTGTGAATCGCTTCATCAAAAAGAATCTCGAACTTACTTGGGTCAAGGACATTGTATTTGAGAATTTTGCCTTCTTTTAACTCTAAATAGGACTGTCCATCCTTCGTCCAGTTTAAATTTTGAATGTTCTTTTGACGGAATATGGGCTTCGACCAGATGTCATCCAAAGAAATGTCTTTTTGGGCGAATGTTGTCGCTGATCCCAGGATAAGGAATCCTAACAGAAGGTATTTGATTTTCATATTGTTGGAAGTAGGTGTTAATCTTGAAAGATTACAATGGGGTCTGTTTCTACCACATTGCTAGTTTGCAAGGCATTGTCTCGTATGAATATTTGAAATTTAAGGGTGTCGTTTTTTTCAGTAAATAAAGGCGAATAGCCTTTGTAAAAGGCGTAAACGAATTGGGTTGAGTAATCAACTGAGCCTTCGATCGGCCCCGACTTCTGATCTGCTTTGAATTTGAAATTCATTAATCCCCCTAGACTTGGACTAAAGGTAATGGGCACGAATTTGCCATTCTTTTTAAGCATCACATTGACTTCAAAATTGCGGAAATCTTTGTATTTGGTTGGGTTTGCTCTCAACTCAGCCTGTGTGATGCCTAAGTCGCCATCCCCATCTCGGAAATTGATCGACATGACAACCGAATCAATCTTCGCTTGACCTCCGAATCCATCATTACTGATTTTAGTAATTTTCTGAATTTGCTTGAAACTGATCGAAGGGACGGTACTCCATTCGGGTTCTTTCACGCAGGCCAAAAGTCCGCCAACGAAAATCAGTAAGCCCAGAATGCGAATGCTCCATTTCATAATTCGTAAAGTTAATGAATTGGTTTAATTTTGTATGAAATTTCAATAAAAGCCGTGCGCAACGATTCAAACATGTGGGAACCCTGGCGTGCAGAACTCAAGAATAAGGTTCTGTCCATGCAAGAAACTGACTTTGAATTCATTGCCTTGGAAATGTTTCAATATACTTTTGAGCACAATCCTTTATATGCACGTTATGTGCAATTAATGGGCGTGAACCCTGCAAGGGTTGAAGCGTTAACAGATATCCCCTTTCTACCCATCGAGTTATTCAAAAATAATCAAGTAGTAACAGGTAGCGCTCCCGTCTTGTTTAATTTTGAAAGCTCCGGAACGACGGGTCAAATTCCCTCCAAACATCCCGTTTGTGACCCCGAATTTTACCAAAAACAATCGAAACGAATTTTCGAAGAGCAATATGGTTCACTTACGGATTATCATATTTTTGCTTTATTACCCTCTTACCTCGAGCGAAGTACCTCTTCATTGGTTTTCATGATGGACCATTTTATCAAAGAGTCTGGTTCGGAGCTTTCAGGCTTCTTTTTGAATCAATATGAAGACTTGGTGGTCCAAATTAAAAAGGCCCTTTTGACTAATCGAAAGATTTGGGTGATGGGCGTGACTTTTGGTTTGCTTGATTGGGTAGATTCCGGGCAAGATTTTTTATTTTGGCAAGAAGCTATCGCAGCGAGTCGAATTACGGTCATGGAAACGGGTGGGATGAAAGGCCGCCGGGAGGAATGGATCCGTGAGCGGGTACACGATTTCTTAAAAGACAAAATGGGCCTTCCCCACATTGCCTCTGAATATGGCATGACGGAATTGTTTTCGCAAGCTTATGCAGCGCAGGATGGTATTTTTACTCCCGGTGTTTCGATGCGTATTCAGTTACGTGAGGTGACGGATCCTTTAGCCAAGGTAATCAAGCCAGGTCGAGTAGGTGGAATTCAAATCATTGATTTGGCCAACATTGATTCCTGTCCCTTCATTGAAACCAAAGATTTAGGCTCGCTGGAATCCGACGGATTCCGATTTAAAGTCTTAGGCCGTTTTGATAATTCCGAAATTCGGGGTTGTAATTTGATGGTTGATCAAGGGTGGGGTACCAGCCAAGCTGAACCGTCCAAATAAAACTCATTTTTCCAGATAGGAACTTCTTTTTTGAGCGTATCGATTAGCCATTCACAAGCCTTGAAGGCTTCCGCTCGGTGAACCGAACAAACGCCGATGATTACCGCGATATCGCCAATCTCTAATTTTCCGGTACGATGTGATACACTGATTTTACGAATCGGCCATTGTTCAGCGGCTTCGGTCGCGATGCGTTCCATCTGTTTTTTAGCCATAGCTGAATAGGCTTCCATGGTTAAATGTTCGACGTCCTTATTCTGGTTTTTATTTCGAATCGTTCCGATAAACAAACAGATTCCGCCGGCCTCCGGATCCTGTAAATACTGGTAGGTCGCATCAATCGATAAGGCTGTCTCGCTAAGTATGATTTGATGTGTCATTTACGCGAATAGGTTAGGTAACTATACTGATAGGCATTTTTCTCATCAGTCACTCCACGCTCTTGCTCGATTACTTCCCAGCTATCCAACGGGATTTCGGGGAAAAAGGCATCACCCTCAAAAATATCATGCAGCTGGGTAACTAAAATCTGGTCAGCCAAAGGAAGACTCAAGGCATATATTTCCGCACCACCTACAATGAAAATATCTTCGCGTGTTAATGATTTTGCTTTCAAAATCGCCTCCTCTACGGAATGGGTGATGATAGCGCCCTCGATTTGCAGATCTGCTTGCCGACTGATTACGATCGTCGTACGATTCGGAAGTGGCTTGCCTATCGACTCGAATGTTTTCCGGCCCATGATGATAACATGACCCGTAGTTAGGGCCTTGAAGCGCTTCAAGTCGGCCGGTAAATGCCAAATCAACGTATTGTTTTTTCCAATCACTCGATTTTCATCGAATGCAACCAAGATTTTTAGCACGATTTTAGGTTTTAATTGTCAAAAATAAGGGAATTTTTGGCCGGAATAACGTTATCAATTTTATTTTCAAAAACGCTTCACTTTTCGGGTTCAAAGCCCTAATTTTGTACAATTTTTGAGCCTGGTGTTAAGGACTTAAAAATTGCTAATCAATACTCTTAAAATTATATCATCTCGTGCCAAAAGATTCCTCGATTAAATCCGTCCTCATTATTGGTTCTGGTCCCATTGTCATTGGTCAAGCCTGTGAATTTGATTACTCTGGTTCTCAAGCCGCTCGTTCCTTACGTGAGGAGGGCATTGAAGTCATCTTGATCAATTCGAATCCGGCAACCATCATGACCGATCCGATGAATGCGGATCATGTGTATTTGAAACCTTTAGAGAAGGCTTCGATTATTCACATTTTGGAGAATCATAAGATTGATGCGGTTTTACCTACCATGGGGGGGCAAACGGCCTTGAACTTGGCGATTGATTGTGATGCAGCAGGGATTTGGGAGAAATATGGAGTAAAGATTATCGGGGTTGATATTGCGGCGATTGAGACGACGGAGGATCGTGAAAAATTCCGTTTGAAGATGTTGGAAATTGGTGTTGGGGTTTGTAAAGGGCGTACGGCTCGTTCATTCCTGGAAGGGAAAGAGATTGCGCAAGAGACAGGTTTCCCATTAGTAATCCGTCCATCGTTTACCTTAGGTGGAACAGGTGGTGGATTCGTTAATGATCCCAAAGATTTTGATGCGGCCTTGAACAAGGGTTTGCATGCTTCGCCCACGCATGAGGTGCTCGTAGAGCAGTCCATCATGGGTTGGAAAGAATATGAGTTAGAGTTGTTGCGGGATAATTTAGGCAACGTAATTATCATCTGTTCGATTGAGAACTTTGATCCGATGGGTATCCACACAGGGGATTCGATTACGGTAGCTCCGGCGATGACATTGCCGGATACCATTTACCAGCGTATGCGTGACATGGCCATTAAGATGATGAATGCCATCGGTCAGTTCGCGGGGGGATGTAACGTGCAGTTCTCATTGAATCCGGAAACGGATGAGATTATTGCGATTGAAATCAATCCGCGTGTATCTCGTTCTTCTGCCTTAGCATCGAAAGCAACGGGTTACCCGATTGCCAAGATTGCCGCGAAAATGGCGATCGGTTATAATTTAGATGAATTGACCAATGCCATCACGGGAACTACATCAGCTTATTTTGAGCCAGCATTGGACTACGTGATTGTAAAAGTTCCACGTTGGAACTTCGATAAATTTAAGGGCGCTGATCGTACTCTTGGACTTCAAATGAAGTCGGTAGGCGAGACCATGGGTATCGGTCGTAACTTCCAAGAGGCGCTACAAAAAGCTTGTCAGTCCTTAGAGATCAAGCGAAATGGTATGGGTGCCGACGGCAAAGAATTGCGTGATCAAGATGCGATTATGCATTCCTTAGCGAACCCATCTTGGAATCGTTTGTTCCATATTTACGATGCGTTTAAGTTGGGGATTTCGTTTAAGACGATCCAACAAGCCACTAAAATCGATAAATGGTTCTTGAATCAAATTGAGGATTTGGTTCGTGTGGAACGTGAAGTTGAAAAATACAGCATTTCGAATATTCCGAAGGAATTATTGGAAGAAGCAAAACACAAGGGATTTGCGGATCGTCAGATTGCGCATACCCTACGTTGTTTGGAATCTGAAGTTTACGACAAGCGTAATGCGATGGGTATCAAACGTGTTTACAAATGCGTAGATACTTGTGCGGCGGAATTTGAGGCGAAGACACCTTATTACTATTCGACATTCGGTCAGGTAGGTTCGGATGTGTTGGATAATGAGTCCCAAGTAACGCCGAAGAAAAAGGTCGTTGTTTTGGGTTCAGGTCCGAATCGTATCGGTCAAGGAATTGAATTCGACTACTCTTGTGTGCACGGGGTTTTGGCTGCGAAGGAAGCAGGTTATGAGACGATTATGATTAATTCGAATCCAGAGACGGTGTCGACCGACTTTGATATTGCGGATAAATTATACTTTGAGCCGGTATTCTGGGAGCATGTGTATGACATCATTCAGCACGAGAAACCGGAGGGAGTTATTGTGCAGTTGGGCGGTCAAACGGCCTTAAAATTGGCGGAAAAATTATCTAAATACGGAATTAAGATCATAGGTACTTCCTTTGAGGCCTTGGATTTGGCGGAAGATCGCGGAGCATTTTCAAGCTTGTTGAAAGACTTGAATATCCCTTATCCTAAATTTGGTGTTTGTGAGGATGCGGATAATGCGGTGGCACTTGGACGCGAATTAGGTTATCCTTTATTGGTTCGTCCTTCTTATGTTTTAGGAGGTCAGTCGATGAAGATTGTGATCAACGAGCAGGAGTTGGAGCAACACGTAGTAGATATTTTACGGGATATTCCGGGAAATAAAATCTTGTTGGATCACTTCTTGGAAAATGCGATTGAAGCGGAGGCGGATGCGATTTGCGATGGGGAAGATGTTTACATCATCGGTATGATGGAGCATATTGAACCGGCAGGTATTCACTCGGGTGACTCGCACTCGGTATTGCCTCCATTTGATTTGTCGGACAATGTCTTGAAGCAAATCGAGGATCATACGCGCAAAATTGCCGTGGCCTTAAAAACCAAAGGTTTATTAAATATTCAGTTCGCGGTGAAGGATGAGGTGGTATATATCATTGAGGCAAATCCGCGTGCATCGCGTACGGTTCCGTTTATTTGTAAGGCATACCAAGAGCCGTATGTAAACTATGCGACCAAGGTGATGTTGGGCGATAAGAAGGTGAAGGATTTTAATTTCCAACCTGTTAAGAAGGGCTTTGCAATAAAGATACCAGTATTCTCGTTCTCTAAGTTCCCGAACGTAAATATGGAATTAGGACCTGAGATGAAATCAACGGGTGAGGCAATTTATTTCATTGATGATTTAAAGGACGATTTCTTCCGTAAAGTTTATGGGGAAAGAAATTTATACTTAAGTAGATAAGATGTTAAAACTTATTGCGATCATATTGGTTATGATTTATGTTGTGATGCCCTTGCTTCGCTTTTTGATGAAGGCATTTGTCATCACACAGGCGCATAAGATGATGTCGGAACAAGAAATTCGAGCCAAACAAGCGGCTTCGAAAGCTAAAAAAGAAGGGACGATTGATGTCGATTATGTGCCACCAAAAAAGAAATCTAAATCAGATGAAGTAGGTGGTGATTACGTCCCCTATGAAGAAGTGAAAGAATAATATGTTGAAGCAAATTCTTTTGTATTTCTTGCTGGCATTTTGTCTCCTCTCGAAAGATGGGGTCACATTGATTATTGATGCCATGCGGGTCAAGCAATCTGTCTTTGCCCTTATAGAAAAAACGACTGATAATTTAGCGGAAGAAGAGGATGTAGCCGAAGACCTTTGGCATTTTGCCCCGACTGGATTAGAAGATTTATCTTTGCTCTCCATTGAATTTACCGAACAAAAAATACCTTGTGACTCCGATGGGAATCTTTTGCAGGTTCACTTGGAGCGTTTAATTCCCCCTCCCGATAAGGCCTGAGATTCCTTTGCCTTATAGAAACAAAATCATTAAACATTCTTGCAAGTCTATGCTTTTAGCATAGTATTAAAAACGATGAAAACATGCGTCATGACGTCTGTGTTTGTCATTCTTTTTTTTGTTGGCTTCGGACAAGAGAAGCATTACAAGAATCAGATAAACCGGACATTAACTGAAAAAGTGAATATCGAACAAAGTGTAATTGAGCAAGTCAAAAAGCCGAGTTCGGAAACGCCTAAGTACCAACGTGTCGTCCCTAATTTAGGGTGGTCAGATACGAATAAATTGAAAACAAGTCCTCCATCCTATAAACAACATCAGGGGAGGCCAAACAACTAAAAGATGAAAAAATACCTAATCGGATTATTGCTGCTTGCGGCTTGTACAACAAAAAAAGAGGAGGCCGTTGAAGTCCAAACACTCGAGGTTTCCACCCCTATTTCGCTGGATACGACGATCCAACAAGAATTTGTGGCAGATATTCATGCCGTTCAGAACGTCGAAATTCGTGCCCGTGTGAAGGGATATTTGGATCGGATATTGGTGGACGAGGGGAAACAAGTGAAAAAGGGTCAGGTCATGTTTACGATCAATAGTCAGGAATATGTGGCCGATTTAGCGCGGGCAAAGGCTGTCTTAAGCCAAGCGTCTGCCGAATTGAAGGCGGAGGAATTGACCTTAGTTAATACACGCTTGTTGGTGGATAAAAATGTGATTTCGAAAAATCAATTGTCCATTTCTTCGGCGAAGGTTGACGGCATTAAAGCGAAAAGAGAGGAGGCGCTCGCCCATGTTCGTGCGGCGGAATTAAAAGTTGAGCACTCTAATATTCGTGCGCCATTCGATGGGATTGTTGACCGGCTTCCCTTTAAACGTGGTAGTTTGGTTGATGAAGGGACCTTATTGACAACGCTTTCTGATAATCAGAATGTTTTTGCCTACTTCAATGTATCCGAGCAAGAGTATCTGGCATTTAGCCAAAAGGGTGGTGTGAATAATGCTACTCGTGTTAATTTATTATTGGCCAATGGTGAATTGTACCCAGAAAAGGGGATGGTAGAAACGATTGAAGGCGAGTTTGACAAGAACACGGGAAATATTGCCTTTCGCGCGCGTTTCTCAAATCCGAATAAACTTCTGCGTCACGGAGCATCAGGAAAGGTTCAGTTACCGAAGCAAGTGAAGGGATATTGGGCAATTCCGCAAAAAGCGGTTTTTGAGATTCAGGAGAAAAGCTATGTGTTCGTAAAGGATGCAAGCGGTTCTGTTAAGATGAAAAATATTGTTCCAGATATTCGAATTCCGCATTTCTACTTAGTGAAAAGTGGTTATTCAAGTGCAGATACCGTGTTAATTGAAGGTATTCAATTGGTGAAGCAAGGTCAAAAAATCAATTCGACCTACAAGCCGATGCGTCAATTGTTGAACGAATATAAAACACTGTAAGGATGGTACAACAATTTATTACCCGACCGGTACTGTCGATCGTTGTATCGATTTTTATTGTGATTTTAGGCGTGATTGCTATGAAGCAATTGCCTATTACGCAGTTTCCAGATATTGTACCTCCAGCTGTAACCGTCACAACGAAATACACCGGTGCGAATGCCGAGGTTTGTGCAAAAGCAGTGGTAACCCCTTTGGAGCGTGCAATCAACGGTGTAGCTGGAATGACTTACATGACCTCGGTTTCCGGAAATGATGGTACGAGTATCATTCAGGTATATTTTGAGGTGGGAACAGACCCTGATGTTGCGGCTGTCAACGTACAGACACGTGTTCAAACTGTGTTGGATGAGTTACCCGAGGAAGTAATCAAGGCTGGGGTTATCACAGAGAAAGAGGTTAACAGTATGTTGTTGTACGTGAATCTCTTGAGTGAGGATCCGACGATCGACGAGAAGTTTATATACAATTTTGCAGATATTAATGTCTTGCCTGAATTGAAGCGTATCGACGGTGTTGGTTTTGCGGATATCATGGGACAGCGTGAATATGCGATGCGAATCTGGTTACATCCGGATCGATTGTTTGCGTATAAGCTCTCCGCGGAGGATGTAATCCAAGCTTTACGCAATCAAAATGTGGAGGCTGCTCCGGGTAAAATTGGGGAGAGTTCGGGTAAACATCCCCAGGCATTGCAATACGTCATGCGCTATACTGGGAAATTTACCCAGGTGGCTGAGTATGAAAATTTAGTCATCAAGGCTACTGAGACCGGGCAAATTCTTCGCCTTAAAGATTTGGCGGATGTTGAGTTTGGTTCCTTGGATTACGACGTACTTTCGAAAGAAAATGGTCGGCCGTCCGCTGCGATTCTATTAAAGCAACGTCCGGGTTCAAATGCCGCCGAAGTAATTGATAATGTAAAAAAGCGTTTAGCAGAATTGAAGACAAGCACTTTCCCTCCTGGAATGGGCTTTACGATTTCATACGATGTTTCTCGATTTTTGGATGCATCGATTCATGAAGTTATTAAGACGTTATTGGAAGCGTTTATATTGGTGGCATTAGTGGTGTTTATCTTTTTGCAAGATTGGCGTGCGACACTTGTTCCGATTATTGCCGTACCTGTTTCATTGGTGGGTACGTTTACCTTTATGCTGGCCTTCGGATTTTCCATTAATCTATTGACGCTGTTTTCTTTGGTTTTGGCCATCGGTATCGTAGTCGATAACGCGATTGTCGTCGTGGAGGCAGTTCATGCCAAAATGGAGGAAAAAGATATGTCCGTTTTGGCTGCCACCCAAGAAGCGATGCATGAGATTTCGGGAGCGATTTTAGCGATTACGTTGGTGATGGGTGCGGTATTTGTACCTGTGGCCTTTCTTTCTGGACCTATCGGGGTGTTTTTCCGTCAGTTCTCCGTCACCATGGCTATTTCAATTGCCTTGTCGGGTTTAACCGCATTAACCCTAACGCCGGCCCTTTGTGTCTTATTGTTGAAAAAGCCAGAGCACAATCAAAAGACTTTGTTGGGGAAATTTTTCCACGCCTTTAATCAGCGATATGATCAGATAGCTACTAAATATTTAATTTGGGTCGGGGCATTGATTAGTAGACGAGTCTTAATGTGGATGATTCTACTTAGTTCAGTTGCTGGTACCGTAATTTTATCAGGGATCGTACCCAGTGGCTTTATCCCATCGGAGGATCAGGGGACTCTCTATGTAAATGCGACAACGCCGGCAGGAGCTACCTTGGAACGTACGGAAAGCGTCATGGATCAGGTATTTAAATCGATAAAGGGGGTAGATGCGATTGAGTCATTTTCTACCCTTGCGGGGTTTAGCTTGTTGACCGATGGTTCAGGCGCGTCATACGGAACGGGGATTATTACCTTAAAACCTTGGGAAGATCGCAAAGAAACGGTCGACCAATTAACAGAAATTATTCGATCCAAAACAAATGGTATTAAAGATGCAAGTATACAGTTTTTTCCACCTCCAGCTGTACCGGGTTTTGGTAATGCCTCAGGTTTTGAGTTCCGAATTCAAGACCGGAGTGGGTCGGGAGATT
Organism: Aquirufa sp. 5-AUSEE-100C1; assembly: GCF_054558655.1. Lineage (NCBI taxonomy): Bacteria > Pseudomonadati > Bacteroidota > Cytophagia > Cytophagales > Flectobacillaceae > Aquirufa > Aquirufa sp. 5-AUSEE-100C1. Next base: position 551,086 of record NZ_JBPXKO010000002.1, on the reverse strand, counting down.
TGCAGAAATTAGCAGCTGTATCTAATGAGTTTGCCAAAAAACTCAATGAAGCACCGGAGATTCAAAATACTTTTTCAAGTTTCGATCCGAGTTTTCCGCAATATATGCTAGAGGTCGATCAAGAAGCTGCCGCCCAAAAAGGAGTCAATGTGCTTCCTGCCATGGATAATTTACAAACCTTGTTGGGGAGTTTCTATGCGACTAACTTCATTCGTTTTGGCCAAATGTACAAGGTGATGGTGCAGGTGGATCCGCGCTATCGGGCTCATCCAGATGACGTATTGAAATTTTATGCGAAGAACAAGGCAGGCGAAATGGTTCCTTATTCTTCTTTTGTGAAGATGAAAAGAGTTTACGGCCCAGAACAGTTTACGCGCTATAATATGTTTACCTCTGCCATGGTAAATGGCGAGCCAGCTCCTGGGTTTAGTTCGGGGGCCGTATTGGATATTATTCGCGCGCAAGCTTCGAAAAGTTTGCCAAGAGGCTATACCTTGGAATGGTCCGGTATGACGCGTGAAGAGGATTTAGCTGGGAATCAGGCCATTTTTATTTTTGCTATCTGTTTATTGTTTGTGTATTTACTTTTAGCAGCCCAATATGAATCGTTCTTGCTCCCATTTCCGGTTTTACTATTCTTGCCTATGGGTGCGATGGGTACGTATGCCTTCTTGTATTTGTTTGGATTACAAAATAACATATATGCGCAAGTAGCCCTAGTGATGTTAATTGGTTTACTAGGTAAGAATGCCATCTTGATCGTTGAGTTTGCCATCGCGAAACAGAAGGAAGGTGCTAGTATTATTGAAGCGGCTAAAGAAGGAGCTTTTTCCCGGTTACGCCCTATTTTGATGACTTCGTTTGCCTTTGTGGCAGGCTTGATTCCCCTAATGATTGCATCGGGTGCTGGGGCGATTGGAAATAGAACGATTGGTACAGCCTCTGCTGGGGGAATGATTTTAGGTACTGTGGGTGGTTTATTAGTGATTCCGGGTTTGTATGTGGTCTTTGCCACGCTCTCGGCTAAATGGTCAAAAAATGAGAAATAAGTTTTGGATATTAATTTTTGTATTGACTTTAGCTTCTTGCCAAAAGGCCTTACTAAATGAGCAGAAGAAGGTAGATATCGATTTAGATACGTACAAGCGACCCAATGAAAATACTTCCGTGTCGGATGTTCAAGCTTGTTGGAAAAGAGACACGCTTCTTCTTCAATTAATCGATTCCGTGTTGGTTCGTAGTAACGACATCAAAATCGGATTTTTGGAAATGGCGATGGCCCGGGCAGATTTTGCCAATCAGCGTGGATTGCGAAAGCCTTTCGTTTCGGGTTTAGTTCAACCGAGCCTTCGTAAATTCGGTAAGTATACGATGGATGGTGTGGGTAATTTTGATACACAATTTTCACCTAACATTACCAAAGATCAGATTATCCCAGAAAATCTGCCTGATTTGATGTTGGGCGTACAAGCAAGTTGGGAATGGGATATTTGGGGAAAACTTGCCAAGCGGAAGAAAGCGAGTGCTTTGCGGTATTTGGCTACGGAGTCCGGCCAGCAATGGTTTATTACCTCTTTAGTGGCCGATGTGGCGAGTGCTTATGGGCAATTGGTCGCGTTGGATCAGGAGTTGGACATTCTTAAATCCAATATTGAGATTCAGCGCAAGGCCTTTGAATTGGTTCAAGTTCAAAAAGAAGCGGGTGTGGTGAACGAATCGGCTGTTCAGCAATTAGAGGCACAGTGGTTGAATTCACGTGCGCAAGAAGGGGATGTGCTGCAGCAAATTACCGTGCTGGAAAACCAAATTCAATATTATTTGAATAAGCCTGCTCGACCGATTTTGCGTAGTAAATACCCATTCCAGTGTGCATTAGATTCTACGCTATTTGCCAATGTGAAGATTGATCAATTAGAGCGGCGGCCGGATATTCGTCAGGCGAAATTAGCCTTGGAATCAGCCGTTGAGCTAAAGGAGAGTGCGAAGCTTGCGTTAAAACCCTCGATTGTTCTATCCGGGATTTTAGGGGTTCAAGGTTTTCAGCCGGCTTATTTATTCCAATTACCTGCATCCATGGCCTACCAGTTGATGGGTGGTATTTCAGCGCCCTGGTTGAATCGTTCTGCCATTACTTCCGAGATCTTGCGAACCGATGCACAATGGAAGACACTTGATTTGGCTTATCAAAATGCGCTTGTTAAAGGCTACCTCGAGTGGGACACGCAGGTAAAGTCTTTGAGTTATTTACAAAAGCAAAATCAATTAAAAGAGCGTGAGGTACGATTGACTAAAGGGGCTGTTAATACGGTGGGTACCTTATTCCTAACGGCTAACGCAAGTTACCTGGAGGTCTTAACTGCACAGCAAAATGCCTTACGATCTGAGCTTGATTTGTTGGAATTATCTAGAAAGCGTTGGATGCACGCGATTCAATTGTATCGTGTCCTAGGGGGTGGTTGGTAAAACCAAGTTTTCAATCACCTTGGGGAAGTCCCGGTGTTCTAACACCTGACCTTTTTTGGCTACATCTTCCGGGGTATCGCTCGGTAAAACGGGGAAAGAACTCTGGAAGATGATGGCTCCTTCATCGTAATGTTCATTCACGTAATGTATGGTGATGCCCGATTCTGTTTCACCTGCGGCAACGACGGCTTCATGAACGAAATGTCCATACATGCCTTTGCCTCCAAATTTAGGTAATAAGGCAGGATGCAAATTGATGATTCGTTGTGGAAAAGCTTGTACGTATTCGGAAGGAATTAACCATAAAAAACCTGCCAATACGATCCAGTCGGTCTGTAAAGACTGAATTTTACGTAGCAAAGCTCCATTTCTATATTCCTCCCGCGAGAAAAGACTGCAGGGGATGTCTAGTCTTTTAGCACGTTCAATAACGCCTGCCTCAGGATTGTTGCAAAAAATATGAACGATTTTAACTGCTGTGGAGCCCCTAAAATGTTCTACAATTTTTTCGGCGTTTGAGCCAGAACCAGAGGCGAAAATGACGATGTTCTTCACAGGAGCTAATTTTATTTTTGCAAATTTAGGGCTAATTCAGGAACCTTTCCGTATTTGTCGTAGTTTTGTTTCCGTTTGAATCTTCAAATATGAAAATAGGAATCATTTGTTACCCCACCTACGGCGGTAGTGGTGTTGTCGCTACGGAGCTTGGTAAAGCCTTAGCATCTGTGGGTCATCAGGTACATTTTATTACCTATACCCAACCTCCTCGCCTCGATTTCTTTAGTGAGAACATCTTTTACCACGAGGTCTCTGTAGCGTCCTATCCTTTATTTGAATATTTGCCCTATGAATCTGCATTGGCCAGTAAAATGGTCGATGTTACGGTGAATGAGCAATTGGATTTGATTCATGTACACTATGCGATTCCGCATGCATCGGCTGCCTATTTGGCCAAGCAGATCTTAAAATACAAGGGAATTCATGTGCCCGTGATTACCACTTTGCATGGTACGGATATTACCCTGGTGGGTCGAGATCCATCTTTTGAACCTGTCGTTACATTCTCGATCAATGAATCGGATGGGGTGACAGCGGTTTCAGAAAGTTTGCGCGAAGATACCTATTCGTCTTTTGAAATATTAAGTAACATTGAAGTTATTCCAAACTTTATCGATCTAGGTCGATTCCAGAAACAACCGAAGGAGCATTTTAAAATGGCCATTTGTCCCAATGGGGAGAAGTTGCTCATGCATACCTCGAACTTCCGTAAGGTAAAGCGTATCGAAGATATCATTCAAGTATTTGCTAAGGTACAAAAACAGATTCCGTCCAAATTATTGTTAGTGGGCGATGGCCCCGAACGTTCAGGAATTGAAGCCCTTTGTCGGGACTTGGGCGTAGCTTCGGATGTTCGTTTTTTAGGCAAACTGGATACAATTGAGGAGGCCTTGTCATTGGCCGATTTATTCTTTTTAACCTCGGAAAAGGAGAGTTTTGGTTTGGCTGCTTTGGAGGCGATGGCCTGTGAAGTACCTGTCATTTCTTCAAATGCTGGGGGGATTCCAGAGGTAAATATTCACGGTGAGACCGGATTCGTCAGCGAGATTGGTAACATCGATGACATGGTTGCCAATACCATCAAGATATTACAAGACGAGGACTTGCATACACAGATGAAGGCGAATGCCTTAGCGCGTGCCAAAGAATTCTCGTTGGAGAAAATTCTTCCAATGTATGAGCGATACTACGAGAAAATCGTAGGTCAAAGTTGGCGCTTCCCCGCTCAAAAATTTAGCGATTCGGAATAATCTCGACGGCGCTCGTGTCCTTTGTTTCAATCAGTAATTCTTTCGCGGATTTCTTGAAAACGGGATGAATCCAATCTGCAGCGATTTCATGCAAGGGAATCAAGATGAATTTGCGATCTTGAATATGTGGATGGGGAATTTGTAAGTCACTTTCCTGAATCAATTCTTGGTCGATAAATAAAATATCTAAATCCAAAGTCCGCGGCCCCCAAGTGACTTGGCGCTCTCTCCCTAGGGCTTTCTCAATGGCTTGAATTTCAGCAAGAATTTGATTGGGCGTTAAGGAGCTTTCCAGTAAAACGACTTGATTTAGGAAATCAGCTTGGTCGGTTAATCCCCAGGCAGCTGTTTGGTAGAGGCTGGACTTTTGAAGGATGGGCCCAACTTTATTTTCAATCATCGGATAAGTCCGCTCAAATATTTCCTGAGTATTTCCTAGATTGCCTCCTAATGAGAGGAAAACGTGCTTCATGGGGTCGTTTTTATTTCAAACAAACATACAAAATTCTTTCCTATGCCGAGTCCATCTGACTTAAAACCAGGTGTATTGTTGATTTCTGAACCCTTCTTGGAGGATCCCTCTTTTAAGCGTTCAGTCATTCTGCTTTGTGAGCATACGAGTTCGCATTCGTTCGGTTTAGTGCTTACACAGCCCCAAGAGGTTATTTTGGATTCCATAATGGATGCCAAAATTATGGGGGAGATTCCACTTTTTGCCGGAGGTCCTGTGGATCCTACGATTTTGCAATTCGTACATCGTAGGCCCGATTTAATCCAAGGCGGACAGGAAATCGCTCCGGGGATCTTTTGGGCAGGGGATTTCGAGCAAGCTATTGAGGCTGTTATCGACGGAACGATTTCTTTTCAAGAAATTAAGTTTTTTATTGGTTATTCAGGCTGGTCGGCCGGCCAACTTGAGCGGGAATTAAAATCAGATTCTTGGATTATCTCTCAAGCCCGTGTCTCGGATGTGTTTGAAGAGTCGCCAGAAAAATTGTGGCGTTCTGTACTTTATCAGAAAGGTGGTAATTATCGCGTTTTATCTACGTATCCGGACGATCCTTCATTAAATTAATTTGCTAAGCGCTACCTTTGGCAAACCGGGTAGGATTGCCAAAGGTAAAAAGTGGGGCTAGCTAATTCTAGCCCAGTTCGTCGTGTCTTTGCGCTGTTGCATGACTTGTTCGCGGATCATCAAGTGACGATCAAGGGCTAAATGGGGATCCTCCTCCAGGATTCTAATCGCTGTTTCACGAGCCACTTTTAATATTTCCCCGTCTTTCGCTAAATCCGCAATCATGAGATCAATGGCTCCACTTTGACGCGTCCCCCCGATGTCCCCCGGACCGCGTAATTGCAGGTCGACTTCCGCAATTTCAAATCCATTATTTGTTCGGACCATGGTTTCGATCCGCTTTTTGGTGTCGGCACTTAATTTATAGTCGGTCATGAGTATGCAATAACTTTGCTCGGCACCCCGACCGACCCGTCCGCGAAGCTGGTGTAATTGCGAAAGTCCAAAACGTTCGGCACTTTCGATAATCATGATGGAGGCGTTAGGGACATTGACACCAACCTCGATCACCGTGGTAGCCACCATGATTTTCGTTTCATTCGCCACAAATCGAGCCATCTCGATGTCTTTATCTGCGGGTTTCATCTTGCCATGCAAGATACCCAGCGGGACCTCTGGGAATGCCCGAGAAATACTTTCGTAGCCATCCATCAAATCCTTGAAGTCCATTTTTTCGGACTCTTCAATCAAGGGATAGACAATATAGACTTGACGGCCTTTGGATAATTCATTTTGGATAAATGCAAAAACTTGTAAACGATGGCTGTCATAGCGCTGTGTCGTTTGAATGGGCTTGCGTCCCACCGGGAGTTCATCAATCACGGACACGTCCAGGTCACCATAAAGTGTCATGGCAAGGGTCCGAGGAATGGGCGTGGCGGTCATTACCAACACGTGTGGATGAATTTCTTTGTTCTTATCCCAAAGTTTCGCTCGTTGAGCGACACCAAAGCGATGCTGCTCATCGATGATACATAGCCCTAGGTTATTAAATTTTACGACGTCTTCAAAAATGGCATGGGTCCCTACGAGAATCTTCAATTCTCCAGAGGCCAAGTCCTCAAGCAATCCAACGCGGTCTTTTTTCTTAACAGATCCGGTTAGTTTGGCGATGCTAATTCCCAAGGCATCCGCGAATTTTTTCAGCCCTTGGTAATGTTGATCCGCCAAAATCTCCGTAGGGGCCATGATACAGGCTTGCGTCCCATTGTCGATGGCCAAGAGCATGGAGATAAATGCTACGATGGTTTTTCCAGAACCCACATCACCTTGGAGTAATCGGTTCATTTGTTTGCCCGATTTCATGTCTTGGAAGATTTCTCGGATTACTTTTTTCTGAGCTCCCGTTAAATCAAAGGGCATGTGATCTTGGTAAAACTTAGTCAGCAGCACTGCAGATGAAAAAACCTGTCCAGGAAATTGTTCTTTACGAACCAAGTTTTGCTTGATAAGACGTAATTGGTTGTAAAAGAGTTCCTCAAATTTCAGTCGGCGCCTTGCCTGATGCAACCAATTTTCACTTTGTGGGTGATGTATATGATAGAGTGCTTCTTGCTTGGAAACCAGGCGGAATTGCTGAATGATTTCCATGGGCAAGGTTTCGCGAATATGCGAAAATGCCATTCCCAAAAGTGTACGCTGTAAGCCGGCAATGACTTTACTGTCGATGTATTTTTTCCGAAGTTTTTCGGTAAGCGGGTAAACCGGTTGGAAAAATTTTTCGGAGTGATTGGCACCCTTGTACACCTCCATTTCGGGGTGGGTCATTTGCAAATGCCCATTGAAGGAGGTAGGCTTACCATAAAATAGATAATCGACACCTGTGACAAGTGATTTTTCGAGCCACTTGACACCTTGAAACCAGACCAACTCGATGCAACCTGATGCATCACAGCATTCGGCTATGATGCGTTGTTTGGCACCATTCCCTAATTTTTCCTTGTAGCGAATGCGGCCGATAAACTGCGCATGCTCCATTTGGTCATTGATTTCGGCAATGGCGTAAATTTTTATTCGGTCTTCGTATCGAAAAGGGTAATACTGGATTAGGTCGCCAAATGTAAACAACCCCAGCTCGGTTTGGAGTAAGCTGAGTCGGGCAGGAGTCATGCCGCGTAATTGCGAAAGATCCGTATCGAAAAAATGGCTCTGCGACATAGAACAAAAATTTTGTGAATTTAGGTATATTTACAAAAACTTAACGCGAATCCTAAAATCCTTTATGTCGAATTCCGCATTTTACCCTAAATCCGTTTTGACCTTACTCTTCGTGAGTATATTAAATATCGTTTTGGGGCAAACTACGTCTGTGGTTTCGAATGATCCATGTAAAGACGTTTGGGTAACGGCAAATTCCAAAATACTGATGTTTTCCCCCGAACCCGGGGAGGTGATAAAACCGATTCCGGTTCCCGTGAATGGGTCTTTAAATCCATTAATCGAGTGGACGTGGACTCCAGCATTGGGCATGGTAGATGCGAGTGGGAACGATGGTTCGCGTCTATTGAAGCCTTATTTTGATGTTCGCAAATTAGGGGATCTAGGAGGTAATGCATTTACAACAACCTTCTTCATCACCGGTAGAGCTCCAAGTTTGGGTTGCAATACCTTCGCCATGATTGATGTGATTATTTTGGCGCGAATTAAGCCTTACGATGCGATTACTCCCAATGGCGATGATTTAAATGATTATTGGGCGATTGATAATATTTCTTCCTATCCCGAGGCAACCATTACGGTCATCGATCGTTGGGGTGTTCCTGTATTTGAGGGGACAGGTGATACCTATGAGGAAATGCCTTTCAGGGGTAAATATGGCGGCAAAGCATTGCCTACGGGTGTTTATATGTATCGAATCAAACCCAGTGTAGATTATCCGGATGTCGTGGGTTCACTAACAATTATACGCTAGATGAAAAGTTTGTTGGATCAAAAATTTCAGGAAGACGGTTTTGTGATCACGAAAGTCGAAGATCTTATGAACTGGGCGCGCGCGAGTTCGCTTTGGCCCATGAGTTTTGGCTTAGCTTGTTGTGCGATTGAAATGATGCAGGCATTTGCGTCTGGCTATGATTTAGATCGCTTTGGCGTTTTTCCGCGCCCTTCCCCGCGTCAATCGGATGTGATGATTGTTGCTGGAACGGTAACCTTCAAAATGGCTGATCGGATTCGTCGTCTTTATGAGCAAATGCCAGAACCGCGTTATGTAATCTCGATGGGTTCTTGTGCGAATTGCGGCGGCCCCTATTGGGAACATGGCTATCACGTGGTTAAAGGGGTAGATCGAATTATTCCCGTGGATGTATATGTGCCGGGTTGTCCGCCCAGACCGGAGGCCTTAATTGGTGGTATTTTGAAATTACAGGAGAAAATCAATCAAGAAACGTTGGTCGTACCTCAGCGAATTTTGGAGGCTATCTCATAAACGAAATCGATGGAATTACTCGCTATCAAATCATTTATCGAACAAAAGCTGCATGTCAGTTTGGAGGCCAATGAAAAATTGACGCAACTCACTGTGCCAGCCAAAGAACTCGTTTCGATTTGTGATTTACTTTGGCGAGATCCTCTAACCTATTTCGACTCACTTTCTTGTGTAACGGCCATTGACCTAGGTCCCGAAGTTGATCAAATGGAGGTGATTTATACCCTTTATTCCATTCCTTTTCATGTGACCTTGCACCTAAAGGTACTTATCGATCGAGATAAGCCGGAGGTACCGAGTTTGAGTGGGATTTGGAAGACGGCCGACTGGCATGAAAGGGAGGCCTTTGATTTGCTGGGGGTTCAATTTGCCGGTCATCCTAATTTGACGCGAATATTGTTGCCGGCCGACTGGCAGGGTCATCCTTTGCGGAAAGATTATGTTGAGCAGGATCGTTACCATGGCATCAAAGTCAAGTACGAATCATGAAAATAGCCGGATTTACATTTATTCGAAATGCGGTTCAAAATGATTATCCGATCGTGGAGGCGATCACCTCGATTTTACCCATTTGTGATGAATTTGTGGTGGCCGTAGGGCAATCGAACGATGGTACTCTAGAGTTGATTCAAGCCATTGATTCTGTTAAAATTCGAATCATTGAAACAGTCTGGGATGAGCAGGCGCGTGAGGGAGGACGCGTTTTTTCCATGGAAACCGATAAGGCTTATCAGGCCATTTCGCCGGATACGGATTGGGCATTTTACATCCAAGGTGATGAGTGTGTGCACGAGGATGACCTGCCGAAGATTCGAAAAGCCATGGAAGATTATGCTACGAACCCCCAAGTTGAGGGCTTGCTTTTTCATTACAAACATTTTTATGGGTCTTATGATTATGTAGCTGTTTCGCGTCGTTGGTATCGTCGGGAGATACGTGTCGTAAAATATGACCCTGCGGTTCAATCCTACAAGGATGCTCAAGGATTTCGGAAGGCTGGAAAAAAGATTCATGCCAAATTGATTGATGCGTCCATTTACCATTACGGGTGGGTAAAACCCCCGCAAGGGCTCAATAATAAGGTGCGGAATTTTACCCATTTCTACCGGGATGATGCTTGGATGGCGGAACATGTTCCGGAAGATTATCAGTTTGATTACGAAAATGCCGAGCGCTTAACGCTTTTTGAAGGTACACATCCTGCCGTTGCGCAGGCTCGTATCGCACGGATGCAATGGCCTTTTCATTTTGACCCCAAGGTACTTCGGGCAAAGATGAGTTTTCGTCGGAAAGTCTTGCAACAAATCGAAGATTGGACGGGTTGGCGAATAGGGGAATATCGAAATTATAAGCTCTTGTAAGTGGATCAAATTCAATCCTTTCCTGCCCCAAAGGCTCCCGAAAAGCCCTATTTTTCCATTCTCATTCCGAGTTGGAATAATCTAGCCTTTCTGCAATTGTGTATACGGAGTATCCGGACTCACAGTGTGGTGCCTTTTGAATTGATTGTGCATTTGAATGAGGGGAAAGATGGCTCCTTACAATGGGTTCAAGATCAAGGAGATATAGCGTATTCTCATTCTGAAACCAATGTAGGTGTTTGCCATGCGATGAATGCCATGCGCACGTTAGCCCGCGCAGATTATCTCTTGTACATCAACGATGATATGTATACGCTCCCGGGTTGGGATTTGCTTTTGAAACAAGAAATTGAGGCCTGCTCGGATGAATATTTCTTTATTTCTTCGACGATGATTGAGCCTCGTGCGCAGAGTTCTTGTTCGATTGAGGCTAATTTTGGGACGAGTATGTCAAGTTTTGAGGAGTCACGCTTGTTGGCCGGATACCAATCTTTCGAAAAGCCTGATTGGCAAGGTGCGACCTGGCCGCCAAATGTTGTTCATAAAAAACTCTGGGATGCAGTCGGTGGGTATAGTGTGGAATTTACCCCAGGCATGTATTCCGATCCGGATTTCTCCATGAAGCTTTGGCAGGCTGGCGTGCGATTATTTAAGGGTTTGGGGCAAAGCCGCGTATATCATTTTGGTTCGATCTCTGTGAAAAGGGTTAAGCAGAACCGAGGATATTATCAGTTTATTCGCAAGTGGGGGATGACTTCCAGTACGCTTTCAACATATTATTTACGTCGGGGAGAGCGCTTTGATGGTCCATTGGTTCCACAACATATTCCTTTGTTGGTTCGCCTCAAGAATTGGTATTATCGAATTAGTACAGCGCGAAAAACAATTTAAAACAATAAGCAAATCTTCCGAAGGCGGATTTGCCTTTGTAAGCCAACATGTCATCTCGGTGTTTCAGGGCAATTCGAACCCGATTGATTCGATGCATAAGTCCGCTACCTTGACATGCTATGTAAAAATCGTTGAGTACTTGCTGTTCGGTCCCTGTTGGGCAACGGCTTTGTAGTAGATTTAGGCGCGCTAGAATTCGGCTATTTTTTTCTTTCCGACTCTTATAGGGCTTCGGGGCTTTTTTTAAATTCGCTCCGATGGTGTTATTCGCATGTTGGCGATAATGAACAAGCGTTTCAGGAAGGTAGACGATGCCATTCGTACAGGTTGCGGCAAAACCAATCAGGTAATCATGTGTGACGAATTCAACAAATGGAAGGGCAAACTCAAGTAGCTCTCGTTTGAATAACATACCATGACCCGGCGCCCATGCACCAAAGGTATACATGAGTGGGTTTTTGTAAGCGATTTGTCGTTTGATGTCGGACATTTTTTGCCCAATTAAGTTGCCTTCATCATCCACTAAAGCTGAGTCGGCATAGACCATCGATGCTCCCCCAATGGTGTTTATAAGTCTACTGATTTTCGTTGGGATCCAATAATCATCTTGGTCAGAGAGTGCGATTAATTCTCCTTTTGCCAATAAAATTCCTTTTTCAAAGGATTTTCGGTAGCCCAAGTTTTCAAGATTTTGGATGATTTGCATGCGATGATCTTTGGATGCATATCGTTGAAGGATAGCCTGAGTGGAATCGGTTGATGCATCGTTTACACAGATAATTTCTATGTTTTGGTAATCTTGGGCAAGCAGACTTTCGAGTTGGATTGCAAGGTATTTTTCGCCTTGATAGCAAGCCATGACGATGCTAATGAGGGGTGAATCGAATCTTGTAAGCAAATTGTTTCTGAAAATTGTCGTAATTTAATGCAAATTTTGAAATAGATTCCTTGAAAACATATTTACGTTTACTGTCTTATGCCGTTTCGATTCGAAAATATGTATTTCCATATTTTAGCTTTTCGTTGTTGGCCAGTTTGTTTGGAATCCTGAATTTCACGCTGTTAATTCCTTTGTTGAATGTCTTGTTTAATCAAGCCTCAACGAATCAAGCGGTAGTCTATCGTGTCATGCCGGAATTCTCCTTGAGTCCGAGTTATTTCTCCTTTTTATTCAACCATTATTTTTATGGGGCTTTGGAGGCTTATGGGCGTTTGGGGGCGTTGCAATACGCCTGTGCGGCGATCATGATATCGGTTGTTTTGGCGAATATTTTCCGCTATTTGTCCCAGCGGGTTTTGAAGACAGTGGAGGCGGATATGATTGCCTCATTGCGTCAGGCGGTTTTTGCTAGGGCGATTCGTTTGGACTTAAGTTATTTTTCGGAGCAGCGTAAGGGAAATTTGATGTCGCGCTTGACGACCGATGTGCAGGAGGTAGAGAATAGTATCGGCAGGGCCTTTACGGCGACATTCAAGGAGATTTTTACCTTGATTATGTTTTTTGTTTTCTTGGCGTGTATGTCCGGGAAATTGACCTTGTTTTCGCTGATTATTCTACCACTTTCGGGTGGGGTCATTGCGACCATCACGCGGCGTTTACGTCGTGCAGCAGGTGAGGTTCAGCAGCATTTAAGTGGATTGATTAGTTTGCTGGATGAGACCTTTGGAGCCATGCGAGTCGTGAAGGCTTTTCGAGCGGAGAAGGTGATGGATGCACGTTTTCAGGAGGGAAATAATCGATACCGAAATTCTTTATTGCGTATGGTTTTTCGGCAAGAATTGACTTCACCGGTTTCGGAGAGTTTGGGGGTTTTGGTTGTGACTGGCATTTTGTTGTATGGGGGAAGCTTGGTGATTTCAGGGGATGGAGAATTGAGTGCGTCGACCTTCATTGCGTTTATAGCTACCTTTTCGCAGGTTATGCGGCCTGCCAAAGCAATTGCGGATGCTTTTTCAGGTATTCAGCGAGGTGTTGCTTCCGCCGACCGCATCATCGAAATTTTAGATACGGAGTCAGAAATCAAGGTGGAGGAGCCTGTTCAGCGATTGTCGGCCTTCCAAGATAAAATCCGTTTCGAAGAAGTAGGCTTTTCGTATGTCAAAGGACGTTCGGTTTTGAAGTCGGTGAGTTTCGACATCCCCAAAGGGAAAACGATTGCCTTGGTAGGCGCATCCGGAGGTGGCAAATCAACGCTTGCGGATTTGTTACCCCGATTTTATGATCCTACATCGGGTCAAATTACCGTTGACGGAATTCCTTTGAAACATATTCCTTTAGAGGATTTTCGGGCTTTAATGGGAATCGTGACGCAGGAGTCGGTGTTGTTCAATGATAGCATCTTCAACAATATCGCTTTTGGAACAGATGCGACCTTGGAGGCGGTCATTGAGGCAGCTAAAATTGCGAATGCACATGAATTTATCGAGGCGAGTGCGGATGGTTATCAAACAGTGATAGGGGATCGCGGTTCGAAGTTGTCTGGCGGCCAGCGGCAACGATTATCGATTGCTCGGGCGGTGTTGAAAAACCCTCCGATATTGATTTTGGATGAGGCGACGAGTGCCTTGGATAATGAATCCGAGAAGATGGTCCAGTCGGCCTTAGGTAATTTGATGAAGAACCGAACGGTCTTAGTCATTGCGCACCGTTTGAGCACGATTCAGCATGCGGATCAGATTTTGGTGGTCGACAAGGGAGAGATTGTCGAGCGTGGTACACATGCAGAATTACTGGCGAATCCGAAGGGGGTTTATACGAAGTTGAGCCAACAACATTAATCAAGCTTTTTGTGAATTTAATTAGCTTTTAAGCGATGAAATGGGTAATTTGCGCCCGATTTCAACCATCGTATTTATATATATGTCATCATCCTTATTAGCCCAACGCATTCAAGCATTAGAAGAGTCATCTACGTTGGGAATGACAAAGAAAGCGCGTGAATTAGCTGCGCAAGGTCATAAAGTAATTAGCCTATCGGTAGGTGAGCCGGATTTTAAAACACCCGCTCATATTTGTGAAGCAGCCAAAAAAGCCATTGATGATGGTTTTCACGGCTATTCTCCTGTTGCAGGATATCCTGATTTACGTTTAGCGATTGCTAATAAATTAAAGCGTGACAATGGATTGGAGTGGGGTTCGGAGAACATTGTGGTTTCTACGGGAGCGAAACACTCCTTGGCCAATGCGATTGCAGCTTTAATTAATCCAGGAGATGAGGTAATCATTTTCTCGCCCTACTGGGTTTCATATTCTGAAATGGTCAAATTAGCGGATGGAGTATCTGTTGTTGTGCAAGGTGCTTTTGATAATAATTTCAAGGTAACTGCGGCGCAGTTTGAGGCGGCGATTACGCCGAAAACGAAGATGGTGATGTTTGCATCGCCAAATAATCCGACGGGTTCTGTGTATACGGAGTCCGAGTTACGTGATATTGCGAATGTTGTAGCTCGTCATGCGAATATTTTTGTATTAGCAGATGAGATTTATGAATACATTAACTTCACCCAGGGTGGTCATTTCTCTATTGGTTCAATTCCAGAGATTAAGGATCGTGTCATTACGGTGAATGGCGTGGCGAAAGGTCATGCGATGACGGGATGGCGTATTGGATTTATTGCGGCGGCTAAGTGGATTGCGGATGGTATCGAGAAGTTGCAGGGTCAAGTGACCTCAGGAACGAACTCTATTGCGCAAAAAGCAGCAGTAGCTGCGTTTAATGGTTCATTGGATCATGCTTATGAGATGAAAGCCGCTTACGATCGTCGTCGTAAATTGGTCGTTGGTAAATTACGTGAAATCCCAGGTTTCAAGGTAAATATGCCAGATGGCGCATTTTATGCGTTCCCTGATATTTCGTATTACTTCGGTAAGTCGGACGGCAAAACAACCATCAATGATTCAGATGATTTCTGTACATGGTTGTTGAACGAGGCTTATGTGGCAACTGTTGCGGGTTCAGGTTTTGGCGCACCGGATTGTATGCGTATTTCAACGGCTGCAGCTGATGAGCAATTGGAAGAAGCTTGTGAGCGTATTAAAGTTGCGGTAGCAAAATTGAAATAATGGGTTTAGCCCTTGTTTGATATTTGAAAGTCAGGGATGCAAATCCCTGACTTTCTTTTTTATATTTACGGCATGGAAATTATTTCAGTTCTCATTTTTGTGATTGGATATTTGGCGATTGCCTTTGAACATCCAATTAAAATCAATAAGACGGCATCTGCCTTAGTTACGGGAGTTTTAGTGTGGGTAGTATATGCCTTGGTCAAAGGTCCTCACGAATTGGAGGTATTGGGTCATCACCTAGGAGCTACATCAGAAATTTTATTTTTCTTATTGGGCGCCATGACCTTGGTGGAGTTGGTGGATGCGCACCAGGGATTTCAATTTGTGAGCCGACTGATCAAGACGAAAAATCCGGCGACAATGATGTGGGTCGTGGGTTTGTGCGCCTTTTTCTTTTCAGCAGTTTTAGATAATTTGACGACCTCAATTGTCATGGTCACGCTTTTACGCAAGTTGGTCAGTGATACTTCTACCCGTAAATATTTCGTGGGTGTTGTGGTGATTGCCGCTAATGCGGGCGGAGCTTGGTCGCCGATTGGTGATGTGACGACAACGATGTTGTGGATAGGTGGGCAGATTTCAGCCTGGGGGATTGTGAAATCATTGTTTGTTCCTTCGGTTGTTTCGTTGTTGGTTCCACTTGCGGTGGCCGCATTTTGGGTAAGGAAAAACGATTTGGGGCATGCCGTGGAAGTCGACCCAATGTCTGCCGAAGAGGAGCGGAATGGCCGAATTATGTTAACGGCGGGAGTCATCAGCTTATTGGGGGTTCCGGTCTTTAAAACCTTGACACATTTACCCCCATACATGGGAATTTTATTGGCATTGGGTTTAGTGTGGATTTTATCCGAGTATCTACATGCCGACAAGGATGAAGAGGCGAAGCAACCTTATACGGTGGGTCACGCGCTGACGAAAATTGATACGTCGAGTGTCTTATTTTTCCTTGGTATATTATTGGCGATTGGCGCCTTGGAGTCTTTTGGGTTTCTGGGTCAGTTGGCCGCATACCTCGAATCAAGTTTAGGGAATCAATATGTAATTGTTACGGCAATTGGATTGGCCTCCTCGGTGGTTGATAATGTGCCTTTGGTGGCCGCTACGATGGGCATGTATTCGTTGCTTGATTTTCCGATGGATCATGCCATGTGGGAATATTTAGCTTTCTGTGCAGGTACGGGGGGGAGTATCCTGATTATTGGATCGGCGGCGGGTGTCGCCGTGATGGGCATGGAAAAAATTGATTTTCTTTGGTATGCCAAACGAATTGGCATCTTGGCGCTGTTAGGTTATTTCGCTGGAGCAGCCTGTTATTTATTGGTCCATTAAAACGTGTAACTCAGCCGAGCTGCATAGTAGTTGGGCGCAACGATGGGTTCCCATTCCACGGCGGTCTTATTCATTACTTTTTTAAATTTGGGATAGGCCCAATCGGCAATTTCTGCAGAAGCAATGCCGATGGCAGCACCCATGAATATGTCTGTTGCCCAATGTTTATTATTGGCCATTCGAAAAGCACCAGTGGCACTGGCTAAGGCATAACCTCCAACGGCGATCGCGGGGTATTTTTTTCCATAAGCTTTGTCAAGCATTCGAGCTCCGAAGAAAGCCGTTGTCGTGTGGCCCGATGGGAAGCTGCGTTCTGTTCCATCCGGACGGGTTTCATTGATGCCATATTTAAGTCCTTGCGCAATGACTACATAGGTGCTAGTTCCAATAATGAATTTTCCGAGTAGCTCTTTTTTAGAAGATTTATCCTCTAGACCGGCCAAATGCAAGCCGATGTTCAGTAAAGTTGGGCTATACTGAAGAATATTATCAGCGGAGGTATGGAAGTTACTCAGATTGGAATCATAGTATTTTTTTTGTGCTTCTTTGGAGGCATCATTGTACAATAAAATACTGATACCGGATAGGCCGGCAGCATAGGCCCAGGCTTTTTTTTGTGCTTGGGATGATATGCTTACTAGGAGCAAAAAGAGAATAAGGATTCTATTTTTCATGTAACAGGCTTTGGACAGTTTGTTCAAACTCATGAATCCAATCCGTGTAGTAAACGCCTGTTCCGGGACCCGAGAAGCCCGTGTGTATTTCTCGGACCTTTCCTGATTTGTCTAAAATAAAGGTCGTAGGATATCCATTGATTTTATGAAGCATGGGAAGGACTTTAGCAATGGTTTCGTCATTTGGCTGTCCGGCGAACAAGATTTCGTAATCCAATCCGATGCGCTTTTTGAAGTTTTCAATTTTCGGCCCTGAAATGCTGATTTCTGGGGAATATTCAAAAGCGAGTCCAATTACCTCTACGCCTTGATCTTTCATTTTTTTATAGAAGGGTGCCAAGTATCGTGATTCATCTAGGCAGTTAGGGCACCAAGAGCCCATTAGCTCGATAATCACTACTTTGTTTTTATAACGATCATCATCTAGGCTGACTAATTTTCCTGCTGGATTGGGAAGCGAAAAGCTGATTCGGTCAAATTCGGGTTTCAAATAGGTGAGTTTTTTGAGGTCAGGAAGGCTAGCCTTTTCATCCTTTTTTGCCAAGAAATTTCGTTTGCCAGCTAATCCCGTGAAAAAGTTTCCGGTGAGTTGATCTCCTTGTAAGCGCGCGCGAAACTGCATCGCTCCACTGCCGTCAAAATAGCTTAATAAAAGACTATCTCCGCTAACATTGCCTTGCAGGAATCGGTAATCGCCACTTGTTTTTAAAACGGTTCCCGTTACTTGATTTCCTTTTTGGGAAAGTACCATGACACCGGGGCTATGATTGCTTTCGTCCGACCAGAAGTCGGCCGCATACTTACCACTCACATTGATTTTAGCAGGCGAAAGGTTGGTGAAGCGTGCCTCACTTCCTGCCTTTGCTTCGAAAGGGATTCGAAATAGCGTCTTTCCATTCCGTTTTTTTTGCCAATAACCGATGAATGATTGAGCGTTTTGTAAGGAGCCAATGAGCTCGGAATCATATAAATCGAAAGGAATAACTAATGAATCACCCCGAAAATAGGAATCACCCAGGTTCGCTTTTTCAGAACCATTTTGAATACGGATATCCATTTTGGTTTTGGTCGGTTTTGCTCCTACGATAAAATTGAAAGGTAGTTTACCACCCAGGTGGTCGATCTCCCCGCGCCAAGGACCTGACTGGGGTAATTGGCTGAAGCACATTGTTGACAAAAACGAGAAAATAGCAAGTAAAATGAGGGATTTCATAGGCATGATAAATTTGTACAAAGATAGGGGATAAACCTTGTCACAAAAAAATCAATATCCTGATAAAAAAGCTTATGCTTGCCGAGAGATAATTTGTAAATTTGAATTATGTCTGAAAGTTCGTATCACACCTCGGTTTTGTTGCATGAATGTTTGCAGGGTTTAGCAATTAAGCCAGATGGGATTTATGTGGATGTGACTTTTGGCGGGGGTGGGCATTCGAAGGCGATTTTGGCACAATTGGGGCCCAATGGTCGACTCTATGCTTTTGATCAGGACCCGGATGCTTGGAAGCAAGCTGATTTAATTGATGATGAACGATTGACCCTGATAACAGCCAATTTTCGTTATTTGGAGAAGTATTTACGTTTGCAAGGCGTGAAGCAAGTGGATGGAATTTTAGCCGATTTAGGAGTTTCATCTTTTCAATTGGATGCGGCTGAACGCGGGTTTTCTACCCGCTTTGATGGTCCTTTGGATATGCGAATGGGGCCTTCGGCTTCGACCACGGCGGCTGAGGTGTTGAATACTTATTCGGCGGGGGATTTACAGAAGTTGTTTGGGATGTATGGGGAGATTAAAAATGCGAAAACATTGGCCTTGGCGGTGGTTCAAGCAAGAACCCAAAAGCCATTGGAAACGACGGGCGAGTTTAAGGAGATTTTATTTAAATTAGCTCCAAGGAATAAGGAGTTTCGTTATTTTGCTCAGGCATTTCAGGCAATTCGAATTGAGGTCAATCAGGAATTGCGCGTGATTGAAGAGTTTTTGGAACAATGTCCCAAAGTCTTGGCTCCTGAGGGGCGTTTATGTGTGATTTCGTTTCATTCCTTGGAGGATCGTTTGGTAAAGAATTACATTCGGACGGGAGATTGTTTTGGGAAAGAAGATAAAGATATGTTCGGGGTGGTCCACAAGCCCCTGGAAAGTGAGATTCGCAAACCGATCACTGCTTCCGAGGAGGAATTGAAGGGAAACCCGCGTTCGAGAAGTGCAAAATTGAGAATAGCTAGTAAAATTTAAGATGGCAAATGCAGTAAAAAACACGGAGGGAGAATCCAAATCGAAGCCTCAGACAGGGGTAATGGATTTGTTGTTTAACATTGATTCATTAACAGGTGGTGAATTGCCTATACCGCTTTTGAAAAAAGTCGTTTACACGGCATTCTTGATTTTGATTTATATCTATTATACGATGATGGCGGAGAGTAAGATTCACCGGATCGAAAAAGTGAAGTTGGAATTAGATGAGATTCGGGCGGATTACACGACCCAAAAGGCTGAGTATATGAAAGTCGGTAAGCAAAGCTATTTGTCATTAGCGATGAAAAAATACAAATTAGAACCGAGTTTAATTCCGCCAATCAAGGTGGTAGCAGAATCTGAAAAAGTGAACGAGTAATGGCGAAGTCAACGACACAAAATATCCGACAAATCATCACGCGTCGCTTTAATGGTTTTTTTATCATTATGCTGGGCGCCTTTGTCTTGTTATTATTTTTCTTGTTTAAGGTTGTTTTTATTGATGGGCCTAGCTTAAAATCGGATGCCTCAGCGAAGTATGTACGCGAGCGATCTATTGAGGCGGTTCGGGGAAATATATATGCCAGCGATGGAAGTTTATTGGCGACGTCATTACCTAAATACCGCCTGGGAATGGATTTTTCGGTCTATAAGACCAAGGCCATGCAAGATACGTTCAATCGGCATTCACGCGCATTGGCCGAGCATTTAGCTGCTTTTTACAAGGATCGCACAGCGGATGAATATTTTTATAAATTGAAGAAGGGCTTCGATCAGAAGAGGCCCTACATCATGATTAATAATCGTTTGTTGGACTTTCAAGAGCGTAAAAAAGTTTTAACTTTCCCGATTTTCAATCTGCATCCGAATAATCCTATTAAGACGGGTGTGGTATTTGAGAAGAAAAATGTACGTTATGCACCCTTTGGACAGACCGCTTACCGGACGATTGGTTACCTCAAGGATAAGAATAAGGTAGGTTTGGAGAAAGCATTTAACAAGGAATTGGCGGGGATTCCGGGTCATGGATTCTTTGAAAAGATGGATAAGAATGTATGGCGTCCGATGGATGGAAGTAAGGAGATTTTGCCACAACGGGGTTTGGATCTTCATACGACCTTGGATGTGGATATTCAGGATATAGTGGAGTTAGCCTTGATGCGCTCTTTGGATACCTATAAAGGTGATTATGCAACTGCCATCGTGATGGAGACCTCCACGGGTGAAATTAAAGCGATATCCAATTTGATGAAGAACGCGAAATCGCCGACGGGTTATTCGGAGGCACTTAACTATGCCTTGGAGGTATCTGAAAACGACCCAGGGTCTGTATTTAAGTTGCCCGCCATGATGGCCATGATGGAGGAATCAGGGATGCCTTTGACGGAAACAGTTACAACAGGAGGAAAATATACCATCTTTAACAAAACGATGTCGGACTCCCATGATTATGGGACCTTGACGGTTCAGGGAGTCATTGAACATTCCTCAAATATTGGTACCATCAAATTGATGCAACGCGTATTTGGGTCAAAGTCTTGGAAATGGTATAATTACCTAAAAGCATTTCATCTATTAGATCCTTTGGATTTTCAGATCAAGCCCGTGACGGGACGTCCCAAATTTAGGCTGCCGGCCAAATGGGATGCATTAACTTATATGTGGACATCCGTTGGCTATTCTTCTAATACGTCACCTTTGCATTTGTTGGCTTTTTACAATGCGATCGCCAATAATGGTTATTGGATTCAGCCTATTCTAGTCAAAAAGGCTACGCAGGGGAATGAGGTCATGGTCGATTATACGCTGACTCAGAAGAAAGATTCGAAACCACTGTGTTCGAAGGAAACCTTGTTGAAGCTACAAACAATGCTAAAAGGTGTCGTAGAACGCGGAACCTCTGACAATTTGAAAGGTACGAAATATGGCATAGCTGGAAAGACAGGAACAGCCCAGCGCCGTGTCAACGGTCAATACATCAAGGGAACTTATTATGTTTCTTTCATTGGTTATTTTCCGGTAAACAATCCGAAGTACACGGTTTTAGTAGCGATGGATTATCCTAAGGGAAGTTCAGAGGCAACTTATGCGCGTCAAGTAACTGCTCCCGTGTTTAAGGATATTTCAGAGCGGATCTATGCTCGGGACATGAAGCTTCAGCAAAAACTTTCGGGGTATTTACCAGACTCATTGAATAACGCAGCTTTGCGTCATCTGATTCACCCATTGGATCATGGGGTGTTGTATTCGAATTTGGGACTTCCGAAAATTGAAGAAGATGGACGCTGGTTATCTTTCCAAATGAACAAGAAGGAGGTGAAAAATTATGCGGTGAGTTTCGCGCCCAAAAAGGTTCCCAATGTCGTAGGAATGAATTTGCGGGATGCACTTTTTCTACTAGAAAATCAGGGATTGAAAGTGCGCGCAAATGGATTAGGTCTTGTCAAGGCACAATCGATCCCCGCAGGATTTCCGATTCAAAAAAATGCACTTATCACCATACAGCTGCACTAACATATGACGTACCCGTCCACGCAATTAGTTCAATCACTTGCCATTCTCCAACAAATTGGGAATGACCAAATGATTAATCATCTCTGTTTTGATTCGCGCCAAGCGGCTGCGGGTTCCTTGTTTTTTGCCATACCGGGAACACAAGTGGATGGACATCAATTCTTACCCCAAGTATTTTCACAAGGTTGCACAGCCTGTGTCGTGGAAAAGATTCCGGAGCAATTACCTGACGGAGTCTTGATTATCCAAGTTCAGGATTCTAATGAGGCGATGGCCCTGGTCGCTTCGCAATTTTATGGAAATCCGTCCGCTCAATTGAATTTGGTAGGTATTACAGGTACGAACGGAAAGACAACGAGTGTGACTCTTTTGTTTGAATTGTTCAAATTGCTTGGGCATCGTTGTGGTTTAATTTCAACGGTACAGAATAAAATTCAGGATCGAGTGATTCCTGCCACGCATACGACTCCCGATTCCCTGAATTTGAATGCACTTCTAGCAGAGATGCTTTCGGACGGATGTACGCATGTATTCATGGAGGTGAGCTCACATGCAGTTGTTCAGAAGCGTATTTTTGGCTTAACGTTTAAAGGCGCTATTTTTTCGAATATCACGCGCGATCATTTAGATTTCCATGAAACTTTCGATGCCTATATCAAAGCCAAAAAGGGCTTCTTTGACGAATTGCCTAAGTCTGCCTTTGCGTTAACAAATGCCGATGATAAGCGCGGTTCTGTCATGCTTCAAAATACCAAGGCACGTAAGTTGACTTATGGAATTCTTGAAACTGCCGATTTTAAGGCAAGGGTGAAGGCGAATGTACTTTCCGGATTGCAATTGGAGTTGGATGGTCAGGAAATTCATACCCAATTAATTGGTCAGTTTAACGCGTATAACTTGTTAGCGATTTATTCAACGGCCATTTTAATGGGGGAGAATCGGGAAGAAGTCCTAATTGCTTTGTCTGGTTTGAAAACCGCGCCGGGGAGATTTGAGCAGATGCATGGGCCGGCTAATAAAATGGCTATTGTCGATTATGCGCACACGCCTGATGCCTTGGAGAATGTATTGAAAACGATTCAGGCGATTCGTCAAAAGCACCAACAAATCATTACGGTTGTTGGCTGTGGAGGCAATCGTGATGCAGGCAAGCGTCCGCTTATGGCAGCTTTGGCGGCAAATTTAAGCGATAAGGTTGTTTTGACTTCGGATAATCCCCGTTTTGAAGATCCCGAACTTATTTTGGATCAGATGGAAGCGGGCATTCTTGAAAAACAAGCGGCAGAAGTCTTTCGCATATCAGATCGGAAGCAGGCAATTGTGGAGGCTATCCAACATTTGGCGGGGGCAGGCGATATTATTTTGGTGGCAGGCAAGGGTCATGAAACCTATCAAGATATTCAAGGGGTTAAGTATGATTTTGACGATAAGCAGGTCATCGCCTACGCCTTTGCTAAAGTTTGATTTCGCCGTAAATTTTTGCAAATTTGTCAATTCAAATAATTTTTCAATCACCTCCAAAAGCAAGGCATGTTTTATTACCTCTTTGAATACTTAGATAAAACCTTAAATATTCCGGGTGCTGGAGTTTTTCAATACATAACCTTTCGTGCGGTTGCTGCGGTCATCACATCTTTGGGTATTGCAGCTATTTGGGGGAAATCAGTCATTTACCGTTTGCAACGTTTGCAGATTGGTGAGGAGATTCGCGATCTAGGTTTGGAGGGTCAAATGGCCAAAAAAGGAACCCCAACTATGGGTGGATTTATCATCCTGTTGTCTTTATTGATCCCTACGATATTATTTTCAAAAGTTACGAATGTCTACATCGTTTTGTTGTTGACTTCGGCAGTTTGGCTTGGAGCAGTGGGTTTTGCAGATGATTACATTAAGGTATTTAAGAAAAATAAGGACGGTCTTTCGGGAAAGTTTAAGATTGTTGGCCAAGTAGGTCTCGGTATCATCGTGGGTTTGACCATGTACTTTAATGAGCACATCAAGGTGCGTGAATTTGCGGCGGATGGGACTTATGTTGACCACAAATCTTTATTGACCACAGTTCCCTTTATGAAGGGGAATTCCTTCGACTATAACATGTTGTTGCCAAGTTTTATTCCCGATCAATATGTGTGGGTGGTCTATGTTTTGGTCGTTATTTTCATCATTACGGCCGTTTCAAATGGAGCGAACATAACGGATGGGATTGACGGTTTAGCAGCGGGTACTTCGGTGATTATCGGTATTGCCTTGGCTATTTTAGCTTATGTCTCTGGAAATAAAGTCATTTCGCAATATTTGAATGTGATGTTTATTCCTAATTCGGGTGAATTGGCTGTCTTTTGCGCCGCATTCGTAGGGGCATGTATCGGCTTTTTGTGGTATAATGCATACCCTGCTCAGGTATTCATGGGGGATACTGGAAGTTTAATGTTGGGGGGAGTTATCGCCACATTGGCCATTGTAATCCGCAAGGAAATGCTAATTCCGGTTCTTTGTGGAATATTTCTAATCGAAAATCTTTCGGTCATCATGCAGGTGGCCTATTTTAAATATACCAAACGGAAGTACGGAGAAGGTCGACGAATTTTTTTAATGTCGCCTTTGCATCATCACTTCCAAAAGAAGAATTACCATGAGGCTAAAATTGTAACCCGATTCTTAATTGTGGGGATTATTCTAGCCGTTATTTCATTAGTAACTTTAAAATTACGCTAAGCGTATCTTTATATTTTGAGTCAAATTCGCCTATATCCTCGTCATAATTCCTTTCAAGAAATCATTCCTTTGCCGTCCTCCAAATCGGAAAGTAATCGTGCATTGGTGATTAATGCCTTAGCGGGTGGGGATAAGGATCAATTGTCAAATTTAGCGGAGGCTCGGGACACGCAAACCATGTTACGTTTGTTGGCCGATACAAGCAATCCAATTGCCGATGTACTTGATGCGGGCACCACGATGCGTTTTTTGACGGCATATTATTCAATTACGGGAGCGAATAAAACGATGACAGGCACAGCACGGATGTGCGAAAGACCTATCGGGATATTGGTGGATGCGCTTCGTACATTGGGGGCGAATATTACCTATGAAAAAAATGAGGGATATCCACCTTTGCAATTAACGGGGTTTCAGTACTCGGGTTCTCGTGAATTACGAATTCGTGGAGACGTGAGTTCGCAGTTTATCTCTGCCATCTTAATGGTTTCACCCTTGTTGCCCGACGGCATTGCATTGACCATTACGGGTTCTTTAGGGTCTAAGCCCTACATCGAAATGACTTTGGCACAGATGGCCCAATTTGGCATTCAGGCTCGTGTAGATTGGTCAAAAGGCTTAATCGATATTCCTGCTCAGCGTTATGTGTCAGCACCCTTTGCGGTTGAGTCAGATTGGTCAGGTGCTAGTTACTGGTACTCAATGGTTGCACTTTCGCCCTTTGAAGATAGTTCATTGGAGCTGTTGGGTTTAAAAGAAGAGTCCCTACAGGGAGACGCGGCTATCCGGGATATTATGTTGCCATTGGGCGTGAAAAGTACATACACCGGTCGGGGGTATCTATTAACAAAATGTGAGGCCGTTTCTGAATTAGCCTGGGATTTTACGGATTGCCCAGATTTGGCTCAAACCATTAGTGTGGTTGCAGCAGTAAAAAATATCACCCTTCACTTAACGGGCGTTGAATCTTTAAAAGTGAAGGAAACCGATCGAGTTTTAGCACTTCAAAATGAACTAATTAAGCTTGGGGCATCGTTGAAAGAGGTTAAATCGAAGGAATTATATACAGTTTCGGGATCATTTTCCACGGAAGGTACCGTACCCGAGATTGAAACCTATGATGACCACCGAATGGCCATGGCCTTCGCTCCTGTCGGTCTTTTGCGTGAAATTCTCATTCATGAGCCGGGTGTAGTGGCTAAATCCTATCCAAGTTTTTGGAAACATGTGGATTTGTTGTTGAATTCATCAACGAGCGAATAAAATTCCTCATTTATCTATTTCTTGAATACAAGACGTCGTTTTTTTTCGTAGAATTGTCGGAAATGTAAACGCTGCTGGGCTTAGAAACCCCGACTGCGTTACGCAAAAAACAAACAAACGATGAAGAAGATTTTACTGCTTATTTTGTTAAGCCCCATGGTCTTATTTGGCCAAAAAACGCTATTATACTGCGGAAAAATGGTGGATGTGAAGGCTGGAAAAGTTCAAACTGCCTTGACTATTGTGGTAGAAGGCAAAAAAATTCAAAGTATTCAACCGGGTTATATTCCCGCCGCAAAAGGTGATCGCGTTATCGATTTAAAAAACAAGACGGTTATGCCCGGATTGATTGATATGCACGTTCACTTGGAAAGCGAGACGAATCCGAATGCCTATTTGGATCGTTTCACTAAAAATCCAGGCGATGTGGCTTATCAAGCTTTGGTTCATGCGAAGAAAACACTCAATGTAGGATTTACCACCGTTCGTGATTTAGGTGGTTCCCATGTCGTGATAAGCTTGCGTAATGCAATTAACAAAGGAATCGTTGAGGGTCCTCGTGTATTTACGGCAGGTGTTGCGATTGGGTCGACAGGTGGTCATGCGGACGATGCGAATGGGTTGAATGAATCCTTTAAAAAGGATTTGGGACCCGAGGACGGCGTCGTCAATGGTTTGTCAGATGCAGCAAAGGCTGTGCGTCAACGTTACAAAGAAGGATCTGATTTGATTAAGATCACTGCGACCGGAGGGGTATTAAGTTATGCGAAAGATGGGATGGGCGCTCAATTTACCGAAGAGGAAATTCGGACGATTGTTCAAACCGCGAAAGATTATGGATTTAAGGTGGCGGCTCACGCACATGGGGCAGAAGGGATGAAACGTGCGATTATTGCGGGTGTGAATTCCATTGAGCACGGTACCTATATGACACCAGAAGTGATGGAATTGATGAAGAAGTATGGGACATATTATGTGCCAACCATCATTGCGGGTCGTTCGGTTGCGGATTCGGCTAAAATACCTAATTATTATCCTGAGATGGTGAAAAAGAAGGCGGAATCGATAGGACCAATTATTCAGTCAACCTTTGGGAAGGCTTACAAAGCAGGTGTTAAAATTGCTTTTGGTACGGATGCGGGTGTATTTGGTCACGGTAAAAATCTAAACGAATTTATTTTGATGACGGAAGCTGGGATGCCCGCGATGGAAGCTATTCAATCGGCGACTATAGCGGCTGCAGATTTATTAGGCCAATCGGATTCCATCGGTTCCCTTGAACCCGGTAAGTTGGCCGACATTGTTGCCGTCGATGGTGACCCCACTCAAAATATACAAGACATCTTGAAAATGAAGTTTGTCATGCGAGATGGTAAGGTCTATAAACAAGATTAATGAAAAAGCCCGAATGTGAATTTGGGCTTTTTTATAATTTCTTTTTCTTCTAATGCTGTGGAGCTAAAACCTTTCGTTTGAACAATTCGAAACCGCCAAAAAGAGCGGTTGAGAAGAAGAACTGGCTGACAATTGCGTTCTTTAAAAAGGGTAAGGCAGCGGCATAACAGCTCATCAGTCCAGCCAAATCCTTGGAATAAACGACAGCGTTTCCAGCTTTAAAACCATATCCGATTGCATCTCCTGCCCAAACAGCTAAATTGGAAAGGATAAAAAATCCAAGAACAGCCGCTAGGTTTGATCCTACGAACGAAGTCAAGTTTGAGATGCGTGTACCTAAGATTGCGATCCCGGCAAACAGGCTTAGGTGAACAAAATCGAGTCCCCAAGAAAAACCTTCAAAATATTGTGGATAAACAAAGTTGTTTAGCATTAAATTGGAAATCCAGATAGGTAATAAGGCCCAAATAATCGCTTGACGTTTATTTAGAGCATAAGCTCCGGCAAATAATGCCACTGAACCTACAGGAGAGAAATTAGCCCAAGAAGGATTCACTAAAACTAAAAATCGGCTGGCGACTGCTAGGATTAAAAATCCAATCAGAAGCATGGTGCGCTTTGTCATTTGATATTTCTTTGTTTGGGAAGCTAAATAATTTCCAAAGGTAAAACAAAAGCCGTAATTTTATCTATTCTATTTGAATTTATGTATAAAGCTTTACCGTCTATTGGGCTTTTGGGAGGTGGTCAGTTGGGCCGCATGTTGTTACAAGCAGCCATTGATTTGGACATTAAGGTATCTTGCCTCGATCCAGATGCCGAGGCGCCTTGTCACGAGTTAGCGCATTTTTTCAAGCATGGTTCATTTCAGGATTATGAGTCAGTTTATCAGTTTGGCAAGCATTTTGAGGTAATAAGTATTGAGATTGAGCATGTGAATATTGAAGCTTTGGAGGCTTTGGAAAACGAAGGAAAGCAAGTCTTCCCTCAGCCGCATCTTTTGCGCATGATTCAAGATAAGCGTTTGCAAAAGCAATTTTTTGCGGATCATGGATTTCCCACAGCGCCGTTTGTGTTAACGGAAAGTCAGGCGGATATTTCTTTGCATGCTGATTTTTTGCCCGCTTTTCACAAGCTCGGGAAGGGAGGATATGATGGGAAAGGTGTACAAAGAATTTCGAGTTTAGCGGATCAATCGAAGGCGTTTAATGCACCGGGTCTATTGGAAAAGGCGGTTGATTTCGAAAAAGAATTGGCGGTCATTGTTGCGAGAAATCCACAAGGTGAAACAAAAGCTTTTCCTGCCGTAGAGATGGTTTTCCATCCGGAACATAATTTAGTCGATTTTCTATTTTCGCCTGCAACTATTTCAACGGAGGTTGCTCAGAAGGCGAAAAATATCGCCTTGGAATTGATCGAAAAAATGGGTCTTGTGGGTGTTCTAGCCGTTGAGATGTTTTTGACGAAGGAGGGAGAAATTTTGATTAATGAGGTAGCTCCTCGTCCACATAATTCAGGTCATCAGACGATACGAGGAAATGAGACTTCGCAATATGAACAGCATTTGCGTGCGATTAGTGGTTTGCCGCTGGGAAGTACCCAAGCGAAGGGAGTATCGGGGATGTTGAATTTACTTGGGGAGGATGGATTTAGTGGGGTAGCCAAGTATGAGGGTTTGGATGAGGCTTTAGCCATTCCAGGGGTATATCCATTTCTATATGGAAAAAAGATGACGAAACCTTTTCGCAAAATGGGTCATGTGACTATTTTAGGGGCGAACAAGGAGGAGATTATTGAAAAGTCGGAACACGTAAAAAACCTAATCCGTGTGATTAGCTAAACAAATAGTATGGTAGGAATCATTATGGGAAGCAGCTCTGATCTGCCCGTTATGCAGGATGCAATTCAAGTTTGTAAGGATTTTGGTATTCCTTATGAAGTGGATATCGTTTCAGCGCATCGCACGCCAGTAAAAATGCTCGAATATGCCCAAACGGCAAAGTCACGCGGAGTTCAAGTGATTATCGCCGGTGCGGGCGGTGCTGCCCATTTGCCGGGCATGGTCGCTTCTGCCACCATTTTGCCGGTTATTGGTGTTCCGGTTAAGTCGTCTAATTCCATCGATGGTTGGGATTCCGTACTTTCCATTTTACAAATGCCAAACGGCGTCCCTGTGGCAACCGTTGCTTTAAATGCATCCAAAAATGCGGGTATTTTAGCTGTTCAGATGATTGCGATACACGATGTTGCCTTATCAGCAAAGCTGGATCAATACAAAGTAGAATTGATTGATAAAGTTGCCGAAATGAGCACGAAAACAAAGGATTTAAAATAAAACTACGCTTCACCTTTCTTACCTATGAAAGAGAATAACTCAGCTAACCTGCCCTTAATTACGCTACTTGTTTTGTTGGCTACGGTAGTAGCCCTTTTATTCGTTGGATATGAACACTTTTTAGGTCCCGAAACGAGCAGTTTGACAAAAGCGCAGACCATCGAAATGAAGGAAGAATTGCCTGTTGAAAACATTGCCTCTACGATGGTTATTAGTGATTCGACGGATACGGACACGACCACAGTCAGCCCAGATCAGGCAGCTATTGATTTGGAGCAGCAAAGGAAAGAAGCTGAAGCGGAAAAAGTGCCTGAAGAGTCGGTAGAGGAGCCAGCTGGTAAGTCCTTCAGCTACCAGGCCGAGTCTGGTGAAACAGCAGAATCGATTGCCAAAAGTTTTGGGATCACGGTGGAACAGTTGAAGGCGATGAATCCGAGTGGAGTTAAAGCGGGCTCAAAAGTAAAAGTTAAAATTCAGGCAGTTCATCTTGTAGGCAAAGGTGATGTATTGCGCGTTGTGGCGGAGAAATACCATGTTTCCAAGAAGGCCTTAATGGAAGCAAATCATAAAAAAGAGGACGTAACCATGCGCGGGGAGGAATTAGTTATTCCCTTAAAATAATGCGTTTTGCCCTCCTGATGGCTCTTCTTTTGTTCAGCAGTTCATTAGTTGGGCAAGTTGATTCGTTGCAGATTGTTTGTCAAAAGCAATTGGTTCGTAGCGTTGATGGGCAGGATTTACTGTGGATGTTCCGACAACGCGATACGCTTCAAGCACGGAGTCCGCAAGGTTTACTTCGTTTCATTATTGATGGGAAATCAATATCCTATACCGACAGCTTAAGTTTGCGTTACTCGGCTAGTTTGAGTCAGGAATATCCTGCATTAGACTCTATTTGGTATCCGGTTCTCGCGGATGAGATTCAAGCATTTAAGTTACTTCAAGATAGCTTACAAATCCGGATGAATAAATTGGGATGGACGATGCGTTATTTGCAAACGGCTAGGGATTTAAAGCGCCAACGGCAATTAAATAGCTCGGGGCGATCGCAGGTTCAATTGTCATTCCATAATTTTCAATTGGCGGCAGATGTAGGCCTATATTTTCGGAGGAGATACTTGAAGCGATCGCCCCGTTATCTTCGTTTAGGTCAAGAGGCAAAAAGTATAGGGCTTTTTTGGGGGGGTGATTTCGTGGGATTCCCGGATCCAGGCCATGTGCAACGCTTTGCGAATAGCGCAACATTCATTGAGAAATACCCTTTTGTTTCCTTTGAATTTGAACGCTACCGGAATGTCTATCAGCAGGCATACCTAAAGAAGAAGTCATTGGGTCGTATCGATCTCGTTAAAGATACGGAGGCATTGCTGATCTCAATGAATCGTCAGCGTCTAGGAAAGGTATGTGCTTGTCAAAATGCTATAATTCCAGCAGGTGAATATCCTTCCGGCGAACAGGCTAAGGTCATGGTAAACACGCAACAAAATTGGGTATTTATACAGCCAAAGGATTCAAACGGGTATTACTATTCCTTGGGAAGGTGGGCCTACCGAGCTAAAAATTAAAGTTGTATCCGCGCAGAAACTCGTCAATTTTCATTCGTTTTTTCCCCTCCATTTGCCATTCAAGGATTTGAATATAACCATCTTGGCAACCTACGCGTAGGTAGGTTTTTTGATCAGTATCCCAAATTCCAATACCCAAATCAGGTAAAATTTCCGGATGGAATTCAATCTGAATTAACTTGCAATTTTTGCCTTGAAATGTGGTGTGAGATCCCGGAAATGGATACATTCCGCGAACTAAATTGTGTATCTCCGCCCCGGTTTTGGACCAATGAACTTCCCCGGTAGCCCTGGTTAATTTGGGTGCCGACTTTAATGCCTTGCTCTCGTCTTGAGGTACAGGTTTCGTGTTACCGGATTGTATGGCCTGTGCTGTTTTTACCACGAGTTTTGCGCCACGCTTCATCAATCGTTCATAAACATCCCCCGTTGTATCATTCGGAGCGATGGGTTCGGTTTCTTGAAATAGCAAATCCCCAGTATCGATTTCGTGTTGCAAAAAGAAGGTCGTGACGCCCGTTTCGGTCTCTCCATTGATTACTGCCCAATGGATCGGGGCGGCGCCACGGTAATTGGGAAGCAAAGAGCCATGCAAATTAAATGTACCCAGAGGAGGCAGGTTCCAAATGATTTCGGGTAACATGCGAAAGGCTACGATTACTTGCAGGTCGGGTTTATATAATTTGAGTTCCTCAACAAAACTTGGGTCTTTCAATTTTAGAGGTTGCAGTACAGGCAAGCCTTTCGTTTCGGCATATTGTTTGACAGCAGAGGATTGAAGCTGTTGGCCTCGCCCAGCTGGTTTGTCTGGAGCTGTAACCACGGCGACTACATTAAATTGAGCTTCAATGAGCGCGTCTAGGCTAGCAACGGCAAAATCAGGGGTGCCAAAAAAAACAATACGCATAGTAGAGGGGGCTAGGGGAAAATGTTTTTTGATTGTTGTAAAACATTTTTTGTTTACCTTTGTGGCTTATCAAAACTGATTTTGTGTTAGCAAAGCAACATTTATTTTAGTTCCGAATCCGAAACAAAACTACAAATAATTTAGGTAGAACGGTCGGAGGCCGTTCTATTTTGTTTTTTAACACAAACATATATCGTTGTTAATTATGGCAAAGTTTCAATATTATACTGCAGAGGCCTTAGACAAATTGAAGGCAGAATTACACCACTTGAAGATTCAAGGACGTTCTGACATGGCCAAGCAAATTGCAGAGGCACGTGACAAGGGCGATTTGAGTGAGAATGCAGAATATGATGCAGCTAAGGATGCGCAGGGCTTATTGGAATTGAAGATTTCTAAATTAGAAGAAATCGTTTCAAATGCGCGCGTTTTGGACGAATCAACCATTGATTTGACCAAGGTTTCGATCTATTCCATTGTGGAGATTCGCAATACGAAGAATAATGCAACCGTAAAATATACCATCGTATCGGAGGAAGAAGCTGATTTACGTGCCGGTAAGATTTCGGTGTCCTCGCCGTTTGGCAAAGGCCTATTAGGCAAAAAAGTGGGGGAGTTAGCGCAGATTCAAGCGCCTGCGGGTCACATGGAATTTGAGATTATGTCGCTTTCACGCTAATATCTACCCGTTGAACTAATTTAAAAGCCTCTTCGTGAGGCTTTTTTTATGCTCTCGGTCCAAATATTGCGGAACCTACACGTACCATGGTAGAGCCAGATTGTGCGGCAAGTAGATAATCGCCCGACATGCCCATGGAGATTTCTTGCCATTTAACTCGTCCGCTTTCTGTTCCCAGTTCTTGACTTTTAAATGAATCAAATAATCTTTTTAGGTTTTCAAATTCCTGTTTGATTTGTGCTTGATTTTCAGTGAATGTAGCCATTCCCATCAGCCCAATGATTTCGATGTTAGTTAACGTGGATAAAATCGGGTCATTTAATAATGCGGCTGCCTCTTTTTCGTCCAATCCAAATTTGCTTTCTTCTTGAGCAATATACATTTGCAGGAGGCAAGGAATCGTCCGATTATTTTTTTCAGCCTGTTTGTTGATTTCCTTCAGGAGATTCATGGAGTCTACTGAATGAATGAGGTGGATGAAAGGAGCGATGTATTTTACCTTGTTCGTTTGTAAATGCCCAATTTGATGCCAGCGGATTTCAGAGGAAAATTGGTCTTGTTTGTCGACCATTTCTTGAACCCGGTTTTCCCCAAAATCAAGGATTCCTGCCGCATGAACGGATTTGAGTTCATCGATGCTGCGCGTTTTTGTCACCACAATGAGTTTGCTTGAATAGGGCGCCAACTCGTTTTGTATTTTATTGATTTCGGTAGCTATGGACATCGGGTCTTAAAAAAATTGTGATGTAAAATTAATTTATTATTTTTGATTCTACGGTACGCTATGAAGAGCGGCCTCAATTCGTTATAACAATGCAATCAGATTCGATGAATTCCCGAGAAAAACGATTGGAGCGCCTGGTCTATCTGTTGACCTTTTTGGTGGTTCTTTTGGGTGGGTTATTTTTTATCGAAAAATATCAACCGGGTTTTTGGAATCTCGGTACGGAACAAGAAACCTTTGTCGAGGATGCGAAAGAGCGTTTGGATTCTATTTCCAAGCAATTACAAGTTCGCATGATCCAGATTAAACGATTGGGGGGACGTGTCAATGAATTGGAAAAAGCGCGCTTGCAAATCGAGGGAGATCAGAAGGAATTAGCAGAACATCCGGAAATGGGGCAGGCGGAACTTCAAAAGAAGTTGGCCTATTACTTGCGTTTATTGGGTATCAAAGATCAAGAAATCAAAAAATTACGTCGGGAAAATGTGGTATTGATCGCACGAAATGATTCCCTAAGCCGCGAAGCGAAAATATTGCAAGATGGCCTTTCGAATGTGCAGAAGGCTTTGCGTGATTCCAGCACGACCTTCGGTTTGGAGAAAAAGGAATTAAATGAGCGTTCTCGTATTCTCGAGGTGCGTAATCAAGAGTTGGCCGAAAAGGTTTCGGTGGCAGCAGCGCTTCGCGCAGAAGGCGTAAATGTTTATGCCATATCTTCTCGGGGTAAGGAGACAGGGATGCAAAATCAAAAGGCAAAGCGAATTGATAAGATTCGTGTCATTTTCCATTTGCAGAATAATCCCTTGGCTACGCGCGAGATAAAGACGATTTATTTACGGATTATTGAGCCGACGGGTAATACGTTGTCAGATTATGCCTTGGGCTCGGGAACGGTATTATTTAAAGGGAAGGAGCTGGTCTATACGGCCAAGCAACGTATTTTTTACGAGAACAATCACCAAACGGTGGAATTTATTTACGCCCGTTCGACCCCATATCGCGAGGGTAAGCATGAGATCGAGCTTTATTCGGAAGGATTTCTGATCGGCTTGGGCACCTTTGAAGTCCGATAATTTCAATTTATTTCAAGCTAAGTTTTTGATTGTTAAGTATTATTCCTACTTTTGCAATCCAAATTTTTTTTAAGTTTTTAAACAACAATTTTGTATGCAATTAAAAAACTACGAGACGGTGTTCATTTTAACTCCCGTTTTGTCTGAGCAACAGACAAAGGACGCCGTTGAAAAATTCAAAAAATTATTGGTAGATAATGGTGCTCAAATCGTACATGACGATGCTTGGGGCTTACGTAAGTTGGCTTACCCAATCCAAAACAAGCACACAGGATTCTATCAAATCTTTGAATTTGCAGCGGATCCTCAACTAATCGCGAAATTAGAGCTTGAGTACAAGCGTGATGAGCGTGTTATTCGTTTCTTAACTACTGCGCTTGATAAGCACGCGGTATTGTACAATGAGAAAAAGAGAAAAGGTTTAGTAGGTAGAAAACCAGAAAAAACAGAAGCATAATATGACACTAGTTAACGAACCAGTAGATAAAAATAGTAATCGCAAGAAATATTGCCGTTTTAAGAAAGCGGGCATTCAGTACATTGATTACAAAAACCCAGACTATTTATTGAAGTTGGTAAATGAGCAAGGTAAAATCTTACCTCGTCGTATTACAGGAACTTCATTGAAATTCCAACGTAGAGTGGCTCAAGCGATCAAACGCTCACGTCATTTAGCCTTGATGCCATATGTGGCGGATGGTTTAAAATAAACTGGGGATAACCTGATAAACATTTGATTGTAAAATAAGATGGAAATTATATTAAAAACGGATATTGCTGGATTAGGATATAAGAACGATGTGGTAGCGGTGAAAGCTGGATACGGTCGTAATTACTTAATTCCACAAGGGTTTGCTGTGATGGCAACTCCATCCAATCGTAAAGTATTAGCTGAGAACATTAAGCAAGCAGCGCACAAAGTGGAGAAGATCCGTCAAGATGCGTTTGATTTAGCTGCTGCCATCGGCGAAATGAGTTTGACTATCGCTGCAAAAGCAGGAGATAGTGGTAAAATCTTTGGTCGTGTAACGAGCTTGCAGGTTTCTGAGATGTTAAAGGAAAAAGGATTCGATGTAGATCGTAAGAAAATTTCATTTGATTCAGAAGTTAAGACAACTGGCGATTACACAGCGACTTTGGATTTGCACAAAGATGTAAAGCACAAAATTGCTTTCTCTGTAGTAGGAGAGTAATTAGATTACGCTTAATAAGTATTGAAGTCGTATTGGTGAACCAATACGACTTTTTTTGTATTTTCGTTTTCTAATAAACTTTGCGACATGAAATTTTGGGCTTTGGGTGTTTTGTTCCTTTTAACGCATTGGGCGACAGCTCAAACCAAAGTTCTTTTTCCCTATGAACGCCAAGTTTTCCAACGGAATCAGTCTAACGAAGCCACGATTTCTATCTTAGGGAATTGCTCAGTCGAGGCAAATCGTGTACAAGCCAAATTAGAGGTTGTGAAAGCAGGTCAGGGGGAATCCACTGCTTGGCAAGATATCAGCCCTCGTCCTGCGGGAGGATTATTTAATGGCAAGATTCAAGCTAAAGGAGGCTGGTATACCTTAAAGATCCGTGTTTTTAAAGGACAGACCTTGCTTGATTCAGCACAAGTATCCCGCGTAGGGATAGGCGAAAACTACCTAATTGCCGGTCAGTCGAATTCGCAAGGTACCATTCGTCAGACAAATGAAAAAGGAGCTACGGATGACCGCGTTATTGCGGCTAATTTCTATTCCAAAGACTTGGAGTCTAATCAAGGGGGTAATTATCGCTATTTAGGCGAGCAAAATTTGGATTTTCCGATGGATCAGTTTGTTCAGATGGATAGCCTCTCAACCATTGGTCCCATTGGTTTATCGCCCTATTATTGGGCTGCCTTGGGGGATAGTTTAGTCAAAACCTATCAAGTGCCCGTGTGCTTTATTAATACCGGGTGGACGGCTACCTCTATTCGTAATTGGGTGGAATCGGCAGAGGGCTTAGCTTCGACTAATCCATGGGCATCTATATTTTCGTATCCCAAAGGATTCCCATATGAAAATCTAAAGCGTTCTCTGCAAGTATTCGGAAAAAATATGGGCTTCCGGGCAGTTCTTTGGCATCAAGGCGAAACGGATAGTAATTTCGATATGCCCAAGCTTGAATACCAAAATTACTTGAAAAAACTTATTCAATACTCCCGCCGGGATGCCGGTTATAACATTCCATGGCTAGTATCTGAAGCGTCCTATTTCGCCGCATTGAAAAGCACAGGATGTACGCCTGGCAAAATAAACGCCGACATCATACAGGCGCAAAGAGACATTCTAAAGTTGGACGACTTGCCATCTGTTTTCGCCGGCCCAAGTACCGATGACGTTGAAATTCCGCGAAAAAGCGATGATATTTCGCTTTGTGTGCATTTTACCAAAGAGGCTTATGGAGAACTCGCTCAGCGGTGGTTAAGTAAAATCAAAATCTTAGTTGACACGAAGGATGCGAAGCCACTTTTGGCCGACAACCTACCCGTTATTTCAGCCGCTTGTTTGACGGATACGTCAAAAATTGGCGTAGCTCAACTAATTGCTTTGCCGGGTAGAAATGTGGACTGGGTTGATGCGAATGGTACAGTCATTGCATCTGCTAGCAAGAGTCAAAGCCTATCAGCTGGGAAATACCAACTAGCAATTTCCGACTCGTTAGGCCAAAAGCAATTGACTCCTTATTTTAGTCTGAGTCAAATTGCTAAGCCAAGTCCCCCAACGATTACAGCTTTGGGTTCTTTGCAGTTTTGCCAAGGCCAACAAGTCACATTAGAGGCAAAGTCGGGGGAAAAGAATTTCATTTGGACTTCTGGAGAAAGCACATCCGCGATTACCGTTTCTAATTCTGGAATCTATCGGGTACAAGCTAAGGATGAGTTGAATTGCATCTCTAGTTTCTCCTCGAGTGTTACAACACGTATGTATTCAAATCCAAACAGCCCTACGGTTAGTCAAATAAGCCCTTATTTCTTAAATGGGGGTGTGAAATTAACGGATATTGAATTTAACTGGTCGGTTAACAATGGGCCTATTTTACCTGATAAAGGAGTGAATTTACGGGTCAATCAGTCTGGCGTCTATAAAGTATTTGCCTCTAAGCAATACATTGATGGGCCCAAGTGTGTATCAAATGCTGTTGAGTTAACCTATGCGCTGCCGAATGATGGTGGTGTGACGGTTTATCCGAACCCTGCGACAACTTCCGTGGTAATTCAATCGAAGGCAAATTTGGCTGGAGCTAAATTTGAATTATACTCAATAGACGGTCGAATGATTCTCGATGGAACGATCAATCAGGATGGCGCATTTGGACTAAAGACAGATGGATATGCCGCTGGTGTCTATAAATTGGTCATTCGATCACAGTCGAATGAAATTCTTCAAAAGACCATTGTGATTGGTCAATAAAAAAAGCCATCCGTTGAAAAACAGATGGCTTTTTAATTTAATTCCTTAACAGCTTATGCCAAGGCAGCCTTAAGGTTAGTATCCAAAGCTTCCAAGAACTCCTCTGTGTATAAGTAGTGCTCGCCATGATTCACTTTGTTTCCGTGAATACATACGGCAAGGTCTTTAGTCATTTTACCTGACTCAACCGTTTGAACACAAACCTTCTCAAGCGTTTGGCAGAAGTTAACCAAAGCTGCGTTGTTATCTAACTTACCACGGAATTCCAAACCTCGTGTCCATGCGAAGATCGATGCAATTGGATTCGTAGAGGTAGGCTTTCCTGCTTGGTGATCACGGTAGTGACGAGTCACTGTTCCGTGTGCCGCTTCAGCTTCCATTACTTTTCCATCGGGTGTGATTAACACAGATGTCATCAAACCTAATGAACCGAAACCTTGTGCAACCGTATCTGATTGAACGTCTCCGTCATAGTTTTTACATGCCCAAACGAAATTACCATTCCACTTCAAGGCAGACGCAACCATGTCATCAATTAAACGGTGCTCGTAAACGATACCCGCCGCATCAAACTTAGCCTTGTAATCATTTTGGTAGATTTCCTCAAAGATATCTTTGAAACGACCATCGTATTTTTTCAAGATCGTATTCTTTGTAGATAAGTATAATGGCCATCCTTTGCTCAAAGCCATGTTAAAGCATGAGTGAGCGAATCCTTTGATCGACTCATCCGTGTTGTACATGGTCATCGCAACACCATCCCCTTTGAAGTTATATACCTCAAACGTTTGTGCTTCGCCACCATCTTCTGGTTGGAACGTAACCGTTAATTTTCCTTTTCCTTTTGTAACGAAATCTGTTGCTCTGTATTGATCACCGAATGCGTGACGACCAATCATGATGGGAGCTGTCCAGTTAGGTACTAAACGTGGAACATTTGCACAAACGATTGGCTCACGGAATACCGTACCATCCAAGATGTTACGAATCGTTCCGTTGGGTGATTTCCACATTTGCTTCAAATCGAACTCTTTTACACGTGCCTCATCCGGTGTGATGGTTGCACACTTGATACCCACACCGTATTTTTTGATTGCTTCTGCAGCCTCGATCGTCACTTGGTCATTGGTCTCATCGCGATATTCTACACCTAAGTCGTAGTATTTGATATCTACATCCACGTAAGGTAAGATCAACTTATCTTTGATAAATTTCCAAATGATGCGAGTCATTTCGTCTCCATCAAGCTCAACGACCGGATTGGCCACTTTAATTTTTTCCATTTTGATACAGATTGTTTATAAGCTTTCAAATCAACCAAGCTTAGGCTTGATTAATCTTGCAAAGGTAAATAAGGAATTCTTTTTTATTCATGATTTTGAGGTAAATTTGAAGGATTTACCGAATATTTTTTATGGAAACCGTAATTAAGATTGCCTGTCAGGATGAAAAAGGACTTGTGCATAAAATCACAGGCATTTTATTTGAAAAATTATTGAATGTCACACGTACGAATGAATTCGTAGACGAGGCATTTAATCAGTTTTTTATGCGGGTCTCCTACGTGGGGAATTGTGATATCGAGCAATTAAATGCCGAATTGAAAGCCGTTCTACCCACGGATGCGACGGTCGATATCATTCCACCTGCTGTCAAACGTGTCGTTTTACTCGTTACCAAAGAACATCATTGCCTAGGTGATTTGCTCATCCGCTCTCAATTTCAAGATCTTCCTTTTCAAATTGAAGCGGTTATTGGGAATCATGCGACCCTGGAAGGACTCTGTAGGCAATTTCAAATCCCATTTCATCTGATCAGTGCGGAAGGGGTGACGCGCGAAGCGCATGAAGATTTAATTCAACAACAAATCGATGCCTATCAGCCTGATTATATTGTTTTGGCGAAGTACATGCGGATATTAACTCCTGATTTTTCTGCGAAGTACTTGGGTAAAATGATTAATATTCACCATTCATTTTTGCCGGCTTTCATTGGGGCGAAGCCTTACCAACAAGCCTTTGACCGTGGCGTAAAAATCATTGGGGCTACCGCCCATTTTGTGACGGATGATTTGGATGAAGGTCCCATCATTTGCCAAGACGTTGTTGCAGTTAATCATACCTTCTCGGCCAAAGAGATGGCCAAAGCGGGGAAGGATGTGGAGAAAATTGTATTGGCCAATGCGCTGAAAATGGTCTTTGAGGATCGTGTATTTTTGCATCAGAATAAGACCATCATTTTTGAATAAGAATTTGCGCCAAAATGCGTAAATTGCATTCCTTTTTTATAGCACTATGTTTGAAAATCTAAGTTCCAAGTTAAGTACCGCGATGCGTACCCTCAAAGGAAACGGACGCATCACCGATGTGAACGTTGCCGCCACCGTCAAAGAAATTCGACGGGCTTTGATGGATGCCGACGTAAACTATAAGGTTGCCAAGGAAATCACCGATCGCATCAAAGATCAGGCCATGGGCCAAAAAATCTTGATCGCCGTTGAGCCAGGCCAACTCCTCGTGAAGATTGTTCAGGAGGAATTAACCCAATTAATGGGTGGAACTAAACAAGATATCAACCTAAAAGGAGACCCTGCCGTTGTGTTAATCGCCGGTTTACAGGGTTCAGGTAAGACAACCTTCTCAGGGAAGTTGGCCCAACACATTAAAAAAGGGGGACGCAACGTCCTATTAGTTGCCTGCGATATCTATCGCCCGGCAGCGATTGACCAATTGAAAGTATTAGGTGAGCAAGTAGACGTCGAAGTTTATGCTGAACCCGAAAATAAAGATGCTGTTTCTATCGCTCAAAATGCGCTATCCTATGCGCGTAAAATGGGCAAGAAAGTCGTTATCGTCGATACTGCGGGCCGTTTAGCGGTCGATGAGGCGATGATGAACGAAATTGCCGCGGTCAAAGAGGCCATTCGCCCAACAGAGATTTTATTCGTGGTGGATTCCATGACGGGTCAAGATGCGGTAAATACGGCAAAGACCTTTAATGATCGTTTGAATTTTGACGGTGTTGTTCTAACGAAATTGGACGGTGATTCACGTGGTGGAGCAGCACTTTCTATTCGCCAGGTAGTTGATAAGCCGATTAAGTTTATCTCGACGGGAGAGAAGATGGAGGCGCTGGATTTGTTCTATCCAGATCGTATGGCCAACCGGATTTTGGGGATGGGAGACGTGCTATCCTTGGTGGAGCGTGCCCAACAAGCCTTTGATGAGGAAGAAGCGGCACGATTAAATAAGAAGATTCGTCAGAATAATTTCTCATTTGAAGATTTCTATGCGCAATTGCAGCAAATTAAGAAAATGGGAAATATCAAGGATTTGATGGGTATGGTTCCGGGCATGGGACAAGCCGTCAAGGATGTTGATATTTCGAATGATTCATTTAAACCCATCGAGGCGATTATCCAATCGATGACTTTGAAGGAGCGTCAAAATCCAGATATCTTAAACCCGACTCGCAAGAATCGTATTGCGGCAGGTTCAGGAACTTCGATTCAGCAGGTTAATGGCTTATTGAAACAGTTCGAGGACATGCGTAAAATGATGCGCATGATGAACAAAGTGCAAGACGGAAAAATGAAAATGCCGAACATGGGTAACATGTTCAAACGATAAAATTTGGCAAAGCCTTGATTCTATTTACGAATCAAGGCTCCCAATTCCTTCTCAAAGCGCGTGATCAATCGATCCATCGTCGCATCAATAACTTTATCAGTGAGTGTTTGCGTCTCATCTTGTAAGATGAAGGATACCGAATAAGCTTTCTTGCCTTCGCCGAGATTTTTTCCTACATACACATCAAACACGGATACGTTTTTCAATAGGTTTTTCTCCGTTTGTTCTGCGACACGCTGTATGGCTTGCAAGCTAACACTTTGGTCAATGACTAATGAAAGGTCCCGACGTACTTCTGGGAACTTCGAAATCTCTTGATAGACAAAATTTCCTTTCTCCTGTTTCACCCAGAAATCCCAATCGAAGTCTGCCATAAATACTTCCTGCTTCACATCGAATTGCTGAGCCAATTTCGGATGAACCAAGCCCAAAGAAACACAAGCCTTTTTGTTTACCGTTATCGTTAAACCATAAGCGAAAACATTGGATTGCTCAATTACGCTGGTATCAAATTGAGATACACCCAATTGCTTCATGGTCGCAATCACCTGTGCATATAATTGATGCAACTGACTCTTTTGTGGTGCACGTGACCAGGTTTCACCCTCCGAAAGTCCCGTCATGTAAAGTGCCAAGTGGCGCTTTTCGATGAACTTTTCTCCCTTCTTGTGATAGGTCTTTCCGAATTCAAAAAGCTTCAAATCTTTTTGACGGCGGTTAATGTTGTGTGCAAGAACTTCCAAGCCGTGGAACACCAAATGTTGGCGCATAACACCTAAATCCTCCGATAATCGATTGAGAATTTCGACTGTATCGAAGCTTAAATCTTTAGCGATTAAGCCATGGTATTCGCCTTTGGTTAAGGAATTGCTGATGATTTCCTGGAATCCACGTGCGGCTAGACTTTGGCCAAGGCTTAATTGTACCTTTTCTTTGTCTAAAGCAGGGAATTCAGAGATGAATTTAGCGCTTAGATTCTCCGACAAGGGAATATTGTCTAATCCATGGATACGTAAGATTTCCTCGATAATATCAGCTTCGCGCGACACATCCACGCGATAGGCCGGTGCGATGGCTAAAAATCCTTCGTTCGTTTTATTCTTTAATTCAAAATCCAAGGCCATTAAGATCTCTTGGATTCGCTCCGCTCCAATTTCGATACCGATGAGTTTCTTTACGCGCTCATAGGTCATCGGAATTTCAGCTAAAACAGGTTTTTCGGGATATATATCGACCAATTCGGAGCTGATTGTACCCCCCGCAATTTCTTGAATTAACAATGCCGCATATTGTATCGCAAAGGCTTTCGCCTCGATGTCGGTTCCGCGCTCAAAACGGAAGGAAGCATCTGTTTTTAAGCTGTGAATTTGTGCCGCTTTACGAATACGCTCCGGTTTGAAGTAAGCAACTTCGAGATAAATTCTGGTTGTCGAATCTTGAATGGATGAATCCGCTCCGCCCATCACACCAGCTAATCCAATAGGTCCTTCCGCATCACAAATCATAATTTCCTCGCCAGACAATTTGCGCTCCGTTCCATCCAAGGTAACGAATAGGCTATCTGCTTTCGCTTGTTCTACGATTAATTTTCCGCCACGTATTTGATGCCAATCATAGGCATGCATCGGTTGGCCCAACCCATGACAGATATAATTTGTCACGTCGACAATATTGTTGATGGGACGCAAGCCAATGGCCGTCAAGCGTTCTTGCAACCAGGCCGGTGAAGGAGCTACTTTTACGCCATCGATGCTTAAACCACAAAAGCGCGCGCATCCCGTGTCTTTAATTTGTACATCGATTGGGAATGCGTTGTTTGCTATCTTAAATGCAGCGACATCCGGTAACGTAACTTCGATGCCACTGACTGCTTTGATGTCACGCGCCACGCCCCAATGCGAGGCGGCATCTGCACGGTTGGGGGTCAAACCAATTTCTAAAACTAAATCTGAATCAATCTGGAAATAGTGTGCTGCCGGTGTCCCATTAGGTAGTTGAGTGTCTAACACCAAAATACCATCATGCGAGGTGCCAATACCGATTTCATCTTCTGCGCAAATCATGCCTTCGGATGGTTGGCCGTATACCTTCCGTTTTTCGATGGTGAACAAAGCTTTTCCGCTGGCATCATATAAGGTGGTGCCGGGTGTTGCTACGATAACTTTTTGGCCGGCTGCGACATTGGCTGCTCCACAAACGATGGTTAATATTTCTTCTAAACCGGCATCTACGGTTGTTAAGCTTAAGGTCTTTTCTTTGACTTGGAATTTTTCACAGGTAAGTACTTCCCCCACAACGAATCCACGTAATCCTCCCGGGATTTTTTCGTGAGATTCCACGGCTTCTACTTCTAATCCCGTGTTTGTCAACAAAACATCGAGTTCCTCGGCAATACCTTGTTGGGGCAAACGAGCCAAATCGATAAAATCACGTAACCAATTAATTGAAATCTTCATGTTGCTGAATTAGCGGGATAACTTCATTTTATAGTCCACAGAAACCTTCCCGCGGGTAATGTCACTTAATTTATTTTTGATCATTCGTTTCTTCACCACATTGAGGTGGTCGGTAAATAAGATACCTTCAATATGATCATATTCATGTTGGATAATGCGCGCAGCAAATCCTTCAAATACATCGGTGCGTTCTTCCCCACGCTCTGTCCAATAGTGAATTTTTACGTATTCTGGTCGGAAAACCTCTCCCCGAATTCCCGGGATGGAAAGGCATCCTTCCTCGAATCCCCATTCTTCC
The DNA here is from genome assembly GCF_054558655.1 of Aquirufa sp. 5-AUSEE-100C1. Taxonomy (NCBI): domain Bacteria; kingdom Pseudomonadati; phylum Bacteroidota; class Cytophagia; order Cytophagales; family Flectobacillaceae; genus Aquirufa; species Aquirufa sp. 5-AUSEE-100C1. The sequence goes on along the minus strand of NZ_JBPXKO010000002.1, from coordinate 506,772 downwards.
CCTGTTTCATCTAAGATCGTTGCGTTTACAAACACCTTTTTGAAATCAATAAGAGACGGGTCGATATCATCGTCTTCTTCACCTTCATTCATGGGTCTGCCATCGACCACGAACAGCCGAATATCCATCCCGATTTGGGGTGCGGCTAGTCCGACGCCACTGGCGGCATACATCGTTTCGAACATGTCTTCTGCAAGTTTCACCACGTCGAGACTTTTGAAGTCCAAGGGTTTTGCCACTTTTCGAAGAACGGGGTCACCGTAAGGAATGATGGGGTATATCATGATATTAATAAATCAAACGGCAAATTTAACGAAAAAACGGGAAAATGTGGAATTTTTAAAAGGCTTTGGACTCTCTCCAATTCCTTATTTTTTTGTAATTTGCGAAGATTATACAACCTAAGTTGATTTTTAAAGTTTATAAAAATATGAATCGTAACTTTTTTAAAGCTCATCCATGGCACGGAATTCAGATTGGAGACCAGATGCCTGAACAAGTAACTGCTTTTATTGAAATCGTACCAACGGATACGGTAAAATATGAAATTGATAAGCAAACGGGATATTTGAAGATTGATCGTCCTCAAAAATTCTCGAATATAGTCCCTGCCTTGTATGGCTTTTTGCCGCAAACCTATTGTTCAGATGGAATCGCGGAGTTGGCACGAAAGTATTCCGGCAAGGATATTACACAAGGCGATGGTGACCCCTTGGATATTTTAGTGCTTTCTGAGCGTGCGATTACCCATGGAGATATTTTATGCCAGGCGATTCCCATTGGTGGAATTCGTATGATAGATAAGGGAGAGGCGGATGATAAGATTATTGCGGTTTTAAAAGATGATCCGATTTACGGCAAATGGCGTGATATTTCGGATGCTCCGAAAGATATAGTACAGCGTTTGCGTCACTATTTTTGGACCTATAAAATGTTGCCCGGAGAGACGACTTCGCCGGCCGTAGACATTGATGATGTATATGGTCGTGAGATTGCGCATGAGGTGATTCGTCAGTCACGTGAGGACTATCGGAAAAATTTCGGATAGCCCTTTTGACCGTTGGTCACATTTGCTTGCCTAATTAAATGAAAGGATTCGATATTCGAATTAACTTAAAAGATTACTATGTGGCAATTTGTTAAATATTCGTTGGCAACCCTGGTGGGGATCTGCCTTTTCTTTGTCTTCGCATTGCTTATGCTTGCGGGTTTAGGCGCTGCTATGGGTGATTCAAGCGCTGAGTTTGAGGTCAAGGAGGAATCCATACTTCATTTGGATCTGAATAGACCCATTGTGGAGAATGCCTCGACGGATGAAAATCCCTTGTCGGACCTTCCAAATCCTATCTTTTCCAGTACGGATAATTTAGGTTTGATACAGGTTTTGTCTGCTTTGGAGCGCGCTCGGGTGGATTCCAAGATTAAAGGTATCTATCTGAATGTAAGCTTTCCAATGGCAGGTTATGCCAAATTAACCGAGATTCGGAATGCCTTGTCGAAGTTCAAAAAGTCAGGAAAGTTCATTTATGCCTATGCGAATTCCTATTCAGAAAAGGCTTATTACATCGCTTCAGTTGCGGATGTCGTATACTTAAATCCGGCTGGTTTGTTAGACTTTAATGGAGTGAGTGTACAATACATGTTCTATAAAAGGGCATTTGATAAGTTAGAAATTGAACCCTTGGTTTTCCGTGTCGGGCAGTATAAATCTGCTGTCGAACCCTTCATTCGCGAAGACATGAGTCCGGAGAATAAGATGCAAACGCTATCCTTTATTCAATCGGTCAATAAAGAAATCTTCCAAAAAATCTCCGAAAGCCGTGGCATTTCCGCGGGAAGATTAAATACGATTGCTGATAGTTTACAGGCCTTTGATCCCAAGAATGCCGAGCGTTTAGGGATGGTGAAGTTGGGATATTTCGATGAGCTTGAAGCGAAATTGAAATCCTTGACGAAGAAAAAGAAGGACGAGGAATTGAATCTAGTCAAGTTGGCCGATTACCTACATGCCAAAAACCCTATTCCGGCGGTTGAAGGAAATGCTAAAATCGCGGTTTTAGTAGCTGAAGGTGAGATCGTGGGAACGAAGGGTGGCGATGGAAGTATCGGATCCGATGATTTTGTGAAGGAATTACGAAAGTTACGTGATAATAAATCGGTGAAGGCCATTGTCCTACGCATCGACTCGCCAGGAGGTTCTTCTTTGGCGTCTGATATCATGTGGCGCGAGATTGAATTAGCCAAAAAAGTGAAGCCCATTATTACCTCCATGTCCGATTATGCGGCATCGGGTGGCTATTACATGGCGATGGGTACGGATGTGATTGTGGCGCAGCCGACAACGATTACCGGGTCCATTGGTATTTTTGCGCAATGGTTAAACTTCGACAATTTCTTCAAGAATAAATTGGGGATTACGCAAGACCATGTGAATACGCATGCGCACTCCAACTTCATGTCTTCGCCGAGCGCATTGACCGATTTTGAGAAAAACGTTGTGCAAAATATGGTCAATCAAGGATATTTGAGTTTTACCTCGAAAGCAGCGAAGGGGCGTAAAATGTCCTTGGAAAAATTGCAATCCTTGGCGGGTGGTCGAGTTTGGACGGGTGTGCAAGCCAAGCAAATTGGTTTAGTGGATGAATTGGGGGGATTAGATCGGGCCATTGAGATTGCGGCGGATCGCGCGAAATTGACACCTTTGAGTTATAAGGTTGCCGTGTATCCGAAGGCTAAATCGTTCTTCGACGAATTAGTTGCGAGTGCTTTTTCGGAAAGTTCGATGGAGTCACGTTTTGTTCAGAAAAATATGCCGTGGACAAAGTCGATCTGGGAGTTGGATCGCATGAAGAAGCGGGAAGGATTTTTGGCTTTGATGCCATTTTTGATGGAATTGGAATAGTAAATACGAATATGGAAATTAGAAATAATTGGACACGCGAAGAGGTTGAGCAGATTTTCAACCAACCTTTTTTGGATTTAGTTTATCAAGCGGCAACGGTGCATCGGGCTTTCCATGACCCGAATGAGGTGCAAATCAGTACCTTGTTGTCGATTAAAACAGGAGGCTGTCCAGAAGATTGCTCGTATTGCTCGCAAGCAGCCCGTTATCATACCAATGTCAAGGTACAAAAGTTGCTGCCTTACGAGGAAGTTATTCAAGCCGCAGTTCGTGCAAAGGATAATGGAAGTTCTCGTTTCTGTATGGGAGCTGCTTGGCGCGAGGTGCGTGACAACAAAGATTTCGATCGTGTTTTAGACATGGTAAAGGGTGTCAACTCCTTGGGGATGGAAGTATGTTGTACCCTAGGGATGTTGTCGGAGGATCAAGCACAGAAGTTGAAGGACGCAGGTCTTTATGCCTACAACCACAACATCGACACGAGCGAGGAATATTATGATGACGTGATTTCGACACGCACCTACGATGATCGATTAGAGACTTTGGGAAATGTCCGCAAAGCAAAATTATCTGTTTGTTCGGGTGGTATTATTGGAATGGGAGAGAGTACGGCAGATCGAATTGGGATGTTGTTAACCTTGGCGAATTTGCCAGAGCATCCAGGCTCAGTTCCCGTGAATAACTTGGTACCTGTGGAAGGTACCCCTTTCGAAAACCAAAAGACTGCATCGGTTTGGGATTTAGTTCGTGTGATTGCTACAGCCAGAATCATGATGCCTAAGTCGGCCGTTCGTTTATCTGCAGGCCGACTCGAGTTGAACTACGAAGGTCAAGCTTTTTGCTTCATGGCGGGTGCTAATTCGATTTTCTCGGGAGATGTTTTATTAACAACACCGAACCCAGATGCAAAGTCGGACAAAGAATTGTTCCAAATTTTAAATATCAAACCGAAGGAAGCCTTCAAGGATGAAAAGAAATTCGGGATTGAATTCAACCAGATCCCAAGTGCCCAAGGCCTAGAACATAAACACTAAGAGCGAGGCGCTATTCCGAAAGGGGTAGCGCTTTTTTCATGCGGTAATGCTGAATCTCCCCGAACAGCAAATAGGATTCCTGTTCAATTTCATAACCTAAACTTTGGTAAAAAGGAACGGCATTTTCACGGGCCTCTAACACGATTTCATTCCACCCCAATTTGGCTGCTTCTCCTTCGAGTGCAAGCATGATTACCTTGCCGACCCCTTTTCCTTGCTGGTCCGTTGCCACCGCCACACAGCGTACTTGTCCTTGCTGAGGAGCTGATTCGTGCATACGAGCAACCCCAATTGCCTTGTCTCCCTCCAACGCCATGATATGAATTGCCGATGGTTCATCCCCTAGTACCTCGGAACCTAGGGGTTGATTCCATGGTTCACGCAAAACGGTATAGCGTAGGGCATAATAAGCCTTCCAATGAGCGTCTGTATGTGGTGAGATGAGTTCCATAAAAAGTAAACGCTGCTGGGATGATGGTTCCAGCAGCGTTTGCAAATTACTAGTTTATTACTTGATTCAAAATAGTCGGCCCGACTACTTGGCAAAATTCACGGCCCGCATTTCACGGATAACCGTTACTTTGATTTGGCCTGGATATTGCATTTCCTTCTCGATTTTTTGCGAGATATCAAATGATAGCTTCGATGCCTTATCGTCGCTTACGTGCTCGGAATCAACCAAGATACGTAGCTCACGACCTGCTTGAATTGCATAACATTTTTGTACCCCTTGGAACGATGTGGCTAAGTCTTCCAAGTCGCGTAAACGCTTCATGTAAGACTCCATCATTTCCCGACGGGCACCTGGGCGTGATCCTGAAATCGCATCACATACCTGAATAATCGGAGAAATCATCGATGTCATTTCACATTCATCGTGGTGAGCTCCAATCGCGTTACATACTTCTGGATGCTCCTTGTATTTTTGTGCAAGCTCCATTCCCAACAATGCGTGTGGTAGTTCAGGCTCTTCGTGCCAAACTTTACCAATATCGTGAAGTAAACCTGCACGTTTGGCTAACTTAGCGTTAAGTCCTAATTCAGCGGCCATTGTTGCACATAATTTAGCTACTTCACGGGAGTGCTGTAACAAATTCTGTCCGTACGATGAACGGAAACGCATACGTCCCACCATTTTAATCAATTCCGGATGTAAACCGTGAATCCCTAAATCGATGACCGTCTTTTCCCCAATCTCAATGATTTCATCGTCGATGTTCTTTTTGGTTTTATTAACTACCTCCTCGATACGTGCGGGGTGGATACGGCCATCTTGTACCAAACGGTGCAAAGATAGGCGGGCAATTTCCCGACGAACCGGATCGAAACCGGAAATGATAATAGCTTCTGGGGTATCATCTACGATAAACTCAACTCCGGTAGCCGCTTCCAGTGCGCGGATGTTACGTCCTTCCCGACCAATGATTTTACCCTTGATGTCATCTGACTCAATATTGAAAACAGATACACAGTTTTCGATGGCATTTTCCGCTGCCGTCCGTTGGATCGTCTCGATAACGACCTTCTTCGCCTCTTTCGTCGCTGTCAATTTCGCTTCCTCGATGGCTTGTTTTACCAATGAGCTTGCCTTGCTTTCCGCCTCAGCTTTTAGGGCATCTATCAATTGCTGACGAGCCTCGTCGGCAGATAAATTCGCAATCTTCTCTAATTGATTGATTTGATTGGCCAACATCGCTTCCGCTTCCTCACGCTTCTTCTCCACGTCTTCCATCTTCTTGCGATAGTTTTCTTCTTTGGATTGAAGGCTCTGCTTTTGAGCGTTCAAGTCTTGCTCTGCCTGCTTTTGTTGTTCTTGTTGCTGCGTTAAACTACGCTCTTTCTCGCGTAATTTTTGCTCATTCTCCAATAGAATACCTTTCTTCGCTTGAGTCTCTTCCTCGAATTCCCCGCGCAAACGCAAGAAATTTTCTTTGGCTTCAAGCATGCGGTCTTTTTTCAAGTTTTCCGCTGCGAATTCTGCATTTTTTAGGATTTCAGCGGCTTTGCGCTGTGCTTCTTCTTCGTAATTTTTGTTTGATTTGGAGGAAAATGTTTTTCCCACAAATAATCCACCCGCTGCCGCGATGATGGATAAAATAATGGATATCGTAATGGTCATTATATGTTAGTTTATGAACATCGGCGACCTAAACGACTGAAATAAAAAGGGGGATTATAGTTTGAATTCTTCTACGAGCGATAATAATTGCTCGTTTTCCGAATGAACATTGTTATTTAATGATCGTGTCTCCGTCTCGAATTTCAATCCACACATAGCCAAATCCAATGCCACCAGGGCCATAATCTTACTCGGATCTGAACTATTTGTCTCTTTCTCGTAAAATTTTACAAGTCGGTTAACCAAATTTGCCGCTTTCCGCACACAGGACTCCTCCTCTTCACTAACCTTTAGCGCGACATTTTGAATGCCCAAAAGGAGGTTACAAGGTAGTTTAGTACTCATGGTTTGCGTAATTGCTCAATACAATGATCTATACTTACTATATATTCGTCTAACTTTTTCTTCAGTTCAGCTTTTGCTGCCTCTGTATCTTCTGTATTAACTACAAGTTTACCAATTTTATCTGATTTTTTAAAGCTTTTCTCCAATTCTTTTATCTGGCTCAAAGCGGTTTGTAGTTCTATCGTTTGCTCATCATATTTTCGTTGGAGCGCCGCATGATTCCGCTCTAACTCCTCGATTTTCCCGTCATTTTCTTGCAAACGCGCAAGCATCAAACTTATTTTTAGTTTGAGTTGAAGGTATTGCGTTTTCAATTCTTGCTTCATGCGGGACTATTCAATTAATTTAGGTTTTCCTGTTTTCCAAGAAAATTCACGGCCTAATACAAGGGCCATTAAACCGATCACGGCTAAATTTTGTGCCAGGAATTCGGGTATCACACCTGTTTTGCTTAAGGTATTCGCCCCATAAATCAAGATGGCTCCCAACAAGATATAAAATAAATCACTTTTCCAGCGATAGGGTGTTGGGGAATATTTTTGCCCACCCAAATAACAAAGCACTGTCATCACAATGCTTGATGCCAAAAACGAGTACGCGCAGGCCATGTAACCATAGCTAGGGATAAATAAAATATTGCCGATTAAGGTGACAGCTAAACCGATTAATGTGATTACGGTACCAAAGTAGGTCTTATTTGTTTGTTTAAACCAAACCGATTGCGTGTAGTATATTCCTAAGAACAAATTAGCAAGTAATAAAATCGGAACGATACCCATGCCTTCCCAATATACCGCTCGACGAAGAAATAAGGTTTTGATCCAAAATAAATTACACGACACCCCCACCCAAAGAAAGGTACACACAATCACAAACCAATGGGTGATAAGAGCCAGGTTTTCTTTGCTGTTTTCGGCTGTTTTCTTACCTAAAAAGAAGGGTTCGGCAGAATACTTAAATGCCTGAATCGCCAAACTCATAAAGACGGAAAGCTTATAACAATTGCCATAAATGCCTAACGCATCTTGGGATGTCTTTCCTGGATAATAGCCTTCCGGCAAGTAAGATTCCAGCAACAATCGATCAAACATCAAATTAAACATAGCCGCCAAGCTCATGAACATGATTGGATACGCATATATCCAAAGTGCTTTGAATTCCGTCCAATCCCAACGCCATCGATATGCTTTGAATTCAGCTGAAAGCCAATAGAATAAACTCGCATTCGCGATTAAGTTGGCTAAAAAGATATACCCCGCCCCAATTCCCGGTTGGTATAATTCCCGGAAAAAGCGCGGCACATCGAGCTGAATTTCCCCTTCGGCTAAGGGCTTTAAGAGCATGAGGAAAAACAAGTTCAGGCCAACATTCAAGAGGATTGAAACGATCTTTGCCTTGACAAATGTTCGGATTTTATTCTCCAAACGTAGTCTAGCAAATGGGATTGCTGTAATCGCATCAATGGCTAAAATGAGAGCCAACCAATTTAAGAATATCCCCTTTCCCGGGTAGCCCAATTGGACCATAATCGGATCCGCAAATAAGAATAAAAACAGTGTAAAGCAGCCTGAAGTGACAATGATTGCCGTCAGGATGATATTGTAGTACTTTTCCGGGGCTTCTTTGGCGAATCGGAAATAGGCCGTTTCCATGCCATAGGTGTAAATAATGTTTGCGATGGCCACGTAGCCATAAAGCTTCACATTGACTCCTAGTTCTGCCGGAAGAAATGCCCAAGTATGGACGAATACCAATAAAAAATTAAGGGATCTTCCTAAGATGGTGCTAAAGCCATAGGAAAGTGTTTCGCCCGCTAATTTTTTCAGAATGGACATAGTTGTATATTTGCCAAAAATCAAAGTTACATAAATTGTTAGTCCCAATCAAAACCTCCGATTTTCGTAACGCAAAACCCTATTTGATGAAAAAATCACTCGCCATTCTTGGCTTTTTGTTTGCCTCCACATGCCTCGTTCAAGCACAATCCATTTCCTATTACCCTTTCAACTCCCAATTGGCGATTTCGACGAATCCGACAAACACAGCTTGGGCAGAAATGCGTATGCAAATGAATTCAGCGACATCCGCTTTGACGTCTGAATTTGGCCCAATGCTTACTGTTCACAAAACCAAAGATGCTCTATTTTATGTAGGGGGTGGAGTCAATGTGGGCTGGATGTCCAATGTGTTCAACCAATCCTCGATTCTGAAGGGATATTACGGGAGCGTAGGCGTGCGTGCGTTTCCATTCACAGCAGTACCTCGTCTCGGTTTGAATTTTGAGGTAACTCCCTACACTGATTCCAAAGTGCAAACGGGTTTATTGCGTGCTTGGTTAGGGGTGAATTACCACTTTGGGAAAAAGAAGCTAAAATAATTACTCTTTTTGGTAGCCAATCGTCTGATAGAATTGTTCGGAATATGAATCGCTCAACGGGATATGATTCTCCCCAATTTTGACTTTTTGATTCCGAATGGATTCGATTTTTTTCAGCGAAACGATGAAGGATTTGTGTATCCGCAGGAATTCATCTGATGGTAGTTTTTCGCTGATTAGCTTCATGGTCATCCGACAAACAATCGGGAATTTCTGATTCCGCAAATGGATTTTGATGTAATCCTTCAAACCCTCAATGTATAAAATATCCTCAAACATGATTTTCATGAGGGAGTAGTCGGCATGTATGAAAATATAATCTGCCTTCACCTCCGGCTTATTCAAATTGCCCAACAGCGCTTGCTTGCTCTTGTAGAAATCCAAGGCTTTATGGCTCGCCTTGAGGAATCGCTCGAACGATATCGGTTTTAAGACATAATCGATTACATCCAAGTTAAAACCCTCCAAAGCGTATTGTTGGTAAGCCGTCACAAAGATCACCATCGGTTTCTGCGTCAGCCCTTCCAAGAATTGTACACCCGTCAAACCGGGCATTTGAATGTCTAAGAAAATGAGGTCTACTGCGTTATTTTGTAGGTATTCGATCGCTTCAAAGGCATTTCGGCAACGCGCCTCCAATTTCAAAAAAGGTACTTTGGCAATGTTGTCCTCCACCAAGTCCAAGGCCAAACTCTCATCGTCAATGGCGATGCACCTTAAGATGGTGCTGGGCAGTTCTGAAAATTGTTCGTTTTCTTCCATTGGATTAGCTGTGTGTGATCATCAAATCGACCAAGTAGGTATTATCTTTTTCGGTGATGACCAATTTATGGGATTCGGGATAAAGTAATTCCAAACGTCTTCGCACATTCGTCAACCCAATTCCCGAACTCTCATCTTTTTTCTCAGTCGAATGGGGACCTATTTTGTTTTTTACGACAAAGTGAAGGTATTGTGTGTTATCGATGAGTTGAATGGTAATTGTGGGTTTCTCCATCATTCCCACCCCGTGCTTAAAGGCATTTTCCACAAAGGGGATGAGCAACATGGGTTCGATAGTTCCCGAGGAGCCTGAAATCTCGTTTTTGAATTCAATCTCGATATCGTTTCCAAAGCGTAAACGCTGCAATTCGATGTAAGACTCTAAATAGTTTGCTTCTTTTAGGATGGCTACCTTGGCGTCGCTCGTCTCGTAAATCATATAACGCATCAATTCCGATAATTTGATTACGACGGGCTCCACATTATCCGGTTTTCTCCTTGAAAGTGAAACGATACTATTCAACACATTAAACATGAAATGCGGGCTAATTTGCGAACGAAGAAAGGAAAGTTCCGATTTCAAGCGCTCGTTTTCTTCCTCTTTTTTGGCCTCTTGTTCCTTCATATTGTCCGACAAGAATCGGTAACTGATTCCGATAGCGATGATGAAAAGGTATTGAAAAATAATCCGTAGGTAGGTGAATCGCTTCATGCCGCCACCACCTCCTCGAGGGCGTTGTGGGGGAGTTAAATCTTTGAAGAGAATTTCAAAAATTAAATCATTTAACCCCACCATGATAAAATACCCAACTACTAGGAAAAGCAGGTAAACAACGAGTTTTTGGCGTTTGAGGACTTTCGGGATTAAAACTTCCGTGTTGATGTAGAAGATGGGAATATTGGCTAATCCAAATACGAAAAAGAATAAATTCCACTGAAAATGACGTTGGATTTCCTCCGGGTTTTGTGATTGCGAGCTAGGTCCTAATAGAATCGGCAATGCCAAAAGACATGCCCAGAACAGGAGATGCAATAAAATGGGCCTCGAAAGTAACTTGAATTTTGCCATGTATTCACGAATTTGGATTCGAAGTAAACAATTTGCAAAATATTCTTTGAAAATATGCTACCAGTATACTGATTGTGCCGATGAAATAGTTCATACTTTTTTGTTAGATTTGCTAGAAGAACCTTTTTAACTATGCTTATGCGCAACATTCTCTTGCTCAGCCTATTGTCGTGGGCCTGTTTGGCCCAACAACCGGTTAACCTCATTGATTTATCCGCCTTTAAGTCTCCAAGTGCTAATTGGACCATCGAGGGAGCTGTACAGGCTGCCTACTCCGACAGTTCCTTTCAAGTAGCTACAGGGAAGGGTATTTTAGTAAACACCATCCGAAACGGGAAGTACCATCGCACGGATGATCTTAGCTTCGGATTTTCACATGGAGATATTCATTTGATGTTTGACTTTATGTTGCCTAAAAAAGGGAATTCAGGCGTTTACCTGCAAAGTCGCTATGAAGTTCAATTAGCTGATTCATGGGGTAAAAAGAAGTTGAATTTTGGTGATTGTGGCGGAATTTACGAGCGTTGGGATGATGCACGCGGTAAGGGAAAAGAAGGTTATGAGGGCTATGCACCGATGCAAAATGCTTCGAAGGCGCCAGGCCTTTGGCAAACCATGGAAATCGATTTTCAAGCGCCTCGTTTCGATGCTAATGGTAAGAAAATTCAAAATGCGATCTTTAAGAAAGTCATACTTAACGGCATATTAATTCATGAGAATATCGAAGTGCTGGGTGTAACGCGTGGCGCGGTATCTACCCAAGAAGTTGCCTCGGCACCTATTCTTGTGCAGGGTGATCATACGCAAGTCGCTTTTAAAAACATTCGTTACGAAACCTATGATAAACCCTCTGTCAAGATGGGTCCGGTAACTTTTGATTATTACACAGGTAAATTTACCGAACCTGTCATTGGCAATGCTAAGGCCGTTGAATCTGGAAAATTAGATCGCTTGACCTATAAGGTTATCAAAGCTAAAAATGATTATCTGATTCATTATAAATCGGAGATTGAGGTGCCTGAAACAGATGAATACGAATTTCAGTCATACTGGACCGGTTCAGGTGTGGTGAAAGTAGATGGGATCGAACTTAATCAAGGAGCGCATTGGTATTCCGAAATGGTGTCGGCCAAAACGAAGTTAACAGCTGGCAAGCATCAATTAGAGGTCATTCAAATTAAGGATTTTCCTTGGGGTCCGCAGGCCTTGGGTTTGTATGTTAAGCGTATCGGTTCTCACCCAGTTGCTATGCATGAGCGAACTTCTTTACCTGACCCAGAAGCGGTCGGACTCATTGAAGTAAAAGCAAATGCTGAGCCTGTATTCCAGCGTTCATTTGCCTTTCATCAAGGAAAGAAAAAGACGCATGTTATTCAAGTGGGAGATCCCTCGGGAATGCATTATTCCTATGATTTGAAACAAGGGGCCTTACTTCATATATGGCGTGGCCCCTTCTTAAATGCGACTCAAATGTGGGAGAATCGTGGTGAGCCACAAACCTCTGAGCCTATGGGTGTTTCGGTTTCATTGGATGGCCAATTTCCATTGGTTTTAGCACATCAGGTGCAAGCTGATTCGACAGAGCTTGTTTATAAAGGTTTCCGTTTGAAGGACGGCCGACCGGTATTTATGTATCAATGGCCTGCTGCCAACTTAATGCTGGAGGATTACATTCGTCCAAACGCATCTGGAACGGGTCTCGAGCGGACCTTGACTTATAAGTCAACGAGCTCCATGCAATCGGCCGGTGAATTGGTGTTAGGCAATAGCTATCATGGCATTGCTCATGTTCAGCCGAATCTAATTGGCTTACAAGGTCAATCCTATTTTGTTCAGTGGGATGGTCGGTCAGGTGAGGTATTAAGTCCGAAAAATGGCTTGAAGCAGCAGCGTATACCGGTGCAGGGAAATGAAATTTCGTATCAGTTGATTTGGTAAGCAGATGAAAAACATACACTATACAATCGCATTATTATTAATCTCTATTTGTGCTATTGCACAGAAGCCGGCACAAAAAACGGAAAAGGATTATTATGAAATTAAAACCCTTCCGATTCCGAAGGAAATCTATTTGGAGATAGGGGGGATTGCCACGATGCCAGATGGCCGATTGGCCGTAAGTACGCGTCGGGGAGAGATTTGGATTATCGAAAATCCATATCAAACCACGAATCATCAGGTGCATTACAAGCGCTTCGCTTCGGGTATGCATGAGGTATTGGGGCTTGCCTACAAGGATGGGGCTTTCTATTGTTCACAGCGTGGGGAGTTGACGAAAATTACGGATACCGATCGCAACGGCGTGGCGGATTTGTATGAACCGATTTATCAATTTGAGTTGTCGGGAAATTACCATGAGTACACTTATGGGCCTGTCTTCGACAAAAACGGGGATATGCTCGTTACGCTAAACCTAGCATGGGTTGGATTTGGCGAGGGTAAATTCGCTAAATGGCGCGGTTGGTTAGTAAAGATTCATCCGGATGGTACTTTGGAGCCATTCGCAGCAGGCTTGCGTTCTCCTGCGGGTTACAGCATTAATCAAGATGGGGATATTTTTTATGGCGAGAATCAAGGGGATTGGGTAGGATCTGGACGTGTAACTCACTTGGCAAAAGGTGATTTTGCAGGAAATCCAGGTGGTTTAAAATGGGCCAAAGAGCCGAATAGTCCTTTCCGTCTAACCCTAGAGGAGATCCAAGATAATGGTGCTCCAATGTATGAGGCGGCAGCCAAGGTGAAGAATTTGAAGTTACCAGCTGTTTGGTTTCCGCATGCAATTATGGGTATTTCGACTTCCGATATTTTACAAGATACCACGCGCGGGAAATTCAGTCCATTCCCGGGGCAATACTTTGTGGCCGACCAAGGGCAATCCAAGGTGATGCGCATGGGTTTGGAAAAAGTGAATGGGGTTTATCAAGGATTTTGTATCAATTACCGGGAAGGATTTCAGTCGGGTATTTTACGTGAGCGATTTGGCTTAGATGGGTCGATGTTCGTCGGGATGACATCACGTGGATGGGGTTCTACGGGTAAGGAGGAGTTTGGTTTGCAGCGTCTGGTTTGGAATGGAGTGATGCCATTTGAAATTCAAGATATTCAAGCAAGACCGGATGGTTTTGAGATCAGCTTCACGCAGGCGGTGGATGTGAATTCGGTCAAAAAGGCAGCGTCTTATGCCTTGAGATCGTATATCTACAAATACCAACATCAGTACGGAAGCCCGATTATTGAATTGAAAGATTTGAAGATCGCTGCGGTGGATGTTTCATCCGACAAGCGTAAAGTGCGTTTGGTGATCGATGGCCTACGTCAATATTACATCCATGAATTTAAATTGGAAGGCATTCGCAACGAAGCCGGAGAGCCACTCTTGCACGAAACAGCTTATTATACCTTAAATCAAATTCCATCAGGGAGCAAATTATCCGTGCAAAGTGCAAATCGTCCGGTACAGGTAGCTGAGGTAAAGCAAGTTGAGGCGAAGCCCACCAAGAAAGCAAAAACAACTGTGATTAGCGATGCGGAGGCGATGGCTTTATTGAAGAAACATACTTGTTTAGCTTGCCATGCCAAAGAGGCAAAGGTTGTAGGTCCTTCGTATGCAGATATCGCGAAGCGCAATTATACGGATAAACAAATCTTGGAATTGGTTTATAAGCCTAATCCGCAGAATTGGCCGGATTATGCGACGGAGATGGCGCCAATGAGTCATGTGCCAGCAGGCGATGTCTTGAAGATAGCTTCGTGGATTAATGGATTGCGCGGTAAAGCACTGTTGAATCACGACTAAATAAAAAAGGGACGCTCGAGTGAGTGTCCCTTTTTTGATTGTGATAATTTTGGCCTATTTCTTGGGCTGAACCGTACCTGAGATAAACAATTGGATTTGCTGAACCTCTCCGTTATTTACCACAGTGATGGATTTATTAAAGTTCCCTGGGCGACCGGTTGAGTTGTAAGACGCGGTTACTTTCCCTGTTTTTCCTGGCATAATTGGCTCACGAGTCCATTCCGGTGTTGTGCAACCACAAGAAGGTTGTACGTTGGAGATAACTACGGGTGCTTTACCTGTATTCGTGAATTCAAAGCTGTAAGTAGCTTGCGTTCCTTCGACAATTTTACCAAAATCGTGTTTTTCCGACTTGAATTTGATAGCACCTTGTGCATTTGATTGAAAAGCGAATCCAATGATTAGCGCTAACACGCCTAAAAATTTCTTCATGGTTGTTTTTATTTTGGTTTACTAAGTGGGCAAATCTAAAACAATGTAAAGATTCGGCAAAAGAAATGTTCGAGTTTTTCTGAAATAAATGGCTTAGGACTTATTTGGTCGCCGATTATTTTGTTGTATTTTTACATGTTAAATTTAACAGGATACCGTTGACTTCGTTGAATCATTATTCCTTTTCTAATCCTGCTATTTCATTTGATCCTGAAAGGGTATTAGATGACTACCGGCTCGCTTCAATCAGTAGAGCATGCAGTATGTTGGTTCGAAAGGAAGTCTTTTCAGGACGGGCTAAATTTGGAATTTACGGGGATGGAAAAGAGCTTTGCCAATTGGCTTTGGCGCGTTCCATGCAGCCTGGGGATTATGTCTCGGGTTACTACCGTGATCAGACGATTGGGGTGGCTATCGGTGATTTAACCTGGCCCCAATATTTTGCACAATTGTACGGACATCCCGATATTCAATTCGATCCCCATTCAGGCGGTCGGCAGATGAATAATCATCACGCCACCCGCTGGTTGGACGATAAGGGAGAGTGGATTGATCAAACTACGCGCTATAATTCGGTTGCAGGTATATCTTCTACAGCAGCCCAAGCACCACGTGCTTTGGGAATTGCATATGCGTCCAAATTATATCGTGAGCGTGCTGATTTGGAAGCCCATAGCGCCTTGTTTTCGAAGGGTGGTCAAGAGGTTTGTTTTACGACGATCGGGGATGCCTCGACTTCGGAGGGGATGTATTTGGAATGTATTAATGCTGCAGGAGTTCTGCAGGTTCCGATTGTTTTTTCGGTTTGGGATGATGGCTATGGTATTTCGGTTCCGATTGAATATCAAACGACTAAGTCATCCATTTCGAAGGCATTGTCTGGTTATCAACGAACGGACACGGAGAAGGGATTAGAGATTATTCAGGTGAAGGCTTGGGATTATCCAGGCTTAATTGACGCATATCAGCGGGCTGCTCGTTTGGCACGTGAAGAAATGGTGCCATGTATGGTTCATGTGATAGAATGTACTCAACCACAGGGTCATTCGGCGTCTGGTTCACACGAAAGATATAAGTCGGCTGATCGCCTTCAATTCGAGCAGGATGCCGATTGTAATTTACATTTTGCTGCTTGGATTGTTTCACAGGGTTTTGCGACAGAGGAGGAGATACAGGCCATTGATGTGGAGTCGACGGCTTTAGCGAGGAAGTATCAAAAAGAAGCTTTTGCGGCCTATATGGCGGCGATTGATGTTGATAAGAAAGCTTTTTTACGCATAGCGAAGAATCTTTATGATTCGACGAATGAGCCGGGCTTGTTGGAGCCTATTTTGGCGGAATTGAATGAATTGCCTTATCCGATATTTAGTGATTTGGTGCGTGCGGGTCGTAAGGCATTGCGGGCCTTCCGCTTCTTTCAGGGACCTGCAGTCAAGTTGCTGAGAAAGTGGTTAGCTGAATTAGAGGCGCGGAATCACCGCCGGTTTAGTTCGCATCAGATGAGCGAATCGAAGGATAGTCCGCTATTAATTCAGGAGGTAAAGGCGGTATATGACAAGGAGCCTATGATGGTGGATGGTCGGGAGATTTTGAATAAGAGTTTTTCGAAGTTTTTGGAGGATCCTCGCGTGTTTATTTTGGGAGAGGATGTCGGTCAAATCGGGGATGTGAATCAAACCTTAGCGGGCTTGCAGGAAAAATTTGGTCCTTTGAAAGTTACAGATACGGGAATTCGCGAAATTAGTATTGTGGGTCAGGGATTGGGGGCTTCCATGCGTGGTTTGCGTCCGATTGTGGAGATACAATACTTGGATTATATTTTTTATCCCTTCGCGGTATTGTCGGACGATTGGGCCTGTTTGCACTATCGTACGGCAGGAGGTCAAAAGGCGCCGATGATTTTGCGTACACGTGGGCATCGATTGGAGGGTATTTGGCATTCGGGCAGTCCGATGGCGGTGTTATTGAACGGTTTGCGTGGGGTACATTTTTGTGTGCCTAGAAACATGACACAGGCTGCGGGTATGTACCGAACCTTATTGGCCGGGGATGATCCGGGACTTGTTGTGGAATGTTTAAATGGATATCGCTTAAAGGAGCCGATGCCTGCTAATTTAGAGGAATTGGTGGTGCCTATGGGGGTGCCCGAAATCTTACGTGAAGGGAATGATTTAACGGTGGTTACCTATGGTTCGATGTGTCGGATCGTTATGGAAGCGGCGGAGGCATTGTCTGAGATGGGTATTTCGGTGGAGGTAATTGATGTGCAGACCTTGTTGCCATTTGATCGGTATCATCATATTTTGACGTCGATTCAAAAGACGCATCGTGTCTTGTTTGCGGATGAGGATATGCCGGGAGGTGCCTCGGCTTATATGATGCAGGAGGTGTTGGATAAGCAGGGAGCTTTTGCGTGGTTGGATAGTCCAGCCAGATGTTTGGCGGCTAGGCCTCATCGTCCTGCCTATAGTTCGGATGGAGACTATTTCTCTAAGCCTAATGTGGAGAATGTTGTAGATACAGTTTATGAAATGATGCGGGAGTCTGATCCCTCTTCATTCCCAGCAATTTATTTTTAAGATGTCTGCGATTGGAACCTATTTCAAGGAGATTTTCGAGGTGGTTCAAAGCACCCGCAAGGGGATGGCGTTGACTTGGAAACATGCTTGGAATGCGAGAAAGCGGCGTTCGGTACATCAAATTCAAGATTCGGCATATTTTCAGAATCCAGATGGAATTGTAACTTTGGAATATCCCAATGTTGAGATTCCAACACCGGTAAATGGGCGTTATCAGTTGCACAATGAGATGGACGATTGTATCGTTTGTGATAAATGTGTGAAGGTTTGTCCGGTAGATTGTATTGATATTGAACCGATTAAAGCTACAGGCTTGGTGGGGCATACTTCTGATGGTTCGCCAATTCGTTTGTATGCAGCTAAGTTTGACATAGATATGTCGAAATGCTGCTTTTGTGGTTTGTGTACGACGGTTTGTCCGACGGAATGTTTAACCATGACTTCGGAATATGATTTTTCCGTATTTGAGGTCAAAGATCATAATTTCTCATTTGCCAATTTGACGCCTGAGCAGGCTGATGAGAAGCGGAAATTGTATGAGCAGTTTGTAGCGGAGAAGGCGGAGATGAAAGCGGGTGCTAGTCAACAGTCGCTAGTCGCTAGTCCCCTTTCTGAAGGGGAGCGTCCGAAGGAGGATAATGATAGTTCGGAGTCCGAAGTCCAAGGTCCAATGACCAATGACCAAAGTCCAACGACTAAATCCAAGCCTGCGTTCAAGCCCGGGTTTAAGCCGAAGGCGGTGGCTAGTCAACAGTCGCTAGTCGCTAGTCCCCAGTCTGAAGGGGAGAGTCCGAAGGAGGAAAATGATAGTTCGGAGTCTGAATTCCATGGTCCAATGACCAATGACCAAAGTCCAACGACTAAATCCAAGCCTGCGTTTAAGCCCGGGTTTAAACCAAAGGCGGTGGCTAGTCAACAGTCCGTAGGGGAAAGTCCGAAGTCCGAAGTCGTAAGTCCGAAGGAGGAAGGGGAGAGTCCGAAGGTGGATAATGATAGTTCGGAGTCTGAATTCCAAGGTCTAATGACCAATGACCAAAGTCCAACGACTAAACCGAAGCCTGCGTTCAAGCCTAGTTTTAAAAAGCCAGTCATTCCAAAGTCTGATGACCCAAGTCCAACGTCTAATGACTAACATCTAAGCCCATGTCTCCCATTATCCTAGCTTTTTTGTTTCTGGTTTTGCTCACGTGCGGAAGTGCGTTGGTAATGCTATGGACGAAAAACATTTTGCATGCGGCATTGGCTATGTTTATGACCATGTTGGGTTTGGCTGGGCTGTATGTGTTAGCCTATGCGGATATCATGGCGGTTTCTCATTTGTTGGTCTATGTAGGAGGCGTGTTGATCCTAATTCTTTTTGGAATCATGTTGACCAATCAGTCGGGACGTGGGGATAAAAATCAAAATGATTTGCTTACCGAGGAGTCTTCACGGTTTTGGCCTTTACTGATCGGCGGAATTGTATTTGCTTCCTTGGTCTGGGTGATTTGCCGAGGAAATTTTGAAGGTGCTGAGATTGCCAATTCAGGGTCTAAACTAAGTTTTGTCGGTGTGGCTTTGTTGACCGATTATGCTATGCCCTTTGAACTTGTTGGGATTTATTTATTAATCGCCTTGATTGGCGCGACTTATATAGCTAAGCATCATGACTGAGATACCCTTAGTATTGTTTTTATGGGCGGGTGCTTTGTTGTTTGCGACAGGATTTAGCATGCTATTGCTGAAACGAAATGCCATTTTCGTATTGATGGGTATTGAGTTGATGTTGAATGCGGCTAATTTAAATTTGATTGCTTTTTCGAGGCATGACAGCTCGAATCAGGGTTTGATGCTTGGAATCTTTGTCTTGGTGGTAGGGGTTTGTGAGATGGCTGTAGCTTTGGCCTTGGTGATACAGGTCTACCGTCAAGTACAGCATATTGATATTGGACGATTTAAATCGAGAGATTAGGCTTTTTCGTCGAGCCATATTTTGATTTGGCTTCGGAGCATTGGGGCTTTGGCTTTTCCTACAACCTTTTCGAGTTCATCCATCGGGGCTTCGTACATCTGGCGAATGGTCCCAAAATGTTTTAATAATTTTTGTGCAGTGAGTTTGCCGATGCCCTCGAGTTCTTCGAGTTGGCTGACGAGGAAATTTTTACTTCGCCGATTTCGATGGGCAGTGATGCCAAAGCGGTGTGCCTCATCCCGGAGTTGTTGGATCAATTTGAGTGACTCAGACTTCTTATCGATATATACGGGTAGGCTATCCTCGGGAAAGTAGATTTCCTCTAATCTTTTGGCGATTCCGATGATGGGAATTTGTCCGTACAGGCCGATGGCTTTTAAGGCATCGCAGGCAGCGCTGAGTTGGCCCTTACCTCCATCGACAATAATGAGGTCGGGCAATTCGGCTTCTTCTTCGAGGAGGCGGGTGTACCGACGGGTGATAACTTCATGCATGGTGGCGAAGTCGTCAGGTCCTTCTACTGTACGTGGGGTAAATAGTCGGTATTCCTTTTTAGCAGCGGTGGCTTGGATAAAACAAACCATGGCGGACACGGGATTGGTTCCTTGCAGGTTGGAGTTATCGAAGCATTCGATGCGTTTAGGTAATTGAGTTAAGCGCAAATCGTTTTTCAAGGTGAGCATCACGCGCATTTTGCGGTCGCCTCCACTTTCTTCGGCGGCTTTTCGGTCGGCCTTTTCTTTTCGGAAGTAAAGGACATTTTTCAATGACATGTCGAGAAGCTTTTTCTTATCCCCCATTTGTGGGATTGTATTTTTGGCTCCTTTGAATTCGATAGTCATTGGGATGTTGGTGAGAATCTCTTTCGCTTCACTGTGAAATTGGTCGCGCTTCTCCCAAATCATCATCGTCAATAAATCAGCTTCGTCTTCGTTGAGTTTTTTCTTGACTTCCCAAGTCTGTGATTGCAAGATGGTACCGTTGATGACTTTCATGAAGTTGATGTAAGCCAATTGTTCGTCGGAGACCATGGTAAAGACATCCACGTCATGGATAGCGGGATTAACGACGGTGGATTTAGCTTGGAAGTTTTCTAGGAGTTCCCATTTCTCCTTCCATTCCTGGGCTTCTTCAAAGGCTAAACGTGACGCGGCATTTTGCATGCGTTCGATGAAGAGGCCTTTGGGTTTTTGGTAGTTGCCTTTGAGAATGTTGCTTATTTGGTCGATGTACACGAGGTAATCGGCTTCGGATTGTAGGCCTTCACAGGGGCCTTTGCAATTACCGATATGGTATTCGAGACAGACTTTGAATTTTCCTTGTTCGATATTACTAGGCTTTAAGGCTAGTGAGCATGTTCGAATGGGGTATAATTGGTGAAGCATTTCCAACAGGCTGTTCATTGCCTTGGGATTTGCGAAGGGGCCGAAGAAGGTGCCTATTTTATGATCAATGCGCCGCAGGGTGATGAGGCGAGGGAAGTCTTCATTCGTTAGGCATATAAAAGGATAGGTTTTATCATCACGCAGAAGGATGTTGTATTTGGGTTGGTACTGCTTGATGAGTGTGTTCTCCAATAGTAGTGCGTCAAACTCGGAATGGACAATGGTAAATTCAATTTTGCGAATTTGCTGTACCAATTTCCGGGTTTTGGTATTGTGGTTTTGGATGCTAGTAAAATAGCTGCTGACCCGGTTCTTGAGATTTTTGGCTTTCCCTATATATATAATGGTATCCGTTTCATCGAAATAGCGATAAACCCCTGGTTGTTCGGGGAGCGTGGGTAAGATGCTTTTCGGATCGAAGTTGGACATGTCTCAAAATTAGGGAATTATATGGAATGTGCTTTTGGATTTTTTGGACAATTGTAAATTTTAGACAAAGCGCAAGAAAAGGACAGTTTGTAGGATTATTAACCGATTTGGTCGCAGGAATTGTAATCGTTTACATCGGCTTCGTTCCCGTTTTATTGAATTTCAATGTATGAAATTGATAAAATAGGGCTCATTTAAAGCGCATTTAGTGAATAAATGACATTTTTGCTTTAAAAAGTTAAAAAATATCATTAAAAAATTTGCAAGAGTTCTTGCCTTTATACATATTTGAGGGCTTGGAACAGCATAGAACAGTTGTGATATTGTATGATTCCGATAAATTGAAAGTTTAACCTTTAAGCCTATTTATTGTACTATTTAAAGAAGAGCTTTTAAACCTATTTTAACTTATCATTTATAAACCTATTAATTAACTAAAAAAGAAAGGAGACCAGTTATTGAAGCAAAAACTCGATTAAAATCATTTAAATCTTATTTAGAAAACTAATTAAAACGTATTATGAAAAACAATTTTTACCAAAGTCTTCGAAGCTTCTTATTGCTCGCGATTGTGATGCTAGGGAGTTTTTCGTCATTTGCGCAAGATCGTAAGGTAACAGGTAAGGTTACTGATGCGAACTCTGAAGGAATTCCAGGTGTGAGTGTTGCTGTAAAAGGAACAACGACTGGAGCTACAACAGATGCTAATGGTGCATTCTCGGTTACCGTTAAATCGGGTAACGCTGTTTTGACAATTTCAGCAGTAGGTTACAAAACAAAAACGGTTTCAGTGGGATCTCAATCTTCAATCGCAGTTTCTTTAGATGAAGATGTGTCTCAATTGAGCGAAGTAATCGTAACGGGTTACTCAGTGACAAACAAAAAGGAGTCAACTGCGGCTGCTTCAATCGTTAAGGCGGCGGATTTGCAAATTGCACCAACGGGTAACGTTGAGCAAATGTTGCAAGGTCGTGTTGCCGGTGTGACTTTGATCACAAACGGTCAGCCAGGAACTAACTCAATCATTCGTGTACGTGGTTTTGGTGCCTTCGGTGGTAACGAGCCTCTATACGTAGTGGATGGGGTTCCCGTTGGTTCTACTGATTTCTTATCTCCAGATGATATCGAGTCAACAACTGTATTGAAAGATGCGGCTGCGGCTTCTATCTATGGTGCTCGTGCAGCCAATGGTGTAATCGTATATACGACCAAGCAAGGTTCACGTGGTAAGAAAGGTTTGAGCATTACTTATAATGGTATGTACGGTGCTACAGATCCAAACGTAGCAGGTGCTCCAAAAATGTTGACTCCACAAGAGCAAGCAGATTGGACACACGTAGCATATCGTAACAACGCAGCTGCTAACGGTACTGCTGTTGCTTACACTCACCCTCAATATGGTTCTTCTGCACAAGCGGTTATTCCAACTTATTTGCATGCAAATGGTCAAAATGCCGTAAATAACGTAGATTTAGCAGCAATTACAGCTGCACGTGCTGCAAACCCAGAGAACGTTTTCTTAATTAAAGCAAACAAGGCGGGTACTAACTGGTATGATGAAATTACACGTTTGGGTGCAACTCAACGTCATTCATTAGGATTTTCAGGAGGTTCTGAGTCAGGCCGTTTCTACTTAGGCTTATCGGGTCAAAAGCAAGATGGTATCTTGATTCAAAATGATTTCTCTCGTTATTCAGCTCGTTTCAACTCTGAGTTTAGCTTAGGAAAGAAAGTGAAAATTGGTGAGAACTTGCAGTTCACTTACCGTTCGGTACGTGGTCAAGCAGGTGGTAACAACGGTTTAGGTGTTGCAGGTGATGAGTCAGTAATCTTATCTGCTTATCGTATGCCAACGGTTATTCCAGTATTTGATGAGTTTGGTGCTTATGCGTCGACAAAGGCTGCAGGTTTCAACAACCCACGTAACCCAGTTCGTCAAATTGTGTTGAACAACTCAAATGATAATAACTACAATGCAAACGCAGTAGGTAACATTTATGTTGACTATGAGCCAATCAAAGATTTGACATTGCGTACAAGCATCGGTGGTCAATACAACGGTTCTGCTTACAAGAACTACAACTACCGTTACTTAGGAGACTCTGAGCCAGAGGCTTCGAACTCATTCTCTGAGGGTCAAGCTTACTCATTTGCTTGGGTAATGACTAACACAGCGAACTACAAATTCCAGTGGAGAAAGCATGGTTTCAAAGTGTTAGCTGGTTTAGAAGCCTTGAATACAGGAGCTGGTCGTTCAATCAACGGTTCAGGTATTAACCCATTCTCAATGGACTTGGATTTCGTGACAATGAACTCAGTTCAGTCACCAGTTGTTAACTCAAACTTGTTCTCAGGTGTTAACTTCTTCTCGGTATTCGGTAAGTTAGATTATAACTTCAACGAGAAGTATTACTTCACAGGGGTTGTTCGTCGTGACGGTTCATCTCGTTTCGGTTCTGAGAATCGTTACGGTATCTTCCCAGCATTCTCAGCTGCTTGGCGTGTGACTTCAGAAGAATTCATGAAGGATCTTCCTGCAATCACAGATTTGAAAATCCGTGGTGGTTGGGGTACAATGGGTAACTCAAACAACGTAGACCCAGCTAACCAGTACTCTTTATATGCTGCGAACAGAGGTAACTCATTCTACCCAATAGATGGTCAATCATCTGGAGCGAACGAGGGTTATTACCGTTCACGTATCGGTAACCCTGCTGCGAAGTGGGAGACTGCAGTAACTTCTAACGTCGGTGTTGATGCAACCTTGTTAAATGGTAAGTGGGAAGTTGTATTTGATATTTGGAGAAAAGATACAGAGGATTTGTTGTTCAACGTACCACTTCCAGCGGTTGTTGGTCCGGCAGCGTCTGCACCTTCAGTTAACGTAGCAAAAATGCGTAACCAAGGTATTGATATGCAAATCATCAACCGTGGTAACTTGACTTCTGACATCAAGTATGAATTGACATTCAATAACTCATTCTTGAAGAACGAAATCGTTCAATTTGCGCCAGGTATCACGAACTTAATTGGTGGTTCATTCCGTGGAATTAACCCAATTCGTATGGAAATCGGACGTTCATTGTCTTCTTTCTACGGATACCAAGTTATCGGATACTTTAACTCAGCTGCTGAAGTAGCGTCTTCTCCTGAGCAATCAGGTAAGGGTGTAGGTCGTTTCCGTTATGCGGATACCAACGGTGATGGCAAGATTACTCCTGCTGACCGTACTTACTTAGGGTCACCAGTACCAACTTACACTGGTGGTGTTAACGTAGGTTTGACTTACAAAGATTTCGATTTGAACATGTATTGGTATGCTTCTGCTGGAAACAAAATTTGGAACCAGTCTAAGTGGTTTACTGATTTCTACGGAACATTCGAAGGATCAGGAAAAGGTGTACGTGCGAAACAATCTTGGACTCCAGCATTGGGTAACGCTGCTGAAGCACCAATTTGGGAATCAGCATCTAACATCTCAACTTCTGCAGCAGAAAACTCTTGGTACGTAGAGGACGGTGATTACATCCGTTTACAAAATATCTCTTTAGGTTATAACATCCCTAAGAGCATCATCTCTAAAATCGGAGTTAAAAATGCTAAGTTGATCGTTTCAGGTAACAACTTGATTACTTTCACTAAGTATAAAGGATTGGATCCAGGAGTTGGTGGAGCTGCTGATACAAGCTTTGGTATTGACGTAGGTAACTACCCAGTTACGCGTTCATTTACTGCTTCTATCAACTTGAATTTCTAATTTTGCGAAAGCCAATTTTAAAAATTAATAACATGAAAAAATATCAGATTTTAAAGCGATTAAGTTTAGTTAGCGCGTCAGCGTTTATGTTGACGTTCGCTTGTAAGGATCAGTTTTTGGAGGTTCCGCCGACAGCTTCTTTGGCTCAGGCGCAGTTATCTTCAAAGGCTGGTGTGGAAGGTGCCTTGATCGGTACTTATGCACAGTTGGCAGGTAAAGGATTCTCTCGTTTGGCTGCACCTAACAACTGGGTGTGGGGTTCTATTCGTGGTGGCGAGAGTAACAAGGGTACTGACCCAGGTGACTACTCAAACATCAACGTAATGCAACGTTACGAGGTTCCTGCAGTAGACGGAGACTTGAACTCAACTTGGCAAGCAAAATACGAAGGTATTGCGCGTGCAAATGCGACGATCAACTTAGCGAATGGTTCGAAGGAATTATCTGCTTCGGACAAGACTCGTGTTGTAGCGGAGGCTCGTTTCTTACGTGGACACTACTACTTCGAATTGAAGCGTTTGTTTAATTCAGTTCCATATGTAGATGAAACTCAAGATTACGGAAAGGGAATTGAGAAAGTTCCTAATTCACCAGATATCTGGGGTAAAATAGAAGCTGACTTCAAATTTGCTTACGACAACTTGCCAGAGACTTCTTCTTCTGCAGGTCGTGCAAACAAGTGGGCAGCAGGTGCTTACTTAGGTAAGACATATTTGTATCAGAATAAATTTGCTGATGCAAAAGCAATCTTTACTACGGTAATTGCTAATGGTAAGACTACGAATGGAAAGAAATACGGTCTAGTTTCTAAGTTTGCTGAAATCTTCAACGCGGAGAATGATAACAACGAGGAGGCTGTATTTGCGGTTCAATCTGCGATGAACACAGGTAACGTGAACAACGCGAACGGATTCGATGACTTGAACTACCCATACAACACAGGTTCTGATGGTCCTGGTAACTGCTGCGGTTTCTTCCAGCCTTCATTCTCGATGGCGAATGCATACCGTGTAGACGCTTCAGGTCTTCCATTATTGGGTGAGCAAGCGGATGGTACTCCAGATTATAACTTGGCTGCGAATGCAGTGAAGCATGACTATGGTGTTGCTTCTTCAGCTCCATTCACTGAGGATGCTGATCCATTAGATCCACGTATTGACCACACGATCGGTCGTCGTGGTATCCAATACTTAGACTGGATTGAGCATCCAGGTGCTAACTGGATTCGTGCTCAGCCTTATGCTGGTCCATATTCACCTAAGAAGTATATCTACTACAAGCGTCAAGAGAATACCTTGACTGATGGATCTTCTTGGACTCGTGGTTATGCGACTATGAACTTCAACATCATCCGTTTCGCGGACGTATTGTTGATGGCTGCTGAAGCTGAAATCGAAGCAGGAAGCTTAGCGACTGCATTGGGTTACATCAACCAAGTTCGTGCTCGTGCTGCAAATCCAGCTGGATTTGTTAAGAATGCGAAGACAGGTGCTAACGAAGCAAACTATTCAATCTCGACCTATTCTTCATTAGGCGACCAAGCAAACGCTCGTAAGATCGTTCGTATGGAGCGTTTATTGGAGTTGGCGACAGAGGGTCACCGTTTCTTCGACTTAGTTCGTTGGGGTACTGCAAACAAGACTTTGAATGCATACTTGAAGCATGAAGCTAAGTTATTAGTAACTAAATTTGGTGGTGCATCTTACCAAGATACAGATGCTTACTTGCCAATTCCTCAATCACAAATTGATATTCAAGGTACTTCTGTATTGAAGCAAAACCCTGGTTATTAATCGATTGATTTTTATTAAAAAAAGGTGGGGAGAAGTCTCCACCTTTTTTTATTTTAGTAGTTCAAAGAATTAGCCCAATATGTATACTCGTTTATTATCTGCCTTCCTAATTTTAAGCCTTTTGGCATCTTGCAAGAATAAAACCACATTCGAGCAATTATCCGGTGATGATACCGGTATTCATTTTTCAAATTCGATTGCTGAAAACGATACGCTCAATATTTTGAAGTATGAATACCTATACAACGGAAGTGGCGTAGGGATGGGTGATTTTAATCAAGATGGACTGCTGGATATATTCTTTTCGGGAAGTCAGGCCAATGGAGCTCTTTACCTGAACAAGGGTCAAATGAAATTTGAGGATGTTTCCAAGCTAGCAGGTATCGATACTAAGAATCGTTGGTGTTCGGGTGTTTCTATTGTGGATATTAATGGAGATGGCCTCTTAGATATCTATGTTTCAGCAACGATGAAAACTTCGATTAAAGACCGTGAAAATTTATTGTTTGTTCACCAGGGTGTAAAAAATGGTACGCCGACATTCAAGGAAATGGGAGTCGAGTATGGTGTGAATGATGCCGGACATAGTGAACATACTGCCTTTTTTGATTACGACCGTGATGGAGATTTGGACATGTATGTCTTGACGGACGTTATTGATCAATTTCCTTCCTTATATCGTGCTAAAGTAACGGATGGGTTATACCCGAATACCGATCGACTTTATCGTTGTGATTTCTCCAAAGAAAAGGGGCATCCCGTTTATACCAATGTATCCAAAGAAGCAGGAATTACGATTGAAGGTTATGGACTTGGAATTAATATCTGTGATATTAACCAAGATAATTGGCCAGATATCTATGTGACAAACGATTATTTGTCAGACGATATTCTGTACATCAATAACCACGACGGTACCTTTACGGATCAAGCCAAAGTGTATTTTAAACATACAAGTTTAAGTGCGATGGGTAACGATGTTGCGGATATTAACAACGATGGCTTACAGGATATTGTGGCGCTGGATATGTTACCGAAGGACAATGAACGCAAAAAGCAATTAGCGCCTCCTAATAGTTATCAAACCTATCAAAATTCTGATTTGTATGGATATACCTATCAATATATGCGAAATACTTTGCAGGTAAATTCGGGGAAAAGTGCAGCAGGGGCGGCCTTGCCTTTCCAAGAAATGAGTTTGATGGCTGGGGTCGCAGAGACTGAATGGAGTTGGTGTCCTTCCTTGGCAGATTTTGACAACGATGGATATCGTGATTTGTTGATCACGAATGGATTTCCGCGTGATGTTACCGATCGGGATTTCATGTCCTATCGGGCAGATGCCCAACAGCTTGCTTCGGATGCGGTGCTTTTAGAGCAAATGCCTGTCATCAAAGTCAAGAACTATGCGTTCAAAAATAAAGGTGGATTAAAGTTTGAGGATGTAAGTGCGGTATGGGGAATCAATGTTCCTTCTTTTTCGAATGGTGCGTCATACGGAGATTTAGATAATGACGGGGATTTGGATTATGTAGTAAATAACATCAATGATGAAGCCTTTGTCTATCAGAATAATACGATGGAAGAAAGTCCTGAAAAGGGTCGTTATCTCCGCGTGAATTTTGAGGGGAAAGGACTAAATAAACAAGGTATCGGCGCGCGCATTGAGGGCGAATTTGTGGATGGGACGCATTTTTATTACGAGAATAATCCATATCGTGGATATTTGTCAAGTGTTGAGCCCGTAGCTCACATCGGTTTAGGAGCCAAGCAAAAGATCAAGGAATTGCGAATTATATGGCCCAATGATTCCATGCAAGTGATTAAGAATCCAGGTAGTAACCAAGTTCTTCATGCTTCGATGGCAAAAGCAAATCAGGCTTATGTCAGCTTGTTTACTCAGCCGAAGGCCTTATTTACAGATATTAGTGAATCGGTTCAATTAACAGATATTCATAAAGAATACGATTTTATCGATTTCAATTTCCAAAGTACGACACCACAAAAATTGTCTCAATTGGGTCCAGGAGCCTCCGTGGGGGATGTGAATGGAGACGGTAGAGAGGATTTATTTGTCGGAGGTGCGAAATTTTATTCTGGGATATTTTATCTCCAACAAGCGAATGGGACATTTACCAAGAAATTCCTAGAAGGAGCTTATGATGCACCAAAGAAGTTGGGAGAGGATTTGGGAAGTTTATTGATTGACATGGATAAGGACGGCGATTTGGATCTCTATGTTGCTCGAGGTGGAACAGAGGAAAAAGTGGGTTCAAGTTCCTCTCAAGACGTTGTTTACCAGAATGATGGTAAGGGCAATTTTACGCTGCAAGTATATGCGTTGCCAATTTTTACGGAGAGTAACTCAGCCGTTCGGGCATCAGATATTGACCACGATGGGGATTTAGATCTGTTTGTTAGTGGACGTAACGTTCCATTCCAGTATCCTAAGGGAACCGTTTCTCGTTTATTACGAAATGATTCGAAAGCGGGGCAGATTAAGTATGTAGATGTTACGAAACAAATAGCCCCAGAATTATTGCAAGAGGCTTTGATTTGTGATGCGGTTTGGAGTGATTACAATCAAGATGGTTGGGCCGACTTAATCGTTGCTGGAGAGTTTCTGCCTATTCAAGTTTATGAAAACGCAAAGGGCCGCTTGAAGAAATTGACGGATACGGGATTGGAGCAAGCCTCCGGGATGTGGGGATCGATTACCTCAGCTGATTTCGATCAAGATGGCGATATGGATTTTGTCGCAGGAAACATGGGTAAAAATACCCTATTGCGAGCAAGTGCGAAACAACCTGTCGAGGTAGTACATGGCGATCTAGATGGAAATGGGGTTTACGATGTTTTCCCGTTTGTCTATTTCCAAAATGCGGAGGGGACTCCCGTTTCTGCGCCTTTATTCGGAAAAGATGACACGCACAAACAAATGAATTCAACACGTGCAAGATTCGTTTATTACAAGGATTTTGGCAAGGTAACTCAAGAAACATTCTTGAATGATTCGGAGAAGAAAAAGGCACAAAAATTATCTGTAACAGAAAATGCTTCCATGTATATTGAGAATAAGGGGGGAGGTAAATTCGAATTACATGAATTGCCTGCCATGGCTCAGGTTTCGGCCTTAAATGGTATGCAGGTCATGGATGCCAACCAGGATGGTTACCTAGATATTATTTACATCGGAAATAACTTTGGGAATGAGGTTGCCATGGGACGTTATGATGCTTCGAATGGTGGCGTTTTATTGGGCAGTCCCAAGGGCTTTCAATACATGCCTAATTCAGGGATTTTGGTTCCAGGAGATGCTAAATCTTTCGTCGGAATTCAAGTAGGGAATGAGCTTGCTTACGTGGCTTTGCAAAACCGAGGAGCGATGAAGGTGTTCAAGCCGGTCGCGCCTTTGGTAAAAGCGGCCGTTCCGGCAGGGAAGGACTTTAGCTACACATTTAAAGGCCGTAAGCAAAAGATTGGATGGACTTATGGAGCGTCCTATTTGAGCCAAAGTAACCTAGGGCAAAGTTTTATCCCCGCCGGGGCAAAACTAGCGCAATAGATTCTTTACATAATGCATTTGTAAGCCAGGTGGGACATGCTCGCCTGGCTTTCTTTTGCCAAATTGGTAATTTCCTAATAGAATATCTAAGTCTCCGTCCTTATCTACGTCCCCCGCGTCCATGACGATGTAATGTGGGCCCTCTGCGATGCCTAAATTACTAACTTTAAAAGTCATGTTTCCTTGATTTTGGAAATACAGAAATCCTTCATTTTTCCCTTTATCGTTTTCGGCAAAAAAGGCAATCATGGCGAGATCGAGATCTCCATCTTGGTCAAAGTCACGCGCAATTGTTTTCGAGGCCCCGTAAGCAGGGAAGAAATAGGATTCTTTGAAATTGTTCCGACCGTCATTTAGGTAAATGTGGACACCATGAAAAGCCTTCTTTGAGAAAGAGTAATCAGCATTATCTCCATTCGAAACGATGATGTCGGCATAGCCATCTTTGTTCATGTCGGCTACCTCCATGTAACTACTTCCAAATACAGCGTCAAATTGTAACAAAGGTTTTTCGATAAAAGCCCCCTTGCCTTTATTAATGAACAACGAAACGCCTTCTCTCGATTGTGCCGTTAAGACCATCAAATCAGGCTTTCCCTCCCCGGTAAAATCTCGAATAACGACATTTCGGGCGCCAGCCTGCATTTTGAGTGGATGTTTTTCTTTTGTTTTTCCGTCTAACCAGATTAGTTGGCCCTGTTCAAAGCCATATTCACAAATGACATAATCAAGTATACCATCTTCATTTAAATCAGCTACCTGAAGGTCAACTGGCCTTTTCAGTGAATCTAAAATAGTTACGGGCTTTGATCCCTGTAATTCATACATGGTTCCCAGTTTTTCGTCATTGGGATACATTTTCCCGATTCCCGTTAGGAAGGTACGAGATCCGATAAATTGGGTAGAAATATTAGAGCTCCGGGTTTCGAAATGACCTTTGGCTTTAAGGTTTTTATCCAGAACGACCGTTTGGTGCGTTCGCATACCTACCCAAACCTCCGGTTTGGTCGGATGAATTTTAATGGAGGTGACCCCCGCAATTTGGTCATTCGGGGTGATGTAATTCTCCACCTTAAAGTGGAATGCATCAAGATTGATCGATTCTTTTTTCTTCTGTGGAGTAGGTTTCGCGGGGGCGTTTCGTGTGTAATAATTGACAATGGCCTGCCATTCTTCGGGTGAAATAGTCGGGGTCTCGGGATAGATATTGAGCTGCATCGCGCTTTGATATTGTTCCTCTGAGATGCGCGTCATTAATTCAAATCGATTCCCCAATCCCAAGCGGTAAGACATCTCGGGCAATACACCGGTCTCCCAAGTCTTTTTGTCCAAAAGATTGGGTTCTGGAAATTTATGGCAAGAGCCACAGGTCTTCTTTGCGATTGCCTCTTCTTTCTCTTCTTGGGTTTGTTGGCACCCCATCAGCCATAAACCGACAAAACTTAGGTATAGAATGGATTTCATTTTCATTACTTAGGGATCAACGATGGCGGTCGAATCTGCTCCAGCAGGACGGCCTAAACACGTTAGGTCAAAGGCAAAATTTTCCGGTTTCGTGAATGGCATTTTTCGATATCCTTCAATGGCTAAGGATTGGTCGCTGTACACTTTTTCCATGAATTTGGCATAGGCTGGCATGGCCATTTTAGCGCCTTGACCGAGCGCCAAGCTACGGAAGTGGATACTTCGGTCGTCTCCACCTACCCAAACGCCAGCAACGATTTTTTGGGTTACCCCCATAAACCATCCATCCGAATAATTCGACGTCGTCCCTGTCTTTGCCCCGATCTCATTTCCATTCACTAGCGAGGTTCGTTTTAAGCCTTCCGCTGTTCCTCCGGGTTCTTGCACGGCACCTTGAAGCATATAGGTCATCAAATAGGCTGTCTCGGGTTTAATCACAGCTTTTACCGGTGGAGAATATTCTTTTAAAACATTGCCCACCTTATCCGTAATGCGCAAAACCAGGATTGGGTCAATGCGTTCTCCTGCATTAGCCAGGGTACTATATCCAGCTACTTGTTCATACAAAGATACTTCCGAGGCACCTAAACAAAGTGATGGAACTTCATGCAATGGACTTTCAATACCACATTTATGGGCGAATTCGGCGACTTTATCTGGCCCTAATTTTTTCATCAATTTAGCAGAAATTGTGTTGATGGATAATCCCATGGCCCGACGGAGTTTCATGCTTTGGTAGCTGTATTTCCCGTCTGAATTATGAGGTGTCCACGTTCCGCCGCTCAAACCATCTTCTTCGCCAAAGGTTACTGGTTCATCCACCAGCGCATCGCATGGCGTTACGATTTCATTTTCAATCGCAGCGCCGTAAACAAATGGCTTGAAAGTTGAGCCAGGTTGTCGTTTGCTTTGCGAAATATGGTCGAATTTAAAATACTTGTAATTGATACCACCCACCCAGGCTTTCACATGTCCGTTCGTTGGGTCCATGGCCATCATGCCACAATTCAAGATTCGCTTATAATAGTTCAAGGAGTCCATTGGGCTTAAGGTCGTGTCTTTGTCACCATCCCACGTAAAAACGGTCATTTTGATGGGTCTGCGTAGCTCTTCCCAAACCTTGAATTCATCGTTGTTATAGGCTGCCATCAGGTCGCGGTAACGTTGCGTGCGCCGCATCGCATCCTTTAGGAATCCTTTGATTTCCTTCATTTCTTCATTTACCCAGGGATTACGTCCCCTCCAATGGTCGTAGAATAACTTTTGCTCAGCACGCATGTGTTCCTTCACGGCTTCGTCTGCATATTTTTGCATGCGCGAATCGATACTTGTATAAATACGTAAGCCACTCGTGTATAAGTTCAGTTGCTGGTCCTCCGGTCGGTCCTTGTTCAGTTCTTTGAGGGCCGACAAAACCTGTTGGCGAATCGCCTCACGGAAATAGGGTGCTGCTCCCGTATTTTGGTTTTCAACTCGGTAGTGCAGATTAAGATCCTCCGCTTGCATTTTTGCCAAGTCCTCTTGAGGAATGAATTCATATTTGGCTAATTGCCCCAATACCACATTGCGGCGCTCCAAAGTCCTTTCCGGGCGAATTCGTGGGTCATATAAAGAGGGGTTTTGTAACAAACCAATCAGGGTAGCGGATTCCGTGAGGCTAATGTCTTTTAATTCTTTTTGGAAATAAGTCTTACATGCTACCTGTATTCCAAACGCATTATTTCCAAAACTCACCTCATTGAGGTACATAGCAAGGATTTCTTGTTTCGTGTATCTTCGTTCCAAACGTATCGCTAAAATCCATTCCTTCACCTTTGCGATGACGGTGCGAATCCCGTCTATTTTCATCAATAATCCCATGTAAAGGGGGTCGTCCTCCCCAAATTCCATGGAGCGTGTGTGAAATAGGTTTTTAGCTAATTGCTGGGAAATGGTACTTCCCCCACCCGAGGTACCAAACGAGAAAAGCACGCGGAACATCGATCGAATATCAATCCCCGAATGCGTGGTATATCTTGCATCCTCGGTTGAAATTAATGTATTGACTATGTTGTCGGGTAGTTCCTCAAAACTCAAGGGATTACGATTTTCACGAAAATATTTGCCAATTTCCTGTCCGTCTTCCGATATGATTAAGGAAGCCACTTGGCTTTTGGGATTCTCTAATTCTTGAAGACTTGGCATGCCGCCAAAGAGCCATAAAAAATTGAAGTTCACCGCCAAAATGAGCAATATTAAACCTAAAGTCGACCCGATAAAGAATCGATACATAAATCGGATGAATTTTTCGTATTTCCCGGTTTCAAGCATACGCATTAGTTTTTAGGGATAGCATTCAATCTTTCCGCTGCTTCTTTCTTCAAAGGACTTGCAGGGAAAAGTTGGATGAATTGAGTTAAGGTTTTCACATATTGCTCCCGTTCTTTAAGTCCGGCATAGCATAAGGCACTTAAAAATACAATTTTATCCTCCGATTTGCTACCCGGGAATTGTATTCTTAGCGTTTGGCATGATTTTAAACATAAATCGAATCGGTTAGCCTTAAATTCTGAGTAGGCCGATTCATAGGCTTTTTCTGCCTGTTGCTCTTTCGAATCCGATAAAGTTCCGGATTCAAGTTTCAAAATGGTTAGACGGTAAATTGAATCGGGAAAGCGATCAAACAAAAGCGTTTTGTACTTATTTTTCTGCGTCTGCGTTTCAGAACTCAGGTATTGTAAATAGAGCGCTTCAGCTTCCAAGGATGTGTACGGAAATTCGTTCATTAAGCGTTCCAAATGAAGCAATGCCAGCGCATTGTTACTCATTTGTGTCTTTACGTGTTTTCCAAGTTCAAATAAGGCTTGCTCTTTCTTTTTGTTTGATGCTAGCATTTTTGTATCGTTTCTTGGAATCGCGTCAATCCATAATTGCATGGAATCGGTGCTGCTAACGTTGGAAGAAACTAACGAGCTATCCTTTATGGATGTGGCGGACAGGGAGTTAACGACGGTCGGGGCGTTTTGCTTATTCTTTCGGTCCCAGTAATCCTCCAACGTACGTATCCCCCATTTCATGGTGAATTCTTGTTCTCCACGTAAACGCGCTTGTTCATTGTAGAAATAAAAACTTTGTTGATCGGCGCTCGGCGGTCGGCGTGTAAAGGTAACTGCTACTTTGATGGTCTTGCTTTGCGACTTGGCAAGGGAATCATTGCGTGTACTTTTTTTGGCTTGTGCTTTTTCATAGATCGCCTTTAATTCTGACATGGACAGCTTTGCTAGCTTTTGAAGCGAATCTTCTTGTTGAATAATCTGTTCCAAAGCTACATATTTATTCCAATTTTTTTGGGCTTTGACCGCCAATGGATAATTCGGATTTGAGTTTGATAAATAGGTAGTTGCGGAGTCAAAATAGGCCGATGCACGGGCATATTCATGAAGTTGATCGGCATAAAGGCTTCCCAATTGAAAATAGAGCTCCCCTCTATTGGGATTATTTTTCGTGGCTTGTTGCCAAGCATTTTTTGCCTTCGCTAAATCTTTTTCCTCCAAATAGATCTTTCCTAAGGCGATATAAATTTCCGATTTTTGATCTTCGTTTTTAGGGTCTTCTAGAAGTTTTTCTAATGAGGAAACCGATTTTTCCAAGGCTTTATTGGCAATATTTGCCCGAAGCGTTAATTCATAATTTGATTTTTGGCGCATGCTGCTTTGATAGGCTTGCTGCGCTAGGCCCGACTGATTGTTTCGTTCAAGCATTTGGCCTAAGATGAAATAGAGCCGACTACGATCTTGGCGATTTTTGGTATCTCCAACGAGTTGGTTGACTAATTGAATGCTCGATTTCACCTCGCCTTTCAGTTGGTGTTCGTAGGCTTTAACTAGGAAGTACGCCCAAGATTCCAGGCCATTTTCAAGAATGAAATTTTCTGTTTTTTCAGCAGATTCAAAATCTCTTTGCACGAGGTAGACCTGATACAATAAGGTCATTGCTTGACGCTGTGTTTGTTTGTCGGGATTGAGCGTATTGATGTATTTTAGCGTTTCTAGTGCGTTTTTTAAGTCACTTTGGAAGTACCTTCCTTGCGCGATTAGTAGGTAGGCGTCGTCGACATACTTGGAATTTTGATGTCTATCGATCACCAACGAGGCTTTTCGTATTAGGTTCGCAATTTCTAATTTGTGGGTTATGCCGAAACTGGAGTCAACAGGGGCGATGATTGGTAATTCATTCGCGTAATTTTCAATGCGCTCGTTTCGGAATTGGCTCTGTAGATTCTGGAGGAGTTGGTCAGCTTGCCAGATGGCATTGTACTTCGAATTGATGTTATGAAACGTTACGGCAGCGGGTTTGGTGCTGTTTTGAGAACAGCTCCAAGTTATCAAAAAGATAAGGGCTACCAAAAGGAGACGAATCATAGGTATTGGGGCATACAATTTTCAAATTTACGATATATATAAGTGAAAATTCATAAATTTAGTATGTCCAACGAGGAATATTTTTAAATCGATGAATTCATACCAGCGTTTTATTGGAGCGGCTTTTCAAATGTTAGTGACCATATTGGTGGGGGTGTATCTCGGGCGCTACTTGGATGCTTATTTTCATACGATAACGCCATGGTTTACCCTTGGATTTTCGTTGGGATCTATCGCTTTTGCCATGATTGCGTTGATTAAAAGTCTTCCCAAATAATTCGTATTTATTCCGTAAATTGGGATTATTTTTCATCTAATTTCACCTGCGCGTGTTCGAAGGTCGCCGTCTGATTCTTTTCTTGGTATTTGTGAGCATTGGTTTGGTGTTCATCGGAAAATTATTTTATCTACAATTATTGGATGATACCTATGAGAAGGCGGCGGATAATAATGCCATTCGGAAAATTATTCAAGTACCATTTCGAGGCGAGGTTTATGACCGTCATGGTAAATTAATTGTCTACAATACGCCGGTGTATGATGTTTACATTACACCACGTAAAGCGGTTGTGCAGGATACGAATCGCTTTTGTCGCTTATTCGGAGTTACCCGAGGCTATTTTGATTCGGTGACGAAACAAGCCTATGCCTATTCAAGGGTTAAGCCCTCGCTTTTTATTAAACATTTAACGAAAGAGGACTTTGCGCGTATTCAAGATGCCATGGTGGACTACCCCGGTTTTTCGATAACAACCACGGCCTTTCGGACCTACCAATCCAATGCTTTTTCGAATGCCTTAGGCTATGTGGCTGAAATTAATCCAAATTCCTTGAAAGATCAGCGGGATGATTATTATCGGCAGGGTGATTACGTCGGTATTTCGGGATTAGAGTCCTATTACGAAGATGTTTTACGTGGACAGCGGGGTGTAAAGTACCGAATGGTCAATAGCAATGGGGTCGAAAAGGGGGATTATAAAAAGGGGAAACTGGATGTGGATCCTGTTGCCGGCCGGAATTTATATACATGCATTGATATACGATTGCAGGAGTATGCGGATAGTTTGATGATGCATAAGGTGGGTAGTGTGGTGGCTATAGAACCGTCTACGGGAGAAATCTTGGCCATGGTATCGGCTCCATCCTATAACCCTAGTTTGTTAGCAGGGCGAAACTTCTCTAAATATTATCAGAAACTTGCGCTTGATCCTTTGAAACCCTTGATTAATCGACCGCCATCCGCGTATTACCGGCCGGGGTCGACTTTTAAATTGGTTCAGGCATTAGTGGGCCAACAGCTTGGCATTATTTCTGAGAACTCCGTTTTTGGTCATGCAGGAGCACCCGTTAAGTGTCACGCACACAACACATCTCACAACGATTTGCATAATGCAATTCAGTGGTCATGCAATCCTTATTTCTACCACGCATTTCGTAAAATTTTGTATGATGGAACCACAGGGGATACCTATGAACGTTCGGCACAAGGTTTGCAACGTTGGACAGAGTTGGTGGCCAACTTTGGATTTGGGCGCAAATTGGGGGTTGACGTGAGTAATGAGAAAAAGGGAATTTTACCCAATGTCGACTATTACAATCGTGTCTATAAAGGGGAGAATACATGGAAATTCTCGAATATTTATTCGTTGAGTATTGGGGAAGGCGAATTGGTCGTAAGCCCTCTTAAAATGGCTAATTTTGCTGCGATCATTGCAAACAGAGGTTGGTATATTCCGCCGCACCTCGTGAAAGGAATTGGGGAGAAACGTACGATGGATCCTTTTTACAAAAATCCTATTTCTGTGGGGGTTGATGCCAAGTATTTCCCTGTGGTCATCCGGGGTATGCAAGATGCGGTTCTGCATGGGACCGTTGGAGCGGATGGACGTATTCCGGATATTACCATGTGTGGTAAAACGGGAACTTCACAGAATCAAAAAGGAAAAGATCATTCTATTTTTATTGCCTTTGCGCCCAAAGATAATCCCAAAATTGCCATCGCGGTTTTCGTAGAAAATGCCGGATTTGGGGGATTTGCAGCGGCTCCGATTGCCTCATTAATCGTGGAGAAATATTTGAAAGGTCGGGTCGATCGCAAGGCAGTTGAAACGAAATTTATGAATATGAGTTACCTGGCGAATGTGACATACAATCGTCCGATCAAAAAAAACACGAGCGATAGTTTACGAAAATGAGTCAATCATCTGGAAATATGGCAAGTCGGTTGGACTGGTGGAGCGTCGGTTTGTACGCACTTTTTGTCTTGTTAGGCTGGATGAGTGTTTACTCAGCTGTATACAATCCTGAAGCTCCGCTCAGCTTATTTGATCCCGCTTTTTATACCTCCAATGCGGGGAAACAACTTATTTGGATCGGGGCTAGTATGGTTTTGATCATGTTCATTTTTGCCTTAGATTATCGCTTTTTTGAGTCCTTTGCTCCGGTAATCTATGGCTTATTTATCTTGCTTTTGATTCTCGTTCCATTTTTGGGCGTAACCATTAACGGCTCACATTCTTGGTTTAAGGTAGGAACAGCGACTATTCAACCCGCTGAGTTTGCCAAAACGGCGACCGCCCTGTTAATTGCTAAATACTTGAATGATCCGCAGGTGAGTTTAGTCCGTTTTCGAGATCAATGGAAAGTAGCGTTGATTATTGGGCTACCCATCGTACTCATTGTTGCCTCTAATGAAACAGGCTCTGCCTTGGTTTATGTATCCTTTATCATTCTATTGTACCGAGAAGGGCTACCTGGAGAATATCCTGGCCTCTTGTTGGGTGGGATTTTTTTGTTTGTCAGTGCGTTGATTTTGAAACCATTAACGATTTTGATTCTCCTCCTTATTTTGGCTGGACTGTTAATCTTAGCCATGCCGATTTATTTACAACGTATGTATCAAACCTACGTAAAGGCAGCATTGGGAATAACGGTCATTATGACACTTGCCATGTTGGTTGAATGGGTTGTAAACCATGTGTTAAAAGAGCATCAGCGTAATCGTATTAAGGTCTTGTTGGATCCAGATTTTGATCCACGCGGACTGGGATATCAGGTAACTCAGTCGAAAATTGCCATCGGTTCCGGTGGTTTTTGGGGCAAGGGTTATTTAGGGGGTACACAAACTAAATTTGATTTTGTTCCGGAGCAAAGTACCGACTTTATTTTTTGTACCATTGGAGAGGAATTTGGGTTTATCGGAGTAGCTGGAATCATTATCTTATTTTTAGTCTTTTTGTGGCGTTTGATGTATTTGGCAGATTTGCAGCGCTCTCGTTTCGCCCGTGCTTATGGCTATGGGGTGGTCGGGGTATTATTCTTTCACTTCTTGGTAAATATTGGCATGACCATTGGTCTGATGCCCATTATGGGGATTCCATTGCCATTTTTTAGTTATGGGGGATCATCACTTTGGTCCTTCACCATTTTACTTTTTATATTTCTAAAATTGGACTCTCATCGGTCTGATATGCTTTCTCGCTAGTATGGAAAACGAAACAATTTCTTCCAAAGCCAAAATGCTCATCGCAGTGGCCGCTCTCGGTTACTTTGTTGATGTCTACGATTTAATCTTATTCTCGGTCGTACGAAACCCGAGTCTAATGAGTTTAGGCTTAAAAGGCCCTGAACTGTTAAATCAGGGTCTCAATTTGATGAATATTCAAATGGGAGGAATGTTGTTAGGCGGAATTTTGTGGGGGATTTACGGCGATAAGAAAGGACGAAAGTCCGTTTTATTTGGTTCTATTTTATTGTACTCCTTGGCGAATGCACTGAATGGTTTGGTGACGGATTTGAATCTCTACGCCTTATTGCGGTTTATTGCTGGTATCGGATTGGCCGGGGAATTAGGTGCCGGAATTACGTTGGTCAATGAGACCTTACCTCCTTCAAAACGAGGAATTGGTACCTTGATTATTGCGGGTGTTGGAGCTGCAGGTGCCGTGTTTGCCCCTATTATTGCAGGATTGAGCTCGGATCCCGAATGGTGGAGGACTTGTTATTTTATTGGTGGCGGAATGGGATTGGTCTTATTGCTTTTGCGTTTAGGCACCTTTGAATCATCGATGTATTCGCACATGGATGCGGATGTCGAGAAAGGGAATTTCTTTCAATTATTTTCTTCGCCAGCTATTTTTAAGAAATACCTGTATTGCATTTTGATGGGATTGCCCATTTGGTACATTATCGGAATTTTGGTTTTTTCGGCTCCTGAGATTTTAAAAGGGAAAGTTAATGCAGGAGATGCGATTATGTTCTGTTACTTGGGCTTGGCAATAGGGGATTTTGCTTCCGGGGCATTGAGTCAATGGCTTAAGAGTCGTGGAAAGGCTGTTCTAACTTATTTGTTTATCGCCGTTATCCTATGTGTATATTACCTATTTGGAATTACAGAAGTTTCCTCCGCCCAAGCAAAATTAATCATTACATTACTGGGTTTCTTTGGTGGCTATTGGGCTGTGTTTTTAACGTATTCGTCTGAGCAGTTTGGGACAAATGTTCGTATGACGGTGACAACGACGGTGCCTAATTTTGTGCGTGGGGCATTGATTCCCATTTCATTACTTTTTAAGTTTTTAATTCCTACCAATGGCTTGATTCATGCAGCGGCCTATGTAGGGGTCTTGTGTTTTTCTTTAGCGATTTTTTCCGTTTCCCAATTAAAAGAGACCTACGGTAAATCTTTAGACTACGTCGAATAATGGCTCTGATTTCCAAGAAAAAGTCCCCTTTTCGGATTAATAACCAGTTGCGCCGGTATTTGCATAAATACAACCGCGAGCATGCGATGAACATTTCCTATCAGGATCTATTGCGCTATGAGAATGCCATCGTGTTATATGATAAGAATGGGCAGGATACGCTCTGGGAATCGGTCTTTTATTCTCCCTCAGATCAGGAGGAGGTTTATGAGTCCTTGAAACAGATTTATGCCGATTTGAAGACAGATGGAAATGAGGAGGTTATCAAACACTTGGTCATTGATCGCGTGGATTATTGTACCTATGGGAATACGCATCCTTTTCGTATTCGCATTGTGAATCGCGTGAATGATAACTTCGATTATTTCTACATTAAAATAGCGGATGCCTCACGGGTTTATGGATTGGAATTGGAACATATTTTGTCCCCTAATCGGATTAATTATGTGACATACGATAATACCTTGGTCGAGGAACATATTGCGGGAATTCCCGGGGATGCGTTTTTAAAACAAGATCTGGAGAATGATTTAGAGTCTCCCATTCGTTTGGCCAAAGAATTTGTCAAGTTCAACGAACGATGTTTGGTTCAATTGTTGGGCGATATGCACAGTGCCAATTTTGTAATCATTACGAACCCTGATTTTGAGGAGATTTACTATCGGATCCGACCGATTGACTTCGACCAACAGTGTTATGAGGGGAAGAAATCGGTCTATATGCCGCAATATTTCAAGCAAAACAATGCTTTGATTGAATTAGGTATGAAATACATGACTCCTGAGTCGGTTTGGCAATACCAGATAGAAGAGCGATCTATGATTGCGAGCCGCTTGAAGTCGGAGAGCCAACGCGTCTCCGATCTCATGACCGTGATGTCCAAAGACGAAATTGCACCACCCGAGAATATCGAACAATTGAAATCCGAATTAGCGAAACATTACGATGATGTACGATTCTTGCAATGCAAGACGATGGGAGAGATTGTTTGGAATAGCCTTGAATTAGTGATGCGTCACTAATTACTGTTTCAACGTTGCGTAGGCCATTAATCCTAGCCCTGTGATATAGGCCAATCCGCCAAGCGGAGCTACAGCACCCCAAAGGACATTTTGTGTGATACAGATCAGGTACAGGGCGCCTGGGAAGATGATACTCCCCGTAAATACTAGATATCCCGCCGTTTTCAAGAATTTATTGGAGATTTGCATCTGCCAAACCCCGAGCAGAATCAGAATAAGTCCTCCATACATTTGATACCGCGCCGCCGTTTCAAAGGTCTCTAATCGATTAATCGCCCGTAAATAATCTTTCCAGGCATGGGCTCCAAAGGCGCCCATTGCGACAGATAAAGCTGCGATTAATGATCCGGTAAAAAGCGAGAATTTTTTCATGGGGGAGAGGAACAAAAAAGGCCCTGTTTCCAAGGCCTTTTCAATTAAGATGCTAAAGAAACTTTTAAATCATTGAGTTTCCGCTTAATCGAGTCGTCGATTTGTTGGTCACCCACTTTCAAAATGAATCCACCGATTAGACTTTCATCAATTTTCTCGATCAACTCAACTTCTTTACCTGTGTAATCTTTGACAATTTTAGACACTGTTGCTTTCTGTTCTGCCGTTAGGGAAGAAGCAGTCGTTACAGTTGCTTTTTGAATTCCTTTGTAATCTGTGTACATGGAAATAAATTCCTTGGCAACAGCTGGCAGGATTTGCTCACGGTTTTTGTTCGTGATAATCACGAAGATACCGTAAGTAACAGGGTTAAATTTATCCTTAAAAAGCTTGGCTAAAATGGCCAACTTGGTATAATGCTTGATGATTGGGCTCTTCAGCGCTAATACTAGATCATAGCTTCCTTCGCATGTATCTGCGAAGTCAATCATGTCTTTAGCTACAGCTTCTACCGCATTTTTTTCAATGGCGAAGTCGAGTAGTGATTTAGCGTAACGGTGAGCGACAATTAATTCTGACATGGTCGTTTCGATTAAGATAATTTAACGTCAGCCATCCACTCAGTGACTAATTTCTCCTGAGCTGCTTTGTCTTTTAATTGACTTTTTAACACTTTTTCCGCTAAATCTAACGAAAGGGTAGCTGCTTCTTTACGAATAGCAGCAACTGCACTTGCTTTTTCTTGTTCGAAGGCAACGCGTGCTTTTTCGATTTCTTGATTAGCGGCTGCTTGAGCGTCTAATTTCGCTTGCGCAATCATTGCATCGGATGCTTCTTTTGCTTGCTTAATTAAGGCGTCACGTTCAGCACGAGCTGATGCGATTAATTGTTCGTTACCTGCTTTTAACTCGGCCATTTCAGCACGTGTTGTTTCAGATAATTTGATCGCTTCGTCGATGGATTGCTCACGCTCGGCTAACGATTGAATGATTGGTTTCCAAGCAAATTTGGCTAAT
The DNA here is from genome assembly GCF_054558655.1 of Aquirufa sp. 5-AUSEE-100C1. Taxonomy (NCBI): domain Bacteria; kingdom Pseudomonadati; phylum Bacteroidota; class Cytophagia; order Cytophagales; family Flectobacillaceae; genus Aquirufa; species Aquirufa sp. 5-AUSEE-100C1. Next base: position 463,500 of record NZ_JBPXKO010000002.1, on the reverse strand, counting down.
AGGAAAAACAAAATTCCAAAGACAAGTAATTGCCAGAAGATAAGTCCAAAGTCTGGGGTGATTAACTCCATAGTATTTTTATTTTTTATAAATCGAGTTGAAAAACGCAATTTGGCGCCTAATGCATTCCAAATTGCGTTTCAAGTTTTTTGAACGAGTATTCCAAGGCTAACCCTTGGGCTCATTCGATTGGTTTCTTATTTCAAAGTTACCAATAGACAAATTACAGCAGCGAATAACGCAACCGCCTCAACGAAGGCAGCAACGATCAACATCGCACCCTGAATTTTTCCAGATGCTTCTGGTTGGCGAGCGATAGCTTCCATTGCAGAACCACCGATACGACCGATACCCATTCCAGCTCCTAAAGCAGCTAAACCAGCACCGATACCTGCAAGACCAAGACCTACAGAAACTTCTAATAAAATCGATAAAATAGACATACGATTTGGGTTTATATAAATTAAAAAAAATACAAATTATTAATGATGATGCTCCTCAACCGCCGCTCCGATGTAGGTAGAAACCAACATCGTAAAGATAAACGCTTGAATAAAGGCAACAATCAGCTCGATCACGTTCATGAAAAGCGAGAAAGGAACTACTGCTAGACCCAATGCCGCATTTTCAAAAATGAAAATCAAGGAAACTAAACTCAATAAAATGATGTGACCTGCCGTGATGTTCGCAAATAAACGAACCATCAAGGAGAATGGCTTCATGAAAATACCTACGATTTCAACAGGTGTTAAAATCACCAACATCCATTTCGGTACACCTGGCATAGCGAAAATGTGCGTCCAATACGTTGACCGACCATTGAAGTTGGTCACGAAGAATGCGATAATCGCTAAAACTAGTGTAACGGCAATATTACCTGTTAAATTGGCCCCGCCTGGAACTAAGCCCAACATGTTATTAAACCAGATAAAGAAGAATACCGTCAATAAATACGGCATAAAACGGCGATAATGCTTCTCTCCGATGTTGTTTTTGGCAATCTCATCACGTACAAAGATGATAATAGGCTCAAACATCGATTGGATACCTTTCGGTGCACGGTGCGGATTTTCTTTGTAGCGCTTGCCGATTCCGATGAAGATGGTTAACAATAATACTGCTGAAACTAATAAAGAGGCTACATTTTTAGTAATGGAGAAATCATATACCCTCTCGCCATTTTCTGCATGGATTTTGCCGTGTTCTAAAACGAAGCCGTTGTATGGAATTTCTTCATGGTGTTCGTTTTTGAAATTAGCCGATGAAAATACTTGAAGACCTTGTGATGCGGTATAAACGATGCAAGGTAAGGGTAAAGTCGCGTGAAAATGTCCGATGGTAAAGAAATGCCAATCATGCTCATCGGCAATGTGATGCAAAATTAGTTTACCTGGATCGAATTTGGTGGATTCTGCTTCATGCGCAGCAGGTGCCGCAGCATGTGATGCTGTGTCAGTATGCGCTTGGGTTGTATCGTGTACCGCTTCACCCTCGTTGGCAAGCAAAGAAAAGCTTGAAAAACTGAATAATAATCCGAGGATTATATTTGAAAAATACATTTTCTTGAAAAAAGTCTTAATCGGCATCGTAATTCTTGCTTTTACTTTATTGTTTTCAATTGATTCGCTAATTCGTTGATTAGCTGAGTTTTGGGCAGAAAAAAAAGAAAAATTTTATCAGTCTTTTCTAAAAACGTCGCAAGTTACGAAGCAAGCCAATTATTTCAAAATTTGCACTACATAAATAGAGTGCAAAAAAGTTGATTACGAATAAGAATATCTGGGGGGTGCCTGAATAGGCGAAAAATCCGATGAATGAAAGGCTTAATAGGAAGCGTATGGTTAGGTTTATCATTTGAAACTGAATGAATTTCTCTTTTCCATCTTTTAAGCCAATTTGTGCGATGCTGTAGGTTAGGTAGGATTGAAATGCTAAAAAAACAACGATAAAGGAAATATTGGGATGAAGGATGTGTGCCCAAGAACTTTGATTGATCCCGTAAAGGATAGCTGCTATTCCGACATAAACGAGAATAAGTTGTTTCATGGGGCAAATATCATGAGAATTTTGGAATTTCCTGATTTCATGATTTACTTTGTCTCCTCGTTCAGTCGCTGTGAGGCATTGAATTATAAAGAAGAAGGGAGAGACTAGGCTCATTGATCTTCTGGCAACCCGTCAAAATTTGACCCCGGTGCTAATTCCTACCCCAGGCGTTTGCCTGTTTAGGGAAATATAAAGCTTTGATGATGCAAGCAGAATTTAGACACTATCACTATCCCCATACTTTTCCCTTAGAGAGCGGAGCATTTTTGCCCCAACTTGATTTGGCTTACCAAACCTGGGGTCAAATGAATTCGGTGAAAGATAATGTGATTTGGATTTGCCATGCATTTACGGGTAGCCAAGATGTGGCAGATTGGTGGCAAGGCTTGGTGGGTCCGGGCAAATTGTTCAATCCTGAGAATAATTTCATTGTTTGTGTGAATATTTTGGGTTCGCATTATGGCTCGACGGGTCCTTTGTCGGTGAATCCGCAAACAGGAGAACCCTATTACAGTTCATTCCCGGATATTACGATTCGAGATGTGGTGCACTCCTTCGAATTATTGCGAAAGGAATTAGGAATTAAGCGCATCAAGACCTGTATCGGTGGTTCAATGGGAGGTCAGCAAGCTGTTGAGTGGGCCATCATTCATCCGGATTTGATTCAAAACTTGATTTTAGTAGCGACCAATGCAGTACACTCCCCATGGGGTGTCGCATTTAATGAGTCCCAACGGATGTCGATTGAGTTGGATAAAACCTGGGGTGATTCAAATCCCAAGGCTGGGATTGAGGGGATGAAGGCGGCACGTGCAACGGCTTTGATTTCGTATCGAAATTATGAAACCTATCAAATTACGCAGGCCCGTCAGGATCATTCTTTAGAGAAGACGCTTCGTGCAGTGTCTTATCAACGGTACCAAGGCGAAAAATTAGCACAGCGCTTTAATGCCTATTCGTATTACATACTATCTAAAATGATGGATTCCCAAGATGTGGGAAGAAATCGGGGAGGAATTATTCCCGCATTAAAATTGATCAAATCAAATACCTTGGTCATCGGAATCAAGTCTGATGCCCTTTTTCCGATTGTTGAGCAGGAGTTTCTGGCAAAACACATTCCGGGTGCGTCGTTTCAAGTCATTGATTCCTTGTATGGTCATGATGGTTTCCTAATCGAGAGTGGCTTAATGACCAAAGCGATTCGCTTGTGGCAGAAGTTGCAACTGCTCGAAGTTAACCCAATGGCAGAGTTTTTCAGGGAGCTGGAAAGTTTGTAGAGACGCGATACTTCGCGTCTTTGGTGGTTTAGATGTGGTTTAACTAGACGCGAGGTATCGCGTCTCTACGAGTTTATTTGGCTCATCTGGGATACGGTTTTTCATTAATGTAGAGACGCGATACTTCGCGTCTTTTTTTTGGGACACGAGGTATCGTGTCGCTACTTTTCTATATTTGACACATGGATTTCAAAAACAAAATTGTCTGGATTACAGGTGCATCCTCGGGAATCGGGGAGGCAATAGCCTATGAATTTGCCTCAAAAGGTGCTCATTTGGTGCTATCGGCTCGTCGGGAGGCAGAACTCCAACGGGTAGCCAAGGCTTGTGAGGTGCACGGAAACAGTGTGCTGGTCTTGCCCTTTGATATGGTCGACTTGGATAGTCATGCGCGCCAAGTGGAGCAGGTAATACAGACATTTGGCCGACTGGATGTCTTGGTTTTGAATGCTGGGGTAAGTCAGCGATCTTTTGTGTTGGATACGAAGTTCGAGGTTTACCGACGATTATTTGAGATTAATTTCTTTTCCATTGTGCATTTGGTGCAAAAAGTTATCCCGCAATTTCAATCTCAGAAATCCGGAATATTCGTGCCGATAGCCTCTGTTGCCGGGCGTATATCGACGCCCCGTCGCGCTGCGTATGGCGCGACCAAGCACGCATTAATTGGCTTTTTTGATTCGGTTCGTGCTGAATTACACAGCTATGGCGTGCAAGTAAGTACGATTTTGCCGGGTTATATTCGCACCGAGATATCCATCCATGCGATGAATGAACATGGGGAAAAATATGGCAAAATGGATCCGAATCAGGCCAAAGGGCTAGACCCTGCTTTGACGGCGAGGAAGATTGTCGACGCAGTAGCCCAAGGCAAAAATGAATTTTTTGTGGGTGGTGCGCTGGAACGATTTGGTCTTTTGGTGAAACAATTCGTCCCAGCGATTGTACCCTGGATGCTTCGAAAAATCAAGAATACCTAGGCGATTTTTTTCTTGTCTTGGAAGAATAAAATAAACAAAATCAATACCAATAAGGCGATTCCAGCGGGTACCATCCAAACGGATTTCCAATCATGAATGCCATTTTGAGTATACATATCCAATACAATTCCGGATAGTTTAGAGCCTATTCCCATGCCGATTCCGTAGGTGGCTAGGGTGATTAAGCCTTGTGCCGAATTCTTGATATGCGGACCAGCTTTTTGATCGGTGTAGATTTGGCCGGTTACGAAGAAGAAATCGTAGCAGACTCCATGTAAGATGATTCCGATGAAGAGAATCCATTCACTCGAAATTCCATCTCCATACCCGAAGCATACAAAACGGATAATCCAAGCGATTAAGCCGACGATGAGCATCTTTTTTACGCCAAGTCTGGTAAATGCAAATGGAATTAACAACATGAATACGACCTCGGATACTTGACCGAGCGACATTTTGTTTTCCACATTGCTCATGTGCGAATCTGTTAGGGACGGATTAGCCATGGCATAATAGAAAGACAATGGGATACAGATTAAGATGGAAGAAATAAAGAAAATTAGGAAAGATCGGTCTTTAAATAATTGCAGGGCATCTAATCCAATTATCTGTGCAATTGAGGCATCTTTGTCAGCTTTTGGGGGAGTGTCTGGTAGGAAAAAAGCATAGATACCTAAAACAAATGAGCTGTACATGGCAATCTGAAAAATTGCCACATTGTCACCCAAGGCATAAAATCCAATGATATTGGTTACGACAATCCATGCGACTGTGCCGGTCACTCGGATATTCGCAAATTCTTTCTCGGGATTGTTCATTTGCTTCATCGCGATCGAATTTGATAAGGCCAAATTGGGCGCGAAGCAAAGTGTATAAGCTAAAATATACCAAAAGAATACCTCTGGGTCTTTGGTTTGTGCCAACAAATAAAGTAGTATACCTCCTAGGATGTTTAATACCCCCATCACTTTTTGAGCGGCGAAAAAACGGTCGGCAATGAGTCCCACAAAAAATGGAGCTACTAGGGATGCAATGGCAAAGGTTAAATAGGCGTTGCCCACTTGGTCGCCTGTGGCGTGTAAGGTGCTTAGTAGGTATTTACTCATCTGACCGTACCAGGCTCCCCAGCCGAAGAACATGAGGAACATCATGGTCATGAGTTGTAATCGAGTTGAATTTTTCATTTTAATAGGTTTCTTGTAGGTCAAAAATACGAATTTGAAAGAAATATCAAATTTTCGAAAAATATATTTTTGGGCTTATTCTATTGATTTCGAAAAGCAGTTTTCGCATAATTCTCCAATTTTTTCCAAGAATTGGTCAAAATAAAATCCTGTTTTTCGGAATTTCGCAAAAAATGTGTTTTAGGCCTTTAAATTGCAACCTCACCTGTTTTTTTGTCAACCTGTTAAGTATTTGATTTTCAGATTTATTTGTCATTCTTTTGATGAAATATTTAGATGTAGTACATGCAATTCGCAAATGTTTTATTGATTTCAGCTCGGCCAACGGGTTCCTTTCAGGGATCCATGACCTTGTTTTTGGTGCTGTTTTCATTCATTGCTTTTGCCTTAATCGGCGTTGGGGTTGTGTTGTATAAAAAGCGTCAATCTTGGATTGCACATTCCAAGATGACTTACGGGAAAATTGTTGAAATTTCTAAGCGTTATGCACGGGATGATCACTCAGGTCGTTTCCCGATTTATTTTCCGATTGTGTCGTACTATGTGAATGGTTCTGAATTTCGTCGGGAGGCGGATAAAGGTTTAGCTCGTAATTGCGAGGTGGGCCAGGAAATACCAGTACGTTATTTAATGGATAATCCATATGAGGCTTCTCTGAATGAAACATCGATTCCGGTTTTGAATCCAACGGTATTTTTTGTGTTGGGGATATTGATGTTGATCAGCTCGATAGCTTTATCGTTTTTGCATAAATAGGAGTTAAGACTTTAGACGTTGGACTTTAGACGTTAGTCTATTCCATATATAAAAAAAGACGCGAAGTATCGCGTCTCTACAATGTTTAACGTCCAACTACCAACCATCATCTTTTTTAGGTTTAGCATTGGCCGTATTCTTCTTAGCGGGTGCGGGTGTGCTTACGGCTTTTGAGGCTGTCGAGGCGCTACCTTTTAGGCTAACATCTAAATTTACCCGACTGAACACGCGCGTTACGATTTTCCATTCTCCGTTTATTTCTAGTAGGCTCAATAGATCGAGGTATTTGAAGTCGGCAAATTGCAACTCGACCGCCGCAAGGCCTGAAATGCCTGCATAAGAATAGCTGATTAGTTTCCCGCTTGCTTTTACTCCGCCTACGGGAGTTTTGGAGATAAAGGTTTTGATCGGAAAGTCTTGAACTTTACCCGAACTAGCATTCACGGTGCGTAGAATTGCTGCGCTATGAAAGGCCTTGTTCAATTTTGCGGTATCTCCGGTTGTAATGCCTTCAAAGTAATTAGCAACGGTCGCTTTGATCGCATCATCTGTATTTTGAGCGAAGGCAATTGTGCTTAGGCAAAATAAGCAGAGGCTGAGGATGAGTGATTTTTTCATATCGGTTGATTTAATTGCCGCCTTGTACAAACTCAGCGGGTAGGGCTTCTCCTTTCAGGAACAAGTTAGCCTTTTCTGGGTATAAAATGGATTGAACTATATTTACTTTTGATAATGCGTGATTTGCCATATTTCCTAGGATAATGATCGCTGAATTGTCCTTGGGATTGTGTAGGTAATAATTTTTGAAGCCATGCCACCAACCGGTATGGTAGGTTAGCCACTCGCCATTGTCTAATTGGGCGAGTCTCCATCCAAAACCGTAGTTTTTAGGAAGGACTTTGGGCGAAGTGTGTTGCGGGGTAAAAGCCTCTTCTAGCGTAGAGAACTTCACGAGTTTTTCTTCATTGAGTGCCGTGTCCCAATGGTAGAGATCCTCGACTGTCGAATATATCCCTTTGTCTCCTGTCACGCCATCGAGGTGATTAAATTCAGAAACGACGGGTCCTCCTCGCCTAGGTACGTAACCTGTCGCGGCGGTTCGAAGCATCTCTGGGTGCAAAGGGTCATAAACAAATGACTCCGACATACCCGCTGCTTCAAAAAGGTTTTTCTTCGCGTATTCTCTGAAATTCATACCACTGAGTTTTTCTACGATGTAGGCTAGTAGCATGTAATTGGTGTTGTTGTAACTGAATTTAGCGTTCGGGCGGTAATCGATGTGGGGTTTCAGTCGAACCATCATTTCGACAACTTTCTGATTTGTCAGAGGAACTTTTTTGTCATAAATCTTATCCATATTATACGCATAATCGGATAATCCTGAACGATGCGTTAAGAGACTGCGGATCGTTAGGCTGGAATCATAAGGAAACCCCGGGATGTGTTTGTAAATGGGATCGTCGTAATTCAGCAGGCCTTTTTCTTTCAATTGCATAATTGCCACTGCGGTAAACTGTTTGGAAACAGAGGCTAATTGAAAATGGGTATGCGTATTGATATTGCTTTTGGTGAAGTAATTTGAATAGCCAAAACCCTTTTTGTAAATGATTTTGCCATATTGGGCAACCAAAACAGCTCCATTAAATCCATACGTGGCTTTTAATTTATTGAAGAATGTGTCGAGTTTGATTGACTTTTGTTTAGCAACCTCGGGATTAAATAAATTAGCCAAAGAATCATTTCGTTTTTCGGCCAACGTTTTGTTATGGAAAAAACTTTGTGTGGGATGAGAGGCGGCTAATAGTCCTAATAATATACAAATTGAAATGGCGCCAATGATTTTTGGCATTTTAGGTAAGTGAAGCATGTAATCAAGCAAGCGTTTCATTTCAAAGCAATTTAGCTTAAATCGTTTTTTAAATCAAGGGCTGATTCTCTTTATTTACAGGAAACTCTGTAACTTGAAAGCCTAATTAAGCATGTTGGATGAAGTATATATTTATCTTATTGATCAAAATTTACCAGGGGGGCATCTCTCCATTCCTTCCTAACGCTTGTCGATATCAGCCCACCTGTTCGGAATACGCTAAGCAGGCCTTTATGAAGTATGGCTTTTTAAAGGGTTTTCGACTCAGCGTTAAACGTATTTCCTCCTGTCATCCTTGGGGTGGAAGTGGCTATGATCCGCTGCCCTAATGGGAGTTGAACAGTTTAGCACTGTCCAAAAAATACAACAAATTGGATTATTCCGTTTTTGATCAAATTCTTGACAGGTAATTCATTGCCGATAAATAATTTGATTTTTTTTCAAAAAATTTTCTATTGAAAAAATACAATCCCTTTTGAGCATTTTTAGGCACATTCAGGAGCTAAATATACCTTGCTGAATATATATAAGTATAAATTAGATTATTTCGAGAATCTGTCCTACACTGTGCTACTTTTCAAGAAATTCTAATTTTCGTCCTATTTGTTTGGGCAGAATCTCCGATTCATTAATGAAAATCATTTTTTTATTCAATTTTTTATTCTTTTTTTTGCCTTGGTTTTGAAATTAGCCATGGACTCTAAACGTTTACATAGCAGTTTTTGGTCGAAACAAAACCACAAAGAATCATTAATCATTTTTAACCCTTAATTTTTCACTTATGATTCATTCTTACAAAAGAGTGGGTCGCCTTGTGCGATCAAGTGTAAGTAACCTAGGCTTCAAACAAGCTTTTAGTGTTGCTGTAGCACTGTTAATTTCCTTGGGTGCTTTTGCTCAAGATGTAGTAACGGGAAAAGTTACTGATGCTGCTGATGGCTCAGGTATCCCAGGTGTTTCTGTAGCTGTGAAAGGTACTACTCGTGGTGCTCAAACAGATGCAAATGGTAACTATAAAGTGAATGCAGGTGGCAATGCTACTTTGGTATTCTCTTTCGTAGGTTACACGTCAAAAGAAGTTGCAGTAGGTTCTAAATCTGTTGTTAACGTTTCTTTAGCTGCTGACAACAAATCTTTAGAAGAGGTAGTGGTCGTAGGTTACGGTACACAAAAGCGTAAAGAGATCTCAGGAACGGTAACTTCTTTAGGTTCTCGTGATTTCAACGCCGGTGTTGTAACAAACCCATTAGCTGCTGCGCAAGGTAAGGTTGCTGGTTTGGTAATCACACAGGCTTCTGGTGATCCTAACGCTCGTCCTACTGTTCGTTTACGTGGTACGGGTTCATTGAACGCAGGTTCTGAGCCTCTATACGTAATTGATGGTGTGATTGGTGCTCCGATCGAAAACATTGCTCCAGAAGATATCTTATCAATGGACGTGTTACGTGATGCTTCATCTGCTGCGATCTACGGTTCTCGTGGAGCGAATGGTGTTATCTTGATCAACACGAAACGTGGAAAGTCAGGTACTCCTTCAGTAGATTATTCAGCTTATGTAGGTTCTGAGTCTATCTCACAACGTCCAGAGTTGTTAAATGGAGCTGAATTCCGTGCTGCTGCTGCTAAATATGGTCAAAAATTTGATGATTTAGGAGCAAATACAGATTGGTTAGATGTTATTACGCAAACTGCTTTAACTCAAAACCATAACGTAGGTGTTTCGGGTGGATCTGAAAACGTATCTTACCGTGCTTCCATCGGTTATTTAGATCAAACTGGTACTTTAAAAGGTTCAGGTAAGGATCGTTTAACAGGTCGTTTGAACTTAGATGCGAAAGCATTGGAAGGTAAATTGGTTATGAAAGTAAACATGTCTGCTTCTCAAACGAACAACCAGTTTACAGATAACCGTGCAGTAGGTTTCGCGATGAACATGCGTCCAACTGACCCAGTTTACAATGCGGATGGAACTTATTTCCAGATTCCTGGAACATTTGCCAACTTCAACCCATTGGCTACTATTGAAAGCAAGACAAACAAGCAACGTTTACATGACTTCTTGTTTAATGCTTCTGCTGGATACACAATCTTAGATGGTTTGGTATTTAACGTATCAGGAACTTTGCGTACGCAAACAGCTGATGGTTCTTATTTCGCTAAATCTACTCCAGGTAACTTATTAGCTACTGTAGGTGGTAATGCGGCTAACCGTCAGTTAAACTCAATTACGGATAGACAATTAGAAACTACTTTGAATTACTCGAAGAAATTGAACGATGTTTCTACATTGAACGTATTAGCGGGTTACACATACCAAGATGTAGTTGCTGATGGTTTCGGTGCTGGAAATAACAACTTCTTAACAGATGCCTTCGAAGCAAATAACTTAGGAGCTGGTTTAGGTATCCGTACGAATCCAAACTTGTTGTTCTCTTACAAGAATGAATACAAATTGGTTTCTTTCTTAGCACGTGCTCAATATTCATTATTGAACAAATATTTCGCTACTGTTAACGTTCGTCGTGACGGTTCTACGAAATTTGGTGATAACAACAAGTGGGGTATCTTCCCTTCAGTTTCAGTGGGTTGGGCATTATCTGAAGAGCCATTCTTGAAAGGTAACGCAACTATTGATAACTTGAAATTGCGTGTTAGCTGGGGACAAACAGGTAACTCGGAAGGTATTCGTCCGTTGTTATCTAAGTCATTCTACGGAGCGTCAGGTTCTTACTTTGATGGTTCTGCAAACGACTTCTTGCCTGCATACTCGATCCAATCTAACCCAAATCCAAACTTGAAGTGGGAGATCAACGAAAACTACGGTGGAGGTATTGACTTCTCATTGTTCAAAGGTAAATTGACTGGTAACTTAGATGTTTACACACGTACGACAAAAGACTTGTTATACACTGTAAACGTACCACAAGAGAAAGGTTATGTATACCCAACCATGTTGGCTAACATCGGTTCGATGCAAAACCAAGGGGTTGAGGTTTCATTAACTTACCAAATCGTTGAGAACAAGGATTGGAACATTGCCACGACGTTAGCTGCTTCATTCAACAAGAACGAAATCGTTTCATTGAAGAATGATTCATTCGCTGCTCCAGACCAAGTATTCTTGTCTACCTCTTTAGGTTCATTTATCCGTGGTACATCAGCTGTTAACTTCTCAGTATTACAAGCTGGTCACCCAGTAGGTGAGTTCTACGGAGCGAAAGTTGCTAAAATCGAGAACGGTAAATATGTATTCCAAGACTTGAACGGTGACGGTGTAGTAGATCCTAACGCGAAAGACCGTACGTATTTAGGAAATCCTAACCCTACTTTCGTAGGTGGTTTGACTACAAACATCCGTTACAAAGCTTTCGACTTACAATTCCAATTGACAAGCCAATTAGGTGCTAAGATCGTTAACACGAACGCATTGTTATTAGGTCGTCAAGATGGTCGTTTAGCTGAATCAGGTGCATTGAAATCTGCATTGACTTCAATCATCAATGATGAGCGTACAATCCCAATGGATTACTATGTAGAGTCTGGTGACTTTTTACGTATCAACAACGCTTCATTCGGTTATACATTGCCTGTAAAAGGTGTGTTTAAGCGTGCACGTATCTACGTAGCAGGAAACAACTTAGCTGTGTTCACTAACTACTCAGGTGTTGATCCAGAGGTTAGCCAAAACTTAGCAATTGGTGCTGCTGCTCCAGGTATCGACGTTCGTGAGACTTACTACAAAACTCGTGCGATTACTGCGGGTGTAAATCTTTCGTTCTAAGCAAACAAAATCGTATTCAATTAGTTAAATAATCGAATCAATAAATTTATTAATAAAATGAAAAAATATATCTATAAAGTACTCTCAGTAGGTGTTTTCGCTTCGTTAGCCCTATCGTCTTGTACAGATTTAACTGAGCCGGTTTACGATGCGATCCCAGCGGATCAATTCTTGAAAACAGATGCTCAGATTGCAGCTGCTTTGGGACCTGCATACGGTGGTCTTCGTGGTATCACTTGGGATTGGTTCAATCCAAGTGAGGCTTCTTCAGATGAGTTGATCGTTCCTACACGTGGTGGTGACTGGTACGATGGTGGTGACTGGTTGGCATATTCTCGCCACACTTGGACTCCACAACACGGTCCTATCAACGGAATGTGGGGATTCATCTTTGGTAACATCTCTCAGATTAACCAATTGATCCCAGTTGTTAAGACAAACCAAAAAGCAGTAGATGAGTTACGTGCAGTACGTGCTTTCTATTACTTTATGGCAATTGACGCGTTTGGAAACGTCCCTATCGTAACTGATAATGCTTCAGTAGGTGGTACTAAAACGCGTGCAGAAGTTTATGCTTTCATCAAGTCTGAGTTAGAGTCAGCAATTCCAAACTTGGTTGCTGGTAAGGCTTATTCCCGTATGACGCAAGATGCTGCTCGTATGTTGTTAGCTAAGTTGAAGTTGAACGCCGGTGTTTATTCAGGTACTCCAGATTGGCAAGGTGCTTATGATGCTGCTAACGCGGTAATCAACTCGAAAAACGGTTGGTCATTATCTTCTTCTACTGTTTCTAACTTTATCGTAGCGAACGAAGGATCAGGAGAGAATATTTGGACTATTCCTTTCGATAGCTTCAAAGCAGGTGGTATGAACTTCCAAATGAGAACGTTACACTATGCAAACCAACAAACATATGGTTTGGGTAACTCACCTTGGAACGGTTTCTGTACATTAGCGGATTTCTATAACTCATTCGAGTCTAAAGATTTACGTAATGCAATGTGGATCAAAGGTCAGCAATATGCTGCTTCAGGTGCTGCATTAACAGATGCTAAAGGTGCTCCATTGGCGTTTATCGCTGACTTCAACAAGGATCAAATGACGGATGCAGATCCAGAATTCCAAGTTGCTGGTATCCGTTCGCAAAAATATGAGATTCAAAAGAACAACCCGAACGGGGATCAATCAAACGACTACGTAGTATTCCGTTTGGCTGATGCGATCATGATGCGTGCTGAAGCTGCTTTCCGTTTAGGAAAAACTGCTGAAGCTTTAGCTGACGTGAACACAATCCGTAAGCGTTCAGGTGTAGATCCATTGACTTCGTTAACTGCAGCTGATATCTTAGCTGAGCGTGGTCGTGAGTTTGCATGGGAAGGATGGAGACGTAACGATATGATTCGTTTCGGTACATTCTCTTTAGAGCGTAAGTTCATGAAGAATTTAAACAAGACTCGTGAGTTGTTCCCAATTCCACAACCACGTATCGATGCGAACCCATTGTTGAAACAAAACCCTGGGTATTAATTCGTACTTAATTTAGTAAAAAGGCAGAGCCATTGGTTCTGCCTTTTTATTTTATATCTAAGGCCTTTTTTGTATTTTTGCAGTCCATTTTTGATCGTTCCATGAAGCATTTTGTACTCCTTTGTAGCGTTGCTTTTTTAGCCTTCGCTTGCTCAACCAAAGAAGATACCCTCTTCGAAGAATTACCTGCATCTGAAACTGGTATTGACTTTGTCAACCGTAGTTTGGAGAAGAAAGAATTCAACATCTTCAATTACCGAAATTTCTATAACGGAGGCGGAGTTGCCATAGGAGATGTTAACAACGATGGATTATCCGATTTATTCGTCACCTCAAATTTCGAGGACAACAAACTCTACCTTAATAAAGGGGGAATGCACTTCGAGGATATTACCAAACAAGCAGGTATTGTGGGTAAAAAATTCTGGTCGACCGGCGTAACTTTCGCCGATGTGAACGGTGACGGTCTCATGGATATCTACGTGTGTAACTCAGGTTCACGTGACGCTCGTGGTAATCAATTATACATCAATCAAGGAATCAAAGGTGGCATTCCACAATACAAAGAAATGGCCAAAGAAGCTGGCCTAGAAGACGGCGGTCTTTCGACACACGCTGCCTTTTTCGATTACGATCGTGATGGGGATCTAGATATGTATCTATTGAACAACAGCTTCACACCCATCGACAAGTTAGGATATACCAACCTGCGCGATATGCGTGATAAATTAGGCGGCGACAAATTGTTCCGCAATGACAGTCCAGACGGCAAGAGCATCAAGTTTACGGATGTTTCCGAAAAAGCAGGCATCTATGGCAGCTTAATCGGTTTTGGTTTAGGAATTACAATCGGGGACGTGAATAACGACAACTGGCCCGATATTTATATATCAAACGATTTCTACGAACGTGATTATTTGTACATCAATCAACACGATGGAACTTTTAAAGAGGATCTAGAAAATCAAATGCCGCATACCTCCTTGAGTTCCATGGGAGCCGATATCGCGGATATCAACGACGACGGAAACCTCGATATCTTTGTGACCGACATGCTTCCTGGCGATGATCGTCGTTTGAAAACGACATCCATCTTTGAGGGATATAACCTGGTTGAACTTAAGTTGAAACGCGGCTTTTGGCATCAATACATGCGTAATAACCTCCAGTTAAATAACGGAGACGGTACTTTCAGTGAAGTTGGCCAATTAGCAAGCGTACATGCGACCGATTGGTCTTGGGGTGCATTGATCTTCGATATGGACAACGATGGTCAAAAGGATATTTTCGTGGCGAATGGAATTGCCAAAGATTTGACCGATCAGGATTTCGTGGATTTCTTAGGTGATCGCAATACAATGCAACAGATGTTGAACGGGAAGAAGTTCGACTACAAGGAATTTACCGACAAAATTTCATCCGTACCTATTCCGAACTACGCCTTCAAAAATGAAGGAAGCCTTAAGTTCTCAAACCAAGCAAAATCTTGGGGATTGGAAGGACCTGGATTTTCGAACGGTTCTGCCTATGGCGATTTGGATAACGACGGTGATTTGGATTTAGTGGTGAATAACGTGAACGCTCCTTTGTCTGTATTTAAAAATAAGACGAACGAAAAATTAAAGAATCATTATTTAACCATTCATCTAAAGGGAACTGGCCGTAATTTGAATGGAATTGGTGCGAAGGTTACTTTATACCAACAGGGTAACATCAAGGTGCTCCAACAAATGCCTAACCGTGGTTTTCAGTCCTCGAGTGATCATCAGATGCTATTTGGTTTAGGTCAAAATGGGAAAATCGATTCACTTCAGATCATTTGGCCGGACGACAAGATGCAAGTTTTGAAGTCGGTGAAAGCAGATCAAGTCTTAACACTCGATTACCAGAAAGCATCCCAACAATTCAACTATTCACCCTTTGTAGCCAAGCAATATTTCGCAGATGTTACATCGACAAGATTAAATTATACCCATCAAGAAAGTCTCTTCAACGATTGGGACCGTGATGTATTATTGAAGCAAAAATTCTCCACTCAAGGGCCAGCCATGGCCGTGGGAGATGTGAATGGCGATGGCTTGGATGACTTATATATGGGAGGAGCTGCCGGCCAAAAGAAACAATTGTTTATTCAGCAAGCGAATGGGCAGTTTAAGGAGAGTGCGCAGGCCGACTTCAATTTAGACCAAACCACGGAGAATACGGATGCCTTATTCTTTGACGCGGATGGCGACAAGGATCTCGACCTATTTGTGGTGACGGGAAGTAATGAGTTTGAGGTGAATGCGCCTGAGTTACATGATTTATTGTATTTGAATGATGGTAAAGGGAATTTCAAGCGTGATTTACGCTTCCCAACAATCTTTGAGAATGGATCATGCGCAACAGCAGCCGATATGGATCACGATGGAGATCTCGATTTATTCGTGGGTTCTCGAATGATTTCAAGCAAATATGGATTTAGCCCTAGCAGTAATTTGTATATCAATGACGGAACAGGTGGCTTCAAAAATTATTCGAAACGTTTCATGCCAGAAATTACCGAGTTAGGCATGGTGACGGATGCGGAATGGGCCGATGTGAACAAAGATGGTTATGCGGATTTGGTCGTGGCTCAGGATTGGGGTGGAATTGTAGTGTTCAAAAACGAACGCGGACGTAAACTCGTGAAGCAAGAAATGGTACCCGGCTCAGAGGGACTTTGGGGATGTTTGAAACCTGCGGATATCGATGGCGATGGCGACATGGATTTCATTGCGGGGAACTTTGGCCTGAATTCAAAAATCAAGGCTTCAGCTGAATTCCCAGCTACACTATCAGTCAATGACTTCGATAAAAATGGTACCGTGGAACAGATTATCTCGTGCGTAACTGAAGATGGTAATTCCTACCCGATGGTCTTGAAAGGGGAATTGCAGCGGGCGACACCGGCCATCAAGCAGAAGTTCATCAAGTACAAAGATTATGCGAACAAGACGGTAGAGGAATTGTATTCCGATGATCAACGTGAGGGGATGGTTCTTCGCCAAATCACAACGACTGAATCGGCCTTCCTAATCAATGATGGAAAAGGTAATTTTAGCCTTCAGGCATTGCCTTATGAAGCACAATTTTCTCCGATTCGGGGAATTGAGGTGTCTGATTTTGATCACGATGGAAAGGTAGATATCCTCTTAGCCGGAAACTTCTTCGATTCATTGCCTGAATGGGGTCGTTTCGACGCCATGTATGGTTTGATGCTGAAAGGACTAGGTAAAGGGAAATTCGTTGCGCAACGATCAAAAGAGACCGGCTTCCAGACGCGTGGTCAGGTTCGCAAGATGTCTATCGCGAAATCAAAAGGAGGGAATTTTGTTATCCTCGCTAAAAACAATGACAAAGCACAAGTGTTTCAAGTAAAATAATAAGTAGTCTATGAACAAGTATCTCGCATTTTTCATTTTATCCATCGGTTTTCTTTCATGTAAATCAGGCGATGACGTGCAATTGTTCGAGAAATTGCCTGCCTCGAAAACACACATTGATTTCACCAATCAAATCAAGGAAACCCCTGATTTCAATATCCTGGATTACCTCTATTTTTACAATGGAGGAGGAGTTGCTTCCGGGGATATCAATAACGACGGCTTGGTCGATTTGTTCTTTACCTCAAACCAAGGCAAGAATAAATTGTACCTGAATAAGGGTAACATGGAGTTTGAAGATATCTCGGTGAAGGCGGGGATTGAGGGATTCTCTGACTGGAAAACGGGTGTCACCATGGCCGATGTCAATGGAGATGGTTACATTGATATTTATGTTTGCTCAGTGAGTAATTTTAAAGGGATGGAGGGTTCGAATGAGCTTTACATCAATAATGGAGATAATACGTTCACAGAGAAGGCGAATGAATATGGCCTAGATTTTACAGGATTTTCTACGCAGGCCGCATTCTTTGATTACGACAAGGATGGCGACTTGGATTGTTATTTGCTAAACCACGCCGTTCACAATACCCGTTCATACGATCGTGTGAATACGCGTATGTTGAAGGATAATGAAGCTGGCGATTACCTATACCGTAACGACGGCGGCAAGTTTAAAGACATCTCCGCAGAATCCGGAATCTACCAAGCGGCGATGGGATATGGATTGGGAATTTCAGTTGCGGATTTGAACAATGACGGTTGGCTCGATATCTATGTCAGCAACGACTTCCATGAGGATGATTATTATTACATCAACCAAAAAGACGGCACCTATAAAGAAGGCATCAAGGAGCATTTCAAACATTTGAGTCGCTTCTCCATGGGTTCAGACATTGCCGATATCAACAACGATGGGTATCAAGACGTCATGACCTTGGACATGTATCCCGAGGACGAAAAAGTAGAGAAATCATCGGTGGGAGAGGATCCTTTGGATATCTACATGTACAAGTTACAGTTCGGTTATTTCAATCAATACAGTCGGAACTGCTTGCAGTTAAACATGAGCGGTCAAAAATTTGCCGACATCGCTGCTTCCTCAGGTGTAGCTGCCACGGATTGGAGTTGGAGCACCTTGATGGCCGATTACGATGGGGATGGCTTAAAGGATATTTTCGTTTCGAACGGAATCCTACGTCGGCCAAATGACTTGGATTATTTGAAATTTGTGATAGGGGATTCTTTGCACTACGGTTTACCGACTTCGCATAAATTAGACCAACAGGCCATTGATTTAATGCCAAGTGGAAAGGTTCACAATTACCTTTTCCAAGGCTCCAAAGATTTACGATTCAAGGATAAATCTTTGACTTGGGGATTTGAAGAGGAAGGAATTTCGAATGGTAGCTCCTATGCCGACTTGGATAATGATGGGGATTTGGATTTGATTTCGAATAATTTGAATGAGCCGGCTGGTATCTATGAAAACCACTCGCGGGAATTGTTGAAGAATAATTTCGTGAAGGTGAAATTCAAAGGAGAGGGCATGAATACCTTCGGGATTGGTGCGAAAGTAATCTTGAAAACGAAGGACGGGCAGCAGCTTCAGCAAATGATGCCTACGCGTGGATTTATGAGTTCGGTGGAGCCGACTTTATTATTTGGTATTGGACAATTGACCCAAGTTGATTCGTTGATCGTCATTTGGGAAAATGAGAAAATGCAGATAATCAAGAACCCGAAGATCAATGAATTATTGACATTAGATCAGAAGAATGCACAGATGTCGGTGAATGATTATCAATTCTTCATTCTGACCAAACCGATGTTTGAGGAGGTGACGAATAGCATTAACATCCCTTATTTACATCAGGAAAATACTTATTTTGATTTTAATCGTGAGCTTTTGGTTCCGTTTAAAGTATCGATTGAAGGACCAAAACTAGCTGTGGGTGATGTGAATGGCGATGGTTTGGAAGACTTCTATGTGGGTGGTGCGAAATACCAGGCAGGTCAATTGTATGTTCAAAAAACCAACGGCTTTGCCTTGTCTCCGCAAACCTCATTTAAGGTCGATAGTATTTACGAAGATGTGGATGCCTTGTTTTTTGATTCGGATGGCGACAAGGATTTAGATTTATACGTGGTTACGGGTGGAAATGAGTTTTACGATAAGATGCCTGAACAATTTGACCGTCTGTATAAAAACGATGGAAAAGGAAATTTCACGCGCGATTTCAAGGCTTTGCCCGCGATGTATGATAATAAATCCGTTGTGCGACCATGCGATTTTGATCGCGATGGAGATATCGATTTATTCGTAGGGGGTCGTGTCGTAGGGTATCATTATGGCTATTCGCCAAAATCTTATTTATTGGTGAATAATGGCAAAGGCCAATTCGCGGATCGTACGCAGGCTTTGGCGCCCGACTTGCGTGAGGCGGGGATGTTGACAGAGGCGATATGGGCGGATATTGATAAGGATGGTGATCAAGATTTAACGGTTGTTGGGGATTGGATGCCGATCAAGACTTACGAAAATCAGAAGGGTAAATTTAGTCTGATTGAGAATGGTTTGGAGGAATTTACCGGATTTTGGGGTGGATTGACGAGTGGCGATTTTGACAAGGATGGGGATGTCGATTTCGTCGTGGGGAATCTTGGAACAAATACCAAATTACGCAAGCAAGTAGATGGCAAGTTGCGCATGTTGATT
This sequence comes from Aquirufa sp. 5-AUSEE-100C1, assembly GCF_054558655.1. NCBI lineage: Bacteria > Pseudomonadati > Bacteroidota > Cytophagia > Cytophagales > Flectobacillaceae > Aquirufa > Aquirufa sp. 5-AUSEE-100C1. The sequence continues at coordinate 443,956 of NZ_JBPXKO010000002.1, read as the reverse complement.
AAAGACATTGATAAAAATGAAACCGAAGAGCATATCATTTCCTACAATCGCGGGGATGATTGGTTCCCGATCAACAGCAAAGATGAAATGGGTAAGCAGATTCCAAGTATCATCAATAAGAAGTACACGAAATACAATGAATTTGCTGGGAATACGTTGGAAGATTTGTTTGGCGATGACGAATTGAAAGATGCCACGGAGCGTATGGTGAATACCTTTGAGTCGGTATATATCGAGAATAAAGGAAAAGGGAAATTTGAGATGCATTTCTTGCCGGCATTGGCGCAAGTTTCCAAAGTCATGGTACTTCGCACAGAGGATGTGGATCAGGATGGGAACTTGGATGTCTTGTTAGGCGGCAATTTCAATGGAGCATCGATGTACCAGGCACGCTATGATGCCTTCTTTGGATTGATTTTGAAAGGAAATGGCAAGGGTGGATTTAGTCCAATGATTCCTACGGAAACAGGATTCTTACAGGATGGTGATGTTCGTGATATCAAGATTGTACATACGCCAAAAGGTCCCTTGTTCTTTGTGACACGTAACTCGGCGAATATGCAAATTTTTAAACGCTTGTATTGATGCGTATCATTTACGGCTTACTGGCGGTATTTTTTCTGACGTTTGCGTCTTGCAAACCTGACGTAAAGGAAGGGGAACAATTAGCGAAACAATACTGCCAGTCATGCCACTTATTGCCTAGCCCTGCCTTATTGCCTCAAAATGTATGGAAATATTCGACACTTCCGTACATGGGAATTATGCTAGGAGTTTCGCATGAGATTGACCAGTTGGAAAAGCCACTTTCCGATTATGCCATTTTGCGCCCAGCTTCTCAGTTGATCCCCGACGATGACTGGGAGAAAATCAAGGAATATTATTTGACCGAGTCCCCTAATGGATTAACGTTTCCAGCTTATGCGGCACTTCCCGTAGAGAATTCTTTATTCTCCATCGAAGATTTGTCGGTCGCTTTACCCAAAGCGACAATCCCCAATTTTACAGCTGTTCGTATTGATTCGAAGAAACACCAGATCATTGCTGGGGATCAATCGAATCGCGTGATTTGGCTTTTGGATGCCAAAGGAAAACCCTTGAAGCAATTGGAAAATCAGGATGCCTTGACTTATGTGGAGCCTTGGAAAGGACAATATCTATTTACGTTTATTGGTACAACGACCCAGGCGAATCCGGATGTCAATGGTTCCGTTCAAGTGTATGGGGGCGATTCCCCGACGAGTTTAATCAAGGGTCTTAATCGCCCAATTGAATTGAAAGCCGTTGACCTAAATGGCGATGGTCAAGAGGAGTTAATTTCCAGTGAGTTCGGATTCAAGGAAGGTGGAATGACTGTATGGGCGAAGCAGGGAAAAACTTGGAATAAGCAGGTCCTGAATCCCCAAACGGGTGCGACCCATGTCGATGTTCGCGATTTTGATGGTGATGGACGTTTGGATATTGTGGCGCTTTTTGCCCAAGGGGATGAGCGAATTATGCTTTACTCGAACAAAGGGGGGCTGAAATTTGAGGAGCGGATGTTAATGCGTTTCCCATCGATATATGGAACAAGTTCCTTTGATATGGGCGATGTAGATGCTGATGGGGATTTGGATATTGTTTGTACGGCGGGAGATAATGCAGATTTCTCAACGATTTTAAAACCTTACCATGGGGTTTATGTCTATACGAATCAAGGTCAAATGCGCTTCAAGCAACAGGCATTTTACGCTCAAAATGGCGCAACCAAAGTGATGCTGGCTGATGTTGATCAGGATGGGGATTTAGATATGTTATCCATTGCCCTGTTCCCAGACGTGGAAAAACGTCCGGCCGAGGGATTGATTTATTTTAAAAATATGGGTAAGCAATTTGCCCAAATGACGATTCCTGTAAATCATCTAGGTCGCTGGTCGGTGATGGATATTGCCGATATTGAAGGCGATGGTGATTTGGATGTCGTGTTAGGAAGCCATGCTGTGGCGAAATTCCCTGCGGGTGCTTTTGATCCGGCATGGAAGAATGCTAAAGGAATTTTAATCTTGCGAAATAAAACGAAATGAGGCAGATATTTCTATTGGTTTGCCTGTTGATTTCATTCGTTTCGTTTGGTCAAAAAAGAGGTTATTTTATTTTTTCAGGCACCATTCAAGATATGGAAACCAAGGTGCCAATTGAAGGTGCGTCTGTCTTGTTTTCGGGATTATCGATCGGCGCGCGAACCGATTCCACGGGTCATTTTTCGGTAACGCTTCCCTCACGGTCCTATCAAATGGTTTTCCGAAGTTTGGGTTACAAATTCAAAACCGGGAAAGTTGATTTGAAAGAAAATGCGAGCATGAGCGTCTTCTTGGAGAAATCAGAACAGATTTTAGATGAGGTAGTCATCTCCGCGGAGAAGTCGGACGCGAATGTCAATCGAACCATCATGGGGGTGGAAAAGATGTCGAGCAAGACACTCAAAAAATTACCCAATCTGATGGGCGAGGCCGATGTCATTCGGTCCATTATGTTGTTGCCAGGCGTCTCTACCGTAGGGGAAGGTGCTTCGGGATTCAACGTCCGGGGTGGCAACGTCGATCAAAATCTTGTTTTATTAGATGGCGTTCCTCTGTTTAATACCTCCCATTTATTTGGTTTTTTCACAGGATTTAATGCCGACATGGTTCAGGATTTAAGTCTTTACAAGGGCGGTATCCCGAGCATGTACGGCGGCAGGGCCTCATCTGTGTTAGACGTTCGGGTAAAAGAAGGAAATTTCGATAAATGGAGTTTGCAAGGTGGGGTAGGTCCTATTTCGAGTCGTTTGTTAATTGATGGTCCTTTAGTGAAGGGCAAAACCTCCTTGATTTTAGGTGCGCGGGGTTCTTTGTCCGACTTCTATTTGGGTTATTTTCCGAATCCTTCCTTGCAGAAAAGTAAGGCCGATTTTTACGACGTGAATTTTAAGTTGACACACCGGATTGGGGAAAACCAACGGATATCTTTGTCGGGCTACATCAGTCACGACGGCTTCAAATTTGCGTCCGACACACTTTATTCATGGCAAACGAAGACCTTGAGTTTTCAGCACCACGCGCTTTGGAAGAATTGGTCACATCATTTTACGGCTTTTACAAGTGATTATTCGTACGGAATTGATGGTTTAAAATCAGGTTACGAGTTCACTTGGCGGCCTTCGATTAGCCAGAAAACGTTACGGGAAGATTTGAGTCTGGATCTGAAAGAGCGGGGACGAATTGATTTTGGTGCGGAGATTAACGCCTATCAAAATGATGCGGGAACTTTTCGTCCGAATGCGGAGAAGTCAGTCGTTAACACCTTCCCCATGCAAGCGGAAAGTTCACGCGAGATGGCCGTTTATGTGGGACATAGTTTGCCCATCGGAAAACGTTTGAGTTTAGATTATGGTATACGGTATGCCTACTATCAGTTGGTGGGACCGCAAAAATTCATTCAATATAAACCGGGTATTCCTCGAGTTTTCAATTCCATCATGGATACGCTTCAATATGCCTCGGGCGATGTGATTCAATCGTATGGAGGTTTTGAGCCACGTCTTTCATTGGCCGTTAAATTGGATACGAACACATCCGTTAAATTTGGATTTAATCGGATGCAGCAGTTTATGCATTTGTTGTCAAATACGATGGCGGTTTCGCCAGTGGATATTTGGAAGAATTCGAATCCCTATTTACCTCAGCAAGTGGCGGATCAATATTCAATGGGTCTATTTAAGAATTTTACGAATGCCCAAAATGCCGTCTTCGAGGCTTCGGCGGAGTTTTATTACAAGCGCTTATCGAATGTGATTGACTACATCGACGGGGCTGCCTTGTACTTGAATCCGACGGTGGAGACTCAGTTGCTTGTGGGTAAGGGCCGTGCGTATGGAGCTGAATTTTTCTTGAAGAAGGCAAGAGGAACGCGATTGACGGGGTGGGTTTCATATACCTATGCGCGTTCTTTTCGTCTGATTGAGGAGAATGAAAATCAGCCGGCGGCGAATTTTGGGAAAGAATTTCCGGCCAATTTTGACATGCCGCATAACTTCAAATTTGTGTTAAATAATCGTTTGACCAAACGGATATCGTTTAATGCGAATTTTACTTATACATCTGGCCGACCGATCACCTATCCCAATGCTCGCTATAAGGTTTATGCTTACAATGATTTATATGATTATGAATATGCATCGGGTAATTTTCCGCGGCCGGGTTATCAACCCAATAGCTATGTGTATAATGGAAGTACATTTACCTATTTAAGCGGCACGACGATCGCACCGGTTTTGGATGGTTACTCCTCTCCGAGTTTTACCTTACGAAATCAAGAGCGAATACCATTTTACATGCGTTTAGATGTAGGATTTACGATTGAGCCGAAGGAAGGAAAACGTTGGCAGGGAAGCTGGAATTTTTCGGTTTATAATTTACTCGCCCGACAAAATGCCTATTCGATTTTTTTCCGTTCGTCGACGGGATTAATTAATCAAGCACGAACGTATCAGCTGTCTGTCTTGGGATCTGCCATACCATCCATCACCTATAACTTTAAATTCTAATGAAAAGGCTTTTACTATTTTCATGGATGTTGTTGTTGATGGCCTGTGAAACGGAGATCACCGACTTTAAGACGCAAAATTTGAGCAATGCCATTGTCGTCTATGGTGAAATGACCAATATGGCTGGGCCCTATTCGGTTCGATTGAATTATACTTCGGGATATTCACCCTTTGATGTGACGGAGTTTCAAGGACAAGCAATTCAGGGTGCGGATGTTCGCATCGTGGATGCGTCAGGAGCTGCGATAAGTCTCAAGGAGACTACTAAAGGATATTACCAGACTCCTAGCTCGTTTGTCGGCATCATAGGCAAAAAATACCAGTTGAAGATCATGACCAAAGCCGGTCAAGACATTGCCTCGGATTGGCAAACGCTATCATCACCTACAGCGGCAGAGGGTTTGGATTATACATTTGTGACGGCCGAAAAAGTTGAAAATATACGCTTTGATTTAGCTGGCTATGTGTCAGATAAAAAGCAGGTTGAAAATTATTATTTCATCAAGCGTCAAGATTTCATTCAGTTTTTGACTACTTGTCCAGAACCACCGCCGCCACCAGCACCGGTTCCTGCTTGTGATTGTAAATGTTGGCAAGCCCCTCAAAATACCCAACCCATTTTACTCACGGATTTTTTAGTCGACGGCAGTAAGATTAAGCTTCCCCTCGGTTCCATTGATTACCGTGATTTTACGGATTGGGTTGTGCAATTAGAGGTTTATTCGGTGGACAAGGCCACACATACCTATTGGCAGCGCCAGGAGGATCAGCGTAAATTGGGTGGCGGGATTTTCGATAAGGTACCTGCGCAGATTATTGGGAATTTGAAATGTTTGAATAATCCGGACCAACAGGTATTGGGCTACTTTATAGTAGCCGGAAAAACGAAATCACGTTTGACCGTCGATCGATACAATGGGATCCCCTTCGAGACTTACAATAAACTGGTCAATTACGTCGAATTCAATAACATTCGGTATAAAAATTATCCCCTGTGGGATTGTCGGAAAGCAGCCTGGATTCCTTACAATATCGGGTTAAATTTACCAGCTTATTGATCGTTTTTTTACTTCTGTGGCTTTACCTTTGGCAAACCGGGAAGGATTGCCAAAGGTAGCGTTTCGATGTAAAATATAGTATGCTTGCATAATAAATTTTTTCTCTGCAAATTTGTTTCCATCTAAACTGAAAATTTATGCCGAGAGAATATGACCGCCGTAACCTCGACTTCATTCTGAAAGAGGTATTCAATTATGGATCTTTGTGCCAATATCCCCGATATGCGGATTATGCACCTGATATGTTTGATATGGTGTTGGATTCCGCCGAGCAGATCGCGGAGCGCCACCTTCGTCCCCATTATGTAGATTCTGATCGCAAGCAAGCAGAACTTGTTGACGGTACTGTTCAGGTACATCCAAGCGTTGAGGCTTATGTGAAAGAAATGGGGGAATCGGGTATGATTGGAGCCACATTTTCCTATGAAAAAGGGGGCCAACAATTACCATCGATTGTCGGCGGAGCCCATGAATTTATCCGTGGAGCAGCCAATAATTCTATCGTTATGTTTACGGGATTAAGCAATGGTGCGGCGCATTTGATTGCGAGCTTTGGTTCCGAGGAATTGAAGCAAGCCTTTGTTCCCAATATGCTATCCGGAAAATGGACTGGAACCATGTGTTTAACCGAACCCCAAGCGGGCAGTTCGTTGAACGACGTGACAACTTCAGCAAAGGATTTGGGCAATGGAACTTATTCCATCAAAGGTCAAAAAATATTTATTTCAGGGGGTGATAATCACTTTTCAGAAAACATCATTCACTTGGTATTGGCACGCTTGGAAGGTGCGCCTAAGGGTACAAAAGGTATTTCGCTTTTTGTGGTTCCGAAGCGCCGACAAGAAAATGGGCAGTGGGTTTCCAATGAGGTTATTTCGATGGGACTTTACCATAAAATGGGCCAAAAGGCAACACCAGCCTTACACCTTTCCTTTGGGGATAAAGGGGATTCAATTGGGTATTTAGTCGGGGAGCCCAACAAAGGTCTTTCCTACATGTTCCAAATGATGAACGAAGCGCGCCTTGGCGTGGGAATGGGCGGTGCTTACATTGCATCGGCGGCCTATCATTTCTCAAAACAATATGCGTCCGAGCGGAGCCAAGGAAGAAAGTTGACCAATAAAGATCCAGAAACCCCGCCGACACTCATTCAAAATCACCCGGACGTACAACGCATGTTGTATTACCAAAAATCGATCGTCGAAGGAGCCATGGGTCTTCTATTCCAATGTTTCCTTTGGGAGGATCTATCCAAATGCCTCGAAGGCGAAGAGAAGTTGGAAGCCCAATTACTTCTCGATCTCATGACCCCAGTCGCGAAAACCTATCCGGCCGAAATGGGAATCTTGTCGGTCAATCAAGGTTTACAGGTTTTAGGTGGCTATGGATACACTGAGGATTTTCCTTTGGAGCAAATGGCACGGGATGTACGGATTATGTCAATTTATGAGGGTACGACGGGTATTCATGGCTTGACGTTATTAGGTCGCGGAATTCCAAGTGCCCAAGGTAAAGCGGTACAGGCTTTGGTGAAGCAGATTCAGGCGGATATCCAACAAGGGATGCAGCATGAAATGACGAAGCCCTATGCGGAGGCATTGGCCACAGAGCTTGCGAGTCTTAATAAAGTGACGATGCATAAATTGAGCAAAGCGGGTCAGCCGGATGTTTTCTTGGCGGATTCTACCCTGTATATGGAACTATTTGGTTTGATTGTGGTGGCTTGGCAATGGCTGAAGCAAGGGATTGTGGCGGCTGCTAAACTGGATTCACCTGAAAAATCATTCTATCAAGATAAGATTCATACGATGAAGTTTTTCTATCATTATGAGGTTCCGAAAGCACTTGGTTTAACAAAACGTTTGCTTGACGATGAGATTTTGACGATTTTTGAATAATTATAGACTTTAACCTTCATCACTATGCTTAAAAAGCTTTTGGCATTCGGTCTTTTGTTAGGCTCTTTGCAAGTTTCAGCGCAATATAATGCGTACGAATTATTCCATCCATTATGGAACTATGGTCCCGTTTCTTCCGCTCGCTCCGCGGCAGGTGTTCCAGGTCCTGCATATTGGCAGAATGTAGCTGATTACAAGATTTCGGCTTCATTAGACGATACCAAGCACAAAATTTCGGGCGATGTAGAAATTACCTACAAGAATTACTCGCCGGATAAACTTCCTTTTCTTTGGTTACAATTAGACCAAAACTCATTCAACACCAATTCACGCGGTGGCAAAACAACGCCTGTTTTAGGTGGTCGTTTTGGGAACGTAGGGTTCGATGGTGGTTATCAAATTGAGAGCGTCTTGGTTGATGGCCAACCTGCCAAATACATCGTGGAAGATACGCGGATGCAGATTCGTCTGGCCGCACCTTTGTCGGAGAAAACAGGCATCGCTAAAATCAAAATCGTTTACTCATTCACGTCCCCTAAAAACGGTTCCGACCGCATGGGTATTCAAGAGACGAAAAATGGAGATATCTACACGGTAGCGCAGTGGTTCCCACGCATGTGTGTCTATGATGACATCGAAGGATGGAATGTATTGCCTTATTTGGGAGCAGGCGAGTTCTACTTAGAATATGGAAATTTCGAATACTCGATTAACGTTCCTGCGTCTCACATCGTAGTGGGTTCTGGTGAATTATTAAATCCTGCGGAAGTTTACACAGCCGAGCAAATGAAGCGTTGGGCTGCTGCGAAAACGTCTGAAAAAACGGTGATCATTCGTTCAGCTGCTGAGGTAAAAGAAGCGTCCTCTCGTCCTGCCAAGGATCGTTTGACTTGGAAATTTGCTTGTAAGAATGCCCGTGATGTTGCCTTTGCTTCGTCTAAAGCCTTCATTCAAGATGCGGCGATGATTAATTTGCCGAGCGGTAAAAAGGCGACAGCCGTTTCCGTTTATCCGGTGGAGTCCGATGGAGAAAAAGCTTGGGCGCGTTCAACGGAATATGTGAAAGCATCGATTGAGCATTATTCAAATTGGTTATATGAATACACCTATCCCGTGGCGACCAACGTGGCGGGTATCGTTTCTGGGATGGAATATCCAGGCATTATCTTCTGTGGATACCGCGATGAGACGGCCTCACTTTGGGGGGTAACTGATCATGAATTTGGTCATAACTGGTTCCCTATGATCGTGGGAAATAATGAGCGTAAATTTGCTTGGATGGATGAAGGCTTTAATACCTTTATTAATTTCTATTCAACGGATGCGTTCAACAAAGGAGAATATAAGAATCCGAAGTTCGATATGCACCAGTTGGCCCCTCGTATCTTCCGTGCGGAGGCGGATCCGATCATGAGCATTCCGGATGTGATTCAAGCGCGTAATTTGGGTTGGGAAGCTTACAATAAACCGGGTTTTGGTTTACGTATTTTACGTGAGAACATTCTAGGACCGGATCGTTTTGATTATGCTTTCCGTAACTACATTAAGCATTGGGCATTCAAACACCCAACTCCTCGTGACTTCTTCCGTGCGATGGAAGACGGAGCCGGTGAAGATTTGGGCTGGTTCTGGCGTGCTTGGTTCTACGAATTGTGGAAACTTGATCAATCCGTGAAAGATGTGGTTTACATCGATCAAGACCCTGCGAAGGGAGCTCTCGTAACGATTGAAAACCTAGACAAAATGGCGATGCCAGCGATTGTTGAGGTAGAAGTTGCGGGTGGTGCGAAAGAGCGCTTCAACTTCCCAGTGGAAATCTGGCAGCGTGGCGGTTCTTGGACATTCAAGACAGCGACCAATTTGCCTATCAAATCTGTAACCATCGATCCGGACCATGTCTTCCCAGACATCAACGGAAAGAATAATACGTGGAAACCGGTTGCTTACAAAGCACCGAAAGCCAACTAACAAAAAAGCCCCGATGCGAGTCGGGGCTTTTTTTATTGCTTGTTTAAAATGCGACCAATGTCGTTCGCCTTGCCTAATTCCTCTTTCAGTTTATCGTAGCTGCCTGAGAGCATAAGTCCTTTGTATTTCAGCAGGGTATTAATGTATTCGTCCAGTACGTCCATGAGGTTGTCTTGGTTTTGATGGAAGATTTGTGACCACGTTTCCGGAGATGATTTGGCCAAACGGACGGTCGACTCAAAACCCGTGGACGCCAATTCAAAAATCCGCTCCTCGTTTTTCTCTTTTTCCAAAACCGTATTCGCCAAAGCGAACGAACAGATGTGCGAGATGTGTGAAATATAGGCCGTGTGAACATCATGGTCAATCGAATCCATGTAGATCAAATTCATGCCCAATCCATCGCGGTATAATCGTTCGATGGTCGCAGCAGCCTCCGGTGAACTCAATTCCTTATCACATATCACACCGCGTTTTCCCGTAAATAATCCATCTACGGCAGCCTCGGGTCCTGAAAATTCCGTTCCGGCCATCGGGTGTGTTGATACGAATTGTGTTCTTTTGGGGTGATTTTTAAGCGACTCGTAGACCGGTGTTTTCGTCGAACCCACTTCAATGACCATTTGATGGGGTTTTAGAAGGTCTAAAACCTGCGGGATGATTTGTACTAATATATCCACGGGAGTCGCGCAAACAAATACATCCACGGATTGTACTGCCTCTTCCAAGGTCTGAACCTTATCGACTAAACGTAAGGAGAGTGCTTTTGCGGCGTGAACTGGATTGGCTTCAATACCAATTAATTCCGATGCCCAGCCCGAGGTCCGCAAGGCTTTGGCAATGGACCCTCCGATTAGTCCGATTCCGATGATTCCTACTTTCTTAGATTCCATTGCTTTGATTTTTGATGCGATCAATCGCCGTTTGAAATACCTCTTCCTTTGCACAGAGTGAAATTCGGACATAGCCATTTCCCTGTGTACCGAAGATTCCCCCCGGTGTAATAAACACCGCATTTTCATCTAAAATTTTATCTGAAAGCGCATAGCCCGATTCAAAATGGGCCGGAATACGAGCCCAAACGAACATGCCTGTTTGTGCTGGATCGTATACGCAATTCAATAAATCCAAAAGTTCAAATACCTTCTTTTGGCGCGATTGGTAGATCTTGTTTTGTTGGGCAAACCAGGTTGCATCGGCCGACAAAGCCTTTACCGCTGCCTCTTGCAAAGGCAAGAACATGCCTGAATCCATGTTGGATTTAAACTTCAAGACAGGTGCTAATAATTCCGCCCGACCGAATGCTGCACCAATCCGCCAACCCGCCATGTTGTGGGACTTGGACAAGGAGTTTAATTCGATCGCCACGTCTTTCATGCCGGGCACGGCCAACAGGCTTATTGGGTTTTCGTTGAGAATAAAGCTATATGGATTGTCATTCACGAGTAGGATCGAATGCTTGATGGCAAAATCACGCAACTTCGCGAAGAATGCTAAATCCGCTTTGGCCCCTGTGGGCATGTGTGGGTAATTGACCCACATGATTTTCACCTTGGATAAATCTTGTTGGTCTAATGCCTCTAAATCCGGCAACCAGCCATTCGCCTCACTTAATTCATAGGCCTGAACGGTCGCACCGGCCAAGGAACATGCCGCTTGGTAGGTTGGATAGCCCGGATTCGGAATCAATGAGACATCCCCGGCTTCCAAATAGGCCATGGCGATGTGCATGATGCCTTCCTTGGAACCGATGAGGGGTAAGATTTCATTGGCAGGGTCCACGTTCACCCCATAATGTTTCGCATAAAAGGCTGCAAAAGCTTCGCGCAAAGCGGGAATTCCTTGATAACCTTGGTAGGCGTGATTCGCAGGATTTGCGGCGGATTGGGTCAATGCCTCGATCGTTTCCGAAGAAGGAGCGAGGTCTGGGCTGCCAATTCCCAAGTTAATCACGGGAATGCCGGCAGCACGTAAGGACGCAATCTGCTTGAGTTTCGTGGAGAAATAATATTCCTCAACGGACTTTAAACGAGACGCGGGTGAAATGGAAAAGCTCATAAAATAAAAATGCCGACTCACAGGCCGGCGAAAATAAGTTAACATCAAAAACCTATCAAACCGGTTATGCGCAGACGTAATATCCTGCGTAATAATAACCTGCGTAATAAGTAGTCGAATTGAAATTCATGTCCCAAAGGTATGAAAAAAATGATTTTATGCAAATCCCTTCGGGAAAAGACCCTTTAATACTTGCGATATGAGTCCGGGCTCAAAGCCTTTCGACAAGCCGGTTCGATAGCATTTTTGGTATTTTTCGTTCGGTGTGCCTGTTTTTAGGGAAGCGGCTTTCTTTTCGAGCAATTGTTTGAGGGCCTCACTGTAATCCGTCTCCTCGATTTCATCCCAATGGGCCTGTATCTCCGAATCGGAAATCCCTTTTTTGCGCAATTCGAATTGAATCTTGCCACGCCCCCATTTTTTCTGGTTGAATTTTGATCGGATGTAAAGACCTACGAACCTGCTTTCGTTTAGGTAATTATTTTCTTGAAGCCAGTGAATGTATTCCTGCTCGTCGGCAGTGCCATCTAATTCGGTGATTTTCTGTTTGATTTCCGCGATGCAACGTTCCTGATAGGCGCAATAACGGGCCAATTTATTCAGAATTGCGCTATCCATGGGATTAGGATTCTTGCTCGTCGTATTGTTCGAGGTTGAATAAATCATTCAAGACATCCACCATTGCCTCTGAATCGCCACGTTTACAAGCAGCTTTCAAATGTATGATGGGTTGTTTGATGATTTTTTGGACTAATGAGGCCGTAATTTTTTCAAGCTTCTCTACTTCCTCCGCAGATAAACCTTTTAGGTGACGATTGATCTCTTCCTTACGAATTTGTTCCAAGGCACCTTTTAGTTTGTGGATGGTTGGGGAAACTTCCATTTCCTTCGACCAGTCATTGAAACTCTCAATGCTTTCTGTGATGATACGCTTCACATCGGGAATCGAAGCCATACGTAAGGCCAAAGCCTCATCCGCACGCTCCTTCAACGAGTCAATGTTGTACAACAAGACACCGGTGACTTTTTCAACGCCTTCTTCGATGCTACGGGGTACCGATAAGTCGATGAAATATTTGAATGAAAGCAATTGCATCGCCTTCAATTTTTCCTGTGTTATAATTGGAGAATCTGTCCGAACCGATGAGATGATGATGTCCGCTGCTTCGACTTCCTTACACATGTCCTCGAAAGGCGCCACGCGGAAGTTTTTTCCTTGGGCGATGCGTTCCGCTTTCTCCAAAGTACGGTTCATGACAGTTACCTCAGCGAAATCCTTGTCTTCGAAGTTTTTGCAAACATCGATGCCAATTTCACCAAGTCCTAAAATAAGGATTTTCGGTGCGGGTAAGGCTTGGGATAATTCCTCCGACAAGGCTACGGTTGCGTAAGAAACGGATGCCGCTCCATCACGGAACGAGGTTTCTTGTGCCACCCGCTTGTTGGAGTAGAAAATGGTATGCATTAAGCGATGCAAATAAGGGCCCGCCATGTTGTGGTCGGCCGCTAATTGATACGCTTTTTTGATCTGATTGGGGATTTGTAAATCACCTACCACCTTCGACTGTAAACCTGTAGCTACCTCAAACAAATGGTTTAAGGATTCATTCGTTTCGTTCATTTGAACGAAATAATTCAGGTATTCAGCGGTGTTAGGAATTCCCTTTTCGATTAAGAGAGCCTTGATCAAGGATACAGAGATATCTTCCTGGGAGGTGAAATAGAGTTCTGTACGATTACACGTAGAAACGATCAACAATTCTTGCAGGCCAAAAAGGTCCTTACATTTCAATGTAAAAGCTTTGCATTCTTCCTCATTGAGTGCAACCATCTCACGAATGGTGAGTGGGGCGCTGCGGTGTGAAATACTGACTGACTTAAACGGTGTGATCATTAATTATTCGGGATCAAAACTAGTTCACAAAAGTACAACGCAAAAATTAAATTTTGTCAAGTCTTTGCAATAAAATCGTAATTTAGATAAAGTTTAATTTCAACAACATGGACTTCAAAAACAAAACGGTTTTTATTACGGGCGCTTCGCGTGGAATTGGTTTGGCAATTGCTAAAAAACTTGCTTCAGAGGGCGCCAACGTGGTTATTGCAGCTAAGACGGCTGAGCCCCATCCCAAATTACAAGGCACTATTTTTTCCGCTGCCGCTGAAATCGAGGCATTGGGTGGGAAAGTGTTGCCCTGTGTTGTCGACATACGTGATGAAAATCAGGTTTTAGCGGCTGTGGCCAAGGCGGTGGAGAACTTTGGGGGCATCGATGTTTTGATCAATAATGCTTCCGCCATTCAATTGACTGGTACGCTAGAAACGGAGATGAAACGCTTTGATTTGATGCATGGCGTGAATGCGCGCGGGACCTATTTGGTTTCTCGGGCATGTTTGCCTCATTTATTGAAGTCGGCTAATCCGCATGTGCTCACGCTTTCTCCTCCTTTGAATTTTGAGGCGCGCTGGTTTCAGCACCATGTGGCATATTCGATGGCGAAATTTGGGATGTCCTTGGTAACCTTGGGTATGGCTGCCGAATTCAAAGGCAAAGTAGCCTTTAATTCCTTATGGCCACGAACCATTATTGCGACGGCAGCCATTGAATTTGCGGTGGGAAATGCGGAGATGTTGCGTTGTGCGCGTAAACCGGAAATCATGGCGGATGCTGCCTTTGAGATTTTAAAACGTGATGCTAAGGAGTGTACGGGCAATTATTTTATCGATGATGCGGTGCTAGCTGAGGCTGGCGTGACAGATTTTGCGCCGTATCGCGTGGACCCATCGGTCGACGAAAAATCCTTAATCCCTGACTTTTTTATTTAATGCGCGCATACAAAGCTCCATTTTGGTTGCCGGATGGTCATAGTCAGAGTATTTATCCGTCCTTATTTCGAAAAGTACCCTTGACACATTCGCATTCCGAACGATTGGAATTGCCGGATGGGGATTTTTTGGATGTGGATTGGCATTTGCGAAATGGGGAATTGCATGAGAAACCCTTGTTGATTGTCTCACATGGGTTAGAGGGAAACAGTCGGCGACATTACATCACCGGATTAATTCGTTCGTTTCCGGATTTTCATGCCTTGGCCTGGAATTACCGAAGCTGTTCAGGCGATCCCAATCAGAATCTTCGATTTTACCACAGTGGGGCAACGGACGATTTGGATTTTGTGATTCAGGAGGCCTTGTCGCGGGGGGTAAAGGATATCTATCTGGCGGGTTTTAGTTTAGGTGGCAATTTGAGCTTAAAATGGTTGGGAGAAAATGGCAAAAAAGCATCGCAATTCGTTCGAAAAGCTGTGGCATTTTCTGTACCTTTGCATCTTTCCAGCAGTAGTCAGCAATTGACTCGTTGGGAAAACAGACTCTACACACATCGCTTCTTACAAACGCTATTAGAAAAAGTTACCGAAAAGTCGGCCCGGTATCCGCAGGATATCACGCCGTCTATGTTGGCGTCTATACGCAGTTTGTATGAATTTGACAATGTGATAACGGGTCCCTTGCATGGATTTAAGGATGCGGAGGATTACTATGAACGAAATAGTTCCTTGTATTTTTTGTCGGGAATTCGGGTGCCCACATTAATTGTGAACGCGAAGAACGATCCATTTTTATCGCAGGAATGTTTGCCTGATCAAATTGATTCGGATTTTGTCCAAATCGAATTACCTGATTCAGGGGGGCATTGCGGGTTTTATCCGAGTAATTATCGGGGGCAAACCTGGGCTGAGCAAAGAGCTGCTGCATGGTTTAACGGAAATTGAAAATTGAAAAACATGTCAACCAAAGAGTTAGCGCAATTAACCATCGTCATTGATTTTGACAGCACATTTACGAAAGTAGAGGGTCTTGATGAATTAGCCCGAATCGCCTTGGAAGGGAATCCCAAGCAGGCCGAAATCGTAGGCAAGATTCGTGAAATCACCGATAAAGGCATGACGGGGGAATATTCGTTTGCGGATTCATTGCGTGAGCGTGTGGCTTTATTGCCGGCGAATCGTTTGCATGTAGATCAATTGATTGCTTACCTCAAAGGAAAAATTTCGGAATCCTTCAAGCGCAACAAGGCATTTTTAAAGGAGCACGCAGATCGTATTTTGATTGTTTCGAGTGGCTTTAAGGATTTTATTGTACCGGTTGTTCAGGAAATGGGAATCGCTGCCGAGAACGTGCATGCGAATACATTTACCTTTGATTCTGATGGCAATATTACGGGTTATGATCATACGAATTTATTGTCTCAAGATAAGGGCAAGGTTCGTTTATTGCAGGCCTTGGCTTTGGAGGGGGAGGTTTTTGTGATAGGGGATGGCTATACGGATTATGAATTACGTGAGGCTGGATTGGCCAACAAGTTTTTTGCGTTTACGGAAAACGTATCGCGCAAGGCGGTGACGGATAAGGCGGATTTTGTGGTTCCATCCTTGGATGAGTTCTTATACATCAATGGATTGAGCCGTGCGCAATCTTATCCCAAGTCTCGCATCAAAGTTTTATTGTTGGAGAATGTCCACCCGAAGGCCGTTGCTTTGTTTACCAAAGAGGGTTTTCAAGTGGAGTTGTTGAAGGGAGCTTTAGATGAAGACGAATTGATTGAAAAAATCAAGGATGTCTCGATCATCGGATTGCGTTCCAAAACCAATTTGACGAAAAAAGTATTGGAGCACCCGAACGCATCACGCTTGATGTGTGTGGGCGCTTTTTGCATTGGTACCAATCAAATTGATTTGGCGGAATGTGAGAATCGTGGTATCGCGGTGTTTAATGCACCGTATTCGAATACACGAAGTGTAGTGGAATTATCGATTGGTCTGATGGTGATGTTGACGCGTAACATTTTCGAAAAATCAACGAAAATGCACGCAGGTGTATGGGATAAATCCGCAACGAACTCTTACGAGATCCGTGGAAAGAAAATTGGTTTAGTGGGCTACGGAAATATCGGTACGCAGATTTCGGTCATTTCAGAGGCTTTAGGCATGGAGGTTTATTTCTACGACATCGTTGATAAATTGGCACTAGGAAATGCGAAGAAATGCAATAGCTTGAAGGAATTGTTGTCGACGGTTGATTTCGTGAGTTTACACGTGGATGGCCGTAAGTCCAATACCAATATCATCGGAAAGCAGGAGTTTGGATGGATGAAGGACAATGCTATTTTCTTGAATTTGTCGCGTGGCCACGTGGTGGAGATTCCGGCTTTGGTGGATGCGATTAAGTCGGGTAAGGTTTGGGGAGCTGCCGTAGATGTATTCCCGTACGAGCCTAAGACAAATGATGAGGAATTTATCAATGAATTACGTGGCTTGCCGAATGTTATTTTGACGCCACATATTGGAGGAAGTACGGAGGAGGCGCAAGCGAATATTGGGGAATTTGTTCCTTCGAAATTATTGCAGTTTATGAATAACGGTAGCACCTATGGTTCGGTGAATTTCCCCGAATTGCAATTGCCACCCTTGGAGAATGCACACCGTTTGTTGCACATTCACCACAATGTTCCGGGTATTTTGGCGCAGATTAATAATGTATTTGCGAAATACCATGTGAATATCATTGGTCAGTATTTGAAGACGACTGAGAAGACAGGTTATGTGATTACAGATGTGGCGAAGGAATATGCGGATGATATCGTGAATGAATTGAAATTGATCGACAATACGATCAAATTTAGAATGTTGTACTAATATGAGCACTTTTTTTACACCGGGTCCTGCGGCATTGTATCCTACTGTGGAGGCGCATTATGCCGAGGCATTTCGTCAAAACATCGGTTCGATATCGCATCGTTCGTCGGCGTTTCGTAAGATTTACCAGCATGCTGATGAGCAGTTGCGCATTCTTTTCGGATTACCGAAGGAGACTGCGGTTCTATTTACGGGTTCAGCTACGGAGATTTGGGAGCGTGCCATCATGAATACGGTGGAGCATGAGAGTTTTCATTTAGTCAATGGCTCATTCTCCAAGAAGTTTTACGATTTCTCGAAAGAGTTGCATAAGTATGCACATGCGATGCACAAACCATTCGGGGAGGGGTTTGATGCCTCGGAGGTAGAGGTTCCGGAATATGCGGAGTTGATTTGTTGCACGGCAAACGAGACGAGTTCGGGCGTTCAAATGAAGGCGGCGGAGATTCACAAAATCAAGAAAGCCAACAAAGACAAATTGGTGATGGTGGACATGGTTTCCTCGGCACCGTATACAAACCTGGATTTTAAACTAGTGGATTCGGCCATGTTCTCGGTTCAGAAGGCATTTGGTATGCCGGCGGGTTTGGGGGTTTGGTTAGCCAACGAGAAAATGTTGGAGAAATCTGAGCGCATGAAATTACATGAGGGTATTGTGGGGACATATCACTCGTTGCCGAGCCTTTGGGAAAATTACAAGAAGTTTGAAACACCGGAAACGCCAAATGTGATGGGGATTTATGTGTTGGGGAAAGTAGCAGAAGATTTCAATAAGATTGGGGTTGAGGAGATGCGGAAGGAGACGGATCGCAAGGCGAAAGCTTTGTATGATTTCGCTGCCAAATCATCGAATTTTGAAATATTTGTCGAAAATGTGAATCATCGTTCAGCGACGGTGGTGGTGTTAAATTGCAAGGGATTAGCGGGGGATATCATCAAGCAAGTACAGGCGAAATCGGATATGATTTTGGGTTCGGGTTATGGCAAGATGAAGGAAACACAAATTCGAATTGCGAATTTCCCAGCCGTTAATTTTGAGCAAGTTCAAGCTTTAATTGCTACATTAGGAACTTTATAAGTACAATTGTCTAAACCTATGATTCAAACTGGAAAGCCCATTCGTTGGGGTATTTTGGCGTGTGGTGGTATCGCTACCAAATTTGCGGATGATCTCGTTCATGCCAAACACGGATATTTATCGGCTGTCTCATCACGTGATTTAGGACGTGCCAAAGCTTTTGCGGCGAATTACGGTTCGGAGGTAAAGGCCTATGGTTCCTACGAGGAGATGTTGGCCAGTGGCGAAATCGATGTCGTATATATCGCATCGCCCCATGGATTACATTACGAACATACGTTGATGTGTTTGGAGGCAGGCGTACATGTGCTTTGTGAGAAGGCTTTTGCGATTAATAGCCATCAAGTTAATGCGATGATCGCCAAAGCGCGGGAAAAGAAACTCTTCTTAATGGAGGCCTTGTGGACGCGTTTCCATCCTTCGGTGGCCAAATTACAAGAAATCATTGCCTCGGGGGTCATCGGGGAGATTAAGCATGTGGTGGCGGATTTTGGCTTTAAAGCTGCATATGACGAGGAGGCTCGTTGGTTTAATCCGCATTTGACCGGAGGATCTTTGTTGGACATCGGTATTTATCCTTTGTTTATCTCCAAGTTATTGTTGGGCCAACCCTTGGAAATGAAGGCTACGGGCGTCATGGCACCCTCGGGTGTTGATATGAATTGTTCGATTGCGACGAAGTATGCGTCGGGAGCGACAGCAAGTTTATTTTCGACCTTTGCGGCACAGACCGATACAACTTGTACAATCTATGGAACATTAGGTAAGATATACATGCATCCCCGTTTTCATGAAACGAAGGGGATGACCTTGACGATTTATGGTGGTGAGGAAACCGTGTTTGAAACGGAACGTAAGGGTTGGGGCTATAGTTACGAGGCCGATGCCGTGCAAGAAGACTTGTGGGCCGGTCGGACAGAGAATGCTTGGATGTCGCATCAATTCAGTCAGGAGTTGATGGGTTTATTAGATGAAATACGTGAACAAATTGGTTTAAAATATCCCAATGAATAAGATACTACTCGCTTTATTGCTTTTTGTCAGCACGAGTGTGTTGGCTCAAAATCCGTTTGAAAAGGAGATTTTGGCTTACGAGAAACAGGACTCTTTGTCGATGCCTGCCAAAGGGCAAATATTGTTTATCGGAAGCTCCAGTTTTCGTTTGTGGAAAACTTTTGAGGCCGACATGAAAGGTCTTCCCGCTTCGTTTAATCGGGGTTTTGGGGGATCCACTTTGGCGGATGCCTTGTATTATTTTGATCGGATGGTAGTGAAATACCAGCCAAAATGGATCATGATGTATGAGGGAGATAATGATTTAGCTAAGGGGAAATTGCCCCAGCAAATCGCTGCAGAATACGATGAATTCAAGGCGCGTTTGAAAAAACAGGTACCGGGTGCGAAATTGGTTTTTGTGGCGGCACGTCCGAGTTTGGCACGGGTAGCTTTGGTGGAAAAGCAGAAGGAGTTAAATGCCTTGATTAAGGCCAGAGGGGATTATTTCATCGATATGCATTCCCCCTTTTATTTGGCGGATGGGAGTTTGATGATGGATATTTTTGTGGCGGATAAGTTGCATTTGAATGAAAAGGGTTATGCCATTTTCGCGAAACAAATTCGTCAATTTGTTCAATCAACAATTAAGTAAATGGAACAGAAGGAGCAATGGTTGCCGGGTATTTCTGTGGATTGTGTGATATTCGGTTTTCATGAGAATTCATTGAAGGTCTTGCTTTTGAAATTCAAGAGGACCCCTGTTTGGGCTTTGGCTGGCGGATTCGTAGGTCCAGAAGAGGATGTTGATCAAGCGGCTCAACGCATTTTGGCGGAGCGGACGGGTTTATCGGATATCTATTTAGAGCAATTTTACACCTTTGGGGATTTGGCTCGTAATTATCGGGCGGTGGATGAACATCGGGATGTAAACAATGCCATGGGCGGTTCTCCTTTGAAAATGGATTGGGTGGATCAGCGATTTATCACCATCGGCTATTATGCCTTGGTAGATTATTCCAAAGTTGTGGTTAATCCGGGAGGTGTTTCTGATGCCTCAGAGTGGATGGATGTGTCGGCTTTACCCAAATTATTCTTGGATCACAATCGAATCGTATTGAAAGCGCTCGAATCGTTACGTCGTAATTTGGATGAGAAGTTGGTTGCCTTCGAGTTGTTGGGGGATACGTTTACGATGTCCGACTTGCAAATGGTCTATGAAACGATTTTAGGAAAGCGATTGGTGCGAACGAATTTCCAGCGTAAGATTTTGAGTCTTGAGATCTTGGAGCGCATTGAAAAGAAATATACGGGAGGGGCTCATAAGGCACCTTATTTATATCGCTTGAAAAAGTAAACGTATTAAAAAAGGCCATCCGCAGATGGCCTTTTTTGTTATCCCATATTGTGGTAGACGTTCTGTACATCGTCATCCTCTTCGAGACGCTCAATAAGCTTTTCTACATCCGCAACTTGGGCGTCAGATAATTCTTTGGTTTCGTTGGGAATGCGCTCAAAATCGGCTCCCAACAATTCAAATCCTTGTCCTTCGAGGTATTTCTGAATGCCACCGAAAGCGGTGAATTCGCCATAAATATTGATTTGATTCGTTTCGTCGTCCAAGAATACCTCGTCTACGCCTAAATCAATTAATTCAAATTCTAATTCTTCTAAATCGATTTCCGGTTTTGCCGCGATTTTGAATACGGACTTGCGGGTGAAGATGAAATCAAGCATCCCGGTAGTTCCCAAAGAGCCACCGCATTTGGTGAAGGAAGAACGGATGTTGGCCACGGTCCGGTTGATGTTATCCGTTGTCGTTTCCACCAGAATCGCGATACCATGTTGTGCGTATCCTTCGTATACAATCTCTTTATAGTCTTCTTGGTCTTTCGACGTGGCGCGTTTAATTGCACGTTCCACGTTTTCTTTCGGCATGTTGACCGCCTTCGCGTTCTGTATAATCGCTCTTAAACGGGAGTTGGAAGTGGGATCTCCGCCACCTGCTTTCACGGCGATGACAATGTCTTTACCGATTTTGGTGAAGGTTTTGGCCATTTGGCCCCAACGTTTAAATTTTCTTGCTTTCCGGAATTCAAAGGCTCTTCCCATGCGTTTTTCGATTTAATGTGCTGCAAAAATAATCAAGCCCTATAAGACCCACAAGTCTGATGTGAAAATAACTTACCTTTGTTTGTTAACCGAAGTTTAAATCGATGAAAAGAATTCTCATTCTCCTTTGTTTGTTCATCATTCCCTTCTTGTCTCAGGCACAGAAAATCAATGAGCATTTTCAAATGAACATTCAAAAAACAACCGGTAGGGTTCAGATTGATGGGATTTTGAATGAACAGGCTTGGTTTGATGCGGCAGCTGTCAGTGATTTCATGATGTGTAACCCTTTCGATTCCCTCTGTGCTCAGGTACGGACGGATGTGAAGATGGCTTACGATGATAAATACCTTTACATTTCAGCCGAATGTTTTTTGAAGGAGCCGGGTGCTTTCGTGGTCGAGTCCATGAAGCGGGATTTTTCCTTTGGAGTGAATGATAATTTTTTGGTCTTTATTGACACCTTTGAAGATAAGACAACGGGTTTTGCTTTTGGGGCGAATGCGGCGGGGGCACAGTGGGACGGACAGATGTCGGAAGGCGCGAAGGTTAACCTCAACTGGGACAATAAATGGGAATCTGCGACGACCTACAAGAAGGACTCGTGGGTTTTTGAAGCAGCGATTCCCTTTAAATCGATACGTTACAAGGATAATGTGAAGCGCTGGGGGATTAACTTCTCTCGCTATGATTTGAAGGCCAAAGAGAAGTCGGCCTGGGCACCCGTCCCTCGTCAATTCCCCACGGCATCCTTAGCCTATGCGGGGGTCTTGGTTTGGGATACACCGCCGCCGGCACCGAAGAAGAATATCTCCATTATTCCCTACGGTCTTTCGGGCTTAGCGGCAAATTATGAAACCAAGGACCCAACTTCGGTTCGGGGCCAAATTGGTGGAGATATTAAGGTGGCGATTAATTCGGGCTTGAATTTGGATATGACATTGAATCCGGATTTTTCGCAGGTAGATGTGGATCGCCAACAAACGAATTTGGATCGATTTGAATTGTTTTACCCGGAAAAGCGGCAGTTTTTTATTGAGAATTCGGATTTATTTGATGGATTTGGGACGGAGAATATTCGGCCATTTTTCTCGCGACGAATCGGTTTGGCATTGAATAATAAGACGGGAATTTATGAGCAGACCCCGATTACTTATGGGGCTCGGGTCAGTGGGAAGTTGAATCCTGATTGGCGCATTGGGGCCTTGAATGTACAATCGCAGCGGATCGATGCAAAGGGGGTTCCCACGCAAAATTATTCAATGATTGCTTTGCAACGGAAGTTGTTCGCTCGTTCGAATTTTGGGGCATATATGGTGAATAAAGAGTCCTTTATTGATACGGATTTACAGAAGGCGAATGGTTATCAGCCATTTAATCGCGACATCGGTTTTGAGTATAATTTGGCTTCGAAGGATAATTTTTGGACCGGATCTTTGTTTTATGCCAAGACCATTAGTCCACAGAGTCTAGGTCAGGATTTTTCACAAGCAGCATCTTTGGCTTATGCGGATAACAATTGGGCCTTTTCGATTAAGCAGCAGTGGGTGGGTCAAAACTATAATCCGGAGGTAGGTTATGTGCCTCGGGTGAATTATTTCCAGATTCAACCAGAGGCGGGGAAGATCTTTTATCCGAAAAATAAGTCGACCAATGTATTTTATACCAGCCTCAAAATGATGTCGGTATCCTATTGGAACAACCAAGGGGATTACACCGAAAATACAAGTTTTGTGGCATATGATGGTACGATGAAGGATCGGTCGACTTTCGGAATTTATTTATCCTATGACTACGTGAAATTGCAATACAATTTTGATGCGACTCGCATGGGCAATACGGCGTTGCTAAAAGGAACAGAACATGATTGGTATGCGGTTAATGCGCGTTATGGTTCCTCGCCGATTAAATTGTTTACCTATGCATTGACTTCGCGTTTCGGCGGGTATTTTGGAAATGGCTGGCGTACAGGAATTACGGCAGATATTGGATATCGTTTCCAGCCATATGGCTCGATTTCAATGGCCTTGGATTTTAATGATATTCAAGATGTGGAAATACCGGGGACAGCCCTGATGATGGCCAAAAAGGTTTCCTCGCGGTTTTGGATTGTTCGTCCGAAGTTGGACATTACGTTTTCAAATAAATTATTTTTTGCCACCTTTTTTCAGTTGAATCAGCAGACGAAAAATGTGAATTTAAATGCACGTTTACAATGGCGTTACAAGCCGGCGTCTGATTTATTTTTGGTGTATACGGATAATTATTTTCCAGAAATCATGCAAATTCGTAACCGGGCCATCGTGTTAAAACTAAATTATTGGCTTAATTTGTAATCTCAATAAACATACATAACCATGAAAAAGTATTTAGCAATTTTATTTAGTGTAATGACATTTGGAGCATTTGCTCAAAAGGCGCCTGCTTCACCTCCAGCAGTCGTAATTCAGAAGGTAGGAACGACAGAGGTGATGATTAAATATGCACAACCCGCTGTGAAAGGTCGTTTGGTATTTGGCGATAAAGCAGCTAAACCCTTGGTTCCATACGGAGAAGTTTGGCGTACGGGTGCCAACGAGGCAACAACCATCGAGTTTTCTTCGGATGTTACGGTACAAGGTAAGCCATTGGCGAAAGGAGTTTATTCGTTGTTTACGATCCCTGGCCCGACTGAGTGGACGGTTATCTTTAATAGTGACGCGAAACAATGGGGAGCTTATACGTACAAAGCAGAAAAAGATGTTTTGCGTGTGACTGGAAAAGTTAGCGAACATGCGATGACAGAAAAATTCACGATTGGTGTCAGTCCTACGGGACAAATTACCATGGATTGGGATAAAGCATCCGTTTCCATTTACGTGAAATAAGGAAATTGAATTCATTTTAAAAGCGACTCCAAATGAGTCGCTTTTTTATTGCGTAATTTCAATTGTTTCCCTATTTTTACTCGTATGTGAGGTTTATCCTCGAATAATCAAATCGAATTTTATGAAAAAAGTATTAATCGCCGAGGACAGTTCTGTTATTCAAAATTTAGCGCGCAAGATTTTAGAATTTCAAAATTTTGAGATTCATGCGGTGAAAAATGGCCAACAGGTGTTGGACGAATTAGCGAAAGCAGATTTTGACATCATTTTATTGGACATCAACATGCCGGTAATGGATGGAATGGATTGCGCAAAAGCGGTTCGTGCTTTGGCTGATCAGAAAAAAGCAGCGATTCCGATGATTGCCATTACAGGGAATGCACGTAACTATACAATGGAGGATTTCAAGGCGGTCGGTTTTGATGATTTTTTGGCGAAGCCTTTGAATTTTGATGCATTAGTTTCACAAGTGAAGGCATTAACTGAATAATTCAATGTCCCCAATCCAGGTACGCTTTTTAGGGACTGGAACATCGCAGGGGATTCCTATGATCGCTTGTAGCTGTGAGGTATGTAGCTCGGAAGATTCTCGTGATCAACGGCTTCGTGTCTCCATGCATATTGAGGTGGATGGGAAGAGTTTTATCATTGATACGGGTCCGGATTTTCGGCAGCAAATTCTTCGGGCCGGCATTCGTCATGTGGATGCCGTTTTGTTTACCCACGAACATAAGGATCATACTGCGGGCCTCGACGATATTCGGGGATTTAATTTTGTGCAGCAAAGGGCAATTCCATTGTATGCGCGCCAACAAGTAATCAATCAATTAAAACGTGAATTTGCGTATGCATTTGGGGAAAATAAATATCCCGGGGTGCCTGAAATTGATGTGTATGAGATTGATGATAAGCCATTTATTGTGGAAGGAATCGAAGTGATTCCGATTTTGGTCAAGCATTATTTCTTGGATGTATTAGGCTTTCGTTTCGGGGATTTTACTTACATCACGGACGCGAATTTTATTGCTGACGAGGAGTTAGTGAAAGTCAAAGGAACTAAAGTCCTTGTCATCAATGCGCTTCGCAAGACAAAACATATTTCGCATTTTACGTTGGATGAGGCTCTGGAAGTCATTGAAAAAATTCAACCGGAGCAAGCCTATATAACTCATATTAGTCACATGATGGGTCTCCACGCGGAGGTTCAGCGTGAATTGCCTCCAAATGTATTTTTGGCGCATGATGACTTACGTCTTACGATATAAATCATGAAAGCAGTATTATTTGACATGGATGGAGTCGTAGTCGATAACTTGCCTTATCACGTGGATGCTTGGTTACTGTTTTGCGAACGCCATGGTATCCCTTTAACCCGTGAGGTATTTTATCGAGAACTAAATGGGATGAATTCCAAAGATACCTTTGAATGGTTTTACAAGCGTGAGATGACAAGGGAAGAGATTGAAGTGTTGGAAGAGGAAAAAGAAATTTTATACCGAGGTTTTTACCGAGATCACCTAAAGCCTGCGAATGGCTTATTGGTATTTTTGAAATTATTGCGTTCGCAGGGTATTAAGACTGCCCTTGCCACATCTGCAGGTCCTGGAAATATTGATTTTATTGTGGATGGCCTCGGAATTCGCGATCAGTTTGATGCGATTATCGGTGGGGCTGAAGTAAAAAAAGGAAAACCGGATCCTGAGATTTATTTGAAGGCAGCTGCCATGGTTCAAGTTGACCCCGCTGATTGCTGGGTCATCGAGGATTCGCTGCAAGGTATTTCGTCTGGTTTAAATGCTGGAATGCAAGTTGTAGGCATCACTACCTCCCATACGGAGTCCGAATTAGCTCATACTCATTTGATTGCGGCGGATTTCGTCGATTTGTTTGAAAAATTACAGGCAAAAAGTGCCTGATACCACTATCTTCGTCTTATGAAAAAATACGTCTACTTCATCCTGTTCTTTTTGCTTGGTTCATACGGGCTTTTAGCTCAAAAGCTTAAAATGGAATTTAAGCCGGGCATCATGGTGGAGGAGTATACTCCAGAAAAATCGGGGATACATCGGGAATTGCCGGAGGGCTATTCGAAGCGAATTTTGGAGGAAATTCAGAACCGCAACGCGCGAAGTACACAATCTCAGCAGGCGACTCAAGCAGGTACACAAGTGATTGTTACCTATGAGGTTCCGCCTCCAGCCGATGTTAAGGCGATTTTTGAGCGCGCGGCTAATCTTTGGGCCACCTCCTTGAATTCGGATGTGACAATTAATATTTATGTTCGATGGAAATCACTCGCTTCGGGTGTTTTGGGTAGTGCGGGTGCTTCGACGAATGTCCGAAACTTTGTAGGCTGTAATCGATTGAATACTTGGTACCCAATTGCTTTAGCCGAGAAAATGGCTCATAAAAACTTAAATGGAGATAATCCGGATATCGTTGCCACGTTTAATTCGGATTTTACGGATTGGTATACAGGTTTAGATGGGGTACCAAAACTGAATCAGATCGATTTATATTCCGTCGTGCTGCATGAATTTGGACATGGCCTAGGATTTATCGGGCAGATCAATGAATCGAGTGCAGATAATACGATTGCTGGTTATGGATATCCTGGGATTTTTGACCAATTTATTGTCAATGCGGCCAATGCAAATTTAACTGATACCACGAAATTTGATAATCCGTCCACGACGATTAAAAGCCAAATAACCTCCAACGGTTTATTCTTATCCTCTCCAAGTATCCAACGTTTGAACGGAGATAAGGCTAAATTATATGCGCCTACAACCTATTCCAGTGGTTCGAGCGTTTATCACGTCGACCAGGCTAAATATAAAGTTGGGGATATTAATGCCCTAATGACTCCACAAATAGCCCGTGGTGAGGTGACTCGTGATATTGGGCCGATTGTACTTGGGGCTTTTAATGATTTCGGGTGGTATTCCTCGAATATTATTGCGGATAACTTTACCGATACGGAGGATACGAGTAAGGACATTGTATTTACTGCGAAAGTTTACTCGGATACTCTCATTGATGAATCTTCGGTGAAGTTAATGATGGCGATTGATAAGAGTATTTTGTCGGCGACTTCCATGCCCTTAGTGAAATCAGGAAATACCTATACATATACTTTGCCTAAATCGCCGGCACGCCGACAAATTAATTATTACTGGACAGCGAATGATGCGGGGGGTAAGAAATTCACAACACCTGCGGAGGCGCCTGTCATTGCGGGCACGAACTTTGGAAGTTATTTTGATTTTGTGGTTGGCGCAGATACCGTCAAGCCGGTGGTCATTTATGCCAATCCGCTGAAGTACATCTTTACCTCACAAACCAAGATTGATTTGCCTACCCTGTTAACCTCTGACAATATTGGGATCAAGGATGTTTACTTAGAATATTCCATCAATGGGGCATCATTTGTCCGTCAAGATTTTACCAAGGTTGTCGGAGAATCCTTTAGCTACACGAATGCATTTAATTTTACTCCGGGACAATTGAAATCGGGTGATGTCATTCGATACCGTGTCGTCGTTTCGGATGCTGCAAAGGTAGCCAATGTGGTTTATAGTCCAGCAGCAGGTTATTATGAATTTAAGGTGTTGGCATTAGCCCAAGCGGTGCCGGCCTATTCTCAGAATTTCGATAGCAATGCATCGGATGACTTCTTTTTGAAGGGATTCAGTATTACCCAAACGACGGGATTTTCAAGTCCGGCCTTGCATTCAGCACATCCGTATGCGGATGGTTCGGAGGAATCCTATGATGGAGAAGGGGGGTCCGACAAGTTTACGAATAGCGATGCAATTCTGTTAAAACCCATCAAATTGTCAGCAGAGAATCCAAAAATTGTCTTCGATCAGATCGTCTTGGTAGAGCCGGGAGAAGCAGGGGAGCCTTTCCTAAATGCGGATGGCACGGTGAATCGGAGTTTCTTTGATTACGTTGTAGTTCAAGCTTCGAATGACCAAGGTAAATCCTGGTTTAATTTTACGAATGGATGGGATTCCAATTTGAATTCAGCCTGGGCAGCTCGTTGGAATAGTTCCGTGGATAAGGATGGGAATTCGACAGCCTTGCCAACTAGCGCATTGGTTCGAAGTCAGGAAATCGATATGTTGGCTTCAGGCAAATTCAGCGTCAATGAAGAGGTGATTATTCGTTTCCGTTTACATGCGGATGTAGGAGCGCATGGCTGGGGTTGGGCTGTGGATAACTTGAAAATTCAAGCACCCAAGGTCGACCCGATACTGGGTTTAGAACCTAGTTCGCTAATCACTGGCTTGCAGGTTTCTCCCAATCCAAGTTCGGGGCGGATTCAAGTGAGCTACCGTCAGGCAGGGGATTTGAATGGGGTTCAAGTACGAGTGTTCGATTTACAAGGGAAATCGGTCTACCTTCAAAATTTTGCTACCCAAGGGAATATATTTGAGCAAAACTTAGATTTGGGATATTTAGGCTCCGGTACCTATGCCTTGCAATTACAGGTTCAGAATCAATGGGTTTTGAAGCGATTTGTGCTCGTTAAATAGGGAAGTAAAAGCCTTTTTTATTTATCTTTGCAAACATTTTAATTTAGCATTATGTCTTGGTTTACAAGAAAAGATAAAGGGATTCAAACCCCCACCGAATTTAAACGAGAAGCTCCAGACGGCCTGTGGTATCAGTGTCCATCATGTAAAAAAGCATTGCATACCCGCGAGCACCGTTTATTTTCATTTACCTGTTCAAGTTGCAATTACCACGAGAAAATAGGTTCACAAGAATATTTCGAATTGTTATTTGATCAATCTCGTTACACGGAATTAGATCCGATGTTAAGTTCGGGTGACCCATTGAATTTTACCGATACGAAAAAATACACGGATCGTGTGAAAGCGACCGAATATAAAACGGGTTTGAAGGATGCGGTTCGTGCCGCTTATGGGGAAATGAACGGTCAGCCCATCACCATCGCCGCGATGGATTTCAGTTTCATCGGGGGATCGATGGGTTCGGTAGTAGGGGAGAAAATCTCACGTGCGATTGATCATTCTTTAAAAACAGGGACTCCATTCTTGATGATTTCGCGTTCGGGCGGTGCTCGAATGATGGAGGCGGGTTTTTCTTTGATGCAAATGGCAAAGACATCTGCTCGCTTGGCCTTGTTAGCGGAAGCCAAGATTCCTTACATTTCGCTGTTGACGGATCCAACGACGGGTGGAGTTACCGCTTCTTTCGCGATGCTAGGTGACTTTAATATTGCGGAACCTGGTGCATTAATTGGTTTTGCCGGTCCTCGTGTTATTAAGGAGACGATAGGTAAAGATTTGCCGAAGGGTTTCCAAAGTGCCGACTTTGTTTTAGACCATGGTTTCTTGGACTTTATTGTCGACCGAAAGGATATGAAAGACAAACTGAGCGCCCTACTCGGGATGTTGAAGAAATAAGAAAAAGCCCTGCCGAAAGACAGGGCTTTTTTATGGCCCAATAAAAAAGCCTAACAGGAAGTTAGGCTTTTCAATGTATGAATGGTGTTTGCTTATTCAGCTGTTGCAGCGGCGGCTGCAGCTTTACCACGTGTTTTCTTTTCTTTCTCTGGTGCTGGGATTGGATCTTCAACACCGGCTAGAATACGACCACAGTGCTCGCAAACAATCAATTTCTTCTTGTCCTTGATGTCTGTTTGACGTTGTGGAGGTACCGAGCTGAAGCAACCGCCACAAGCACCACGTTTCACCATGACCACGGCTAAGCCGTTGATCGCGTTTCCACGTAATTTTGTGTAAGATTTCAATAGGCGCTCTTCAACGCTCTTTAACGCCTTCTCGCGATCTTTTAAGAATTTTTGCTCATCTTCTTCGCTTTCGCTGATGATAACCTCTAATTCTTTTTGCTTAATTTCTAAATCCTTTTTACGCTCAAACAAAGCAGATTCTACGGAAGCGATTTCGTCATTCTTGTTTAAGACTTTGAAATCGATTTCTTTGATGCGCTTATCTGCGATTTCCATCTCCAAGCCTTGTAATTCGATTTCTTTCGAAATTGCATCGAATTCACGGTTGTTACGAACGTTCATTTGTTGCTCCTTGTACTTAACAATAAGCTTCTCAGAATCCTTTTTCGAGATTTTATAGTTCGAAATTTGTTCCTCGAAAGAAACGATTTCCGACTGGAATTTAGTTAAACGTGTTTCTAAACCAGCGATTTCATCCTCTAAATCACGAACCTCTTCGGGTAAATCACCTCGTACTTTCTTGATATTGTCTAAGGCTGAATCAATGGTTTGAAGCTTTAATAATGCTTCTAACTTTTGGGCAATTGTAGTTTCGGTAACTGTAGCCATTCTTGTTGTTGCGTTTGAATTATTAATTCGCTCTAATTTTAAGCATAACTCACAGGATTGCTGTTGGTCATACTTTTCAGAACGGCAAAAGTACTAAAATTATTTGATAAATACGCATGGATAGCATCCTTTATCATGACTTCCGATTCATAATGCCCAATATCGCAAATGGTGCAATGATTTTCCGCATCAAAGAATTCATGATATTTGAAATCTCCGCTGATATAGACATCCGCCCCCGCTTTCTTGGCATCCCCTAACAAAAAGCTACCTGCTCCACCACATACGGCAATGCGCTGAATAGGTCGACCCAACCAAGCCGTATGACGAAAGTGACTCAACCCTAAGGACTGCTTCAGGTGTTTCGAAAACTGATCAGCATCCATGGCATGTGGCAATTCTGCTACATATCCAGAGCCGACTTCATTCCATGTATTGTCCAAGCTTGTCAAAAAATAGGCTACCTCCTCGTAGGGATGTGCTTGGAATAAAGCCGCTAAGACCCCATTCTCTAAGTGTGCCGGAAAGATAACCTGAACTTGTTCCTCGTTCACCTCTTCTGCTTTTTTTGCCGATCCTATCGTTGGGTTAGCCAATTCATTGGGCGTAAATCGCCCTATCCCTGTCTGGCTAAAACTGCATTCCGAATAATTTCCAATGTTTCCCGCACCGGCGGCATGTATCGCTTCACGGGTTTTTGCAGCAGATTCTGCAGGGACAAAATAACTTAGTTGTTTCAAAGCTTGCTGGAAGGGGCGAAGAACTTTGCCATTGATTAGGCCTAATTTATTTGCTAAATGAAAACTCACTCCCTGAGGGGCATGGTCTAAATTCGTGTGACTCGCATAAATGGCAATGTCGTTTTTAATGGCCAAAATCATCGTCCGCTCTACATAATCCTTACCCGTTAAGGATTTTAAACCCTTAAATACAATGGGGTGATGGGCGACAATCATGTTACAACCTTTTTCGATTGCTTCTTGAACGACAGCTTCCGTGCAATCCAGGCTAATAAGTACTCCACGAACTGTTTGGTTTCTACTCCCGCATAAAAGTCCTGCGTTGTCATAGGATTCTTGCCAACTCAATGGCGCCCATGTTTCCATGGAATGGCAAACGTCTTGTACGGTCATTTGGTGTGTTTTAATTGTACAAAGGTAGGACAATTCGAAAAATAATATTAATTTGAAGTGTATTACCCTAATTTATGCGTTGCCGTCCTGCCTTAGTCTTACTTGAAAACAATCATGTACTCGTCATGAAGTATCAATATAGCGAACAATTTATTTATAATCTTCCTGGTGGGAATCCCGATCCCGGCGAATTACTAAGCGAAACCATTTCCCGTGAATGTAGGGAGGAATTGGGAATCGATGTAGAGGTAGGTCAAATGCTGCTCATGGGACAAGTTAGTGGTACCGAGAACCGGGACGATGTTTTGCATATCCTTTTTGAAGGTGAGCTGATTGGCGGGATCCCCGAATTGCAAGTGGGCGAAACCAACGCCCAAGAAGTCCTTTGGTTGCCCATCAATCAGTTGAGTCAAGTAACCATGTATCCCAACATCGGAATGGAATTAACCGACCTCTTAATTACTCAGCAAAAAGGGAAATATGTCGGCGCTATTCAGCAACCTTGGTTGGCCTAGGAAATAGGTAGGTTCCGGCCAACAGCCCCATCAAACTTGCCGCCAAACCGAACCAGATGGATGGAATTTCCTGGGGTGCCATGAAATTAAAGTAAGCCCAAACGAATAATCCCAATAACATACTCAGGTGGCTGCCCATCGCACTGGCGCGCTTCCACCACAATCCAGCATTCAAAGGAATAAATAGTGACACCAAGCTGAAAGCGGAGGCTTCACCTACCAGTTCAAAGATGTTTTGCCGACTCACCGCCATCCAGATACATGCTAAGGTCACCCAAACGACAGAGAATCGGATAATCAGGAGGACTTTTTTGTCGGAAGGATGTTTTAACAATGGTTTCCAAAGGTTCTCTCCGAGCACGGATGCCGGCGCTAAAATGGCTCCGCTTGTGGTGCTTAATAAGGCCGATAGCAAAGCCCCTAAAAATAGAATCTGTATTCCATAAGGCATGAACTGCATGACCAAATGTGGAATCAAAAGGTTGTCATCGGACAATAAACTTGGATATAATCGAACGCCTATTAAGCCGATTAGCAAGGGAAGTAATGCAATCGTGAGGTACATGCCTCCTGCGGCTAGACTCGCTTTAGCTGCAATTGGGCTGCTTTTTGCCGACATGACCCGTTGGAAGATATCTTGTTGCGGTATACTGCCCAACCCGATAACCATCCATGCGCCGATGTATTTTAACCACTCGACCGGTTCGGTGCTTTGTGGGGTGAATCGGAAAAAACCTTTTGGCTGTAGGGCCAAAAACGCATTAAAATCCGGAATCTTATCGAGCAAAACATAGGCCAATAAGAGGAGCCCCATAATCAATATAATGTTATGAAGGAAGTCGGTAATGGAAATCGACCACATGCCCCCCATGAGCGTATAGGTCATGACTAGGAGCGCACCAATCACAATGCCCATTTCGGTGCTGATAGGTAATAACAAATGAAGTGTTAGACCTAGGGCCACCAATTGCGCTGAGATCCAACCAAAGTAGGAGGGGATCATGACGAGGGCGGAAATCTTCTCGGATAAGCCGCCGAAACGGATTCGGAAGAAATCGCTGAAGGTTAAAACGGGTAATGGGTAAAGTTTGCGCGCGTAGATGGCGCCTACGATGAAGAGCCCCAAAGCTGCTCCGAAAGGTTCTTCGATGACAGCGTACAATCCACCATGGACAAATTCTCTCGGCGCGCCAAGTAGTGTCTCTGATCCGAACCAAGTCGCGAAGGTAACCATGGTGGCGAGTCCCAATGATAGCGTTCGGCCCGCTAGCACAAAGTCGGTCGTTGTCCGCACTTTCCTACTGGCAAACCAGCCCACCAATAAATTCAGTACCAGGTAAAAGATGACAAAACCTACGAGCATTCTTCAAAAATAAGCACGAAAATACAGATTTTTTTTACCTTTAAGCTATGAAAAAAATCTTGCCATTCTTGGCTCTTGCTTGTTTTGCCTTTTCTTGCACCACGCAGCGCGTGAATCATGCCTTTAAAAAAGGAGGACTCAAGAATCAGGCGTCAGGGATATTGGTTCAGGAGCTGCTTACGAAGAAAGTGGTTTATCAGCATCAGGCCGACCAGTATTTTATGCCGGCATCCAATGCGAAGTTGGTGACTTTTTTAGAGGCCAATCGGATTCTAAAGGATTCAATTCCCGCCTATCGGTATTATGAAACGCCGGACACCCTATTTTTCTGGGGTACAGGTGATCCAAGTTTGCTGCACCCTCAAATGAAGGGAGATGTTTTGTTAAAAAAGCTTTTGTCATCATCAAAGGTTTTGGTCTTAGCGGATTCAGATGAAAATGTTCGTCCTCTTGGTGATGGCTGGGCGTGGGATGATTATACGGATGATTATTCGGCTGAGATATCTTTACTTCCCGTTTATAACAATCAAGTTTTAATCTCAATCAAAGATAGGAAAACTACCGTTGAGCCAGTTTATTTTGAACCTAGTACACAGGTATGGAACAAGTCCTTCGCTCAAAGGGATCGTAATACGAATCGATTTCAAATTCCTTCGGTGGCAAATTATGCCAAAGTTGCGCTCCCATTTATTACCTCATCACAGCAATCTGCTGAACTTCTAAGTGCGCTGATCAAAAAAACGATACATACCATCCCTAAATCCTTTGATGCGCAATCTAAATTAGTCTATGCAGGGAAGATTGATAGTTTATTTCGGCCAATGCTACATGATAGTGATAATCAAATTGCTGAGCAATTGCTGTATTTGATTGCAGCTAATCGAAACTGGGTAGGGCCGAGCGCTCAGATAATTAATAAACTCCAAAAAGAAGATACGCTGCTTGCTTCCTTAAAATGGGTCGATGGCTCCGGATTGTCTCGCTATAATTTGATGCGTCCAAAGGATTTGGTGGCTACACTTTTCCAGTTGAAAAATGAGATTTCAGAGGACCGACTATTTCGTCTATTGCCTGAATCGGGAAAAACAGGAACAATTCGCAAGATGAAACCCTTGCAACCAAGTTCATCATTTTGGGCGAAGTCAGGTTCTTTTGGAAATACTTATAACCTCGCGGGTTACTATAAAAACGCCCAAGGGAAAATGTATGTGTTTTCCATCATGGGCAATTTGGGTAATCGACCAGCTTCAGCTATCAAGCAAGATGTTATGGCTATTTTAAACGCGCTCAGATAAATTGAAGCGGTAAATCAGATAGCTTAACAAGATAAAAGCAGCCACAAATGGAATACTGGCAGAATTCTGCACTAAAGTTCCCAATAAAAATAAGCTTGAGATGAGTACGAGTGCTATCGGCAAATAGGGGTATGCCCAGACACGATAGGGTCGAGGAAGATTGGGTTCCGATTTTCTTAATTGCAACAAGGAGGCGAATCCTGCCAAATAACTTGCCACAAAAAAGAAGGTAGCAATGTCGGAGAGTCGGTCGCTAATCGATTGACTACTGATTAAAAACAAACAGGCTAAGCCCACGGTCATGTGGGTTGCTACCGTAGGACTACCGTGCTTATTCACTTGTCCAGCACTCGCAAAAAATAGGCCATCCCGACTCATTGAAAAGATAACGCGCGGGGCAAACATTACCTGCGTATTCAAAATGCCAAAAATACTGAGCATCAAGAAGGTAGTCACCCAGCGACCTGTTTGCGCACCTAATATTTTCTGCATGGCATCGGCGGCGGCAAGTTTACTTTGGCTTAATTCAGGAAACGAGAGCGTATAAAGAATTCCGATGTTGATGAGCAGGTAGATGACAGCAACGACGATCACGCCGATGAACATCGATTTTGGCATACTTTTTACGGGATCCTTGTTTTCCTCAGTGAAGTAAGAGGCGGTGTGCCAACCGTCGAAGGCGTAAAAAATAGAGAGTAGTGCGGTTAAAATTCCCGACCAAAGCGGCATTCCCGTGGGAGCTGCGGGGCTGGAGGTCCAGGTGCCACCTTCGCCTGCGAAGAGGCAAATGAAAATGAATCCGACTAAGGCAAGGGCCTTGATACCACTAAACCATTCTTGGGATTTACCGGCCACGATAACGCCTAATTGATGAAAAAACCATAACAACAATAACATTCCCACAGCGCTATAGAGTACATAATCCTGTAAGGCAGGGAATAAAATTGCGAGGTATTCGCTGCATGTATAAGATCCAAAACCCAAAGCTGTCACCGTGCCGAGCCATGAACTTAAACCGACGAGAAAACCAATGTAACGCCCAAAGGCACGTTCCGCATAGCCATACCAGGATCCTGCTTTAGGGATAGATAAACTTAATTCCAAGACGCAGGAAACGCCTAGTAGGGCATAGATGGCAACAATTACCCAAAGCGCAATGATTAGGGTAGGGTTATGTAATTGCTCAGCAATAGGTCCAGGCTTGCGCAAGATTCCGGTTCCCACCGTGCCCCCCAATGTAACCGCAACGCCAAAGCTGGTGCCCAGCACTTTCCACAACTGATTATTTGATTTTTTCTGCATAGCTAATGACAAAAATAGATGAATTTTTCGTTTTACCTGAGTAGATTTAAACTCGATGAAATACCTTTTAATCTTATTGGCAGTGATGGGTCTTTCATACCCGGGAAATTCCAGTTCCCTGGATTCTTTGAAAGAGTATGGTTTGGGCTTTCAATGGAATCCCAAACACAAGCGTCTCGTCATTCCTTTTGAGATGTATGCTAATTTGATTGTCATTCCGTTGCATATCAATCATTCAGATACTTTACGGTTTTTAGTTGACACAGGCCTTGGAACCACTTTGTTGACGGATTCAAGCGTCTACCAAAAATTGGGATTGCAATCACTCAGAAAACTAAGTCTTTTGGGCTTGGGAACCGGAGATCCGATCGAAGCGGATGTCATTATCGATAACCAGATAAGGATTGGGAAGGCTATCGCTTTGCACCAAAATTTAATCTATGTTTCAAGTGATCAGTTGAATTTATCTGAATTTGTAGGTACCCAAATCCATGGAGTGATTGGCTATGAATTATTTGCCAATTTAGTCGTCACGATTGATTATGTGCACCATCAATTGATATTGACCCAAGCAAATCGATACCGTTATCGTAAACGCAAGGGTTTGCGATTTGACTTGGAGGTTGCGGAAAACAAACCCTATATCCATACAATGGGAATTCAAAGTAAACAGGGGGAATTGACGAATCGCTTGTTGCTGGATTCAGGTGCAGGACATGTGCTTTTTTTAGAGGGGGACGGTATCGATTCGAGCCAGTTTAATCGTGCGGATCAATTTGTTTATCTCGGAAAGGGATTGAATGGAGCCATTGTTGGACAATGGGGCCGGGTGCCCTCGGTGCGTTTGGGTCCTTGGAAATGGTCAAATGTTCCAGCGGCTTTCCCACAAAGTAAATTGCGCATGGACTTTTCGCGTGCCAAACTTCAAGGTAGTTTAGGTGGCGAATTTATGCGTCGATTCGTCATCACATTTCATTATTTGGATCAATATGTTTTGTTCCAACCGATTGGTAGAAAATGGAAAAGGGATTTTGACTTGGGGATGTCAGGGCTAAATATTCGTGCCAAGGGGCCACAATTCAAGGTTTTTGTGGTTGAGGCGGTTCAGGAATTTTCGCCAGCGGCCATCGCTGGCATCTTAGCTGGCGATGAGATTTGGATGATTAATGAAATTCGGGCCGATAGTCTTAGCCTAGGCGACATTAACCGTATGCTGCGGAAAAAGTCGGGGCAAAAAATTGAGTTAATTATTCGTCGGGGAAAAGAATATCACTGGATTCAGTTCGAGCTAAGACCCTTATTTTAACTCGTAATCCGCTGCGATGGGGAAGTGATCCGAATATTTGATGTTTCGTAGGGTAACAAATTGATTTATCCGGAAGTCTTTTGAACAAAATTGATTATCAATTCGCACAAGATAAGGACTTCGGTTTAGCGTAAATCCGAATCCGCGTCCGGCCTCCTCATAAGAATTTTGTAAGCGTTCGCGCAAGGTTCCATAAGCCCAGCCGTAGGGCGTTTCGTTTAAATCACCCACTAAGATTACGGGATATAAGCTTTCTTGAATGAGTCGGTTAATTTGCGTCATTTCATCTCGATGATGAATGAATCCCTTGCGAAGTGAGTTCATGATTCCTCGACCTTCTTTTTTGGCATCCTCGTAATCTTGATCACGAATTTTTCCAGTTACCCGACCAACCCTTATGCCCATTGACCATAATTGGACATTGATGATGCGAAAAGTATCCTCTTTCGCAACGATGTCGGCATATAAATAACCGTTCGCTGAATTCCCGAACTGCTTACCCGCCTGTTTGATGATGGGGTATTTAGAAAAAATAGCCAAGCCCATTTTCTCTTTGGCCTCAAAAAAATCTTCTTTCAAGGGAATAAAGGCATAATGTGGATAGTTTTCCTTCATCATGTTGATTGTGCGAAACGCTTTTCGATCCGCATGCGAATAGAGTTCTTGGAAACATTTGATATCCGCTTGATAGTCTAGCATAAAGCTTTTTAATGCCTTTACTTTTTCCTCGTTACCCGCATAATTGTTCGAGTACATGCCATAGACGTTATAGCTCAATACACGTAAATCATTTTTGGATGGAGTTTTTGCCGTGTTCCACACTATGCTGCGTGGGATAAAGCCATAACCCAATGCCAGAACAATTAGGGGTAATAATGCTCTTTTGGCGCGACGAAAGATCCAATAAATCAAGGAAATTAAACAGAGCACTTGGGCATAGGGAAGGGTCATCATGATAAACCCCGCCAGCCAATGATCAATGATGAGCGAATAGCTCAATAAGTAGGTCAATAGCGTGTAGAGGCACAAAGGCAAGGTGCCTAACCATATCAAGGACGATATGATTTTCTTGCGAAGGGGTTCCTCTATTTTTCGTTTGGCCATGTTTCAAAGATACACAATCCCAGGCATTTTATAAATTTTACAGAGACCTTTGGGATTTTTCAAAATTTTGTCTACTTTTGCAATCCCTTTAGGGGAAAACCAATTTTAGCGCATACAATTTTAAAAATACAATATTATGGCAAAGGTTTGTCAATTGACTGGAAAGAGAACTCGTGTAGGTAACAACGTATCACACGCGAACAATAAGACGAAGCGTAAGTTTTTCCCTAACTTACAAACTAAGAAATTTTTCTTAGAGTCAGAAGGTGTTTGGGTTCGTATGAAAGTGTCTGCAAAGGCTATCCGTACGATCAACAAAAATGGTTTTGAGAAGACTTTAATCGCTGCAGCTCGTAAGGGTACGTTAAGCGTTTAATTATATCAATATTTTTATCGAAATTAGCCTCCTTGAAAACAAGGAGGCTTTTTTATTTCCCTATGTTGAGTCCTGACGAATTTAAACGCTACCAAAAACAGTTGGCCATTCCCGAATGGGGGATGGACCAACAGCTGCGCTTGAAATCCTCGCATGTCTTGGTGATTGGCGCCGGAGGACTCGGTGTGACGGTCATTCCTTATCTCGCTGCTGCGGGAGTCGGACGCTTTACCTTAGTAGATCACGATGTGGTGGAGTTGAGTAATTTAGGCCGACAAACCATTTACCGAAACGATCAAATCGGTCAATCCAAAGTTTTGTGCGCCAAAAGCTATGTCGAGGCATTGGATCCACAAGTTCAAGTGGAGGCAATCGTAGAAAAGTTTTCAATGAGCAATCTGCAATTGGTGGAGGCGGCGGATTTGGTGGTCGACTGTACCGATAATTTCGAAACGCGCTACCTCATTAATGATGCATGTGTTCGCTTTGGCAAGGCTTTCGTGTATTCGGCGATTCATACCTGGGAGGGGCAATTAGCTGTTTGTAATGCGCATGGAACGGGGCCCACGTACCGTTGTCTATTTCCCGATGAACCTTCGGCTGGCGAGATTCCAAATTGCAACGAGGCGGGTGTGCTCGGATTTTTGCCAGGTATCATGGGACTGATGCAAGCCAAAGAAGCTATTTTCTATTTGGCAGGATTAAGCTCACCTGCGCAATCGTCCTTAATTCGATTCGATGTTCGAAGCATGCGAATGCAACAGTTTACGATGGAGCGTTCATCTGATGCTTCTGATCGAATTTTCCCAACTAAAGTAGCTTTGCCTTTAGAGATGGAGCCAGCAGAAGCTCAAAAAGCTTTAGCGGCCGGCTATGTTCATTTTGTGTTGGATGTTCGCGAACCTTTTGAATGGGAATTGGCCAGTTTAGAAGGGACGATTAATATGCCCATGAATCAATTACGCGTTGACATGATCCCCAAAGACCTACCCGGTCTCGTGATGTGTCACCATGGGATGCGCTCCATGTATGTCATCCGCCATTTGCAGGCGCAGGGTTTCGATAAACTCATTAATCTAGGCGGAGGCATCGATGCCTGGTCCCGTGAAGTAGATGCGCGCGTTCCGCGTTATTAAGAAACGATATCCCCGTATAAATCGAATTCCTCCGCTTTGTTGATTTTCACCTGTACGAAATCTCCTTGACGTGCATATTGCTCGGCGGGAATTAAGACCTCGTTGTCGACCTCGGGAGAATCATGTTCGGTCCGACCGATAAAGAATCCACTTTCCTTGCGGTCCACCATGACCTTAAAGGTTTGGCCAATTTTCGCTTGATTCAATTCTTCCGAAATGCCTTGTTGGAGCGCCATAATCTCATCCGAACGCTCTTGTTTCACCTCTTCGGGTACATCATCTTGCACTAAATAGGCATGGGTATTTTCTTCGTGCGAGTAATTGAAAATACCTAGTCTGTCGAAACGCATACGTTCCACAAAGGAATAGGTCTCCTCAAAATCCGCATCCGTTTCCCCTGGATAGCCCGAAATTAAAGTCGTACGCAGCGCAATTCCGGGTACCTTTTCGCGGATGTCGGAAATCAATTGCTCCGTTTTTTCACGGGTAATGCCCCGGCGCATGTGCTTCAGCATGGCATCGGATCCACTCTGTAGCGGCATATCTAAATACTTACAGATATTATCACGTTCCGCCATGGTTTGCAAAATTTCCATAGGGAAACCAGCTGGATAGGCATATTGTAAACGGATCCATTCGATGCCTTGAACGTCCGATAGACGCTCTAACAGTTCTTTGAGTTGGCGACCAGATTTCCCCTCACCCTTTAAATCCAAGCCATAAAAAGTTAAGTCTTGGGCAATCAAAATCAATTCCTTCGTTCCTTTTTTGGCAAGTGAAGTCGCTTCTTTCACGAGTTCATCCATCGGTCTCGAGACGTGACCTCCACGCATTAATGGTATGGCACAAAAACTGCAAGGACGATCGCAACCTTCGGCAATCTTCAAATAGGCATAGTGAGCAGGGGTGGTCAATAAACGCTCTCCCACCAGTTCATGCTTGTAATCGGCTTTTAAGGCTTTCAGTAATCTGGGTAATTCATTCGTCCCAAAGAACGAATCCACCATTGGGATTTCTTTTTCTAAATCGTCTTTGTAGCGATGCGACAGGCAACCGGTTACGTATAGTTTATCGATTTTGCCGGCCTCTTTAGCATCGGCATAACGAAGGATTGTATCGATGGATTCTTGCTTCGCATTGTCGATGAAACCGCAGGTATTCACCACCACGATGTTCGCAGTGTCTTTTTTTGCCTCATGTGTAACTTCTAATCCATTCCCTTTTAATTGGGTAAATAGGACTTCGGAGTCTACGAGGTTTTTGGAACAACCGAGTGTAACAATGTTGATGGATGGCTTCGGCCTAACTTTGGTTTTCATGCTTGCGTTGAATAAGCGTGCAATTTACGAATTAATTTGCCAAAGCCGGAGGAAAATAATCGGCACGGGATACAAGTATAGATTTCTTTTTTTAGTATTGTAATTCATAAACTTATTTACCTACATGAAAAAATTCATATTGATTTGCGCTTGCATGGCATCGGGTTTGATGGCATTTGGGCAAGGACTAAACACGCTTTCGAAGCAAGAAAAGAAAGACGGCTACAAATTATTATTTGATGGTAAGACCTTTACGGGATGGCATACCTATGGTAAACCGGGTAAAGTGGGCGCATCTTGGACAATTATGGACGGGGTAATTGGATTTGATTTAGCGACCAAAGATGGTGGTGACTTGATTACCGATGCCGAATACGTGAATTACGATTTCTCCGTGGATTGGAAAATTTCTCCCAATGGAAATAGCGGTATCATCTTTAATGTAACGGAAGATGCAGCTAAATACCACAGTACTTATAATACTGGGCCTGAAATGCAAGTACTCGACGATGCGGGTCATCCGGACGGAAAGATCAACAAGCACAATTCAGGAGATTTATATGATTTGATTAAATCATCTTCCTTTGTTACCAAGCCTGTAGGCGAGTGGAATACGGCGCGTATCGTGAATAACCGTGGTTTGTTGCAGTTATATCTAAATGGAACGAAAGTAGTTGAAACACGGACGGACGATGCTAATTGGAAAGCCATGATCGCTGGCTCTAAATTCAAAACGATGCCAGGCTTTGGCGTGAATATGCAAGGACGTATTGCTTTGCAAGATCACGGGAATCCAGTTTGGTTCCGAAACATCAAGATTAAAGAATTGTAAAAGTAATAGGGGGCTGAGGCCCCCTATTTTATTTTGATTCGCAATAGATTCATGTCGGAGGTAATGAATACATATTTACCATCCGCGCCTCCAAAGGCCACATTCGAATTTCGATTTCCTGTGGCAATTCGTCCGAG
The DNA here is from genome assembly GCF_054558655.1 of Aquirufa sp. 5-AUSEE-100C1. NCBI lineage: Bacteria > Pseudomonadati > Bacteroidota > Cytophagia > Cytophagales > Flectobacillaceae > Aquirufa > Aquirufa sp. 5-AUSEE-100C1. The sequence goes on along the minus strand of NZ_JBPXKO010000002.1, from coordinate 401,512 downwards.
TAATTTACCCGCTGAATTGATGATCAAAACCCCACCCGGTCCTGTCGTCCAAACATTCCCTTTCGCATCTACTTTCATGCCGTCATAACCACCACGAATGCCTTGCTTGGCAAGTTCAGCTGCATCAAAAAACACTCGACCTTCTCCTAGATTTCCTTGTTTGTCCAGGGGATAGGCCTTAATGTAGGTAGGAGCTTCCGACGTTCCCACGTATAAAATGCTTTCATCGGGATTGAAGGCTAGGCCGTTCGGCCGACCGAGGTCTTTGATTTGTAAACTGATTTCCCCTTTCGTATTGATGCGGTAAACACCCTGGAAATCCAATTCCTTGGCAGGTTCGGGTTTTCCTCTACCTGGCAATCCATAGGGAGGATCCGTGAAATAATAGTCCCCGGATTTTTTCTGAACGAGGTCATTTGGACTGTTCAATTGTTTGCCTTCGAATGTATGGGCGAGGGTCTTCTTTTGCTCAGGATGATTAAGTGGCATTTCGGCAATCCGACGATCCCCGTGTTCGCAAGAAACCAAGTTACCTTTCGTATTAATGATCAAACCATTCGCTCCCGGTTCTTCCGAGTACACGCCGGTTCCTGTGTAACCCGAAGGTTTTAAGAAGACTTCCAGGCCTTTGGACTCCGACCACTTATGAATGGTGTTTTCGGGCACGTCGGTGAAAAGCAAATAGCCTTCTTTTTTGACCCAAACCGGACCTTCCGACCACGTAAAGCCTTGGGCAACAATTTCTATTTTGGCTGTCGTGTCCATTAAAGCATCTAATCCAGCATCGTAACGATGGATTTTACCAATCGTTTGATATTGTGCCAAGGCAGCCGTTCCTAAGGTAAGTAGACTTAATGTTCCAAGTAGTTTTTTCATAAGACAAAAAAAATGGGCCGAAGCCCATTTTCATTAAAGGTTTTTCTTTTTACTTTCTTTCACAGCAAAGTCTGCGGCACGCGCTGTCAATGCCATGTAGGTCAACGAAGGGTTCACGCATGAAGTTGATGTCATACAAGCGCCATCCGTTACGAATACGTTCTTTACTGCATGCAACTGGTTGTTGCCATTTAAGACTGAAGTCTTCGGATCACGACCCATACGTGCCGTTCCCATTTCGTGAATGGCCATACCTGGATAGGAACCATTGTCGAAGGCACGGACATTTTTCAAGCCTGCGCTTTCCAACATCTCTTTCGCGTCTTCCATCATATCCTTCCGCATCTTTTTCTCATTCTCTTTAAATTCTGCGTCGAATACGACCACTGGAATGCCCCACTTGTCTTTTGTCGTTGGGTCCAAATACATTTTATTTTCGTGATACGGCAAGGTCTCCCCGAAACCACCCAAGTTCATGGTCCATGGTCCTGGTTTCGTCATCGCATCCTTGTAATCCGCTCCGAAACTCATGTCGTTTACGCCGCGATTCCAGCTCTGACGAGATCCGCCACCTTGGTATCCGAATCCACGTAAATAATCACGCTTATCATTACCGATGTTGCGGTACCGTGGAATGTAGATACCATTTGCCCGACGGCCAATGTAGTATTTATCTTCATCACCTTCCCAAGTACCCGCTGCACCCACACGGAAGTGGTGATCCATCAAGTTATGTCCTAACTCGCCTGAATCATTTCCTAATCCGTTTTGGAAACGAGATGATTTTGAATTCAATAATAATGCAGTTGATGCTACCGTCGAACCACAAACGAAGATGATTTTCGCAAAATACTCACGAACATCTTTGGTTACGGTATCAATCACGCGTACACCCGTTGCCTTTTGTTTCGCATTATCAAACAAGATTTCCGAAACAACAGAATCCGGACGTAAGGTTAATAATCCTGTTTTCGCAGCCGGTGGCAAGGTACAAGATTGCGTACTGAAATACGCGCCATATGGACAACCCAAACGGCATTTATTACGATATTGACAAGCCGAACGGCCAATTTTCAATTGAGCTTCTTTCGCTTCGGATAAGTTGGCCACCCGACCAATTGTCATGTTACGTCCCGGAAAATTCTTTTCGATTCGTTGGCGAACTTCTTTCTCTACGCAGTACATGTCCATCGGTTTCAAGAATTCCGAGTCCGGTAATTGAGGTAGGCCCAAAGCCTCGCCCGAAATTCCTACGTGTTTTTCCACGTAGGAATACCAAGGAGCTATGTCCTTGTAACGAATTGGCCAGTCCACCGCGATGCCATCTTTTAGGTTGGCTTCAAAGTCGATGTCCGACAAACGATACGTTTGACGTCCCCACATGATGGATTTTCCACCCACGATATCTGGACGGAACCAGTCGAAGCGCTTAACTTCCTTATAAAGCGAGTCGGAGTCATTCATCCAATACTTCTCGGTCATCTCGTTGTAGGGATAATCGCGGGCTAGTTTTGGGTGTGAGGCCTTTTGCTCGTTGGTCAATAAACCATTGTATTTAAAATCCCACGGATCTTTATAGCTTGGCTCGTAGGCCGTTACGTGGTCGAATTTCTTTCCTTTTTCCAGGACTAATACACGTAGTCCTTTTTCGGTCAATTCCTTGGCAGCATATCCGCCAGAAACGCCTGAACCTACGACGATTGCGTCATAAGTCATTGATTTGATTGCGTCGATATTCAGATTCATAGTGCCCAGGTTTTTTGTGTGGAAGTTAATGGCATACAACCATCGAATTTGCCAGGAATTGGCAAGTATTCTAATGCTTTGGTTGCGCCGATTTCAGACGTAAAGTAGCCGGTGGTTGTCAATTCCTTAATCATGAAGAAGAAGGTTGGCTGCCCTTTGACACTTTTGCGGGTTGCATCGGATTCCAACATACAGGTGGTCAATGCTTCCTTGCGTTGTGTGCTCGAGGCATCGATGAATCCTTTGCCAAATCTTGCTTGACAATCCGCGTCTAATTTCGCGAGCCCTTGGGCAAATACTTTTTGGCTGGCTTCTGGATAACAATCCTGAACCACGCGGATGATAAATTTCTCCACGCCGGCAGCCTTAGCACCAGGAGTGTCGGTCGTTGGGATGATGGTATCGGCGATTTCAGCAACCAAGGATTCTTGGGCGGCTGAAAACTGCACGAAGGTTGCATGTGATTTTTGGCCATTGAGTCCAGCCATCGCAGGTGCGGAAATCATTCCACCCATCAAGATGCTTAGCCTTTGTATGGCTTCCCGTCTGTTTACGTTCATAGTTAATTAGATTTTTCGTATCAAATATAGGATATTTTTTTACGTTGCCAAACAGGTCGGGTTTCCGTAGCTTTGCCAAAGCATTCCTTAATTAAGTTCATCGCCCAAGAAATAGCTATATGTCGCTTGTGTCAGTCAACACATTATCTCAGCAAATCCAAACCGCCATTTCCGCGATGTATGACGTAAATGAGGCCAAAGCGATTGCACAAGCCTATTTGAATATGAAATGTGGGACAAGTAACCTGGATATTTTGCTCGGAAAGGAGGTCGAAAAACCAGACGAGTTTGAATCCGATTTTCGACGATTATCTCTTGGGGAACCCCTACAATACGTGACAGGAAAGGCTTATTTTTTGGATCGATTGTTTTCCTTGAATACCGACACCCTAATCCCAAGGCCCGAAACCGAGGAGCTTGTTATTCAAGTTCTCAATCGTTTGGGGAATTCTGTGAAAACTGTCTTGGACATCGGTACGGGTTCCGGATGCATCGCGATTTCGATGGCGCTCGAGGCACCCAACGCTCAGGTTACTGGATGGGATATTGCGGAGGCTGCGGTCCAACAAGCCCGAATGAATGCGAAGGATTTAGGTGCAAACGTTGATTTTAAGCAACAAGATGTATTTGAGTGGGCCCAAGATGTGAACACCTGGGATTTTATTGTGTCCAATCCACCCTATGTTTTGGATGCTGAAAAAGTAGAAATGAAACCTCATGTGTTAAATCATGAGCCGCATTTGGCCTTATTTGTTCCCGATGAGGATCCGCTTTTGTATTACCGAGTGATAGGTGAACTGGCATCTTGCCGACTCGCCCCTGGGGGCTATCTTTGTTTCGAAATTAATCGAGCATTTGGGGAGGCGAATGTTAAGCTAGCTATCGAACAAGGTTTTGAACATATTCAGTTATTGAAGGATTTTCATGGCAACGATCGCATGCTTATTGCGCAGCGACCGTTGCATTAATTCCAATCAAAAAGGCATATTCTTTCGCGATATCCTTGAAGCGTTTATAACGTCCCGAGGCTCCTCCGTGTCCGGCCGACATATCGCAATCCAATAATAAGATCTTATTGTCGGTTTTCAATTTTCGCAATTTGGCGACCCATTTCGCGGGCTCCCAATATTGAACTTGGGAATCATGTAATCCCGTGGTCACTAAAAGGTGTGGGTAGTCTTGCGCAACCACATTATCATAGGGGGAATAGGACTTCATGTAGTGATAATGCGTTTCGTTTTTAGGGTTTCCCCATTCTTCCCATTCGCCGGTGGTCAAGGGTATCGTTTCGTCCAACATCGTCGTGACTACATCCACAAAGGGAACAGCAGCGATCACGCCTGCGAACAAATCAGGAGCCATGTTGATCACCCCGCCCATCAGCATGCCGCCGGCTGACCCTCCTTGCGCAAAGAGCCGTTTGGCATCCACTTTCCCCGCGGAGATCAGATAATGGCCGCAATCGATGAAGTCGGTGAAAGTATTCATCTTCCGCATCATTTTCCCATCTTCATACCAATGCCGTCCCATTTCTTGTCCACCGCGAATGTGGGCGATGGCAAAGGCGAAGCCTCGGTTCAGCAGCGACAAACGGCTCGCTGAAAAATAGGGATCCATGCTGTAGCCATAGGAACCATAGGCATAAAGTAGAAGAGGTCCCTGATCAAAGCCTTTCTTGTAAACGACGGAAATAGGTACTTGAACACCATCGCGGGCAGTGGCCCAGAGGCGCTCGGAAGCGTAATCGTTTTTATTGAATCCTCCTAAGACCTTGTCTTCTTTGAGCAGGTTGGACGTTTTTGTTTCCAAATCGTATTCAAGAACTGAATTCGGACAAGTTAGCGAGGTGTAATTATAGCGTAGTTTATTGCTCGTGTAATGGACATTTATTCCGATGTTGACTTGGAAAACGTCCTCGTCCATGCGGATAAATTCATTGGTATCCCCCTGAATGACCTGAATTTGAGAAAGGCCATTGGTCTTTACCTCCAAGGCAATCCATTCGGTGGTGGCATCAAAATCTTCCAAGAATACGTCGGGACGATGTGGAACCAAGGTTTTCCAGTTACTCTTGTCTGTTGGACCGGCTGTCGAACAACTCATCAATTGAAAATTCGTCGCTTCATCCAGATTGGTACGAATCAAAAATCGATCTGCTTGGTGTTCGATGAAATATTCCAAGCCTCGTTCGCCGGGATGAAAAACTTCAAAATTCCCGGTGGGCTTATTTGTCTTTAGAATCCGATATTCTGAATAAACGCCTTGTTGGCTCGAGATACTGAAAATATATTCTTTCGATTTACTACGGCTCAATCCCATGTAGCACTCTTCATTCATTTCTTCATAGACCAAAACGTCTTCATGGCTTGGCGTGCCGATTTTATGTCGGTAAACTTTCGAGGCCAGTAAGGTTTGCGGGTCGCGAAGCAGGTAGAAGAAATAGTTCGAGTCCGCTGACCAAGCGTAGGATCCACCTTCCGTATTTTCGATTTTATCGGGAAGGATTTCGCCAGTTTGAAGGTTTTTGAAATGTACGGTGTAATTTCGCCGACTGACCGTATCGATGGCATAAGCTAAAATCTGTTCATCGTCGGAGAGCGCCAATCCCCCCACGGCAAAATAGGCTTCGTCTTTACCAAGTAGGTTTCCGTGTAAAAGGATTTCTTCTTTGGCATCAAGGCTCGCTTTTTTCCGACAGTAGATTGGGTATTCCCCGTCTGACTCATAGCGGTGATAGAACCAATCCTTGCCGTTGAAATAGGGAACAGATTGCTCGTTGGCGACGATGCGTCCCTTCATCTCTTCGAATAATTCTTCTTGAAGATTTTCGCTGGGTTTTAAAAGCTGTTCGGTATAGCTGTTTTCTTGATTAAGGTATTCGATGACCTTAGCATCTTCGGGATTATTTAACCAGAAATAAGGGTCTTGACGAACATCACCGTGTATGATTAGCTCCTTTTGAATTTCGGTGGCACGAGGCGGATTGGGAATATTTTTGAACATGTTAGCAAGTTAAAAATAAATTTATAGAGGGAAAAGGAACGTTTATCCTTGAAAAAGCATTTTGATGTAAAAAATGGCATGGCATGATGAAATATTTATACCTTTGCCTGACAACAAACCTTTAATTTTTATAACAATGAACAAGACAGTTTGGATTGTATTAGGCGTTATTGCTTTGGTCGTATTTTGGGGCGTAGGTGCTCGTAACAGCATGGCGACAAGTGACCAGGAGGTAAAGGCCTCATGGGCAAATGTGCAAAGTGCGTATCAGCGTCGGGCCGATTTGATTCCGAATTTGGTAAAAACGGTACAGGGAGTGGCAAATTTTGAGAAGTCTACTTTAACTGCAGTTATTGAGGCGCGTGCTTCAGCAACACAAATGAAATTAGATGCAAAGGATTTAAGTCCGGAGAATATGCAAAAATACCAGGCGGCTCAATCTTCTTTGGGTGGGGCTTTATCTCGATTAATGGTAGTCGCAGAAAATTATCCGCAATTAAAGGCGACAGAGAATTTTTCTGAATTACAAGCACAATTGGAAGGAACAGAAAACCGCATTAAGGAAGAGCGTGATCGATTTAATGAGTCGGTGAAAGGATATAATACCTTAATCGTTACATTCCCTAACAGCTTAATTGCGTCTTTCTCAGGATTTGCTGAGAAGGGATTCTTCCAAGCGGAGGCAGGTTCTGAAAAAGCTCCGGAGGTAAATTTTGACGAGAAGAAATAAGATGCATTTAAGCGTAGCACAGGAAGCGGAAATTATTCAAGCGATTCAAGAGGCGGAGAAAAAGACGTCTGGCGAGATTCGTGTGCACGTGGAGAGTCATTGTGAAGGGCACCCGATCGAACGATCGAAGGTGCTCTTTTTTCAATTGGGGATGCATCAAACCGATTTACAAAATGGGGTCTTGGTTTATTTAGCCGTCAAGGATCGTAAGTTTTCAATTATTGGGGACAAGGGAATTGATGCCAATGTGCCTTTGGAATTTTGGGAAACGATCCGGGATGAGATGCGACCTTTGTTGGCCAAAGAAGAATATGGAAGTGGATTAGCTCTTGGCGTTCGGCGGATCGGGGAGGCTTTGGCTGTGTATTTTCCTTATCAACGGGATGATGTGAATGAGTTAACGGATGAGTTGTCGTATGGGGAATAGGTTTGCGTTATTTATCGGGTTTTTATTGATCGCTGCATCGGTCTGGGCGCAGGATATACCGGCTAAACCCGATGGATATGTGCTGGATTTATCAGGCAAACTGCAGGCGGATGAAAAGACGACGCTCGAACAAAAATTACGTGCTTATGCGGATTCAACATCCACGCAATTTGCGGTGGTAATTGTGCCGAGTACCCAAGGTTCGGATCCCTATGATTATGCGATTTCTATAGGTAAGACCTGGGGAGTTGGTCAGAAAGGGAAAAACAATGGTGTCGTGATTTTGATTGCCTCGGAGGATCGAAAGATTCGGATTGTAACGGGTCGTGGGATCGAAGATGTGCTGCCAGATGCCATCTGCAAACGGATTATTAATCGGATTTTAAAGCCGGCATTAAAGCGTGATGCTTATTACGAGGGGTTGAATGAGGCGACCACCGAAATGATGCAACGGGCGAGTGGGCAGTTTCAAGCAGAGGAAGATGTTCCCGATGGCGTGCCCGTTTTTTTAATTGTCTTTTTATTTTTTGTCATCATCAATATTATTCGCGCCATTAAAAATAAAGGGGGCGGTTCTGGACCAGGCTCTCGCGGTGGTGGCATGTTTTTCCCTCCTATTTTCTTGGGAGGTGGAGGTTATGACCGGAGTGGATCTTCGGGCGGAGGCGGATTTGATTTCGGCGGATTTGGGGGTGGCGATTTTGGTGGAGGCGGAGCCGGTGGGGATTTTTAAATAATGCGTATCTTTATGCAAAATTAAATTCACTTGAAAGCAATTATCCAAGCCAATCTTCAAGAGGCACAGCAAGTTTTAGATCAGTTTTTCAGCAATCCTGCGAAGATTGAATCCATTGAAAAGGCAGCAAATTGTTTGGTGGGGGCTCTCCAACAAGGTAAAAAAATCATTGCCTGTGGCAATGGGGGCAGTCATTGTGATGCCATGCATTTTGCGGAGGAGCTATCTGGGAGGTATCGTGAAAATCGTCCCGCATTAGCTGCGATGGCGATTTCGGACCCTTCTCATATTTCCTGTGTGAGTAATGATTTTGGCTATAATTATGTCTTTTCGCGGTTTATTGAGGGATTGGGGAAAGAGGGAGATGTTCTTTTTGGTATATCGACAAGTGGTAATTCCGCAAACATTATCGAAGCGGTCAAGGCTGCTCAAACAAAAGGAATGGCTGTTGTTTTACTGACGGGAAAAGATGGAGGGCAGTTGGCCGCATTTGATAACGTCTTTGAAATTCGCGTGGACCATTTTGGTTATGCGGATCGTATCCAGGAAATTCATATCAAGGTGATTCATATATTGATTCAGTTGATTGAGAAGGAGTTGGGGTTTTAGACATTGGACGTTAGACGTTGGACGCTAGACATTGGACGCTAGACATTGGACGTTGGTTATTTGACTTAGTAAAGAGTATAGTAAATTCATGTGGCTTTTAGGTTGTATTTAGACGAATGTCTAAAGGCTAACGTCAAGAGTCTAAACAAAAACATTTTGACATTTAAGGAACTAGGCTTAGCCGAAAAATTATTAGAGGGGATCGACTCCATGGGCTATAAGACGGCCACACCGGTTCAAGAACAGGTGATGAAACCGATTTTAGCTGGACGGGATGTCCTCGCATCGGCGCAGACTGGTACGGGTAAAACGGCGGCTTTCTTGTTGCCGATTATTCATAAATTATTGTCCGAGGATCATTCGGAGAATCACATCAATGCCTTGATTATTGTCCCAACGCGTGAATTGGCTGTGCAAATTGCAGGGAATATGGAAGGCTTGGGGTATTTTACCAATGTCTCGTGTATGCCCGTTTATGGTGGTGGGGATGGAAATTCATTTACATCCGAAAAAACAGCATTGACTTCCGGTGTGGATTTGGTGGTATGTACGCCAGGCCGCATGATTGCCCATTTGAATATGGGTTATGTGGATTTGTCACATGTGAAATATTTGGTATTGGATGAGGCTGACCGCATGTTGGATATGGGTTTTCACGATGACTTAATGAAAATCACGGGCTACTTGCCTAAGCAGCGTCAAAACTTATTATTTTCAGCGACGATGCCCCCCAAAATGCGGGATTTAGCTCGGAAGTTGATGAATGACCCCGTGGAGGTAAACATTGCTGTATCTAAACCGCCGGAGGCGATTGTTCAAGAGGCATTTGTGGTCTATGAGAAGCAAAAGAGTCCCTTGGTGAAGTATTTATTAAAGCGTCAAGATTACACCCGTGTCATCGTCTTCTGTTCGAGAAAACAAAACGTTAAGTCCTTAACATCGGATTTAAAACGTGCCAGATTTTCTGTGGAGGAAATTCATTCCGATTTAGAGCAGGATGTTCGCGAGCAAGTATTGCAGGATTTTCGTAATAAGAAAACCAAGATTTTAGTAGCAACCGATATTTTAAGTAGGGGCATCGACATCGACGAAATCGAATTAGTCATCAATTACGATGTACCCAATGACGGGGAGGATTACATCCACCGAATCGGTCGGACGGCCCGCGCTCAAACCAAAGGAACAGCCTATACGCTGATTACGGAAGCAGAGCAGCGTAAGTTTGCGGCCATCGAACGTTTGTTGGAGAAAGAAGTAACTAAATCCCCTGTACCGGAGGAATTTGGAGAGGTTCCTGCTTATAATCCAGCCGCGGCAAAAGCTCCACATACAGGAGGAGGATTTAAAGGAAAGAAGAAGGTTTGGAAAAAAAGACCTCCAAAGGCATAAAAAAAAAGACGCTACTTGTAGCGTCTTTTTTGTTTAGTTATTGTCTCCGTAGGATCCTCCATCATTTCCATCGGAACCTACGAGGGAATCGACTAAGCGGCCAAAAATATCACGGATACTTGGTGGAGCCGTTTTCGGTTTATCCGGTGTCGTCTTACCGCCAGTTACAGGAATATCAGGTACTTCCTCTTCGTTTTCTTCATTCGATGCATTCAGCTGGTCGAAGTATACTTGAACCAAACCGATGGATGTTGCAAAGGCTGGATCTTTTAAATTAGCTCCGAGACCTAGGGCCGCAGTGGCTTCAGGTTCACCAACGCGCGTTTCAATTCCCGTCACCTTGTTGAACAACTCGGCGATATCGGGCAGCTGAGCTCCACCGCCACAAAGAACAATCCCTCCACGGAGTAATTGAGCCTGAGTAACTTTTTGAATTTCTGCCATCACGATAGCCGCCAATTCCTTCATACGTTCTTCGATGATGATGGCAACATTTTTGACAGAAATGGGACTTGGTTTCCGACCCGCAATTCCGGGAATCAATACAACTTCATTTAAATCAATCAGGCGGTGTAGTGCCGTACCAAAACGAGTTTTTAACGCTTCTGCATGTTCGGTCGTCACGTCTAAGCCTATGCGAATATCTTCTGTGATGCGATCTCCACCCCAATTTAACACGGTTGCGTGTTTTAAACGTTTGTTTTGGTAGATGCTGATTTCAGTCGTTCCACTTCCGATGTCAACCAAGACAACGCCTTGTTGTTTTTCATCGGCATTGAGCACGGAGCTTGAACTCGCTAAGGGGCTGAAATAAAGATTACCGCCTTTGATATGTTCGGACTCGGCAGATTTAAGCGTTCTGCTAAACAAATCAAATTTTTCAAGCTGTGCGGTAATCACCATAAAGTTTCCTTGAATAGTGGCGCCAATTTGCCCAATAGGTTCTAAGGTTTCTAGTAAATTACCTACTTTAAAACCGATCGGAAGGGTATGTAAAACGCAAGGATTTTTCTCTGCAACGTTCCTTTTCGCTTCGTCGGTGATATCCAAAATATCTTTTCTGCTAACTGGTTCAGCTGCGTTTTTGCGCGTCTTCGAGTTGGTGTAGGGTAGCACCTTGATGTGGCTTCCCGACAAATTGGAAGAGAAATAATATTCTTTCGATTTTCCGGGTAGGGCTTGCGCAATTTGGTTAATCGCATCTGCGATAGCGGCAGATGTTTTATTCACGTTCACGATTTCACCATGCAAAATATAGCCTGATGTACTTGAAGTTCCGGTTGCTACGATTTCCAATTGGCCATTTTCCAATTGCCTTCCGGCAACAGCTCGTACCGATGAACTTCCAATATCAAGACCAATGATTAAATCGTTTCGCATAATTAAGAACTAAAAATATGGTGGATTTTACTAAAATATAAAATTAGGCAATTAATCACAAATTACCTGATTCTTATATTTCAGGTGTACCCAGTGATAGGTATTCCAACCTTTATTAGGGATAATTTTTTTATAAAAGAGATCTAATTTTTTGAATTTGGTTTCAATGTTTACGGGTAAACCAAAATCAATATACGTTTGTCCAATCGCTGGAATTAAAACAACTCCACCGTCTTCCGCAACAATCACTTGTGTAATTTGGGCACGCCAAAACTCATTGTTATTGATAAATTCAAACAAAGGAATTAAGGTTTTCCCTCGCTCGTCTAATAGATTGGTTCGCTTTCCCGAGAAAAAGGGGCCCGATGCTAAAAGTACGCGCGGGGTAAATAAAGAACTTGTCCCGATGAATTTACCTTCTTGGGTAACATATTGATCTTTGTAGTTTGATTCTCCTCCAGTGAAATGCAGAATTCGCGCAATTGGGCTGTATTCTTTTACTGAAACAATGATCTTACCACTAAAATCGACGTGTGCTTCACAGGATTTCACGAGTGGGATTTTTTTAACGCGTTGCTCAATTTGATGCAATGAAATTTCCTCGATGGGACGATCCAAAAAATAATCCGTTCCCTCGTTGGTCACCATAACATCGATATCTTTTTTACTGAGTAAGGGACGTTCGTTCTCAGAATCTAATCGAATGACAACCCCGGTGCATTTTACTTCCTTGGCTTGGATTTCAGCGAATATGATTGCGCCAATAGCTAAGCCGGCTAATAACCCATAGGTTAATAGCTTTTTAACGCGCGCGAAATCAATTCGAATTTTCTGGCTCATATGAAATATCTTACGAAGTTACAGCCATTTTTAAATCATTCAAAAGCAAGTCGATATCCCCTGCGCCCATGGTGACTAAAAGTTTAGGCTTTTCTAATCGCATTCGATCAATAAAGGCTGTTTTGCTAATTACTTCCTTTTTTTCGCTGGGTATTTTTTTCAATAATAAATTAGAATCGATCCCAGGAATAGGTAATTCACGAGCTGGGTAGATATCTAATAAATATATTTCGTCAGCCAAAGCCAAACTCTCACCAAATTCTTCTAGGAAATCACGAGTCCGGGAAAATAAATGGGGCTGGAATACGGCGACTAGTTTTTCATTGGGGTATAATGCTTTCACGGATCGCAAGCATACGGAAATTTCCGTCGGGTGATGCGCATAGTCATCGATCATCACATGTTCCTCTGTTTCCAGGTGATATTCAAAGCGGCGTTTCACCCCTTTAAAGCTCGCAATTCCAGCTTTAACTTCATCGGGACTTAGTCCATGAAACATGGCCAAAGCTGCCGCTGCAAGTGCATTCTCAATATTATGAAAACCGGGGATTCGCAACGGGATATCGGTAATTTTTCCGCCAGGATATTGTAAATCAAATACCATGCGGTGATTCTCGATCCGTATATTTTGGGCTTGATAATCCCCTTTTTCGATTCCAAATGTTTGGGATCCTGCGGGTCCCTTTAAGGTTAGGCCTTCTTTTTGGATGAAGAACCCTCCCGGTTTAATCTGATCAACGAACAATTGAAAGGATTCTAAAACCTGCTCCGCCGCCCCGTAAATATCAAGGTGGTCGGCATCTGTGGAAGTAACCACCGCAGCTTGGGGATGAAGAGTTAAAAAGGAGCGATCATATTCGTCGGCCTCAACGACACTTACGATGTTCTCTTGGCCTTGATTGGGAATAAAGTTCGTCCCATAATTCTGCGTAATTCCACCCAAAAAGGCAGTTACATTTTTATGGGCATGAACCAAAAGGTGGGTTAGGAGCGAAGAGGTCGTTGTTTTTCCATGTGTTCCTGCTACCGCAAGCGTCGGAATTTGTTCCGTCATCCAACCTAAAATCTGGGAGCGTTTCCATAGCGTTATGCCTGCATTGATTAGGTAGTTCTTCTCGATGTGATCCGCTGGAATGGCCGGAGTGTAGATAAACAAACAAGCTGCAGGGTTTTCCAAACAGATGGATGGAATCATCGCTACGTCATCTGTGTAGTGAATGTCCATGCCCTCTTCCACCAAAGTCTTCGTTAATGGACTTTCTGTTTTGTCGTAACCGGCTACGGGGAATCCATTTTGTAAAAACCAACGGGCGATGGCCGACATCCCAATGCCGCCTATACCTAGGAAATAGACCTGTTTTAGTTCGGCTAATTTGATATCTATGCGCATTTTGAATCGTTTAATATGGTCTCCGCAATTTGTTGGGCTGCCTTAGGCTTGCCCATTCCGAAACTGTTTTCGGCCAATTGGGCCAACAGTTTTTTATCTTCTAGCGTCTTGAGCGCGGAAGGTACAAGGTTCTCTTTCGCTTGCGAATCGGGGATTAAAATAGCCGCGTTTTCCTGAACTAAGCTCTTTGCATTTTCTGTTTGGTGGTCTTCGGCGGCATTAGGGAAGGGCACCAAAATGCTTGGTTTCCCTGCCAAACAGATTTCAGAAACAGATAAAGCACCCGCGCGCGAAATGACCAAATCTGCCATCGCATAGGCCAAATCCATTTCATAAATGAAAGCGGATACATAAGCCGGTAATTTTGGGTGCTTGGCACAGGCAGCCTTCGCTTCGGATTCAAAACTAATTCCCGTTTGCCAGATAATTTGAACATCCGTTTTCGCGAGTTCCGCTAAGCCATGTGAAATGGCTTGGTTGATGCTGCGGGCACCTTGGCTTCCTCCGATGATTAGGATCGTAGGCTTGTCGGCCGACAACCCAAAAAAAGTAGCTGCTGCCGCTTTCTTTCCCGAGATATCAATCAAGTCTTTTCGAACGGGATTACCGGATAGGGTGATTTTATCCTGAGCAAAAAACTTTTCCATGCCCGGATAGGCCACAAATATGTGTTTTGCCTTGGAGCTTAATGCTTTATTGGTAATGCCCGCATAGGAGTTTTGTTCTTGGATGTAAAACGGAATTCCCTTCGCCCAAGCTGCTAATAACAGGGGTCCTGAGGCATAGCCTCCCACACCAATGGCTACGTCGGGTTTGAAATCAGCTAATACCTGAAATGCCTTTCGCAGACTATTGATTAATTTAATCGGGAAAAGAATATTTTTTAGTAAATGTGCGCGATTGATTCCTACGATGGGTAGTCCGATGATATTAAATCCAGCTTTGGGCACTTTTTCCATCTCCATTTTTCCTTCGGCACCCACAAATAAGAATTCGATGTTTGGGTCAATTTCTTTTAATGCTGAGGCTATGGCAATGGCTGGGTAGATGTGTCCACCAGTTCCTCCTCCTGAAATGATTATGCGCTTGATACTCAAAATACTTAAATTTTAGTTTCCATCTCCTTGTCTCGGCTGATGGATAAGATTAGGCCAATACTGATGGCCGTGAATACGAGTGAAGTTCCCCCGGCGGAGATCATGGGCAAGGGTTGGCCAGTAACGGGACCCGCACCTACTGCTACGAGCATGTTGATAAATGCCTGAATCACGATCGAAAAAGTAAGACCAGCCGAGAGGAGTCCTCCGAGCGGCTTACCGCTATATCGTATGACGGAAGAACCTCGCCACATAAACCACAAGAAGAATAGGGGTATTAATATCCCCATGAACAAGCCATATTCCTCCAGGATAATGGCATAAATAAAATCGGATTCTGCTTGCGATAATAAATAGCGGTATTGGCTGTTTCCTGGGCCTTTTGGGATCAATGCTCCCGTCGAAATCGCATATTTACTCAAGTTGATTTGGTAATTTTCATCACTTTTATTCATCTCCTTGAGTTTCGTTTTATCCTGCTCAAAGGCTCTCGACATAAAAGTTGATATACGATTTCGAACCGTGGTAGCCCGTTGGCCAATCCCCAAATAAACCACCATGAACGCGAGAAATGCAACGATTCCCACAATTCCACTGATGTATTTGATGGGTACTCGTCCAAAAAACATCAGGACGATACTCGTTAGGAAGATCAAAATGCTTGTAGAGAAGTTGGACAACATAATTAAGAAACACGTCACCCCGATCAAGATCAATATTACGATGGCTGTCACGATGTTGTATTGACTTTGGTCTGCTTGTCTACTGGAGAAAATCTTTGCTAAACTTGCTGTTAGGCATAATTTGGCCATATCGGAGGGCATGAAAGACACAAAACCGAGATTGATCCAGCGACTCGCACCCCCTTTGCTTTCGCCAAAAAAGAAGGCAAACAGAATGAGTCCCCAGGATAAAAATAAGAACAAATTACTCAGTCGGGTGACCTTAATGTAATTCTGTCGGGAAATCCAGGACATCAAATAAAAGGATCCAATGAGGATGGCGATGGTCTTGATGATGGAGGTAAGCGGCTCAAAGGGCCCTTCCATGGTCATCCGACTTTTCGTTGAGAATTGGATTAACAATCCAAAAACATTTAGGAGGATTACGATGAACCAGATTTGGTAGTCTCCTACCAGGTGTTCCTTAAGGTATTTACTAATTTTAGATTCCATGGATCAAATGCTTAACAGTGGCCTTGAATTGGTCACCACGGTCCTCATAATTTTTAAATAAATCAAAGCTTGCGCAGGCGGGGGAGAGCAGGATGATATCTCCTGAATTCGCCCAATCCATGGCTTGCTTGATGGCATTTTCTAATTGATTGGTTTGGGCGAAAAGCGCGATACTTTTGCCAAAATGGGCTTCCAATTTCGAATTGTCTGTTCCCAGGCAAACCATTCCTTTCACCTGATTCTTGACCAATTCATCCAATACACGGTAATCATTTCCCTTGTCTACGCCACCGATGATCAAAATGATCGGTTTCGTAAAGCTATTTAAAGCATAATAGACAGCGTCCACATTCGTCGCTTTCGAGTCATTGATGAATTGAACCCCTTGCCAGTTTCCACAAGGCTCTAATCTGTGTGGGGCATTCTGGAAGGTAGGTAGGTGTTTAACGATTGACTCCCAAGATACGCCCGCGGATCTGGCGGCGAGGATAGCGGCCGACAGGTTCATCGCATTGTGCGGCCCTTGAATAGGTGCCGTAGCACGTTGAATGCTTCCGTTCTCGAAGATAATCTCCTCCTCGGTGATCGTGGCGCTTCCTTGGGCAGGGGAAAATTGAATCTCCTGAATCTGCGTATCGGTTGGGATCAACGATTTATATTGTTGGATCACCTCATCATCTCCCCAATAGATACATGTGTTGGCAGCTTTCGCATTTTGGAAAATACGGAACTTGGAATGAATGTAGTTCTCAAACTTATAGTCATATCGATCTAGGTGATCGGGGGTAATGTTCACGAGCACCGCGATATCAGGGGAAAATTCAAAACAGCGATCGAGTTGAAAGCTTGAAATTTCCAGTACATACCAGTCGAAGGATTGCTCCATGACTTGCTTTGCGAAGCTATGTCCAATGTTTCCCGCGAGCCCCACATGATAACCGGCTTCTTTTAGCAGGTGATAGGTGAGTAGGGTTGTGGTGGTTTTTCCGTTACTCCCTGTAATAGCGATGAGCTTAGCATCTGTGTAACGCGCGGCAAATTCAATTTCCGAAATGAGGGATATCCCTTGTTTTTTGATGGCTTGTACTAATTCGGATTTTTCAGGAATCCCAGGACTGATGATGATATCATCGGCTGCTAAGATTCGCTCGAGGGTATGTGTACCAGTCTCGAAGGGAATTTGGTATTCATTTAATTCAGCTTGATAGACGGCTTTCAATTCGCCTTGATCGGATAGAAATACTTGATGTCCTTTGGCTTGCGCTAAACGAGCGGCGCCTACGCCACTTTCTCCTCCACCTAATATCACAATCTGGGCCATTGAAGCTGAAATTTATACGAAAACTGAACTAAGAATTTTACCACAATTTAGAAAATTGTCGGGATTAATTCAAGTGGGATGGAGGGAGAAGGGAATAAATAGGCCAACAAAAAAAGGCCAGCGTTTTGGCTGGCCTTTTTGAATCTATTTTGATGGAATTAAACCAATGCGATACGTTTGAACGTAGAAATTGTCAAACCTTTTTGAGTCGACTCAACGAGTTGACGAATGGTGATTGACGGATCTTTTACGAACTGTTGGTTCAACAATGTTTGCTCTTTGTAGAACTTCTCTAATTTACCGACAGCGATTTTCTCCGACATAGCTTCTGGCTTTCCTTCTTGACGTGCTTGGTCTTTTCCAATCTCGATTTCACGCTCGATTGTTTCAGCATCTACGCCGTCTTTATCTAAAGCAACGGGCTTCATCGCAGTGATTTGCATCGCGATATCTTTACCAACTTCTTGAACATCAGCACCTTGAACGTTTTCGAATGCTACTAAAACACCGATTTTGTTGTTTGAGTGGATGTAAGAAACAACCTTCTCAGCTGAGATATTTTCGTAAGCGGCTAATGTGATTTTCTCACCAATTTTACCTGTTAACTCGATGATGTGTCCTTCTACAGAACGACCATCCGCTAAAGGCTCAGCTAATAAATCATGTGCGGATGGCGCGTGAGATTTCACGGCTGCTTCCAAGATGTTTTTCGCTAAGTTGTTGAAATCTTCCACTTTAGAAACCGGCTCTGTTTCACAAGCAAGGGCAATTAATTTACCGTTTGAATGATCTGCATTCAAAGCGATTAATACAACACCTTCATTTGTTTCGTTGTCGGCACGTTTTGCGGCTACTTTTTGACCTGCTTTACGTAGGATATCGACTGCTGCTTCGAAGTCACCATTGGCTTCTGTCAAAGCTTTCTTGCAATCCATCATACCAGCGCCAGTCATTTGGCGTAATTTATTAACGTCTGCGGCTGTAATTGACATATTATGAATATTGTTTATTCTTGTTCTGCTTCTTTTTCGTACTTAGCGGCTACTTTCGCAGCTTCTTGCGCATCAGCTGCGTCTACTGCGCGCTTTGCTTCTTCTTCTTCAGCGATACGGGCATCGTCTTTATCTTGCTTACGCTCAGATAAACCTTCTTCGATTGCCTTGCTGATTGCTTTTACGATGATAGCGATTGATTTGTATGCATCATCATTAGCTGGGATTGGGTAATCCACTAACTCAGGATTTGAGTTCGTATCGCACATTGCGAAAACAGGGATACCTAATTTCTTAGCTTCGGATACAGCGATGTGCTCACGCTTCACGTCGATTACGAACAATGCCGCAGGAAGACGAGTCAAGTCGGTGATACCACCCAACACACGCTTTAATTTTTCTTCTTCACGAGTCATCATTAAACGCTCACGTTTCGCAAGTGTTTTTACGATAACCTCGTCTTTCAACATCTTGTCGATGCTTGACATTTTCTTGATCGACTTGCGTACGGTCGCGAAGTTTGTCAACATACCACCTAACCAACGGTCAGTTACGTATGGCATCTTTAATTTATCTGCTTCTGCAGTGACTACTTCTTGCGCTTGTTTTTTAGTCGCAACGAACATGATCTTACGACCAGAACGTACGATAGCACGCATTGCTTGCGATGCTTCTTCAAGGCTAGAAATTGTTTTGTTAAGATCAATGATGTGGATACCATTTTTCTCCATAAAGATGTATGGAGCCATTTTTGGATCCCACTTACGCGTCAAGTGACCGAAGTGAACGCCTGCGTCAAGCAAGTCGTTGTAGCTTAATTGTGCCATTTTGGTTGTTTAAGAATGTGAATAATAAAAAAGTGGAAAAGGCATCGGCAACAGACAAGCCTTTTCCACGAACCCTTTTTAACGCTTCGAGAACTGGAATCTCTTACGAGCTTTCGCACGTCCTGGTTTCTTACGCTCAACCATACGAGGGTCACGCGTTAAGAATCCTTCTTTTTTCAAAGGAGAACGTAATTCTGCATCTTGCGTTTGAAGTGCACGTGAAATTGCTAAACGAAGCGCTTCAGCTTGTCCTTTGATACCACCGCCATCTACGTTAGCTGTTACATCAAATGAACCTACTGTGTTCGTTAAAGCGAATGGCTGATTTACCACAATCTGAAGAATCTCAGATGGGAAGTAATCAGTCAATGTACGGCCATTGATTTTGATTTGGCCTTTACCAGGAGTCATAGAAATACGAGCAATAGCTGTCTTTCTTCTTCCAATTTTACTTGTTATTTCTGCCATTGTAATGTCCGTTAAAACTTGATTTCTTTAGGTTGTTGTGCTGCATGTGGATGCTCAGATCCTGCATATACAAATAAGTTGTTGAACAAAGCACGTCCTAAACGATTCTTAGGTAACATACCTTTTACGGCTGCTTCGACAACCCCTCTTGGGTTTTTCGCTAAAACCTCACGTGGTGTAGCAAAACGCTGACCACCTGGATACCCCGTGTGACGGATGTAAACCTTGTCAGTCATTTTCTTACCTGTCAAACGAACCTTATCAGCATTGATAACGATCACTTGATCTCCACAATCTACGTGCGGTGTGTACGAAGCCTTATGCTTTCCACGAATAATTTTCGCGATTTCAGAGCATAGACGACCTAAAATTTGGTTTTCGGCATCTACTACCACCCAGTCCTTTTGAACTGTAGCTTTATTGGCAGAGATCGTTTTGTAACTTAAAGTATCCACTTTTAATAATGTTTAACTGTTGAATCATTTCCACCAAGACCACGGAATTTGCCTTAAGGATTTGATTATGACCTATTTTATCTTTCAAACGGGCATTCAATCGAAAAATGGGAGTGCAAATTTAGAAAATCAATAACTAATATGCAAGGGCATATCGAAAATATTTGGCAATAAAAAAGGAGGCCTTCGCCTCCTTCCTTCAAATGCACTTTTTGGTCTTAAATTCCACTCATGTCAAATGTTTCCATGAAGGCTGTTGTGAACTTACCCGACTGAAAACCAGGGTCATCCATCAACTTAATGTGGAAAGGAATCGTTGTTTTGATGCCTTCGATCACAAATTCCTGAAGGGCTCTCTTCATACGAAGTAATACCTCTTCGCGGCTTTGACCACTCACGATCACCTTCGCGATCATCGAGTCATAGTTTGGTGGGATGGTATAGCCTGAATACACATGGGAATCGATACGAACTCCGTGGCCACCCGGTAGGTGTAAGTTCGTAATTTTTCCTGGTGAAGGGCGGAAACCATTGGCTGGATCCTCCGCATTAATCCGGCACTCCAACGCGTATAATTTCGGGAAGTAGTTTTGGCCCGAAATCGGGATACCTGCCGCTACTTTGATTTGTTCTTTGATTAAGTCGAAATCTGTTACTTCTTCGGTAATTGGGTGCTCGACCTGAATACGGGTATTCATTTCCATGAAATAGAAGTCGCCGTTCTTGTCGACCAAGAATTCAATCGTTCCAGCTCCTTCATATCCGATGGCCGAAGCACCTGCGATGGCAGCTTCACCCATTTTCTTACGAAGTTCGTCGGAAAGAGCAGGGGATGGCGTTTCTTCACACAGTTTTTGGTGACGTCGTTGGATGGAGCAATCACGTTCAGATAAGTGACATACCTTTCCAAAACGATCACCTACCACTTGAATTTCAATGTGGCGAGGCTCTTCCACGAATTTCTCCATGTACATGCCGTCGTTTCCAAAGGCTGCTGCTGCTTCCATTTTGGCATCATCCCACAACTTACGGAATTCCGATTCCTCGCGGATGATACGCATACCACGGCCACCACCACCGGCTGTTGCCTTAATGATTACCGGATATTTAATGGATTTAGCTAATTCGATGGCTTCCTCTACGGTATCCAATAAACCGTCTGAACCTGGAATGACAGGCACACCGGCTTTCTTCATCGTATCTTTCGCGGTAGCCTTATCTCCCATTTGGTTGATCATTTCCGCTGAAGCGCCAATAAACTTGATGCTATGTTCCGCACAAATGCGCGAAAATTCGGCATTTTCAGATAAGAATCCGTAACCTGGGTGAATGGCATCTGCCCCAGTTACCTCCGCCGCTGAAATTAAAGCAGGGATACTTAAGTAAGAGTCGCGGCTTGGCGGTGGTCCGATACAAACGGCCTCATCCGCAAAACGCACGTGTAAACTCTCACGGTCAGCCGTGGAATACACCGCGACTGTTTTTATTCCCATTTCCTTGCAAGTACGAATGATGCGCAAGGCAATTTCACCTCGATTTGCAATTAGTATTTTTTTAAACATAGTAATTGATTTGTCTAATCGCATACTCAAACCCAAGGTGGTATGCGCTAGGCTCATAATTAAGCTTTTTCTACCAAGAATAACGGTTGGTCAAACTCCACAGGGCTTGCGTTATCCACCAAAATTTTCACGATTTTACCCGATACTTCCGAGTCGATCTCGTTGAATAATTTCATCGCCTCAATCATGCAAAGTGTTTTGCCCGGAGCGATTTCTGATCCTACTTCTACATAGTTTTCCTTATCCGGTCCAGCCGCACGGTAGAATGTACCGATCATTGGTGATTTAACGGTGTATAGATTATCTGCCACAGGTGCCGCTGCGGGTGCTGCTGCTGGAGCCGCGGGTGCTGCTGCTACGGGGGCTGCTGCCGCAACCGGTGCAGGCGCTGCCGCGACTGTTACCGTTGGAGCTGCTGCACTATTTTTTTTCACTGAAACTTTTAATCCCTCTGTTTCGATGCTTACTTCTGCAAGCGGTGATTTTGCGATATAATCCAATAATCGCTGTATTTCTTTCGTATCCATTTCGGTTTTATAATATAGGTTGACCGTTTTACTAAGTTTTGACAAATGTAGCAGAAATTACTTAACGCGTTCAGCGTATGCGTAAGTTCTTGTATCTACTTTGATGATTTCATCTTGTTCAATGAAAATAGGAACTGTAATCGTAGCGCCTGTTTCTACCGTTGCCGGTTTTTTCGGTGAGTTGGCGGTATCTCCACGAACGCCTGGTTCTGTGTAAGTTACTTTCAATTCCACGAATGGAGGCAATTCGCATGATAGGGCAGAATCATCTTCTGTATTGATTAAAATCTCTACTTCTTGTCCTTCTTTCATCAAATCAGCCATTACCACTAGATTTTCACCTAATAAGATTTGCTCAAATGATTCATTGTCCATGAAGTTGAATCCAAACTCATCCTTGTAGATGAATTGGAATTTTCTGCGCTCCACACGTACCGGGTAAATCGATACGCCCGAATTGAACGTGTTATCAATTACCTTTCCGGATGTTAAGGAACGCAATTTAGTCCGAACGAACGCTGGACCTTTTCCTGGTTTTACGTGAAGAAATTCAATGATCGAATATAAATCGTCATTGTACTTGATCACCATCCCATTTTTAATATCTGCTGTAGTTGCCATTGTGTTTTGTTGATTATTTTGGATCGTAAGCCCATGTTACGTAGGCAGATCCCCATGTAAAGCCGCCGCCAAAGGCCGCGAATATTAATTTATCTCCTTTTTTCAATTGATTCTCGTAATCCCACAAGCAGAGCGGAATGGTCGCCGCTGTGGTATTGCCGTATTTCTGGATATTCAACATCACCTTGTCTTCACTCACTCCCATACGATTCGCCGTCGCATCAATAATACGCTTGTTGGCCTGATGAGGAACCAAGAAACGAATATCGTCGCCCACCAAGTGATTGCGTTCCATAATCTCCGCTGAAACATTCGCCATACGAGTTACGGCAAATTTATAAACCGCTTGTCCTTCTTGACGGATATAATGTAATTTTTGTTCTACCGTTTCGTGCGTTGGGGGATAAGCACTTCCGCCACCCTTTTGCATCAAACTTTCACAACCTTCTCCATCCGATTTCAAGATGAAATCTTGAACACCTAGGCCTTCCATATTTGGTTCCAACATCACCGCTGCCGCTCCGTCTCCAAATAAGATACAAGTGGTGCGGTCCGTGTAATCGACAATTGCCGACATCTTATCAGCACCTACCACAATAACTTTGTTATAACGACCGGATTCGATGAAAGCGGTCCCAACTGCCAAAGCATTTAAGAATCCCGAACAAGCGGCCGCCAAATCAAAGGAGGCTGTCTCGCGAATGCCTACCGCCTTGCAAATCATATTCGAGGCGGAAGGGAATAAGTAATCTGGGGTTACGGTCGCGCAGATTAATAAGTCGACTTGGTCGGGAGTAACGTTCGTTTTACGTAATAGTTCTTCTACCGCTTTGGCACCCATGACGGATGTTCCCTGACCCTCACCTTTTAAGATGCGACGCTCTTTGATTCCGGTCCGGGTGGTAATCCACTCATCGTTTGTATCAACTAGCTTTTCTAATTCTTCGTTTGTTAGCACATAATCCGGGACATATCCTGCCACACCGGTTATCGCTGCACTTCGTTTGTTTGACATGTTATATTAGTTGTTTTCGAACGCAGCCTTAATTTTTTGGCTAACCTTCGATTTTACTATGTTTTGGCACAATTTAACCATGTTCATGATGGCGGTTGGGCTTGAAGCTCCATGCGCAATGATGACATTTCCATTGATACCAATAATAGGACTTCCTCCGTAATTCTCGTAATTGGTACGATCCACAAATTCGTTCACCATACCCTGCTCCTTCATGATGTTGTAGATGGATTCGCCCATTTTTAGGACAATATTTCCTGTGAAACCATCTGTGACGATCACATCCGCTTTTCCACGGAAAACATCTTTTCCTTCGAGGTTCCCAACAAAATTTAGTTTATCATTTGCTTTTAATAAAGCATGCGTAGCCTGCGTCAAGATCGACCCTTTTTGTTCTTCTTCTCCAATGTTCAATAAACCCACGCGAGGACGCTCGATACCACGGGTTGCCGCTGCATAAACGGATCCCAACACGGCCCATTGCTCCAACATCTCTGGTTTGCAGTCGGCATTCGCACCAATGTCCAACATAACCGAATGCGAACCATCCGTTTGCGGAATAAATCCGGCAATCGCAGGGCGTTGAATACCTTCAATGGTTTTTAGAGAGAATAAAGAGCCGACCATCATAGCGCCCGTATTTCCGGCTGATGCGAAAATATCGGCTTTGCCTTCCTTTAAAAGCGCAAACCCAACTCCGATGCTGGAATTGGGTTTTTGCGATAATGCTCGGGTGGGATGTTCTCCCATTTCGATAACGTCGTCCGCGTTGATCACGCGAATTTGGCTGCCCGTGTAGGTACGATCAGCTAAAAGTTTATTAATTGTATCGGCTGGTCCTACCGCAAGAATAGTCTCTTCCGGTGCTAAGTTTGAAATCGCTAAAAGAATCCCATCAACTACTGCTTCGGGGGCATAATCCCCGCCCATCACGTCGATTGCTATGTTCATTCAATAGGTGTTTAAATACTAAATCGAAAGACAAAAATAGCATTAATTTTAGTCAAAAAATAGTATTTTAACGGGATTTTTTCGCAAAGCTCAAAAAAAATCAAAAATTTGGCCTGCCAGGGTTAATTAACGTGTAGAATATCCTTCTACAATCATTTTACCCTTGTAATACAAGTTTCCTTCATGCACGTGTGCACGGTGGAATAAATGTGTTTCGCCTGTTTGACTATCTACTGCCAATTGCTTTGGTGTTCCGAAATCATGTGCTCTACGAGTATCACGACGTGTTGTAGAATGTCTTCGTTTAGGATGTGCCATGGTATTTGTTAATTAATTTTATTTTAAATCTTTAAGTTTTTGAAGTGCTGCCCATCTCGGGTCAATCGCCTCTTCATTCGTTGAGGCAGGTTTTTCATCTGCCCGATCCGTCGTGTAGATGAAAACATCTTCCGCCTCGGGATCTTCATCTGCCAAAAAACGTGGATGTAACTTTTTCATCGGGACCTCTAGGGCAATGAAATCGAATATATCCTGCGACAGATCTAATTTTGGTTCCTTTCTATCCAACAAGAACAGATTGTCACCCAAATCCTCCGAATGGTCTGAATACTTATAAATAAGCTTTTCGTTGACATTCAAGGGGTAATCAAATGTTTCCAACGAGCGATCGCAAACTAATTCAATCGAACCCGTAATCTGCATTTGTACCTGTATCATGAGGGCTGACTTCGTTAAGTCAACCTTTACATCAAATTTGCCTTTTTCTACCCAATCCTGCTCGAAAGCGGCGAAAAACGAATCATCTCCCGCGAAGGTATATGCGTACGTTTTGTCCTCTAGTGCGATAATAGGTATCTGAAATGCTTCTAATACTTTCATGACGACCTTGGTTAAAAAAAGGAATGCAAAATTAGGTAATTTTTTGGAAACAACAAGTTATGCGTTTACCTTTTTCGTAAAATCTTCCGACCTTTGGTTTCATGAAACGACTGAATGGGGCATGGCTTGCCTATTGGATACTATTTCTTGTGTTTGAAGTTAGCATCGTAGCATACATCCAACGATACGACCGCTTTGATCAAATGCGAATTATTAATAATTGGCATGTTTTGCCGGTGGATAATCTTTTCCGAGGGCTAACGTTTTTGGGGGAATTGCTTGTTCCGATCGCGCTACTCATTTATTTTATATTCAAAAAGAAGGCATGGATTAAGCCCTTTCTTTTTTCCTATGCGGCTTCAACGCTGATTGTTCAGGGCTTAAAGCACCTCGTTTTCCCGAATGCCTTGCGTCCGTATTCGTACTTTAAGGCGGTGGATATTCCTTGGTATTTGGTGAAAGGAGTCGAGATGAATGAATACAATAGTTTTCCCTCCGGCCACACGGCTGCTGCTTGGTTCTGCTTTATCTGGGTTGCCTTGGTGTTTAAAAAGCCCT
Source organism: Aquirufa sp. 5-AUSEE-100C1 (assembly GCF_054558655.1). NCBI lineage: Bacteria > Pseudomonadati > Bacteroidota > Cytophagia > Cytophagales > Flectobacillaceae > Aquirufa > Aquirufa sp. 5-AUSEE-100C1. Next base: position 375,378 of record NZ_JBPXKO010000002.1, on the reverse strand, counting down.
GGGTAGGCGCTATCGCTGCAATACTGGCCGCTGGTGTTGCGCTCTCGCGTGTCTATTTGTTCCAACATTTTCCGGTTGATGTGGCGTTTGGGGCTTTGATCGGAATTAGTTGTTCATCGATTTTTTACTACCTATATCATGAAACTCTTACAAAATAGACCTTATTTATTTTGGGTGTTGATCGGATGTATTGTCTATATTCCTTTCTTGGGATCGTCTCAATTATTTGATTGGGATGAAATCAATTTTGCCGAAGCTGCTCGTGAGATGATGGTGACTGGGGACTACTTGACGGTACAAATTAATTTTCAGCCGTTTTGGGAGAAGCCACCCATTTTTATGTGGTTGCAGGTATTGAGTTTTCAGTTTTTCGGCACCTTTAGCCCAGATGCTTGGACTTCGATGGAATTTGCTGCTCGCTTTCCGAATGCCCTGGTTGGGATCATAACCTTGCTCTTGATCTTTCGGATCGGGAAAAAGCATGTGTCGGATAGCTTCGGTCATTTGTGGGCATTTTCTTATTTGGCTGCATTTACGCCGCATGTTTATGCGAGTTCGGGTATTATCGACCCACTTTTCAATTTATTTATCTTTCTAGGTATTTATGCTTATTCACAATTTTATTCGAATCCCCAATCGCTGCGATGGATCGTATGGTCCGGATTGAGCATCGGTTTAGGGATGTTGACCAAAGGTCCTGTCGCCCTATTACTTTGGGGGGCTAGTTTATTGGTATTCGGAATACTGCAAAAATCATGGAAGCTTCCTGTGATTGCCCGATTATTGGTCGGGGCATCATTTTCCGCGCTGCTATCAATTCTCCTTTTTGCCTCGTGGTACGCGGTAATTATCGTGAAATTGGGTTGGGGAATTTGGGATGATTTTGTGGCGTATCAATTACGCTTATTGACAACAGGAGATGCGGGACATGGCCAACCGGTTTATTATCATGTATTGGTTTTACTCTTGGGTTGTTTGCCGATTTCCGTTTGGGCCGGTGCGCGGTTGTTGCGGCGTGGGCATGTGGAGGTGCCGACCGACCTGACGCGCTGGATGCAAGTTTTGTTTTGGGTGGTATTGGTTGTATTTAGTTTGGTAAAAACGAAGATTATTCATTATTCGTCGATGTGTTGGTTGCCATTAACTTATTTTTCTGCCCAAGTATTGTTTGAATTCCAGTCGGGGAAATGGACTTGGAAGCGTTCCTATTCCTTTGTTTTGGGTCTCGTGGGTTTGATTTTTGGAATCGTAATGATGTTGGTTCCCTTGATCGGCATGTATGCGTTTGAGGTTTCACCCTACATTCAGGATGCATTCGTTCGAGGAAATTTGCAGGCACCCGTGTATTGGGCCAGTTGGGAATGGATGATTGGCGTTTTTTTTATCGTATTGGTGGGATGGACGGTGATTCGGAAGGAAGTAAACTATTCCGCGCTTATTCGATTAATGCAAGGAAGCGTGTTGGTGATGATGGCCTTTATGGCTATCGTTTTACCGAAGATTGCGGGATATACGCAAGCTACGCCGATTGATTTTTATGTTTCGCATGTGGGCCAAAGGGTATACATTGAAACCGTTGGTTTTAAATCCTTTGCACACTTATTGTATTTTGAAAAGCAGGGCCCGGGTCCGGATGTGGATAGTTTAATGAAACAATCCTCGACAGACCGTCCCACCTATTTTGTGATGAAGTCGGATGCCGAGGATCGATTTAAATACCATCCCAATTTGCAATTAATCAAAGAGGAGAATGGTTTCTTGTTTTATAAACACGTCAATTAGTTTCCTTCTGGAAAGAAGAAATGACCTTCGATGGCAGCGTTTTCGTCTGAATCGGAACCGTGGATGGCATTGGAACTTAAGGAACGTGCGAAACGCTTACGGATTGTTCCTTCCTCGGCTTTAGCGGGATCGGTTGCTCCAATTAATTTTCTGAAATCTTCTACTGCGTTTTCTTTCTCCAAGATCATTGGGATGATGGGATTCGAAGACATGTATTCGCATAATTCGCCATAGAATGGACGTTCTTTATGCACTTCATAGAATTTACCCGCCTGCTCGGGAGATAAATGTACCTTTTTTATCGCTACGATTCGGAAACCCGCTTCTTCAATTTGTTGGATGATTGGCCCTGTAAACCCGTCAATAACTGCATCGGGCTTAATCATGGTAAATGTTCTATTTGTTGGCATTACGTTTTTTTTGCAAATTTATCTCTAACTTTGCGAACGCCCAAATTTGTCGGGCCATATGTATTTTTATGTCTTCGATTTCCGGTCTTCGCGACCTTTTAATTCCTGGTCAGCACGTTGTCATCACGACCCATTTTAATCCTGATTCTGATGCGATTGGTTCAAGTTTAGCTTGGCAGCAATATTTGCAAAAGAAAGGTTTACATGTTGATGTGATTATTCCGTCCGGTTTGTCACGCAATTTGTTGTGGATGAAAGGCGCGGATTCGGTTTTTGATTTTGAAAATATATTGCATAAGTCGGCGATAGAGGAAAAAATTCAACGGGCCGACTGGCTTTTTTGTCTCGATTTTTCGGGCTTGCAGCGGTTGCATGGATTGGCGGGTATGGTGCGGGCGGCAAGGTGTCCGAAAGTGGTGATTGATCATCATTTGGATCCGGAAGATTTTGCGGATTACTATTATCATCGAACAATTGCGGCGTCTACTTGTGAATTAATTTTTGATTTAATTCAAGAGTGGGGGGATGATTCGTTGATTGATTCGGAGATGGGATCTTGTTTGTATTCGGGAATTATGACGGATACGGGATCTTTTCGCCATCCCAATACGACGGCCCATGTGCATGAGGTAGTTGCGGAGTTGATTAAGAAGGGGGTGGATACGAATGCGGTGCATCGTAAGGTATTTGATTCGGCGAGTTTACATCGTTTGCGTTTTTTGGGACATGTCTTAGCAAACCGCTTGGAGTATTTGTCGGAATATCATTTGGCGCTGATGTGGATAACCGAGGAAGATCAGAAGCAATTTAATTCGCAAGCAGGAGATACGGAGGGTATGGTGAATTATGGCTTGCAATTGGAGGGAGCAGTTTGGGCAATCTGCATGATTCAGCGTCCGGATGGAGTTAAGTTGTCCTTTCGATCGATCGAGCCTTTTGCGGTGAATCAATTTGCGGCGACTTATTTTGAGGGGGGCGGGCACAAAAATGCGTCGGGAGGAAGATTTTCGGGAGGGGGAATTGAACAAGCGAAGGAAAAATTACAGGAAGTGTTACCTTTGTATCTTTCTGAAATAAAACGAGTTAAAAATTTATAAATATAAACTAAAAATCATGCGTAAATCAATTGGATTATTGGCTGTGGCTGCTGCGATGCTAGTGGGATGTGGCAAAGACAAAGTGGAAGTTATTGATGGGGTGAAAATACAATTTCACGCTCACGATGATAAGGCACAAAAATTAAAGGATGGCGACATTATCACTTTTGATTTAGTGATTAAAAATGGTGCAGATTCAGTTTTGCAAGATTCGCGCAAGGATGGTCAGCCGAGCAAAGGGATGATCCAGGCTCCACAAGGTGCTCCGGGTGCCTTTAAAGGTACGTTTGAAAATGGTTTACGTTTACTTTCTTTGGGTGATTCAGCAACGATTTTAGTGCCGATTGATAGCTTAATTAAGACGGTTCAGGCACCTTTGCCTCCATTCTTGAAGCCGGGAACGGATTTGAAATACACGGTAAAAGTGATTAAGGTTCAATCCAAGGCTGAGTTTGAAAAAGAAATGGAAGCGGAAGCTGTAGAGGCGAAGAAAAAAGCTGCAGTTGAAATCGCAAAGGAGCCAGCTTTAATTGCTGCATTCATCGCGAAGACCGGCAAGACATTTCAAAAAACAGCCTCAGGATTATATTATTCAACTGAGAAGCCTGGATCAGGTCCATCGCCTCAAATGGGTGAAACATGGGTAGTTAATTACCGTGGAACGTTCTTGAATGGTAAGGAATTTGACAAAGGAAGTGCAGCAGAAATGCCATTGGGGCAAATGATTCCAGGTTTTAATGAAGCTTTAACATTGATGAAAGCTGGCGGAAAAGCTACTTTCGTGATTCCTTCATCGATTGCTTACGGAGATCAGCCACGTGGCCCGATTCCTGCTAATTCGGTTTTGGTTTTTGAATTGGAAGTTATTTCGAAGAAATAGTTTAAATCTACGTTGCTCACGTACGAAATGCTAGCTTAAATCGTTAGCATTTCGTGTATGAATAAATTCAATTAAATCTCAAGTAGTTTGAAGAAATTAATCATTTTCATGGGTATCCTTTTCGGTATGACGTCCTGTTTGACGGACGTTGAATTAGCTGATGAGGCAAAAGCAAAAGAGAGCAAAGCCCAGATTTTGGCATATTACGCAAAATTGAACCAAGTGCCGGTTCAGATGGCGGATGGATCTTATTACTATGTGACCAAGGCGAATCCGAATGGGGAATTGGCTTCGAAGGGGGATACCTTGAGTATGCGTTATATCCTTTCCAATTTAGTTACGGGAGAGGTTTTGGATAGCACCAAGGTGCCTTTGGTCTATCAATATGGATATTTAAATCCTGTTTATGCTAAATTGATGGCCTATTTAAAGGAAGGTGAGCAAGCTGTGATGGCGATCCCGGGAACTTCGCAAAGCTTTCCAGGTTTACCTGCGTTTACCCCTTTGAAGGTTACCGTTAAGGACTATGTTGTTCGTAGTCAAAATGATCAGATCGAAGATTTTATTGCCCGCAAGAAACTAACAGTAACGGAGAAGGATGCGAATGGTTTGCGTTTTATTCGTTTATCTCCTGGCACGGGAGAAATTCCGACGAACGGAAAGATTGTTAAATTAAAATACACGGGTCGTTTTTTAAATGGTTTTGCTTTCGATGGGAATATGGCCCGTACGGATAGTTTTTCGGTAACGGTTGGTGGAACCTCGACCGTTATTGGTTTTCAAACGGGTATCGAAAAGATGCGTTTAGGGGAGCGTGCTATTTTGGTTTTCCCATCTTCCATTGGTTATGGAGAAAAGGGGTCAGGGGCAACTATTCCCGGATTTACGCCTTTGTCATTTGAAATTTATGTAGCCAAAATTCAATAACATGAAGCAGTTAGTTATTTGTTTATTGCTCACTATGGGCTTGTTATCAAGTTGTGCATTCAATGAAATAAATCAACAAAATGAACAAACTGATAACGATATTCAGAAATACATTAAAGACCGTAATTTGACTATGCAAAAGACGGCCGATGGAATGTACTATTTCATTGATTCAAAAGCTTCTACAAAGAAATCTGCAAGTGTATCCGATTTGATTAAGTTTCATTACAAAATGACATTGTTGGACGGGACGTTAATTGACTCCACTAATCGAGTATTAAATCAATTTAATACGGAGGTTTGGGGTACGAAGGCTACCGTTTTTTCATTGCCTTTGAGCAATATGAGGGAAGGGGAATCAGGTATTTTTATCCTTCCTGCCTCCTTGGCATTTGGAGGTAGTTCATTTGGGAATGTACCAGCTTATGCAACCATTCGATTGGATATTACAATTACTTCGATTCGAACGGAGTCCGAGCAAATTGACGATATGAAAACCCTGTATGCGATGCAAGGAGCTGAATTAACTACATCTGGTATGTTGTTTAAGAAGTTGGTTGAAAAGCCTGCAGCCTCACAAGTTTTAATTGGTCAGAATGTGGTCGTGAGTTATGTGGGTAAATTTGGATATAGTATTAAACAGCAAGATGCTGCAGGTAAATGGATTTATAGTTCAACCTTTGGTCAAGGTACTATTGGATCTGCAACAAGTGCCTATTATGCAGGATCTGGGAATTTGATTTCTGGTTTCGAAGAGGCTGTCATGAAATTACGAATTGGTGAAAAAGCATCTATTATTTTGCCGTATAAACTAGCTTATGGAACCTCTGGGAATTCCGCTATACCGGGTTATTCTCCATTGTATTTCGAAGTAGAAATCATTTCGGCTCAATAGCATGGTTAAACCTGGTCTTTATTTGGCTACTCAAAATTCACATAAAGTGGATGAAATAAAAGATCTCCTCGGGGATCTTTTTGACATTCGTACGGTATCTGAATTAGGACTCGTAGAAGACATCCCGGAGACGGGTCAGACCTTGCATGAAAACTCTTTTCAGAAAGCTTCCTATATCGCTGAGCGTTTTCAGGTTACTTGTTTGGCAGACGATTCAGGCTTGGAGGTAGCGGCTTTAGGCGGTGCGCCAGGCGTTTATTCCGCACGTTATGCCGGGGAACCGAAGAATGATCCTGCCAATTTGCAAAAGTTATTGAGGGAAATGGAGGGGCAAGCTAATCGTTCAGCACGTTTTGTGACCGTCTTGACATTTCACCATCAAGGTCAGTTCGAGCAATTCGAAGGAGAGGTTCTTGGCAAAATCACGAAGGAGCCAAGGGGGGATCAGGGATTTGGCTATGATCCTGTGTTTCAGCCCCAGGGCCATATACGTACTTTTGCCGAAATGTCCATGGCGGAGAAAAATCAATTAGCCCATCGTGCACGCGCACTCCAAAAATTCAAAGCCTTCCTTTCGAATACAAGAATTTTTCCGGATAGATAGCGGATTGAATTCGCTAATTCGTATTTTTGATTGATTTATTATCCCTTTTTCATGTTGAAGTGTGGTGGCCTTTGTGGGCTTCTTTTTATTCTTAGTCTATACATGCAAACGGCCTACGCGCAGGTCGTGGTTAAAGGGCGTGTTACCGATGCTTCCACTGGCGACCCCATTCCTTTCGCATCTGTAGGTTTGATAGGGTTAAATTACGGGACAAGCTCAAATTTTCAGGGCGAGTTTACCTTAAATGCCAAGTCGGTCAGCGACTCGCTTTTTGCCTCCGTGGTGGGCTATAAAAAGCGTATTAAGTGGATTGATCGTAAATCAAAGTTGATTGAAATTGATTTTCAATTAGAATCCGCCACCAAAGAAATGGCTGAAGTTGTCGTCTTTTCTGGCGAAAATCCTGCCTTTAAGATTCTACGAAATGTTGTCAAGTATCGTTCGAACAACGATCGAAGTAAGCTGGAGTCCTATGAATATTCCTCCTATACCAAAATGGAATTGGATGTTGATAACATTTCCGATAAATTCAAGGATCGGAGAATCATGCGGGATATTTCGGATGCTGTCAAGAAATTTGAGAAGTTGGCCGGAGATGATGGTAAACTTGTCATACCCACCTACATTTCAGAATCCATCAGTAAATTCTATTACCGAGAATCTCCCCAGCGTAAGCGGGAGCATATTTTAAAGACCAACATCAAAGGTGTTGGGGTGAAGGAGGGGAGTGTCATTTCGCAATTGGTTGGCGGTAATTTAGTGGCCAATTATAATTTTTATCAATCCTATGTTTCCTTTTTTGGCAAAGATTTTGCTAGCCCGATTGGTGATCATTGGAAAGGTAATTATTCCTTTTTCTTAAGGGATACGGTCAACGTGGATGGTCATACATGTTATCAATTGGATTTTGATCCTAGGAATCCTGCGGATTTGGTATTTACAGGTCAAATGTGGATTGATACGACTTCATTCGCTTTGGTACAAATTGATGCCTCTGTGGGCAAGTCGGCCAACATCAATTTCATCGATAAAATTAAGATTTCTCAAGAACTTGAGAAGACGGAAACGGGGGCTTGGTTGCCTGCCAAGACACGGTTTTTGATCGACATTGATGAAATTACCAAGAATTCAGCGGGGATGTTGTTGAAGATGTATATCTCCAATAAAGATTTTGTGGTGAATAAACCGCATCCACTTCCTTTTTATGATCTCGCTTCGGAAGTGGCGGAAGATGCCAAGGAACCCGATCCTGAGTTCTGGAAATATGCACGGCATGAACCCCTGAGCCGCCAAGATTTAATCGCTTCTTCTTTGATTGATTCGGTTAAAAATTTACCCGTTGTAAGATCTTACATAGAGGTGGCAGAGATTGTGGTGAGTGGTCATAAAAAATTCAATGACATTGAGGTGGGACCCTATCTTTCGGGTTTTGCCATCAATAAGATTGAAGGCGCACGTTTTCGTTTGGGATTCCGTACGAATGCGAATTTTGATAAGAACTGGATCTTACGGGGAAACGTGGGTTTTGGTACCAAAGATTTAGTGCCGAAATATTCGGCAGAGGTAGATTATTTGTTTTCGAAGAAGAAGTGGACGATTGCAGGAATCCGACATAGCTATGACATCGAACGAGTTGGTTTAACCCCCGAATTGATTGGGGATAATAAATTATTTTATGCCTTTACCCGTTGGGGGGCATTTTCGGGTGCATTTTTCAGGCGGGAGAGTGAAGCTTTTTTCAGCACCGAATTGATCAAGGGATTGAGTGTGACGACTTCGCTCAATGCGCGTTCATTTGACCCTTTGTTCCGTTTTCAGTTTAGGTTAAATCCGGAATTAGGGGCTAATTCGCCGGTTCAAGATTATTACCAAGAATCCTTTGTAACCTTGGAGGCTCGTTTCGCTCGTAATGAAACTTACATCATGAATGGGAACGAGAAAGTCACCTTGGCCACCAAACGTATTCCCGTCATAACCTTTAAATACCAGCGAGGTATCAAAGGATTTTTAGGTGGGGATTTTGATTACGAACGATTTACGCTCAAAGCCCATCAGACTTTCCGATTAGGCAAAATGGGCCGTTCCGATTATACGCTCACCGCAGGGTATACACCTTCCAATTTACCCGCTCCCTTATTGTTTCCACACCTGGGGAATGAAACGTTTTTCTTCGTTCGAAGTGCCTTTTCTACCATGAATTATTTTGAATTCGTGAGTGATCAATATGTCTCTTTACAATACAATCATAATTTTGAGGGCTTGTTTTTCAATCGATTGCCTCTGATCAAAAAAATGAAATGGCGATTTATTGCGAGTACGAATATGGTGATGGGTAGTCAGCGGAGTGCCAACAAAGAAATCATGAAGGATGTAAATAATCCTTTGAAGTCTAAATTCTTAGACCAATACGCCTTTGATTCATTAGATCCACATAAGCCTTTTGTTGAGGTAGGATATGGGATTGATAACATATTTAAAATTTTCCGGCTACAAGCATTTCATCGGTTAAACTATTTAGACCATGGAAATCCGCAACGTTTTCGCTTGATGGCATCCATCAATTTCTCGTTCTAATCGGGCTTTTTGGTATATTATAAAGACGAAAATTTAAACATTTCAAGAACTTTTTTAATCTTCTTGATTTTAGGTGTATTGGGGCCTATATTTGAAAAACGGCAATAAAATGCCTATTAACGAAATATGATTTTTATTATTGCAGGGCTTTCTATTTTAAGTTATCTATTGGGATCGATCCCAACTGCAATTTGGTACGGTACCACCTATCATGGTGTCGATATCCGCACACAAGGAAGTGGGAATGCGGGCGCCACCAACACGTTTCGTGTTTTGGGTAAGAAGGCGGGAAGTATAGTTCTCTTTGTGGATGCATTGAAAGGGTTTTTGGCAACGGGTTTAGCGGCTGTCATGTATTATTTCCACCTCATCGATTGGCAGACGTGTGTGACCTTGAAAATTTTCTTCGGGTTCTTGGCTATTATAGGACATTTGCTCCCGATTTTTTGTGATTTTAAAGGAGGTAAGGGTGTCGCTACCACCTTGGGTATGGTTTTGGCTTTGCATCCCATGGCTGCGCTCGTGAGTATCCTCGTTTTTCTCGTTGTATTTAGTATTTCTCATTATGTTTCGCTGGGTTCGATGATCGCATCCTTGGTCTTTCCTTTGCTGTTGACCTATGGCGTATTTGGTGAGGAAATTCCTACCCTCATTTACTTTGGTTATTTTATTGCCTTCTTGGTAATTTTTACCCACCGAATGAACATTGTACGTATTTTTCAAGGCAAGGAAAATCGCATGTATCTGATCCCTTCAAAGAAGTAAAGCCTCAGTTTATTTTTTTATATTTGTTTGTGGAATGAAAAATACGTCCGCCAATAAATATCATGACAAAGACTCAACAATACATTGACGCAAATCGCGATCGTTTTTTAGCTGAATTACTTGATTTCTTACGTATTCCGTCCATTTCGGCGGATCCTGCCTATGCGGATTCGGTTCGCCAAACGGCCGCTTGGGTAGCCGAGCAGTTGCGAAAAGCTGGTGCTGATGAAGTTCGTTTAGAAGAGACGGCTGGCTTCCCGATTGTCTATGGAGAGAAGATGGTTGACCCGAATGCGCCAACTGTTTTGGTGTATGGGCATTATGACGTTCAGCCAGCCGATCCTTTAGAGCTTTGGGATAATCCTCCCTTTGAGCCGGTGATCAAGGATGGCTTGATATTTGCTCGTGGAGCCTGTGATGATAAAGGTCAGGTGTTTATGCATGTGAAGGCTTTCGAGGCGATGTTGGCCAGTGGCGAATTAGCTTGCAACGTGAAGTTTATGATTGAGGGAGAGGAGGAAGTCGGTTCCGATAATTTGGGCTTATTCGTCGAATCACATAAGGATTTATTGAAGGCCGATGTGATCTTGATTTCGGATACAGCGATTATTGCCAATGATATTCCATCAATTGATGTAGGCTTGAGAGGATTGAGCTACATGGAGGTAGCTGTTCAGGGGCCAAATCGGGATCTACATTCAGGTGTATATGGGGGAGCTGTGGCAAACCCAATCAATATCTTATGTCAAATGATTGCGTCCTTGCATGACGAGTTTAATCACATTACGATTCCTGGCTTTTACGACGGCGTGTTGGAGGTGAGTCCCTCGGATCGTGCGGCGATGGCGCAGACACCTTTTGATTTGGACGCTTATCAAAAGGATTTGGGTATTCAAGCGGTGCATGGCGAGAAAGGATATTCAACCCTTGAACGAGCTTCGATTCGTCCTACCTTGGATGTGAATGGAATTTGGGGTGGTTATACGGGGGAAGGCGCTAAAACGGTTTTGCCATCGATGGCTTATGCGAAGATTTCGATGCGTTTGGTACCCAATCAAAAATCGGATGAGATTACCAAATTATTTACGGAGCATTTTTTATCAATTGCGCCGAAAGGTGTGAAAGTTACCGTAAAGGCCCATCATGGTGGGGAGGCTTATTTGATGCCGACCGACAGCATTGCTTTTCAGGCAGCATCGGATGCTTTAGCGACGACATTTGGAAAACAACCCGTCCCAACGAGAGGAGGAGGAAGTATTCCGATTGTCGCTTTGTTTGAAAAGGAATTGGGCGTTAAGTCGATCTTGATGGGATTTGGTTTGGATACGGATGCAATCCATTCCCCGAATGAGCATTATGGCTTATTCAATTTTTACAAGGGCATCGAAACGATTCCCCATTTCTTTGCGAATTACAAGGAATTATCAAAATAAGATGACAGAGAATTTAACATCGCTAGCAACAGAATCTAGCTCGAAATACGAGGATCTCGATAAACAGTCGGTCGATACCCTTTTGCGCCAAATCAATGCGGAGGACCAAACGGTTCCTTTGGCAGTGGAAAAGGTGATTCCTAATATCGAAGCATTGGTCAATCAAATCGTTCCGCGCATGGAGCAAGGAGGTCGACTGTTTTACATCGGAGCGGGGACATCGGGACGTTTGGGTGTCGTGGATGCATCAGAGTGTCCGCCAACTTACGGGGTTCCCTTTGATATGGTGATCGGAATCATTGCTGGCGGGGATGGCGCAATTCGGAAAGCGGTTGAGAATGCGGAAGATGATCCGGAACAGGCTTGGAAGGATATGGAGGCTTATGATATTGGCGCGTTGGATACGGTGATTGGGATTGCGGCGTCGGGTCGGACGCCTTACGTGATTGGAGGATTGAAGTCGGCAAATGCCAACGGGATTTTAACGGGATGCATCGTTTGCAACGGCGGTAGTCCGATTGCGGCGGAGGCACAATATCCGGTGGAGGTTATTGTAGGGCCTGAATATGTCACGGGAAGTACGCGAATGAAGTCGGGAACTGCCCAAAAGTTGGTCTTAAATATGATCTCAACAGCGGTGATGATTCGCTTGGGTCGTGTGCGGGGAAACAAGATGGTGGATATGCAATTGAGCAATCATAAATTGGTTTTACGCGCGATTCGGATGGTTTGTGAGGCGACGGGAGTGGGGGGAGAAGAGGCAGCTGCTTTATTGGAAAAGCACGGAAGTGTTAGAAATGCAGTGGATTCTGTGAAAAAGGGATAGATTTTTCCCAAAAAATGCTTTAATTTGGTGCTTTAAAGGTTTAACCTGAATACAAAATTTATATATGAAAACGATCTCGAAATTAATTATGACAGTGGCTTTGGGAGTTGCTGCATTTGGATTTGAAGCGAAGGCGGAGGATTTCCCAGCTGACATTAAGCCATTGATGCAAAAGTATACTTGCTTTGCATGTCACAAGGTGGATGCCCGTTTAGTGGGTCCGGCTTACAAGGATGTAGCGAAGAAAAAATATTCAGTTGATAAGATTGTTGCGCTGATTGCGAAGCCACAACCATCTAATTGGCCAGGTTATCCGCCAATGGCACCTATGACAAATGTTCCGAAGGATGATGCGGTTAAGATTGCAAAATATATTAACTCATTGAAATAAATAAAAAGGCCTCGAATGAATCGAGGCCTTTTTTTATAGATTTTTAATCATCCAAATATCGCATCCGTCATGTCCGCTATTTCCGAGTGGATGGGAGAGTTTTTCAAATCCTAACTTTTCGTAGATGGATACGGCTTTTGCCAGTTCCGGCATGGATTCCAGGTAGACTTGGTGGTAGCCATTTTCTTTTGCCCATTCCAAGGATTTTTCCAGCAATCGTTTTCCTGTTCCCGTTCCGCGGGCGGATTTTTTCACATAGAGTTTAACGAGTTCGCAGGTGCCTTCAGGCAAGTTTGCTGTGGGGAAAATTCCACATCCACCTAAAAGTTTCTCCTCTGAATCTGTCGCGACGAAATAATAGGAACCGGTCGTGCGAAATAGTTCGAAGAGCGCATCGGTTGTCGGGTCAAAGTATACGGTCCCTGGTTTATTGGCCCCAAACTCGGCTAATGCCGTACGAATGATTTCGGCAATGGCTTGATTGTCTTGGGCTTCAATGGGTCGTATGCGGATGACCTCCTCCATGTTGGCTTGAATTATTTTACTGCTTTTTTAGCGGCTGGTTTTTTCGCAGGTTTGGCTTCCTTTTCTTCCTTCGCTTCTTTTTCTACTTTAGCGGCTTTAGGCGCTTTCGCAGGGAATAATTCAGGAAGGTTGGTGAAAAGGATCAGGTACCAGCTTAAGATTTTTTTGATGTCGGAAGCAAACACACGATCTGAATCGTAATTCGGAACGACGTCACCTAAGATGGCGTACAATTCTGCATCAGCTGCTTTTTTAGGTTCTAAAGGGAGAACGCCATTGAATTTTCCATGGATTTGTAGAAATAAATCGGCAAGCGGTAATGTACTGTCTTGGTGATCATCTAAGTAAAGCGAGATGTCTTTCAAAACGGAGATACGCGTTTGGCCTCCTACGACTGATTTTTGCTTGGCTGCATCAAGTGTTTCAACGATAACGCCGGTACGGGTTGGTTTTAACACTTTAAATAATCCTGGTTTCCCGGAAATGTGAGCAACTTCGTTTAGTAATTCCATGTGTATATAGCTAATGATGGCTGCAAAAGTATTAAGATTTCCCTATTTTGTAAGGGGATGATTGAATTAATTCCTCGATGTTGGCCAAAATTTCTTCCCGGCCTACATGCTTTTCAGCTGAGGTGATAAAAATTTCAGGTAGTTCATCCCACATTTCCAACAGGTAGTTTTTGTAGGCGTCTACGCTTTCATTGATTTGTTTCTGGGAAAGCTTGTCGGCCTTCGTAAATACCATATGAAACGGAATTTCATGTTCCACCATGCGGTTCATGAATTCGATGTCAACAGCTTGGGGTTTTAATCGAATGTCGATCAATACGAACAAGCAGGTCAAATTTTCGCGATGAATCAAATAATCAAAGATCATTTTCTCGAAATCGCGTCTTTTTTCTTTACTCACTTTTGCGAAACCGTAGCCTGGTAAATCCACCAGGTACCATTTTTCATCAATCATGAAGTGATTGATTAATTGGGTTTTTCCGGGTGTTTGCGAGGTTTTGGCAAGTCCTTTGTGAAAGGTCAATGAATTGATCAAGGAGGATTTGCCTACGTTGGACCGACCAATAAAGGCAAACTCCGGGAAGCGTGCGGGAGGGCAGGCTTTGAAATCTGTGTTGCTGGTGACGAAACGTGCAATGAGTTGTGACATAGGATGTAATTGAGAGGCAAAGGTAGGGAAAAAAAGTTGCTAGTCAGTAGTCAGTGGGCAGTGGTCAGTAGTCAGTGGGCAGTATTCAGTAAATTATAATTAGGTTTTAATATTAAGTGATTTAGTTAATGAATATATCATTTTTCCTATTTCATCTATTGATTTAAAAAATTTATTCATCTCAATATCAGAATAGTAACCAAGTTTGAAACCTAAATAAAGCATTGATTTAACCTCGCTGCATGAGCCCTTTGCAATATTTAGAAAACGGATAAAGTCTTTATTCGTTGATCGTTCGAAACCCTCAGCAATATTATTTGATATGGAAAAAGCAGCTCTTCTGATTTGATTTGAATATCCAAAGTCAGTATGTTTTTCAAAATGTTTATGGAGTATTACAGCAATATCAATTGATTTTTGCCAAACTATTAAGTCTTCGAATTTCTTAACCTTCATAATTTTTTTGTTTTAGATGGGTAAAAAAAACAATGAAGAATAGCTTTGTCAAAGTAGTTGGCTGATAATCAATGGAGAATATAAATAATCTTAATTCTGTCCACTGATTCCTTCCCACTGACTACTGATTGCTTCCCACTGACTACTGATTACTTCCCACTGACTACTGACTAGCGACTTTTTTCCTTATCTTTGCAAGCTCAATTAGCTTATGGAAAAACTAAAAAACGACCTAATTCTTCGTGCTGCGCAAGGCTTGCCAGTGGAACGTGTTCCCGTATGGGTCATGCGACAAGCGGGTAGAATCCTGCCTGAATATCGCGAAGTGCGTGCTAAAGCCGGTTCATTTATTGGATTGGCTACAAACCCCGAAATGGCCGCAGAAGTAACCATTCAACCTGTGGATCGTTTTGGCGTAGATGCCGCGATCATTTTCTCGGATATCCTGGTGGTTCCTGAGGCGATGGGTTTGCCCTATTTGATGGAGGAGCAAAAAGGTCCTGTTTTTCCGGATGTCATTCGTTCCGTAGCCGATCTTGCTAAAATTCGAGATGCGAATCCGGAGGAGGATTTGAAATATGTTTTGGACGCTATTAAAATTGTCAAGAAAGAATTAGCGGGTCGTGTTCCCTTAATCGGTTTTGCCGGTGCGCCATTTACCATTTTCTGTTACATGGTGGAGGGTCGCGGTTCGAAAACCTTCTCGCAAGCCAAGAAAATGCTCTACGCGGAGCCGGAATTGGCACACGCCTTACTTCAGAAAATTACAGATTCGACGATATCGTATTTAAAAGCGCAAGTTGACGCTGGGGCGAATTTGTTGCAAATATTTGATTCTTGGGCGGGAATTTTATCGCCTATTCAATACAGTGCATTCTCCACGCCTTATTTAAAACAAATATGTGATGCGATTGCAGAAGTCCCTGTAACCCTATTTGCCAAAGGCGCTTTTTTTGCGCGTGAGGAAATGGCACAATTGAATTGTGCGACGATTGGTTTGGATTGGAATATGGATATCGCGGAGTCGAGAAGATTGGTAGGGCCCAACAAAACCTTGCAAGGAAACCTAGATCCTTGTGCACTCTATGGGGACTTCAAAATGGTGGAAGCAGAAACGAAAGCGATGTTGAAGGCTTTTGGTACCCAACGGTACATTGCCAATTTAGGGCATGGGGTTTATCCGGATATTCATCCCGACAAAGTTCATTGCTTCGTCGACACGATTCAGAATTATCAAGCATAAAAAAAAGGCCTCGCGATGAACGAGGCCTTTTTGATTATTTCGCTGAATAGTTCGGCGCTTCTTTCGAAATGCTGACATCGTGTGGGTGACTTTCTTTCACCCCAGCGGAAGTGATTTTCACAAACTTCGCTTGTTGCATCGCCTCGATAGATGCCGCACCACAGTAACCCATTCCGGCTTTTAATCCGCCGACCATCTGATAAAGAATTTCAGTGACTGATCCTTTGAATGGGACACGTCCTACGATTCCTTCGGGTACTAATTTTTTGATATCATCTTCCGCATCTTGGAAATAACGATCTTTCGATCCGTCTTCCATGGCTTCCAAAGAACCCATACCACGGTATGACTTGAATTTACGTCCTTCTAAAATGATCATTTCACCCGGTGCCTCATCGGTTCCGGCTAATAAAGATCCCATCATTACTGTACTCGCTCCTCCAGCAATGGCTTTCGCCACATCACCTGAATAACGAATACCTCCATCTGCAATTACCGGCACATCGTATTTCGCTAATGCTTTCGCAGCTTCATATACGGCTGTTAATTGAGGCATTCCGACACCAGCGATGATACGCGTGGTGCAAATACTTCCTGGGCCTACGCCAACTTTCACCGCATCGGCTCCGGCTTCCGCTAAGGCAACCGCCGCTTCACCTGTCGCGATGTTACCTACGATGACATCCAGGTTGGGGAATGATTTTTTGACGTTCTTCAAGGCATCAATTACGCCTTTGGAGTGACCGTGTGCCGTATCGATACTAATAACATCGACACCTACATTCACCAAGGCTTGTACACGGGCAATTAAATCTGGAGTTACCCCAACGGCCGCCCCGACGCGCAAACGACCTAAGGAATCTTTTGATGCCAACGGATGTGACTTGCGTTTTAAAATATCTTTATAGGTAATCAAACCGATGAGCTTACCGTTCTTATCGATGATGGGTAGTTTCTCAATTTTATATTCTTGCAGAATGCTCTCGGCTTCTTCCATGCTGATGCCTTCCTTGGCCGTGATCAAATTGTCTTTGGTCATGATTTCAGCCACCGGACGAGCGGTCTGCTTTTGGAATCGTAAATCACGATTCGTCAAAATTCCTACCAAACGACCCGCATCATCAATCACGGGAATACCACCAATCTTGAATTCCTTCATGATTCGTTGGGCGTCGCCAAGTGTTTGATTATCCTTCAAAGTAACTGGGTCGATGATCATGCCCGACTCGGAACGCTTCACTTTGCGAACCTGAGCGGCTTGTTGGTCAATCGTCATGTTTTTGTGAATGATACCAATTCCTCCTTCCTGTGCTAGGGCAATTGCGAGGTCGGCTTCCGTAACCGTATCCATTGCCGCTGAAACAATCGGAATGTTCAGGGTGATGTTACGCGTTAAACGAGAAGCTGTACTTACTTCGCGGGGAAGAACTTCTGAATAGGCAGGCAACAACAATACGTCATCGTATGTTAAGGCCTCAAAAAGAAATTTGTTGGAATCGAGCATGGCAAATAATTTGATGGAGTGTGAGAACTACTCTTATTTGCCGGACAAAATTACAGGATTTTTTTGATTTTTTTTCACCAACGGCGAAAATTACTTGAATTGGAAAGTATGCGGATTTTTAACCATGATTTTTTTCTTAAAAATCTGAAATTTTAGATTTTATGGAGTAAATTGCGGCTTCATTTTTTAAGCCTTTGTAATGAACTATCAACCACAAGATTTTCTGCCGATATTCGTTCAGCTTCTGGCAGCATTAGCCTTTATTTTTGCAACCATGTTTGCGACGCATGCTTTGGGTCCCAAGCGCCACTCGGCCAAGAAGGATGATACCTTCGAATGCGGGATTGAGTCTATTGGTGATGCACGTACGCCCATTTCTGTTAAGTATTTTCTAGTCGCGATCTTATTCGTGCTTTTCGATATTGAAATTGTGTTTATGTACCCTTGGGCGGTTAATTTCCGCGAATTGTCATGGAATGGCTTCTATGATATGTTGGTATTCATGGGTCTGTTGTTAGCAGGCTTTGTGTACGTAATCAAAAAAGGAATTTTAAAGTGGGAAAAATAAACATTCGGGCCTAGGTCCTTGTTTATCATTCATCAGATAAAAAGATATGAGTAATTCAACGGTTAATGTTGCTGAAGCGCCTCCTGGAATTGAAGGAGCAGGTTTTTTTGCTACAAGTTTAGATAATTTGGTCGGTTTGGCTCGTGCGAACTCGCTCTGGCCATTGCCATTTGCGACGTCATGTTGCGGGATTGAGTTCATGTCGACGATGGCATCTCATTATGATATTGGTCGTTTTGGTGCGGAACGTTTGAGTTTTTCTGCCCGTCAAGCCGATGTCTTGATGGTAATGGGAACGATTTCTAAGAAAATGGCTCCGGTGGTGAAGCAAGTATATTTACAGATGGCAGAGCCCCGTTGGGTGCTATCGGTTGGTGCTTGTGCATGCTCGGGCGGTATTTTTGATACCTATTCGGTGTTGCAGGGAATCGATCGGATTATTCCGGTGGACGTATATGTGCCGGGTTGCCCGCCACGTCCGGAGCAAATTTTGGATGGCTTTATGCAGATCCAGGAATTGGCCAAAAATGAATCTACACGCCGTCGTAACGAGCCTGAGTACAAGGCTTTGTTGGCATCTTACGGTATCGAATAAGTTAACATGGAGAATCAACAAATAACGGACGCATTGGTTGCCCAATTTGGAGCAGATGCGGTTTATGGAGTAACGGAGTCACATGGTATTTTGCAGTTTACTACAGGGGTAGAGAACATCGTTCCGATGTTTCACTTTTTGTATGCCCATCCGGTATTTAAATTTCAATTCTTAACGGATTTAGCGGGAATTCATTTTCCTGATGCGAAAGGTCAAGAGCTAGGTGTTATCTACCATTTGCACAGTTTGGAAAACAATGTGCGTTTGATGATGAAGGCTTATGCGCCGATTGAAGCACCGCATTTCCCAACAATCACGGGTTTATTCGCGACAGCCAATTGGATGGAGCGCGAGGCCTTTGATTTTTACGGAATTATTTTTGATGGACATCCTAATTTGACGCGTATCCTGAATATGGACGAGATGGATTACCATCCGATGCGGAAGGAATATCCGTTAGAGGACGCGACGCGTCACGATAAAATTGATGAATTATTTGGACGATAAAAGCCAACAAGCATGTCAGAAGTAGCCTTAGTAAATAATCCAAATGTTGGTTTAGATAAGACGCAAAAGGGCGGACCTTATGTAAACGAGCTTTCAACGCTTAATTTGGGGCCTACGCACCCTGCTACCCACGGTATTTTTCAAAACATCTTGACGATGGATGGGGAAACGATTGTGGACTCCGAGCAGACAGTGGGATATATCCACCGTGCGTTTGA
Organism: Aquirufa sp. 5-AUSEE-100C1; assembly: GCF_054558655.1. Lineage (NCBI taxonomy): Bacteria > Pseudomonadati > Bacteroidota > Cytophagia > Cytophagales > Flectobacillaceae > Aquirufa > Aquirufa sp. 5-AUSEE-100C1. The sequence goes on along the minus strand of NZ_JBPXKO010000002.1, from coordinate 356,017 downwards.
GAAAATTGCGGAGCGTCGTCCATTTTATCAGATAACGACTTTGACCGACCGGATGAATTATTGTTCAGCCCCGATTAACAACATGGGCTGGCACATGACGGTGGAGAAATTATTAGGCATCGAGGTGCCGAAACGCGCGCAGTACATGCGTGTGATCATGATGGAGCTTGCGCGTTTGACGGATCACATTGTTTGTAACTCGATTCTAGCGGTGGATACTGGAGCTTTGACCGGTTTCTTGTATGTATACCAATGGCGCGAATTTATCTATGAGATTTATGAGGAGATGTGCGGTGCACGTCTAACAACCAACATGGGTCGTTTCGGGGGTATGGAGCGTGATTTTACACCAGTAGCCATCGAAAAGATCAAGAAATTGTTGAAGGAGTTGCCAGCAGCTTTGAAGGAATTTGAAGGCATGGTGATGCGTAATCGTATTTTCATGGATCGTACGCAGAATGTGGGAGGAATCTCGGCGGAACGCGCATTGAACTATGGATTTACGGGGCCCAACTTACGTGCGGCGGGTGTTGATTACGACGTTCGTGCGTTGAATCCGTATTCATCTTACGAAGATTTCGAGTTTGATGTACCCGTAGGAACGAAAGGTGATACCTATGATCGTTTCTTGGTTCGTGAGGAGGAGATGTGGCAGAGTTTACGCATTATCCAACAGGCGATTGATAATCTTCCGGAAGGACCTTATCATGCCGATGCGCCGCATTATTATTTGCCTCCTAAGCAAGAGGTTTACAAGAACATGGAGGCCTTGATTTATCACTTCAAGATTGTGATGGGTGAGATTGATGCACCGGTAGGTGAGGTATATCACTCGGTTGAAGGAGGAAATGGGGAATTAGGATTCTATTTGGTTTCTGACGGAGGTCGGACACCTTATCGTTTGAAATTCCGTCGTCCAGGATATATATATTATCAAGCGTTCCCAGAGATGATTAAGGGAACGAGTTTGTCGGATGCGATTGTTACGATGTCATCCATGAATGTTATTGCGGGTGAGTTAGATACATAAGATATGAGCAACATTGTATTTCCAGCCGAAACGCTGGACCTAGTGAAAAAAATTATTGCCCGTTATCCGGACGGAAAACAGAAGTCGGCCTTGTTGCCTATTCTTCATTTAGCGCAAGCCGAATGGAAATGGTGTTCTCCAGAGGTGATGGATTATGTGGCGTCTTTGTTATCCATTGCACCGATTGAGGTATATGAGGTAGCGTCGTTTTACACCATGTTCCATTTGGAGCCTGTGGGCGAGCATGTGATTGAATATTGCCGTACGGGTCCTTGTTGTTTGATGGGTGGGGTGGAAGTGTATGATCACTTGAAGAAGCGTTTGGGAATTGAAACAGGAGAGACGACGAAGGATGGTAAGTTTACCATCAAGGAAGTGGAGTGTCTGGCAGCTTGCGGATGGGGCCCCGTGTTCCAGATTCGTGAGAAATACTACATGCATTTGACGAATGAGAAAGTGGATCAGATTATTGATGAATTAAGCAAATAAGCCGAGCATGAAGATTTTAACTCAACATATAGACGTACCCGGAATTGAGACCATCGATGTTTTCATGAAAAACGGTGGTTACAAGGCAGTCGAGAAGGCACTTAAAAAAATGACCCCAGATGAGGTGACGGAAGAAGTCAAGAAGTCTGGATTACGTGGTCGTGGGGGTGCTGGTTTCCCGGTGGGAATGAAGTGGTCTTTTTTGGCGAAGCCAGAAGGTGTGCCTCGTTATTTGGTATGTAATGCCGATGAGTCTGAGCCAGGAACATTCAAGGATCACTATTTAATGTGGAAGTCGCCACATACCTTGATCGAAGGGATGATCGTCTCGAGTTTTGCCTTAGGAGCAAATACCTCTTATATCTACGTTCGTGGGGAGTTGATGTATGTCATCAACATCCTTGAAAAAGCGATTCAAGAGGCTTATGACAAGGGTTTATTAGGAAAAAATATCTTGGGTTCAGGTTATGACTTGGATCTATTTGTACAGCCGGGTGGTGGTGCTTATATCTGTGGGGAAGAAACAGCCTTGTTGGAATCTTTAGAGGGGAAACGCGGTAATCCACGTAATAAACCTCCATTCCCAGCGGTGAAAGGTTTGTGGCAAAGCCCAACGGTTGTCAATAACGTGGAATCTATTGCTGCTACTTCGTGGATTGTCAATAATGGAGGAGATGCATATGCGGCAATTGGTGTAGGACGCAGTACGGGAACGAAATTGATTTCGGCTTCGGGTCATATTCGTAAGCCGGGTGTGTATGAGATTCCATTGGGAATTACCGTAGAGGAGTTTATTTATTCAGATGAATATTGCGGAGGTATCCGGGAAGGACATAAGTTGAAGGCTGTCGTAGCTGGAGGTTCGTCTGTGCCGATTTTACCTGCGGAGAAAATATTAACCACGGACGCTGGCGAGAAGCGTTTGATGACCTATGAGTCTTTGTCGGAAGGTGGTTTTGCAACCGGAACGATGTTGGGGTCCGGCGGATTTATCGTGATGGATGAGACGACATGTATCGTTCACAATACTTTAACGTTCGCACGCTTTTATCACCATGAGTCTTGTGGGCAATGTTCGCCATGCCGTGAAGGAACGGGTTGGATGGACAAGGTTATTAAGCGTATCGAAACAGGTAAAGGACGTTTGGAAGACATCGATTTATTGGTGGATGTGGCGAAGAAGATTGAAGGAAATACGATTTGTCCTTTAGGGGATGCAGCTGCTTGGCCGGTGGCCGCGGCGATTCGTCATTTCCGTGATGAGTTTGAATGGCATGTAACGAATCCAGAAGAAGCAACGAAACCGGGCGCTGTGTATATGCGACCAGGAGCGAGTTGGTCTAATTAATTTACATGACTGAGAGCAAGAAACTTTTTGTCGGCCATGACGCAAATCGTGCCGGGGCTCAATTGGTTCTCCTACATTGGTTACGGGAACGCAAAGCTCAGGGTTTGACGAATTACGTGTTGTTGGTAGACGGCGGAAGTTTAGTAGAGGAATATAAGAAAGTGGCCAAAGTGTGGGTTTGGAAGACAGATCGTCCACTTTGGTATAGGGTCCAACAAAGAGTTCCTATACTCCGGAAAGACGGGGAATGGGACAAGACACCGAGTGAAAGCAAGGTGGCGGCCATTATGGCTTCATTAGCGTCGGAATCTTTTGAATGCATCATCGGAAATACGGTTTCGTCGGTTTCCTTACTGCGGGAATTGATTCCATTGAAGGTACCTTTTGAGGTTTATGTTCATGAGTTGAGTTATTCGATTAAGACGTTCACGTCAGAGGAGGATCGCAAATTCATGGCTTCAGCGGTTAGACGGGTATACGCCGTTTCCGGACTCGTGAAAACCGTATTAGCGTCGGAGGTTGGGATTGATGCAGCGAAAATAGATTTATTGCCGCCGATTATTGAATTACCGGCAGCGACTAATAATACGCAAGATCCAGTGCGCGCGAATTTGGGAATACCGATGGACTCTCCGATTGTCTTTAGCTGTGGATTAGCTGAGTGGCGTAAGGGGCCGGATGTATTTTTAGAGGTTGCCAAGCAATTGATTGCCAAAATGCCAACGGTGCATTTTATTTGGTTAGGGATATTGGACAATGAATATTCGAAAGAGTTGGTTTCGAGTAAGGAGGCGTGGGATGTGAACAATCAGGTACATATGTTACCCGTTTGTTCCGACAGTCGCCCTTATTTCGAAGCGATGAACGTCTTTTTTCTTTCGTCCCGTGAGGATCCCTTTCCTTTGGTGATGTTGGAAGCTGCCCATGTGGGGCGCCCGATTGTGGGAGTTCGAGCAAGTGGCGGTGTGAATGATTTTTTGGCTGGCCTCGATGATTTACTCGTGGAAACATGGGATGTCGATGGTTTTGTGGAGCGAATAGAAGCGCTGTTGGCATTGGATTCTGCCAAACAAGCTGCGTTTCAGCAAGAATTAAAAAAACGGGCAGTGAATTATTCGGCTGCTTTATTTATGGACCGTTGGTCTGCATTACATAGCAATGAACCGGGAAAGACCCGCTAGATGATAGATTATGAAAGTAACGATTGACAACATCACCCTGGATGTAGAACCGGGAACCACCATTATGCAGGCTGCTCGTATGATCGGCCCGGATGTGGCTCCTCCTGCGATGTGTTATTATGAGCCTTTAAAAGGTTCGGGTGGCAAGTGCCGTGCTTGTTTGGTTAAAGTGACCGCAGGTTCTGAGAAGGATCCGCGTCCGATGCCTAAATTGGTGCCCGCATGTATCACAGCTGTCCAAGACGGCATGATCGTTGAGAACACGGTCAATGAGCAGGTGTTGGAAACACGTAAAGGCATTGTTGAATTTTTGTTATTGAATCATCCCTTGGATTGCCCTGTTTGTGACCAGGCGGGTGAGTGTCACTTACAAGATTTCTCATTTGAACATGGGGTTTCTTCTACGCGAACGGTGGAGGAGCGTAATACCTTTGAGCCGGTTGATTTAGGTGAAAACATTAAATTAAACATGAACCGTTGCATTTTGTGTTACCGCTGTGTATACACGGCCGACCAAATTACTGACGGGCGTGTGCATGGTGTGATGCATCGTGGGGATCATGCAGAGATCAGCACATACATTGAGAAGGCCATTGATAATGACTTCTCAGGCAACGTGATTGACGTATGTCCGGTGGGTGCTTTGACGGATAAGACCTATCGTTTTAAGAGCCGTGTTTGGTTCTCGAAGCCGATGGAAGCACATTGTGACTGTGAGAAGTGTTCTGGTAATGTGACGTTGTGGTACCGTGGTGATGAGGTGATTCGTGTGACGGGTCGTAAGAATGAGTGGGGGGAGTTGACCGAATTTATCTGCAATACGTGTCGTTTTGATCGCAAAAAGACGATTGATTGGGTGATTGAGGGACCAACAAATGTTTCGCGTCATTCCGTGATTTCAGCGAATAAATATGGGGCTAATTTAATTCGCCCAGCATTCCCTATCGCGCAAGCGGCACGGGATTTCAAGCAGATCGACGATGATCGTGATCGTAGTTTTTTAACGAATCCAGCTTCTTTACCAGCTAAGAAATAAGATATGGAATTATTGAATGATGTATTTACGGCCAAGGCCATTTTTATTGGAATCGTTTTCGCGATTACCTTAGGGGTAGCGGCTTACTCAACCTATTTTGAGCGTAAAATCGCTGCATTTATGCAGGATCGTATCGGTCCAGATCGCGCGGGTCCGTTTGGTATTTTACAACCCCTTGCGGATGCGGTGAAAATGTTCATGAAGGAAGACTTTATTCCGGCTAACTCAAACAAATGGTTGTTCATCGCTGGACCATGTTTATCGATGTTAACGGCCTTAATGACTTCTGCAGTCGTTCCTTTTGGGGATACGGTGACTGTCGGAGGTGTGACATTTGATCTTCAAGGAATCGATGTTAACATTGGGATTCTTTGGGTTTTTGGTATCGTATCGCTGGGTGTTTATGGTATTTTAGTGGGGGGCTGGGCGTCCAACAATAAGTATTCACTTTTGGGTGCAATTCGTGCTGCTTCGCAAAACATCTCGTATGAATTGGCGATGGGTATGTCGATTATCGCAATCTTGATGTTGTCGGGATCCTTGTCGACGAAGGCGATTGTGGAGGCCCAACAAGCGGGACATTGGAATATTTTATCCCAACCGATTGGCTTTATCATTTTCTTGATTTGTGCGTTTGCGGAGTGTAATCGTACGCCTTTCGACTTACCTGAGTGTGAGACGGAATTAATTGGCGGTTACCACACGGAGTATTCTTCCATGAAGTTGGGCTTTTACCTTTTTGCGGAATACATCAACATGTTTATTTCGGGAGCGGTCATGGCAACATTGTTCTTCGGAGGATATGATTACCCGGGTTATTCATTCATCGCTACTCAATTTGGTTCGAATGCGGCGGCATTCTTGGGTATGGGTGCTTTGATTGGCAAAGCCTTATTCTTCGTATTTATCTTTATGTGGGTGCGTTGGACATTACCTCGTTTCCGTTATGACCAATTGATGGGATTAGGATGGACGGGTTTGATTCCCTTGTCGATGTTTAATGTTGTGGTGACGGGATTTGGTATTTTGATTGGCCAACCGATTATTGCGGGTGTGGCAGGAGTTGTTATTTTGTTAGTGGGCTTGTTTGTGAATGATGCCCTATTCAGAAAGAAAAAAATAGCTTAGGCATATGAAATTAAGTAATAAAACAAAGGTTTTAGAGCAGGGGGAAATGACCTTAGCGGAGCGTATGTACTTGCCAGCGATTGTTGGTGGTATGGCGACTACCTTAAAGCACTTTTTCTCTAAGCCGGTAACCATTCGTTACCCAGAGCAACAGCGTTATTTAGGTCCTATTTACCGGGGTCACCATATCTTGAAGAAAGATGAGCAAGGTGCAGAGCGTTGCACGGCTTGTGGTCTATGTGCGGTGGCTTGTCCTGCGGAGGCGATTTCGATGGTGGCTGAGGAGCGTAAGAAAGGAGAGGAGCACTTATACCGCGAAGAGAAGTACGCGAAGGTATACGAGATCAATATGCTTCGTTGCATTTTCTGTGGTTTGTGTGAGGAGGCTTGTCCAAAAGAGGCGATCTTCTTACGTCATGACAAAATGGTTCCTGTGTTCAGTACGCGTGACGAGGTGATTTACGGGAAAGATAAATTAGTTGAAAACATGGACCAGCGCTACTTGCGTGACGGTTGGAAATAAGCATATTATGGAGATTACAAATATTTGGTATTTTCTATCAGCCTTGACGCTTCTTAGTGCGCTGATGGTCGTTTTTGCTAAGAATCCGATTCACTCGGTTTTATACTTGGTGTTTACTTTTTTCTGTATTTCAGGCCATTATGTGTTATTAAATGCACAATTCCTGATGGTAGTGAACATCATTGTTTACGCCGGTGCGATCATGGTACTCTTCCTTTTCGTGATCATGATGCTCGACTTACGAAAGAATATGCCGGAATCAAAAACCTCTTTGGTTAAGTTGGCCGGCTCCGTTGTCGCAGGAACGCTTTTGGTGATTTTAGTTGCCGCTTTCCATAAGAATTCATTGCCTGCACCTTCGGCTGAAACAACCCCGAATTTTAGTTCACAAACGGGTATGGTCGAGAACTTGGGTAAAGTGCTTTATTCGGAATATTTATTGCCTTTTGAATTGGTTTCTATTCTGTTTTTCGTCGCGATGGTCGGAGCTGTCTTATTAGGTAAGCGTGAGGCTGGCGAAAGGAATTTCTAGTAGATTATGATGTATAAAAAAAGGCTTTCAAGAAATTGAAAGCCTTTTTTTATGATTCTATTTTTTCTTTTTCCAGGTGTGGTCGAAGAGCCCTACTTTCAAGCCAACGCTTCCCACGAATCCTTGCATTTCTGAGGTGCTGTTTTCTCCGAAGGCAAAGCGGTAATTCGCTGCACCGAATAATCGAACTTGCTTTAAGACATTAAGTTCAAGTTGAACCCCCGGTTGAATTCCCAACGATTTAGGTCCTCTCCAGAATCTGTCACCGTCACGCATTCCATCACGGTGTCCTCCGTATTGCGTATTGGGATCAGGAATCGCCAAACTCATATCAGTGTTGTGCGATGTAATTGCCCCTACTAACAAAGGAAAGCTTAGGTGGATAAGACTATTGGCTTTCGCCGTGTATGCGATCGAAAGTGCACTGAATTTCTGGTCTAACGCTGGATTAGTGATTTGAGCATCCCGGTCCTTGCGAAGGGTACTCGAAAATGCAGCGCCAATTTCCCATTTGTTGTTCAAATGCAATGCCATTGCGAAACCTGCCTGCGGCCCCATGGATCCGAATTGAAAGCTGGGTGCTGCTGAAAAGCCAAAGGATTTAATTTTTCCTTCGAAAAGTGTTTGTGTTTTTTGGGTACTGTCTTGTTTGATCAGTACGGCTTGTTGGGCGTTTAGTTGAGTCGATGCGAACAAAACAAAACAAGATGTGATTAGACGGATTGAATGTCTCATGTGTATGGGTTTTAATTTTTGCACAAGCTAGCGCAATATACTTTATGAATTTTAACGATTCGATGAGTCAAGGAATTTTGTTGACGAAAGAAGGTAAATTCAGTAATCGGCTGAATTAGGGTATTAGTCGACGAGATGCCTTGCCTTGTCCTTTGTATTTTCTATTTCGACCTGAATCCCTAGCTTTGTAGGGCAAACAAATTGATTATGTGGCGCGCCTGGCAATTACCCAAAACTAAATTAACGTTTAAGATTCTATTTAATCTCATCCTTTGGGGTTTGTGGATAGGATTACCTTTGTTGAGCCCCGTTCACCAAAGCCATGAGAATGATCATCCACATGGACACGTTAATCCCGAGTTTTCGGAGCATATCTGGTTGGAGCTCCTCACCGTTGTCCCTCTTTTTTATATCATCACGCTCTTTTTAGTTCCACGGGTTTTCAAACGTTTTGGCGTTTTCTGGTTTTTTGCCAGTTTGTTCGGGATGATTGTCTTATTTTTTGGTATCCAAAGCCTTTATCATATCTATTTCCTGCCTTTCGATAAGCATGAAGGCTTCTTCGATATGAAAGGAATTTTTCCCCTCGTAATGATTTCGGGAATCGGTTCTACGTATGGACTTTTGTTGGAGTTTATCAACATCGAATTCGAAAAGGAGGAGCGAAGTAATGAGCAGCTCAAGTCTGAATTAGCCTTCTTGCGTTCCCAAATCAGTCCCCATTTTATTTTCAATATTCTGAATAGCATCGTTTACTTGATTCGTACCAAGGCGGATAAACAGGCGGAGGATGTGACGATTCGCTTGTCGTCTTTGATGCGTTACATGCTCTATGATTCGGATCAAAGTATGGTGGCATTGGATCGAGAATTAGAATACTTACGGAATTACATTGATTTGCAGCGCATGCGTTTTGAAGGGGATGTAAAGATTGATTTTCAGGTGGAGGGTACCGTTCGGGGTTGTCGGATCGAACCGATGTTGCTTATCCCGTTTGTAGAAAATGCGGTGAAACATGGCGTGGCTTTTGTGGATAACCCGTTTATTTATATTTATTTTTCGATTGATCATGGACACATGAAGTTTGAGGTGAAGAATAAAAAGGGCCAGCTCCATGATGATGTCAAGGATGAGAGTTCGGGTATTGGGTTGAAGAATGTCTTACGCCGTTTGGACTTATTATATCCGAATCAACATCGATTGGATATTCGGGATACGTCGGACGTTTTTGAAGTGAATTTGGAAATGACTTTACAACAATTTTAATAAGATGGAAAAGATGAATTGCCTCGTCGTGGACGATGAAAATATGGGTCGTAAATTGTTGGAGGAAAATGTCCGCCAAATTCCCTACTTGAATTTAGTCGCTTCCTGTAAGAATGCGTTTGAAGCCATGGAGCAGATGCAGACCCATGCGGTCGATTTGATTTTCCTCGATATTCAGATGCCTGGGATGCTGGGTACCCAATTCATTCATACACTGACACACAAGCCTCTCATTATTTTTGTGACGGCCTACGATAATTATGCGGTGGAGAGTTACCAACTCGATGCCGTGGATTATTTAATGAAGCCCGTTAGTTTGGAGCGCTTTTCCTTGGCGGCCAACAAAGCCTACCAATTATTCAATCAAAAGAAACCAACAGCGCCTCAGACAACTTCAGTAGCTTCCGAGCCATTGGAGGATTTCTTCTTTGTCAATGTCGAATATTCCTTGGTTCGAATTTCGATCCCTCAAATTTCACACATCGAAGGCTTGAAGGATTATGTCAAAATTTATCTAGAAGGTGAGCGTCGTCCCGTTTTAACGAAGTTGACCATGAAATCGCTGGAGGCCAAAGTTATTCCCCACGGTTTTATGCGTGTTCACAAGTCCTTTATTGTGAACTTACGCAAGATCGAGTCGATCAAACAGCAACGAATAACAATTTCAACGTTTGATATTCCGGTGAGTGATTCTCATGCCGCCGAATTAATGGAGAAGTTGAATTTCACAAAACCCAACTAAAGCTTAAGCTTTAAGCCGGTTTGAAAGAATCGTCCCGGTGCGGCATTGTAGAAGCGATTTCCTACCGCATTCAAATCCGGTCCGGAGACATAGATTTCATCGAAGAGGTTTTCTGCTCCAAACCAGATTTCCCAATGTTTTTGTTTGAGCTGAATTCGGCTATTCCATACGCGTGAGGACGGGAGAATTTCCGTATTCGCATCATTGAGAAATAACTGATCGGTGAATAGGAATTGGGTGGTCCAACTAAGCTTTGGAAGTACATCCCATTGCAAAATACTAGCATGTTGGAAGGGACTCGTTCCCGTCAATCGGTTTCCGCTGTAATTTTTGGTTCCTGCGATGTAATTATTGAAACGAAAATTCTGAATACTTTCTGAATTTCGTAACTGTATATTTTTGGCAATTTGAATTCGATAGCCCAATTCAATCCCTTGCTGGGTGGTGCCTCCTGCATTCACAAAATAATCGGAACCATCGGCTGCCCGACGAATCACGATGCTTTCCGTGAGATCAAATTGGTACAAATTGAGGTCCCAATCAACGAATGAATAATTTCCCCGCCAGGAGATTTCTTTGTTCCAGCCTTTCTCGGCTTTTAAGTTGGTATTGATGATTCCCGTAGAAGGGCGCATCTCCGCGATGCTCGGGGGTGAATAGCCGGATGCAACTTTGAATACGAGTCTTTGTCGGTCGCCCATTTTCCGCACCACCGCAATTCGGGGTGTTAGGTACGTTTCATTTCCAATGTACTGTGTCCAATAGCCGTTGGCACTTAAGGAAATCGTCGAATTCCAGTTTTTATTGATCTGATAATCCCACTGGGCGAAAAGGTTTCCGCTTTGGATATTCGTGTTTTGACTCAGCTGTAAGGTGTCTTTTACGCCCCTTCGGTTTCCAAAGGTTTGGCTATCGAATTGTCCGATTTGGAACTCGTAGCCAAAGTCGATGGCACTTTTGTTTTGGCGGTAGTGGATGACGGCCCGACTGCTGAAATTGGGTTCGTGGCGAATTTCGTAATTCCGGATCGTCGGGTTTTCAATGTGATTCACTTGAATGGAATTGGCAAGGTTATATCCCCAATTTCCGTTCCAGGCGTTTTGAAGGTAAAAACCTGTGCCGTAGGATTTTAATTTGAAGGTGGCTTGTTGGTCCGCAGAACTTAAAAATGCTCCAGAAGCCGGTCTTGCCTGAAAGGGCTTGGCATTGAATTGTGCGCGAGTCAGTCCTCCGGGTGTTTGGTAGGCTACATCCGCATAGTAGGAAGTCAAAAGAAGTAAGCCGTTCTGCCCAATGGTCCGTTGGTATTCGTGACTAATGAGCTGTTTTTTCATCGCCGACCAATCTCTTGCGCCAGGTTGTTGCCAAAAAGAGGCATACACTCGGTTACCGGCATATTGAATATCCCAGCTCTGTTTGTACCCCCCAAGGGAATTAGCCTTTTCTTGGTGTTCCAACTTTTTACCATGGAGTGTCGGACCCTGGAAGAGCATACTTCCGCCTGTTCCGGCACCATAAATTCCCCCGGAAGGGCCTTTTAAGATGACTAATTGGTCCATCATGTCGGGCTCGAGAATCGCTAGGTAGGAATTGTTCCCCGCATCCGTGAAGGGGATGTTGTTCCAATAAATTTTGACATTGCGAACACCAAAGGGAGCGCGAAGTGAGCTTCCCCGAATGGCCACTCGGTAGGAACCTGGACTACGTTCTTCGAGACGGACGCCGGGTTGCGTATTTAGGGCTGCGGTAAAGCTATTTCCATGAACGGCTTGAATGTCTTTTACCGGAAGCAAGTTAAAGGCATCTGGGCTTGACAGTCGGGTTCGGTTTTGCTCGAGAACACGTACTTCTACATTCGCCAATTCTTGCGTGCTGTCCGGGGCACAAATAAGCCAAGCTGACATAAGAAGGTTTAGTAGCATGGCTTAAAAATGGTAAGTAAGGAGTGTCGAAAATAATTTTGCTTCGGAGCTTGGAATGGTTTTTGAATTGGTGTTGCTAGCCGCCCCGATATTCAACAATTCATATTGAAGTGTTAGGCCAAATTTTTTGACTTGAAATTCAAGGCCCGTCTGGTAGCTGATGGAATTGCTTGTGGTTAGTGTTGAATAAGGCACGCCAACGTATTTTCCATACAAGGTTATATCATGGTATAAAGGTTCAAAAACTTTGGCATGAAGCAACAACTTAGATTGTTTCATTTGAGTGGCATATTGCAAGCCTAAACTGATCCCGTGCAGCGCATATTTTTCCTCTTCGATGTATTGGGAGCGGTCGGATGTAATTTTGCGTGCGATGGATTTACTGTATAATTCAACGATCGGTTGTAGACCTGAACTGAATTGCCAAAGAATTCCTAATTGTGCTTGTCCCCCACGGTAATTTGCATAGAGTGCTTCATTGGGCCCAAGTGGTTTATTTTTACTGCTCAACGGAGGCTCGACAAATTTATATTGTGATCGATCGACGAGTGAGTTATGTACATTTCCGAGTGTTTTCAATTTCGCGTAAATTTGATAACGTTTTTGGGGGAGCTTAAAGGTGAGCTGTGCTCCCAGGTCAACCGTTGTTTGATTTTCGTGCCAAATAAAGTAGGACGTTCCAATACTCGAAGCGAAACGAATTTTCTGACTCATTCCATTAAAGCAAAGGAAAATAAACGCCAAAAAGGGTAAAACAACTTTCATTGATTTTAAATATACAGCATATTACCAATATTTCCCTCCTTTTTTCCGCGCGAAATTTATTCCCCGAAGGATGATGATGAGGTGGCTCCAAAGTGCATTCCCAAAGCCGAAGTGTCTCTTTAAAACCTCAAAGCGTTCTTGCCAGGAGCGTTTTAAATTTTGTACGGATGCCCCACCGATAAGGTACTGGCAGATTGGCGCTGGAATTTGAATAATTTCTTTGGCAAGCTTTAAGCATTTGATCTCCCAGTCGATGTCGGAACTTAAGCGAAAATGTAGATCAAATAAGGGCGCAATGTTGCGCTTGGCCACAAAAGACTGGTGGCATATCACCATGCCGAATTGAAAAGATCTCCAAGAAAGATTCGTTGGGATTTTGTGTGGAGTTACTTCACTGCGTAATCCGAGGGTTTTTCCGGCTTCGTCGACAAACATGGCGTCGCCGACAATGACATCTGGATTTGATTCCATCGCGGAGATGAGTTGGCCAACGGTCTTCTCATCCGCAAAGCGATCCCCCGCATTCATAAAAATGACATAGTCACCTGATGCTCGTTGAAGCCCTTTATTCATCGCATCGTAAATGCCTTTGTCGGGCTCCGAAACGAATTGGTCAATCTGATTCGTATATTTTTCGATTATCGCTAAGGTCCCGTCTTTGGATGCGCCATCGATCACAATGTATTCGATCGCATCCCGGTGACCTTGGGTCAAGACACTTTGGATCGTCCGTTCCAGGTATTTCTCCGCCTGGTAGGTGATGGTGATGATACTTAGCTTAGCCGACATGCTCGTAGAATTTGAGATGTTTTGCAGCAATAATGCTTTCCGAGTACGCTGATTCCGCTTTCTGTCTAGCGGCTTGTTCGGGTGCGTTCGTTAAGGTCCATTGTAGTCCATGATGGAGATCTTCCACGGATTGGTAGTTCGCCACGTAGCCATTCACCTGATGTTCAATCATTTCCGGAATTCCCCCGATGTTAAAGCCGACGCAGGGTGTTCCACAGGCGAGTGCCTCCATGATGGTATTGGGTAGGTTTTCCTCCAAGGACGGGGTCACGAAAACATCCGCGGCTTGGTATACTTCAATCATTTTTTCTGGCGACGAAATATGACCTAATTTATGAGCGATCAAGCCGAGTTCCGGAATGTCCTGGGCGTTCCCGGCGATGATTAATTCATATTGCTTGGAATCCAATCCTTTCAGTGCCTCTTGCAAAAAGTGAAATCCTTTCTTGGGGGCATTGACGCGCATGGCCACGAAGAGTAAGTGTTTTTTGTCGGGGTTTAATCCCAAAATGCGCTTCGCATTTTGCTTGTCGGCAGGTTTGAATAGCTCCGTATCGATGGCATTCGGGATGCTTTCGATAAGATGGTTTTTTAAAATACTACTTGAAGCGGCACGATTTTTCAGCCAATCCGAGCAGGTGATGATGTGCAAATTTGGCGCTTGAAAAGCTTCGAATTTCTTTGCCCACAATTGATGGCTCAAATCATTTTGGGTAGGTAGCTTGATGAATTCTTGGCAATTTCCACAGGACTGTTGGAAATTAAGACAATTGCCACTGTGGTGACAACCGCCCGTGAAGGCCCACATGTCGTGGAGTGTCCAATATACCGGCTTGCCCGTGTTAAGTAGTTGGCGGATATTTTGAATGGACAACATGCCAAAATTCACCCAATGCAAATGAATGATATCGGACTGCTGTATCAAGGGGTGTTTACTAATATCGCGTCCGTAGATTCCAGGATTAAAAAGAAATCGAACGGCTTTACTTTTTTCGGATGGCAGGTAGGTCAAACGCTCCCAAATGAAATTGATCCAGGCAATCGCTTTTTGCCAAAGCGTTGTATTTAAAGGGATCGAGGCATCGTTTCCACTTTTTTCTTGGACGAGCATGCTGACCTGATGGCCTGCTTTTTCTAAGGCATCGCGCAAACGACCACAAGCAATCCCGGCACCACCATTTTGGTTGTGATAGGAGAGGAGGACGATTTTGAGCGGTTTGGCCATGTTTTACGCGAAAAGTTCTTGAATTTTTGCAGCGATTCGTTCGGCGGCCTTTCCATCCCAAAGGGGTGGTACTTGGCCTTTTTTACTTTGACCTTCTAAGATTTTGAGTAGGGCTTCGTAAGTTTTGTCAGGATCTAAATCGGCCAATAATTGGTTGGTCCCCAAGCTTACCGTGATCGGTCTTTCCGTTGAATCGCGGAAGGTTAAACATGGTATACCCAAATAGGTTGTTTCTTCCTGGATTCCACCGGAGTCGGTGAGGATGGCTTTCGCATGACTCATCAACTGGATAAATTCCAAATAGCCTAAAGGCTCTGTTAAGATCAAATTCGGGTTACTTTCGATGGCATTCAACAAACCAAATTTCTCCATGTGAGCCCGCGTGCGCGGATGGATGGGGAAAACAATTTTGGTGTTTTGTGCGCTTAGTTCAATTAAGCGTAGGATGGATTTTAGCCCGGCTTCCGTGTCGACGTTGGCGGGGCGATGCATGGTCATGACGATATAGTCGCTAGTCGCTAGTCTTAAGTCGGGGAGTATCGTACTACTTTTTGCTTTTTCTTGGTATCGTACCAGGGAGTCGATCATCACATTCCCGGTAAAGAAAACCTTATCATCCGATACGCCTTCGCGTTTCAGATGATCGATGCCACTCTGTTCTGTCACGAAAAGATAGTTGGCCACGGAATCCGTTAAGATCCGATTGATTTCCTCCGGCATGTTGCGATCGCCGGAACGCAATCCTGCTTCTACATGCGCTAAGGGAATGCCTAATTTAATGGCCACCAAGGTACAGGCAAGTGTTGAGGTAACATCCCCCACCACGATGACTAAATCGGGTTTTTCTTCTAATAGAATGGGTTCGAAGGCTAACATGATTTTGGCCGTAACCTCAGATTGGGTTCCTCCCCCGATGCCCAAGAAGAAATCGGGTTTGGGGAGTTCCAATTGCGTGAAAAATACGTCGCTCATTTTCGCATCAAAATGCTGACCGGTGTGTACGATTTTGGAGGTCCAACCGGGAAGATTTTGAATGGCACGATGCAGCGGGGCTACTTTCATGAAATTGGGGCGTGCCCCGACAACCTGAATTACTTTCATGTGGGAATCTTTGTGAGGATAATTAAGGACAAAGATAGGGAATTTAACAGATTGTAGAGACGCGATACTTCGCGTCTTTTGTTTTTTAAAATTATACGTGAGGTGCTTTAAGTTAGACGCGAAGTATCGCGTCTCTACAATTTCCAGAAATTGTCACGAGGTATTTTAAGTTAGACGCGAAGTATCGCGTCTCTACAATTTCCAGAAATTGTCACGAGGTATTTTAAGTTAGGTTCGATACTGCGCGTCTAAAATCACTCAAACTTCAGAACTGCTTTTCCCTTTTGCAAGATGAGACCATTGCCATTTCTTTTTCCAATGGCTTTATCTGTTGAATTAATCAGAACATTTCCGTTGCCAAACGAATCAACATGTACATTTTTAGCGACGAGGGCTCCTGCATCAGTCTTTCCATTCCCCTCATTTTTTAGGTTCAATTCTCCCACGTTACCGCGTAAGAATGCGCTTCCGTTTCCTTCATTATAGAAGTAGAATGAACTTTGATTTTTTACGTGTACGCTGACCGAACTATTTCCTTGTTTGTAGACCTCGGTTAGTTTAGGGCAAGTTATTTTAATTCGAATTCTTGGGTCAAAAATATATTTATTATTTTCTCTCGTGTAATTGAATTTGATTTGAAGTTCGTTGTTGTTTTCCGTTACGAAGAGAATAGGTAAATACTTATCCCGCATTTTTACTTCGACTTTAAATATATCACCTATTTTAATTTCGGTCTCCCCATCTATATCAAGTAAAGAAATCTTTGAAAAATTGGAATAGATATATTCTTTCTTTACGATTTTTTCGGTACCGGAAAAAGGATCAGATTGTCCTAAGCTAGCTGAGGATATTGTAAGAAATAAGAGAAGATATAGTCGGATGTTTTTCATAGGGTCAATGTTTATTTTTCAGGCTTCGTTTTTGTAGTTCTTTCTAGAGGATGTAATGTTTGAATTCGTTCTTGATTTATTTTAGCAATATTTCATTGGAAAGCTCCAATTTTTAATAGGTAATCCACCGGATGCTCGTAAGCAAAGACTAACACGGAAATATATGATCAGACTGAGGAATACATCGATTTTCTAAGTCCCCAGGTTAAAACCGGGGGGTATAAACTTATGAATCGACGCGAAATGCGTCCCAAACTTTGGCAAACCTGTTAAGGATTGCCAAAGAGCTTCATGCGTAAGAAGTCTTAAAATGTACAGACGCGAGGTGTCGCGTCTCTACTTGTGACTCCCGATCGCATACCTAAACGCCTCCATGTAGTTCCCTAAAACCGTATGAATATTAATCTCCTTTTGGATAATCTCTTGTGATCGTTTTCCCATCAGGGCAATTTGTTCCGGATGAGCGAATAGTTTTTCGATCACTGAAACCAAACTTTTCACCGAGCCCGATTCGAAAAAGTGTCCATTATAACCTTCGCGTACCAATCGTTTTTCGGTGCCATCAGCAACCGAGCAAATCACAGGTTTCGCAAAACACATGGCTTCATTGATAGATAAGCCGCCCATCCCAGCCAAGACATAGATTCCCGCCTCACAAGTGATTTGGCCTAATTCACGCATGTCATAAATACCCCCGTGAAAGGTAATAAAATCATGTCCTGCCGCTTGTGCTTTTAAGGCCTCCAATTCCGGGCCATCTCCCACGATGCTGAGTTCTGTTTCTGGGTATTTCACATGAAGCGTAATCGCCGCCTCGATTAAAACGTCTACTTGCTTCCATTTTACTAAACGACCAATATGCAACATACGGAAAGGATTGGATTTGATCTCCTTTAAGGCCTCTACATGCTCAAAAATCACATCCGTATCTGGCGAATTCGCCGTCACAAATACTTTTTCTGCCGGAACTCCATAAGAAGCATGCATCGCCACAGCCTCATCCAGGTAGTTGATATGCGCATCCACCAAATTGCTAAAAAGCCGACGGGTTTCCCGGACAATCATGAATTTGATCCGAGCCAAAACCGATTTATTTTGTTGGTGCGCCTGGTTATTCTCCGTCACACCCCCTCCATTCAAATAATAGGAGATTGCCTCCCCATAATGCGGTACCTGGAAAGGAATCTCCTTGGAAACCAAGGCAACATTGTTCCGTCGTAAGAAATTATACCAACCGGGGTAAAAAACAAAGGCTGCCTGATAGGGCCAATTCACCATCAATACATCCGGTTTTTCCTGCAGGATTAATTCCTTTAGGCCCTTGAAAAACTTCTTGCCGTAATAGGTCGTGTACTCTTCCTGGTAAAACACCTTGAACTCAATGCCGTCCTTACTCTCAAATACCCCTGCACCTAAGGTCGCTCCTTTGGTCGATGGCACTACCACACACACCTCTACCCCCATCTCTTTTTGGAGCTTATTCAATACCAAATTGTAATAATGCGGCAATCCCCCCGCCAAGGACATCAACTTCATTTCTTTAATTTATTTTCGATCAACTGACGGATGTCGGGGGATAAATTAAATCCCCAACAAGCCAATGTGAACAACAAGGTAATGGCGCCTGAACGCACGCCGACGTTTATAAACCAATTATCGCCCAACACGGGAATGGCCAATACCACTGCGCCAATGATTAAGGAACAGATAAGTATACCCATGGTATTTCGGTCGAAAGGCTGTAAGCCCATCTTATACCAAAGGAAAAAATACTTAATAGCATTGTAGCCACCCAGCGCAAGAAGCGATGCTAAGGCAGCCCCGTTGTAAGAATACATGGGGATAAAAATTAAATTTCCCACGACGATTCCAATCGCTAAAATCAGGTAAAAGACCAGGTCGTAACGGTAGTATTTCGAGTTGATCAAAATCTCGGAATTCAAGCCCGTTCCCATGTCGATTACCTTGCTGATGCTCACCATTAAAACCACCCATTTACCAGCTTCGTAAACCTCATGGTTAGGGATGATTTGGTAGATAAAATCGAGGTTGCACCAGATGCCGAGGAAGAGAAAACATCCGACCAACAATAAATTGGCCGAGGATTTTTTGTAGATATCTGCGATCTGACCAAAGTCCTCGCGCTTCCAAGCCTGGGCTAAAATGGGGGTGCTAATCGCCGCAATGACATTGCGTGGGATGGCGATCATCAAGCCCATGCGGGAATTGATGTCGAAAACCGCCGTCGTCCCTAAACCGCCGGCATAAGCAGGCAACATCAGCTTCTCGACGTGTTGGATTAAGGTAAAACTTGCACCAGCCAAAATCACCCAACCGCCATATTGCAACATTTCGTGGAAGACCGGTTTCCTTAAAAAGGAGAAATCCAGCCCTGTGTAGAAACGCTTTAATTGCTTGATGTAGATCAATAAACCGATGACCGCAAACACATAGGAAAGCGTAATTCCCAAAACCAATTGGTCCAGATTCAAATAGCCAAGACCAAATCCCAAGATCAAAGCCGAGTTAGAAAGCCGGAGCAACAATTCCCGAATAATCGCCGGTACCACAATCCGTAAATGCACCCGCGCATAGGCTTCCAAGATCGCCATGTACAAAAAACTTCCCGTTAAGGGAATGATGTAATAGAAATATTTGGGAAGCAAGGGCGAGGTATCCGCATAGATCGCATTGAAGGTCTCACGCAAGGCAAGGTAGCCCAAGGTAAATAGACTTAAACCAAACAAAGGTGCTAGTAACAAGAAGCTAAAAAACCCGTTGTGGCCATTTTCGGGGTCATCGAAGTGCGGGAAAAACCGAACGGCGAGTTGGGGGATGCCCAACTGCGTAAAGGAGGCAAAGATGAGCGGGATGCTGACCAAGGCGCCGGCAATAAGGCCAACTTCGTCTTGATTTAAAAACTGATTATAGAGGAAAATGACATTGAACGTCCCGATCGCCGTCCCCAGGTAGGTGACGATGGAGGCTTTAAGACTTTGCCGTATGACGATTCCCATGCATTATTCGAATAAGAAACAAAAATACACTTATTTTAAAATAGTTTTGATTTTTTGACTCAGCTTCACCACATCGTAATTTTCAACCACGTGTTTCCGAGCCGCGATGCCCATTTTAGCTATCTCTGAAGGATTTTTCGCTAGAAAAATACAGGCCTCTGCCATCCCTTTTATATCTTTTTCGTCGGTCAGAATTCCCGTTTCTCCCTCGATGACCGCATCAGGAATTCCGGCATGTCGCGTAGAAACCGTGGGTAATCCACAAGCTGACGCCTCTAAAATCGCTACAGGTGTCCCTTCCGAATCCCCCGCTTGGGTGATAACGGAATGTTGGATGAATACATGGGCAGCTTGTAACAGAGGCAGGTATTCGTCTTGAGATTTGGGTCCTAGAAAGGTGACGTGATTTTCAATGTTATTTTCTTTGACGAAGGTTTTGGCTTCCTCCCACATGGGACCATCGCCAACCATAAGTAATCGGGCTAATGGAATTTCGTTGAATACCTCGACGAAAGCGCTCAAGCTATGAATGGGTCCTTTTTTCTCCGCAAAGCGTGCGACAGAAATGAAGGTGATTGGGTCATTTTTCGAACCAGCAGGTTTGAATCTTTCTGTATCCACGCCGCAGGGGATGAAATGCAGATTCGTGAGTGGTCCGGCGATTGCCTCTAAATTGGCTCGCATGGATTGCGCAACAACGATGACCGATTTAGCCTTAGGAAGCATCGCACGGTAGTCGGCCTGATACTGCGTCAACGTCTTTTTCTCATTCGCATCAAATCCCAAAAACACGATGGAGTAAGGGATTCCCGCTTCCAGGCATGCCTCATAGATATTCGAACCCAATGGTCCATAATTGGCTAAAAAGGCATCAATCTGATTGCTACGAATGAATTTAATCAGGTAGTGATGGTAGATCTTTCTGAAAAATTTGGGGAAGAGATTTCGAAGGGTTCCTCGAACGACTAATTGATTCAAGGGAAAGGGATAAACGGATTTTCCGCTGTAGGTTCGATTCGGTAACCAACCTTCGTAAAGTACCTCTTTGGGGGCCAATTGTTTGATTTGCTCGTCGATAAACGTCTCAGAATAGGAATGGAAATTCGAACGGGCAATGAGCAAATTCATAGATGGGCTATATTTTATACGAATTTACCCTATTTTTGTTTCACATTAAATGGACATGGAGAAAATTCTACTTGTTGGCGGTGCAGGTTTTTTGGGCTTCAATCTCCTCGATTTTGTACAAAATCAATTGGGGGACGAAGCTCCTGAAATTGTGGTATTGTCGCAAGAGATTCCTGATTCTGCCATTCATTTTCCCGATGTATTGTTCGTGGAAGGGGATTATTCAGATGCCAACTTGTTGAACCATCTCTTTGAAACGCATCGTTTTTCCCACGTTTTCCATTTTGCCAGCTCCATTATTCCGGCTTTATCAACCCAGAATATCCAACGCGATGTGGAAACTAATTTGTTACCTACCATCGGATTGATGGAGGTCATGAAGGCATTTGGCTGTCAAAATCTTTTGTATTTATCTTCTGGTGGTGCGGTGTATGGAAATGAAATGCCAACACACAAGACGGAGTCGCAGGCATGCCAACCGATTAGTTCCTACGGGATTATTAAATTGGCCGTTGAGCATTACATACGCCTATATGCCAATCTCTACCAAATCGATTATTTGATTTTGCGATTATCCAATCCATTTGGTTTGCATCACCGATCTGCGACTCAAGGTGTCATTAACATCGCCATTCGAAAGGCTTTGCGAGGTGAGACCTTGGTAGTTTGGGGCGATGGAAGTCAGGCCAAAGATTATCTTTTTGCGGAGGATATTTCTCGTGCCATCATGGATTTGATGGTAGCCAAAGTGAAAAATGTGACGCTGAATGTCGGCTCCGGGTTTACGATGACACTCCTGGATATTATCGATATGGTTAAGGCTAAAGTTCCGCACTTTCAGGTGGAATTCATGGAGGCTATGCCGACAGATGTCCAACAAGTGAGTTTAGATATTACGCAATTGAAATCGCAGATCGATTTTGAATTGACTTCCATCCCGGAGGCGTTTGAAAAGACCTTTGCGTATGAAGAAGCTCGGATTAATGAAGGTTAAGTAGCCGTTTTTGTTCTACGATGGAGTTTTTGTATTCCACAAATTCTGCCGCTTTTTTGGCGAACTGATGTCCCTTGGCCTTATTTCCTTTTCGGTGCTCTAATCGAGCGATTCCTAATAAAGCCAATCCGTGGATGTCTTTCGTAAAACGTTCCTCCCATGGATGTGTAAGGGCTTTGGCATAGTAGGCCTCGGCAATATTGTATCGCTTTTTTTCAAATTCCTCTCGCATACCTCGGAATACATGGGCCGCACCTTTGAAATAAGAGGAGTTGAGTTTTTCCAACTGATCCACGAATGGCTCGGCGGCTTCGTATTGTCCCGATAAGGTTAGTAGCTCAGCACGTTGCAAAATATACCAATGGTTATTCGGAAATTGTTGAATCAATTGGGTGTTGTAGGGAAGTCCTTTTTGGGGTGTTCCCTCGTATTTGTTGAAGACATAGCTGTAATAAAACAGGGATTCGTTCCGAACAAAAATGGTTTTCCGGGTACCGGCTTCCAGCATAGCTAAGCCCGTTTTTTTGTTGCCCTCTTCGAAAAAGACCATCAAGGGCTTAATGATCGGATGCAATTCGGGGTAGGCGACGCGGTAGTAATTGTAGATACCCGAGGAATATAAAAATTCCGGTTGGCGCTCTGTGTTTTTGATCCCTATTTTCATAAAGGCATAGGCCTTGCGTGCATAGGAAACCGCTTTCATAAAATTTTGGTTGTCGGCCTCGTAGGCCGCCAAAAATCCAAGCGATGCCGTGCAAAAGAAGGAGGCTTCCAAATCATTGTTATTCTTGTCGTAGGCTTCTTGTGCCAAATTATAGGATAACTCGAGGAAGGCTAAATAGGCCCGACTCTGCGCCGGATGATCTTTGAGTGGGAAAAATTGTTGTTCGTATTGCATGGCCGAAAGCAAATAACCGGCCGGATGTTTGGGGTACAGCGCCTTAACTTTATTGAAATCTTCCGTTGATTCTTTGAAATCGTATTGGTATAAGTGGTTCAGCCCCTGCGTGATAAGATTCCGTGCCTGCGCATTCTGCAGCAATTGAGCGGGGCTCAAAAAAGAAACGAATGTGAGGGCTAAGACGAATAAAAAACGCATCATTAAAATTTGGTCCGTAAAAATAGGGAAGCTCTGTGGTTTTTGGGCCTAATTTTTTACTTTTGTTTCTATTTCATTTTTCCCACATCCTCATGATTTCATTTCAGCAATTCACCTTAGCCAATGGACTTCAAGTGATTGTGCATGAGGACCCCAGCACGACGTTAGCCGTGATGGATGTGATTTATGATGTGGGCTCTCGAGACGAAGATCCAGAGCGTACCGGTTTCGCCCATTTGTTTGAGCATTTGATGTTTGGGGGTTCGGTAAATATCCCAAATTATGATTCGCCACTGCAATCTGTCGGTGGGGAAAACAACGCATTTACGACGCCGGATTTAACGAATTATTACATTTCCTTGCCTTACCAAAATTTGGAGACCGCATTCTGGTTGGAGTCCGACCGGATGTTATCCCTTGCGTTTAATCCCCAGTCTCTGGAGGTGCAACGCAAGGTGGTGATCGAGGAATTTAAACAACGTTATTTGAATCAACCCTATGGCGACGTTTGGTTGAAATTCCGTCCGATGATTTATGAAAAACATCCCTACCAATGGGCAACCATCGGGAAGGAAATTAAGCATATCGAGGAGGCGACTTTGGAAGATGTGAAGGCATTCTTCCAGAAATTTTATGTTCCAAGCAATGCGATTTTGGTCGTAGCCGGCCGTGTGAAATTGGAAGAGGTGAAAGCCTTGGCTGAAAAGTGGTTTGCCCCCATTCCGGCAGGGAAAAAGCCGCAACGGAATTTACCGAAAGAGCCTGTGCAGACGGAAGATCGTCGCATGGAAATTAAGGCTGATGTTCCCTCTAATCGTATCTATCTGGCCTATCCAGTGGTGGGTCGTTATAAAGCGGGATATCATGCGATTGATTTATTGTCTGACTTATTAGGTCGAAACGAATCATCCTATTTGTACATCGAGCTGGTACAAAATCAGCGAATCTTTGATTCCTTGGGAGCCTCTTTAACGGGATCGATGGATCCAGGATTATTGGTTATATCCGGTCAAGTTTGCGAGGGCGTCGATGTAAATCATGCCGAAAAGTTACTATTGGATACGATTCAGGCTTTTGTTCAAGACGGGATTCATGCGGATGGATTGCAACGCGTGAAGAATCAGGCGGAGGCTTCCTTGGTTTTTGGGGAGGTAGAAGTATTGAATCGCGCGATGAATTTGGCGATGGCGGCGAATGCGGGGAATGTTGATTTCGTGAATACGGAGGCAAATCACATTGCGAATGTTAGGTTGGAGGATATACAAAATTGGGCCAACAAGCTGTTTGTTCAAGGGAAAAAGAATACATTGCTTTATCTTAAACAAGGATAATCATGAAAATACGGGTAGGACAAGGATATGATGTGCATCGTTGGGTGGAAGGACGTCCCTTTATTTTGGGAGGTGTGGAGATTCCGAGTGATTTTGGACCTTTGGGGCATTCGGATGCCGACTTGGTTTGCCATGCATTATGCGATGCGCTTTTAGGCGCCGCCAATATGCGGAATATTGGTTATCATTTTTCGGATAAGGATCCGATGTGGAAGGGAGTTGCCTCGACATTGTTGTTGAAGAAGGTCATGGAGATGATTCGTGAGAAAGGCTGGGAGGTAGGCAATGTGGATGTGACGGTGGTTTTGGATCAGCCCAAATTGAATCCGCATATCCCGGCGATTAAAGAAAATTTAGCTAAGGTGATGGAGCTTGACGAGGAACAAATATCGGTCAAAGCCACCACTTCGGAGGGTTTAGGTTTTGTAGGAAGACAAGAGGGTATTTCGGCGATGGCAGTCGCCCTAATTCAAGCGAAATAGTGTGATGAAAATCGATTTAGAAGCAGAAAGACTGGAAATTTTAAAGCGTTATCGCAAGCTTTTGCGTACGGCTAAGCCCTACCTAAAAGATGATGATGCCAAAGAAATCAAGAAGGCATTCTTGCTTTCCGCGGATGCGCACAAGGAAATGCGTCGCAAATCCGGGGAACCTTATATCTACCACCCTTTGGCAGTTGCTCAAATCTGTGTCGAGGAAATCGGTTTGGGACCTACGTCGATCATTGCGGCTTTGTTGCATGATGTCGTAGAGGATACAGACACAACCCTGCAGGAGATTGAAAAGATGTTCAATCCCAAGATTGCACAGATTATCGACGGTTTGACGAAGATTGCGGGGACGTTTGAATATGGTACGTCCCAACAAGCCGAAAACTTCCGGAAGATGTTATTGACGCTCTCGGATGACATTCGGGTGATCTTGATTAAGTTGGCCGACCGACTTCACAACATGCGGACGCTGGACAGCATGGCCAAGGAAAAGCAGTTGAAGATTGCCTCGGAGACGATATACTTATATGCACCTCTGGCTCACCGCTTGGGGTTGAACGCGATCAAGACAGAGTTGGAGGATTTGGGCTTGAAGTTTACGGAGACGGAAGCCTACCGCGACATTGCACATAAGTTGATGGAGAATAAGCAAAACCGCGAGAGTTTTGTGGAGCAATTTATTCGTCCGATTAAGAAATCCTTGGATGAGCGTGGAATGAAATATACCATCAAAGGCCGTCCAAAATCCATATATTCCATTTACAATAAGATTAAAAAATCGAACACGCCCTTCGAAAAAATCTATGATTTATTCGCGATTCGGGTGGTGTTAGATGTGCCTGTGGAGCGGGAAAAGGGGGAATGCTGGGAGGTGTATAGTATTGTGACCGACCACTACCGACCCAATCCAAGCCGTTTGAAGGACTGGGTTTCTACCCCGAAATCGAACGGTTATGAATCCTTGCACACGACGGTTATGAGTATGCCATTTGGCAATGACAAGGAGGGACGCTGGGTGGAAGTTCAGATTCGGACGAAGCGCATGGATGAAATTGCGGAGAAGGGGGTTGCGGCGCACTTTAAGTACAAGGGAACAGACACAAGAACCTCGCAGGCCTTTGAGTCTTGGTTGAGCCAAGTGCGTGAGGCTTTGGAGATGAATGACAAGAGTCAATCGGCTGTTGAATTAGTCGATGATATCAAAAACTCCTTGTATCATGAGGAGGTATTTGTGTTTACGCCGAAAGGAAAATTAGTGGTATTGCAGGCCGGCGCCACGGCGCTCGATTTTGCTTTTGAGATACACTCGGAGGTGGGTGCGCATTGCATCGGTGCCAAAGTCGGGGGTAAATTGGTTCCACTTTCCCATAAGTTGAGTAACGGTGATCAGTTGGAAATCCTCACCTCCTCCAAGCAAAAGCCTTCTGAGGATTGGTTGCGCATCGTGACGACGACGAAGGCGAAGGCGCGCATTAAGGATTGCATCAAGGAAGACAACAAAGGTTATTTGATTCAGGGCAGGGATATTGTGGAAGCGCGTCTAAAGCATTTGGGATACCCGAATTTGACGTTGGAATTAACGAATCAGTTGCGTGCCTATTTCAATGCGAAGGATGCGAATGATTTGTTCTATCGTTTTGGGAAGGCCTATATATCGGTTGATCAGTTGAAGCACTGGAAGGCCGACAAAGAAATGCATGAGCGGAAGCAAGCGGAGAAGGCCATTAAGGCGCCGATTGTAGATAGCAAGTCCTTTAAGAGGGGGATGCAACAGGTGGAGCAGGGACGCAAGGAGTCGGATATCTTGTTGATTGGCGAGGACATGGACAAGGTGGATTATACCTTGGCGAAGTGTTGTAATCCGATTTCGGGGGATGAGGTATTTGGATTTGTGACGATTAATGAGGGGATCAAAATCCATCGGACGACATGTCCGAATTCGCCGGAACTGTTGTCTAGGCATGGTGATCGGGTAATTAAGGCACAATGGACGAGTCAAATTCAGATGTCATTTGTTGTCGAATTAACGATTCGAGGAATTGACCGCGTAGGCTTGGTGAATGATGTGACGCGTGTGATTTCGGATGAGTTAAAAGTAAACATAACAGCCCTGTCGATTGGTGTGAAGGATGGCTTATTTGAGGGAAAGATTTCCTTAATGATTCAGGATACTTCGCATTTAGAAAGCTTGGTATCGGAGTTGGAAATGGTGGCTGGGGTCATCGAGGTTGCGAGGGATGAATAAGTAGTTTTATTCCGTTTTTTTTGCTTATTTTACGTTGTTTTTTTTTCAAGAATGTCCGCAGAAATAGAGAAGTTTGATTCGGTTAAAAAGATTTTCACAGCTTATTTAGAAAATAAGGGTCTGCGGAAAACGCCGGAGCGCTTTGCTATCTTGGAAGAGATCTATTTGCGGGATGATCATTTTGATGTGGAGGAGTTATACATCTCCATGAAAAACAAGAAATATCAGGTGTCGCGTGCGACGGTTTATAATACGCTGGATGTGTTGGTGGAATGCGATTTGGTGGTTAAACATCAGTTTGGTCGTAATCAGGCGCAGTTTGAAAAATCCTATGGACGTCGGCAGCATGATCATTTAATCTGTACGGATTGTCACAAGGTGACGGAGTTTTGTGATCCGCGTGTTCAGACGATTCAGAGTTTGGTAGGACAGATGTTGGAGTTCAATGTGATGCACCATTCCTTGATATTTTATGGGTCTTGTACCAAAAAGAATTGTGAGTTTCGGGATCAGTACCAGGCTCAATCACCGGAGTAATTTTTTATCATTTATATTCGAATTTTATGGCAGTTGATGTATTGTTAGGCTTACAGTGGGGAGACGAAGGCAAAGGAAAGATTGTGGATGTTTTGGCACCTCGTTACCAAGTTGTTGCGCGTTTTCAAGGGGGACCTAATGCAGGTCATACACTTGAATTTGATGGATTTAAGCACGTATTACATCAGATTCCATCGGGAATTTTTCGTCAAGAGGTTCAGAATATCATTGGTAATGGGGTTGTTTTAGATCCGATTATTTTCAAGAAAGAGATCGAGGGCTTAGCACATTTCAATTTGGATTTGCGGAAGAACTTGGAGATCTCGAAGAAGGCTTCGATTATCTTGCCGACACACCGTTTGTTGGACGCCGCGTATGAGAAAGCGAAGGGCGATGCGAAGATTGGTTCGACATTGAAGGGTATCGGGCCCACTTACACGGATAAAATTTCGCGTCAGGGATTGCGTGTGGGTGATATGATTTCGGCAGATTTTCATGCTAAATACAATGCCTTAGTGGATCGTCACAAGGCGATTCTAGATGTATATAAATTCGAATATGATTTGGCTGCTGCGGAAAAAGAATTCTTCGAGGCGGTCGCCTTCATGAAGGAATTTCATTTGGTGGATTCGGAATATTCGGTGAATCATGCGATTCAGGCGGGTAAGACGATTTTAGCCGAGGGTGCCCAAGGATCTTTGTTGGACGTTGATTTTGGATCTTATCCATTCGTAACTTCTTCGAACACGATCACAGCGGGTGCTTGTACCGGTTTAGGTGTTGCGCCGAAAAACATCGGTGAGGTTTATGGAATTTTTAAGGCCTATGCGACGCGTGTGGGTTCGGGACCTTTCCCGACGGAATTAGAGGATGAAGTGGGTGAGCGTATGCGTCAAGAGGGACGTGAGTTTGGTTCGACGACGGGTCGTCCGCGCCGTTGTGGTTGGATTGATCTGCCGGCATTGAAATATGCGATGATGATTAATGGGGTGACTCAATTGATTATGATGAAGGCGGATGTCTTGAATATTTTTGAGGAGATTTTAGTTTGTACGGGCTATGAAATGCCGGATGGTACGATAACGGATCAAATCCCATTCGAGATTACGGATATAAAAGTGAAGCCGGTATATGAGACCTTGAAAGGATGGAATTGCTCGTTAGAGGGCATGCGTCGTTTTGAGGAATTGCCAGCAGAGCTTTCAGCGTATATTAAGTTTTTAGAGAAGCATTTAGATTTACCGATCAACTTCATTTCAACAGGCCCGGATCGTGAGGCCTGTGTGTTGCGCGGTGCATTAGCATAAGATGACAGAGGGAATTGATTTAGCTGCGCTGTATGAGAATGAGGTAATCTATTGGATTACGTCGGAACGTCCATTGGAGCAGCTGAATCAATCCCCTGTTTTACCTACCGAAGAGGTGGTAGAAGTAGGAGTTCCTGCCATTGATACTCCATGGTTGGTGATTGGGGCCATTAATGAGGCTGAAAAATCCCGTTTACAATTGATTTTCTCGGCTCCTCCTTTGACCTTACCGGTTTCGGATTGGTCGATTTTGGAGGCGGATCAAGTTCAGGTTTCCTTGGAGGAATTTGTAACTAAGTCGAAGCCAAGCCGTTTTATTTTCTTGGGCGAGCAATCAATCGTTGGATTACAGGCGAATCAGGTGGTGGCTGTTGGCGATAAGCGCGTGTATTATTTTCCTCGATTGATTTCGACGCTGACCGATGCGGAGAAGGCGCTTAAGTTGGAGTTCTGGAATGCCCTGAAAGGGTTAGTGTAGAGACGCGATATTTCGCGTCTTTTTTTGATTTGTAGAGACGCGATACTTCGCGTCTTTTTTGTGATCTCTGTTTTTTAGACGCGAGGTATCGCGTCTCTACAATTTGGTTATTTAGACGCGAGGTATCGCGTCTTTACAATTTGGTTATTTAGACGCGAGGTATCGCGTCTTTACAATTTGGTTATTTAGACGCGAGGTATCGCGTCTCTACAATTTGGTTATTTAGACGCGAGGTATCGCGTCTTTACAATTTGGTTATTTAGACGCGAGGTATCGCGTCTCTACAGATTGTACCTCGCCAATGGCGTCACGTCTTGATCGGTGAATTCCCCTGCCTCGTATTTAAAATGTCCTGCCATGGCGATCATGCCAGCATTATCTGTGCAATATTGAAATGCCGGAATAAATACATCCCAGCCTTCTTTTTCACCCATCTCACTCAATCGGGAACGTAGTCCGGAATTCGCCGAAACACCACCCGCAATGGAGATCTGTTTGCATGATTTTTCGCGCATGGCCTTTTTGACTTTACGCAAAAGCATATCGATCAGACTCTTTTGGACGGAGGCGCAGATATCAGCTTTGTTTTCCTCCACGAACTGTGGATTTTTCTGGGTTTCTTTTTGAAGGAAGTACAGAATTTGGGTCTTAATTCCCGAGAAAGAGAAATTCAAACCGGGCATTTCGCCCAATGAAAATGGGAAACGATCCGGGTTCCCTTCTTTGGCGAGTTTATCGATAAGCGGTCCACCCGGGTAAGGCAAGCCGATGAGTTTGGCAGTCTTGTCGAAGGCTTCGCCCACCGCATCATCTTGGGTTTCCCCAATGACCTCCATGTGTAGCGCATCTTTGACCCAGACCAATTGCGTATGTCCGCCACTGACTGTTAGGCAAAGGAAAGGAAATTGTGGTTTGGGGTCCTCGATAAAATGAGCCAATACGTGCGCCTGCATGTGATTTACCTCGATGAGGGGAATGTTAAGCGCAAGGGATAATGACTTCGCGAAAGAGGTTCCCACGAGCAATGCACCCAATAAACCAGGCCCCCTTGTGAAGGCAATGGCATTCAGTTCATTTTTGTTTATATTTGCTTTTTGGAGAGCCTCTGTTACGACAGGAATGATCGCTTTTTGATGTTCTCTACTGGCTAATTCGGGAACGACACCACCCCATTCTGTGTGGATGAGTTGGGTCGAGATGACGTTTGATTTTAAAACTCCATCCACCATGACGGCGGCGGAGGTTTCATCACACGAAGATTCGATGGCGAGTAGGTTCATTTTGCGAATTGTTTGCAAAAATAAGGCAAAAAAAATAAACATGGTAAAATACCTAAAGATCCTAGCCAAATCAGTCCTATACGGGTTGGTAGGAATCTTTTTGCTTATTTTTACCTTCATTTTGCTGCTTCGGGCCCCGGCCAATCAAATGCTTTTGGCCGATTACTTCAAGCCCATTATCAAGCGTGAGCTGGGTTATCCGGTCGACTTGAAAGGCATTCAAGTCAAATTTTTCGATGAATTAAGCCTGACTGGACTACGGATTCATGATCCTTGGGGAAAGGAAATGATTTACATTGAGCAACTCGATGTCAACTTTAGTATTTCCGATTTGTTCATGGGCGGTGATAAGCCTACGCTTGATTATGCCCGTTTATTCCGTCCGCGCGTACATTTAATCTTAGAGAAGAAAGCGGGTCAGGTGAATTTAAATCACTTTGTCGACCAGATAATTGCCTGGGTGAATCGTATTTCGCCAGGTCCCTCCCAAGGTTCTAGCGTCTTCATCATTCGGGAAGTGGATGTCGTGGATGGGAAGTTTATTTTAGACGACGAACAAGAGCCCAATTTAGCTACAAGTACGCATTTCGACTTATCACATTTTACTGTTTCGCACATTAATTCCAAGGTGAAACAATTCTATTCCAAAGGGGATACGATTGGCTTAGAGACCGTTGGCTTCCGCGCCGCGCATGAAATGACCCGATTGCAAGTTAAGCGCATGAATACGCATTTCATGATTTGTGATCGCCAAATGCGCTTTGATCAATTGGATTTGTCGGTCAATGATTCCTACATCGCTAATCAGTTTTTGGTCAATTATAGGAAAATTGACGATTTGACGGAATGGTTTGATAAGGCGAATATGCAGGCTAATTTGGTCAATGCACGCCTGAACTCAAATGATGTCGGACGATTCGTCGAGTCCATGTATCCATACAAAGGCAACTACAAGTTGCAAGGAAAGTTGTCCGGTACCGTGCGAGATTTGGCATTGAAGAATTTCCAATTAGGTTTCGGCACCAAGAGTGTCCTACGAGGTGATTTCTCATTCAAAGGCTTACCCGATATCCCGAAGACCCAGATGGATTTTGTGATGCAAAATTCATTATTTATTCCCGAGGATTTAGCCGTATTTATCACCAAACCGGCCGCAGATAAAATGCGGATTCTTGGACCCGTTTCCTTCTCCGGTTTGTTTAAAGGGACGAATGCCAACTTCCGGACAGCCGGCAAAGGCAATACAGGTTTAGGCTACTTGGAGGGAGATTTTTCGATGCGCATGCGCGATTCCATGGCTTTGTCGGGGTATGATGGTCGGGTCGCTTTGAAGAAGTTTAAACTCGGAAAATTATTGGTATTGGAAGACTACCTCGGTACCATCGATTTGACCGCAAAAATCAAAGGAACGGGATTTTCGAATGCCTCGGCAAATGTCGACTTTGATGGCATGATTTCGGAAATCAATTTCAATAAATACGCCTACAACCGAGTGAGTTTGAAGGGTAATTTGCAGAAGCAATTATTCAAGGGTACCGTGGCGGTGAAGGATTCCCATTTATTGGCCACCATGGAAGGGGAAATTAATTTGCGTCAATCGAAGCCCCTGTACCAATTGGACGGACGAATTGAGCGGGCCGATTTAGCCACTTTACATTTCACGAAGGAGGCCATTCGACTAAAAACGGCCTTTGATGTTGATTTATCGTTGAATTCCTGGGATGATTTAACCGGACGCGGATTCTTCCAAGACGTTTATCTTCAGAAACCCAACATGGCAGATTTATCCATGGATTTGGTTTCGTTTAATTCGGATGTTCGTTCGGGTGGTAAACGGCATTATTCGTTGAATTCCCCCTATATTTCTGTGGAAGTGAATGGGGATTTTGTGCCAAGTCGCATGCAAAATGAATTGCTGCAATTGTGGGATGAATACCAACTCTATTTCCAAAAAAACGAGCAGGAACGTAATGTCTATTATGCCTCCAAAACCCATGATACGGAAAGTCGGTACGGCGCAGATTTCACCATCGTTTGCCACGATGCGGCACCTTTGTTGAGTCGCTTTTTCCCTTCCTTGGGTGTGGCGCATAACACTGTTTTCTCCGGAAATATCACCAAAGGACGTAGTTTTCAGGTGAGTTTAGAGGCTTATCCGGATACCTTGGTGATGGGAGGCTATTCGTTTTATCAATCGGTATTTTCGTTTCAAAGTTCCAAATATTTGGGAGGTCCCGAGGTATCCTCTAGTTTGATTTTTCAATCGCGAAAGCAGCAATTGAATTTCTTAACCCCGACCGAAAATTTTAAGTTGGACGCCCTCTGGGACCAAGACCGAATTAATTTCGGCTTGGATTTCAAGCAGCAGGGGGAAGAAAACATGGCGCATTTAGGAGGCCTATGGAAATTTGAAAAGGATGGTTTATCCTTGAAATTCAAGGATTCCTATGTTCGTATTTTGGGGCAAGATTGGTCCATCGACCCAGAGAATCGAGTTCGGATTCAAGGCCAGGATTTGAAGGCGGAACACGTATTGATTTCGAATAAAAAGCAGTCGATTGCCTTGCAGGGAAGTATCTCGATGGATTCGACGGAGACGCTGAAATTGAAGGTAAAGAAGTTCCAATTAGGAACACTTGCTCCTTTGTTTGCATCGAAGGTGCAAGGCGAAATGAATGCAGAATTTAGTCTGCAAAATTGGTATCAAAATACCCGTTTAGATTCGTGGCTTCTGTTGGATTCTTTGCGGATGGACAAGTTTTACATCGGCGATCTGCAGGGGGTGGGTACGTATGAATCGGCGTCCCAATTGATGGATTTGAATTATCATTTAAACCGTTTGGGCGAATCCGTTTTGTCATTGAGTGGTACTTACCGGCCGTTTGAGGAATCGGATAAATTGAATGTTCGGGCGGAATTAAATAAGACCAATTTGCAGATTCTTGAACCTTTTGCCAAGGGGCTATTTTCGGATTTAGGCGGGGAGGCATCGGGCGAATTGCGAATCGGCGGGCGGATACAAGAGCCCATATTGGATGGGCGGATTATCGTTCGGAATGGCAAGACGACCTTTGATTATTTGAATACACGGATATTGTTTGCGGATACGGTGCAGTTTGCTTCCCGACAAATCATCGGTCAAAACTGGTTGCTAAAGGACCCCGAAGGAAATACGGCGCGCATGAATGCCCGACTCAGCTTTCCGAAAGGAAGTCCATTTGAATTGGATCTCAAGGCGGATTTATCGCGCTTTAAATTATTGAATACGATTCGAAACCCGAAGTCGATCTATTATGGCACCGGTTTTGCGACAGGACCATTCGCGATTCGGGGGACCTTGGATGGATTGGTCATTTCGGCGGATTTGAAGAGTGATCGGGGGACAAGATTGTTTATTCCCTTAGACCGTGAATATGAGCAAACGGATCAGGGGGATTATTCGTTTTACAGCCATAGCTTGGCTGCTGCTGCGGAGTTGAATCAGAAGCCTCTGGTGAGCCAATTGAAACAAGATGGGATCACGATGGACCTGAATTTAGCCTTTACGCCGGAGGCCTATGGGGAGGTGCAATTTGACCAACAAAAAGGGGACATCATGCGTGTTTACGGGATGGGGAATATCAAGATGACCTTGGATAAGAAGGGGGATTTCAAGATGAATGGCGACTATGCGATTGATCAAGGGGATTATACGTTTACACTACAGAATTTGATTAATAAGAAATTCGCGATTCAGCGGGGATCGAAGATTTCGTGGAAGGGGGATCCTTTGGAAGCCAATGTGGATATCAAGGCGGTCTACACGCAATATGCATCACTTTTTCCGATCTTATTGGATACGACCAACAAATCTAATTTGCCCGAATTTAAGCGTCGCTATCCGGTCGATGTGACGATCAATTTACAGAACCGCTTATTATCGCCCAACATCAGTTTCGACATCGGCGTTCGGGATTATCCCAAAGATGTTCATTTGAATGGTGCTGTGACGGCATTTGCGAACCGTATTCGGACGGATGAACAGGAGTTGACCCGTCAGGTAAGTAACGTCTTATTGTTTGGTCAATTAGTCTCGCCTTACGGAGGCTCGGGAATTGCCATCAGTAGTTTGATGGGGAATTTCACGGAGATGCTTTCGAATCAGTTGAGCAACCTAGCATCGAAGATCAACAAGGATTTGAACGTGGATGTGTATTTAGGGGGAGGAAGTTTGAATCAGGATTTGCTATCTAATTTACAATTGCGCGCGTCCTATAATGTGAATGATCGCTTGCGAATTACCCGAAGTGGCGGGTTTACGGATGCACGAAATCAGACAAGTCCGCAGTTATTATTGGGTGATTGGGCGTTGGAATGGTTCGTTAACCGGGAGGGTTCATTACGACTTAAGACTTATAATCGAAACGTGCAGACTTCGCTGGCAGGGTCTTTGAACTCGTATCAAATCAATCAGACGATTGGTTCGAGTCTTTTGTTTACAACGAGTTTCTCGAAGTGGTGGTGGGAGAAATAGAAATTAGATTTTAGTCATTGGACTTTGGCCGCTGGACTGTAGAGACGCGATACTTCGAGTCTATTTTTTTTCAATATTATTGGGCTGGATTCTTTCATCCTTTATTTAGACGCGAAGTATCGCGTCTCTACAGTCAAATGCTTAAAAAAAAAGAACCCCGAGATATTTCCCAAGGTCCTTCAAATTTTGTTAATCTCTAGCGTTTAACATCCAAAGTCTAACGTCTAACGTCCAATGACTTTACTTTACTTCAAACGTCCCTACACCCACATTAAATCCTTCGGCGATTAATTCAACCGTGTATTTACCTGGCTTGTAAGTAACGCCACCACGTGGATAAATGATACCCACTTCTTGGTTGTTGTTGCTGTAAGTCACAACTTGTTTCGTTGTGTAAACCACATCTTTTCCGTTTACGTTAACCTTGCCAGATCCAATCGCTTCATCCGAAAGCGTTGCACCTTCGCCATCGATGACACGTAGGTAAATGGTCTTGTTTTCCAATTTTGTGATTGGGTTATTCGCTAAGTTGAAAACTACTTTCAATTTCTCGATTTTCTTTCCGTTCAAGCGCGCACGCTCAGTTTCTTTTCCTTTCGCATTGATAGCCAAAACACGTAAATTTTGTGCTTTCAAGGCTGCTGCAATGCTAACCTTACGAGCCAACTCTTTGTTCTTTGCCGCTACATCAGATAAGGTATCCGACAACGATTTGTTTTGCGTCTTAAGGCCAGTATTCTCATTATTTAAGCTTGTATTTTGTGCCGTCAATACTTGGTTGTTCTCGGTCAAGATTCCATTTTGTTTCTTCAACTCGACGATTTCGCCATCTTTTTGCGTCAACACTAAATTGTATTCTTTGATTTTCGCCTCATACGATGCAATCGTTGCATGGTTGGTTAGTTTCAAAGATGCTTTGTCTTGCTCCAACTGACCTTTCAAGGCTTCTAAGTCAGCTACTTGACCGCCCAAAGACTTTATTTCAGCGATTTTAGCATCCAATTGCGTAGAGATTGAATCTAAAGAAGCACGTGTATTAGCTAATTCAGTCGCTTTTTCTTCAATAGTGGTTGCTTGTTCTTTGTTCAATTGATTTGAACGAATGTAGAGTACACCTAAAACAGCTACGAGGACTGCTAAAACAATCAGCGCAATTCTAGAACTTTTGTTGGAAGATTCCATGGGGATTAAATTGATTTTAAGGGTTTATTTTTTTTTCAGAGGGCAAAATTACAATAAATTATCAACATTTCATTTCTAATCCCCTTTTTGGTTAATTTGCAGGAAAATCGAAGACAGGATGCCGACGTATGATTTTATTGTGATTGGTTCAGGGATAGCGGGATTATCCTATACGGTGAAGGTTGCGCAATACTTTGAGGACCGCAACGTCCCCGTCAAGATTGCGCTGATCACCAAGACCATCGCCGAGGAAACAAACACCAAATATGCCCAAGGTGGTATTGCAGCCGTTTGGGATACGGAGGATTCCTTCGAAAAACATATTGAAGATACCATGGTCGCAGGCGATTTCGTAAGCGATCCTGCCGTTGTTGAGATGGTGGTTCGTGAAGCCCCGGAACGTCTGAAGGAATTAATCGCCTACGGTACGGACTTCGACCGAAAATCCGATGGTTCATTTGATTTAGTCAAAGAAGGCGGCCACTCGGATAAACGAATTCTGCATTACAAGGATTCCACTGGAAATGAGATCGAACGTGCCCTTTTGGCCAAAGTAAAATCCTTTCAGTCCGTTGATTTCTTCACCCATTACTTTGCGATTGATTTAATTACCCAGCATCACTTGGGCGAGAAGGTCACCAAAGACACCCCCGGCAAACAATGTTATGGGGTCTATGTATTAAATAAAAGAACCGAAAAGGTAGAAACCTTTTTGGGAAAAACAACCCTTCTGGCGACGGGAGGTATTGGCCAAGTGTATCAGTCGACGACCAATCCCACCATTGCTACCGGCGACGGAATTGCCATGGCCTACCGTGCCAAAGGTTTTGTGCAAGGGATGGAGTTTATTCAATTTCACCCGACGGCCCTTTACAATCCGGGAAAGAAACCCTCTTTCCTCATATCCGAAGCTGTTCGTGGACATGGGGGAATTTTGAAGAACCAAAATGGTTCAACTTTCATGGAGAAATACGATGCGCGTTTGTCTTTAGCACCGCGTGATGTGGTTGCGCGTGCGATTGACTCCGAGATGAAAAAGCATGGCGTGGATCATGTGTATTTGGATACGCGCCATATTCCCAAAGAAGAGATACTTCAGCATTTCCCGATGATCTATGCGCATTGTCTGAAGGAGTTAGGTTTAGACATGTCACAGGATATGATTCCTGTGGTGCCGGCCCAGCATTATTTATGTGGGGGAATTATTGTGGATCAATATGGTCAGACAAATATCGAAAACCTCTATGCCGCCGGCGAATGTTCTTACACGGGTTTGCATGGTGCGAATCGTTTAGCCTCGAATTCGCTATTGGAAGCCATCGTTTACGCACACAATGCTTTCGAGAAATCGCTTAGTCAATATGGAACGCAGGTTTTACCCGCTGGTATTCCCGATTGGAATGATGAGGGAACCCGAAATCCAGAGGAATTGGTTTTGGTGACTGAAATGACTAAGGAATTGGAATCCATCATGTCCAATTATGTGGGTATCGTACGAACCGATCGCCGCTTGAAACGGGCCTATGATCGTTTGGAATTAATCTATCTCGAGCACGAGGAATTGTATCGCCAGTCTCGCATCACGGTTCCACTTTGCGAATTGCGGAATATGATTAATGTCGCCTATTTGATCATCAAACATGCCCGTGCCCAGCGCCAAAATAAGGGCCTGCATTACAACATTGATTTAAAGTAAAGCGCTCATTTCGAATCTTTTCGGGGATATCTTAGGCGGAAAAAAATTTAATATTTAATTTCGACTAAAATGGGTTAAAACCTCGTGTCTTGACTCAATCCTAGTTCTACCTAATGAAACACCCTGTCTCTTCGACGAAGCGCCGCTGTGGTGTTTGGTTGATTATATTTTTTACGATTGCCTTGGCTTTTTCAGGTCAAGCACAATCCTATAAATGGTCGATCGGTTCTGCGATTACCCATTATCAATTCCAAAATTCCAAAGGTTTAGCTATTGAATGGATGAAGCCCTCTGCGGGTTTGCATGTGGAGGTATCGCATGAGAATGCCTTGATTGATACCGTCCGACTCATCTCCAAATTCTCAAAATCAGCCTTGTTTTTCAACAATCATCCCAAGCTGGCGAAGACCTTGAGTCACCTGAATTATGCCGTCGGATTAAATTATCATCAATTGAACGCCATCGGGGATGTGCGGCAAATAGCTTTCTCCTATCAAACGGATTTTGTGGGCTTTTCGGCTTCTTTAGGTCCCAAATATACGATTTACCGGGGCTGGGCCCTAGGTCTTTCGGGCGTTATGATGGGCCAACAGCTGATTGCGGGGAATCAATTGCTTGGGCAACGGTATTTTCCACTGACCGAGGATACCCAGTTTAATACCTTTAAGGTCTTTGGGGGCTATCAAGCCGAAATATCGAAGTCGGTGAATGCCAACGTCCGCGCCTTCGTACTCATCCGCCGAACAGCCAGTTTATTTTCCCCGCAAACGCCGACGGGGACCTTGGATTTTTTACCCATGACGATTTCGATGGGGATTAGCATTAAACGTTGATTCCCGAAATGATGAAGCATTTATACCTTCTTTTCTTGTTGATTACTTGGGGGGCTTGGGGCCAACAAAAAGGCTTGAGTTATCAGGCGGTTATCGTGGATCCCAATACGATCGAAATCCCAGGGCAGGTCATTACAGGAGCGCCTTTGGCGAATGGGAAGGTCTGGATTCGCTTTAGTTTGATTTCGAAAACGGGGGTGGAATATGAGGAGGTCCAACAAACCGTTACGGATGAATATGGTCTGGTCAATTTAACCATCGGGTCAGGAACGCCGAGTATCGGTAAATTCGATGCGTTGGTGTGGGATGCCTCGCTGAAACGATTACGAGTGGCGGTGAATTTTACGGGGACCGGAAATTACACGGAAGTAAGTAATCAGTTGTTGACCTTTAGTCCATATTCGCTATATGCGGAGTCGGTGGATTACAAAAACGTGCGCGATTCTCCCACGAATTTAAGTCAATTTAGGAATGATGTGGGCTATTTGATTCCCAAAGATTTAGATCCCATTAAGAAGGATGTGGGAGCGGCATTGACGGGAGTCCAGGAAAATTCCGCCAAGATTGAGGCGAATCAAAATGCAAACAAAACGCGTTTTGGGATCATAGATCAGTCGATTTCCGGATTAACTACTCAACTTGGGAAACAAGCCGATGACATTAAGCAGGTGAATACCACCTTGAATGATCATGATGTACGCATTCAGCAGAATTCAAGTCAAATTCAATCGACGGCCTCTACGATTCAAGGCCAAATCGGTTCCTTGCAATCGCAACTAAATTCGACGCAGAATACGGTTGCGAATCTCTCGGGAACCTATGAAAACATGGCCAATAAATCGGCCGCCATCGATTTAGGGAATTCCAATCCGAGTAATAGCCTCTATCCGACTCAGCGTGCGGTGAAATCGTATGTTGATAATGCGATATCATCGGTTGTTGCCAATGGTGTTTCGGACGCAACGACTTTAGCAACAGGAAAGATACAATTGGCCGGTGATTTGGGTGGAACGGCAACTGCTCCGACGGTTCCGGGTTTGGCTCAGAAAGAAAGCTTAGGAAACAAGTCGACGAATGTTGCCACCGACGCCACCTCGAACACCAAATACCCATCGGTCAAGGCGGTGAAAGATTATGTGGATCAGGTCGCAACGAGTGCTACGGTGGTGGATGCGGATGCGGCGACCAAGGGCAAGATTCAATTAGCGGGTGATTTGGGGGGAACGGCAGCGGTGCCAACCGTTCCAGGTCTGGCGCAAAAGGAGGATGTTGGGAATAAGTCGGTCAGCGTTTCAACGGATGCCACCTCGAATACGAAATATCCATCGGTGAAAGCGGTGAAAGATTATGTGGATTTGGCCACGACGGGGGTTGCGTTGCAGGCTTCGTTGAATAATAAGGCGGATTTGAATTCGCCAGTGTTTACGGGAACGCCGAGTTTGCCGACGGGTACCACGGGCGTGACGCAAACGTCTGGAAATAATTCGACGGCCTTGGCTACCACGGCCTTTGTGCAGACGGAGATGGCGAGTGCTACGGTGGTAGATGCGAACACGAGCACGAAAGGGAAGATTCAATTGGCTGGAGATTTAGGTGGAACGGGAACAAACGCGGCTGCGCCGGTGATCAGCGATAATGCGATTAGTACGGCGAAAATCGCCAATGGTGCGGTGACCGATGCGAAGTTTTCTGGAAGCTTGTCGGTGGGAAAAGGAGGAACGGGTGCCACGACATTAACGGGCATTCTCAAGGGGAATGGAACGAA
This sequence comes from Aquirufa sp. 5-AUSEE-100C1, assembly GCF_054558655.1. Lineage (NCBI taxonomy): Bacteria > Pseudomonadati > Bacteroidota > Cytophagia > Cytophagales > Flectobacillaceae > Aquirufa > Aquirufa sp. 5-AUSEE-100C1. Next base: position 315,419 of record NZ_JBPXKO010000002.1, on the reverse strand, counting down.
TGCGTTTACGCAGGCGACGATCAATACCGATTATAGTTTGGTGCGCTTCGTGTCCGATGAGTATACGGTCGCTACTGCGGGTCAAACAAGTTTTACGCTGACACAAACCCCGAATGTCAATTCGACCATTCGTTTATTTATCAATGGGGTTCGTATTTCGAAGACGGCTCTCTCCGTTACGGGAACGACTTTGACTTATAACCCGACGAATAATGGGGCGGCAACCTTGGTGGTGGGCGACCGGATTCAGGTGGATTATTACTATTGATGTATGGGTGGGGGGAAATTAAATGCTTTTGGGTTCAGGACGGCCGGGATGATTTTCCTGTGCCTAGTGAGTTTTTGGGCGAATGCCCAGCATAGCGATGTTCGAATTACCTCAGCGGCATCGAATAGCAATGGGACATGGGCCTATGCCCAGAACGGAACGTATACGTTTTCGCCCACGGCAGATAATGCCATCTTAAGTGCAACAGATCTACAAAACAAATTGGCTGCCTATGCTTCGGTCGAAATCAAAACAGCTCGCACGGGCGGAACGCAATCGGGAAATGTTACATTTGAAGCGGCGGTGACGCAGTTGAATTGTTACTATTATGTAAATCCGAGTACATTTCGAATTACGAGTGGGGGCGAAGTTCAGTTTAATGCGAATTTGAGGTTAAGAACTACAAGCGTTTATTTGCCCTGCAATGTGATATTGAATTCGGGGAGTCATGTTCGCTTGAATTCTGTCATTGATATTAGTGGGGGTTCGGCAGGTTTTCAAACGCAAACCTATCCGTCAGCAAGTATGACAATGGTCATCGGAGGGGATTTATTAGTGGGAGCCTCGGGGCAAGTCCTAACCAAAGGTTGGGAAAATATTACTCCAAGCAATGATGGTTATAATGGTGGCATTGGAGGTGCCCAAACCTATACGGTAAGCGGTTCCGTAAGTTTGTCGGCTGGAAGCATTTTGAATGCAACCGGAGGGAATTCGATTTTAACGTATCAAACTACTGCGGGAACCGGTGGAGCCATTACCATCAATGCCGTCAATTCAGTTTTAATGCGTGGATCTGTCTTATCAAATGGAGGGTATGGTGGTCGAGGAGGTAACGGAGGTGCGATCAGCATTACGAGTAGTACAAGTACCTTGGATTACAGTGGCGTGTTAAGTAGCGAGGGTGGGAATGATTTTGGTGGACCTGTTGGAGGAAATGGGGGCAATATCACCCTAAATGGATCGACCGGATTAAGCATTCGAAACAACGTGAATGCGGGTTTAGGCAGGGGATCTAGTTATACGGGAGGTGGAATTGTGACATTGTCTACGGGCAATACAACACGAACGACGGGAGGCGGAGTGAATGATGGCATGGTGGGTTCTTCCATTATTCGAGGGTCAAATTTTATCAAGTCGGGAGCTGGGGTTCTCTCCTTAGGTGCGGTTAATGCGTATACGGGAACAACTAATTTGAACGGGGGTTCTCTGTATTTAGCAGTCGCTGGGGCAATTCCATCCGGCACGGCCTTAACTTCGAGCACGGGAACGGAGATTGATGTGGTTGGCAATTCGTTGACATTAGCTAGCTTGGATGGCGGCGCGAAAATCACCAACAGTGTAGGTGGTTCGGTGACACTTACGGTCGGTTCGAACAACTCATCGACGAGTCATAGTGGCGTGATTGAAGATGGGGCAGGGGTATTGAGTTTCGTTAAGATGGGAACGGGTAAATTGGCAATTACGGGGGCGAATAGCTATACGGGTCCGACCAATATTACGGCAGGTATTCTGAGTGTGGGGAATTCGACAGGCTTGGGCTCGGTGCAAAGTGGTACAACGGTCAATTCAAATTCGATTTTGGAGTTTTTTGGTGGGATTAATGTGGGTGCAGAGGCATTAAGTCTGACGGGAACGGGGATCAGTTCTCAACGAGGAGCCTTATACAATTTAAGCGGGGTAAATAGCTTTGCAGGTGAAATAACAGTGACTTCAGGGGTTCGCATAATGGGTTTTAATGGGACCTTGAATCTAACGGCTACGAATGTGATTACCGGCACCAATGCCAATTTGCTTTTTGGAGGTTATGGAATTTTGAATATTACAGGGATCATCAATATTGGTACCGGCGGAATTACCTACGATGGTGGGGGAAGTCTGTATTTGATGACGGATAATGTCTACAGTGGCTTGACCCAAGTGACCGGTCGGAATGGAACTTTGCGTGCCGGTTCCAATGGCGCTTTGGGATCCAATTCAAGTGGAATCGTGGTAGCTGATCAAGCTGCTTTAGAGTTAACGGGTGGAATCTCTATCCTCGGTAAATCCTTGACGGTATCCGGTTTGGGCGTTGGAGGGAGTGGCGGATCCATCCGAAATGTGAGTGGGGATAATGTGTGGTCGGGGACAATTACCATGGCTGGAACTGTGGGAATTGGGCTGGGTAGTATCTCGGGCAAATTGAGTTTGACCGGCACTCCTGCCATTGCGGCGAGTAGCTATGGCTTGAAAGTCTATGGTTCTCCGGGTGGCGTGGTCGAGTTGGTCGGCGAGGCTTTGTACACCGGCCAAACCGAACTCATCGGAGGATCCTTGTTATTGGGAAATAACGAACGTATTCCCGATGTGAGTTCATTGAAATTAAGTGGAGGTGATTTATCAACTGGCGGTTACACCGAAACATTGGCAGAATTAATTCTCAACACGCTCTCTAGTATCTCCTTGGGTAATTCGGTGCATACGCTACGGTTTAGTGGGTTGAGTGGTTTATTTGATTTTCATTATTTGACGATTAACGGTTGGCAGGGGACCTATGCTAGTCCGGGGTCAACGGGATCTGCGGGTCGAATTTATGTGGGTGCGAATGCAGTGTTATCACCGGACCGCTTAGGCCAAATGTTTTTTTATAATTCGTCCACAGCTGTTCAATCCAATACCTTGCAATTAACGGATGGTGAATTAGTTCCGGGTTCGCTTAAGTTCACGGGTGCTACAGGACATAGTGATGTACGGATTACTTCGGCTGCGACGAGTAGCAACGGTGCGTGGACGTTGACGCAAAGTGGCGTCTACCGCTTTAATCCTACCGCGGATAATGCCATTTTGAGTGCGGCAGATTTGCAGAGTAAATTGGGGGCTTATTCATTTGTGGAGATTAGTACGGCTCGTAGCGGTGGGACCCAGTCGGGGAACATGGTTTTTGAATCTCCCGTCACCAATCTCAATTGCTTGACGAATGGCAGCAATACCTCTTCGTTGCGGATAACGAGTGGAGGGGTGGTTCAGTTTTATGCCAATATGACCATTCGGTCGTCCCAACAATATTATCCGTATAGTTTGATATTGAATGCGGCGAGCATTGTGCGGTTAAATTCGGTGATTGATTTAAGTGGATCCATGGCAGAATTTGCCTCGAATACCAATCCGACAGGAAGCGTGACCATGGTGATTGGTGGAGATTTGGTGATAGCGGGTACGGGACAGGTTTTAACGAAAGGTTGGGAAAATGCCAAAGCGAGTGATGCTGGATTCAATGGAGGCTATGGCGGTGCGCAGACCTATACGGTAAGTGGCTCGGTGAGTTTGGCAGCAGGAAGTGTGTTGGATGCCTCCGGTGGAAATTCAGTCTGGACCTACCAGACAACGGCAGGAACGGGTGGTGCTATTGCCATTAATGCGGTCAATTCCGTTTTAATGAGAGGTTCGGTCTTATCAAACGGTGGTCGAGGTGGCTGGGGTGGAACGGGAGGAGCGATTAGTATTACGAGTACAACGGGTAATTTGGATTACAGTGGCGTTTTGAGTTCAGAAGGTGGCCTCGAATCGACTAATGTTGTTGGTGGGAATGGCGGCAACATCAGCTTGAGTGCGCCGGGTGGATTAAGTATTCGTAACAATATCAATGCGGGTTTAGGAAGGGGAACGAATTACGTCGGTGGTGGAAATGTGACCTTGTCTACGGCTAATACGACCCTGACGAGTGGAGGTGGTGTAAACGATGGTTTGGTGGGTGGTTCGATTATTCGTGCCTATCATTTCACCAAGTCGGGTGCTGGTGTTCTCAATTTAAGTGGGGCGAATACGTATACGGGAAGTACGACCGTGAATGCTGGTAAATTAGTATTGAATGTGGCACAGGCGATTCCGAGCACGAGTGATGTCACGTTAGCGGCGAATACGATTTTGGATTTGAATGGTTTTAGCAATACCGTTGCCTCGATTACAGGGGTCTCCTCGACAAAAATCACCAACAGTAGTTCGAATGCGAGTACCTTTAAATTTGGGACGAATAGCTCGACTTACGATGGATTAATAGAAGATGGTGTCGGGGTAGTCCATCTGGAAAAAGTGGGGACGGGAACGACTACTTTAGCCACGACGGCGAATACCTATACGGGTTTGACACGAATTAGTGGGGGTAATTTGGCCATTAGTCATGCCTCTTCATTAGGATCTACCAATGCTGGGACGATTGCAGATGGGGGCGGATTGCGCTTAAATGGTGTAACGGTTTCCGGGGAAGCGTTGACCTTAGGTAGTTTGCCGACGCTCGGTGTTTTGTATGCCAACACAGGTTCGAATGTTTGGAATGGAACGCTTAATTTGTCGGCAGCTTCATCCATTTATGTTTATTTGAGTTCAAGCCTAAGTATCAATCCACTGACTGGACCGGCGATTCAGGGGACAAATACCAACCTGACGTGTAATGTTTACGGAACCTTGAATATCAATGGGGAGATTGCTACGGGGAATGCCACTTTGACCAAGAACTATACGGGAATTCTGAATTTGAATACGGCGAATTCCTACACCGGTTTAACGACCTTGACAGCGGGTCAAACCCTTGTGAAAAACGATTTGGCTTTAGGTTCAAATTCAGCGGGAACCGTTATTTCTTCTGGGGCGAATTTGACTTTGGATGGGGCACTGAATGTATCCGGGGAAACGCTAACGATTACGAGTAATGCGATTACAGCCAATGGCGCGTTGTTAACCAAAAACGGGGCGAGTACTTGGTCGGGGAATATAAGTCTGGCGGGCACGGCGGTCAGCTGGAATACGGAGTCGGATTTGACAGTGACGGGTGCCATTGCGAATGGGAGCACCTTGTGGACGGTGGGTCGGACAACGGGGTCGACTGGGAATCTAATCGTGAATGGAATTATTTCGGGAACGGGGGGCTTGGATAAAACGGGTACGGGTCAAATGACGCTGAATGCGGTGAATACCTATTCGGGCCTGACGCGGATCACGGCGGGCCGTTTGGTATTGGGAGGAAATCAAGTGATTTCGAATGCGAGTAATGTTTATTTTAACGGGGGTACCTTGAGTACGGAGGGCTATTCGGAAACGCTGGGGCAATTGTTCATCAGTGATAATTCCACCTTGCAATTAGGTGCGGGAGCGCATACGATCAATTTTGCTTCGGCCGGGACTTTTACGACGGGAAAGACCTTGACCGTCAACGGATGGGATGGCGTATATAGTATTGCGGGGAGCGGTTCATCACCTAGTTTAGAAAATTCGGGGATGTTGAAGACCACATCTACGAAATTTATTTCCTCGAATGGCGTCTTGCGTTCTGCGGGTGCCATTAATCAGTATGGGCAGATACGGGTGTCTGGTCAAAGTGGAACCTCCGGAAACTTTTTTGTAGGTTCCCCATTAAGCGCGAGTGCGTTGAATCAAATCAAGTTTTTTAATGCAACTGCGAATACCACCCACTTTTCCGTGCAGTTAGGGACCAATGAGGTCGTACCTGATTTTACGAGGTAGTAAAAGCGATTAAACTTGGGCCTTCAGGAAATGTACGATAACTTCCAATCCTCGTTCAAAATGATCATTATTGGGAATAACAATGTCACAAGATCGCTTATGCGGTCGGATGAATTGCTCGTACGTCGGCTTTACGTGGTATTTCCAGCGGTACATGACATCTTGTAAATCATAGCCGCGCTCCTCGTTATCGCGCTTGATGCGGCGTTTTAATTTCACCTTATCCTTCGCATCGATGAAGATCTTCAAATCCAATAATTTGGCAACTTCCGGAAAATGAAAGACGAAAATACCTTCCACTACCAAGATCTTACGTGGGTGGAAATGCAATAAGTCGGGAACTTTCGATGTATTGTTAAAGGTATACTCTGGACGTGAGACAACCTCGCCAGCCCGTAATTTCTCGACATCCGCTGCGAAGGCTTCATCATCAATCGCACCCGGTAAATCGAAATTTTCAATTCCGTTGTGGTCCTTCGTTTGCTCGTGGATCGGTCGGTAGTAATTATCCTGGGACAATAGACAAATCTCATCCGCCTGGAATTGCTCCATCAAGCGCTTCAAAAACAACGTCTTCCCAGACGCACTGCCTCCCGTAATTCCGATGATAAATGGTTTGTCGATGTTGCTCATATAGGCCACAAATTTGCGAAAAGCATCGCTAGGAATCAAGCCTCCCGACTGAATTTTAGGTATTCAGCTTCCTGATCTTTCTTGCAGCGTCGCATTACTTTCATGTCGATGGATTCAAATAGGGCAATCAATTCATCTGCTCGAAACAATTTCTTGCCACATCCTTCATGTATTTCACCGGTTAATATTTCCTCCACGACCACGCTGCCGCCCTCTTTTAATACCCGATTGATTTCCTGTAAAACGGCAGACGGATGATCCATTTCATGTAAGCTATTCAACAACCAAATTTGGTCCACCGATTCACGCCCCAAAGGAATATTCATGGCATCCGCATGAAATAGTTGAATGGGACTCGTAAGTCTTTGGTCGAATTGCTTTTCGAAATAAACGATCGTCTCGTCGATGTCGGCCCGGTTTAAGACATGGGTATTGGAGTCCAAAAGTAACAATTCCCCTGCCTCGTTTTGGATGACCTGATTAATCTCCCACCAGCCGGCTCCGCAGCCTAGGGATAGGATGCAATCATCGGCCGACCATTCTCCCACCTCGAATAAACTTTTCTCCATGCAGCAAATTATCAATTCTGTTTATCTTTGACAAAAAAAGAATCCAATGGCTCGTTTTATTGCACCCACCGCTAGCGTCATGGGACGCGTGAAAATCGGAAATGATGTAAGCATCTGGTACGGCGCCGTCGTACGCGCGGATGTGGAGGAAATCCACCTCGGCGAAGGCTGCAACATCCAAGATAATGCCGTTTTACACGCCGATGAGGGAGATAAAACCATCATTGGGCCTCGCGTAACGGTGGGTCATTCCGCCATTGTTCACGGTGCGGAAATTGGAGAAGGTTCATTGATTGGCATGCATGCCACGGTTTTAAATCGGGCCAAAGTGGGCAAATGTTGTTTAATCGGCGCCCATGCGCTTGTGACCACCGGGATGGAAATTCCGGATTATTCCCTGGTTTTGGGTAGTCCAGCCAAAGTGGTAAAAACCCTCAACCCCGAGCAAATCGAGGCCTTGAAATATGGGGCAGACCATTACATTAAGATGGGTGCCAAACACGCCGCCGGCGAATTTCCATTGATTAAGTCATGATCGAACTGATCCTCATCCGACATGCGCATGCGGGCCCCTATACCTTGCCCGATGAAGCCCGAAAGCTTTCGTCGCAGGGTTTGGAGGAGGCGCGCCAACTGAAGCCTAAATTGAAAGGAATGCCAGAAGGACATTGGTTGGTTTCTTCCGTTGTAAGGACCCGACAAACCTTTGAGCTGATCAGTGAATCAAGCGCGGAATTTTCAGAGTCTTGGTACCATGCTTCGGGTCCGGCTTATTTGGAAATGATTCAGGAACGAGGAGAAAAGGTGATTTATTTGGTGGCTCACAATCCGTCGATATCGTATTTAGCCTCTTATTTTTCCGGGGAACAAATTCAGATGGAGACAGCCAATTGCGTACATTTGCAATGGCCTACGCTCGATTCCTGGAAAGAAGTCACCCGCGGCAGTGCCATCGTTCAAACACGTATCTAATATGAAGAATCAAAAAATATTCCGTTGGGTCATTATCCTATTCACCCTATTGATGATCGGTTTGGCGATCGATATGGCGCGGAATACCACGGCGCCGTGGAACAAGAAGAAAGAGGTTAGAGGTAAGAGGTAAGAGGTAAGAGGTAAGAGGTTTGACTTTCTGTTCGGAGGATGTTCATACACCTCTAACCTCTTACCTCTAACCTCTAATGTATGGTTGCAAAAAAGACGCGAAGTATCGCGTCTCTACATTCTAATAACCAACCTCTTACCTCTAACCTCTAATGTATGGTTGCAAAAAAGACGCGAAGTGTCGCGTCTCTACATTCTAATAACCAACCTCTTACCTCTAACCTCTAATGTATGGTTGCAAAAAAGACGCGAAGTGTCGCGTCTCTACAGTCAAAAGTCCAAAGTCTAAAGTCTAAAGTCTAAAGCACTGATTGTATATGCTTCAAGTGATGCACAGAGTGCCAAGCATAAATCCCTAACACGCGATCCAATGGATAGCTAATTCCACGCTCCGGGTGGAAATAAGTCTTTGACCAATCCGATTCTTGCATCGTCTTCATCAAATATACCCAACGCAAGTGGATGTATTTGATTCCCTCGATCGACCACTGAATAGGTGCCTCGTTGCCATCAGGCATTTCTGCCCACGTGTTTTCATCGTAGGGTTTGATGGTTGGGTTGTCTTCCGTCAAGGCCATCTTGAAACGGATGTACGAATTAATGTGGCTGTCGTAGAGGTGGTGGATGACCTTGCGGGCCGACCAGCCTCCTTCGCGGTAGGGTTTCTCCAAAAGCGTTTCATCAACACCGTCTAGCAAAGCTGCCAATTGTCCCGGAAGATCCTCGATGGTTTTAATCCACTCCGCACGCAATTCCGGTGAGATGATTTCGGGTGCAGAAAATTTACCAATTGGGTATTGTAGCGGATTGAGTTCCATGTTAATTCGTATAAAATGCGGTGATATCTGCCCCCGCTTGACGCGTATGAGCAATCAAGGGATGTACTCCCTGATGGATACTATCTAATAATTCTTTGTGGCTGTCTTTGGCCAACTGCGCCGTGTGCAATACATATTCGATTTCTCCCTCCTCTACTTCCAATGCCACAACTACCTTGTAGGCCTGATTTCCCAAAGCCGCTAGTCGGGCAGCTTCCTGTTTTGCAGCCTCAAAACTCGTCTCTAAGTTGTTGATATCTACCTGAATCAATACAGCTTCCTGCGATTTTTTCAAGTCAATCAGTGTGCGAATTTCTTTATCCAATCCCTCCAATAACTTGCGGAAGATGTGGTAATTCTTTCCATTGCGCATGCGCTCACGAATCGATTGGCGAATGAAATACGTAATCGAATCGGTTACACTTAAACCAATTTCCGCCATCTGCTTGAAAATCAAGGATGTGGGCGACATGCCCGGAATCGTATTCGGATCATGCAGAACAACCGTTCCATCCGACCGTAAAAATCCATCGATACGCGTGCAAACCCCGAATCCTAAATCATCAAAGGCTTGCTTCACCTGTGCCTGAATTTGCTGCAAGTGTTGCAAGGACGCATCCATCGGGATACGTTTACGCGTTAATTTCGATTTGTATTTGGCGTTGAAATCAAAGACTTCCACCGACTCGTCAATGACAATCTCCGTAGGCGGCAAGGCAACTGATTCCCCTTTCGGCGTTTGAATAACCCCACAACTAAATTCATTGCCGTTCACAAAGGCCTCCAACAACACCGCATCCTCCGAGTGCATCGAATGTATGCTTGCCTTGGTGACCGTATGCACAAAATATTCTTTCAACGCGGCCAATAATTCCACCGGATGAACATAAACCTGGTGATTAAATCGAACCGGGAAACCAATTCCCTCGTCCAGATTCACCATTTTTTGTAACAATTCAATTTGCTGTTCGTCCGAATAAGTGATCCAATCCTCGCGGTAAATCTCCTGAATGAACAAACATTTTTTTATCGCCTGGTCAAAGACTTCCAAGGAATCCTCCTTCACAAATGCCAAACCTATTGAAGATCCCTGATGCGGCGCTTTGGCCACAAACGGGATACCGATGGCCTTTTTGACTTGCTCGAATAAGGTCTCCCGACCGTATGCTTCGTAGTCGGCACGCTGCAACACGAAATATTTTTTATCGAGGCCGACGCTTTTGGCCAACCAATCATTCTGCTTCACCTTGTCGATTCCGATCGACGAACCCAATACACTCGGACCCGAATAGGGAATGTTAAACCACTCCAACAATCCTTGAATGCTGCCATCTTCTGCTCCGGGTCCGTGCATCGCAATAAATGCGAAATCGATGTGCTTCGCGAAATCGGATGGGTTTAGGACGGTTCCGATTTCCGCCAACATGGCCGAGTAATCGTTGATGTCCGTCAAGGATTCCGTGTAAACCGAGAAAGGAGCTCGTTGGTAGGAAAGGGGAGGAAAGAAGTTACGAATGGCTTCTTGGTAAATTAATTCCTCCTTGATGAGGATGAAATTTCCGAGTCCATCGACAAATATTGGTACGGGTGTGAATAGGGCTTTGTTGATGTGTGCCATGGCGGTTTTCCCGCCGGCAAAACTGATCTCACGCTCGCGCGCCTGTCCACCAAAAAATATTCCTATACGCATCATTCTATTTTGATTTCTTCTACGGCCTTGATTTCGGGTACATCGCGACGAATGGCCTCTTCTACACCGGCACGAAAGGTCATGGCCGACATGTTGCAAGATTGGCAATTACCCACCAAGGCTAATTTTAAAATATTGTCCGTCGTAATTTCGACGATTTCCACATTGCCTCCATCAGCCGCCAAATAGGGTCTAATCCCATCAAGGGCTGTTTGGATTTTTGAATAGAGTGGGTGATTTTCCATGTGCTTATTTTGCGTTATTGATCGCGATTTGTTGCGCCAAATTCGCCGCTATTTTTCCAAATGCCTCCGAGGTTGGGCCTTCTTCCGCTGCGATCGGTTTCCCTGCATCGCCCGCTTCCCGAATGCCTTGTACCAAGGGTACTTCGCCCAAGAAAGGCACATCGTATTTTGTTGCTAATTCCTTTCCGCCGTCTTTGCCAAACAAATAGTATTTGTTGTCGGGCAATTCCGCCGGTGTGAAATAAGCCATATTTTCAACCAATCCCAAAATAGGGACATTGATTCCATTTTGCTTAAAGAATTGCAAGCCTTTGGTCGCATCGGATAAGGCTACTTTTTGAGGTGTTGTGACAATCACCGCGCCGGTCAATTTAATTAATTGAACCAAAGTCAAGTGAATATCCGAGGTTCCCGGAGGTAAATCGATTAATAGATAATCCAATTCATCCCAGTTGGTATCTCCAAAAAACTGGCGCAAAGCCTGCGTCATCATCGGTCCACGCCAAGGTACTGGACTTTCTGTCGGGGCTAAAAAGCCCATGGAAATTAATTTAATGCCGTATTGGTTGATCGGTTGGATGCGATTCTTGCCATTTACTTCTTGCACCAATGGCTGCATATCTTCCGCCCCAAACATCACCGGTATCGATGGACCGGAAATATCCGCATCCAAAATACCTACTTTGGCACCTGCCTTCTTCAAGGCCATCGCCAAGTTCGCCGTTACGGTCGATTTTCCTACGCCACCCTTACCCGAAGCCACCGCGATCACGTTCTTCACTCCTGGAATCAAGGGATCCTGTTGTTGTAAAGTCGTTACCTCGGCCGTCATGTTGATGACAACCTTTAAATCTGGATGCACCAATTTCTGAATGGCATCCACACAATCTTGTCTGATTTTCTCCTTCAATGGGCAGGCCGGTGTCGTTAACACCACCGTGAAGCGAACTTCCCCTACGCCCAATTCGATATCCTTTATCATACCCAAGGTCACCAAATCCTTTTTCAAGTCGGGCTCCTGTACCGTGCTCAAAGCACCTAATATGATTTCTTTTGTTACACTTAATTCTCCCATAATGCGTTCTTGCCTTTCAAACTTCAAATATAGGGCTTTGTATTAAGATAAGGCCAAAATTTGTTGGTCTATTTTTGCCAATAATTTGCTCGAATCAATCCCCGATTGATCCTTCTCCACTTCTTTCCGCAATCGCTTTAGCACTTCCACATGCTGCGCGTTTTGCAAGGGATGCGGACGATGTTGCAAGGTGTTATGGATTTCCTGCCATCTTTTGGCGATTTCCAACATGGAATCATCGAAATGCGTGATTTTAAATCGCTCGTAAATGTAATTCACGGCTTGGTCGGTCGGGTGAATTAAATCTGCCTGATAAAAGCGGTAATCCCGTAATTCATCCATCATGATTTCGTAGGCCGGGAAATAGCTGACCTGTTCCGGAAATTTTTGGGCCAATTGGTCCGCTGCCAAACGCAAAATGGCCTTCGAAACCGAATTTTCGGGCATCCCATCCCGTGTATGTCGAACCGGTGAGACACTAATGATGACTTTTAGGAAGGGTCTCTTACGGAGAAATTCCTCGTATACCGCACATATTTCTTCTACGCTGCTCAAATGCTTTGTAAAGCGTGCAGGTAATTGTTTGTGGCAATTCGCAATCGCTCTTCCGAGTACTTTGTCTTCGTAATAATAGGCAGTTCCCCAGGTGATAACCAAAAATTGACTCGCCTTTAAAAACTCGAGCGTATTCGTTTTTAAGGTATTTAGTTGGGCCAAAAACGACGTGGAGTCTGCTCCCATGAATTGGGAATGGAAGTCGGGATGCACAAAATTATCCCCTTGCTTATACAACTCCTCCTCCTTCAATTCCTGCGGCTGCAATGAGCGAAGGATATTCAATGGGTGGAAGAGTGTTCCCATGGCCTGGCTAGAGACCTTCAATGGTAAATCGGCTAAACGATTTCCCATGTTTTCCGCAAAGCAAGACCCGATGCAAAGGATTTGATTCTCGGCGCGGATGGGGTAGGGAGAACGGGGGATGGAGAAGGTGGTGGTGAGTTTCATGTTATTTGTGGCGGCGGGATATTTTTGTAGAGACGCGATGTATGCAACGCTGTTTTTGTAGAGACGCGATACCTCGCGTCTTATTGTTTTTTTGTAGAGACGCGATACTTCGCGTCTTTTTGTTAAATATTTAGACGCGAGGTATCGCGTCTCTACAATTTGTTTTTGCAAAGACGCGAGGTATCGCGTCTCTACATTTGTTTTTTTTGCAAAGACGCGAGGTATCGCGTCTCTACATTTGTTTTTTTTGCAAAGACGCGAAGTATCGCGTCTCTACAATTTGTTTTTTTGCAAAGACGCGAAGTATCGCGTCTCTACAATTTGTTTTTGCAAAGACGCGAGGTATCGCGTCTCTACAATTTGTTTTTTTGCAAAGACGCGAAGTATCGCGTCTCTACAATTTGTTTTTTTGCAAAGACGCGAGGTATCGCGTCTCTACAATTTGTTTTTTTGCAAAGACGCGAAGTATCGCGTCTCTACATTTGTTTTTTTTGCAAAGACGCGAAGTATCGCGTCTCTACAATTTGTTTTTGCAAAGACGCGAGGTATCGCGTCTCTACAAACTTTTCGCCCAGCGATTCATTTTGTTTTCCATGACATCCAAAGGCATGTTGCCATCCTTTAGGATCTCATCGTGGAAATCGGATAACTTGAATTTCGTGCCGAGTTCCTTGCTCAAACGCTCACGGATCTCCCGGATTTTCAAGGCCCCAATCTTATAGGATAGCGCTTGCGCGGGAATCGCCATGTAACGCTCGATTTCGGCGATGGTGCCTTCTTCGCTCAGCGGTTCGTTGTCCATCATGTACTTGATGGCTTCCTCGCGTGTCATGTTTTTCGAGTGCATACCCGCATCCACCACCAAACGAATGGCACGGTGCATTTCATCACCCAAGGCGCCCATGTATTGATAAGGATCCGTGTACAATCCCAATTCTTTCCCTAGACTTTCGGTATACAATGCCCAACCTTCTGCGTAGGCCGAATTACCTCCGAATCGACGGAATTTGGGTAATTGACTATTTTCTTGTTGGAGACTCACCTGGTAATGATGCCCTGGAATCGCCTCATGTAAGAATAAACTCTCCATGCCGGATGTCGTATTGAATTTGGTCGCATCTAAAATGGGCACATAAAAAATACCTGGACGTGTCCCATCTTCCGATCCTTGGAAATACTCCGCCGATGCCGATGCCGCACGGAATGCCTCCGTTTGACGAATCTCGAATGGCGTTTTCGGTACTCTTCCAAACATCGTTTTTAATGCCGGTTCCATCTTCTTGTGAATGGCATGAAATGCCGCTAACACTTCAGCTGGCGTTTTGTAAGGCGTGAATTTCTTGTCGGTCCGCATGTACTCAAAGAATGCTTTGAGGTCGCCTTGGAAGCCGACCGCCTGTTTGGTCTTTTCCATTTCGGTCCGAATGCGCTTTACTTCTGCTAAACCCGTTTGATAGATTTCATCGGCAGGTTTGTCGGTCGTCGTCAACACCCGAATCAAAAATTGATAATAGGCCGCACCATTCGGAATGCCCGAAATACCGGTTGTGGTCCGAGCTTTTGGAAGGTATTCCGTTTGCATGAATTGCGCTAAACGGGTGTAGGCTGGGATGATTTCCGACTGGATAATTTGGCTGTATTCTTTCGTGAATTTCTCCTTATCAGCTTCGGTGAAGTCTTTCGGGAATTTCGTTAATGGACCGTAGAAGGTACTCTGTTTGATGTCGGAAACATGAAAGGATTGCAATTGTGGAATTACTTTCACGACCAAAGCTTTTGGCAAAACCACATTGGCAGCCAACCCACGCCTGAAATAAACAATGCTTGAATCCAAGTAGGCTGCTCCCAAGTGCATCCGCTTCGCCCAGTTCTCGTAGTCTTTTTTGTTGGTGAATGGCTGCATTACTGAACCACTGCCCAACTGCGCGAAGGTTAGGTGAAAACCATAAAATTGGTTCAGGGGCATTAAATTGTCTTGGAACGTTAACCCTTCCAGGCCTAAATCGATGTCGCGCTTCAACATGTCATAGGTAATCTGGTCGTTGTCGTCCAAGGATTCGCGATTGATGTCCGACAGGCTTTTTTGCGTTTTTTCTAAAAGCGCCTTTACTTTCGCGCGGTGGGAATCGGTGAAGTCGATGCTCAACTGGTCATTGTAGCGGTTGTCGCCATTCGCGGTTGCCGAAACGGGATTGAGTTTTAATTGTTCTTCGTAGTAGTTGTCTACGAGTGTGCTGAGTTCTTTTTTGGCATCGCCTGATTTACAAGCTAGGAAGGCCAAAAGGCATAATAGATACGTGAGTTTTTTCATTTTGTTGATTTAGAATTTCGAATATAAAAAGAAAGGCGAACATCCCGTGCATGGTTCCTCGTTTTGTCCTTTTTCTACAAGATGGATTTCCATCAAAAATTCTATATTTGTGGTTTACCATTCATATCAACAACGTCTAAGCATTTATAAATTTATGTCACATAAGGGAGCTGAACGCGAACGACTGAGTCTTCGTAATGATAATAAAGGTTGGAAAAAGTGGGGGCCTTATTTGACAGAGCGTCAATGGGGCACGGTTCGTGAAGATTATTCAGCGAGTGGGAATGCCTGGGAGACGATTTCACACGACATGGCCCGTTCCAAGGCATACCGTTGGGGTGAGGAGGGAATTGGTGGTATCTCCGACAATAAACAACATGTTTGCTTTGCTTTTGCCTTCTGGAATCACCGGGATCATATCTTAAAAGAGCGCTTTTTTGGCCTTACGGGGAATGAATCGAATCACGGCGAAGACGTGAAGGAATTGTACTATTACCAAGATTCTACGCCGACGCACTCCTACCAAAAGATGCTGTACAAGTACCCGCAGCAGACTTTTCCCTATCAAAAACTCATCGATGAAAGCAAGAAACGCTCGCGTTTGGAGCCGGAATATGAGATTATGGATACAGGCGTTTTTGATAACAATGAGTTTTTCGACATCACCATGGAATATGCCAAAGGGGATGAACAAGATATTCTCATTCAAGTAACGGTGGAGAATCGTTCGAAGGTTGCCGCACCGATTACTGTTTTGCCGACTATCTGGTACCGGAATACCTGGTGCTGGGGATATGAAAATTACAACTACAAACCGATGTTGACGGGCGTAGGTCATTCGTTTATTGAGGTGGACCACCGCGTCGTGGGGCGTTTTAAGTTATATGCGGAAGAAGCGGATGAATTCTTGTTCTGTGATAATGAGACCAACTTTGAGCGTTTGCATGGTTCTGCGAACTTATCGCATTACACCAAAGATGGAATCAATGATTATGTCGTAAATAAAAACAAGCATGCCGTCAATCCGAATCATATTGGAACGAAGGCTTCGGTTCGTTATGCAGCGAAGATACCTGCGGGAGGCAAAAAGGTTTTTCGTTTGCGTTTGACGACTTTGACTTTACGTGAGCCCTTCGCGGATTTTGATGAAATCTACGCGGCGCGGTTGAGGGATGCCAATGATTTTTACGCCGATTTGCAAAAGGATATTCAAGATGATGGCTTGCGTAATTTGCAGCGTCATGCCTATGCGGGGATGTTGTGGACCAAACAGTGGTATTATTACAATGTTTTCGAATGGATCAAAGGTGATCCGGCCATGCCAAAACCGGATGCATCACGCAAGCACGGACGAAACAATACCTGGCGGCACATGTATGCGGCGAATATTCTTTCCATGCCGGACAAATGGGAATACCCATGGTTCGCAGCTTGGGATTTGGCTTTCCATACCTTGCCTTTGGCGCGTTTGGACCCGGATTTTGCGAAGCGCCAATTAGCCGTTATTCTGCGGGAATATTACATGCACCCGAATGGGCAGATTCCTGCCTATGAATGGTCATTCTCGGATGTGAACCCACCGGTTCATGCTTGGGCGACTTGGAAGGTGTATGAGATCGATAAGGAAATGAACGGGAAAGGGGACGTCGTCTTCTTGGAACGTATCTTCCATAAATTGCTCTTGAATTTCACCTGGTGGGTGAACCTGAAGGACGAGGGAGGAAACAACATCTTCGGGGGAGGTTTCTTGGGGATGGATAATATTGGGGTGTTTGACCGTTCGGCGCAATTGCCTACGGGTGGACACTTGGAGCAGGCCGATGGAACGGGTTGGATGGCGATGTACAGCTTAAACATGTTGCGCATAGCTTGTGAGATTGCCATTGAAAATCCGGTTTACCAGGATATGGCTTCCAAATTCTTTGAACACTTCTTGCACATTGCCGGTGCGATGCAGTCGATCGGTGGCGATAAATTGAATCTTTGGGATGAAGACGACCAATTCTATTATGACATGTTGCATAAGGAAGATGGTAGTGCGGAATTATTGAAGGTTCGTTCGATGGTGGGCTTGATTCCCTTGTTTGCGGTGGAGGTATTGACCTCAGAGATGTTGGAGAAATTACCAGCTTTCAAACGCCGAGTGGAATGGGTATTGAATAACCGTCCGGATTTGGCGAGTTTGATCTCTCGCTGGTATGAACCTGGAAAGGGGGAGACGCGTTTGCTTTCGATCCTGCGTGGTCACCGGATGAAGATGATTATGAAGCGGATGTTTGATGAGACGGAGTTTTTATCCGACTACGGAATTCGTTCGCTCTCCAAATATCACAAAGAGCATCCTTATAAATTTAATTATGAGGGAGGAACCTTGCAGGTGGATTACACGCCGGCGGAGTCGACGGGCAGTATGTTTGGGGGTAACTCCAACTGGCGTGGCCCGATTTGGTTCCCGATGAATTATTTGATTTTGGACTCCTTGAAAAAGTTCTCCGATTATTATGGTTCGGATTACGAGGTGGAATTCCCGACAAATTCCGGCGAAATGATGAATATCAAGGATGCCGCGGAAGGGGTTTCTCGTCGTTTATTGGCCATGTTTGTGCCGAACGAAAAAGGAGTTATTCCAATGTACGATGGGCATGAAAAGTTACATGCGGATTCTCATTTGTTCTTCGAGTATTTCGATGGGGATACGGGTAAAGGCTTAGGTGCGAATCACCAAACCGGTTGGACCGGCTTGATTTCAGAAATCATTCTTCAATTACATAAGAAATAATGCAAACAGCAGACGAACGCTTTGCGGCCTTGGGCCTTGAATTACCACCCGCCCCGAAACCTTTGGGAGTCTATAAGCCCGGTTTACAGGTTGGGGAGTTTTACTATGTTTCTGGTCATGGTCCGGTAAGGACGGATGCATCCTTGATTATCGGTCGGATCGGTGCGGAGCTGGATATCGAGGAGGGGAAACTGGCGGCCCAACAAGTAGGGCTGACGATTTTGGCGACCTTGAAGGCGCAATTGGGTTCCTTGAATCGCGTGAAGCGGGTGATTAAGGTGTTGGGGATGGTGAACGCGACGGATGATTTTTTGCGTCATCCGTATGTGATTAATGGTTGTTCGGAATTATTTGCCAAAGTCTGGGGTGATGAAAATGGCATCGGGGTTCGTTCCGCGGTGGGCATGGGAACCTTGCCGGATAATATTCCGGTGGAGATTGAGGCGATGTTTGAGTTAGACAGTTAAACGTGATCAATCACGTTTAACTGTCTAACAGTCGATAGTCTATTTGGCAAAACTTGTAGAGACGCGATACTTCGCGTCTTTTTCCCCATGATAATTTTGGTTTTATGATCCAACCCGGTTAGACGCGAGGTATCGTGTCTTTTTTGGGTACAGATTGTAGAGACGCGATACTTCGCGTCTTTTTTTCAATAATTATTACGGTTTTATAATCCAACCCGGTCAGACGCGAGGTATCGCGTCTCTACATGGGATTTGTTCAGACGCGAGGTATCGCGTCTCTACACGGGATTTGTTCAGACGCGAGGTATCGCGTCTCTACATGGGATATGGTTAGACGCGAGGTATCGCGCTTTTTTTATGAGTACGGATTGTAGAGACGCGATACTTCGCGTCTTTTTCCCTATGATAATTTTGGTTTTATGACCCAACCCGGTTAGACGCGAAGTATCGCGTCTCTACTATGCGGAGATTTCAAGCATTTTTTTGAGCGCCTTGTAGGCCGGTACGCGGATGGATTCCTCCAAATGAATTTCCGGCAATTCGTAATACAAGGCATTGTACAACTTCTCCAAGGTATTCATTTTCATGTAGGGACATTCGGAGCAGGCACAGGTATTTTGTTCGTTTGCCGGCGCGGGAATCAAATGCTTGTGCGGCACGGCTTGCTTCATTTTGTGCATGATACCAGCCTCGGTCGCTACGATGAAGGTTGAATTTGGAGAGGTTTCCACGTATTTCAACAGCGCGGTGGTAGAGCCCACGTAATCGGCTTCCTTCAAGATGACTTCTTTACACTCCGGGTGTGCGATTAATAAGGCATCTGGGTATTCCTTTTTCAAGGTCGCTAATTTTTCCAGGGAAATATCGATGTGCACCATGCAGGCGCCTTCCCAAAGAATCAATTCCCGACCCGTCTTGTGCGCCACATAGCGGCCTAAATTCGCATCCGGTGCGAAGATGATTTCACGATCTGCAGGGATGGACTCGACGATTTGAACCGCATTGGATGAGGTACAAATAATGTCGGTCATTGCCTTGATTTCCGCCGAGCAATTGATATATGATACCACGATGGCATTCGGGTGAGCAGCTTTGAGGGCCGCAAATTCCGAGGCTGGAACAGAGTCTGCCAACGAACATCCCGCGTTGAAATCGGGAACAACAACTTTCTTGGATGGGTTTAGAATCTTAGCTGTTTCTCCCATGAAATGCACGCCGCAAAATACGATCAAATCGGCTTCCGTTTTTTCTGCCGCTTGGGAGAGTCCGAGGGAATCGCCAACATAGTCGGCCAATTCCTGAATTTCCCCATCCACGTAGTAATGCGCTAAAATGACTGCATTTTTCTCCTTTTTGAGGCGTTGAATTTCGGTAATCAGCTCGACGCCTTTGGGAGTGGAGCGGGCAATGTAGCCCACGGAGGTTGCTTCGTCTACTAGATTCATTTCGCTTTCAGGCTTAAGTCTAAACTTTTCACTTGGTGGGTTAAGGCACCCACCGAAATATAATCAACTCCGGTTTCGCCAAAGGCGCGGAGTGTTTTCTCATTAATACCGCCAGAGGCTTCTGTCGGGAAGCGACCGTCTATTTTTCGGATCGCTGCGCGGAGGCGTTCCGGGTTGAAATTATCCAACATGATTCGCTTTACGCCACCGATTGCCAAGACCTCATCCAATTCGCTCTCATTTCTGACCTCGATCATGATGTCCAAAGGCACTGATCGTTGGGCATTATAAGTAAATGCTTTTTCCAGGGCATTTTTAATTCCACCCGCAAAATCCACGTGGTTGTCCTTGATTAAAATCATGTCAAACAAACCATACCGGTGATTTACCGCGCCGCCGATCTTGCAGGCCCATTTTTCCGCCAAACGGAAGTTGGGCGTCGTCTTGCGCGTATCCAATAATTTAGCTCTCGTCCCTTCCAAGATATTGACCATGGAACGGGTGTAGGTTGCAATCCCCGACATCCGTTGCATGCAATTTAAGACCAATCGCTCGGCTTTGAGGATGGATTGAGAGGAGCCGTGCACTTCCAAGATCACCTGACCCACTTCGATCCAGGTGCCATCTTGAATGAAGACATCTACTTGTAGTGTGGGGTCAACTTCCTTGAAAATGGCTTGGGCTAATTCAACGCCTGCCAATACGCCTCGGTCTTTCACGAGCAATTGAGCCGTTCCTTTGGCATCCGCAGGCACCGTGGAAAGGGAGGTGTGGTCACCATCGCCGATGTCTTCCTGAAGGGCAGCTTGGATGAACGCTTGGATGTAAGACGGTTCTAAATAATTGAACATGCGTTTTTTTTGGAAGGACAAATTTACGAAAATTCTATTCGGAATTGATTTCTAAGAAAATTATCCTATTTTTGCTCCCTATCATGCAAAAGAAGGTCAATATTTTCCACTTATTGTTGTTTATGCCCGTGCTTTTTTGGCTCGTGGCAAAGCCAATATCCTTGGTGAAGGCCGATACCGCGCATGTCAAAACGGAGAAACAACAAAAGACTATTCAAGTTGCGGAGCAGCATGTTTACCAAACAAGCTCTAGCACCCAGCTCGATTTTCCTCAGGATTTTGTCTTCCCAAGCCTTCAAGTAGTCATTGCGAAGGTTTCCAATGTGTCCATTAAATTGCCGACCGTTATTCATCGGACGCAATTCATGCGAATTCTCTTGACGCAATTCATCGCCACGTTGGCGCCATGAAAGATCAGGGGTCAGTAGGCAGTAGTCAGTAATCAGTGGTCAGAAGTCTATTATCCAACGTCTAA
This sequence comes from Aquirufa sp. 5-AUSEE-100C1, assembly GCF_054558655.1. NCBI lineage: Bacteria > Pseudomonadati > Bacteroidota > Cytophagia > Cytophagales > Flectobacillaceae > Aquirufa > Aquirufa sp. 5-AUSEE-100C1. Next base: position 294,191 of record NZ_JBPXKO010000002.1, on the reverse strand, counting down.
GGTCTAACGTCCAAGGTCCAACGTCCAATGTCCAACGACCAAGGTCCAATAGAATATTTACAATTTATTATTTTCAATTTAACTTAAAGTTATGCGTTACAAAAGTGCCATTATTTGGCTGTCAACAATTATTTCAGCCTTATGTATTTTCTTCCTATCGTTTACGTGGAAGTCAAATCAAATTAAAGAACAAGCGATTAAGTATGCGACTTTGGCGGATGGAAAAGTAGATCCAGCGAAGCGTTTACATTTTATCGATTCGCTTTGGAAGCAACCGGTTTACATCGGTTATACGTTACAAGAGGTGACTCAATATGCCTTGCAAAAGGGTCTTGACTTGGAAGGTGGTTTACACGCGGTATTAGAGGTATCTCCCGTAGAGATTTTGCGTGCGCTATCAGGCCAGTCGAACGATCCAAACTTCGAGAAGGCTTTAGCGGAAGCAAGTGCTGCGCAAGCGACTTCGACGTCTTCGTTCAATGAATTGTTTTATGAGGCATTCGCTCGTATTGCTCCCAAACAATCGTTGGCATCTATTTTCTCTAACTCGGTGAACCGTGGAAAGATTTCATCTACTTCTTCGGATGCGCAAGTGAAGCGTGTGATTGATGCGGAGATCGACGGAGCGGTGGATCGTGTTTATAAGATTATCCAAGCGCGTATTGACAAGTTTGGGGTTGCGAATCCAAACATTCAGCGTTTGCCAGGTTCAAACCGTATCCAAGTGGAGTTACCTGGTGTGGAGAACCCAGAGCGTGCGCGTAAATTATTATCGGGTGCAGCGAAATTAGAATTCGTTGAGTGTTATGAATTGAATGAGTACGGTGCAGGTTTAAATGCCCTAGGTGCTTTGTTGGATCGTGAGGCAAAAGCTCCAAAAGTTGCTTCTCCAGCGGCGGCTCCAGCGGCGAAAGATACGGCTGCGAATGCATTGGCATCTCAATTAGCTGCTCCAGCGAAAGATTCAGCAGGAAAGGCGAAGGCTGATACTTCCGGTACGGCTTTGACGAAATTGTTCATTCAAATGGGCAATGGTATCGGTGTGTATGTAAAAGATACAGCGCGTGTGAACGCTTTGTTCCGTCGTTCGGATGTAAAAGGATTCTTCCCAGCGAATATCAAGTTTGCTTGGGCGGCGAAAGGCGTGCCTGCAACCAACGGGGATGAGATTTTAGCATTAGAAGCATTGAAGCAAGCAGAGGGTCAAAAAGCTCCATTAGAGGGTGATGTGATCACGGATGCGGCTCAAGATTTTGACCAAACAGGTCGTGCGGAAGTAACGATGTCAATGAACGGAACAGGTGCTCGTATCTGGAAGAACTTGACAGGCGCGAACATCGGTCGCCGCATTGCGATTGTATTGGATGGTTATGTGTATTCAGCACCGGTGATCAACGGGGAGATTCCAGGTGGTCGTTCATCGATCTCAGGTAGCTTCACGGTGGAAGAGGCAAAAGACTTAGCGAACGTATTGAAGGCGGGTAAATTGCCAGCGCCAACACGTATCGTGGAAGATGCATTCGTAGGTCCGTCATTAGGAGCGGAGGCAATCAACCAAGGATATATGTCGATGTTGTTAGGCTTATTGTTGGTGATTGTGTTCATGGTAGGTTATTATGGCTCACCGGGTTGGATGGCTAATTTGGCCTTGTTCTTCAACGTATTCTTTATCGCGGGTGTGTTAGTTCAAATCCAAGCGGCTTTGACTTTACCAGGTATCGCGGGTATCGTGTTGACCTTGGGTATGGCGGTGGATGCCAACGTACTAATCAACGAACGTATTCGTGAGGAATTGAAGTCGGGCAAAGGCTTGTTGGACGCGATCAACGTGGGTTACGAAAAGGCATTAAGTGCGATTTTGGATGGTAACATTACGACGATTTTGATTGGTGTGATTTTGATCATCTTCGGTTCGGGTTCGGTAAAAGGATTCGGTGTGACTTTATGTATCGGTTTGGTGACGTCGGTATTTACGGCGGTATATATCTCTCACTTATTGGTTGAGTGGATGGCGAAACGTGCGATCAAGGCAGGTAAGGAGAAGGAGATGACGTTTGAGACATTTATCTCACGTGATTTGTTCAAAGGAATGAACTTCGACTTTATCGGAAAGCGTAAGTATTCGTACTGGTTCTCTTGGTTGTTAATCGCAGCGGGAGCGATTGTGGTGATTATGCAAGGAGGTTTCAACTTGGGTGTCGACTTCAAAGGTGGACGTTCATACGTCGTTGAGTTCAACCAAGCGGTACCGACAGATAAGGTAAAAGAAGCCTTGACAGATGATTTCGGTGGCAAAGGCGTGGAGGTGAAGACTTTCAACGGCGCGACGAAATTGAAGGTGACTACGTCTTATTTAGTGGAAGATGAGTCGATTAAGGCGAACCAAACTGTTCGTACGGCTTTGGAGACGGGATTGAAAGAGTTTGCTTCGGCATCACCACGTGTGGTATCGGAGTCGAAGGTAGGAGCAACGGTAGCGGATGATATCTTGATGCAATCGTTTGTGTCGATTTTCTATGCTTTGATTGCGATCTTTATCTACATCTTGATTCGTTTCCGTAAGTGGCAGTATTCATTGGGTGGTATTGTAGCCTTGTTGCACGATACGCTTGTGGTATTGGGTATGGTAGGAATCGTTCGTTTGTTCGGTTTCGAATTAGAGGTTGACCAAGTATTTATTGCGGCGGTATTGACGGTGATCGGTTATTCGATTAACGATACTGTGGTTGTATTTGACCGTATCCGTGAGGAGATCGGTGTGGATCCAGATTTAGGTAATAAGGCCTTGATGATTAAGACCATCAATGAGTCAATTAACCATACGATGTCACGTACGGTGATGACGGCGACTACTGTATTCTTGGTAGTAACGGTGTTATTGATCTTCGGAGGTGATGTGTTACGTGGATTCTCGTTTGCGATGTTTATCGGTGTTGTTTTTGGTGCATATTCGTCTATTTTTGTAGCGGCGCCAATCGTAATCGACCTCGGAACATCTTCTAAACCCAAGAAATAAGTTCAAATGCCGGTTGTTCGAAGGGATGACCGGCATTTATATTTTCCAACAAATTAATCAACTATGAACAACAGTATCTGGAGAAAGAAACCCATGCACATGTTTGAGCAAGACATGCAAAAAAGCGAGCTCAAGCGGGTATTGGGCAAATGGAGTCTAACAGCGATCGGTATCGGTGCGATTATTGGTGGGGGTGTTTTTGTATTAACAGGAACGGCTGCACACTTTCACGCGGGTCCGGCTTTGGCGATTTCATTCATTATTGCGGGTATCGGATGTATTTTCGCCGCGCTTTGTTATGCTGAATTTGCGGCGATGTTGCCGGTTGAGGGTAGTGCTTATGCATACGCTTACGGGACAGTCGGTGAATTATTTGCCTGGATTATCGGTTGGGGCTTAATCCTCGAATACGCCATGGGTGCCATGACGGTAGCCGTATCGTGGTCGGGTTATTTCAATAAGCTCTTGCACCTCTTTGGCTTACATCTTCCGGAGAACTTAACGAATGACCCGGTGTCTTATGGTGGCGCGGCGGTGAATTTACCAGCCTTGGTGATTGTGTGGTTTGTGACTTGGATCTTAGTAAAAGGGATTAAAGAAGCGGCGAGTGCGAACAACATGATTGTGATCTTGAAGGTGGCGGTGATTTTGTTTGTGATCATCATGGGTGCGTTTTACATCAATGTGGAAAACTGGACACCGTTTATTCCTGCTGAATCATTGGTAGAGCATGAGAATGGCGAGATGTTGCCAGCGTATGGCTGGGGTGGTATCATCTCGGGTGCTTCGGCGATTTTCTTTGCCTACATTGGATTTGATGCGGTGTCTACCCAAGCGGGTGAGGCGATCAATCCGAAGAAAGATATGCCCTTTGCGATCATTGCGTCGTTGTTGATCTGTACGATTTTATACATCGCGGTATCCTTGGTATTAACGGGGATGTTGAACTACAAGGACATCACGGGCGATGCGTTAAAGGCACCGGTGGCGTATGCATTTGATGTAGCGGGACAGCCTTGGGCGGTATTCGTGATTACGGCAGCGGCGACGGCAGGTTTGCTTTCGGTGATGTTGGTGATGATGTTGGGCCAAACGCGTGTTTTCCTAGGCATGGCGAAGGATGGTTTATTGCCAGGTTTCTTTGCGGAGGTTCACCCGACCTTCAAGACGCCTTGGAAATCGACGATCTTAGTAGGAGCGGTGGTATCTGTTGTAGCAGGTTTTACACCGATTTCATTACTGGGTGATATGACGAGTTTCGGTACTTTGTTTGCCTTTACGATGGTGTGTTTAGCGGTTTGGATTTTACGTTTCCGTGATCCGGGTCGTGATCGTCCATTTAAGGTTTCAGGATTGAACATCGTGGCACCGTTGGGTATCTTGGTGAATACCTTCTTGATTTTGAATTTAGGGCGTACGGCACAAATCTTCGCATTAGCGTGGTTGGTGTTCGGTTTGGTGGTGTACTTCTTGTACGGCCGACCGAAGTCGCACTTGAATACGAGAGAGTAAATGAAAAGCCCCTGATGAAGGGGCTTTTTTGTTTTTGTGTAGAGACGCGATACTTCGCGTCTATTTTGATTTTGTGTAGAGACGCGACACCTCGCGTCTATTTTGATTTTGTGTAGAGACGCGATACTTCGCGTCTTTTTTGTTTTTGTGTAGAGACGCGATACTTCGCGTCTATTGTTTTTTAAGACGCGAAGTATCGCGTCTCTACAATTAGGTATCGCGTCTCTACAGAATTGCCTAAGCGATTTTTTTGGCGTATTTTTGCAGCTTGATTTATCATTATGCAAAAGCTTGACGCGGAAATTGCCAAACGACGGACCTTTGGTATCATCTCTCACCCCGATGCGGGAAAAACAACCCTAACGGAGAAATTGCTTCTTTTCGGAGGGGCGATTCAAACGGCCGGGGCGGTAAAATCGAATAAGATTAAGAAGGGGGCGACCTCCGACTTCATGGAAATCGAGCGCCAAAGAGGTATCTCGGTCGCGACGTCCGTGATGACCTTTGAGTACAATGATGTGAAAATCAACATCCTGGATACGCCGGGTCACAAGGACTTTGCGGAGGATACTTATCGGACCTTGACGGCTGTGGATTCAGTGATCTTGGTGATCGACTGCGTGAAGGGTGTCGAGGAACAAACGGAGCGTCTGATGGAGGTGTGTCGCATGCGCAAGACGCCGGTGATTATCTTTATCAATAAGATGGACCGCGAGGGCCAAAACCCGTTTGATCTTCTCGATGAATTAGAGCAAAAATTAGGAATCTCGGTTCGTCCCTTAACTTGGCCGATCAACATGGGCCAAAACTTCAAGGGCGTTTATCATTTGCTTGATCGTTCCCTGAATTTGTTCTCGGCAAATAAAACGAAGATTGAAAAGAATGTGGTTTCGGTGGATATTGCGACGCCGGAATTGGATGCACGCGTGGGTGAACGGGATGCCAATCAATTACGCGAGGATGTGGATTTGATTGAGGGCGTTTACGAACCCTTTGATCGCGAGGATTATTTGAGTGGTGACTTGGCACCGGTGTTCTTTGGTTCGGCGGTAAACAACTTCGGTATTCAGGAACTCTTGGATACCTTTACCAAAATCGCTCCACCTACCCAAGCCCGTGGGACCGATGTGCGTGTCGTGGAACCGAATGAGAAGAAATTCACTGGTTTTGTGTTTAAGATTCACGCGAATTTGGACCCCAAACACCGAGATCGAATTGCCTTTTTACGGATCTGTTCTGGGGTTTTTCAGCGCAATACCTTTTACCAACATATTCGATTAAAGAAAAATGTTCGTTTCGCGAATCCCTACAATTTCATGGCTCAAGATAAAGAGGTCGTGGAAGAGGGTTTTCCGGGCGACGTAATTGGTTTATATGATACGGGTACCTTTAAGATTGGCGATACGCTGACGGAAGGCGAAGTGATGAATTACCAAGGTATTCCGAGCTTCTCGCCGGAGATCTTTAAGGAACTCATCAACTTGGATCCGATGAAGGCAAAGCAATTGGAAAAGGGAATTGACCAATTAACCGATGAGGGTGTTGCTCAATTATTCACGCAGCCTCAACTCGGTAATCGCAAGATTGTGGGTACGGTGGGTGATCTACAATATGAGGTTATTCAATACCGTTTGGAGCACGAGTATGGCGCAAAATGTCGCTTTGATGGCATGTCGGTGACCAAGGCTTGTTGGATTACTTCCGAGGACCCGAAAAAACTCCAAGAATTCGTGCGCCTAAAAGGCCAAAACATCGCCCAAGACAAAGACGGTAACTATGTGTTCCTCGCGGAATCCGATTGGATTCTTCGCATGAATCAGACGAATAATCCGGAGATTGAATTCCACTTTACGAGTGAGTTTAAGTTAGCGTAGAGATGTAGAGACGCGATACCTCGCGTCTTTTTTATGTCAGACGCGAAGTATCGCGTCTCTACATTATTTGAGTTTATTTATTTTCTCTTGAAACTTTCTGCTAGCCTCGTGAAAATATTGGAGTATTTCTTCGTGGGTAAGACCTTCCAACTCCTTGTTGATTTTAGTTCTAACTCGTCGGACAGATTTCACGCAATCATATCCTTTGATTGTATCTTCGGAGGTTTTCATAGAATTTCTCTTGGAGATTTTATGGTGATTTGGGTTAATCCATGCAGTGAATTTACATGATTGTATCCTTGAATTCTATTCGAATTTACGATATGTTTAAAATTCCAACTTACGAGTAAATCTGCATGATAAATTGTTGCGATTGCGATATGTGTGCAATCCTCTCTACTTGTCTTCCCTACTACTTTTTGATTTATATATTCTTCAGCCAAATTTATAACTTGTTGGTTTATGACTAACCTCTCCCTGAATTTTGAAGGTAAATTTTTTAAAAGATTGTGTACATGAGTTGGAGCCGGGTATAATTCCCTTTCAGTTAATTCTGAGTACAAACAAATCATTTTACCTGCTCTTACCTGGTTGAAAAGTAAATGCGTTTCAATTGAAAATTCATCATCAAAATATCCGCCAAATATTGAAGTGTCAAAATAGCATCGTTGAATCATGCCTGGTTTTTTTAGGCAAGTTCCAATCATTTTAGGCGACGAGAATGGCTAAAACTGATAATGAAAATCGGGTTATTGATTAATTTTATCAGTCAATTGAAAACAAAAAAAAGACGCGAAGTATCGCGTCTCTACAAGATGGTGTTTTAAAAGACGCGAAGTATCGCGTCTCTACAATAACCCCAAATCCTTCTGTATCACCCCCACCTTCTCCTGCAAGGCCGCGAAGGTCTTGTCGAAATCAGTAGCTGAGGCTAATGGGGCATTTACCGATACGTAGAACTTAATCTTCGGTTCCGTTCCCGATGGACGGGCGGAGACTTTTGATCCGTCTGCGAGGATGAGTTGGATCACGTTGGAGGCTTCGATGCCACGGCCAACGGCGATAGGCGTTTGGATGCCCGTCAACAGGTCTGTGGAAACTAGTCCTTCGTAGTCCAATACCGTTACCGGTTTAGACCCCGCTACCGAGGCAGGAACATTCGAACGCAAATTGATCATCATTTGCTTGATTTCCTCGGCACCGGCTTTACCTTTTTTGGTAAGGGAGATTAGGCCCTCGTAGTAGAAATTATTCTCGATGTACATCTCGGCCAAGAAGTCGAACAAAGACTTCCCTTGGTCTTTCGCATAAGCCGTCAATTCCGCAATCATGGCACATGAGGCCACCGCATCCTTGTCGCGCACCGCATCGCCGATCAGGTAGCCATACGACTCCTCGCCACCGCCGATGAACTTCTCCTTGCCCTCCAACTCGCGAATAACTTGCGCGATGTATTTAAATCCGGTCAAGGTATTGTAACATGGCACACCCTTGGACGCACACATTTTATCAATCAAATCCGTGGTGACAATCGTTTTGGCAACGAATTCATTGCCTTTGAGATCTGTGACCTTCAACAAGTAATACAGGATCAAACTCGCCATTTGGTTCCCATTCAAGAGTACCCATTCGCCATGTTGGTTCTTCACGGCAGCCCCCACGCGATCCGCGTCCGGGTCCGTCGCAATCACCAAATCCGCATCAATCGCCTTCGCCTTATTCAAGGCCAAAGTCATCGCCTCCTTTTCCTCCGGATTCGGATATACGACCGTTGGGAAATTTCCATTCGGAATTGCTTGTTCCTCCACGACCGTCACCGCCTCAAAACCCAAGGATTCCAGGGCTTTGGGTACCAAGGTAATGCCCGTTCCGTGAATTGGTGAGAAGACAATTTTTAAATCCTTTTGACGCTGGATCACCTCCGGCTTGCGGCAATTGGCCTGAATGGTTTTTAGGTAAGCCGCGTCGATCGACTCGTCCAACAGATGTAATAAGGCATCATTGCCCTCAAATTTAATTTCAGATACGGATGAAATGGCATTCACCTCCGCCACGATGTTTTTGTCGTGCGGGGCAACCACCTGCGAACCGTCCGCCCAATAAGCCTTGTAGCCATTGTATTCCTTCGGGTTGTGGGATGCGGTGATTACCAAACCGGCTTGACAGCCCAACTCGCGTACGGTGAAAGATAGCTGCGGCGTAGGACGCAAAGCAGGGAAGAGGTAAACTTCGATTCCGTTAGCCGTAAAGATATTCGCCGCGTTCCGCGTGAATTCCGGGGAATTGTTCCGAGAATCGTGCGCGATGGCGACCTTGATTTTTTGTCCCGGCAGACATTTGTTTAGGTAATTGGCAAAACCCTGTGTCGCTGCACCCACCGTGTATTGGTTCATGCGGTTACAACCCACACCCATCTCGCCGCGCATACCGCCGGTTCCGAATTCCAGCGATTTGTAGAAGGAATCCGTCAAAGCGGTTTGTTCACCGGCTGCGATGAGGGCTTGAATTTGGGATTTGGTTTCGGCGTCGTAGGGGCCGTTTAACCATTGGTCGATGTTTGCTTGGGTTGTTGCGTCAAATGTCATATCCTATATTTCTCCGGTAAAAACGTGTTTGGCTGGGCCAATTAAAAATATTTGCGTGTAACCTTCTGTGCTGTTTCCCTCGAATTGCACGGCGAGTTCACCGCCTAATGTCTTGATTTGAATGGGGCTGCTCATGCCCTTCGTGGCATTGGATACCAAAGCCGCTGCCGTCACCCCCGTTCCGCAGGAATAAGTCTCGTCCTCCACGCCGCGCTCATAGGTACGAACGAAGAGGCTTTGGGAATCGAGCTTCTCGACAAAATTCACATTGGTTCCATTCTGCCCCTGATGGGCCTCCGAATAACGGATGGCCGCACCGATGTTCTTCACATCCGTGAATTGCACTTGTTGGACGTAACGCACCACATGTGGCGAGCCGGTATTGGTGAAATAATCGTCGTCGTGCTGGGCGATATTCGCCACATCCTGCATTTGCAAGGAGATGGATGCGGGTGAAATATGGGCCAAATGCGGTCCATCCACCGCGATAAAGTGTGCTTTTTCTTTCACAATCCCCAGGTCGGAAGCGAAGCGAACAAGGCATCTGCCGCCGTTGCCGCACATGGTTCCCTCGGTTCCATCAGAATTAAAATAGACCATGCGGAAATCGTATCCTTCGGCTTCTTGGAGGAGCATGAGCCCATCCGCTCCAATCCCAAAACGGCGGTGGCAGAGCTGCGCAATCGCTTGGGTATCGAGCTTGAAGCTGCGATTTCGGTCATCGATGATGACGAAGTCGTTTCCGGTTCCTTGGTATTTGTAAAATTGCATGTCCTAATTTAAGAAAAATGTGGCAAGTATCGCGCTTGAATGATGCTAAGATGATGTTTTTCATGTCCGGCGATCATCCAAGACAAGGCCCGTGCCGAGATTTTATGCCCATTGGCCGAGCCAATCGCATTTCCCTGAGTTTGCGTAAAGGACTGCACCAAGGCAATCGTGGCCGCGCGTGCGGTTTTGTATTGGCTTACAACGGCCGACAAAGATTGATTCTCATAACCCGCCTGATCCATGTATTCGTTCTCATCGAATCCCGGCAGCGATTGCATTTCGCCCCGTGAAATCGCTAACGCCCGGTAACCGAATATCCGTTCCGAATCCACCATGTGTCCCAAGAGTTGCTTGAGCGACCATTTGCCCTCCGCGTAAGCGTATTCCGCTGTTTGCTCCGTCAAAGCCTCGTAGATCGCAAGCAGCTGCTTCGTTTGATCTTCAAAAACCTCCAGCAAATTGGCATTGGGGTCAAATTGCAAGTACTCCGCAAAGTATGGGGCGTTTGGGTATTCGTAAGAGGCTGGGAAATTCATAAATATAATTGCTTTCAGTTCTTCAAAGGTAAGTTTTTTGAAGGAAAACAGCTGAACGAAAACTGATAAAATGCACTCAGAAAGTATTCAATACACAGATTAGTCAACCCGATGATTTTCAAGTGGATAGGCGAGTAGGGAGCTTCGAGATGTAAATTTTTCCCGTTTTTTTTAGCCAAGCTCTTGCAGGCCCAAAGAATTTCCTTAATTTTGTGCCACCAATTACAAGACGGTCCGGTAGTTCAGTTGGTTAGAATACATGCCTGTCACGCATGGGGTCGCGGGTTCGAGTCCCGTCCGGACCGCCAACTAAGAAAAAACCCTCAGAGAAATCTGAGGGTTTTTTTTATGTATTTACCAACCAAAAATCATTTTGTAATTCCAAGATCTTTTAAAAAGTGATTTAAAAAACTTAAATCGTTAATCGTTATACCTGCCATATTTAATTGAAATTTTTCAATGATATCTTTACAAGTGTTTAATTCCCGAATGAATTTTTCTTCATTTAATTTATCCGAGTTATATTTTTCGGAAATTAAAGTATAAAGGTTTAAATAACATTTTTCTTTGTCTAAGAAGAAGTACTTATGTATCAGATGATAATCCAAGTTTTTAAAATCTAAATCATTCTTGGTGGAATTTAAATCTAATCCTCTTTTTTCCAGTTCTCTTCCTAATTTATATATCTCGTTTAATTTTGTAAGGCTAATTATTGATATTCCCTCCCTAATTCTGGTTATTAAATTTTTTACAGCTGTTCTATAATTTGAATATTGATTATCAATATTTACGTATTGATGAATAGAATTCAACTTTTGTGCCTCATCTTTTAAGAGGAATGTAATTATTTCAAAAAATTGTTCTTCTTCGGTTTTTACATTATCCTCTCTTTTGGAGGATAACATAAATGGTTTTAATGATTGTATAATTGAATCATCAATCTTAATATTATCTTTAACATATTCCCAGCATTCTGTTTTTTTTGTTTGTTCTTGTGCGGAAGTATTTCCAAATGTTGCAATTTGTTTCCAAGTTTGTTTAATGAAATGTTCCAATATTTTATCCAAATCAGAATTAATTCTTTTATCTGATTTTAATAAAGATCCTGCAACTTTATAATTCAAATCATAAATTTTATGATAATCAATTAATCCATTAGTGATATGTTCTAGGTAACTCATCGCATAAATTGTTGTTGCCATGCCTACACTTGAGTCAGCTATTATGCTAGGATAATCTCTATTTGTTTTTGTCCCACATAATTTCCTTGCTCTTTTAAATAAAATTCCAAATCCTATTAGATCTTTATATTGCGATTCATTTAAATTTGATAACCGATCTTCACTATCCATAAAAATGGTAAATTGTTTTTCAGCGCTTAAGGCTGCAATGTGAGGTTTTTGTGAAATGCAATTATACCATCTAGCAACATCAATTTTGTTAAAAACGAATTCTTTTGGTCTACTATTTTCCCAGGATTTAATCATTAATCCTTGGCTATTTTTCGAAACACTATATTGTCCTGCCATCCTTTCAAAAAAATAAAAGACAAACTTGCCATCTTTATCTTGAGCTGGTATTTTGTTGGATAACCTTTCAATGTTTATTAAAAGGGAATCATTAGAATAAAAATCACTTTCTCTTATGGAAGTTTGAGTATTTGCAGCTTTTGAAATTTCTGCTACTATTTTAGCATAATTAGTGTCATTTGAATTAATTGAAGTGATTTTAACTTGAACAAAAACATTTGATAAAGATAAGCCGTCCCTTGTTTTAGCATAATGAATCGTAGCAGTTGTTTGACCGCCATTAACTATCTGAAAATCTTGAATTTCACTTATTCTTCCATCTTTAATTACTACATTCGAAGCAGTTGCTGAAATACCATTATTAAACGAAAAAAAATTTTCTGGATATTCTTTTATTGTATTTCTTATTGCTTTATTTGCTTTTCTATTGGCTGACAAGAAAACTCGAACATTATTTTCAAGCAATTGAGTATTTTTATCATCATAAAGTTCGGCTAACAAATCGCCGGGGAATATTGCCAAAATATAATTTAGTTCACCTTGTTCTTGTTTAATGAAACTCACATTATAATTTTCATAATCTGTAGATTCAAAATTTATGTTTATTGGAATTCGTTTCGATTTACTTCTTTTTTGATCATTATATTTCTTTAAATCCCAATAGTAAATCCTACCTGAAAGATTATAATCATTCAGCGAAAATTTGTTTTCTAAATTGTTTGACTCAATTAATTTATCCGTTATAAAAATTATTTCAATTTTGTCTAAGGTCTTTTCTTTAAAAAATTTATTTATTTTTTCTTGAAGGTCTCTTCCTTCATTTAAATCTTTAATATAATAACCTTCTAATGCATTAATTATAAAATTTTTAGCTTGTTGAATCAAATCCAATATTTCATCTTTTTTGATGAATTCAATTTCTAAACTATTACTAAAGGAACCGGTAATTATAGAAACATGGAAATTTGGTATCAGTGAAACATTAGTCACTTCTTCTGGTATATCATCTGATGATGAACTATCATCATCATTAATTATAAAATGAAAAATACTATTTCCCAATATTCCCCATTTTTTCCCATTTATGGAGCCACTAAATCTAGAAACAACTGGAGGGTATCTAATTATTTCAGAATTGTATAAAAGGTCCATAAAACGCAAAAATTTACAATCTTCAATAAAATTTTCATTCCTTGAAATCTTATACAGATTGTAATATTCTGAAAATAATATCCCTTTTGTTATTTCTAATTCTTTATTCATATTTTAAACTTTTCTAGCATAGAAATGTCTACGCTGTAATTAACATCACTAATTCCAATATCTAGGTTGGATCTTCTAATTCGCGGGAATTCATTTTGATCTACTAGAAATTTCATCTTCTCAATAAGGACAAATTTGTAATTTAGTGGAGTTAATGATGGACCTAAATAATTTATTTCATCCATAGAACATTTTGTTGCAAACATTTCATCTAATCCTTCTGATTTAAGCATATCTATTATATTTGAATATAACTTGCCCAGAGAGTCTTCCAAGCTATTATTTATATTATCCAAGCGATAGCATACTAGATACAAATCTGAAGATTCTTGGCTTTCAAGTTGATATTCAGAAGTAATTTTAATTGTAGTGTTTTTTTTAGAAATTGTTTTTATTTCAATTTCAATTTTCTCAAATGAAAAATCGTGATTTGCAGGAGATGGTCTATGCCAAGAATCGATTAATTCTCTATAAAACCTTGATTCCCGTTCAAGTAGTAATTCTTCTAAATATTTTAATTCTCCAAATAGGCCCCTAGCACTATTAATTGATATTTGAGGATTTTTTTCCCCCAACTTAATTAAATCTCTAATTGAATTATTGAATTTTTTTATCAAATCAACTGTGGAATCTTTCTTTTCTAGTTGCGAATAGAATATATAAATAAACTTGCTGAAGTAATCAATTAATGATTCATCATTTATATGTACCATTAGTTCATTATTCCCTAATACAAAATATAAGTATTTTAATTTGGGTAAAAATAACTTATGAATTTCCTCATCTGAAGAAAATTTTATACTTAACAAATCATAATGGTTTAACTCGTTTTGCCTTTTAAAAAGAGATACGATTTCATTTTTTGTATGAAACTTAGATACCACATTTTCCATATTATTAACGATTTTTTCTGACGATATATGAAACTTTGTCAACACCATCCATTCCTGGAATTGTAAGATAAAATAGTGGGAAAAAGTGCTCATCAAATTTTGTTAAATAAATAATTAAAATGGCCTTTTTACTTTCCTTTCTTAATTCATAGCGAAATTTATGTTTAAAGCTTCCATTTTGAAGCTCATGATATTGATTATAAACATTTTCATTATTTATGATATCAAATGTGTTATCCAAATCGCTATCTAAAAGTTGTTCAAATACTAATTCGTTTATAGGTTGATGTGATTGTTTTGGAGATCGTATTATTCCATGTACCTGATGACCATCCTTGCTAGCTATTACCCATTCATTTTTCGGATAAATTTTAGAATTCATTTTTTGTTTAATTACAATGGAAAACGAATTGATTTTTGAAATGTTAACACTCAAAAATTTAAATACTTCTTTAAATTCACTTTTCTCGTCAGGATGTAAATAAATTTTTTGAAAAAAATCTAATATTTCGGTTGGATCAATATTTTGGAAATTAATATTTTGATCTAGTTTATTCGTTTTTTTAAATCCAATTAATTCATTGTTGTCTACCAAAATATTTTTGTGGTTATTTAACAATGAATCAATAAATTCCTTAAAATATTCAAAATTTTGACAATGGGATTCAATATTATTTAAACTAATTTTTCTTGTATAGATAGATGTGCCTGAAAACGATAATGGCATTTCCTGGGTGTTCTGTAATTTTAATGGATCGCAAATTTTTAATTTTGCCTGAATTGATGCAAGTGATTGATTTCTTGACATTTTGATTGACCATTCTCGTGGTTCAATCTGACGTTCATTCATTTCTAACAAATCATCTCTAAGGCTTTTCTCAAGCTTACAAATATCTACATACCAATCAATATGCTTTTCCTCTAAATATATCTTCACTAAATCTTCATAATTTTTTCTATATCCAAACCATCTACCCATTTGATAAAGTGAGTCCATTCGAGATGAATTTCTGACAAAATAAGAGGTTGTTAAACCCTCTAATGTTAGCCCCCGTGACAGTCTATTACCACCTACGACAATGTAATTTCTTAATCTTTCATTGAGATCTCTGGAAGCCTTGTAAATTAAATTTCGATTGCTATGCTTAAGAGGCTTATTGTTTCCATTTGAATCAATTAGTGTTTTGGACGAGTGATAACTTACCACCTCTAATGGCTGAATTTCTGAATTTAGGATGTCAATAATATCATTTATAGAAATTTTATCTGGGGTCAAATAAGATCTGTCATCACCAAATTGCAATTTGTAAATTGGATTTAGTGAATTTGATTTAATTAATTCTAATGCATTATTATATTTTTGATATGTGTAATTATTTTGAGCTATTAATAATTCTCTTTGATTGGTTAGAAAAACGTTAATTTGGTTTGCAAGGTAATCAACTCTTGATGTCAAATGTGAAGTGTGTATTAACATTGAATTGTAATCGTGTTGACCCCTATATTTTCTTACATAAATTGTTACCAAAAAATGTATGATGGCATCTGATAGGCTTTCAGGAAGTTGTTCAAAATTATAATCTTGATTTTGCCCCCGGAAAAATATCTCATCAAGATTTTCGGAATAAATTTGATTAATATTAACTAATACAGGTATCGAGTCATTATTGCCGCCGAAAATTTTCTCAATTCCCATGTAGGATTTACTCGGGTTAAGTGGTGTTATGAAATGTTTTGGGAAAAGTTGGCTATTTTTATCGATTCGATATTTTTTTTGATTTATAATAATGTCTTCACGTTCAATATTCAGTTCATTTTGGTTAATTACTGAGTAGGGTGTTGCTGTATATGCAATAAAAGTTTTTTGAGAAATAAGTGATAATGCTACCCTTATATATTTATTAATTGTAGATATTACTTGATTTTTAGCATTTTCTAAAATTACTTGTTCACTTTCACTTAATTCATCCTTAGCTTCCAAATCTATTGCTAAATCATACAAGTTAAATTCAGATTTAGACATTGATTGAATTGAGGCATTATCAGCTTCATCATCTATAATTAAAAAAGGGGTATTTTGAAGTTGATAGTTCTCATCTTGTCTATTGCTATGATTATTTAACCAAGTAATTAAATTTTCTAAAACAGTTTTATTTTTCTTGATTACCCATATTGATTTATGGTTTATCCCAACTAAAGTATCTAAATTACCAATTCTTGAAAGATCTGAATCTGATGAGGTTGGACATGAAATATTATCGTCAAGATCTTGGAACAATTTATCTTCACCAATACCAACCCATTCCCCATTCAAAATTCCAAGAACACCATGATCTATCCTTGCTTGAGTTTGTCTTCGTAAATCTTCGGTAATTCCTGTCAATACAATTATTACTTTATAACCGACATCAAATGCCCTATTTATTAATCCGACATAATTTGCTGTTTTTCCTGACTGAACGTGACCATATACCAACCCTCTCCGATCCCATGACTTATTTATTGTGTTTGGGTCTTTGGGATTATGACAATTATCTAGGATTTCAAACGTATCAGCTTCGAGTTGTTCAATAAGATCTAACTTTCCTGTTCTGGTTAGATACCTTTTATAACATTCAAATCTTATTTTTTCATTTTTTCTCCAGGCCGAATCTAACCATGGCTCTATATCATGTGATTTTGCTGATTCTGCAGCTTTTTTTTCCCCAAATGATTCGGATAATATTTTATAAAATTCTTCAAAACTTATATCATTTTGATTTGATAGAAGGCCATTAAAATAAATAGATGATATTGAAGAAATAGTTTTTTCGATATTTTCAAAACTATTGTTGCCAAATAAATTTAATTCTTCAATTTCTGCGCTAATCTTTAACCTGCAACCGTTTAAAGCTTTTTGTATAGTTTCATTCATTTAGAAAAGATTTGATTTGTTCTTGATGTAAATAAAAAGGTTCACATTTAAACAGTTGGATTAAAGATTCATGATGATTAGAATTTAGGCGATATTTTGAATATAACTCCTTTGCAATTTTTAGGTATTCAGTACCTAATTTTTCTGTATGTTTTATTCTGTCATGATGTGTAGGTTTTAAATCATTATTTTCAATAATTTTTGAAATAGGCAAATTAGATTCTATGACATTTAATATAATTTTTAATGTTTTTAAATCAATTAGTGATTTTTGAATTAGTATTTGAAATATTGGATGGTTTTCATTGATTTTATACTGGTAACTAGATTTTTCAATTTGATCTTTCCATATAGTTGCATTCTCATAGTTGGCTCTAAAATCCTTTTGAATTTTTCGACCTCCTCCATTTACTTTTACCCCTGATAATATCTTAGTTTTTTCTACAAAAAGTATAATCTCTTTAATGAAATCATAAGGAATATTGGCGTTTGTTTTTGTAATTTCTAAGTTCCATTTTTCATCTATTTCGGTATTGTTCGGTATATCTATCTTAACTCGCGCTAATTTTGAAGAGTTTTTACTTTTCATTAGATCTCTCCATCCGCCATATGGAGTAATTAATCTGTTTAAACGATAAATATATATTCCTTGCTGTTGTTCAAAGCCATTAAATAAGCAATACGAATTAAATCTAAATGTGGCATTTTCGTAATCCTCGTCCCAATGAATTGGGTGTTGTAAACTATAAGAATTTAATGTAGTATCTTCTTGGTCACTTAATTTTATCGTTGAACTTAGAGTTGATGAATTTGGAATTGGATTAATGCCTATAATTTTAATATCGTTAATTATAATTTTTAAGGTTTGATTCTCTAAAAATCTGTGAAAGCATACGGATATATAATTTATGGTTTTAACAATCTGAGAAGCAAAATTTTCTAAATCTTGTGGTGCTCTATCCCAATTGTTCCAAATTAATATAGTTCCACTTGTTCTTTTTTCTAAATAATCGAAATCCTCCTCAAAATCCTCTAATTGTGGTTTAATCAAATTCCATGAATTATTTTTTTGAATGAAATCTAAATCAAGAGACCTAGCAACTGGTTCAAAGCTTTCTTTTTTGGAAATTATAATAAGTTTTCTTGCTTGACTAATTGAGGCTGTTTTCATCCCAAATCCAAATCGCCCTAAATCATTCTTATTTCTCTCTTTTAGCGATCCTAACTTAAATGAATGGATTAATTCATTTAAATTCATTCCATTTCCATTGTCTATAATTTTAAAGTATGGACTGCAATTATTCCAATTTAATCTCAGTTCTATTTCCGTTGATTTAGCCGATATTGAGTTATCAATTAAATCCGAAATTGCTTCCTCTATTGAATAGCCCAAATTTCTATTTGACTCTAAGAGAGCAAATGGATCTGGTGTAAAATCCTCGGCAATATTATTATAATTTAACCCCATTGTTCAACCATTGCTTTTGCTATTCCAGGAAAAGTTTTACTTCTTAAATGGCCATTTCCTGAAGCCTGAGAATACCATTTTGCCATTCTTTTCCCACTTGAAAATGTTACGAATTCACCTTTGTGTGTATGGGTAACTAATTCCGGGAAGAGAGGCGCTTCTTTTATGTGCACTAGTTTTGGTAGACCCTTTAACCAGAGGCAAGTTGCTTTAGAATATGGATCTCCAAAATAATAGGGTTGGATTATTTGCGTTGGTTTTTGATAAATTGAGCTCATAATTCCAATAGGATTTTCTATTGCTATTTTAGGAATGGGAGCATTGACCATTTTCATGAAAAAGTCAATACCTTGCTGTTGTCTACCATCTTCTTTTTTTTTCTTAAAATGTCTAGCTCCGCTTACAGCTAAATGTGTGCAAGGGGGGAATGCAATCATCATATCCCAATTATCATTCAAGATTTCTAATACATCACCTTGGATATGCCACTCAGGGAATCCTCCTGAACAAGGTAAAATATCCGCAGAATAAGCCTCATGTCCAATTTCCCGAAACCCTTTACATACTTCTTGGGATTCTTCGCATGCTAATAAAATTCTCATATTTCAACTAAAATATTTTTAACAACCTTACATATTCGTCAAATATGTCCGAAACAGTAAAAAAGCCTTCTACTCTCCAATTACTACCATCTTCTATTAATAATAAAATTGGATGCTTATTTATTTTTTGTAGAATAAGACATTTATTTGCAGTTTCATTTTCGTTAATAATTCCTTTCTGTGCCTTGAAGGAATAATTGTAGTAGTCTTTTTTTTCATAACCATCATGTATGTACTTGCCTGCTTTAGTTTTTATGATTACTAATTTAAATTCAGGCATTTTACCAACCCAATTTATACCTTGTTGTGGAGTATTTCCAATAATATATGTTTCATCGATATAATATTCGCTTCCCTTAACTTTTGAATATTGTATGAGGTCCCAAAGATTTTTTTTGGTTAAAAGGCTGTTTGGTTTCAATTCGAGCAAATCTTTGTAAGATTTCAGATTTATTACTTCATTCATAATTATTTTTTGACTCTAATGGCATGCTCCTTTTAATCCTTTCCACCGGCTCCATACTATTCACCTCCACATCCAGCAACCACGAACCATCTTTTTGTTCCGTTAGAAAATCAACCGTTGCCGGATAATCATCTTTTAGGAAGAGCATAGCACGCATGCTGAGTTTTAACTGGATGTGAAAGCGTTCGCCGGTTTCGTTGAAACCAAAGACGTCTGGTTTTAGCAGTTGGTGTGCGTCCATGAATTTACAATTTTCTTCTAATATTTCTAGGCCACCCATGCGCTCGAGTTTGAAATATTTATTTTGTTGTGACTCGATCTCAAAGGCGCAGAGGGTTTGGTAGTTGTCGGTGAATCCAATCGGTTCTATGACTCGATCAGTGATGCTTTCGCTGCTTGCCGACTGGTATTTAAAAATCTTGACTTGTTTCTGGTTTTTAATCGCCTCCTGAATTTGGGAAACGAGCTTGGCTAAATGAACGGCCATGACTTGGTTGGCTCGGGTTTGGGATTCCGCCAAGTAGGGGAGTTTGGCTTGAATGGAAGCGGCCAAGGGATTGTTTTTGGCAGCAACCGAAAGAGCCTCATGGATGAGTTGGGATTCCTCCTTCGTAAAGGGTTCCGAAATGGTTTCCGAACGTAAATAGAATTTATGGTGCAGGTCTTTCTCCACCTCAAACCCGAGTTCCCCTAATAGATCGAGGTAGCGGTAGCAGCTACGCTCAGAGATTTCCAGGGACTGCGCGAGGCGTTTGATGGATTTGGCAGGAAAGGTTTTTAATAGGGTGATCAACTTGAAAACCCGCAGAATCCGATGTTGGTTGAACATAAATTCGGTTTTAAAATTTAAACTTAATGAATTGTTTTTTAGGGTTTTGGGGAAATGACTTGATTTGTCAGTGAAAGTTAGTGGGCGGTGGGCAGTGGGCAGTCCGAAGTCCGAAGTCCGGAGGGGAGTTAGATTAGGTGGTGTTTGGTGTTATTGATGACCATGGGGACTAGACGCGAAGTATCGTGTTTTTACAAAAGGGGATAGACGCGAAGTATCGCGTCTCTACAAAAGGGGATAGACGCGAGGTATCGCGTCTCTACAAAAGGGGATAGTCGCGAGGTATCGCGTCTTAAACTTTGGCAAACCTGAAAGGATTGCCAAAGAGGCTGTCTGCAATTTTCCTGCCAAATCGGGTCGGGGAAATAGGTTTGACTCTAGCTGTCTTTGGCTTGAACTTATTTGCCAGAAACAAATTATATACACATGAAAAAATTAGTTCTAGTACTTGCTTTAGCAGTTATGAGTTTGTCGGTTAATGGGCAGACGGCTGTGGTGTCGCCGTGTAACGATAGTCTCTATACGGTATTGAAAACACGGTCTATCGGTCAAATGACAGATCGTGAGTTTGCATATTTTAATCAGAAGGAAAAGGATTGTGCGGAGTTTCGTAAAGCGGTGATGCAGGAAGAGGTAAAAAAAGAGACCTTGGATTTAACGAAGAAGACAGTTAATACGTATTGGACGATTGCGATTATAGGAGTGGCGTTGTCTTTGGTGCCATTGTTGTTATTGTAAGAAGGGGAGACGCGAGGTGTCGCGTCTCTACAAGAAAATGGCGACGAATTTTGTCACTGAAATTCCTTTCCGTGTTTTTAGGCTCTTTACTAATTCACTTTCTTGCAGTGAATTAATTACATACTATGCAAAAAATCATTTGGGCTTTATGTTTGTTGGCCTGCATGGGCTGTCGGGAAACGACCTTGGAATGGGGCCAAAAGTTAATTGCCGCGAAGAATTATGAAAAGGCCCGGGAGGCTTTGACCTTGTGGATACAAAGTGACACGACGCACTGGGAGGCCTATTACGATCGCGCGCGCTGTGAAACGGAGCTGTATCAATATTCGGAGGCCTTGGCGGATTATGAGAAAGCCTACGCGATGCATCCTGATGCGAAGACGTGTACGGGACTCGGGAAGGGCTATTGGGACCTGAATGACACTGAAAAGGCCAAAGCCTATTTGAATCGGGCCATTGGGATGGACCCTACTTATGCGGATGCATATTTGAATCTGGGGATAATCTATACAAAAGAAGAGGCCTTTCAGGTGGCATTGCCCTATTTGTTGAAGGCGAAAAGTTTAGCGGATCAACCGTCCGATGAACTATCCATGGCCTTAATGATTGTTTATTTTGAGACAGGAAATGATCCGGCGTGTTTGGAAATGATACAATCCTTTAAATCTTCGGATACCTTGACTTCCGACGCCTATCAATTCCATGGACGATTATATCAGCGGAAAAAGCAGTATCAAAAGGCGCTGAAGGAATTCGATGCGGCGTTGGATATCGATTCGACCAATGGTTTCGCGCGTTTGTGCCGGGCGGATACCTATTCCGCCTTGAAGCGATTTGATTTGGAAATCGGGGACCGGACGCGTATCATTCGGGCGATGGAAGCCATGGACGATAATGCCTATTTAACGGGACAGTCCTATTATTACCGTGGCATTGCCAAAGGGAATGCGGGGGATAACCGAGGGGCACTTCAAGATTTCAATCAAAGTTTAGCCATTGCGGGGGATGAAGCGGGCACGTATTTCAGTCGGGCCATCGCCAAAATCCATTTGCATGACCTACCCGGTGCCTTGCGTGATTATCAAAAGGCAAGTAGGTTGGAGAAGAATGTGGCATTTGATCGCTATTTGACAGAAGATCCACGGGCATTTTCGGCTTTTTTGGCCTACGCGAAAAAGCGGGGTGTTCAAATTAAACAGATGTAAAATGATTTTACCTAATTTGATCCACATCGGTGGAGATTTGAATGTTCAGGGAAACCAACAGGTGGATGAACACAGCTTTCCCAATTTGGAGGTGGTAAAGGGGAATTTGGTGTTGGCACATTCAGGCTTCCAACGGTTGCCCGCGAAACTTAATCAAGTAGGCGGGGATGTGGTGTTGTCCAAATCAAGTCCTGCTAGCCTTTTGGAGGATGTCAAGCGTCTGAAGAAGAAGGGGGTGATATTGGGGGTAGTAAAATATTGTTATTAAACATCTTTAACAGATAAAATATGGCTTATCTCATTGACCGCCCTGAGGAACCCTCGGAGCTCTTTTTGGCCGCGAGGCAAATGGCTGGCATGCAGCTTCAGGAGCAATTTACTCGATTCAATTTTTCGGCTCCCCCCGCTCATTTACCTGCGTTTCGATGGATTAAAGCGGAGATGACATTTCCATCTTTTGACCACCTAAGTTTTGCGCATAAAAACTCAATATTTTCGGTTCTGATTGATATTCGGCATGGAGAAGAATCTTCGCTTAGCGAACAACAAATGCGAAATTTATTGGATGCCTGCCGGGCGCACCAATTAATTCCATGTGTTTTCAGGATTGATTTTGATGATGAAATATTGTTGCCTAGGTCAACAGGTTGGAATTTGATTCATGGCCAAACGGGGGAGTTAATTGATCCACCTGGGCAGTCGGAGGAAGCTCCAGTGGTTATGTCAGCCTGGGAATTATCGAATTTTGCCATCCAAGTAGTTCGCGATTTTGTAGAAAAACAGGGGAATGAGGTTTTATCCTTTTGTGATTTGCCGGAGGTGAATCCGCAAATCTGGTTTCGGGATGCACAGGGGAAGGAATGTTGGCTAATTGTGGAAAATACGGTCACGAATGAAGCCTTAGATGCTGCGAAATGGCAGGATTTCGAGCAATCTAATCCGCAATTAAGTGGGATGGATGGCTATTATACAGGCGTTCGGATCAAGTCTAGGAATCCTCAGGTCATGCGGGGAGATGGATTGATGGTGGATTTTAAGGGGATGGAAAAAATAGGAGAATAGCGATGTTGGGCGAGTAGAATTCTGCATCTTTCTTTGTCTATGTCATCCAAAGAATTCCTTTGTTAATTATCAGTTTTTTTGATTAGTAAACGTAATGAATTGACTAGTTTAGGTTTAAATAACCTAATAGGAATGGGGAAATATGCTACGGACATTGAAGCTCAAATTCGCTTACTACAGGCAAGAAGAATGCAATTTGAAATACCTTTTGGTATCGAAAAAGCCAAAGAGATATTATTAGACATCGGATATTATCGCTTAGGTTTTTATTGGCAGCCATTTGAGGAAGATAAAAATCATACTTTTCGTAGAGGGGTGAAATTTCAAGATGTAGTTGATTTATATTATTTGGATGCTGATTTAAGAGAGGTCCTATTTAGGGCCATCAAGCGAATCGAAGTAAATTTTCGAACTCAGCTCGTCTATCATGTATCAAACAACTACGCTTCAAATGCGCAATGGTATGTGGATTCAGAAATTGTACAAGAAAAATTTGTCCAAAAATTCAAGCAAAATTATTACACAGCTCAATTTATCAGTAGCAACAAGGCAATCAAAAGGCACCATACGAAATATCCTGCCGACCTATATGCCCCAGCATGGAAAACCTTGGAGTATTTGACTTTTGGCACGATTGAATTATTGTTTAAATCAATTAGAGATGAGAATGTTAAAATGGCAATTTCGCTCAGGTATGGCATTAATCGCTTGGATATTTTTAGTAATTATTTGAAAACAATTGTCTTCATTCGTAATATCTGTGCACACAACGAAGTGCTTTTTGACTCCAATACGGCTCAGGGAATCAAGATAACTCCGTTGATTCCTCTTTCGAATGATGATCGGCATAGCTTATATGGTTCCATACAAGTTGTCTTGTATTTTTTAGGTCAAATCTCTAGGAATAGAAAGCTGGATTTAGAAGTTCAGATGAAGAACTTATTCAGTAAGTTTGTTGATAATGCAATAATTCGAGGTGTTATTGAGCATGATATGATGATTAAATTATAAGTTTATTTTTTCTGTTTTGATTTATTTATTTTAAGTTTGTGTTGTCGTGCCCAACTATGCTTCGATGTAGAACTGCACGTTAAAAAGTATACATAACCCAGACTCGATCTGGGTTTTTTGTTTAAGGCTTTCGAATTGCCAGATTTTCTTTATCTTATCGCCAGATCAGAATTTTCATACTGTACATCTTAGGTCTAACTCAGAACAGTGAAACCAGTTTATGTAAATCATTGTTCGAGCAATCTAGTAAATTTTGTCACTGAATTCATTGCCCAATTTCCTCATTCAATTCCGAAATTGCCTATTTTTTTTTATCTTGAAGAAACAGTCTTTTTAGCTTATGAACCCAAGCATCGAACTCTATACGATCAAACGAACAGACGTGCGTGTCTATATGAACCTCGGATTTGAGGGAGAGGATTTAAAATTTGATGGGCATGATTTGGGAACTACTGTCGATGAAAATTGGGGGAGTTCCGAATATGAATATACAGCGACGGTTTTGGCGAAGGATCTGGGGCCTTTGTATGATTTACATGGGATTAAACCGGGAGCGAAAGAGGCTTTACTGGAGGCATTGGCCCCCTTGTTTTCAAATAATTCAGGTTATACCCAATTCAAGACTTACTTGAAGAAGCATGGGATAGCCTTTGATACATTTACTTATTAATATGAAATTTGATTTAATTGGCGATATCCACGGCCATGCCGACAAGCTTGAAGAGATTTTGACCCTCATGGGCTATGTCAAGAAAGAAGGCGTTTATCAACATCCGGAACAACGGACACTGGTATTTTTAGGGGATTACATCGATCGCGGGCCCAAGATTCGCGAGACACTTCATCTTGTAAAGGATATGTGCGACGCGGGACATGCCTTGGCCATCATGGGAAACCATGAATTTAATGCGATTTGTTTTCATACGAAGGATACTGTCAATGGAGGGTTCTATCGAAAACATAGTATCGTTGAAATTGATCAGCATATTGAAACCTTACGTCAGTTTAGAAATTATCAGGAAGAATGGGAGGAGGTATTTTTACCTTGGTTTCATCGCTTGCCGCTCTACATCGACAGGCCCGAATTTCGGGCCGTACATGCTTGTTGGGACGAAGACCAAATAAACTGGTTGGCCGAAAACAACATCTACGAAACGGTCCATGGTCAAAAGCGCATTGCGCAAAACGTTCTGGCTGATTATGCGAGCAAGAAATCCCCTGTTTATGATGTATTAGAGGAACTGTTGAAAGGCAAGGAATTTGATTTGCCTGAAGGACAAGGTTTTGTGGATAAGGATGGGACAAAGCGGCAGCGTGCCCGGGTAAAATGGTTCCAGCCTGTTGAACAACGCCAACTGCATAAGGATGTGTTTCTGGGAATTGGAGAGGACTTTGGCAATTTGGTATTGAATGAAGATATTCACGCCGCGCTCCACAGATATGAGGGTGAAACCTCCGTGTTTTTTGGGCATTATTGGTTGAAGGGTAAGCCCACAGATCCATTTGCTAAATCCATTTGTTTGGATTACAGCGTTGCCAAAGATGGGCATCTCGTGGCATATCGTCTGGATTCAAAAGAATTTGTGATTGTTTAGCGATGTGTGAAATAAGCGACAAGATTAAGTTTTGTACCTGCGTCAAAGGTCATTATTCCAAACTCCCACATTACTGGTTGTATTACCGGGTGGGGGAGAAGAATGAGTTGCATTGCATGGGTATGCCTAGGACCCCATTTGACTATTTTGTTTCTGATTTTAAGGCAAATGAGATAAAATTGGCTGAGCGCTTAAATGAATCCGATGCATTTGATATACCGATCAATCCAAAGGCCGGCGACCGCATGGAAATTGTAATTAATAATTTGAAATCATATGAAGAGCGGGTTGTTTATAGTTTTCGCTATAAAAAACGGCAATGGATGATTGATGAATATGATCCATTTGAATCGTTGAATCATCACATCAAAAAAATCGCCAAAGGCCCGATACGTTTTGAGGGTTCCTCTCAAGAATGATTTAGCTATTTCCACTTTATAAATTAAGTTTCGAAATCATGAATTGAAAATCATCTTTGATGAATTCCCAATATTTACCTCTCAAGCAGATTGGATTTAGGTCTTCATCGGCATATTGGAAATTGGAGAAATTATGAAGGATTAATGTTCTGTCATGGGAGTATGGGTAGCGTAAGGCATGTAGTTCAATCATGTCATGGATCGAATAGCGTGATACCAATTCGTGCAAATCCCAAAAGTCTTTTTTCCGACCACCCCGTTGAATAACATCGATTTTCATGGCAATGATTTCCTCGACGGTCGCTAAGCGAATGGAATCGATTAAAAGAAAAGGTTGGATGAATGGATCTGTGTAGAATATGTCCAACTTGAAGGTTTGATTTTTATTTTTTCCCAAATAGTACGCTTTCCCAATCAATGGAAGCATCGAGGACGTAGAAACGTAGGAAAAGGTTTGTCGGAGAAAGTAGTCAATCCGATCAAAATCGATGCTTCCATAAGGTGCATCGCTGAATAAATCAAGGTCTATGGATTCGCGATGGCCTACTTGTAAACTTAGTGCTGTACCGCCAACGAGCCGAAAGGGATCAAACACGGGCGCCTGCATCAAGATTTGAAGGCTATTTTTTAATAATTCATTGATCGTGTTGGTGTAAAATGTTTGCATCCGGCGAATTCGCATGGAGGGTATAAGGTGCCCTGGGGGAATTCTTAAGAGCAGCTTGGAAAATAGCCGCTCCATAGAATTGCTTGATTTCCTTTATTTCAAGCTCATTGCCTCGTTCCATGATGCGGCGAATAACCGCATTTTTTTGCCTCTCCCAATCGATTTGACTGATATCCGTATCCCAAAAAACTGATTTTCTAATTAGGCTAAGATTGGGGGTCAAAGGTTTAAGCTTTTTCTTCGCTTCTTCAATTTCATAATAGGTCTGCAAAATCGCTAAGCTCCCTTCCGCCCAACCCAGTTTTTCCTCGATTTTGAGTGCGATGGAAATAGGTAAATTTCGTTTTCCCTTCGTAATCGCATGAAGCGTTTGCGGGTGCTCGCCAATCGACAAGGCAAGAGGTCGCTGCGCGATTCCTCGCATTTTCAATTCCCGTTCCAGAATGATGCCTGGATGAATACCCTTAAATTTAGCTAGGTAATCGCTCATGAAACAAATGTAAGCAAATTTGTTTACATATTTATTCGGTCCATTGATTCGAAAGGGTGATTATTCATACTTTTTCGAATGAGCAACTGTTCGTAAATACCGAACAGTTCAATTTAATGTGAAAATGAAGATATCGGTGTAGATTTGCCTAAGAAAGCAATATGCAAAACATGCATATTACTAATTCGAATGAGCAGTTGTTTGTTTTCCGTGTCAATTTGAACATAAAATCAAACGCAAATAGCCTACTTCGTAATCCACCCCACCATCACCTCCGCCGTTTTCTCACACCCCTCATCCAACATCAAATCATGCGATCCGCCTGCAATGATTTCAATGGGTGCCTTGTAATGTTTAGCGGTTTGTTGGAATTCATTCACGCTAATTAATCCATCGGCGGAACCACCGATGACCAAAACCGGACAATCGATGCGATGCCTCACTGGGATAAATAGCCCCAAATACGCCCAAAAAGATTCGGCGCAGAGTTTGGGTTTGTAGACGTCCGACAAGGGGTTGTCGTTGAAAAAGAGTTTGGCGTATTTCCGAAAGGCCTTCAGCAGATTACCTTGCAGCAAATAAGGAATCGCACCTGGATAGCGGAAAAGCGTCCGTAAACTCGGGAACAACACCCCGCTCGGGGGAACAGAGGCGAGCAAGATGGCCTTTTTGGCCTTACCCGTCTTTAAATAACGCTGCACAATCATCCCGCCCATGGAATGTCCGATCAAAATAGGAGGGGTGTCGAGTTTGTCCACGAATGCGCCCAAGGCATTAAGATAATCGTTAACACTATACGATATTGCTTGTGAACTGCCTATCTCCTCATGCCCCGGCAGATTTATCGCGAAACAAGTATATCCTTTGGCCTCAAAATAAGGGATGAATTTCTTCTCCCAGCACCAAGCACCGTGACTCATTCCATGCACGAAAACGAGGGTTTCCTTCATGCCACCGGCGTTTTGCTCACGTAGTTTTTGGGGAGATGCTTCTTCAACTGGCCCACGAATAAATGAAAGTCGACCGTTATCGTATGCCGCGGCGTTTTAATCTGATTCAAATGCGGATGCGTCACCTCATGCTGGCATAATTCCGCGATATTCTTCGGTCGTTGCCAAAGTCCCTTAATCGCCCGCGCCACAATTTTACTCTGTAATTCCGCCCCCGGCCAAATGCATCCCAAGGGCTGGAACATGCCCACGAAAAACAGATTCTCGTATTTTTCATGCAACATCTTCAAATACAAAGGCACATCCCCCTCGCTGTAATTCAAGAAGCTCTTCTCAAAGAATGGATGCTCCAAAATATATCCCGTGCAGGCAATCACCACATCAAATTCCTCCTGCGTGCCATCCTTGAAATGCACCATCTTCCCCTCAAAATGATCGATGTCCCCCTTCGGAAACACCTTGCCATGCCGCAGTTTGTACAATAATTCATCATTGATCGTCGGGTGCGTCCCCGTGATCGCATGCTCCGGTTCAGGTAGTCCATAGTTCTTATTCGGTCCCGCGAAAATCTTCACGGTCAGCTCCGACAAGAAGAACTTGAGTTTCGTGGGCAAAAAGGCCATCGTGGAGGCCACGACGTCGCTTGGTTTGCCAAAGAGGAATTTGGGGACGATGCGGTAGCCGCGACGCCAACTGATGCTTGTCTTCTGACTGACCCGACTCGTTTCCACCGCTACATCGCAGGCGGAATTTCCTCCACCAATCACCAAAACCTTTTGGCCCCGGAAGGGCTCCGCTTTCTTATAATCGTGCGAGTGCATGAATTTTCCGGTGAATTCACCCGGATACGAAGGCATGCGCGGCAACCAGTGGTGGCCGTTGCACACCACTAAATGGCTGAAACGCTCGGTCTTGCTTTGGCCCTCATGTTCAGTAACGACGGTCCATTGGCCATCTTCATCTAATGTACAGGATTTGACCAAGGTATTAAACTGTATGTAGGGCAGGAGCTTAAAATGCTCGGCATAGCCTTGAAAATAACGTCGTAATTGGTCATGCGACGGATAATCCGGAATACCCTTTTCGAAATCATCGAAGGTAAAATCCTCGTATTGCGACAAGGTTTTGGAGCTGATGATGTGTGTCGTTTCAAACACGCTGGAATGCCCCACCTTTTCATTGTAGATCCAGTTGCCCCCCACTTGGCTGTTGAGGTCGTAGCAACGAACATCCAGTCCCTGATCCATTAAATTCTTCACCGCGGTAATCCCGGAGGGCCCCGCGCCTATTACACAAACTTTAGTCATTTAGCTAGATACGTTTTGTTCAAATATAGTAAAATGCCAAAATAATCTTGAAATTTTAATGTACAACCTTTGGCAAACCTTTAAGGATTGCCAAAGGTTTTTCCTGTTGAATTATTGGTAATATTAATATTGATATAAAATACCGATGTTTTGTTAAGTTCTTTCATAAAAAAAACCAGGCATCTATTGATAACCTGGTTTCTTGTCTTTCTTTTCTAATTTCTTCTCTTTCGCTGTTTTCGCGGGTTCCTTCTTTTCCGCCTTCTTGGAATTCATGCCTTTGGCCATGGTATCAGGGTTTAAGCCCCCAAGTACGGTATAATTATTGGTTTTACCTTCCTTCGCTTTCCCTAAACCACCAACAAACCCATCTCCCGCAATTCCTCCACCAATTCCCCCTCCCAAAAACGCTCAAAATTTCCGAGTCCCGATTTTGAAAATTTTGCTTGAAATTCCTCAAATGTCCCCGTTCTTTCCGGCCCCAACGCTAAGCCTGGCAGCGTATTCACCAACCAATTTCCCATCTTTTCCGGCACCTCCAATTCCACATCCTCACGCCCCAGACTGAAGGTCAAGGTTTGAGTAAGTTTGTCGTAGGTAGGGTTTGGTCCAAGCCAACAAACCTTCGCGTTTGCTTTCGGGAACTTACCCTCCTTTTGGCTTAGTATCCGGGCGATGTAATTCTTCGGAATCTGCGTCCGCGGAATCTTAAAATCAAACCATTCCTGCAGCGGCATGTCCAAACCAATGCCATGCATGTAATTAAACAAGGACTTCTTCAGCCCCTCGCTAAACTGCGCATGATCCGTACCCGTCGGGTCCGCATGCTCCAAATCATTATTCGCAAATGCACCCGGCGTTGGATTTAAAATTTCAATCTGATAAGCATCCGGATTCAAACCCACCGGGCTATGCGCCGTCAACGCAAATTGATGCCAAAAACCAGAATGCATCACCCCGTTTTCAACCAGTTGGCGAACCACCTCCAGCGAATCCACCGTCTCCTGTGCGCTCTGCGTCGGAAAGCCATACATCAAATACGCATGCACCAAAATCCCTGCTTGCGTAAAATGATCAGCAACCTGGGCGACCTGGGAAACGGTCACCCCTTTATCGATTAAAGCCAACAAACGATCGGAGGCAACCTCCAATCCCCCCGAAACCGCAATGCAGCCCGAACGAACAAGGAGTTGGCATAAATCCCTTGTAAAACTCTTCTCAAAACGAATATTCGTCCACCAGACCACCGTTAATTCCCGACGGATTATCTCCAGCGCCACATCGCGCATCAAGGCCGGCGGAGCGGCCTCATCCACAAAATGAAAACCATTGTTTCCGGTTTGTTGGATCATCGCCTCGATGCGATCCACCAACATCGGTGCGGTCGTCGACTCGTA
The DNA here is from genome assembly GCF_054558655.1 of Aquirufa sp. 5-AUSEE-100C1. Lineage (NCBI taxonomy): Bacteria > Pseudomonadati > Bacteroidota > Cytophagia > Cytophagales > Flectobacillaceae > Aquirufa > Aquirufa sp. 5-AUSEE-100C1. The sequence goes on along the minus strand of NZ_JBPXKO010000002.1, from coordinate 263,092 downwards.
ATTTTTTATGTAATCCAAAGAAATATCGCAAAAGGTGCACTTGCCCCAGTAACAACCATGGGCGAGCGTCAACTTGTTCCAGCGCCCATCGCTCCACAAGCGGTGCATCGGATTCGCGATTTCAATGACCGATAAATATTTGTCCAAAGGCAAATCCGTGTAATCCGGAATGCCCACGTCCTTCTGCTTGACATCGGATTCTTTGGCGCCGTTGAGGTAGGTGACGATGCCCTCTTGCCGACAAAATGTTCGTTTCAAATCCTGCAAGTCCCGCTTTCCAGCCAGATGCTCCAATAAATTCATCAAAGGCGTTTCGCCATCATCCAAACTGATGAAGTCGACGAAATCAAATACCCTAGGCTCCTGCAAGGAACGTAATTCGGTGTTTGCATAACCTCCGCCTAAAGCGACTTTGATATGCGGATGGTGTTGTTTCAACCATTGACCGCAACGCAGGGCGCTGTATAAATTGCCCGGGAAGGGCGTGGTAATCGCGACCAAATCTGGCTTTTCAGTCAGGATTTTTTCGGATAAAATGTTGACTAATATCTCATCGATGTAGGTAAGCGGCGCATGCAGCGCCTCGTGTAATTCTTGAAAACTGGATGCCGAGCGACCGAGTCGTTCCGCGTATCGACTGAACCCAAAATGCGGGTCCACCGCCTCGATGATTAAATCGGAAATGTCTTCCAAATACAGCGTCGCCAAATGCCTTGCTTTATCCCGCACCCCCATGCTGCCAAAGGCCCATTCCAAATCCGCGACCTGCTGAAAACGTGATGCCTCGGGCAAGTAGTTTTGCTCCGCGATGAGATGCGCCATCGTCGGATTTTTATCATGTAAGAAGGAAATAACCGGGTCAATGCTACGTAAATAAGCGCTTTTCAATCGCATCATCCTTTGCCCATTTTCACTCATTTCCTTGCCCGATGACTCGATACGCGCGAATAATTGGGCTAATCCGTTTTTGGAAAATACTTGTAAGATGACCTCCAAACCCAAGTCGGCCTGATACGACGCCAGCCCCTTCGTATTCAAAAAACCCTTCAAATAAGCCGTCGCAGGGTAGGGCGTATTGAGTTGGGTAAAGGGCGGGGTAATAAAAAATACCTTGGGACTTTTTGAGTTCATGGACGTCAAAAGTAATGAAAAGCGGTTAAAACAAAATCATTTAACCTTTGGCAATCCTCTTTAGGTTTGCCAAAGGTAGTTCACAATTCTTCCCATTTGTTTTAATCCAATTATAAAGATTATCAACAAGATGGTTTTTTGAATTCGAAATTCTCTGTTGAAAAAACTACCTTTGGCAAACCGCTAAGGATTGCCAAAGGTAAGGATAAAGACACCTGGTCTCCTTTCAGGAACATCAATCCAAGCAATCCATGCCGATGGGTGCTCCATCTGGAATTTTCGGGGTATCCATCGGTTTCCAATCATTCGGATTCGCCTTAAACTGCTCGATCGTCTGCACCATGTATTTCGCCATAGGCGTCGCTAATTTGCTGTAATGGCCGCGAATCTTTTGCACCGACTCATGTACTTGGGCCGCCGCCAAAGGCGATAAACTCGGCGCATTCAAGACATTCAATAAAGCGGCTACGACCTTGTAATTTATCGTCTCCTGCGTTGCCTGCAAATAAGCATCCGTATGGGATTTCATGATGGTCGACTGCACCACATGATTCAAGGTCTCTTCCAATCCCAATTGCTTTGCATCCACTGCCTTGTTGCCCGCTAAACGAGATAGGCGTTCGGGATGTAGTAAGAAATCTAGCGTAAAATCACTCGCTGATTCCACAGCTCCTAGGGGATCGAAGGTGATACCCGTCTTGCCTTTGAAGGACTCACGCGTACGGTCGTAATTAAAGGCACGCGGTGGGAAGAGGGCTAACTTATCTTTAGGAATGGCCAAATGCTGTGCATCCAAAGTTTGGGTAATCGTATGTAAAGCGTCCAACTGCAAAGCCAAAGGTGCTGGCGAAAGCACTAATTCCTTGCCACCTCGCACGGCATAATTGTATTCGGATCCTCCGATGATTTTAGACACCGCCTCCGTTTGGTAGCGGTGTAAAAAATACAAGGGAACGAAGACGTCTTCCAGATGTGAATAGGTCTCGTTAGGGCGAATGTTGTTCACAGAGAAGTTGGCAATGGCCTTTTGGCGCACCGTCAAAATACTTTTTAGTTCATCCACGATCGTCGTTCCATTGTCCCATAAGTGCGCGTAAATATGTGCGCCTCCCGGGTTTCGCGCATCCGAGTCGGTGATGAAACGCATGCCTTTTTCGTAGGCCTTGTCCAAGACCTGGTTTAGTTCCGCTTGTGTCTTGTGCTCGCCATAGGCATAATCCACCGACACCTTATCCCATTCACCGATTTTCGTGTCATAGGCATGGCTGAAATCCATTTGATTTCCCTTGAATTCGATTTGTGGATGGGGGTAATCCATCACACTGGTATTGTTACGCGCACTTGCCGCATAGTTGTGCGCAAAGCCGAGCGTATGTCCTAATTCGTGCGCAGCGAGCTGGCGAATACGCGCCAAAGCCATTGCCATCATCGGACCATTATTCGATCCATCCACCGCAAAAGGCGCATTCATCAGTCCCTGCGCGATCAAGAAATCCTGGCGGATCCGAAGACTCCCCAAACTAACGTGTCCCTTCATGATTTCCCCCGTTCTCGGGTCGGCGATGCTCGCCCCATAGGACCAGCCGCGGGTCGAGCGATGCACCCACTGAATGACGTGGTAACGCACGTCCATCGGGTCGGCATCTTCGGGTAATAATTTGATTTGGAAGGCATCCTTGTAACCAATCGATTCAAAAGCCTGGTTCCACCAGCGACCACCCTCCATCAGCGCGGAGCGAATCGGTTCCGGGGTGCCGTTGTCCAAATAATAGATAATCGGTTTGACCGCCTCGCTCACCGCCGCAGTCGGATCCTTTTTCTCCAAACGATGTCTTGTGATCCATTTCTTTTCAATGACCTCGGTCACCGGAGAAGCATAATCTTGGAAGGTAATCGCATTCGCTCCCGAACGCGGATCGAATACACGCGGTTGGTATTTGTTGTCCGGCAATTCAATAAATGAATGGTGCTCCACGACCGTTACAAAATCGGCATTGGGTGCGACCGAACGAATTTCCGCCCCGGTTCCATTCCCAGCAAAGGTCAACCTTGCCTCGAATTCCGAATTTTTTGGAAAGGATTTGGTACGATCCAATGCCAAAGAACTTCTCGATTTATCCAAGGAATAAGTTCCCTGTTTCGCTTGCGCCAATCGCTTCAACACCCCGTGGGCATCTTGCATGAGGAAGTCGGTGAAATCAATAAAATAGGATCCATTACTCGCATGTTCGATTTTAAACCCAAACAAAACGGATTTCGCAAAGGCTTGTTGGACCGACATCTTCTCCAGCGGATTTGTCGTATTCGCCCGGTACCTCGTATTCGGTTGGACCAAGAAAATCTTGTTTCCTTGCTTCTCAAAAAACACAACCTGCTCGTTGCCTAATTGGCCGCGATCTAATCCCAGGTCATTATTCCCCACACCTTGCGCAAGGGAATAGGCATATAAAAATTCCTCATTTAGCTTGTTGACCTCCAGGTAAATCTTGTCATTGGAGTCGTCGTAATAGAAATTGAAGTAGCCGGAATAGGCCTTCATCGCTTTCAGTTTATCGGCGAATTGAGCTTGCGCGCCAAAGCTTAGCAGGACAAAAAACAGGATCAGTTTTTTCATATTTCGTTGATGGTTTACCGGATAAGCCGGTTTGATTTCTTCGTCAATTTGTCTATCATTGATAGTAATTTCTAAACTTATGAAAAATATTTTATTGTTCCTGCTTTTGGCATTTTCTGCTGCCGCACAAACCAAGCCCTTACGCATTATTTTTATCGGTGCGCACCCAGATGATTGCGACATCAAAGGGGGCGGAACCGCCGCATTATTTGTGGAAATGGGCCACCAAGTGAAATTTCTATCAGTCACCAACGGCGATGCGGGCCACCAAAGTCAAGGCGGTGGCATGCTCGCGAAACGTCGGATTGCCGAAACGCAAGAAGTCGCGAAACGCTTAGGTGTCTCCTACGACGTGCTCGATAATCACGATGGAGAATTGCTACCTACCTTGGAAATTCGTCTGCAAATCATTCGCAAGATTCGTGAGTGGAAGGCCGATGTGGTCATTGCCCCCCGTTCGAATGACTACCATCCCGATCATCGCTACACGGGCGTACTCGTGCAAGATGCGGCCTTCATGGTAGGTGTGCCCAATGTCGCTCCGGATGTAGAACCACTCCGCAAGAATCCCGTATTCCTGTATTTTCAAGATAATTTTAAGAAACCGAATCCCTTTCAGCCCGACATCGCCGTGGACATCACGCCGGTCATCGCCAAAAAATTGGCGGGACTCGATGCCCATCAATCCCAATTTTATGAGTGGTTGCCTTGGATCGGGAATTATGAGTCGGAGGTACCGAAAGACCCAGCTAAATACAAAGAATGGTTGTTGCAAAAACGCGTCGCGAAACCCAATCCAGAGGTGCAAAAGAGTTTAGTGAAATGGTACGGACCCACGCGCGCTGCCAAGGTACTCTATGCGGAGGCCTTTGAAATTTGCGAATATGGCTCCCAACCCACGGAGGCCGACTTACGAAATTTATTCCCGATGTTAAAAGTGGAGTAAAGACCTATTACCTTTGAATACTAAACCTAGGAAACATGAAAAAATATTGGGCTTTTGGCCTTGGTTTGTGTCTATTATTGAGCACAAATCTACTCGCACAAGATTGGAAACCCCTTTTTAACGGCAAGGACCTGACGGGTTGGAAACATGTGGGCGGCGGCAAACGCTTCGTCGAAAACGGACTTTTATCCAGCACGGGCGGCATGGGCTTGTTGTATTGGACGGGTGGAAAATTAGGCGATTGCCAGATCCGCGTCGTTTATAAAATGCAAAAGTTTAATAGCAATGCGGGAGTCTTTGTGAAAATCCCAATCGAACCCAAGGAGGAGTGGATGCCCGTGTTTTATGGCTACGAGGTGCAAATCGATAATCACCCGGAAACCTCCAATGAGGATGAATACCATATTTCGGGAACCTTGTATGCCTTCACCAAACCGAAGAGCAAACCGGGAAAACCCGGCCCTGAGTGGAATACCTTGTTGATCACCTTAGACGGCCCGCGTACCATCGTGCACCTCAATGATGAGTTGGTGACCGATTACCGGGAAGGAGACCCTGTTCCTGCGCGTAAATTTGATTTTGAACCTTATCCGGGAATTCGACCAAATTCCGGTTGGTTCGGATTGCAAAACCACGGCGACGAAGACGTCGTGTATTTCAAAGAAGTAGCTGTTAGACCCCTGAAAAAATGAAACGTTCTGAATTTATCAAGAAAAGTACGCTCGCCTCGGCGGGATTTTTCATCTTGCCCCGTCACGTTTTGGGCGGTAAGGGCTTCGTAGCCCCAAGCGACAAATTGGTCATTGCGGCCATCGGTTGCGGAGGCGAGGGGGATAATGACATTCAGCATTTGGCGAAAACGCCGAATAATAATTCGACCATTGGATTTCTTTGCGACGTGGATCAGCGTCAAGCTGCTCCCAAACGCATGCAATTTCCCAAAGCGAAATTTTACGAGGATTGGCGGGAGCTCTTCGACAAAGAAGGCAAGCATTTCGATGCGGTGACCGTCGCAATTCCGGATCATAACCATGCCGTGGTGGCGCTGCGTGCGATGCAAATGAAGAAGCATTTGTACCTGCAAAAGCCTTTGACACATGACATTCACGAGGCACGCATCATCACGAATGCGGCGGCTAAATACCAAGTCGTCACCCAGATGGGCGATCAGGGAGCCTCTTGCGAAGGGATGCAAACCATGCGCGAATGGATGGAGGCGGATTTGATCGGGGAGGTGACGAAGGTGTATTGCTGGACCGACCGCCCTGTATGGCCCCAAGGGATTTCCTGGCCCAAAAAGGCGAGTAAAATTCCGAAGGAACTCAATTGGGATTTATGGTTGGGCACCGCGCAAAATACGAATTACATTGAGAACCTTGTGCCCTTCAACTGGCGCGGTTGGTGGGATTTCGGTACGGGCGCCTTGGGCGACATGGGTTGCCACATCATGGGGCCGCCGTTTAAATTATTGAACTTGGGCTATCCGCATGAGGTGTCGGGAAGTGCCTCCACGACCTACAGCGGCGTTTTTAAGGAATCGGCCTTCCCAGAAAGCGGGCCGATTTCGAGTTCCTTGAAATACCGTTTTACCTTACCGAATGGGAAGGATTTGGATTTATATTGGATGGATGGGGGCATTACACCGGAGCGTTTGCAGGCCTTGGCACCCGATGTGAATATGAATGATGCGCTGGGGGATTATCCGGGGGAGAATGATTTCGAGGGCTCTACCTTGTTTGTGGGGACCAAAGGGTTGATTGCCTGTGGCTGGGGTGGAAGCCATCCCCGTTTATTTTCAAAGGAATTACAGGAAGCGGCGAGTCACATTCCACAGAAATATGCTCGGGTGAAGGGAGGCATGGATGGTCACTGGTGGCAATGGATCGATGCGAGCATTGCGGGCTATGGCAAGATGGAGGTGAGTTCGCCTTTTGAGGGCTATGCGGGACCTTTGACGGAGACCGTACTTTTGGGGAATTTATTGTTGAGGAGTTTCAACATCCGCGAAAAGGTGAAGCGCCAAGATCCGGTTTACGGCATGATGGAAGGCTATTCGTATAGCGGTCGATATAAGGCGCTGAAATGGGATGGGGCCAATATGCGCGTGACGAATTACGAACCGGCTAATCAGTTCTTGCAACGTAGCTACCGCAAGGGTTGGGGGGATTTGGTGATTTAGTTTTTGCTAGGCGTATTATTGACTAAAGGTTTGGCCCAAAAACCAATGCTCCCGATGAAGGCGAGGCTGAGGAACAGCATGCTCATGCCTGTTTTTAATCCCCAGATATCTCCGATTCCACCCACGAGGAAGGGGAAAATCGCACCGCCGACAATCCCTGTCACGATGATGCCGGCGAAGGAACCGTGGTGTTCGCTCACCGAGTTCAGGGCGAGCGAGAAGATGACCGGGTACATGACGGAGGCGAAAAAGCCGACGAGCGGGAAGGCGATCAAGGCCATTTGGGTATTGCCGTAGAGCGCAAAGCCGAGCGAGATCATTGCGAGGAGGGTGAAGCTGGAGAGCACGACCCGACTGTCTAAAAATTTCAAGAGAACTAAACCCAACACGCCGCCGGCGGTCATCAGGCCCCAATAATAGGCGATGGTGTCTGCTCCAGTGCTTTGAGGATCTTGGCTGTGGTAGGTAGAAAGAAATTGCGAGATCCAAGTCGCGATGCCTTGTTCAGTGCCTACATAACAGAGCATGGCGATGAAATACAGAATCACGTATTTGTTTTGAAAGAGTTGGACGTGAATCGCCCAGGCGCCTGCCTTCTCGTCTTCGCCTAATTCGACCTTTGGGAATTTAATGAGGAAGCTAATCAGCATCATCAATAGGCTGATTCCGATGAATAGGTAGTAGAGCGAGAGCCAGGGAAAAGTTTGGGCTTGAATGCGCGGATTTGCGATGAAGTTTTGGTAGACCATCGGACTTAAGAAAGACGCGAAGCCGAAGATTAATTGAGCCAAAACGGAGTAATGGGCATATTTTTCCTCCCCACCCGCAGTTCTCAAGAGCGGATTGATGACCACCTGCAACATGGCCATGCCGCTACCTATGAGGAAAAGCGACAGCAGAGCACTTAGGTAATTGGGCGATAAAACCATCAACAAAGACCCAATGGTCGCCATGCCAAAGGCTACCAACATCACCTTTTTTTCTCGATAGGTTTCGAGTAGAATTCCGGCCGGGATGGAGGTCACGCCGTAGGCGATGAAAAAGGAAAAGGGCAATAGGGAAACCAAGGTAAGATTCAGTTCAAAGCTCTGAATCAAGTCGGGGATAATCGGCCCCATGATGTTCGAGATAAACGAAATGACGAAAAATGTCAGGAGAATCAGCAGAACGAGAATGGGGCTTTTTTGCATGGAAGTGCTTAGAATTTCAGGTTATAAGCCAAATAAGGGATGGCCACAAAGTCACTGACGGTTGGGGATAAAAAGCCAAAATCCACCGCATACCTTGCGCCCAAATAGCGAGCTCCTGCGGACAGAATGCCATTGTATTCGTAATAAGAATTAATGGGTTGGCCCGTCATCGGATCATAGTTGACCGTTTTAGCGGAAAAGAACCAATTCTCTGTCATCAGCATCATGCGTTTCGAAATGCGCGTCATGCCCGATAGCGTCATCATGGGTCTATTGGCCAACTTCCATACATAATCATCTTGTAAGAGTCCGGAGTTTTCTTTCACGGCACCGAGGCCCAAATTTAAGGTGACATTTCTTTCTTTGGAACCTAGCGTGAGGGAACCATAGCCGGCGCCAACGCCAAAATTAAAGTCTCGGATGAGCGAGTTTGCTACGATGATTCCACCGCCCACATGCACGTTTTTGGAAACTTGGTAGCCCACTTTGGGGGTAACAAACAGGACGAAGGGGATGACGACACCCGCACCGATGGAGAGGTGGTCGGTCAAACCAAGTTGAAATGAGTTTACGAGGAAGTACGCGTTTTGATAATATTTATCCCCTTTTTGGAGTGGGATGGCGGATGGGCCAAAGAAATAGCGTGTGGGTTGGGGGTTAGGAAAAGTTGAATTTCCAGACTTCCCTAAATGTGTTACGGTTTGAATATTTTCCCAGGGAATTGTCATTAAGCCTGTTTCTGGAATATTGATTGTAATCGACTTGTCATTTTGGTAGTTCAAAGTTCCCTGTACCGAATTGCCTTGTTTCAGCTCAACCCGCACGAGGGTGGAATCTTGCGCTTGTGCGATGCTAGCAATCGCCAGGAAAAAGAGAATGATCCATGCTTTCATACGATGATGGGTTTAGCTAAGGGTTCAAGGTAGGACTTTTTTTGAAATAGCACAACTTGATGCCTACAATCCACCTAATTTAGAAAACTTTACATGTAATCACATAATTCACGTAAATTGACTCAGGTTTCATCGTGATTATAATGACCTTTCATCAGGGGAATTTTTAGGCAAGAAAGAAAATAATTTCGGAAGTTTGCTAAAAGGAATTAATCAGACGTTACATGAAGTCGAGAGCTTTCGTTTATTTAGTTGTTTGCGTATCTCTATTGTTGCCACGTGAGTTATTTGCTTTGTCAAATGACAGAGAATTAGTGTGGTTTGATTCGAAAATTAAGCAACGTAAACGAATTGATTTGTTGACGGGAATTTTGTCCATTGAGCGATCGATGGGTTCTTGGCAAAAGCTGTCGGAGCTCCGGATAGATTCCTCGTTGATTCTTCATTTACCCCCTCGCATTGCCCCGCATTATATTCCCATGGGGAATGGACGAATTCGATTTGCCTTATCGGGAACCGGCCAGGTTCTGGAATGGGATGAAATCAAAAACACATTGTCGCGAATCGATCACGCTTTTTATGCAGGCTATAATTTTGGGGCGGCGGTGTTTAGTCGGCAGAATCAGCTCTACAGTTTTGGGGGGAGTGGCTTTTGGAATTTTAGTCGGGCCTTAACCTATTTCAGTGAGTCTGCTAAGGAATGGGAGAATATCAAGGTTAAAAATGTAGGTCCGCAAGCAATATTTAATGGTTTTCAGGGGTATTCAAAGGGAGATGATCGTTTTTTTGCGGGTGGGTCGGAGTTTCATGCGTTTTTGGCTGGGGACTCAGGCCAAAGAGATCCAGGTTTTTATGCTTTTGATTTTGAACAGAAAAACTGGAGCTATTTAGGGGATATTTCGTCAGATTTGTTGGCCGCAAAGGATCAAGATATTTTCTGGACGGGACGGTATTTTGTGCAGTTTTCAAGTGAAGGGCTGAATATCATTGACCCTGTGGAGAACCAAGTTTATGCGGTTAATCGCTCGGAGGCTGATTTGCAAGTTGCCCCACTCATGTTTGTATCAGAAAATAAGTTGATAGGCTATTGGGATGAAGAAGGCGGTAAAAGCAAGGTCTATGACATACAGGCTTACCTGAAAATAGCCAAGCCGATTGGTCAATTCTACACGCGGCCAAACTATCTATTGTATGGCGGCCTGTCCTTTGTAGCTCTTGCCATTCTTGTGTTCTTGTTCTTTTCGAAACGTCGGACAAAGATGAAGTCCGACTTGGAATTGGATGAGTTTGAGATGAAGCTTTTGAGAGCATTGCTTGATTCTGGACAGGGCTTAACGTCGATTGAGGTGAATGAGATCTTGGGACTTTCGACGAAGAGTATTGATAATCAGCGGAAGCTGCGCGTTCAAGTGATTGCGAGCATTAATCAGAAATTTCATTTGAAGTATCGAACTGGAAATATCATTGTTCGAAATTCCTCGTCATTGGACAAAAGACAGAGTCAATATGCTTTGGTTCCAGAGGCGCGATCGATTTGCCAAAAGTTCATTTGATTCGCTAAATCTGTGATTCACTGTAATCACACAGATTACGTAGAATAAACATTTCCACTAGGCTAACTTTGTTTTGTAACTAGTCTAAAAATATGTTCATCAAATCGTTGCGATTAATCCTCCTGGGTAGCGCGTTGTTTTTTTCCTGTTCAAAGGAAGATGCTATCCCATCGTATAAATTATCTGTGGATGCGAACCCTGTTAGTGGGGGTACGATCACGCCCAACTTTGGTTCCTACATGAAAGGGGAATCTGTGCAGTTGCTCGCTAAACCAGCTTCTGAATATTTATTTAAGGAGTGGAAGGGGGCTTTATTAGGGGATACCAATCCGGCATCCATTGTCATGGATGCCGATAAAAAAATTACCGGAGTATTTCAAAAAAGGACTTATCCATTGTCCTTGGAAATAGAGGGCCAAGGTGCGGTGGATGAAACAATCATTGCTGTAGCGCCTGATGCTAGAATTACCAATTATCCATCAGGCACGACTGTACGACTGAAAGCAACACCCGCGGATGGTTGGTTATTTAAATCTTGGAGTGGCGATGTATCGAGTACAACGAGTTCCTTAGATGTGAAAGTGGATAAGTCGGTTAGCCTGAAGGCCTTATTTGAAAAGGCCATCGTAAAATTGACAGTAAACATAGCTGAAGGGGGTAGTTTAGAAATTAAATCCCAAAAATTAAATCAAACTAAGACAATCAGTACTAGTCAGGTAATCGAATATGATTTGGGAGATCAGTTAACCATGACGGCTAAAGCAGGAGTTGGTTATCTTTTTGACGGTTGGAGTGGCGCAGTCGATGACCGATTGAATCTGGTGGAGAGCCGATCCATAAAAGTCAGCCAAAATGCGGATTTAGGCGTTCATTTTGTTAAAATGTACGCTGGAGGAAAGCTGATGCAAAACGAATTTTCAGATGAATCCAAGTTGAATTACCGTAGTTCTGAAAACTTTATCGTTTGGTGGGACAAAAGATATGATCAAAACCACAAGGGAAAAGATTTGTTAAAATGGGCTGAGCTTACACGGCAGAAAGCAGTTTTAATGGGAATGGAACCACCTTTGAATTCCGACAAATCATTAATTAATTTATATATGCATTTGCGTGGAACCGAAGGAGCTGGGGAGGATGTTTTCAATGATAATTGGAATCAAGGAGTAGGTACCGATCGCTTTGGTATGCCATTTTATACTGCACCCGTAATTCAAAAGCCTACTGCTATTTATCCCAATTTCACCAACGTGGGTAGTGTCGTACATGAAGGCTTTCACTTGATGCAATATAAAGGGACAACTCAAGATCAAACATTTAGTTATGGTAAATTAGATAATCGATGGTATATCGAAGGAAGTGCCAACTGGTTTGAAGCGATTTTAACTAAAATTGACCCAATTTTGAATCCTTCAGGTCCATTTGATAGTGTGCCTTCCTATTTGTTTCAACCTCAGTTAGCTTTATGGTCTTTTGGATATCAAACCAACGGAGCCGCAACATGGAGTCGTGCCGTTCATGGCTATGGGTCTCAAATTTTCTTACTCTACTTAACGTGGAATAAGATTATTTCGGAAGATTTCATCGGCGAATCATTTTATTCAAAAAGCTCTTTGTCTCCGCAGGAATATCTTTATCGAAACATTCCAAATTTTGAACAGGTATTTAGGCAATTCGCTGTCAATATTGTTGTGAAGGATAAAATCCCTTCTTTGGAAGCGGATGCGATTCGTGCTCGAGAAAAAGAGTGGTTGCTTTATGGGAAACAACGAGGGAATGCTAAGGCGAATGGAGAGAATGATGTTAATCTATATGCATTTGAATTAAAAGATCAGGGCACAAATGGATTTGTATCGCCGGTGGAAAAGCCTCAAGCCTGGTCTTATTCCGTTACGAAAGTTGAGAACACGACTGCGAGAAATTACAAGGTTGATTTTGAGGGCGACCGATTAGGGAATAAGGGTACGGAATCAAATTTTTATCTCGGCTATGTTATTGACCAAGGTGGTAAGTTTACCTATTCGAATGTTGAATTGAATAATGGGCTTGGAGCAAAAGAAATAAGCGTCCCCAATAATGCTACCTTGTACTTGGTTACAGTTTCTACACCGAAGTTGTTTGGTGGGGATGAATCATTTGGATATAAAATTAAAGTACAGCCTTAATATAAATCACTTTTTAGCGTTGGTAATCCTCTAAGGCTTGCCGAAGCTAGATTATTACTGCCTAAAGCGGAACACGCTCAACAGAAATATTCATCAATTACCTGATTTTCTTTATCAGTCAGCAGCTCAAATTTCTCATTTTCCCCCACTACCTTTGGCAAACCTATGACAGGATTGCCAAAGGTTAAAAGAGGTATTTTCTGATTTTTGTCACTTATTTAAAATAATTCTAAATAAGCTTGCGCCTTACAATTAATGGTTTTAGTTTTGGGCTTTATTTATAATTAGTCTAAACAAAAATAATGTATTCAATTCGCCTAACTTTTGCTTTTATTCTCCTAGTTTCCTCAGTTTTTGCGCAAAATGCTAACATTCAAGGTCTTGTAATGAATGTTCAGAACCAATCTGTTCCGGGTGTCAATGTCCGATTATTGGAGACGAAAAATGGCCAAATTTCTGATGCAGATGGTCAGTTTTCTTTTTCCGGCTTAAAAGCTGGCATGTATACACTTCAAGCTTCCTTCGTTGGTTTTAAAACGTTACAAGAGAAGATACATTTAGAGGAAGGAAAAACCTTGAATTTAACATTGGAGTTGATCGAAACGAGTACTGATTTAAAAGAAATTGTTGTCGTAGGTTATGTCAGCCAAAACGAAAAACCCGTGTCAATAGGGAAGCTTCCCATTCGACCGATGGACTTGCCTCAAAGCGTCATGACTTTGGACCGTACGTTGTTAGAGAGCCAACAAGTTCGCACAATGAGCGATGTATTAATGAATACGAATGGTGTTTACATTATGGGTACAACGGGAGGATATCAGGAAGAGATCTCCGCTCGTGGTTTTGCCATGGGAAGTTCGAATACGTTTAAAAATGGCATGCGGTTTTCCAATGGAATGATGAGTGAATTAAGTGGCGTGGAAAAGGTAGAAATCTTGAAAGGTAGCTCTGCTATTTTATTCGGTAATGTTGCTGCTGGGGGTGTGATTAACCTGGTAACGAAGAAACCCAAATTTACGTTTGGGGGTGAAGTTGGTTTACGTGCGGGTAGTTGGTCATTATGGAAGCCTACCATCGATATTTATGGAGGAATCACTAAAAACTTCGCTGTTCGTTTAAATTCGAGTTATGAAAATTCAAACAGTTTTCGGGTTGGTGTGAGTTCTGATCGAACGTATGTTAACCCTTCTGTTTTGGTTAAGTTGGGCCCGAAAACAGAACTGTTGGTCGAAGGCGATTATTTGGCAGATCGTCGTACACCTGATTTTGGAGCGGGAATTATCAATTATCAAATTGTCAATATTCCCCGGGAGCGTTTCATTGGTATTCCTTGGTCTTACATCAACCAAAATCAAGCGAGCATAACAGCCACTTTATCACATCGATTAAATGAAAATTGGTCCATTAAGTGGATGGGTGGTTTACGCGAAAATAGCTCTGAATTGTTCTCCAATACGCGCCCAAATACGGGCACCGTTATTAGTTCCACGGGAACTTGGATTCGGAACCTTCAAAAAACGAGTTCAGAGGAAAACTACGGCATTACACAGGTGGATTTGACAGGGAATATTCAACTTTTGAATATGAAACACCAAGTTTTAGTTGGCGCTGATGCTGATTATTATAAAACCATTACCAATGCTTTTGCTCAATTTGCTCGGTATGACACGGTAAATGTTTATGGGGCAAAAAGTTATAAAACTCGGACAGATGTTCCAAATTTAGCAGCAACAACCGTTACTACTGCACCTATTTCGCGTGTCGGAATTTACGCGCAAGATTTAGTGCATGTTTCAGAGAAGTTAAAGGTATTGGCGGGCTTGCGCTATTCTTACCAACAAACGGGTAGTAATGTGTTGACTTTGAGTACGCAAAAGACTACATCCACGACTTATTTTGATGGAGCTTTTTCACCGCGCCTGGGCTTGGTATTTCAGCCGAGTTCAATGCATTCATTTTTTGCGAGTTATTCAAACTCATTTACGTTGAATACAGGGGTTGATGTGAATAATAATGCCCTGCCTCCTTCCTTCTTAGATCAATATGAGCTGGGGATTAAAAATGAATTGTTCGGCGGTCGCGTTTCGGCCAATTTGACCGTATACCGTATTTTGAACAGCAATTTAGCTCAAACTTCTTTGGCAAATGGGAATACCAATTCGAATATCAAGGAATTAGCAGGATCTGTTCAGAGTGATGGCCTGGAAGTTGACGTGATGACAAAGCCTTTGGGAGGTATTTCTTTAACGGCAGGCTATAGTTATAACGAAACTAAATATGTCAAAAGCAATACCTACATCGAAGGGAGTTTATTGAGATACAATCCGAAACATACGGGAAATCTTGGAATTCAATACACGAAAAATGGTTTCCAAGTGGGTGTAACGAGTGTATACATTGGCCAACGATTCGCAGGAAGATCAACACGCCTAACGGTAGCTAATGATGCATACCGATTAATCGAATTGCCTTCCTATTTCCAAGTGGATATGACGGTCTCTTACCGCTATAAAAAGTTTGCCTTGCGAACCAAAGTGGCCAATATCACGGATGTGTTGAGTTACAATGTCCATGATGACAATTCCGTGAATCCGATTGCGCCTCGTAATTACAGTATTTCGTTAACCTATCAATTATAATTCAAATGAGTCAATTATCAACAAAAATGCGTGTTTATCACCGCTATTTAGGCTTTTTTTTAGCAGGCATCATGGCTGTGTATGCCCTAAGTGGGATTATTTTAATATTCCGCGAAACTCCCTTGCTAAAACGTGAGGTACATCAAGTGAAAACCCTGAAGCCCTTATTGACTGGGGAGGACTTAGGTCGTGAATTAAAGATTAAGGGATTTAAAGAAGACCGATTGGAAGGTGATCTGGTTTATTTTAAACAAGGGACCTATAATCGTGTTACTGGACATGCCGATTATACGCAGAAAGAATATTCCTTTTTAGTTAAAAAGATGACCAATTTACACAAGGCATCCAGTAAACATCCTTTATTTTACCTGAATGTGTTTTTCGGTTTATCCTTATTTTTCTTTGTCATTTCTTCGTTTTGGATGTTTCTACCCAAGACGACGATATTCAAAAAGTCGATGTATTTTACCCTAGCTGGTATTTTGTTAACTATCCTATTATTATTCATTTAATTTTTGGGGGTTTAGCCTGTTTTTGAATTTATCAGGCTAAACCCCCAAATATTTTTTTTGCCGAGCATATTGATGAACAATGCACCGAGTTATCATGGCTGGGCTTTCAGAGGAATGGGATTCGTTTTCGACAAACACTTATTTCGTCTCAAACTCCATATTTGCTCTTAAATTCACAGATTTCTTTGATGTTTTGGGAATGAGCCCTTCTCTCGAGTCGAATTCATCCTTAAATGCCATGTTCCAAAAAACGTTTTAAGGAACATATCGATATTTCTCTAAATTGTTCTTTTCGAGAAATATCGGTTTATTGTTGGTATGAAATATACCCTTCTTTTGCTCTTTGTTTTTCAAGTGGCGCTCGCCCAGCAAAAAACACCCTATGGAAATAATTCACAGGTGGGAAAATATGCCTCCATTCGCGGTTTTAACATGTATTATGAAACCTATGGACAAGGGGAACCGCTTCTCATCATTCATGGAAATGGAGGATCCATTAAGGATTTCCAACATCAGATTCCGTACTTCAGTCAATTTTATCGGGTGATTTTGGCGGATAATCGTTCACATGGCAAGTCGGTCGATACACAAGATTCCCTGAGTTACGAAATGATGGCCGATGATTTTGCGGGTTTATTGGATCACCTTAAAATTGACTCCGCCCATGTAATCGGTTGGAGCGACGGGGGAATCAATGGGTTATTGTTGGCCAGTCGGCACCCCCAAAAAGTCAAAAAATTAGCCGTGACGGGGGCGAATCTAACGCCGGATGCGGGTACGAGTGCTGATCCCTGGGTAGTTGAATTTGTGAAACACAACATTGATAGTCTGCATCGCTTGCCCGCCACGCAGGAGAATAAACGATGGTTGAAATTAAATCGGATGTTGGTTGAGCAGCCGAACATCAGCCATGCGGAATTAAAGAAAATCCAATGCCCAACCTTGGTGATTGGGGGAGATCATGATGTGATTGTTACCCGACATACCTTGGAGATTGCCGAGAATATTTCAAAATCGTATTTGTGGATATTGCCGAATTCGGGGCATTCCACGCCTGTTAACTATGCAACTCAATTTAATCAAACTGTGCATGATTTCTTGAAAAGCCCCTACCGGAAGATTGAGAAATTTGCCAAATTTAATTAAACCTTGAAAAAACTAATTTACAGTTTACTGGCTGTCGCTGTTCTTTTGGGCAGTTGCCAAAAAGACGCTCCCAAGGGGACGGAAGAACACATCGCCGATATCACGGAAGCGGTGGATGATGATGCCTTAACGAATGCCCAAAATGCGCCAGGGGACTGGATGTCCTATGGCTTGAATTATTCGGAGGACCGATTTAGTCCGTTGACGCAGATTAATAAGGATAATGTGAGTCAGTTGTCTTTGGCTTGGTCGACGGATTTGGGGACCAACCGGGGAATCGAAGCCACGCCATTGGTGGTGGATGGTATCATGTTTTTGAGTGGACCTTGGTCGGTCGTTTATGCCTTGGATACCCGCACGGGGAAAATCCTATGGACCTACGACCCAGAAGTGCCGAAGCAGACAGGAATCAAGACCTGTTGTGATGTAGTCAACCGCGGTATTGCGATGTACAAAGGGAATATTTTTGCCGGTACGTTAGATGGTCGTTTGGTATCGATTAAGGCAAGCACGGGTAAATTGAATTGGGCCGTTCAAACGGTGGATACGACTCGTGCTTATACGATAACCGGTGCGCCACGTGTCTATGATGGGAAGGTAATTATTGGAAATTCAGGTGCGGACCTTGGGGTGCGTGGGTATGTAACGGCTTACAATGCGGAGGATGGCAAGGAGGCTTGGCGATTCTGGACAGTGCCTGGAGATCCGAAGAAAGGATTTGAGTCCAAGGCCATGGAGGATGCTGCCAAAACCTGGAAGGGGGAATGGTGGAAGATTGGTGGGGGAGGAACGGCCTGGGATGGCTTTGCGTATGATCCAGCCTTGGGATTGGTGTACATCGGGACGGGAAATGGTTCGCCATGGAATCGGGAAATTCGTAGTCCAGGCGGAGGCGATAATCTTTACTTGTCTTCGATTGTCGCAGTGGATGTGAAAACGGGGGAATACAAATGGCATTACCAAACGACTCCGGGAGAGACTTGGGATTTTACGTCAGTGCAGCAGATGATTTTGGCCAATATTCAGATGGGTGGCAAGGAGCGTAAGGTGATTATGCAGGCACCGAAGAATGGATTCTTTTATGTGTTGGATCGGGAAACTGGAGAGTTGTTGAAGGCGGATCCTTATACCTATGTCAACTGGGCTTCTCATGTGGATTTGAAGACAGGACGTCCGGTCGAGACACCGTATAGTCGCTATGAGAAATTCAACAAATTGGTGGCGCCGTCACCGATCGGAGGACATAACTGGCAGGCAATGGCCTATAATCCAGTTACGAAATTGGTTTACATTCCATCTCGTGAGTGGGCTTATCCGCATGGGAATCAAGCGGATTTCAAGTACGATCCGAGTACCTGGAACACGGGTTCGGCACCGAATCCGAATAACAAGATGTTGGACGATCCGAAGGCACACAAGGTAGAAGGACGTTTAATCGCTTGGGATCCGTCAACGGGCAAGGAGGTTTGGCGTTCGCCGGGTGCCTCGGTTTGGGATGCGGGTGTCTTGACGACAACGGATTTAGTATTTCAGGGAAATGCGCAGGGTAAATTCAGCGCTTATGAGGCGAAGACAGGTAAGAAGTTGTGGGAGACTGATTTGAAATCGGGTATCATCGCGCCGCCGGTTACGTATTTGGTGGATGGTGTTCAGTATGTGACGGTTGCCGTAGGTTGGGGAGGCGTAATGGGGATGTGGACCAAATACACGGAGACGATACAACCGGGTCGCGTATTTACCTTTAAGATAGGTGGAAAAGCTAAGATGCCAGCCTTGGTTCAGGAGGAGAAGAAGGTGAAGGTGAACCAACCGGTGACCGCGACGGCTGCGGAGCTAGCCAATGGCGCTCAGTTGTTTAAGGTGAATTGTGGTTCCTGCCATGATTTGGGCCAAGGAGGTTCTATTCCGAATTTGACCTATTCTAAACCTGAGATTTTGGCGATGATTGATGATATCGTTCGTAAGGGAATATTCTTGCCAAAGGGGATGCCGAAATTTGGCGATCGATTTACGGTTCAGGAAGTGAAGAATATTCAGCAGTATATTTACGCGGAGGCGAAGAAAAAATAAAATTTTAATCTGTTTACGTATGGCAAACCATGAAGGTTTGCCATACGTAAAATAAGATTTATTGCATGATCTCGTTGATACCCTTCGTATCATAACGCAACCATTCTACGACTTGCTTGCCGTCTTTGATTCCATCTACTGTGTGGATGACAACTTTCTGTTGCTTATCCCCACGAGTCAAGGTAAATACTGCATAAGCATAGACGAAATGACTTGCACCATAGTAGGATGGTTCATTCGTTACTTCTTCGTGGATATCCAGCATTTTATCCAATTTCATGGTAACCCCTTTGGCCTTCATTGCGCCAATAACCGCGATGTTTTGATTGAGACCCATCGAATCTAAATTGTCGTAAAACACGGCATCTTCTGAATAGGTCGAGCGATAGGTTGCTGAATCGAGGTTAGCCAAAGCCGTCATGGATTTGATGCTCAAATCGATGTTGTCTGATTTAGAAAGAATGTAACCCACAGCGCCTTCGGGTGCTTTGCTTTCTTCTTTGGAACAAGACATGATGCCGCCTGCGATTACGCAGGCAATGATTAGTAATTTTTTCATGAGTTTTGTGTATAAAAAAGGCCGACTCATGGAGCCGGCCAATGATTAGAACTAGTTAAATGTACCCACTGCGTATTGTAATAAAACAGCTTGATTGATTTTACGTAAAGAATCAGCCTTCTTTAGGTATTGGTCAGGAGTCAAATTCATGTATTTTTTGGCGCCATTAACATAAGATTCAGTTGAATCTTCATCAAGTTTAGACAAATCTTTATAGAAAGTAACCGCTGTAAATTGGCCTTTTCCATCGTCCGACATAGGAGCCAAATGTTGCCAAAAAGCCCATTCTTGAATATTCCCAGCCTTAATACGATCCATGTGAATCGACTTCACTTGTTTTTCGAAATCAACATATGCGAAATAGTTAGTTGTTGTTGTTTTCATTGTTTCCATCAAAACGACAGAATTCATGTCATTCGAACTTCCTGTGTATTCCAATGCTTTAGTTATAATATTACGAGAAACATACTGAATTTTTTCAGTATCCTCAACCAATGTGAACAAACTTGGATCTTCTTTGATTAAAGATGCTCCCATATCTGCAGGATACTGCGTGATCTTATTCAAGTCTTCCGATGCATTCATGGATACGTAATCGTAATCTACCGATTCAGATTTGTATTGGTTTAAGATTGGATATACAGCCCATCCTGTAATTAAGCCTAGTGACTTACGTTTCAGGTGAACAGCTTTCCAGCGCTTTTCGATTGCCATCGCCTCATCAATCGTATGACCGGGCTTTAATTTGTGAAATGCGATATTAATGTAAATGGGTTTGTTTTGAGCAAAAGTACTCGCGGTGATTGCAAAGATTGCAATGAATAATAAGGTAAGTTTTTTCATGGTAATTGAGGTTTAAAAAATTGTCCGTGTGCGATCTGCACACGGACAAAATCAAGTTATTTTTTTGTTTTTTCTCTTGAGAATTGAGTGACTGAATCAATTTTTCCGTCCAAGTTGAAGCCGAAAAGTTCCACAAGATTTTTCTCCCAAACGCTTCCATCCTTCATAACGCGTTTTTCATTCGAGAACACGATAATGCCGGATGCTGGATCGGTATCTTTAACCTTAAAAGGAAGAATAAAACCTGGTTTCCAATCCAAGGATTTGAATTCTGCAAACATAGCAGGAACCATATCTTTCGTGAAATTAATTACGGAGCCATCGAAACCTTCCATCTTGATCGCATCAGCCATCAAGGCTTGCACACCTTTCACATCCATGGCATTGTATGCCTTGGCGAAGTTTTCGATGGCTTCGATTTCTCCGCGATTGGTGAATTGAACAGCTTTTCCATTTAATTGAGATCCATCCTTATACGAAATGAATTTTCCGCCATAGGTCTTGCCATATTCGGCATTGGCTGGAATCGAATAATATTGTTGGAAGTTTGCCAATTTCCCCGATTTATCTACGAAGAATAATTCGAACAGATCTAAATTTTGTTTAGCTCCATTCTTGTAAAGACGCTCTTCGGTCGATTGCATTAAGACAACTTCGTTTGCTTGTCCGTCTACCTTCAAGGGTACGATGGCCATGGGTTTGTTGACTACCGATTTGTACTCCTTGTTAGGGTCTTGCGCTTGAGCCTTGTATTTTTCAATCATTTCGGCCGACCAGAATTTTGAATATTCTTCTTTAACATTTGAATTGTAAGCTTTGACAGCGTCTAACACAATGTTTGTGCTCTTCTCAGATCCAAACTGGAACTGCTTCCCTTCGCTTCCGCCAACAAAAATTTTACCAGCTTTTTGAGCATTGACCATGAATGCTGAGGCGATGAATGCGCCTAATAGAATAATTTTTTTCATGCGTTTTTTGATTAAGTTAATTTAGGATAGCAAGAAAGAAAGTTTGCTTGGCGTTTGGACCAAAATCAAAAGGCACTTTGTACCCTTTTTACATTTAAGGAACAGATTGAAATACAGGAATGGCTCCCAAGGCAAGGGATTGACTAGTTTTGATTCTCGAGATTAATGAATGAATCGTGACAGGAAATTTGCCTGAATCAATAGGGTATTATGGAACGACGTAAACGATGAGTTCCTTGATATTAAGATGAAGTAGGTAGTTCGGAAAGCCTGGCGCAGATTGCGTTAGGCTTTTTTGCTTTTGATGTAGGCTGACGGTGTTTGGCCCATACGTACCTTGAAGGCATCAATGAACTTCGATCGCGATAGGAAACCCGCATTCGTAGCCAATGCCTCAATCGTATAGCGTTCTGCGTGGCCTGTGTTAATGAGTTGGACGACATACTCAATCCGTAAATCGTTTTTCCATTCCCCAAATGTCTTGTTCAAATCAATATTGAAATAAGCGGAAAGTGTTCGTTCAGGAATCTTCAGATCAAAAGACATTTGTGATAGGGTGAAATCCTTTTTAATGTAAGGATGATCCTGTAGGTATTCCGCCAATTGCTGCGCGAAGTCGCCACCCGTTTCATGAATTTTGACCGGTCGGGCAATACTCGATTTTAATTTTTGCAAGGTGCTTGTCGAATCAAAGTCGAGCGAATAGGAGATATTTCCATAAAGAATATTCGGAAACAGAAAAAGAAAGAAGTTCTGAACGAAGAATCCCCCACCGCAAATGCGGAAGAAATGCGATTCGCTAAATACCTCGATGGACGAAAATCCCAGGATGTCGAAGGGTTCGAAATAAAGCGTAATCATGTGTCCCAAACTAGTTCCCGCAATGACAACCTGTAAGGTGATTAAGGTGAAAAACCAACGTTGGATAATGCGATGGTTGGTGGGTATCATGCCATATTTGGCCAGCAAATGTTTCTTGTTCCAGAAGAAATAAACAAGGGAGACGATGGCATATATGATTACATGAATGGATCGCCCATAAAGTAATTGTTCGAAAGTCACCCAGTTGAAGGGCAGATTATAATCCTCTGTGATATTCACGATTTCATGTGCCATTTTGGTTTTCGTTTCCAAGGGCAGGGTCGTGAAGGGGAGCGTTGCGATGGCAACAAATACGGCTGGAAGTAAATGCAAGTAGTCGGTGAGCTGAAATTCCTTCCGTTCCGAAACCGTGTGTTTGACGTAATAAAATAGGGTAGGGCCGAGTAAAAAGGAAAGTGGCAAGAAGTGCACAAAACATATACCCTCCCAGAATTCCATTTTGCTGTAATGCAGGCCAAAATAGACCATGACCACTAGATTGCAACATAAGAAAAAAAGCGCCAAAAATATATTCGACCGGTTCAGCGAACTGAGGTAATATAACAGAATAAAGGACGTAAATATCCCAAATACAGGCGCAAGTATTTCCAAAAGAGTGAAGTAAATTAAACCCAAGATAAACATTTGGATTTAATTTCTAAATGAACACTACGTAAAGGTTTTGATTTTATTCGATGGAAAAGCAGCTCGATTTTTCGAATCCTAGCCAATCGACTTTCCATAGGGCTCCATCCAGCGCACTAATTACGACAAAATCAGTCGTCTCTTTGTCTTTGTATTCGAGCCCCTTGGAAACGATGACATCGGTGAAATGTTCCAGGTCTCGCCAGTTCATACAACCAAAACGAATCAGCTGTTCGTCTTCGCGCATTGATCTGTTCGGTATGTCTTGTTTATACTGTGCTAATCCCCCTTGGTATTTCTCTTCCAAGGTGCTTTTGCGGATTACTAAATTGATAAATTCGAGTTCGATTGCCATGGTGCAATTTAGGATTATTTTCTGACCGACCGTTTGATAATTAATTTTTCATTTTGTCACTTGAGTCAAAATATAAAATATTGATTGTCAGTTATTTGTATTTTATATCCTAAAATATTGCGTTAAAATTTGTCATTATAATTTTCCCAAAATGCGTAATTGGCAAGAAGAAATTGCAGATTTGCAATCGCTAAAATTAACATCTCCATGAACCCGATTACCGACCGAATTAAGAATCACTTCAAAGGCGATATTCATATCTTATTGATTGTCTTTTTTCTCAGCGTCATGGGAGTTGTTATTCAGTTCTCAGCCAAGGGTCGTTTAACCATGGATGGTCCGCTTTCCCCTCTATTTCCATTGTTTAAATCCCTCATGATTTTGTTAGTTGGATTTTGGTGCATGGGGCGAATATCGCAAATAGATTATTTGAAATCGACGAAACGCATGGACCTACTCTTGTATGGTTCTTGGATTTTGATCGCTGTGGCTTATCTTTTTGGCCAGAAAGCGGGTGGGGCGAGTCGTTGGATTCAATTGGGTCCCTTGACCTTTATGCCTTCCGACATGGCTAAATTGTGTTTGACGATTTCGTTGTCGAAGATGTTTGCTGCCCGACAAGCGGATCCGAATGCTTACAATCCGACCGTCATTTTTGCTTTATGTTTTAAAATTGGGGGAACTTGTTTTTTGATTTTTCTTTCGAATTTCTCGACCAGTGTGATTGTTTTTGGAACGTCCATTGTCTTGATGATTTTTGGTCGAGTGCCGTGGAAGAAGATTGCCTTGGTATTTAGTATATTCGTTGGTCTTGCCGTTGCACTTATCTTCATGGGAGTTGGCCAAAGAGCTGAGACGATTGTTAATCGAATTGAGGTATATTGGAATCGAATGATGCGTCATCAATCGAAGGAGGAAATTGAAATCGCCGATCAGGGCTCTAATTTTCAACTAAAGCAAAGTTTGTATGCCATCGCAACAGGCGCTTTGCAGCCCAAAGGGCCAGGAAATAGTCAGTTTCGCTTTCACCTGTCACAAGCAGAATCTGATTTTGTTTACGCCATCATCATTGAAGAATGGGGAATTGTTGCCGGTATTTTATTGCCGGCTATGTTTATTGCCCTTTTCTGGCGTGGAGCGCTCGCTATTAGTTATAGTGCTAAACCTCTGGGAGGATTGATGTCGGCCGGGCTCACTTTCTCCATCGTTTTGCAGGCCTTTTTGAATATGTTCGTGGCCACCGGTGCGATTCCGGTCACGGGCCAACCTATTCCCTTGGTTTCGGCAGGAGGTACGTCTTTAATCTTTACGTTGATTAGTATCGGCTTTATTTTATCCGTCACGCGCGACAAGGATAAAAATAAAAAAGTAAATCTATCTTCTGATAAGCGATAAGGTAGGCTGACCCGCGTATCTATCGAACGGTATCCTATTTCCACGTGATTTCTGCTACCTTTGGTTAACAAACGCTGTTAACCAAAGATTATATCATTTTGAAATATTCGATCATCCTTTTATTTCTACTATCATTCCCTATTCAGGCGCAAAGCCCCTTGGATTCGCTCATGCAACATGCGGAATCCCTGGGTCTCCAACAAATCGATTACCTATACACGCCCAACGATACCCTAGCCGCTAGAAATGCAGTCCAGCGATTCATGATGGACCTCCGTTTCGGCGTACAACCCAAACTGCGTTTTCAAGGCTATGATTTCAAATTACCGAAAGAGGCTTATCGAATTCGTTATGGCCAACTCTGGAATTCGCCAAAAATTAAACAATTAGCTTATCGTCTAATTAATGAAAATGATGAGGTGCTTAACATATTGAAAGTATTACGGGATTCAAGCCAATTGAGCGCCTCGGATCGGAGACTGCTGATAAAGTCGGCAAATGAATTCAGGTGGTTGGCCGCAGTAAAGGCAAATCGTTCGATGGTGGTGGTGAATATTCCATCGGCCCAGTTAAGGGCCTATGAGTTTGGCCAACAAGTTTTAAAAATGCGGGTGGTGCTCGGTAAACCGAGTACTCCGAGTAAAACACTCAGTAGTCAATTGAAAACAATCATTGTCACTCCTTATTGGAGTGTTCCGCGATCAATTTGTATCGAGGAATTAGTGCCCGAAATTCGAAAAAATATTCGCTATTTCTATGCGAGTCATTTGGAAATCTTCGATCGAAATAATCAAAAGGTTTCCCCTGAATCTGTCCCCTGGCATCGATTGAATGCCAATTATTTCCCCTATTCCATACGTCAACGCAGTGGAAAATGGAATACATTGGGTATCATGAAAATCACGTTTGATAATCCTTTCAAGATGTACCTCCATGATACGTCTGAAAAGAAATTATTTGCGAGGGAAAAGCGATTTTACAGCCACAGCTGTATCCGTTTAGAAAAACCGCTTCGATTAGGTTCATGGCTAATTAGACCCCATTCGGTCGCCATCGACACGCTGGATTCACAGGCACCTTACTCGGATAAAATCCCAACCTACTTAACGATTAAGCGGGATACCCCGCTGATTATTTGGTATAGTCTTGTGGATTTTGACGAAAAAGGCCAACTGAAAATCTACCCCGATATGTATCGGAAGAACTAGATTTTATAGTATTGCTCCCAACCTTTTCTAGGTGCGGGGCCGACAAGCAATTGGTTCGCTAATTTGTTGTTGGTAATCAACTTCGTTTCCCGATCAAACACCAATTTCGTATTCAGCTTCTGCGCCAAAACACCCAATGAGAATACTTGACTCAATGGACCCGCAATCGCGAATGGGGAACGTGTCTTCTCTTGTCCCATGCAGGCCTTCAGGAAGTTGGCATAGTGATTCGATGGACTTTTCATGACATCCGGTAATTTCAAATCTTTAACAGCGTCTCCCAAAATAGATAGGGTAGAGCCGTGTGAGCCTCCTTTGAAGGTCAAATCTTTGCTATAAATGATCTTACCTGGATTCAATTTAGCGGGCTGAATTTTGCCATTGCTCGCGGGTGGAATGTTCGGATCTAATTCCGTTGTTCCATAATTTGCAGGTACCGGAGGAATATTATTCAATCCATCGTACCAAGTAATATCCATCGCAGGCATCTCTTTCCGTGAAGGGAATTTGAATTGTATCGTCGAAGACATCGGATAGAAAAAGTCATTATGTCCATCCGCGCGCAACATATTGATTTCTGTTGGCAAGCCTAAATCCAAAAATTCATGCGCCGTATCCATAATGTGTGCCCCCCAGTCGCCCAAAGCTCCTAATCCATAATCAAACCAGCAACGCCATTGTCCATTCACGAAATCTTTTTGATAGTCATGCGGCTGCACAACTCCTTGCCAGATGTCCCAATCCAAGGTGCTCGGAATCGCTTCGGCTGGCGGGAAGCTTTTGATTTTCGGATCCCATCCATGCCAACGGCGTGGGGAGTTCATGTGTGCGGTCATCGAAGTTACATCCTTGATGATGCCAGCCTCTTTCCAAGCTTTAAACTGAAAGTAATTGGCCTCCGAGTGACCCTGATTACCCATTTGCGTCACCAAATTCGGATGCTTACGCGCGGCTGCCATCATCAGTTCCACCTCATGAAAGGTACGTGCCATTGGCTTTTCCACAAAGACGTGCTTGCCCATCGCTAAGGCCATCATCGTAATCGGGAAATGGGAATGATCCGGCACCCCGATGGATACCGCCTCAAACTGATTTCCCATCTTGTCGAACATTTGACGAAAATCTTGAAAACGTGGCACATCTGGGAATTTCTCCAAGACCTTCAAGGTCTGTGGTGCCCCCATATCCACATCGCAAAGCGCGACAATATTACATAAACCTGTGCTGTACAAAGACATGACATCCAATCCCCCTTGATTTCCAATTCCGATACAAGCCAAATTGACTTTGTCCCCCGAATTTTTCGAGATAAATGACGGGAATACCGCCGCTGAACTTAATAGGGCCGCATTTTTCAGAAAGGTTCTGCGAGAAGATTCATGTAATTGATTCATAGCGATTGATAGGTTTATATCTGTTAAAGGCAAAGTAAGGATCTTTATACTGAAATTAGATTTCAATCGCGCAACGTTCCTCAGCACATTCCAGTCTCATTTCCGGTAAACCCAAATTGGACTTGAGGATTTCCCGCTTTTCTTGCGAAAGTTTCCGTATGCATTTGCCCTCATAAAAGCGCCTTACTTGTTGTTCCGTCCGTAGTTTCAAACCTGGCACTTCGGTTAAGTTGCCATGCTCGTCTTTGGCCGCCATCGTAAAATAGCAGGAATTGGTATGTCGGACAATCCCATCCCTCGGATTAAAGGACTCCACGCGCATGCCTATAATCATCGTGGTGCGTCCCACATAATTAACCGATGCCTTAATTTCCACCAAATCCCCGACTTCCACAGGACTTTTGAATTCGACTCCCTCCACGGAAACCGTGACGCAATATTGTTGACTGTGTTTGGAGGCGCAGATGTAGGCTACTTTGTCCAACAAGGATAAGATAATCCCCCCATGGACCTTGCCTCCAAAATTAGCGTATGACGGAATCATCAATTCCGTGTAGGTGGTTTCCGATTCGTGTACTTCTTTTAATTGCATATTCAAAACTATTCAAATATTTTAAACTTCGATGAAACCGGACAGGTATTGCGTTGGATTTTATTTAATTTGAGACCTAAATTTATTTATCCTATGAAAAGAAGAACATTTTTAGCGGCCAGCCCTTTAGTTGGCGCCGCATTAGGCCAAAGTCCAGCCAAAAAACCTTTATTGCACCATGTATTTTTCTGGTTAAACAACCCCAATTCCGAAGCGGATAAAAAACAATTAATCGAAGGATTAAAGCGTTTGAAAGGCATTCCGACCATCAAGGAGATTCATATTGGTACCTTGGCTTCTACCGAAAAACGTGAGGTGGTGGACACGTCCTGGGACGTTTCCGAATTGATGTTTTTTGATGATGAGGCAGGTCAAAAAGTTTATCAAGACCATCCGATCCATCAAGAGTTTGTTAAAAACAACGCTCATTTGTGGAAGAAGGTAATCGTGTATGATTCGATTGACGCATAATCGGGTAAATGCTGCCGGGGTCCGTAGATTCCGGTAGCAGGAACCCTAAACGAAATCTTCCCGCATGGGAGCGAAAACATCGACTAATTCACCTTTCTCGATACATACTGCGCCGTGAATTTGATCACTCGGCACAAAATAGACATCACCCGCACCTAAGCGTTCTGTTTTCCCATCAATCGTAATGTCAAAAACTCCTTTGGAAACATAGGATGCTTGGGTATGGGGATGCTGATGCAGTGTTCCCACAGCCCCTTTTTCAAAGGCCACTTTCACGATCATCATGCCTGCGTCGTAGGCCATTACCTTCCGTTGGATCCCATCCCCTAAGTCGGTCCATTCAATGGCTTGATCTTGGATAAGTGTTTTCATGTTTTAATTATTGAGCGATCCTGCCACAATCCATGATTTAACCTGATCGATTTCGCAGGTGCTCAGTTTTGTCGTGGCAGATGGCATGGGGATATATCCCGTTTGATGCACGATGGATCCATATAACTTGCCATTGATGGCATATTTTTGAACATTCGCATGGGTTGTTAAATCAATCCCTCCTAAGGGCCTTGCCCCACTGTGACAGCCTGTACAATTGGTTGCCAAAATGGGTTGAATGATGGATTTATAACTCACATTCGTAGTCACACAATTCGCTGCAGAAGCCTCACAAGAATTATTTTTAGCTCCTTGCTTAATCCAGGTCAGGACATTGTTGATATTCTCCGTCGAAAGTGGGCCTGCCGGCGGCATTCGATCTCCTCCAGTTGCAATCAGTGATTGGTATAAATCACTCGAAGCGGGATTGCTCACCCGAACCTCCCGCATGATGTTCGTGTAATCCGTTAAGATCACCCCATCCTTTTTGGAAATGGCATCATGGCAACCACTCATGGCACAATTGGAGACGAGTAAGGGAAGGATTTTTTGTTTAAAATATACCGTATCCGGGCTACAGTTTACGGTTACAGGAGGCTTGGTCACCGGAACTTCCACGACCGGATTGACCGGGTTTGCGGGATTCAGGTCGACCATAATATTCCCACTCGGCGCAGAACCGCGTAACCATTTTCGGATGATCGTCAGATCGCAATTGCTCAACTTGGTCGTTGACGAAGGCATCGGTTTATACCCCGTCGCATGGGTAATCGAGCCATACAATTTCCCATTTTGAACATAGGGTAAAATTTTGCCGTAGGTGGATAAATCGATTCCGGCCGATGGGCTTGTCGCACTATGGCAAGTCACACAGTTTTTTTGAATAATGGGCCAAATCGATTTCTCGAAACTAATCAACAGGGTATCACACGTATTATTGCTTACGGGCAATTGGGTCACCGTGGTCGTATCTACCTTCGTGGTACTCGGCGCAATGTTCTTATCTTCCAAACAAGCAACCAGAATCAAACAAGAAATGAATAAAATGAATAAAATGAATTTCTTCAATTATCGAATGTTGTATTGAATGTTTCCTTTAACCTTAATGATCTCTGCAATTTTGGCAAAAACAATCTTCGGAATATCAATTTTATATTCGTCCAATCGAATATCAAACGCACATTGCAAGGATAAACTTTTTCCCGTCGATACGATCGTTCCACGTAATTCCACAGGTCTGGTGACACCATGAATTGTCGCTTGTCCAGCTGCCGTCACGGCATATGTTCCGGGCACCTTCAGATCAACAGCCTCCTTGATTTTTCCTTTAAATGTCGCCGATGGGAATTTGTCCGTCTCCAGGTAGTTTTCATTAAAATGCTCTTGCATCAATTTATTGGGGAATACAAAATTGGTCACACGCATCTGTACCGCCACCTCATTATTGGCGGAATTGATAATGCTTCCCACTTGTTTATTCACCGCATCGATGTCCTCCATCGGTGTCTTCGAAAAGAATGAGATTTCCCCGTTCTGGGTCGCAAATAATTGTGCTTGCGCTGTTCCAGCTACACACATCAGTAGGATTATTAAAAGGTGTCTCATTATTTTTTGATTTTAGGTTCTAAACTGAAGGTTCGGGCCATGTTGAAGCCATAAAACAGATCTCCATTTTGCCACGTACCGATCGTTTGGCCGATGAAGTGTTTTTCAATCATTCCACGGGAATTTGTGACGTGCAACTGAAACACGTGCCCACCGGTTTCGATGTCAAAACCAATCGCCAAGGAGTTGTGGTAGGGGTATTTTTGGCCAGCCGCTACTTCATATTCCTCTTTCTCGACCAAATTATAATAATATTCCGCCGAGACGCTCAATCGGTTACTGACCTTGTAACGGCCTCCCACGCCCATCGCTGCTTGCGTATTTTCCATGTAAACGTTCTCCGCCAAATTGTTGTGAAAGACCGTAGGCATGACCTGCAAAGAAAGCTTATCCGTAAACTTACGGGCAATCAAGACTTGCCCCATAAAGGTTTGACGCTGCAAATTATTGTTGAAGCGCATCACGGTCCCCGACTCCATCGTGTAGCCTGTCTTCATCGTGTTGCTCGCAATACTTCCATACGCCGTCACGGTTACTGGCATGCGATTGGATTGCCGTAAAACCTTGTATTTGGCATAGGTATCATAGGTTTTCTCAATGGTGGAGCGACCAGCGCCCACCAGCAAACGATCTGTCAAGGCATATTCCAAACCCAATCGAATTCGGGCCTCGTCCAATCCGAGGAAATTGTCAATGAACCCCGAATTAATTGCCCCAAAGCGATGGGATATCCAGAAATTCAAATGTTTTTTGGCGATGGTCTCCACACTTTGACCATTGATCAAACGGGATGCTTTAAATGTCGCCAAGGTATAATTCGTCTGTTTGGCGTCTTCTTTCTCGAGCATGGCCATCAGGTCATCCTGCGCCGAAAGCGTAAATGTGACAAACAGACAGATACCGGTGATAAATAGCTTATGCATATACGCGAAGGCTTGTTCCCGTCAGGGTTGTTTGGTAGGTTTTTAACGCTTTGCTCGTAACCGATTCCGCCGTACCACTCGTGCTAAACGTAGCTCCGTGGGCCGTACAGTAAAATTTCGTTCCATTGTAGATCACCTGAGCCTTTCCTTCGTGCGTACAAATTTGGGTCACTGCTGCAAAGCTACTGGTTGACACGCGGGCAATCACCACTTGATTGTAAATCACATATTTCCCCACTGTATTCAACGAAGAATAAGCCGCATTGGATAGATCCAAGGTAAAATCAACGGCTGATGCGGGTGTAACAGCTTCGTTTTCACACGAACTAAGGGCAGATGCCCCACAATAAACAGCTAACAAGGAAGCTCCCTTTAAACCCAGGGATTTCAAGAATTCATTTCGATCGATTTTCGATTGCATAGATATGGGATTTGTAAAAGCAATTTAAGATAATTTCCACGAAGTTAGGAGTTCCCCGATATGATTCTCGTCAGTAACGACCTTTGCGTTTAGGCCGACTACCAATTCGGTCTATTCGCCGACAAAATATCTTCTGCCATTTAAACGGAATACGCTTAATAAATTGTGTACATTTGAAAAATTTATTTACCATGATTGAGCTATTTGCCCTGCGGTTTTTAATCAATTTGTTCTTCACGTTTATCGTGATTCGTTTTATCTATTATCCGCAATACAAGAATAAAGACTTCGTATTCACCTTCTTTCTATTTAATTCGATACTTTTTGTTCTTTGCTATTTATTAGCCGAAGCCGATCTGAAATTCGGATTTGCCTTCGGTCTATTCGCGCTTTTTTCCATGTTTCGCTACCGAACGGTTACCGTTCCCATCGGTGAAATGGGTTATTTTTTCCTGGTTGTTACGCTGGGTATTATCAATTCGATTTCGTCCCTAGAAAATTATCCCATGTTGATATTGGCAAACGGACTTCTTGTAGGAGTAACTTTCTTGTTGGGCCGTTTTCTTACCTTGACACATGAGAATTTTCAAGTGCTGACCTATGAAAATTTAGCCTTAATTAAGCCAGATCAAAAGGCGCTCTTAATCCAAGATTTGATTGAAAAGACGGGCCAACCGATTCATCGGGTACAGGTAGTCAAAGTAGATTATCAACGCGGAGTCGCTCAGCTCAAAGCCTACTATTATTCCAAGGATAACGAAACTTATTCCCAGGATGCGGAAGCTTAGGTTTCTTGTTATATTCCTTTTTTCCTTCAGCAGCTTCGCACAAGTTGATACGCTTACCAACGTCGAAGTTCGAGCCTCCCGGCCCGAATTCGGCAAACAAGTCTTTTACCCCAGTGCCAATCTCACAAATCTCGGCGGTAATCTACTCGATGTCTTAGCGAACATTCCATCTATTTATGTAGCTGGAGACGGCAGCATTCAATACCGGGGAAGCCAAAGTTTGACCATCTATTTTGATGGGAAACCGTCGGGGATATTGTCCTCCTCGCGCGCTAATGCGTTAGCCCTTTTTCCGGCTGATCGGATCGAATCGATTGAAATTATCTCCGCCCCCGGTGCGAAATATTCCGCCGAAGGAAGTACGGGGATACTAAATATAGTCTTGCGGAAGGGTGGAGCTTCCCAACAAGTTCAAGCCAATCTCCAATGGGGAACCCATGACCAAATCGCGCTTTCCACGCGCTACGGAAATGGCATCAAAAAATTCAATTACTTCTTCGATTATAACTTCAAACAATCCATTCGCGATAATTACCAGTCACTCTATCGCGAGAATCCGAGCCCCTTTGGTTTCTCCCAAATCAATCAGGAGACCTTTGAGGTTAATCGGGATTATAACCATGCCATTCAAGGCCGAATGGAATATAGCCTAAATCCACGTTGGAGTTTAGGCGCTCAATGGATTGGTCGTTTGGCATCGGATCATAACGATGAAAAGCGCTTGAATCGTTCTCAATTCGTTCGCGCGCCTGACCGCTATTACATTCGAGATGCCGACAAACGCGGAGAAGATCGCGGGATGGATATTTTAGTATCCCTGCGTACTGTAGAAAAACAAAGAACCTCGGTGAACCTGGATTTCCTTTGGATACGGAATCAGGGTACCGACCAAAATGATTTCTTACAACGCTATTTTTATGAGGGCTTCGATACCCCAAATTCGAATATTGCGAACCGCATAGAGCAATCTTCTGCGATTAGTTCGAATTATACGTTGCTTTTTCAGGGAGATTGGGAGACGCAATATTCGAAAAAACTTCGCTTGGAATATGGTTTTAAAGTGACTGAACGACTTTTTGATACCGATTTTCGCTACGAGCGTTTACGGGGAACTTGGGAGCTGGATACAAGACGTAGCAACCAGTTTACCTATTTGGAACGCATTCAGGCAATCTATGGGTCAAGCCGATGGGTGAATAATTCCTGGGAGATCCAAGGGGGTTTACGTTTAGAGGCAACGCAGGCGAATTTGAATTACGTCCAATTGTTCCCATCCTTTTCGGCAGAGAAGCAAGTAAGTAAAAACCAACAAATCGGTCTGCGCTTAAATTCGCGCGTCAACCGGCCGTCGTATAAAGCCTTGAATCCCTTTATTTCCTTCGCAGATCCACTGAATTTGCAATCGGGAAATACGATGCTCCAGCCGGAAAGAACCTACTTGGTAGAAATCGAACATTCGTATGACCAAGGTACTTTTCATACGACGAATCAATTGTTTTACCGACGGGTCAATCAACTGGTAGGCCGGGTGAGAACTTTTCTCGAAGGGGATACGACCTTAACCCGCTTTGAGAATATTTCACATTCGAATACCTTGGGTTTTGAAAATATCAGTTCCTTTAGCCCCACCAAAAACTGGAAGGTCAACCTGACGAGTTCGATTTATCAGACCGACTTGCAAGGGGAAGTAGCCGAGATGAATTTGAACCTGAATCGCTGGAGTTGGAATGCCCGTTTGAGTCAAATTTGGAATTTATCGAAATCAATTTCCGTCCAACTGAGTGGGATCTACCAGTCGGCCCAAATTCACCCACTCGGAATTATTCAAGGATTTTACACAGTGGACCTTGGTGTTAAAAAGGAATGGAAAACGTGGGTGTTAAATGCTCGGGTGAACGATATCTTTGATACCCAACAAACCTTTTATGACTCGCGTCCTTTTGGTTATGTCAACGATTTGTTGAAGAAAAAAGAAACCCGAATTTTCTATGTAGGAATTGCCTTTAAACTGGCTCCTAAGAAAAATTCGGGTTTGAAAAATCGGAAAGCTGTCAATGAAGACGAGGCCGGGGAAGAGGATTAATTTGCTCCTTTGACACGTCCTTTTTCGGCATCTAAACCGGTTGACCGTTGACGAGCTCCTTTGATGGAAGCATTGCCAAATCGGTACGTAAAGTTCAAACGCACAACGCGTGAGTCATTTCTCGGTTTAACCAAAACGTCCAAGTCGGCATATCTGATTTTTACCTGCGGATTCGAGGTATACAAGATATCTTGTGCATTCAGACGAATAGTCGCGCGTTTCTTCATGACGGTTTTCTGAATACCCATATTAAGCGATCCTCCCGCACCGAAAATAAATGCACCTTCTAAACCGCCCGTGAAATAATTTCCACCTATTTCTAATTTAATATCCTTCGGTAAGGTAAAGGTATGGTTGCTCGAAATGTAAAATTGGTTATTTACGGGTGCAATAGCCACTGCGGATATCGTTCCAATTAATTCGGCACGATTAAAGTAAATATCTGAATTACTTGTCCACCATTTATTGATCGGTAATGGAAGGGAGACACCAATGCTATACGTCGTCCGTTTCGCTAGATTCGCCGTCGTTTGGAAGGTCTTGCGAGTTTCAGCTTCTTGCTTCAATAACTGGGTAATGACCTGGTCCGTATGGCTATAGCCAAAGGTCGTCGAAATGGCTCCCATATAGGTATGGGTGAATTCCAACGAGTTGGTCAATTGAGGCATCAACATCGGATTTCCCACGTTGTAGGTATAGTTGTCGAGGAAAAAGACAAATGGATTTAGATCGGAATAGCCAGGGCGGTCGATGCGCCGACTGTAATTTATCCCCAATGTATGCTTTTTAGAGGCCTCATATTGTAAGAAGGCGCTTGGGAATAATTGCAGGTAATCGCGGTGAAAGGTTTTGTCGGGCTCGCCGGTGTAGGATTTAGAGGTTCCATCGGCCAAGGTCCATTCTCCTCGAAGACCGATTTGGTAGCTCCATTTTCCGATGGCTCTTTCGGTATTCAAATAAACGGCATGGATTTGCTCCGTGTATACAAATCGATTGCTTTGGCCCGTTAGAAAATTATAGAATTCTGCCAGATTCGATTTCGCTCGGAATTGTAAATCATTATCCGTGCTTACCCAGGATGACTTCATTCCCATTCCCCATTTGGCCTTCAAGAAGGAAGGAATCACATAGTCGGATTTCAAGGAGTATTGGCTAATAAATGATTGCGATTGGGTGCGTAATAATGAATCGGGTTTGATCGGCAGGTACAAGGGGTTCACGTAGCGGGAGCGGTAGTTATTCCGACTGTCATCTACGAAGCGCGCATGGTCTAAATCGATCGTTAATTCCCGACCTGTAGAATCATACGTATGCTTGAAGTTGAAATTTGCTGCATAGTTGTAGAAAGGATTTTCCAAGGAATTGTAGGTATCCAAACGCGATAACACTTCATTGCGGTTATTCATTTGAACGGTTTGGTTTAACCCATCTGTCAATTGATTGTGGTTGTATCCACCGGAAACCAAAATACCCACCGTCGTTTTAGGTGAATAGTACCAGTCGACGCCACCTTTTAATTGAGAGCTTTTGTTTTGATTTGCATATTGAAAACTTTGTTCCCAGTTCTCTTGTTGGGCCGTAAATCGTCGCATCAAATAATTGCGCTCCATGTTGGGACGATTGACGACCGAGGCATTCCCAAACCAGTTCCATCCGTTATTGCGGTAGTTGATGTTGGCCCCCACCGATTGACGAAAAAAGAATCCTTGTGCCAAGGTCGCATTCGCGGACCCGTTCATGCCGATGTTGGCATTCTTCTTTAATTTAATATTGATGATACCACCGGTTCCTGCCGCATCGTAACGCGAGGACGGATTGGTCATAATTTCCAACGTAGAAATTTGATCCGCTGGGAGGTTGCGTAAATAATTCGCTAAATCATTTCCGGATAGGTAGGATAGTTTTCCATCGATCATGATGCTAGCGCCTGATTTTCCCCGCAAGGAAATGTTGCCGTCTTTGTCTACGATCACCCCAGGTGAGCGTTCCAATAATTCCATCGTCGTATTTCCGGCGGCCATCGCGGAGTTCTCGACATTGACGATCGTTTTATCCAGTTTTTTTTCGATGAACGGTTTCGTGGCACGCACCTCTACTTCGGCTAATTCACGGGAAAGGCTGACTAAAGTAATTACCCCTAGATCAATGTTTGATTCATCCGTCAGGGTAGGCAAACTTACTTTTTGGGGTGCGAAGCCCGTGGACTGAATGAGTAAAAAATAGTTGCCCGCTGGGATTTTATTGATTTTCCCCAAACCATTCTCGTCGGTCAAAAAACCTTTGTACAAGGTAGAATCGGGTAATTTTTTCAGGAAGGCACTCGCGAAGGGGAGATCTTGTTTGTTGGAATCTTTTAATTGGAAACTCAGGCTATTCTGGGCAAAAAGAGCGTTTGAAAAAAGAACTAAGAATACTAAATAACGCATATTGGCGGATTGAATAATTTAATTGATGAAAAATAGCAGATGCAAATTCCATCGAATCCGTTGCATGCCCAAGGAGATTGGGATGAGTGGCAAAAAAAAAGCCTGAATGAATCAGGCTTTTTTAAAAGAATTACAAAGGTCTCAATCGGAAGACCATGCCGGGATTTTCGGTTCCGACGTAGAGGAATCCATCGACGCCTTGCTCGACGTTTCGCATCCGACCGATGTTAACTAATACTTTTTCTTGTGTGATTACTTTGTTGTCTTTGATGACACAACGATTTAGGTAGTTGAAACGAAGCGATCCAACCATCAAATTACCTTTCCAAGCTGGATACTTGTCGCCTACCACAAAGGTTAAACCCGATGGGGCGATGGATGGAATCCAGTAGTTGATCGGTTGTTCCATGCCTTCTTTCTTGGAGATGGCCGTGATCGGTTTTCCATCGTAGTTGATGCCATAGGAGATAACAGGCCATCCGTAATTTTTACTAGCTTGAATAATATTAATTTCATCTCCTCCTCGTGGACCATGTTCGGTTTCCCAAATAGCACCTGTGAAAGGATTTAAGGTTAAGCCCTGCGGGTTCCGTTGGCCGTATGAGTAAACCGTCGGGTTAGCCGATTTGGCAAAAGGATTATCTGCCGGAATGCTTCCATCATCTTTGATGCGGTGAATCTTTCCGTTGTCGTTGTCCAAAGCCTGCGGGAATACTTTTTCCATGCCACGCTCGCCGACGCTGAAGAAAAGGAAACCTTTTTTATCGAAGGCCAAACGAGAGCCAAAGTGGTGGAAAGTTTTCGTATATGGTTTTGCTTCAAAGATTTCTTGCGCCTCCACCCATTGATTGTTTTTGATTTTACCGCGAACGATGGCTGTCGTAGTTTCGGTTTGACCAGCTTCTGTTCTGAATTTTGAATAGGATAGGTAAATCCAGCCGTTTTGCTCGTATTGTGGATGCAGGGTGATATCCAATAAGCCCCCTTGTCCTTTCGCCATGACAGCCGGTGTACCTGTGATGAGCGTTTTGTTTTGTTTTTGGTCAACCAAGTACAATTTACCCGCACGATCCGTAATTAGGTAATCTAGTGATGGCAATTGTGCAAATCCCCAAGGGCTATCCAAGCCTTTCGCGATCGTATCTAATTGAACCGTCATGCCTTCCGATTTGAAAATATTGCTGGTTGGCTTGTTCGCAAACTTATATTGCTCCACGCCCGCCAGGTTTTCCAGGATCAGGTCGGCTAGTTTTTCGATTTCCTGCGGACTTAGGACTTCTTTCCAAGTGGGCATACCTAATTCGGGATATCCATTCGTGATGCTAGCGATGATTTGCTCTTTTTTATTGCCGTGTTTCCACTGGCGGTCTACAAATGCCTCCACTTTTTCTCCGTGGCAGGAGGCACAGTATTGCGTATAGGTTTTCTCGGCAGGGCCGTCGATGGCGACTTGTTTCGCCGGGCTTTTGCGAAGCGACATGATGGAAACGGCGCTGATGGATAGAAGGGCGAAAAGGATAATTCTTTTTTGCATGGTAAAGGGATTTTAATCTAGGCTAAAGGTAATTATTTTTTAATTAGGTGTTAACCTGATATCCGGATGGATTGTTTTTTGTGGAGATGCGATACTTCGCGTCTTTTTGTTTTTTTGTAGAGACGCGATACTTCGCGTCTTTTTGTTTTTTTGTAGAGACGCGATACTTCGCGTCTTTTTGTTTTTTTGTAGAGACGCGATACTTCGCGTCTTAGGTAGTTAAATGATGGATTGACTAGACGCGAGGTATCGCGTCTCTACAGGTTTTTATGGGGATTGACTAGACGCGAGGTATCGCGTTTCTACAGGTTTTTATGGGGATTGATTAGACGCGAGGTATCGCGTCTCTACAGGTTTTTATGGGGATTGATTAGACGCGAGGTATCGCGTCTCTACAGGTTTTTATGGGGATTGATTAGACGCGAGGTATCGCGTCTCTACAGGTTTTTATGATGGATTGACTAGACGCGAGGTATCGCGTCTCTACTATATGCCTCTGAAAATATTTTGGTCGCAGTTTTTTGTATCTACATCGTAGATTTTTTGTCAAAGTGAAAATTACCTTTATTATTGTATCAAATTATTACAATAGCTAAACCTGTAAACATGAAAAAGTTATTTTTAGCATTAGGCCTCTGTCTAATGGGCGCTTGGAATGCGAATGCGCAAATTACCTTAAGCAAAGAGGTGGCCGTTGTGCCAACCGAATCCGGTCAGGTACGTGGTTACGTACATGGTGGAATTTATACGTACAAGGGAATTCCTTATGCGGAAGCGAATCGTTTTGAGGCGCCACATAAGCCAAAAGCATGGAGCAATGTGCGTAGTTCCTTAGTCTATGGTCCGGTAGCACCTTTGTTGAACCCAACCACCCAAGTACAAGATGAATCGGAATTCGTGTTCGATCACTCATGGGGATATACGAATGAGGATTGCATGCGTATCAACGTTTGGACTCCGGGAATCAAGGATGGTAAGAAGCGTCCAGTGATGTTTTGGATTCACGGGGGTGGATTTACGGCAGGTTCTGCGGAGGAATTGAAGTCCTATGATGGAGAGAATTTAGCGAAAAAGGGGGATGTAGTTGTCGTTTCGATTAACCACCGTTTGAATATTTTGGGGTATTTGGATTTGTCGGCCTATGGCGAGAAGTATAAATATTCGGCCAACAACTCCGTATTGGATATGAAGGCGGCTTTGGAATGGGTGAAAGCAAACATCAGTCAGTTTGGTGGAGATCCGTCGAATGTGACGATTTTCGGTCAATCGGGTGGAGGCGCGAAGGTAAATACTTTAATGGCTATGCCATCTGCCAAAGGTTTGTTTCACAAGGCAATTAATCAGAGTGGGGCATTCCGCGGAACGATGTTGGATAAGTCGACAACCCAGGCGATTACCGCTGAGGTCTTAAAGGCATTGAATATTTCGGCGTCTAACGTGGATTCCTTGCAAAAGATTCCATTTGATAAATTAGCCAGTGCAGGGAATAAGGCCTTGCAAGTAGTGGCGGCGCAATTAAAAGCGGCAGGAAAACCCGTTGGAGGATTTGGTTTGAGTTGGGGCCCAAGTGTCGATGGTGATTTATTGCCCTATCAATTGTTTTCGGATGAGGCGATGAAGTTATCGAAAGATGTGCCATTACTGATTGGAACAGTGAAGAACGAATTTATGCCTTCTTTGATGCGCAATATGTCCAATGCGACCCAAGAAGAAGTGGAAGCATACCTGAAGAAAACCTATGGTGAAAAAGCGGAGGCTGTCAAAGCTGCTGTTCGTAAGGCGTATCCGAATGATACCAAACCCTCGGATTTAATGGACGTGGATATCATGTTCCGTCCGGGTG
Source organism: Aquirufa sp. 5-AUSEE-100C1 (assembly GCF_054558655.1). Classification (NCBI taxonomy): domain Bacteria; kingdom Pseudomonadati; phylum Bacteroidota; class Cytophagia; order Cytophagales; family Flectobacillaceae; genus Aquirufa; species Aquirufa sp. 5-AUSEE-100C1. Next base: position 222,771 of record NZ_JBPXKO010000002.1, on the reverse strand, counting down.
CTGTGGTTCAGGCGAATTTGAAGTCGGCCTTAAACGCTGCCCCTGTTTACATGTATTTATTTACTTGGCAATCGCCTGTGATGGATGGAAAATATAAGTCGATGCACTGTTTCGAATTACCTTTCTGCTTCAATAACATTGCGCGTTGCGAGAACATGACCGGTGGAGGCAAGGAGGCGTATGCCTTAGCGGATAAGGTGAGTCAAGCTTGGATTAATTTTGCTCGGATGGGTAATCCGAATCACAAGGCCTTGCCAACTTGGCCAGCGTATAATGCTTCGGCTACGCCAACGATGCATTTGGATAATAACTGTGTGGTCAAACCCCAATTGGATAAGGAGTTGTTTGAGTTGACAGCAAATTAAATTAAAAAGAGACGCGGCATTCCGCGTCTCTTTTTTTGTTTTTTGTAGAGACGCGATACTCCGCGTCTCTTTTTTGTTTTTTGTAGAGACGCGATACCTCGCGTCTTAGGTAGTTGTATGATGGATTGACTAGACGCGAGGTGTCGCGTCTCTACAGATTTTTATGATGGATTGACTAGACGCGAGGTGTCGCGTCTCTACAGGTTTTTATGATGGATTGACTAGACGCGAGGTGTCGCGTCTCTACGTTTTTTTTAGACGCGAGGTGTCGCGTCTCTACAGGTTTTTATGATGGATTGACTAGGCGCGAGGTGTCGCGTCTCTACGTTTTTTTTAGACGCGAGGTGTCGCGTCTCTACGTTTTTTTTAGACGCGAGGTATCGCGTCTCTACAGGCAATTCGCAAACGAGATTGCGTATAACCTAACAATTCAAGGTATGTGTCCGATAATATTTAGATTCATAACTAAACAGATGTGCTTAGAAATAATGAATTGCCCTCACGCGATACAACTCATTCTTTCGAGCTTCGCGGTAGCTACCATCGATGAATAATTGCAACCAGGCAATGGTTTGATCCGTAATGGTTTGCCCTTGGTATTCGGTCGAGGACCAGTAAAGATCCGTTTTATCGATTCCTCCTATCTTATCAGCCTGTAAGTAGATTTGGTGTAATTCATCCTTGCTAGGCAGGAACCAATTGGTGTATCCGGCATAGGTATAATTTGCGCAGAGCCGTGCGGCGGAGTTTGGCGTATTACACATTCGAACGATTTCGGCGGAATTGGCAAGGCCTGCACCGATGTATTCGTTGCGTGCTTTGGTGATGAATAATCCGGGACATCCCCAATACGTCGATGTGGATACATCTTCTGGGCTTACCACAAAACCATGTTGTTCGCCCTTGACATAGCCTGGGTCATTCTCTTTGAAGAAATAGGCAATGATTCCGCCTTGGTGAAAATCCCCTATTTTTAAGGTCGAGGTGATTGGCGTCGCCGGTTGGCCCGGTACCGTGGGAGTCACCGGTGCGACTGGCACACTGGAAAGCGTTTTAAATGTGATTGGGGTACCATAAGAGACGCCTTTGGTATTGATGGCATAAGCCACGATATAATAGGTCTTATTTTCGGATAGGTTCCCCAGGAAATAGGTAAAGGGCCCTTTTCCAATCGCCACGGGGTATTTCAGGTTTTTGATGCTTGGGTTGGGGACAATGCTCACACAGAATCCTTTTTCAGTCACTGCCGTATTTCCTTCCGACGTCACGGATCCTGTCAGCACTGCGCCACGAAGACCTATGTCGGTTACCGAAACCGTCTTAACCGTTGCATACGTGTAGTCGCCGGTGGTAAAGGGGATGGGCGCTCCATAGGCCGTTCCTTTTTTGTTTGTGGCGAAGGCACGCATGTAATATTGGACGTTCGTCTTTAGATTGGTCACGACTAAACGATAAGCGCCGACATCCCCAGGAATAATGAACTTTTGGCAATCATTCAGTTCTTCGATGCCCGGGCAGAGTAGGAAACCACGTTCTGTGATGCCAGATCCACCGTTGTCAAAAACTTCCCCTTGAAAATTAGCTGTTGCGTTGGTCACCTCATTGACGTTGATGCTTCCTACTTTGGGTAGGCTGAAATTACCTGTTTTGAAACTGAGAACTTCTCCATAGGAAATCCCCAGTGCATTGATCGCGTAGGATTTAACATAGTAGGTCGTATTTTCATTGAGTCCATTGAGAAAATTATCGAAGGGGCCTTCGCCTTTTCCCGAAACAACTTTGTAGTCTTGAATGGTGGGGTTGGGGGAGATGCTCCAGCAAAATCCGCGTTCAGTAACTACTTTTCCGCCGTCGTAGCTGACGATACCGCCTACTTGACAGGAATTGATGTAGACGTTTTTGATTTTGTCTGTACTAACTTCCGGTAGGGTATATTCTTTGGTAGTAAAGGTTTTAGTCAGTCCTAGGGAAGTGGTTTCTGAATTTTTGGCAAAAGCGACGAACGAATAGAGCGTTTCAGCACTTAGGCCGGTAAGGAGGACGGCAAAGTCACCTTCGCCCGGGCTGGCACTCACTTTGTGCTTTAATAGTTCTTCGGGTTTATTATGATCGGCATAAAAAAATCCACGTTCCGTTACGCCCAGAATGTTTTCAGCGGCATTGAATCCTTGAAGTGTGACGGTAGTTGCACGGGGATTGATGGCCTCCTTGGTTTGTACGTTCGGGGCAATGGGAAGTGATTCCTTTTTGCATGACACAAAAAGGCCCAGTAGGCTTAGCCAAAAAAATAATTGTTTAGAACTAGGTATACCCATAGGTCCTTTGGCATTTCGCCAAGGAATATTTGAGCAAAACTACGTAAAAAAAATATTTAATGATGAATATCAGGTCAGACCAACGCTATTTAACAAATGATAAATAATAAATTTGTCTTGTTGTATTTATTTGCAATTGAAGCTTCGTCATATGAAAATATACGTTGGCTCCGTGTAAAGATAAATTAGAACTAGGATTACGGAAATCCTCCCCGAGATTCAGGGAGGATTTTTTATTTGATATTGATAAACAGTTCGCAGATGTTCACCGACAAGGCTTTGGCTATTTTATATACTTGAAAAATACTCGTATTTATATGACCTAATTCGATTCTACTCAATTGAGTATATTCCATATTAGCCTCTGCAGCGAGATTTTCGATTGTCAAGCCCTTCTTGATTCGGATTGTTCGGATATTCAATCCGACCAACTTACTTATTTCTTTTTTGCTTGATTCCATGCCACAAATTTGACATAGTAGATTTAGCCTTACAATGTCAAATCTGTGGCATGGGAATGGGTGGTTTGATTGCTAAATATATTCCAACTAAAGAATTAGCTTTTATTTTCTATTAACTCGATCAATAACTTTGTATTTACCTGACTGTTTAAGCTATACGTTTTCGATCTTCGATCAAGTTCTGTTGACTGTCTTTCTATACATTCATTTATGTTAAAAATCATTTTGAGCTTCATATTTAATTCTTTTAGGAATAAGTGCCTACGTTGTCTTTGATTTTCTTTAGAGAGTTTCTCTATTCGTAGGATTTCATTTGTTTCACCCACCGATAGCTCATCGTTTTCGCTTTCTAGTAGGCGTTTTATGAATCTGACTTCGAGGATATCAAAGTAGATCGAAATGGTGTTTTCTAAACCAGAGGGATTTGAAAAATGGGGTGTTTTTTCTGCCCACTGTGGAGATGTTTTCTCCTTGTTGACTTCGCCCTTTTTGAATTTAAATCCAAAAGTTAAGCCTACTGCGAGTGCTAAAATTGCTGTTACAAATATTTCCACGTCTTTAATCTATTTTGTTAAAGCTTCTATGCTTGGCTCTAATCTAATATGTCATATTTGCTATAATATGTTATATCAGTTATAACAATACATAACTTATTTAACGGTCAATAATTTAAATTTTGGTACAAAAAGTCATTTATGTTATAATGGTTATTGATGTATTATGTCCCTCCTGATTTATTTCCTTTGAAGTATCTAGTTATTCTTGATTCCCGCCAAGTCTTCTAATGCTGGCTCAATGGGACTCAGGACGGCGAAGCCGTGTATTCCTAGTTCTAATTCTACTATTTAAATCGCTGCGCATGTGTTCTAAAAATTTAGTACTTCTCTTTGTACTACTACTTATTTTGAGTTCTTGCGGTATTAACCGAGAGCTGGCTTACTTCAAAGGCCAACAAGACACAACCCTCGTGATGGCTCAACATTCCTTTGAGCCGACTATCCAACAAGGTGACATATTATTTATAGGTATCAGCAGTTCTGATCCCACCAGTTCAGCGCAATTCAATAGTGTGAACGCAGTTCCGGCCAACAATGCGGCGGGAGCTAATTTTATGACACAGAGTGTTACGCCAGGCTTACTGGTTGATAATCAAGGTACTATACAATTGCCTAAAATCGGTAAGCTACATGTAAAAGGACTGACAAAATCAGAGCTCACCCAGCAAATTCAAATTGCACTTATTCCATTTCTGAAGGACCCGGTTGTTAGCATTCGTTTCATGAATTACCGGGTGACGGTTCTTGGGGAAGTAGTTCGTCCTATGACGATTAGTGTCTCTAACGAGCGTATTTCCATTTTAGAAGCACTAGGTATGGCTGGAGATTTAACCGCCTATGGTAATCGTAACAATGTTCTAATTATACATGAAAATGAAGGAAAGAAAGAATTTCATCGTGTCAATTTAAACCGGATGGATTTATTTCGATCCCCTCATTTTTACCTACAAAGCAATGATGTGGTTTATGTAGAGCCTAATAAGGCAAAAGCCTTCTTAGGAAGCGAAACGTCGGTCTATCTGCCGGCAATCATCAGCAGTGCGACGCTTCTCGTACTGGTTATCAACAATTTCTTTAAATAGTATTTCATGCAATCTGAATTCGATGATTCATTTTCAGTGAATCAATCTCAGGACGGCAATTTGTTTACCCAAATAGCCCAAACCTATTTACCCTTTTGGCCCGTTTTTGTAATTACCCTTTTCTTAAGTGGGGTAGGAACCTTCTTTTACCTGCGATATACCATTCCGGTTTATCAGGTCAATGCCAAATTACTCGTGAAAGATGATAAGAACGGGGCGGGTGCTGCACAGATGTTGGACGCCTTTGATATTTTCGGAGATAAAAAGGTCGTGGATAACGAAATTGAAATCATTCAGTCCAGTCCTTTGATGGATCAAGTAGTTCGTGACTTAAATCTATATACGACACAAATCCATCAGGGGAACGTGATGGATAATGAATTATATGGGCGAAATGCACCGTTAAAAATCACGGCTCTACACAAGGATTCCGTAGAACAAGTTCGTGAGGCGATTCCTGTGGAGATTAGTTTTGCCGAAAAGCGCTTTAGTATCCGGGGTAAATCTTATCCCTTGGGTTCCTTTGTTCGGATTAATGGCCAGCGGTTTTTGGTGGAAAAGAATCCCAATTTTATTCTACCTCGAAATGCACCTAATCCTTTTCCGATTTTACTGGAAACACATTCGGTTGGGCAAGTTTCCAATTCTTTGCTTGCTTCCTTGAAAGCGGAGGCGAGTACAAAAAAATCAACGGTTATCTACTTGAGTATGGAAACTACCGTTCCTGCCAAAGGACGGGATGTGTTGAACCAGCTGTTTAAGGTGTATGATGAATTTGCGATTGAGGATAAGAATTTAGTGGCTAAAAATACCTTGCGATTTGTGGAGGGTAGATTAGGCATTGTCTCCAACGAGTTAGAACAGGTAGAAGAAAACATCAAGGATTACAAGACCCGTGAGGGAATCGTGAATATAAGTGAGCAAGGAAAATTATTTCTGGAGTCGGTCAAAGAAAATGACCAACGAATTTCAGAGATCGGAATACAGTTGTCGGTCTTAGCCGATATCGAATCCTATGTGACGGCCAAAAAACCAAGTACTGCGGTCGTCCCTTCTCTGATGGGAATTAACGATGCAACCTTGGTTCAGCTCTTGACTAAATTGTATGAGACTGAATTACAATTGTCACGTGTCTCGAAGGTAACCGGTGGACAGTCTGATTTGCAGGAACAATTGCGCGATGAAATTGCGGCGTTGAAGCCCTCGATTTTAGAGAATTTAGGAAATATCCGGAAGAACTTGGTGACTGCTCAAAATAATTTACAAGGGAAGTTGAAGGAAAGTAATTCGATGCTCGGCGAAATCCCATCCAAGGAAAAGGCTTTGGTGGAGATCAGTCGGCAACAGGTAATTAAGAACACCATTTATACCTTTCTTCTCCAAAAGCGAGAGGAATCCGCCCTGTCATCCGCATCGGCCATAGCGGACAGTCGGGTAGTGGAACCCGCCGTGGTATCCGAATCTCCGATTAAACCCAAGCGAAACATTATTTACTTGATTGGATTGGCGATTGGATTGGGATTGGGTGTCTTGTATGTCTTATTTAAGGAGACGTATAACCCGAAGGTCTTGTTCCGCTCTGATATCGAACGACGTGTTCAGGCTCCGATACTAGGGGAGCTGGCACAAGGGGAAGCGGATCAACACATCGTAGTGAAGCATGGACAGCGGACAATCTTGGCGGAGCAGTTTCGGATGTTACGGACCAACTTGGCTTATTTGGGTTTGAATCAGCCCAAAGGCAATGTCATTCAGGTGACCTCATCGATTTCGGGGGAGGGGAAATCCTTTGTGTCAGGAAATTTAGCGGCTACGATAGCGTTGACAGGTCGCTCGGTTTTGATCATGGAGTTGGACTTACGTAAACCCAAGGTGCGACAATATTTTGGGTTGGCGAAGGGAGTCGGAGTAACGGATTATTTAATTGATTTGACCACAGAAGATGAGATTGTTCAAGAGGTTCCAAATGTGGAAAATCTTTACTTGGTTTCTGCGGGTTCGATTCCGCCGAACCCGACGGAATTATTGGGTGGAGAGGCCTTTCAGCAATTGATGGAACGATTGAAAGAACGTTTTGATTACATCGTGATGGACACCGCACCGATCTCCTTGGTGACGGATTCGCAGGTACTAGCCCATCATGCCCAGGCAACCCTTTATGTATTGCGTCATAATTACACGACCAAAAATTATTTGGATTTCATTCAACAGCTCTTTGTAGCGAAGAAATTCAATCAGTTGAACCTAGTCTACAATGGACTCAAGCCGCGTGGAGTGAAGATGTATGGGAAGGGGTATGGATATGGATACGGTTACGGCTATGGATACGGTTACAGCTATGGATATGGATACGGTTATGGATATTATGCAGAAGACAAAAGTGCCAAACGTACCTTATGGTCAAAGATAAGTCGATCCAAAAAATCGTAGTATGGATATTGTAAATGTATTGTTGTCTGGGGGAGTCGGTAGTCGCTTATGGCCATTATCGAGAAAATCTTGTCCCAAACAGTATTTGCCAATTTTTGAAGGCAAGTCCTTATTTGAACTTTCCGTTGAACGCAATGAGCCTATTGCCAGTCACACAATCATCGTAGGTAATGCGTCAACGATGCATCTTGCCAAGCAATTCATTAAGTCAAAATCAAAGAAAAACGTACGATTTATTACGGAGTCAACGCCAAGAAATACGGCCGCAGCGATTTGTTTGGCCTGTTTGGATTTAGCGCCGACCGATATTGTTTTGGTATGCCCATCGGATCACATGATTGGAGATTCGAAAGCTTATTTACAAGCTATACACAAGGCTTATCAATTGGCGTGCAAGGAATATATTGTGACCATTGGTATTGCTCCAAATAATCCTGAAACGGGATATGGATATATTCAATACAAAGGCAATGATGTCATGGCATTTCGAGAAAAGCCAAGTTTGGAAAATGCCACGCATTACCTTGAATCTGGCGATTATTTATGGAATTCAGGTATATTTTGTTTTCAGGCGGGTCTATTTTTAACGGAGTTAGCTAACTATGAGCCAGAAATTTTTACCAAAACAAAGCAAGCATGGGCAGCCCAAGAAGAGGGTTTTGTACCTGTGGAGTATATGGATCAAATACCAGCAAAAAGTGTTGATTATGCTGTTATGGAAAAGAGTCAACGCTTGAAAGTTGTTGCGGCAGAAATGCTCTGGTCAGATTTAGGGTCTTTTGACTCCATGTGGGATTATCAAGAAAAAAATCAGCCAGCGGAAAATGTAGATAATTCAAATTTTGTGATTACCAAATCCCCTAAACATATTGAATTGATTGGTGTTGAAAATCTTATTGTCGTGGAGACTGCGGATGCCATCTTAGTTGTTCCTAGGTACCAGAGTCAAGCGGTTAAAGTGGTTTATGAACGACTAGAGCATAAAAAATCAACCTTAATAGATTAGCTTATTTTTGAATAAGATGAAAATGTATAAATTAATATAAAATATCATGGGAAAAAATATAACTGCAATTGTCCCTGTACGTGCAGGAAGTAGAAGATTAAAAAATAAAAACATTTCTCCTTTCGCGGGAGTGAATTTACTATTATTTAAACTAAACCAGTTGAAAAAAGTTAACGAAATAAACAAAATTATAGTTTCCTCCGATTCTGATAAAATGTTAAATTTTGCGAAGGATATGGGGGTTGGGACTCACAAAAGAGATATTGAATATTGTGATGAAGAAACTAGATCTTTTGGAGAAGTGGTAAAGCATATTGCAGAATCGGTTGAAGGTGATCACATTTTATGGGCACCATGCACGTCACCATTAGTATTTCCGAAAATTTACAAAAATGCAATTAATAAGTATTTTGAAATTCTTAATGAAGGTAAATTTGATTCATTGATTTCCGTTGAACCATTTAGGAGGTATATGTGGAATGAAATTGGACCATTAAATTATGAATTAGGATTAAATCACGTGCCTTCACAACAATTACCAAAATATTATTTTGTAAGTGACGGAGTACTTCTTGCTCCGAGGAAGAAGATGATCGAGTGGTCATATTTTCATGGACCTAATCCTTATAAGTTCGAACTTGATAAAAGAGCCTCTATAGACATTGACGATAGATTAGATCTTGAAGTGGCTAAAGCATGGTTAGATCTTGATGAAGCCGTTTATGACGAAGATCCATATTTTTTATAGCTAGATTTAGATTTGATCATTTGAGTACTTTTCGTTTTTATTACCCAAAAGTCGAGTAAATCGTCTGTGAAAATTATAAATACACAATAATTAGAGCACATTGTAATGTAGATATTTTAGAAAATTAGATTTAGAGTAAAGAGGCAAAATAAAATTATTATTTAGTTAAATGAGGTTTATTTTTAATTAGGAATTCAAGAGGCTATTTTTTTACTTTAAAATATAGTTTGAATTAAAAATTAGTAAATCTCGTGTCTCGTTAGAATTGAATAACATTTAAATGATATTGGTGTTTGCATTGGTATTTAAATATTTTCATCTAAAAAGTAAAATTGATATTTAAAATATCCATCAACTATAAACAAGATAATATAATTGAAATCCAACTCAAAAATCATTGCGAAAAATACCTTTTATTTATATATAAGGATGCTATTTAATATGGTAGTTTCCTTGTATACTTCTCGAGTTGTCTTGCAAACTCTAGGTGTTGAAGATTTTGGTATTTATAATTTAGTTGGCGGATTTGTAATTATTTTAATTTTTTTAAATGGCCCAATGTCAATGACTACAAATCGTTTTTTTCATGTAGAGAAAGCGTCTGGAATTATTGAGAATATTAATAGGACCTTCAATGTATGTCTTTCGATTCAAATTATAATCTCGCTGCTAGTTATTTTTATTGCTGAAACTGTTGGATTATGGATTTTGAATTATACACTAAATATACCTGCAGATCGAATGTTAGCTGCAAATTTTGTTTTTCAGTTATCTGTAATTACAGCTGTTTTTGATGTATTAAGGGTTCCATATAACGCTATGATTATTGCAAATGAGAGAATGACATATTTTGCGTTTTTGGGTATTTTTGAAACAATCGCAAAGTTAAGTATCGTATATTTTCTTCTAGCGTTTCCCGATAGTGACAAATTGATGTTCTACAGTTTATTACTAATGTTAGTAAACATTATTACCAATATTTTTTATTACAGATATTGTAGAATAAATTTTCGGGTAGAAACCACTATAAAAAGGTACAAGGATACTATTCGTTTGATGGAATTGACATCTTTTTCTAGTTGGATGCTTTTGAGTCAGCTTACTGCGTTAGGGGCTAATCAAGGGCTAAATATGATGATGAATATTTTTAATGGAGTGATAATAAATGCTGCATTGGGTATTGCGACTCAAGTGAATGGAGCAATTTATTCTTTTGTGGGAAATTTTCAGATGGCATTTTCTCCACGAATAATTCAAAGCTATGCATCAGGCGAATTTGAAATAAGCAAGAAAATTGTCTTAAGTACTTCTAAATATTCTTTTTTTTTGTTGGTTATAGTCTCTCTACCATTTCTGATTTTCACCAAATCAATTTTAATTCTTTGGATAGGAGATGAACTACCTAACTATATAGAAAGTTTTGTACAAATTATTCTTTTTTGTTCATTTTTAGATGCTTTAGCTGGCCCCTTTGCTATTTCAGCTCAAGCGATAAATAAAATTAGGGAATACAGTATTCCACTTGCATTGTTTAATTTATTAACTCTTCCAATAGCATATGTATTATTAAAAATGGGTTGTAATCCTACAATTGCATTTGTATTGAAGTTTTTTATTTCTTTTTTAATACAGATATTTAGATATTATTTTATAAACAAGTATTTGCATTTTCAAAGGCAACAGTTAAACGATTATTTTTTAAGAGTAGTAATCGTTTTTGCATTTATAATCCTTACGATACTTTTTCGAAAAGAAGATCAGGCTACTTTTTTTCAAATAATTTATAGTTCAATCATAATTGAAGTTTTATTTTTTGTTATTATTTTATCTACAGGATTAAATAAGGAAGAGCGAATCTTAATGAGATATTTTTTAGTAAATAAATTTAATCATTATGTCAGATGTTAAGTAACACATATTTAAATGCTTGAATTCAAACATGTTTAAAAGTGTAATTATTTATTGTAAAAAAAAAAGTGATTCTTTAAAAATTAAAGTATTAGCGCTTTTATATAATAGGTCAACAGTAGAAAATTTCAGATTCTCCGATTACAAAAACAAAACTATAGCAATAGTTGGTCCTGCAGCAACCGCATTGGAGAAAAAAAATGGAAGTTATATTGATAGTTTTGATATTGTAATTAGAATTAATCGTAGCATAGACAGATATATTGAACAAGCTGCTTTTTTAGGGAATAAAACAGACGTCCTATTTAGTGGTTTAGATGAAGATCCTTTAAACGGATGTGGAGAAATTAAACCAGTTGAATGGATTCAAAAAGGTGTAAAAAAAGTTGTTTTCCCGTTGTATGGCAGAAATTTTAATGGCGTTCTTAATAAATTCATTGCTAACAGTAAAGGAGAATTAAAAATTAGTTGCATAGATAAATTTATGTATGCTGAAATTTTAAAAGATCTCGGGGGCTATCGACCAACCACAGGATTTGCTGCTCTCTATCTAATGTCAAGAGCTGAATATAAACAATTATATATAACCGGCTTTACTTTTTATAGAACACCGTATCAAGATGAATATAAAATTGTTGATAGTATTGAAGATTTTAAGAATATTATCGATAAAAATAAAATCCATAATACTGAATATGAATATGAATGGTTCAAAAAAAAATATATTACATCTCCTAATATGATGATAGATGATGGGTTGAAAAAAATTTTATTTTGATTATAAGGCAATGTCTAAGATAGCACATGAGATGGACAATGATGTTCAGGTAAATATTGAGTTTAATCTGTTTAATTTAAAATATGATCATACTTTATAGTTTATTCGCGTTTCTAATCTTAGTCTTGTTAAATGACTTTAAGAAGGGTGTTTTATTATATGCTCCATGTAAATTGTTTTTTAATTCCAATGTACATTTAGTAAAGAATCCCGACTTGTCCTTCGATTTGGCAGTTTGTTTTGTTATAATTTTACTATACCTAGTCAACTATAAACAAAGATGGGAAAAAGAATACTTTCCCTTAGAAAAAACTTTTTGGTTATATAGTTCACTTTATATTTTAAATTGTTTTCTACCTGTAATTGTAGTTGGTAATATCCCTAGGGTTATAATTAGTATTATTTTATTTAGTTATGTTTATTTTTTATGTATCCAGGACAAGAGAGATTTAAAGTTTGCAATAAAATCATATTTAGTTTTTTCTCTGATATTGTGTGGTAACGGTTTGATTGAGTTGTTTTTCAGTGTAAATCCACTTGATGAATATATACAGTCTATTGCAATTAAAAATGTGGCATTTTTCTCTGAGAATGATCTTTCAAGATTTATTGAAGGCAAACGAATACGTTCATTTATACCCCATGCAATAAGTTACGGTGTCGTATGTGTAGCTTTTATTTACATGATATTATATTTTTTACTTATCAAATCGAAAGTATTGCGACTAAATCTTTTAGTATTTTCTTCAGTAGTTTTGCTGCTTTCTGGAGTTTTGACCTGTGGCTCCAGAACACCAATAATTGGTTTAATTCCATTGGTCTTTTTTTACAATGAAATAATTCAAGTTTTAAGGAAGAATTTTCTATCGGTTGTGTGCGGAATAATATGTATATCATATTTTGTTTTTGATTATATATTATTCTCAATTCAGAGTCTAATCAATCCTATATTCGCAGAACAAGCAGGAGGTTCTGACTCAGAACTTAGGATGACCCAGTTGGAAACTACTATTTATTATTTCTCGCTTTCTCCAATCCTAGGAAATGGACAAATGTTTGACATGTCAAAGGTTGGTAGTAAAGAAATAGGAGGAGCAGAGTCAGTTTGGTTCCCTCTTTTAGCGCAGTCTGGCATAATTGGATTTTTAGCATATATTTCAATTTATATAGGATTGTTTAGCGTAACGATGAGATTAAAATACAAATGGATGATTATAGGCTTCGTTTTATCTTGGCTATTAATGCGTACAGCAACTAGCCTTGTTGGAGTAGGAGATTCGATACTGTTTTCGATATTTTTTTTGATGTATAAACATGAGAAACTATTGGCAATTAATCCAGTTTTAAATAAAAAATATGCCTAGAATAACTATCATTGTTCCAGTTTATATGGTAGAAAATTATATTCAAAAATGTTTAGAAAGTATTTTTGAACAACAAGTTGAATTATCCTTTTTTGAAGTGCTAGTTGTTAATGATGGAACTAATGATAATTCAATGCAAATAGTCCATAAGTTTGCCGAAAAATATAGTAACCTTTTGGTGATTGAACAAGAAAATCAAGGACTTAGTGTGGCTCGCAATTCTGGTTTAGATAGAGCTAAAGGTGAGTATATTTGGTTTGTTGATAGTGACGATACTATTTTGCCCGATGCTTTAAGTTACATTGCTTCTGAGATAAATCAAAACGACAAAATTGATGTTTTTGCCACAGTTTTACAAACTTGTAGAGAAGATAACGGAAAAATGGATTTGGAATATAAGCCAAATCTAAGTGTTACGTCAGGAAAAGATTATATGTTTAAAAATAATAATGCTAATTGCGCAGCTTGTCCAAGATATATTTTTAAAAAAAAATTTTTGATTGAAAATGAGCTCAGATTTATGCCAGGTGTATTCCATGAAGATGGAGAGTTCTGCTTTCGTATGCTTTACTTGGCAGATTCCCTTTTAATATTGCCAAGGCCTATATATTGTTATCTTCTAAGGTCAAGCGGTTCTATTACTAGCTCAAGAACCATGAAAATGAATTATGACTTAATAAGAATATATGAAGCACTTGAAAAGTTTGCCGCCCAAAATCAAAATAGTAGTGACTATTGGCTTTTTAAAGCTAAGATATTTACTTGCTTGAAAGATACTATTTGCTTTTCTCGAAATGAGATTTTTACTAATGATTTTTCTGAATTTTATGATCAGAATAAAAAATTGATTACCAATAAGGCTAGAGAGATTGCGCTAAGGCCCAATCAAGTAGGTTGTATGAATTTTTTTATGGGAATGCAGTATTGGATTATTCCAAAGTTGGAAATTCAAATAAAGAGTTTTTTGAAAAATAAAATTTATAAAAAAATATAAGAATTATTAATTCAAAATGATTTTTTTCTGTTTAAATAAGTGATATTTCAAGGATTTTTTAAAAATAGACTGGTTATCACATTCTTGTTTTTGATATGATAGAAGAATATTTACAAAATTAAATTGAATATAAAATTTTTGTCCTTGATAGAGGTTTATAAATTTAGCTCTTGAAGCAGGATTTACAATTATTAAAGTTTAATGAAAATTCTTAAATAAAATAGAAATAAATATTTAATTATACTTTATAGAAGATTCAACTTTCAATTTAGGAGTTTTTGAAATTGAGAATTTAAATCAGGTAAATGTAGAAGACAATGTGTTATACTGCTTCAAGTGCATTGTTTTAAAAGTTAAAATAAAAGTTGCCTTTTCTGTAATTTGATAAAATCGTATCGTTTCAAAAAGTACCCCCGCCGATTCTATCTCCGCCGTTAATTTAACTTAAATTATTTATTACAAATAATTAATGAAAATCTTATATTTCGGAGGAGGTTTAGGGAACCAGATTTTCGAATATTTCTTTTACAAATATTTGTCTGAGAAGTATCCAAATGAAATTATTTATGGTGTCTATCCTCAATTTAAATTTAGTGAACATGTATCTGGATTAGAAGTTGATAGAGTTTTTGATCTAAAACTTCCTCCAACTTCGTGGTTAGTTAAAATTATTATTGTCATCTTATTTGTTTATAAAAAAATTTCCCCAAATAATCGTTTTGTAAGTTTGAATCCTTGTGAACCAAAATTAAATGCTTTTGTATTTAATGCTTTTAAAACGGATAAATCTTATTACGAAAATAATGCAAAATTGATACGTTTTCGAAAGTTTGAGCTTGGATCAGAAAATGAATCTATAGTAAATAAAATGCATTCATCAAACTCTGTTTCTATACATATCAGACGTGGGGATTTCTTATCACCGCAATACTTTGAAAAATTAGGAGATATAGCAACAAAATATTACTATGATAATGCAATTGAGTATATTATAAATAAAATTAATGATCCCATTTTTTTTGTTTTTTCAGATGATATTGATTGGGTTAAATTGAACTTAGAAATAGAGAATGCTATCTATATAACATGGAATACTGATAAAAACAGTTATAAAGACATGTACTTAATGACTCAATGCAAGGCTAATATAATTGCCAATAGCACTTTTAGTTATTGGGGAGCTTATTTGAATGAAAATAATCCAATTGTTTGTTTCCCTAAAGAATGGATTCGTTATGAAGACTATCCGAATATTTTTAAAGATTCTTGGATTGGTCTACCTTCAAAATAAACATTTTATCTTGAATTAACATTTAGGATTATAACTCTCATTAAGGTCTCTACATGAAATTATCTCTATGCGCATCCTTTTTTTGATGAAAAACTATACAATAGGTGGAGTAGAGGTAGTAAGTCAAACTCTTGCGAATAAGTTTATTGTTGAGGGGCATGAGGTTTCTTTTGTTGCATTTGAAAAACCTCCTGAATTGCTTAAAAAAGATTTAAATAAGGAGATTCAAGTTCACATTTTAGATTCACCATTATATTCAAAATACAATATTTATAAATTAAATGATATTATTGTTTATAATAGTATTGATATAATTATAAACCAATGGGGGCTACCCTATGGACCAACGTGGCTTGCACATAAAGCAATAAAAGGTACACCTGTCAAGTACATTTCTGTTCATCACAATGTTCCCAATAAAAATAATAGACTTGTAAAAGTTGAAAATGACATTGCCACTTCAAGTGGTTTTTATAAACATTTTTTAAAAATAAAAAAAAAAGGAATTCATTTTATTACTGCTAAAAGCATGCATTATGTCTATTGCAGAAGTGATGCCTATATTTTACTTTCACAGAGTTTTATTCCCATTTTTAAGAGATTCATCAATTTAAATGATTGTAATAAACTAGAAGTAATCGCAAATCCTATAACGATTGATGTTAAGAACTTTGTATATAATGAATCGGATAAACGAAGAGAAGTAATTTATGTTGGACGCTTAGACTTTAATCAAAAAAGAGTTTGTAGGATAATAGAAATATGGAGCTTAATTGAATTGCAGTTTCCTGACTGGAAACTAACTTTGATTGGTGATGGCCCTGAAAAATCAAATCTTATAAATCAAATCAATGCTTTGGGATTGAGGAATGTTGCTCTTAAAGGATTCCAGAATCCAAAGGAGTATTACAAGCGAGCCTCTATTCTTCTTCTTACATCAGAATATGAGGGCTTCCCTTTAGTAATTGCAGAATGTATGCATTTTGGTGTTGTTCCTATTGTTTATGGAAGCTATCCGGCCGTGTATGATATAATAAAATCAGAGGTTGATGGAATTGTAGTGAGTCCTGATGAGAACGGTTTTAATGTAAATTTGATGGCTCAAAATTTGGAAAAAGTAATGAAAAATAAAAGTCTATTACATAATATGGCTAAAAATGCTATTAAAACTAGCAATAGATTTTCTTTAGATAAAATTTATAATATTTGGTTGAACCTATTTGAAAAGGTATTTAGTCAAAAATAATAAAATGAAAACCAAAATTTTGCTTCAATTAAAGTTTTTAGTTGTACAATTTTTGAATTCAACTATTAACTTATTTCCTGTTTCATTAAGGTCATTTTATTTAAAATTATTTGGCATAAAAGTATATAGACATTCCAGTATACATCGTAATGTTAAGTTTTTCCATATAGGTAATTTTAAAATGGGGAAAAATTCAACTGTTAATTTTGGTTGTTATTTAGACAATAGAAGAGGTATATCCATCGGGAATAATGTAGGAATAGCGCATGATACCAAAATTTATACTTTAGGACATGACTTAAATGATCCACATTTTAAAACAAAAGGAGCTTCTGTATCTATTGAAGACAATGTATTTATTTTTTCTAATTGCTTGATTATGCCAGGTATTACAATACATGAGGGCGCGATTATTTTAGCTGGAAGTGTTGTAACCAAAGATGTTTTTCCATATACCATTGTTGGAGGAAACCCTGCTAAGTATATAAAAGAGAGATCAACTGATATTAAATATTCATTGGATTATAATTATTGGTTTGCATTATAATTACTTATTTAATGGATAAAGTTCAATTATTCAACATAAAGATTTGTTCTATTACGTTAAATGACTTATTACACCAACTAAAAAAGGGAGTATTAATTACCCCCAACGTCGATCATTTGGTAAAACTTCAAAAAGATTACGATTTTTCATGCTGCTATCAAGCCGCTGAGTGGGTAGTTTGTGATAGTCAAATAGTAAATCTTGCGGCTAGATTTCTAGGAAAAGGATTTAAAGAAGTTATACCAGGTTCTTCATTTTTACCTGCTTTTTACACCTATCATAAATCAAATAAAAACATCAGTATTTTTTTATTAGGCTCAGCACCGGGTATTGGAGAAGTTGCGATGAAGAACATTAATAAAAAAGTGGGTTGGGAAATAGTTATTGGGGCTCATTCCCCTTCATACGGGTTTGAAAAGAATGAGAAAGAATGTACTTATATTATAGATATTATTAATAAATCTGGTGCCAATGTTTTAGTTGTTGGTGTTGGTGCTCCTAAGCAAGAAAAGTGGATTATGAAATACAAATCTGAAATGTCAAATATTAATATATTTATGGCATTAGGCGCTACGATTGACTTTGAAGCTGGTAATATAAAAAGAGCTCCCAAAATAGTACAGAAATTATATTTAGAATGGCTTTACAGATTGTTGAGTGAGCCAAGACGTTTGTGGAAGCGTTATTTAATTGATGATTTTCCTTTTTTTTTCTTAGTAGCAAAGCAAAAGCTGGGTTTATATAAAAATCCTTTTTAATGAAAAATATAATATTGGTGAAATTCAATAACCTTTATCTATTCAACTTAGCTAATTGAATTGCTTCCATTTATATACAGTTAACCAAATTGAAATTCTTGTAAATAGGTTCAAAGAGATCTTGAATTCCATTTACCCTTTCTACTTTTTTGGGGTTTATAATAAGCATAATTTATTTATGCGACTTTTTAATTGTAAATGTGTTACATGGTTATTTACTCTTTGTAGTATTAGTTCTAGGAATCCGATTAGTTCATGTATAATGAAGTATTCAAGTTTCAATATTAGGAGTTATTGGCAATTCACAATAATCGACGCGAAGGTGAAAGGGGGGAGCTATACATGAATACTTTTATCTCGTTTCGAAAGAACCTAATCGCTTATGGAAACGCTACTTGCTTACGAATTCACGCTTTATTGCCTTGTTTCTGAAGTCCTTCTTAACAGGAATCCATTAAATTGAATAGACATGTTTTCTTGGTTTAAAAAACAGACCCTTCAAGCCGCGGCTCCTTGGGGATTGCGAGTTGACATACACAACCACGTCCTACCGAGCATCGATGATGGTGCTGCAGATCTGGATCAAAGTCAGTTCCTGCTACAAGGCTTAAATTCCTTGGGTTTCCAGGAGGTCATTGCCACACCTCACATCGCGGCGGGCATTTATCTGAATACCCAAGAAACGATTTCAGATGCCTATTCACAGGTGACAAAAGCTCCTTGGGCGGAAAACCAATTGATCAAAGGATTTGCGGCGGAATACATGATGGACGATTATTTTGACCGACAAATTACCAAGGGCTTGATTTGTTTGCCCAATCCTGGACAGAAGAAATATGTGTTGGTCGAGCTGCCTTACATGGATCTCCCGCTGCATTGGCATGATTCCATCTTCGCGATGCGGAAGGCTGGCTATTTGCCCATTTTGGCTCATCCGGAACGCTATGCCTACATCAAACCGGGTGTTATGTTGGAGCGTTTTCGTGGGACGGGTTTATATTTTCAATTGAATTTGCTCTCTCTCAGTGGCTATTATGGCAAAGAGGTAGCGAAACTTGCGCATTTCTATTTACGAGAGGGTTTGTATGATTTTGCAGGCTCGGATGCGCATCATGCGAATCACATTCGTGGTTTGCAAGCCATGGCGGCGGATCCAGTACTTTCCAAATTGATCGCGGAATATCCATTTCAAAATAATACAGTTTTTGCTTCGGCAAATCATGAAGGCTAATCAACGTTTTTTAGGCAGTATTTTACTTCTTTTGGCAGATTTAGGCTGTTTTGCCTTGACGTATCAGTTGGTCGATTATTTCCAACGAATTTATCCGCAGCCAGGCCTACGCTTTTTAGATCACCACAATATCTGGATCAATGGAAGTATTTGGGTTTGTGTTGCTATTTATTTAGGTGTTTATCGGTCGTACATGCAGTATACTTTGGATGTACTTTTGCGTCAAACCTGGCGTGCTATTCTTATTCAACAGTTCATTGTTGCCTGTATTTTGAAAATGAATACGGGACATTTTTTCTTTGAAGAGGTGATATTTATAAAAATCGGACTCCTTCTTTTTTTCTTGTTTTTTGTCCGATTGCTCCTGATTCGAATCGACTATTACATTGAAAACAAGGCGAATCATTTTAATCGCATCGGGATTTTTGGAATGAGTTTGGAGGCAATACAGTTGGCCTCAAAATTTGAAATGCAATACCACGGCCAAAAATTTGCCGGGATCATTGAACAGGATAAGGTATTGAGCCATTCAGATTTAGAATTGCCAGTATACATACAGGTATTGCGTGCGATTGATTATGCCTACGAGACCAATATTCGTGAATTATTTATTTGCGTACCCTCGCATTACATTCACGATTTAAATTACATCTTTCATGAGGCAGAGAAGAAATTTGTCAGGCTGCACATCGTTCCCTCTGCACGAGATTCCCGTCAGTGGCGCTATCCCATCCATCGAGAGAAGGATTTTCGATTTATTTCGCATCGAAAGAATCCATTGGATAATATGGTAAACCGACTGATCAAACGAGGCTTTGATGTCCTATTTAGTCTGTTGGTTATCGTCCTTGTTTTGTCCTGGCTATACCCCATATTAGCGATTTTGATCCGCTGGCAGAGCCCGGGCCCCGTGATTTTCAAACAGAAAAGAACCGGCCGAGGTAACCAGGTATTCTGGTGCTACAAGTTTCGTAGTATGCGGGTCAATACAGACAGTGATCGCCGACAAGCTGTGAAGGATGATCAGCGCCTCACGCCAATCGGTTCATTTATTCGTAAGACGAGTTTGGATGAATTTCCTCAGTTTATCAATGTCCTCTTGGGGGATATGAGTATTGTCGGGCCTCGGCCGCATATGATTTACCATTCGACAACCTATCAAAAACTCGTAGAGGGTTTTACATTTCGCCACTTTGTTAAACCAGGGATTACGGGTTTGGCTCAAATAAGTGGGTTAAGAGGAGAAGTTAACGGTGTAGAAATCTTACAATCACGAATTCACAAGGATACCGAATATATTGAAAATTGGGACCTTGTCTATGATTTGAAAATCTGTTTTCTGACGATTTATTTCCTCATCGTGGGGGATGAAAATGCCTATTAAATAATTTATTGATTCATTATGATGTTCATTTATTTTGCCTCGGGTCTCTTGGCCGGCTTCTCGTTTACGGCCTTTTTATTAATCAAGGAATTGTACACACTCAATAAACGCAATCAGGTACAAGCCAATCAAATTATGCGTTTGGAGCAACTGAATCAATTATTAAGTTCACAGATTTCGGAGGAGCTTAGCCAAAAAAATCCTTCCAAAACGACCCTAGAATTATGATGTTATTGGTCTGGTTACACTGTTTGGTGCTGGGTATGGATACCACCGCACACATTGAACTAGAAGCGAAAGTTCTAGCATCTGATTCGAAGCAAACACCCTTTTGGATGCGAAGCTTGAAATACGGTTCTGTACCGATGGAAAACCCGGGTATAGGGTTGGGCGTCAAAATGTTTCGGAATTATCAACTGCAAAAAAAATACGATTGGAAATATGGCTTGGAGCTGAACGCTTGGGGTGGCCAACAAAATACGGTCATGTTGACGGAGGCCTTTGTTAGTGGGCGACGCGGGAATTGGGAGTTATGGGCCGGAAGAAAAAAGGAAGTCTATGGCCTGGGCGATACAACGCTTAGCTCAGGATTTTATGCCTGGTCTGGGAATGCCATTCCCATACCCAAGGTTCAATTTGGTACCCCTGGCTACATAAATATATTTCATAAATGGATAGGCCTAAGTATGACTTATTCTCATGGCTGGTTTGACAACACGGGCCCCCTAGAAAATGTCATGTTACATCAGAAGAGTTTATATGGGCGAATTGGTCGGCCAGATTCCCGTATTAATTTATTTGGAGGACTTAATCACCAGGTACAATGGGGAGGCAATCGGATTGTTCCACTTACAACAAAACGCGCGATTAATGTATATCCAAGTAGTTTAAATGCCTATTTCTATGTTGTGACGGTGTTGAAAAATCGGAATTGGGTTGAGGTGGACCCCAATACAAGTTCTGATGATACTGAAAATCAGTATGGGAATCATTTAGGCTCGATCGATTTAGCGGCCCGATATCGTACTTCTTGGGGGCATATTTTAGTCTATAAGCAAACCGCTTATGAACAAGGGGCTGTTTTTAATTTGACGCCGGCGGATGATGGATTAACGGGGCTATCAGTTCGGGTGAATGGTAATCATTTAATTGAAGGGGTATTAGTGGAACACCTTTACACGGGTAATCAGGGATTATATCGTTCATGGATTGCCAAATTCTTTAATACCATTGATTCCCATTATGGAGAAAGAATTGAGTACATGTATAATGCAGCAAGATCGACAGGATGGTGGTACAAGGATGATGAAATGGGTACTCCCTTAATCATGCGCGATTCAAAGACAATGCAAGGTGGGACTAAATTTACTTATAATGCGGTAAATACGCTTTATCTAGGAATTCGTGGACATATAAATGAAGATACGGATTGGCTATTGCGTGCCTCACATGCTAGTGCCACGCATTTACGTCCATCCAGAACTCCTGTTCCAACTTTTCGTCAGCGCTCCTACAGTTTACGCGTAAACCACAGGAGGAGTGAGGCAATTAACTATGGATTTGAGTTTGCCTATGACCAAGGAGACCAGCTGGAAGGTAGTGTCGGATTGTTAGTTAGTCTAAAATATATCATCAATTAAACTAAGGTATGAGTTACAGCAAAATTGCTTATTTGGGAAAGTTTAGTCAGTATTCAAAATCGGAATTGATATTGAAATTAGAAGGATATAAATATCAGGTAATCAGTCAAAATGAAAATAGTGAGGTGCTTCGATTTGAAGGGGAGCAAACGATCATTGACTTACGATTCGATTTATCCGGAAAATTTATTGAAATGGTCGCAGAAATTTGGCAGGATGTGCCTATGACTTACCATAAATATAAGTAAAGAGAGTAGTAGAATTCTGATTGTCTAAACCCACCTGAATTTTTCGGGTGGATTTTTATATGTTATAACTAATTTGAAAGAATGGCATGTATTCTTATCTGTATTTTTGGGTGTAATAAACTTAAGTCTATTCAGTAGACATCGAAGGTATTATAGAACTAGGATTGTCTAAACCCTCTTCGATTTTCGAAGAGGGTTTTTTAAGATGAAGCAAAAAGTATTTCTCATTTGTGGTCGCGAAAATCTTTCGGCAGATGTTGATTTTCTACTGAATTTTATTTCTTTTTTGAATGAAAAAGGTTTTCAAGTTATCCATGAAATTGAATTCAATGGATTGGGTGATCAGAGTCAACATATACCCCAATCAAGTCTTGGAAAAATTCTGAATTTAGGGATTAATCATAGCAAAAGAATCCTAATCACACGCTTTCAGCGATTCATTACTCCGTTTACCATTTACGTGCGAGCCAAAAGAATAATCCAACGTTTAAACAAAATGAATCCAGAGAATCATGAAGTGTATATCGTGGGAAGATCTGCAGGCGCCATTGTGGCCACCTATGTCGCTCAGAAAATACCCATAAAAGCCATTTTCGCTATCGGATATCCATTTATTCATCCGATTTATGGGGAGCAACGTTTTCGGTTTAGGCATTTGGCTCAGTTTCAAACGCCTATGTATATCTTTCAAGGTGTCTCAGACGAATACGGTAGTGGCCCTCAAATCATGCAAATTCCCATGTCTGAGAAGATTCATGTTGATTATTTTGAAACCAACCACGATTTTAGGTTATCCGTCTCAGACTGGCTCGTATTTACTTCCCGCATTGAAAAATATACCATTTAGCTGCTAACTTTCCCAATCGCACAACTCACATAGGATTTAGCCTCCTTGAAAAGGGTGTTATTCCCTTTCTCCGGATAACCCATGCTGTCCATTTTCTTGATGTAACTAGCTCGGTCTAAATGTTCTCCCTGGATAAGAATTTTTTCCTCTTCGAGCGTGATTTCGACCGACTTGACCCCTTTGAATTCCAATAAGGCCTTTTTGATGCCGCTCATGCAGCCACCACATTTGATGTTTTCAACGAAAATTTCGAGCGTTTCCATGGTGTTCTTTGATTAGTGTATTCAAAGATAGCTACTTCATGAAGGGGATTCTATGACCTAAGTCACCTTATAAAATTGCTTTGATTTTCTCCTTGACTCCTTTTTTTAGGCGGTAGGTAATCAGGCGCTTGTCTTCTGTCGAAGCGGTACGTTCAATCGCGTTTTTGATATTGTAGTAGAAGGCCAACTTCTCATTGACCTGTTTAATGGTCACGAAACGAATGCGACGCTGATTCTCTTGTGATTTATTGGCGCAATCTAAGATTTCATTGAGTTCGTTGGTCGGAATATAATTATCCCCCGATTCGACCAATGCCTTGAGTAATTTGCGTTCTAATTCGTCGAAGCTAGGCTCAATCTTTCGTTTTCTCGTATATACCCAAAAAATAATCCCAAATAAAATCAACAGTCCAGCTCCGCCTAGGTAATAAGGACTGTAGTCGGGCTCGTAAAATCGCCCCATGTAGGTGGACTTTTTCAGTAGTTCATTAACGGGTATAACAGAGAGTGGTCCTCGGTGGGCAAAGTGAAAGTATTTGATCGTATCGCCGCTGACAAAATGATCCCCACTCGATTCGAAGTAAGTGGAATTATCTTTATACAGATAGACTTCATTTTTTTTAGGATCAATGATGTAGGCACGATCACGTGCTAAATGAACAAAATGAGTCCCATTCCAGAAGATGGCTCGATGCTCCTTCAGCGGTAGGGCGGATGAAATATTTCCCAAAATTTCCCAAGATTTGGTGGCGAAATTAAAGCGTTGAATTTCCCGTGGGTAACTTAGTTTTTCGTCCTCTAAAAAGTTTTTATGTATGGATCCGCCCGAATAAAATGCATCCTCGGAGGCTGAGTATCCCAAAAAACCTGACGATATCATTTCGGGGCCTAGATTTTTAGGTCGGAGTAATTCCCATTCTTTACTAACCTTCTCGTCGAAATAAGTGATGTGCTTATTGTAGGACCAAAACCCCTCTCCACCGATGGAATACAAGGTGTTTTTACGGATAAAGCGTATCGCACCAAAATTGTATCCACTGTGCAATGTGCGGTCTACGCGTTTGAGCGTGGCAGTCTGGGTGTCAAAATCATATACCAGCCCTGTTCCCTGAATGACTAAGCGGATCGTATTTTTTGAGATGAAAAAATAATCTGCATGATTGGGTTTGGCTACCAATGTGGTAAAATCTTGCTCATCGATCAATATCGGACGAATCATTGCCCAAGCGTCAGAGCTTACTTCCTGCTCAAATTGTCTTGTATCTAAATTGATTCGTTGGCGTAAATTTTGATGAGGAGGTAGCCAGTTGATTACGTGTTCAAGTGCAAAACCAGAGGAATAAATTCCCAATAAGCAAAAAAGTAGGATGCGCTGAAAGTATGTTTTCACGTAAAATAATTAATGGAACAAAAATAGAAAATATGATTAAGAAACAACTCAAACCCGTAGGATGAATTTCTTGAAATAACGCGAATAACATTTTTTTATCAAGCTATTTCGTCACGAGAGGCTAACTTTAGTTTATATAAATCTTCTCTTTTCTCATTTATGAAAAAAGTTTTTTACCTTTTTATAGGCTTTTGGCTGAGTGCTTGCACCAAAGAAATCCTTACCCACAAACTCAGCACGGATGCAAGTCCCTTGAACGGGGGTAGCGTTACGCCCCCAAGTAATTCATTTGAGCATGGCCAACAAGTTTCTTTGAATGCCACGCCAAACGGTGAATATGTTTTCAAAAATTGGCAGGGATCGCTAAGTGGAACAACGAATCCGACGAGCCTGTTGATGGATGCCGACAAGCAAGTCACGGGCGTTTTTGAGAAAAGACAATACCCCTTAAACCTGACGATTGAAGGAAATGGAACGGTGAAGGAAGAGGTGATTGCCGTGGCCAATCAGGCGCAATATCCGTCTGGGACTACGGTTAAATTGACAGGCAGGGCGAACCCAGGTTCAATTTTTAGTGAGTGGAAGGGGGATAAAACGGGGACAGATTCGGTGTTAACTATTTTAGTTTCCAAACCCTTTTCATTGGTGGCTAAGTTTATGGATAAGCCTTTAATTCCTGCCATAAATACTGATTTGTTTCCAAATTTGAATTGGAACGATCATGCAGCCGGTAAGAATGCTCCCTATGATTTCAATAATGATCAAATTCCTGATATTGTTTCCTATCGTCGTGTTTCTGAGAAGTCTATCCTCCCATCAATTTTTGAGATAAAAGATTATACGGGTACAAGTATATTTTCATTTGATCTAAAAGCTTTCAAACCTGCCGCTAGAGATTCTTTGCAACATATCATGGTCGATTATCAGGATTTGAATAATGATGGATTTTATGATTTTGGACTATCTTACATGGGCGAGTGGTGGACGGGCCAACCAGGGGCACCGGGAAGTAAGGCAAATTACATTGGGAATAATATCTACCTATTATTGTCAAAAGGTAAGTTTCAATTTGATGTGATTGAAATATTAGATGAGCCCAATAAGCCTTTATCATTTAATATTTCTCTTTTTGATTGGGATTTCGACGGGAAACAAGATGTGCTTTTATCAGATTATAATCATGGCGATTACCTAAAAAATCTGGGAAATAATCGTTTTGAGAGACGCAAATTAGGCCCTCCTCTGTTTAATCAATCCGTTTCAAATAAATTGGATTTTGATGGCGACGGTTTGTTAGATTATGTCAATTTGTATATCAATCAAATTGATGAGAATGGAAATTACACTTCAAAAGATATGTCCCAAACGCTCAGTGTTATGAATAGCAAGGGTGTGTCAAATTTCCCTGTCGTAGGTAAAACGCTTAAAAAATATATTTACATGACCGGTGATATCATTTCAGTGGAGCGTATTGCCATGGTTGATGGGGATGGTGATGGAGACAAAGACCTTATCGTTGGAAGCTGTGAAGTGAAACCGAATTCTCCCTGGTATTATTTGCAGGAGTATTTTGAAAATACAGGTAAGCAATTTGAATACCGTCCTAACTACATCGAAATTGATAAAAAGCTAATTGGGGAATTGCAGGTTTGGACTGGGGATGTTGACAAAGATGGTGATGTGGATTTGTTTTATCCTACCTATCGAAAAAGTCAATTAAATGGTGTTAATGGGGCTTATTTTTGGTGGGAGAATACCAAAAAGGGCTTTAAAATAAATAAGGATTTTTATTTGAAATACTAATGAAGAAAATCATTCTAACGAGCCTCTCTATTTGCTTATTCTCCTGTACCAAAGAAATCCTCACGCACAAACTCAGCACGGATGCAAGTCCCTTGAATGGGGGTAGCGTTACGCCCCCCAGTAATTCCTTTGAACATGGCCAGCAGGTTTCTTTGACTGCCACGCCAAACGGTGAATATGTTTTCAAAAATTGGCTAGGGGCCCTGAGTGGAACGACGAATCCCACGAGCCTATTGATGGATGCCGACAAGCAAGTCACGGGCGTTTTTGAGAAAAGACAATATCCCTTGAACCTGACGATTGAAGGAAATGGGACAGTGAAGGAAGAGGTGGTCGCCATGGCAAGTCAGGCGCAATATCCGTCGGGAACATCGGTTCGTTTGACGGCACAGTCAAGTGAAGGTTGGATATTTGGAAATTGGAAAGGGGATAATACGAGTAAAATTAACCCTTTGGAAATCATTATAAATAAACCGTTGAATTTAACGGCTCAATTCAAACCAATTCCTTTTGATTACCTGAAACCCTCATATGAATTAAGACGAAATACTCAATGGCTTGATTACTATGAAATTCCCAAGCAAAATCAAGTCGATGTAATGTCACCTGGGGGTAAATCCTATTTGGGTGGCGTAGCTATGGCTGATTTTAATGTTGACGGGTATTTGGATGTTGTCATGGCGCCTGGGATTAATCGAAATCAACGAATACCGATTGAAATGTATTTATTTGACCCTTCGAGTAATTCCTTTAAACTAAATCGAGATGTAGTTTTATCGAATACTGGGACTGATTCAATTATAAAAACGTTGATTGGTGATTTTAATGGTGATCAAATTCCTGATGTGTTTTTTGCAGATTCGGGATCTGAATATGGTCCTATGCCCGTAGGCGGTTGGCCCGGCGAATACCTCAGTATCGCGCTGAGTGACAAGCAAGGAAAGTTTAACTTTCAAATTCTTACCCAATTTCCTAAAAACTTTTATCATGGCGCATGTTCAGGAGATTTTGATCGCGATGGGGACTTGGATATATTTTTACCTGCAGATTGTTCTTTTTTAATCAATGATGGGAAGGCAAATTTTATTCGCTCGTTAGAAATCTTTACCTCCCCTGTGAAGGCGATTATTTCATGTGAAATGTTGGACGTTGATAAAGATGGCTTTTTGGATTTGGTTGTAGGTGGACAGAATACTTATGCCGACCTAAGGGGCTTTATTGACGCAAATCGAATCTATTGGGGAAATGGAAAAAACTTTGACAAAAATCGTTCATTGGCCTTACCCGAACTGAAAGGTTGGGATTTAACGCTTGATATCGGTATGATTGATTTAAATCAAGATTCTAAGGACGAGCTTATTTTATTGCGTACAGGAGATAGTTCTGGAAATGGTCCACAATTCTATATGGGCTATTACCTGCAAATTTTATCAGGGGATAAAAATGCTTATAAAGATGTGACTTCCGACTTAGTAAATGTCTATACAAGTTCGGTCGGTCGTAACATCCCAAGTATTGTTGTTGGCGATATTAATCGGAATGGTTTAATCGATATCGTCCATCCAGATAAAGGGACATCTTATGGATCTCCCAATAATAAGAATTCGGCTATTTTTTGGGAGAAGAACAATGCTGGAAAGTTAATTAAATAGTTAAGGTCTTGATTATTTAAATCTTTTTAAATTCTTTTGACCATGAACAAACGCCAATTCCTCAAATCATCCCTCGGCCTCGGGCTTATGCCTTCCTTGGCCCAACTACTCGCACAACCTGCAGCGGCGGATGACGAGGCGTTTTGGGCCCAGGTTCGAAAAGCCTATCGCTTGAAACCGGATTACATTAATTTGGAAAATGGCTATTACAACATTCTTCCCGAGGAAACGCTCGAGAAGCACCTAAATCACATTCGCGAAATCAATTACCAAGGTGCCTATTACATGCGCACCACCCAATTTCCGGACCGCAAAGCCATGTCTAAACTCGTGGCCGATATCGTTCATTGTTCACCGGATGACCTTATATTAACTCGAAATACCACAGAGTCCCTCGACATGATTATCGGTGGATATCCTTGGCAAGCCGGGGACGAAGCGGTTTTTGCGATTCAGGATTATGGTGCCATGCAGGATATGTTTGCGCAGGTGGCTCGCCGACAAGCCATTGTGCTTAAAAAGATTTCCCTTCCTTTACATCCCAAAAATGACGAAGAGATTGTTGACCTATACGCATCAGCAATCACGCCCAAAACCAAATTGCTCATGGTTTGTCACATGGTCAATGTGACAGGCCAAATCCTTCCCATCCGAAAGATTTGCGATATGGCCCATGCGAAAGGCGTGGAGGTCATGGTGGACGGGGCCCATGCCGTGGCACATATAGAATTCAATCTGCCCGATCTACATTGTGATTATTACGGGGCAAGCCTTCATAAATGGTTGGCCGTTCCGCTGGGCGTCGGTATGTTGTACATCAAACCCGAACATGTCTCGAAAATTTGGCCCGTCTTTGCCGAAAACGAACAAGCCGCAAAAGGCATCGAACGCCTCAATCACCTCGGAACCAATCCTGTACACGCCCATTTAGCCGTGAAGGATGCCGTTGATTTTTACCGCCAAGTAGGACCTGCGCGCAAGGAGGCCCGACTGCGTTATTTACAGCAGTATTGGACCCGTCAAGTCCGTCATCTCCCAGGTATTTCAGTGAATACCCCCGCAGATCCCGCAAGACATGGAGCTATTGCGAATGTGGGTGTCGGCCGACTAAAACCCGCCGAACTCGCCAAACGCCTCTTAGAAGAATTTAAGATTTACACGGTAGCGATTGATGGCAATGACGTACATGGTTGCCGGATCACACCCAATGTCTTCACAAGTACCGCGGAATTAGACCAATTGGTTCGTGCGCTGAAGGCTTTGGCCTAATAAAAAGGCAGCTCTTTCGAACTGCCTTTGAATTGATTATTTCCCTTTCTTTTGGGCGGCCATCCATTCCATGATGCTGACCGGTTTGCCGTTGATTCGAACTGCGGATCCATCCAGATCCGTGCGCGGTAGATTCTCATGCAAATAAACCCAAGACCAGTGTCCATTGTATTGGAATCCTGACCCTCCATAAAAATTGGTGATGTCATTCACATGATCGTAATAGGTGAAGTGAACATTTTTTGCTCCCATGCCACGAAGGCGATTAAATACCGGCACCACGGTCAAATCTGGGATCGTTGTCATGTCGTCCTTTGCATGCACAAACCAGATGGGTACATGTTTGATTTTCTGTAAATCCGCATCCGCAATGTATTCAGAACGATACGCTAAGGCGCTGATGTATCCCGCTGCGAAGTAATCCGGGTATAATAAAATCAATTTCAAGGCCATGTAACCTCCGTTTGAGCAGCCGCCAACATAAATACGAGTCGGGTCGATTTGTGGGTTGGATTTCACATAGTCCTTAATCAAGGCCATCAAACCTTCGTTGTAGATGTCATTATCTTTTCCTTGCGTGCCTACGCCTTGCGTATTGTGCATCCAGGCACCTGGACATTGAGGGGATAACACATAGGCCCCATCAAATAAGGCCTGTATTGCCGGAGAGGCATAATTTGCCGCCTTGTTTCCCAAAAGCGGGATGATTGGGTCTGTTCCCCCTTCACCTCCGCCGTGCAACCAGATGATTAAGGGTGCCTTTTCTTTCGCCACTTTCGGGCTAAAGGTCGCGTAGGACATGGTTAATTTTTCATTGTAGGTGAACTTCTTGGTCAAATCGAATTGGTCCACCAAAGGCATGATTTTGCCCGTCGGGGTATCCCAAATTTGTTGGCTTTTCGGATGCAAGACCGTCATGGAATAATCTACCCAAACATTTCCTTTGCCACGGAAATATTGAATCGGGGAGGAGAGTGGCATTTGAGGTCCTACGGCTAAAACGAGCGTGATGTTTTTGCCTGTCTTAACGCGATTTCCTTGTTCATCGGAAATGTATGCTGTCACAA
This sequence comes from Aquirufa sp. 5-AUSEE-100C1, assembly GCF_054558655.1. NCBI lineage: Bacteria > Pseudomonadati > Bacteroidota > Cytophagia > Cytophagales > Flectobacillaceae > Aquirufa > Aquirufa sp. 5-AUSEE-100C1. Next base: position 192,127 of record NZ_JBPXKO010000002.1, on the reverse strand, counting down.
TTTCGCGTTTATTCTGATCGTCATTGATCGCACCCAAGGATGATTTTCGAGATGCGAATACCTGAAATTCGGATGGGTTTACTTTAGACGTTGTGTCTGATAATTGCAGGATGACTTTGTTGACGCCGGCACCCCAATCGAAACCCTCAACGACCATTTTGTAGGTACCTGTGGGTTTGGCATAGGCGAATAATCCTATCAGGGAAAATAGGAGGCATAAGGTAATTTTTTTCATTGTTGTTTAGATTTAGGTAAAGACCAACAATGATAGTATTTAATACAGATTAATCAAAAAAAAGCCCGCGATTCGCGGGCTTAAATTAAAAGACTTGATTGACCGTGACGATCAGCGAGGGAACGGCTGGTCGGGAAGGGGATGTGGTCGCCGGTGAGAACGCCAGGTAAACCTGTGGGTTGCTGACGCTCCACATGAGTTGGACTTCATCTCCCGCTGCCAGGTTTTGGAAGAAATTCCAAGAAGCTACAAACGCGGCTGTATTTACTCCCCCGGAAATAATCAGGTTTGTTGCCGAAGCGGGTACATCCTGTCCATTTTTGCGTAGCCAAATTTTCACCGATTGCGCGGCTGTTCCTGAACTCCGATCGATTTGAGCGGAGAATTGAATGTTGTAAACGCCGGCATTCGTAAATCTTAATTGCGAATTATTTTGCACGGAGACATTGGAAGAGAAATCGGTATTGCTCAATGTCATGGCTGTGGCCGAATCGGCTGCCACGGCGATTTGATTGCTTAAATCAAAGAAGCTGCCGTACGCCGCAGTTCCAAAGGCTCCTGTTCCGTTTCCGCGGATTAAACCGGTAATGCTGCTCACGCCCGTTCCTCCATTGGCCACGGCAATATTGCCTGTCAATTTGGATGCTTGTAAGGAGGCGATTTTGGCATCCGTCACATTCGCATCTAAAATCTTAGCCGTTGTGATTGAACTGTCCGCGATGGCGCTTGATCGAATCGCATTGGCGGCAATCCGTGGGCTGGTTGCTGTACCTGTTAAATCGCCGGCTAATTGAATACGACCCAATTGGACCGTTGTGGCATTCGGAGTTGTTTGCGCATCGATGTAAGTTTTAACCGCCCGCTGTGTAGGGTAAAGGGTATCACTCGCAGCCACCCCGCCCAGGGTGATGGCCGTGCTCCGATTGGCAATGTTTTCTTTTAAGTCCAATTTGGGTACGGTGGGTGCCGTGGAGGTCCCCGATAAATCGCCTGCTAGTTGGATTTTCCCTTGGATAAGCGTAGTTGCCTCAGGGGTAGTTTGTGCATCGATGTAGGTCTTCACCGCTTTTTGTGTCGGATACAATTCATCGCTGGGTGCGCTAGCACCTAAGTTGACCGCCGTCGATTTGTTGGCCACATTCTCCTTTAAGATCAATCCTGGAACCGTTGGCGCGGAGGCAGTCCCCGCCAAATCACCGGCCAGTTGAACCTTCCCTTGAATTAAGGTCGTCGCTTCGGGGGTTGTTTGGGCGTCGACATACGTCTTAACAGCCTTCTGTGTGGGAAACAAAACATCGCTTGTATTAGCGGCGCCTAAATTGGCCGCAGCACTTTTGTTGGCCGTATTTTCTTTCAACAATAATCCGGGTACGGTGGGGGCGTTGGCGCCTCCCGACAAATCACCGGCTAATCTAACTTTACCTAATTGTACCGTGGATGCCTCCGGGGTTGTTTGAGCATCTACGTAGGCTTTAACAGCACGTTGACTCGGATATGCGGCATCGGATGAATTCGCGCCGCCCAAACGGGTGTCTGGAGATTTGTTTTGGAATCGTTCGTAGACAAATGGAATGTTTGAAATCGTCGTATTGAATTCGCTTCCTTGTGTGGTTAATTGGTCTAAACGGCGATTTTGGATGTCGTTTAGCGTATTGATGTCGGTGATCGACTGATTGATGATGGCCACTTGGGAAGTCGTCTGGGAATTCGTCGTCAAGATGCCTTGAATATCCTGCTTGTTTTTGGTGATATCGGCCTTTAGGGGGTCCAAATCCTTGATTTTGGCTACCTGAATATCGTCCGTAAATTGAGATAGTTTGGTGGGTGCCGAGCGAACATTTTGGTAATCTACGTTTTCCGCGTACAAGGCATAAGCCGAATAGGTCAGGCTTTGTGTGCTTGCGGTTACGAAGGTTTTTCCTTGGTCAAAACTCACGTCGACCTTGAGTTTTTTGGCATTGGCATCCCAAATGACCGCATCAAAGGTGTTATATTTTGCCGGGGCCGTCGGGATTTTGCTACCTGCTCCAATGTTTAGATTGACTAAGCCATAGGCATCCGTCTTGGTACATTGCACCTCTTGGTATTCCAATTGGTCCGTTTTGCTTAGTAAACTAAACTTGATGCAAACATCTCCGGAACCATAGGGAAGATTCGAAACCGAATTTCCAGGAACATCCAAGGGGTTGGGATTGATGATGACGGCTTGATAATTGAGGCTTTTGGTTTGGGCGACACCCGTAAATGCCAAAAGGATGAATGCGATGATGCGTAAATTCGATGACATGCTTATGGGTTGATTTTAACGCCTAATGAAAAAGTGTTTGGTAAATAACGCAGGTGATTAACCGGATAATCGGGCTCTTTGACCGAGCTAAGGGATTGAAATTTCACAAAACCACTAACGAACTTGCTCAGGTGATGGACCAAGGCGATGGAATATCCGGAGTAAATACGGATTTTAGTGAATTGAGGTTGCTCGTCCAAGGTCATGTATTGATTATCAATCAATTGATTTCCGTTCCACATTTTAGCTACCGATACGATACCTTTAATGTCGAGGGATACGGCTTGGTTGATCGGTATTTCAGGGCCAATTTCACCGATCATACCGATGTGGTCGGTTTGATAATTGAGTGCTAAACCTTGCGTCGTACCCACGGAATTATATTGATTGTAAGTAAATCCGAATGCATATTTAATTTTGGGGATGAAGAGCGGATTGTCGTCTTTTTCGGTGTGACCAAGCAAATTGGAGATCTTCCAAAGTACGTTTTCGCGTTTCAGTTGGACGTGGAGACCGGTGCTGGGTTTGAGGTAATCGACGATGACGCCGTTGAGATTTTGGTATTGGTATTGGGTGGCGTTTCCGCCGACTTCAAATACCAATTCTTGCGCATTCGCTTGATTAACAATAAGGCAAGCGAGCATTAGGAAAAGTATCCGCATGAATGTGTTATAACGTTTAACGAAGATACAAAATTTATTTGTGCCCTAGGCCTCTCTACCCGATGATTTTCCGGCAATGTATCCGGTTGTCCATGCCGCCTGAAAATTAAATCCTCCGGTTATCCCATCGATATCAAGCACTTCGCCGGCAAAATAAAGTCCTGAGACTTTTTTACTTTGCATCGTGTTGACATCAATTTCCGCAAGGTCGATTCCGCCCGCTGTGACAAATTCCTCTTTGAAGGTGGTTTTGCCTTGTACTTCGTATCGGTCGTTGATGAGCGTATTAATGAGTTTATTGGCGTTTTTGCCTACTAAATCGACCCAACGAAGGTCGGGTTGGATGCCATTTTTCTCCAACAAATACATCCACAATCGACTGGGCATTGGAAAGGGGTTGTGATTTTGGAGCATTTTAGCACCATGTGCCTTTTGGATTTCGCTGAATTGAAGTCGGAGAGACTCTTCCTTCATCTCATCAAGCCAATTGACGAGTACTGCCCCCGTATATTCTTTTTCAGCCAAGATTCGGGCTCCCCAGGCGGACAATTGAAGAATGGCCGGACCACTCATGCCCCAATGGGTGATGAGGAGTGGGCCGATGCCTATCAGCTTTTGTCCTTCGATGCGTACGCGCGCCTTTTCCACCACTAAACCCATGAGGGCTTTGATGGGTTCCTTTGGCATATTGAAGGTAAAAAGGGACGGGACGGGTGGAATGATATTCAAACCAAAAGATTCAATGCCTGCAAACCAGGTCGATTTCGGTTGGCCCCCCACGGTGATAATGATGCGATCCGCTTTTTTGATCCCTTGATTGGTGTTGATTTCGAATCCTGTTTTGGTTTGTCGGATTTGCTCGACACTGTGGTTAGTCAGCAGTTCAATATTCAATTTTCGGGCTTCTTGTAGGAAGCAATCGATGATGCTTTGGGACTCGTTGGAAAGCGGAAAGATGCAATGATCTGGATAGGTTTTCAGGGCAACGCCGCGCGATTCAAACCAATTTACGGTGGATTGGGCATCGAATTGTTCGAAGGCTTTCCGAAGGAATTTTTCACCACGCGGATATCTTTCGGATAAGATACGGTTGTTAAAGGTCGCATTGGTGACATTACAGCGTCCGCCACCGGAAATCTTCACTTTACCCAGGAATTTGCTTGTCTTTTCCAAGATGCAAACCTGTGCTTGGGGAAAATGTTCTTTGGCGGAGAGGGCAGCAAAAAATCCGGCTGCACCCCCACCGATGATGGTGATATTCAAGGTAATGTGTGCTAATGAACTGCAAGATACGGAGGCTTGCGGCAAAATTATATTATTTTGAAGGAATGATTAGAGTGACAACAGAAGATTTAGGAATCCGTATACGCCCATTTTTAATGTTTGCATAAGTCAAATTTTTATCCTCGCTCGTCGTATAGGTCTTGGCGTTATTGAAGCTTGTGTTAATTTGAAATTCCTCTCCGGTATTCACGATGACGAACACGATCGACCTATCATCTTTAAATCCGGAAATGTAAGTGTTTGCTCGATTTAAATTTACGTCGATTCTTTTCATACCCGGACGTATAAAGCGGGCATAATTTCCCAGGGCCCACAGCGTTTTCGAATCATGAAGATCTGCATCGAATTTATTGCCATCATTTTCACCTTTATTCGTGCCATTGAAGGTGTAAATTAATCCGTCCTTGTAGTCGTTGGCACTGACGGCCAACCACCAGCTCCAGGATGTCGCCTGGGCAAGCGTCAGATCCGCATGGATGACCTTGGCTATGTAAAGAGCGGTCTTCATGCCTAAGTCTACGCCATTGCCATTGATTTCTCCTGCATTATCGCCCAAGATACAGTATTCCGATTGCCAAAAGTCGACGCCTGTTTCACGGGCTTTTTCAGCCACGCTTTTGCGAGTTTCAACCAATCGGTTTTCGGGTGAGGTGGTAAAATAACTATGACCACTGATGATGGGAGCTACTTCTTTTACATCCCCCAGGTAGTCGGGTGCCTCTTTTCCAAAGAAGTTTTCGAACTGATTGTCTTGATTTGGGCGATTGCTTTTTGAATCGGTCAAATAGTTCAATTGCCCTGCTTCGGGTATCACGATTTTGGTGTTGCCTATTTTTTCGGCCAATTTTCTTGTCGCCCAGGCCAGATCCGAATTGTTGATCGGAGTACCTTCCTGTGAAGCCTCGCCTGATTTTCCTGGTCCCCAATCCCATTGGGGTTCATTAAATGGACTGATGTAATCGAATTGAAAATGCTTGGATACCGTAGCAACAAACGATGTCCAGTCATCGATTTTTGCTTTGTTGAAATTCCAGTCGGCCAATTTTCCACTACCAAAGGCGAGCCCATTGCTCGTCATTTGCACCGGCGAGGAATTCAAGAACCCCAAGGTATAGGGAACTCCGTATTTTTTAGCCGCCTTCAAAAACCATTGCTGTCCGATCTGCTTATTCCAGTCATACCCGCTCTCGGTAATAAAACTTTCCGCCCGTCGCCATTCCGATTTGATTTTACTTTTTTCGCCTTGTTCAGAACTCCCCGCTCCGATGTTGAAACGCCACAGCGATAATCCAATTCCTTTCGGATTTCCTTTATTATCCGTATCCAGGTTAAATAGCCATTCGGCGATTTGTTGCTTTTTGCTTTCGGGGTAGTATTTGCCGACTATGGCTATGGACCAACAGTCGGACGCCCCAAAACTATGCATCGTTTGGTAGGTCTTATTGGAATTGAATGTAATGCTTTGGCCCAAGGCGTTCAGCGTCACAAACACAAAAAAACAAGTCAGAATTTTCACCAGGTTTATCGAAAACGGGTTGAATCAATCACCAAGCAGAGTCCTGCCTGAAAGACCACCAAGGCTCCCGTTCCATACCAAAACCATTCGCCGCCTTGCGATTTGCTAATACCCGCATCGATGGCCATGGAAAGTCCGCTTCCCGTTAATAACAAGCCGGATACTGCTTGAATGATCCAGCGTTTTGTTGATTTAGTTGACATGTTTGATTGCTTTTAGAAGTTCATCATAAGCCCCTTTTCGCTGATAATTTTCATCGAAAAGCAGCGGATATTCTTTGGGTCTCTTGAAATATCCTCGCAACCAAGTGTCTTGGTCGCCCACATTCCAAAACGTGATTCCATATTGTTGGGAACTTGGTATTTGTTGATAAGTCTTAAACAGGAGATTAAATTTAGCGATTTGCGCTTTTTTCGCCGTTTCATCATAAACAAATTCCGCTTGATTTTTCGGGTTCACCGCGATGTCCAGTTCGGAAAAATGGATCTTCAGACCTGTCGCGACCGATTGTTTGATGACCTTTTGGAGTTCCTCGTCCTTTGAATCGATGTTGATATGCATTTGTAAGCCAAGCCCATGAATCGGAATGTTTCGCGCTTTTAAATCCTTGACCATGTCTAGAATAGCCTGCATTTTTTTCGGCTTGCCATCTTGCCCATAATCATTGTAAAAGAGAACGGCATCGGGGTCGGCTTCATGCGCCCATTGAAAACTCTTCGCGATGTAATCCGGAATATGCTCCGCCCAAATCGAGGGACGTAAACTTCCATCATCCAAGAAGGATTCATTCACAACATCCCATCCGGCTACTTTACCCTTGTAATGTTTAGCCACTTCCTGAACATGGTTTTTGAGCATTGCTTCCCAGGCCTGCGCGTCTCCTTGGAATTCCTTCATCCAAGTCGGCACCTGATTATGCCAAACAAGCGTGTGGCCATGAACTCTTTTTTTGTTTGCCATTGCATAGTTGACGATTTCATCCCCCTTCGAAAAATTGAATCGATTTTGTTCCGGATGAACCATCATCATTTTCATGTGATTCTCGGCGGTCACGGAATTGAATTCGCTAATCGCTCGAGAACGGTAGTTGGGCATATTCTCCAATAAGCGTGGATTCAACGATGCCCCCAAGGGAAAATGGATTTGGTCTTTTAAATATTGTTCTTGTCCCCTGGAAATTAGGGTCATGAACAAGCTAAGGGCAAGCAGGATGTTTTTCATAGCATAGGTCTTTCCGCAAGATAGAGATAATTGGGAAAAAGCTTGAAAGTCTGTGTCGGCTTTTGAGATAACAATTTGCTATTCTTTAACTTCTTGTTCAATGATATCAATTAAATTTTGGCCCTCTTTTTTGAGTTTCTCTTCAAAGTACATGACGACATAATTGCTTTTATCCATGGAGAAAAAATGAGACATCATGATGTTTAATTTTTGAGGTTCTTCGCTCATTAAGGGTGGGTTTTGCCGGGGCATCAGGTTTGATTGATAATTACTTACATTTCCTCCAGCATATTTCATTAATACGTTCACATCAAATATTTCGGCATTGGCTTTTGTATATTCTCGGAGGTAATTCATTTCGCCTTCTTGGAATTTTTCGATGGCAGCAATCGAGTTTTCATAATGTTGGATAGCTTGAATGATCTCGGGATTATGAATGAGTCGAAGCCCACCTGCATTTCGCATCAATTGAAACCCGGCATCTGTTCGCTCAAAAAGATAACGAACATGTAATCGTCGTCCATTGTAATAAAAAGGACCTGTATCCTTCTTGTATTCATCATTTTGATAACTCGTTGCGAATTGTCGGCAAATTTTGGCTCGAATATTTCGGTAATATAAATTGGAGTCGACCATTTGCTTGTCCATTCGCAGATCCTTAACGATCAATTGGAGAAATTCTTTTTCCCGCTGGCGTTCAATAAAATGTTCTCGATAGTTCTCTACAAAAAATCCAAGTGTGACGGCTAGAAAGAGCATTAGGAATTCAGATGCGTATTCCTTCCATGTTTTGGGAGCGTGGTGTGGGTGATGTACTTCCATGGTGAAATAGTAAGTAGGCCATTTAGGCCTACTTATGTTAAAATTATTTTGATGATAAATCGGGCTGGAAAGTCATGTACACCGTCTCATTCTCCACGATGTAATTACGCATAATCGCGATGTCACGCTCGTAAGAACCCTTGCCATAAATCTCCTCGTAGGATGCTTTCAATTTGGATGGCTCATCCAATTCTTTCCATCCATTCGGAAAACGGCGAGAAAAGATCAGACGGGCAGCTCCAGAAGTTTGGTACGTCGCGATTTTTATTCCTGCTTTATCCCATGCCTTTGGAAGGCGTTTGATGACATCCCAAAATTCCTGTGCAGGCGCATATTTTAAGGTCAATAAATTGGAGCGGATTTTCGCTGAACGCTCACTTGGGCTGGAGTTGCTGTAATCGGCTTGATAGGTAATGATGTCTCCGCCAGTGATACCCTCTAAATGGGGAGAAACTTTGAGGTAGAAATCATTGGCTGCCTCTGAGTTATTTAATAAAGAACCCATTTCATCGCGTTGTGCCCAAGAGGTGCCTACATTGTAAAGTGCCATGACCTCATTGTGGTGGCTTCCGCCGGAAAGGTTAAAGAAGGACCAAGCGTACGGAGTTCCTACTTTACGGAATTTCTCCGTATGTGCTTTCATGGCTTCATTGAACGCGCCACGGTGACCCGGCTTGATTTTGTAGTACTGAAAATTAGCGGTATTCGCTTGTCCGAGTACGGATCCTGCCCAAAGGCATGCGATGCTTAGAATAATTAGTTTTTTCATAAAAAATGATGGGTTTGGTTTGATGCCTGAAAATTACGTTTCCTAAATGACTGACATGAAAATTCGGGAAGCTACTTTGTCTTGTTTTCTACAAAATTTGTCTATATTTCCCTTAGACATTCTATAAAAGCATACCAGGCCATGTTCGATTTTGTTCCTTATCTTTCTTTTCTCACGAGCGGAATCGGTCTGTTTTTCATCTTTTACTTGTTGGTTCGCTTTGGACACATCAAGAAAGTTTACGGATTGATCTTTGTCATTTTCGCCTTGGTCTTTTTGGAGTTTTACATCTATGCCTTGACTTCAAAGCATATTTATAAAATGGTATTTATCCTTCGAACACCGAATATACTGCGCGCTTTCTTACCTATCTCCTTGTTTTTTTACGTGCAAAGTATGCTGCATCCGAATCGCCCGATTCGACGTATCCAATATTTGCATTGGATTTTTCCACTGGGGGTATTGATTGGGATTATGCCTGATTTATTGCTTTCGGCTCCGGAAAAGGTAGCTATTTTAGATGCCTATTATGCGCATAATAACTCGTTTATCAGTACACCTTCGGGTTGGATTCCTGCGGGTTTTGTGCAACCCGTCTCGATCATCGTCGGAATTACGTATGGTTTTTGGTCGCTATTGAAGATTTTTCAGGCCAAAAGGAATTTAGGAGAACGCTTTGCCTATGTGAACCGACAAACCTTGATTTGGCTGAATTTATTAAGCGGAGCGCTGACGGTTTATTTCTTGTTGCAGTTTTATCAATACATCAACTTGTTTTTAAACCATACCTTCGATCCGCCCTCGCAGGTCATCAAATGCATCGTGGGAATTGGTTTGTTTGCGTATTTCATTTCGACGCCCAATGTCCTCGAGAACATGGATGGGTGTATTTTGGAGTCGGACGAAATACCGGGTGAAAATGAGCCCATTTTACCGAGTTTATTGGAGGTTCATTCCCATGATAAGCTAGCGAAACGATTTGATGAGATGTTGAAGGGCCAACAAGTTTATTTGAACCCCGAATGCGATTTGTCGAGCATGGGGAAATCCATGGATATGACGGGGGCAAAATTGTCTAAATCCATCAAGACCTATTATGGCTTGACCTTTGCTGAATTTATCAATCGATTGCGCATCCAATACTTCTTGGATCAAAGGTCGAATTTTAGTCAGTTTACGATGGAGACCTATATTTACCAAAGTGGTTTCTCTAATCGATCAACCTTTTATGCGGCATTCAAGAAATATGTGGGGGTGAATCCCAGTTTTTATTTGAAGGAGTTGAAAGCCTAAGGATTGTTCCCAAATCCTTTTTGGGAACAATTTCTTGCCTCGATCAGGTCGAATTGAATCCAGGTTTACCTAGCTTCCACCATTCAATTCATTTTAAACCCCAAAACAATGAAAAAAATTATCATGATGGTCGCTGTCGCGACAGCTTTATTTTCCTGTGGACAAAAGCAAGAAGGTGCCGTTTCAGCAGCAGATGCAAGTAAGGATCCGCTGGGAGGTACGATGATCAGTACGGATGAAAAATCACAAGCCATTCAAAAGCAGATCGAAGCCTATGCTGCGCAGGATACGAGCTATACTGCTGATGTTTATGCCGACAACATTCGTGTTTATTACCCAAGTGACACCACCGCGGACATTACGGATAAGAAGGCTTTTTTGGCTGATTTCAAAGGCCAATACAAGAACTGGAAGGATGTTAAATTTGATCGTGTTCGCGTAATTACGTTGAAATTAAATAATGGAGAAACGTGGACGAACATTTGGGGAGTGATGTTGGCTAAGGGCGCATTTACCGGTAAGGATATTTTGATTCCATTGCACCGCGCGATGCTTTGGCAAGGGGATAAAATCGTAAGCGACATCCACTTATATGATACGAAATTGATCATGGAGGAGTTGGCCGCGAGAGCTGCTGCAGAGAAGAAATAAGTTAGGGTTTATTTGAAAAAGGGAGGGCTTGAGTCCTTCCTTTTTTGTTTTTTGGACAAGCTTGATTGAATTCAAGACAAAGTTTAGGGACTTTATTGCTCGCGTCCACTCGGAAAGTTGAAAATTGGGTCATTCTTTAACCTTAAATAAATTATTACAACATGAAACGAGTTAGCCTGTTTGTATTTTCGATTTTGATGGCATTTCAATTGTCCGCGCAAACAACGGAAAAAACCTATTTTTTACTCAATGAAAGTAGAGTCTTGGACACCGACATCTACAAGAAGAATTATCCTGCCATCCGAAATTGGTGGATGGAGGCTACCAAAGGAATTAGCTATAATTTTGCTGCCCATACGTCTGAATCCGGAAGAACCTATGGAATGGTCTTTGTGCGGGGCGATGAGAATTTGGGGAAATACATCGGCCAGCGCGTAGCTTTATCCGATAAAATTGCGGTTGCCTTGAAAGCTGTCACAGATGAAAATACGGCCAACCGTTCTCAAGCGATTCAACGGTCTATTTGGCAACAATCCATCAATACCTCGGTCATGGTTGCTGATTTCAAAGTAGAGAATTATGATTTTCGTAAGATCGTTCTCTTTACTGTTCCTTTCGACAAGATGGCTGAATATGAGAAATTGATTGAGCAAGCAAATGCCGAGGATAAGGCCATTGGTATTTCGTATAACTACATTATCTATAAAGCGGTAGATGGTTATCCAAATAACACGTATATGATGATTCTTCCGGATAAATCTCGTTTGGATTACTATACACATCAAGAAGAACGAAATGCCAAGCGCAAGGGCAATGCTAAGTTGGCGGCCATCAACAAGAAAGCCAATCAATTACGCACCACCATTCGCATGGATCATTTAAGCAGAGTACCTGTCCAATAAACAGGATTTAATTCTTGGTTCTAAAAATAAATTAGCATTTTTGAGTACTTCCTAATCATTGAGTGGATACTTTATTTCACTCAATGATTCCCTTTTCAAAACTAAACCCAGCTATGAAATATTTTCAGTTTAGAATTGTTCCCTTTTGTCTTTTCATTTTAACCGTATTTACGGGATTTAGTCAAAACTTCCAGTCGCTCGATCAGTACCTGCAAAAAGAAGTACAGGCCCAAAAACTCGTTGGCGTACATGGTCTCGTCTTTCATAAAAATAAAGTTGTTTACGATAAATTCTATGGAAAGCGCGACCAAGAAAATCAGGTTCCCATGAGCGGGAAAGAGATTTATTATCTGCAATCCATGTCCAAACCTGTCATCACCGTTGCTCTCATGACTTTGTATGAGCAAGGTAAATTTCAGCTCGATGATCCGGTGGAAAACTACTTGCCCGAATTCAAGAATTTACGGGTTGTGAATGATGTTAATAAGGGCATGGCCAGTGGAAATGTAGCTGCGAATAGCAAGATGAGCATCCGCCAACTGATTAGTCATACTTCTGGGATGTCACATGGCATCACCCAAGTGAAAATGGATCGGGATATTTGGGATACTATTTTATTTGATACAAGTTTAACTACCATCCAGAAGCGAGTAGCAGCTTTGGCGAAGATTCCTTTATCCTATCAACCGGGCACGAAATGGAATTATTCCTTTGGACCTGATGTTGCCTCCCGTTTAATTGAGGTATTATCTGGTCAAACAACGGATGCTTATCTCAAGAAGACTATTTTCCAACCCTTGGGTATCAAGGAAATGGGCTATAACCTGAATCCCGAGCAGCAAAAGCGTGCCATGATTCTCTATGAATTTCAAAATGGCAAGAACTTAGTTCGCGCTCAAATGCAGCCTCAAAGTTCCGGGGTGACCGTTTTTGCCGGAGTAAATGCCCTTTGGGGTACGATGCAAGATTACTTGACTTTCGCCAAAATGCTGTATCATGAGGGTGAATTAAACGGGAAGCGCATCCTGAAAAAAGAAACGCTCGATTTGATGCGGACAGACGTGACGGCCGAAATTAGTCGCAAGCCGGATCAAAGCTCACGGATTTATAAAATAGCCAATGGGATTTCATTGGATGAAGATGGGAGTACGAACCTAGAACCGGGTTATGGATTCGGTTTGGGATTTGGGATTTTAGTTAATCCAGCGGTGGCCAATAAAACGAATGTCTCAGCTGGCGAATATTTCTGGAGTGGAGCGAATTCCACCCACTTTTTTGTCAATCCCAAAGATGATGTCATTGGTATTTTCATGACGCAGATTGGGGCCTTAACCACTCCGAATCCCTATCAGTTTTATTTTGGGGACGAATTCCGAAAAGGAGTATATGCAGGAATAAAAAAGGCTGAAACGAAAGTCGTAAGCTTAGAGCCTGTCAAGGCGTCCGAAGTGAAAGCCTTAGGATTTGACCCAAAGGTATTGGATGATTTCCAAAAGGAAGTTGGCCGGTCGATCGATCAAAAGGAAATCGCGGGAGCTGTGACGCTCATTGCACGCAAGGGAAAAATCGTACACTTCGAGGCAAAGGGAGAGTCGCAATTGGAGACACATATCCCCATGAAAAAGGATGCCATTTTCCGTTTGGCTTCCATGACAAAACCCATTGCTACGCTGGCACTTTTACTCTTGATGGAGGATGGCAAGTGCAAGCCCAATGATCCCGTGAGTAAGTACTTGCCGGAATTCGCGTCCCAACAGGTTCTGTTGTCCAAGGACAGTGTCGATGGAATTTGGATGTACAAGACGCGAGAAGCGTCTAAACCGTTGTTGATACGTCATGTTTTGACTCATACCACGGGCCAACCGAGTGCTTATGGTGGAAATATGCCCGAAGCCTATGCGGCAATTACCAAGAATGCCTATTCCAGCGATATCGCGCACTATGTGAAGAACTTGGCTAAATTACCCTTAACCCACGAGCCGGGTGAGGGATGGATTTATGGTCCGGGGCTATTGGTGGCAGGCCGCTTGGTGGAGGAATTAAGTGGAATGCCCTTCCAGGATTATGTTCAGAAACGCATTTTAGATCCCTTGGAGATGAAGGATACGCACTTTTATTTGGAGCCAAAAGATGCCCCTCGATTTACGTCGTATTACCAACCGGATGGCAAGGGAGGCTTGGCCTTGATCGATCCAGGTTCCGAGAAGAGTATTCGAATTAGTGGGTCAAAGACTTTCTATTCGGGATCAGGAGGCTTGCATTCGACGGCGACAGATTATTTCAAGTTCTGTCAAATGGTCATTCAAGACGGTGAGTTTAATGGGGTTCGCATCGCGAAGCCCTCGACGATTGCCTACATGAAGACAGATCAGACGCCTGTGAATTTGGAGGCGGCGATTACGCCAACGGACGATTTGAAGAATAATGGATTTACCTTCGGTTATGCGATCAAGCGGAAGGATGTTGGGAGTGATCCCCGACCAGCCGGTACGATCCATTGGAGTGGAGCTACGGGTCCTATTTTCTTTATTGATTTAAAACATGAGATGGTCGCGATGGTCTTATATCAGCGTCCATCCGCATCTCCCGTCAAAATTAGGACGGAATTCAAAAACTGGGTAATGAAGAGTTTAACGAATTAATCTGATGAGAAAATCGATCTTTTTGTTTTTAATGATTTGGGCAATTGTCACACAAGCTCAGATCCCTTATGGTTCAAATAAGGCTGTAGGTAAACGGATTCAAGTTGGGGATATCTCTATGTATTACGAAATCTATGGAAAGGGGGAACCTTTGATCTTACTTCATGGAGGTTTTGGCTCATCAGAAATGATGGGAGGAATGATTGCGGCGTTCTCCAAGAATTACCGCGTCATTGCGGTTGATTCGCGTTCTCAAGGAAGAACGACCGACAGCGATGAAAAGGAATTGAGCTATGCCCAGATGGCCTTGGATGTTAACGGGTTCATGGACCAATTAAAAATAAAAAAGGCCAAGTTTGTGGGTTGGAGCGATGGAGGCGATATCGCACTCGAATTGGCTTTGATTCATCCGGAGAAAATTGACAAAGCAGTCATTATGGGGGCAAACTATTTAGGGGAATCCAAAGGTGTGTTTTTAGGTGTAGATACAACGTGGAAGATGAATCCTAAGGATCCACTGTTTGCCAAAACGAAAAAGCAGATGGCTCAATATTTTTCTACCTATGAGCGTTTAGCACCCAATAAAAGTCGAATCGAAGCATCCCGAAAGAAGGTGACTGATAATGCATTTAAAAATCCCAATATCACCTTGGCGCAATTGAAATCTATTCAAGTGCCATTTCTTGTCATGGCGGGTGATCATGATATGTTTACCCTAGAACATACCATTTCGCTCTATCAACATTTACCTCAGGCCTCCTTGTACATTGTTCCGGATGCTACGCATATTTCGCCCTTTGAGGAACCTGAATTAGTGCATTCCGAAATACTGCGTTATTTAGCTAAACCCTATCGGCGGTTAGATGCCTTTTATTTTTGGAGATAAATTAAGTTCTGTTCAATAAGCTAACAATTAAATTTTTGACGCTCATCATTTCATCCGGATGGCTAGATGCAACAAAAAGTGTTAGGCTTACAATTTCTTTGTTGCCGATTACGGGTTTTCTTGAGTTTTTAAATAGTAGTTTGTTTTTATTTAGAAATAATAAAAAACAGGCTGCAGCAATTCGCTTGTTGCCATCCACAAATGCATGATTTTTAACAATAAGGTAGAGCAAAACAGCAGCTTTTTCCTCGATTGAGGGGTAAGCATCAACTTCTTCAAATCCACGATTAATTTGATTAATCGCACTATCGAATCCGTTATTGCTTTTAATGCCGAAAAGGGATGAATGTGTCTTAATTTTCAAATGGTTCACGATTTCCTTATATTCATTGTAAGTGGGAAACGAAGTCTCCCGACTACTATTTCCAACTCTATCTAGAGCCTCATGATCATAATCATCTAGTAGCTGTAAACCTTCGCTAAATGACTTTAACCAATTCAATTCTTCTTTTTTGTTGATTTTTTCTTTGATGGAACGATTTAAAATTCGAATTCCATCATGTAGTACTTGAATCTCTTTGTTTTTCTGTTCTAGTCGTTTTTCATTAAGCGCGTATCCCACAATTAAATAATTTTTTAATCGCTGTGTCGCCCATTGACGAAATTGTGTTCCTCTTTTAGAGTTGACTCGGTATCCAACTGACAATATCACATCTAGGTTAAAGTATTCAATAATGTAAGATTTTCCATCTGTTGCAGTTGTTGCATTTTTTGCAACAACTGCATCCCTGGATAATTCCCCGCTTGAAAAAATATTTTTAAGATGCCTTGAAATAACTGATTTGTCCTTTTTGAATAGTGCCGATATTTGATTAAGATTTAACCAAAATGTTTCCCCTTCAAATGAAACGTCAATTTGTGTGTTTCCATCGGGAGACGTGTAGATTTCAATTTGTTTTTTCATGGTGGTTAGTTTTTTATCATTAAACGAAGGTTGAATGGAAGTGGTATATTCCCTATTTTACTTTATCAACTTATTGAAATCGACCTAGGGCGGTTAGCATTTTACCTCCTTTTTTCTATCTTTAAACCTTACCTGAATCAACACGATGAAAAAACTTACTCTACTATTATTTTTCCTTGCCCAAATTTTAGTGGCCCAGGTTCCAAGCCCCAAATCGCATTTTGGATTTTCCATTGGGGACAATTATCATTTAGCCACATTTACGCAGACAGAGGCCTATTTCCAGAAAGTAGCCAAAGCCTCCCCGCGTGCGAAATTGCAATCCATCGGAAAGACCGAAGAGGGTCGGAATCAATACATGTTGATTGTTTCCAGCCCAAAAAACATCAAGAACTTGGCTAAATACAAGGCCATCTCCCAGCGTCTTGCTCGGGCAGAAAATCTCACTGAATCTGAAGCGAAGGCTTTAGCCAAAGAAGGTAAAGCCGTTGTCTGGATCGATGGGGGTTTGCATGCGACCGAGACGGTAGGAATTCACCAATTGGTCGAATCGATCTACCAGTTTACGACGCGCACCGACGAGGAAACGATGCGGATTTTAGACAATACCATCATCCTGTTTGT
The DNA here is from genome assembly GCF_054558655.1 of Aquirufa sp. 5-AUSEE-100C1. Taxonomy (NCBI): domain Bacteria; kingdom Pseudomonadati; phylum Bacteroidota; class Cytophagia; order Cytophagales; family Flectobacillaceae; genus Aquirufa; species Aquirufa sp. 5-AUSEE-100C1. The sequence continues at coordinate 175,369 of NZ_JBPXKO010000002.1, read as the reverse complement.
ACATGCGAATCCGGATGGACAGGAGTTGGTCTCCAACTGGTACATGCGCCAAAAGGATACCCTCAAGCGTTCCACGGAATTCTTGCCACGTTTGTATGAAAAATACATCGGACATGATAATAACCGGGATTTCTACATGATGAATACGAGTGAGGCGGCAAATATGGCGCGCCAACAGTACATTGAGTGGATGCCGCAAATACTTTATAATCACCACCAAACTGGTCCGGAAGGTACCGTAGTGGCGGGTCCTCCATACCGTGATCCCTTTAATTATGTCTACGATCCTTTGTTGGTGACCGGCATCGACGCCCTCGGTGCAGCCATGAGCTCTCGCTTAAATGCGGAGGGAAAACCGGGTTATACGATGAAGTCGGGGTCAGTCTATTCCACCTGGTGGAACGGTGGTCTCCGTACGACAGCCTATTACCACAACATCATTGGACTACTAACGGAAATCATCGGTAGCCCGACGCCACAGAATATTCCTTTGGTGCCTAATCGTTTGATCCCGAATTCGGCGACGCCATTCCCGATTACACCTCGTAAGTGGTTATTTAAAAACTCGATTGATTACTCGTTGTCGCTCAATTATGCCGTATTGAATTACGCGACACGCTACCGCGAAGAGGTCTTGATGAACATTTACAAGATGGGACGGAAGTCGATCGAATTGGGCTCGCAAGATTATTGGACACTTTCGCCCAATAAAGTTGAGCAATTAACCAGCATCGCTGGAAATAAATTAAAAACGAAGAGTGATAGTTTGTTTGCCGTGGTCTATAAAAATCCGGCCACGCGTGATGCCCGGGCTTATATCCTAACAGCGGATCAATCAACGACGCAATATGCTTTCGTCAATATTCTGATCAAGAGTGGAATTCGGGTGGAGCGTGCAACGAAGGATTTTGTGGTGAATGGGAAGACTTATCCGAAGGGATCTTATGTGGTGAAAACGAATCAGGCCTTCCGTCCGCATGTGATTGATATGTTTGAGCCGCAGGATCATCCCAACGATTTTCAATATCCAGGTGGTCCGCCGGTACGTCCTTATGATTCAGCGGGCTGGACACCGGCTTTTACCATGGGGGTTCAGTTTGATCGTATCTTGACGGATTTGGAGGCGCCTTTGGAGACGATTCCGTATGGACAATTGCAGGCTGCGACGCCTACTTTTGTTGCCGGAAAATACTATGCCTTTTCAACGGCCGATAATGCCTCGTTTACACTGTTGAATGCCTTGTTGAAGGCCGGCATCGAAGTAAGCAAGTCGAAGGAGTTCTTCTACCTAGCACACAGCGATGCGGCCGCGTCTATTTTGGCCAAAGCACAGGTTAAAATTACAGCCTTGGATAAAATGCCAGCGGAATCTGCCCATAAATTAGGAACAAAACGCATCGGTCTATGGGACGTTTATGGCGGTTCGATGCCATCGGGTTGGTTGCGTTGGATTTTGGAGCAACATCAGTTTGATTTTAAATTGGTCTTTGCGAAGGAAATCGATAAGGGAAATCTTCGGTCTAAATTTGATGTTTTGATCTTTGTTCGTGGAGCCATTCCGGGATTAAAGGGAGAAGCCGGTGCGGGCGAGTATGTGCCCAAAGAACCGGTAGAGTCGGAGATACCGGCAGAATACCAAGAGACTTTAGGGAAGTTGACCGCTGCCAAATCCATCCCGAGTTTAAAGGCCTTTTTGGAAGCTGGGGGTGATATCATTACGATTGGAACAAGTGCTAATTTGGCCTATCACTTGAACTTGCCGGTGAAGAATGCCTTGGTGGAGGTTGTGGCTGGCAAGGAAAAGGAATTGCCGGGTGAGAAGTTTTATATTCCGGGGAGTGTGATGCAGGTGTCGGTGGATAATTCGGTGAAGGCCAACTGGGGTATGACGCCCAAGGCGGATATCTATTTCAGCGCAAGTCCGGTGTTTCATTTGTCTGCGGAGGCGATTGCGCATGGGGAATTGATTCCATTGGCATGGTATGCTTCGGATAAGACCTTGCGAAGCGGTTGGGCCTTTGGTCAAACGTATTTACAGGATGGTATCGCGGCCTTTCAGGCGAAAGTAGGGAAGGGTAATTTATATGTATTTGGGCCGGAGGTTACCTTTAGAGGCCAAACGCATAACACGTTTAAGATGGTGTTTAATCAATTGTATGAGAGTCGGTAGACCTATGTTCAACATAAGAAATTTCGGTTTTGTCTTTTTATTGGGGATTGTTTCCTCGCTGTCTGCGCAGAAACCTTCGGTTTATTATCCATCAGCTAAAAATTGGGAGCACAAGGCTCCCAGTTTTTTTAATTTGGATACGGCCAAGTTGAACGATGCGATTCGCTTTGCCCAAAGCACGGAGAGTAGTTTGCCGAAGAATTTATGGCTTTCTCAGGCGATGCAATATGGCAAGGAACCTTTTTCGGATCCGATTGGGCCGATGGCTGACCGCGGTCCGGCGGCGGGCTTGGTAATCTACAAGGGCTATATCGTTGCCGAGTGGGGGAATCCGTCTTCGGTGGAGATGACGCATAGCGTGACGAAGAGTATCCTTTCTTCGGTGGTGGGTTTGGCTTATGACAAGGGATTGATTGGTTCCTTGGATGACAAGGTCTATACCTATTTGCCACCGGTGGAGGTCGCCAATACGGAAGGGGTACAGGCTTCTCAAAATCCGATCGCGAAGACTTCCTTCATTTATCCATTTGAAACCGAGCATAATCGAAAGATTAGTTGGGAACATTTATTGCGCCAAACGAGTGATTGGGAGGGAGTCTTGTGGGGGAAACCGGATTGGGCGGACCGACCGTCGGATAAGATTGCGGAATGGACGACACGCAAGCGTTTTGAGCCGGGTACGGTGTACAAATACAATGATACGCGGGTGAATGCGTTGGCCTTAGCGGCAACTTTAGTTTGGCGGAAACCTTTACCGGAGGTATTGCGGGAGAATTTGATGAATCCTATTGGTGCGTCGAATACGTGGGCATGGACGGGATATAAAAATGCCTGGATTGTGATGGATGGCAAGTTGGTTCAATCCGTGAGCGGAGGCGGACATTTCGGTGGCGGGATGTTTATCAATGCCTATGACATGGCGAGATTAGGTTTGTTGACGCTGCGCAAAGGAAATTGGAATGGCAAACAGATTTTATCAGAGGATTGGATTAAAAAATCCACGACACCCGGAACGGCGAATGTGGGTTATGGCTTTATGAATTACTTTTTGAATACGGATCGTAAGTTATATCCTTCGGCGCCGGCGACTGCCTATGCACATATTGGAAATGGTACGAATGCCATCTATGTGGACTCGGAGAATGATATTGTGCTGGTTGCTAGATGGATTGAAGATAAGTCTTTGGATGGCTTTATCCAACGGGTGTTGGGGGCTTTGCCAACTAAAAAATAATCAGCGAAACATTTTAATTCCTTGCTCGAGAACATAATTGGCCTCATCATCCTTAAACGGAATGATTTGTTGGGAGGTCCAAACCTTCTCATGCATCAGATAAGGTTTTAGGTAGTTGAACGCTTTTCCGAGACTCGCGCCGGAGGGACTTTGGTAGTTCCAAAGGTCAACTTGAATTTGCTGAGCGAACTCGGCTAGTAGAAAAAAGCCTTCTAGATTCATGACACAATAGCCCAAAGATTTGGTGCGTGCCATTTCAAAGGGTTGAGAGCCGTCGGACTTGATTTGGGATTCGATCCGCTTTTTCGTCATCTCCAATTGTTTTTTTGCCAAATCTTTTTTTCCCAAATAGATGGCATAATTGACCACCTGTACGTCGTAATAGGTCCCGTGATTATTATGCTCGTCGGCCTCATCTTGTCCAATGGGACTTTCCAATAACCAAGTTAGGTAGTCCCGAAACCAGGTTTTTAGGGCTAGCTCTTTATCCTTGGTCCAAGATTTCGAACCACGTAGTTTCTGGGAGGCATCTGTGATTTTATACAATAGGCGTGTTTCGATGATGCCTATTCCCCGCCCGGTATTGATGCCCGGGATGCCTTGTCCAAAATTCAAATGAGGCGTCTGTTTGGTGGCAGGGGAAATAAACCAGGTGTCGATTAAACGGGTCGCCCAGGCAGCATATTTTTCCTCTTTGGTTTGTTGGTAGGCTTGAGTCAACGTAACCACATCCTCCGTCATCCAATCCATCTCTTCGGAATCGGAAATCAAATCGATTTCTGGGTTTCGCACGCCGTCCCGACGAATATAGGGTTTGCCATCTTTTTTCGTTGTATCTGGCCACCAATAGGGACCTTGGCTCATGTAATCGTGCTTATCGCCGCTGGGTGGGATCTGCACTTTATCCATGACCGAATAGACTTTGGCTTGAATAAGGATGGCGTCAGCCATTTTGGTGAGCTCACTTTGTGCGAGACAGGGAAGGTAGATGAAACCCAATAGGATAGCTATTCCTTTTTTCATGAGAAGGATTTTCCTAAGAAAGCCAATGGCTAAGTCCTAATACTATGTTTAGGTAAATTATTTTAGTTTGAAACTGAAAATATCTGATTTGACGGAAATAGCGCCATCATTGCTAATCACATACCAATAATAAATTTTCCCTATTTCCAGTTTTACCTCCTTGACGGGGGTTTTGGAATCAAAAGAACTACCCACAAGTTTTTGATTACTATTTAGCGTATCGATGCGAATCGAATAAGTCAATATATCTTTGTCGGGATCCTCTGAAAGCCATTCGAATTTCACAGTTCCATTCGCATTCAGATTAATTGTCGAACCAGGTACTGGGTAAATGGCTTTTGCAGAAGTAGGGGCCCGATTTATTTTGCCGTCCCCGGATAAATAGAATTTCCAACTTGCGGATGTAACCGACTTGCTTCCTGGGTTGGTGGCGATAATGTTCCAGGAATAAGATCTGCCACGGGTAAGACTGATGGTTTTGGATGTGCCCGTAATATCGATGATGCTGGATATTTTTGCGTCCAACAAATCGGTAATCTGAATCTCATACTTAGAAGCGTTCTTTGCGGCCTTCCATTTGAACTCAACATCAGCCTTGTCTAAATTGGTCGTCCCCGTTTCACAATTTTTATTGTTTTCAGGGAGCTCAAGGCTAAATTCTCCAATTTCGAGAACAGGAGGTGGGGTACTGGGTTGGGCTGGGGTTGGGGCAATGGAATCGCTTTTGGAGCAACTCATTCCGATGAAAACGATGTATAGTAGAAAGTACGCTTTTTTCATGATTTAATATTTGACTAGTTTACAGACCGTTCTAACCGTATTTCCACTTAGTTTGATTAAATAAGTGCCTGTGTTCAAATTGCTTAGGTCTAAATCTAGCATTCGGGTATACGGTATCGTTTGATTGGTTTGAAGGATCATGGAGCCCATCATATTGTTGATTTTAACCTCGACAACAGAATCGTTACCCGGGATGTAAATTTTAACAGGGCCGGGTGTCGGGTTAGGTGAAACGTTCACCTCTTCAGATAAAAATATTTCCTCATTGTAGGCACCTTGGCAATCTTTATTGGTGGTAATTCGTAACGAATTTAATCCCTTGATTAGGGGTAATTCTATTTTCGATTGGGTCGATTCTTTTTGATCCCCGTTTAGATTAACGAAATAGGTATCTGATCCACTGAGTTTAATGTTGAGAATCGATTTGGATGAATCCACAGAAGTGATGGCATTTAATGCCGCAGGCTCCCCAATTTTTACCTCATATTTACGCTCATAGTTTTGCACACCATCAACTCGGAGGGTAATAGTGTAGGAGCCAACAGAGAGATTTTCAATTTTTTGGGAGTAATTATTTGCCTTGTTTAGTACGCCCGCATTTGTATCCCCAATTAAAATGGTGTAAGAGAAATTCTTGTTTGTGGTACTAATTAAGATTGAACCGTTCTTTTGACCAATACAAGAAGTCGAACTAGCGGTAACTGATATTGCATCTGGCGAAAGCGTAAATACTTCACATCCATTGGTGTCAACCATGGCTCCGAGCGGGGTGTTTAGGCATTTGTCTTCTTTGTCCAAAACGCCATCCATATCATCGTCGGCATATTCTTTGGTTAGCCCTACCTGGTTAAAGTTCCTTGTAAGCACATCTTTTAAGGTGGCATTATCCCCCCCTAACCATTGTTCAATGACCGATGCATAAATCTGTCTAAAATCGAATTCAGCATCCAAATTATCTTCCCAGGTCATTTTAGGGTCAATTTTTGGGTTTTTGCCAAGTACATTGGCATTTAAGTTATTGCCGAAAATCATCATCGGAAAGGCTGTACCGTGATCTGTACCACCGCTTCCTCGTGAAGCAATTCGCCGTCCAAATTCCGAGTACGTCACTAGCATGATGCGGTCTGAATCACCGGTTTGATCCAAACATTTCATTAACGCAATGATGCTATCATTTACATTTGTTAAAAGATTGGCGTGTGGCCCTTTTGTGTGATCATCCTGAGATACTTGGTAGTCATGCGTGTCAAAACCACCAATCGTGGCATGGTAAATCCGGGTATTTAAGCCTCCCCGAATTAATCTGCTCAACTTGTAAAATTGGCCACCCAAATCCCCATTGGGAAATTGAATGTTGTGATTTCCTTTGATGTAAGCATCTCTTACGACCGAACTGTACAAATTCGATTGTTTGGCAATAATCTGAATGTAATTTAATTTATCCCCGGTATAGGTATTCGGATAGTCGTTATCAAATTCGTTGACAATATTATTAATGTTTTCGGGACTTCCTGGAATAAAGCCAGGAAAGGAATTGACCCCTGTTAATAATAACGAATTTGAATATCCCAATTCGATGGCTAAGGGGTCAGGATACTTACTATTAGGATAAGATTCTGGGAATGCAGGGTGCTCATGTTCAGCTAATCTGCCTAACCAACCGGAGGTTACAAATTGGTTAAAATCGGACGCAGATTGCCAAATATCAGAGGATCTAAAATGAGAAAAATCGGCTGTCGTATACCCAACGTTTTGTATAATTTTAAGTCTTTTTTCATCAAAAAGCACTTTCATATCCTTGAATTCGGGATGAAAAGCTAAATCATTTTTCCCGAGTTGGATTAATCTCTTTTCAGGAATGATCACATGGGGCCGAACCTTATCAAGGTTTGCGTATTGGTCCATCGGCGTAATCATATTAAGCCCGTCATTTCCCCCGTTAAAATTCAACACGATTAATATTTTACCCGGATCGACCGTATTTTCTAAAAGTGCATATTTTTTAGATGCTTCCAAATAATTGAAGTTTGGAAGTATAGCCCCTGCAGCAACAGCATGCGAAAAATTATGGATAAAGTCTCTTCTTTTCATCTAAAAAACATGTATTTCGTTTAAATCAAAGATTTGCGATAATATTTGTCCTACCCGACCAAATAAGGTATTATAATTATCATAATTAGGGCTATTTTGGAAAGCTCTAACCGCATCTGCCCAATAATAATCAGGTAAATTATCCCCAAGTATGGATTTTTTGATTCGAATAAAAGCCTTTTCATTTAAATCAATACCCGTGATCAACTTCGCTAAGTCACGTATGAATGAATTTATATCAGTGGGATCTTTGGTTTTCTTCAGCAATACATTCAGATCAAATCGCAATTGGGTTCGATTTTGAAAGCCAAAACCATTTCGTGCAATCGTTTCAGCTAACTCTTTTCTTCTTTTAATCGAATCTGAATTAACCCATACCAAATCGTAGACAGGTTCTTGGTAATACGCCTGCCAGCCAGATACGCTCGGAGGACTTCCAAAGGAATAACCTTGTCTCCCAATATATCCAGACTTTGCTTCTCTAAATATATTATAGGACCGATAAGTTGAATCTAAAAATTTGGATTCAAAGCGTTTTCTATCCTCATCAAAATATGAGTTGTAGATTTTATTTTCTTCATAACGGGTCATGTGCCCTTTTATCATATCAAATTCTTTAAACAAGCCCATGGAATATTCCATGGGAGATTTGATCATGGAATTGTAAAATTCTTCCGCAAAGAAATAGTCACTTTTTAAAAGCACTTTAAGGGCCTCTGCCAAGGTATAATTGCTTTTTCTTAAAACTGCCGCTAGCGGCTTAACGATATTTTCCTCCACATAGTCATTCAAAATCGGGTAAACAAAAAACTGAACTAATCTTCTCGACAAGTGAATTGCTACCTCGGGCGTCTCAAAAATCATGTCAAAAAACTCCTTCAATTCAATCTTTCCTCCATCAGGTCCTTTTTGGCCTTTAATCAATCGATTGCCATAAAATGCTGAAAATTGCTTATCACCCGTGTCGTGATTATTTTCGTTGTAGTTATTTTTGGTCACATAGCCCTCATCCGCTAAATTTTCAATGTACCAAGAGTCCCAACCCACTAAGAGTCGGGCGGCTGCTTTGACATCAGATTCGGTAAATTTTGAAAAGGGTCTTTTTCCTACAGTGAATAGTTCTTGTACTTCTCGGGCAAAATTTTCATCCGGAGCCTCCTTCTTGCTGAATTTTAAATTTAGGAAATACAGCATATTATCGGAAAGTGTTACATCATAGATATAGTCCTTGTAGTTTCTCCAGGCGCCATCGTAGGTTAGCTTATGGCTGTAATAAAGTGCTTTGAGACGCACATTATCTTCTTTGTAGGGAGTTAGCGTATGTAAAAATAAAAATAATCTACCGGCTACGGTGGTTGGCTGCGAATAGAAATTCGCATAGGTCCAAGTGTCGTAAGCACTTTGCCTTTCTGTACTAGCGAATTCAGGAGGAAACCCTTGTCTTTCATCGCGTGAAAGTGCTTTACTGATAAAGGGTGCACCCGGTTTGACGTCGTCAACTAGATATTTTTTCTTGTATTCTTCAGGCGGGAAATCGTGGTAATAATTATTGACCGGCTCGCCTAATTCAGGTTTTTTGAAAATCAAATCAATGGCCTGGTCTAAATTCAAACCATCCAAATCCTTCATGTGGCGATCTGCATAGCCTACCAATACCCGGTTGAGCAGATGCCTTTTTTGTTTGTAGCCAAATTCACCCGTATATGGATTGATCGTTTTTCTGACTTCTGCCGTTTTGTTGCGAGAATCCAATAAAGGTTTTAGGTCAATATTATCTTTAAGAAATGCTTCATAGGCATTTGTGCCTTTTTGTGTATTTTTCGGGATGGTTGAATTTAAATCCATGAATGAGTATCCTTTAAACTTTAAATGCGAATTAGGTTGCCTAATACGTAGGCTTATTAACTTATTGAACACAATCAATGAACCCGTATTAAGTTCCTTCAAATAAAATTGTAATATTTTGAAACTTAGGTCAGTTTTATTTTTCAAGTTTCACGCGAATGAAATGAGAAGAATTGTATCTGTTGTTTTTTGTTCAATGAAAGCTAATCAAAGCTCAAAGCATTTTCTATTTCTAATGCGTTATATGCGTTATTTGTACAATTAATTATAAAATTTTAACTCGATACTTTTAATGACACTTGTGCGATTTGTTATTTAAAGCTGGACTGCTTTTGATGGGGTTTAAAACTAAATTTTTTTGGATTGTTTATAATCGGTAAACTTGGGCCAACAAAACCTTTCTTTTGCAGTTAGTATTCATATGAAAAAAATCGCCCTTCTTCTCCTTTTTGCTTTCCCCATCTTTGCTCAGACGAAATCAGATTTAACGGGAGCTGCTAACCTGTTTGACTTGAGCTTTACGACCCAGGAATTGGATACCCTGTATTCGGATGTGGTGGATAATTTAGCCAATTACAAGGCGATGCACGCGCTTTCGTTGAATAACAATGTCCCCTTAAGTCTTTGGCAAAATCCCAAATTGCCCGGCATGAAGTTCGACCAGAAGCAAGGTCCCATAGTATGGCCAACTGTTCGCGCGACAATGCCTAAAAACAAAAACGATTTGGCCTTTTATTCCATTGATCAATTAGCTTTTTTGATTAAGTCGAAGCAGATTTCTTCCCTTGAATTAACCCAGTTTTTTATCGAGCGAATCAAGACACACGGCCCTACCTTGCAATGTGTGATTAGTGTGCAGGAAGAGATGGCGTTTGAGCAGGCGAGACAGGCCGACAAAGATATCAGGGCTGGGAAATACCGTGGTTTATTGCATGGAATCCCTTATGGCTTAAAGGATTTGTTTGCGGTGAAGGGAACCAAAACGACTTGGGGCGCGGCGCCCTACCAGGATCAGGTTATTGATGAGGACGCTTACGTTTATACCAAATTGAAAGAAGCAGGTGCGGTTTTCGTGGCCAAATTTACCTTAGGAGCTTTGGCCATGGGGGATTATTGGTACGGCGGTCGGACCAAAAACCCATGGAACTTGAATTACGGCTCGTCGGGTTCGTCTGCAGGTTCCGCCTCGGCAACGGTCGCTGGTTTGGTGCCCTTTGCGATTGGGACTGAAACCTGGGGAAGTATTGTGTCACCTTCCACGACCTGTGGAGCCACAGGCTTACGGCCGACCTTTGGAAGTATCAGTCGGTCCGGCGCCATGGCTCTCAGCTACAGCCTCGACAAGGTGGGCCCCATTTGTCGATCCGCCAATGATGCCGCCATTGTATTTCATTATTTGCATGGAACAGATGGCAAGGATTTGGCAGCTGTTAATATGCCCTTTAATTACCAGGTTAGCCGTCCGGTAAAAGGCATGAAGATCGCCTATGCGAAGAATTATTATGATAAGATTAAAGATACTACTCGAAATGAATGGAAGGTTTTGGCTGATTTGAGAAAGCAAGGGGTTCAGTTAATTCCGGTCGAGTTTCCGGATGAGAAGGCTTATCCATTCAACATCATGGATGTGGTCATCGGGGCGGAATGTGCCGCTCAGTTTGATGAGATGACGCGTAAGAATATCGATGACCTGTTGACTCGTCAAACCAAAAACGACTGGCCCAATCAATTCCGAACCGCTCGTTTTGTGCCTGCCGTAGAATACATCAATGCGCAACGTCACCGCTATCTTTTAATGCAGAAAGTGAATGAAGTCGTTTCGCAATACGATGCGATTATCTGCCCTTCGAGGGGAGGAGGAAACCAGTCGGCCATCACCAACCTCACCGGCCATCCCGTGGTTTGCGTGCCAACGGGTTTTGATGCGAAGACCAACTTGCCTACCGGGATCTCATTTGTGGGTAGATTGTATGATGAGGGTACGATTTTACGAATCGCCAATTTTTACCAGGAGCATACGGGGTATGAGGAGCTGCATCCGAAGGGATTTTAATTGTTGAGTATGTTGAAAATTGCACATAGTCCCATATACGCCCACCCACTGCCTGAGGGTCATCGATTTCCGATGTTGAAGTATGAGTTAATCCCCGAGCAATTGCTGTATGAGGGGAGTATTCAATCGGATCATTTGTTTGTTCCTTCGATTTGTTCGGCTGAGGATATCTTGTTGACGCATGAGGCGGATTATTACCAAAGGTTAATTGATCAACAATTAAGCCCGTCGGAACAACGCGTTATTGGTTTTCCACAATCCCCAGAATTGATTCAACGCGAGCTGATGATTACGCAGGGAACGATTGATTGTGCGCTGTTCGCTTTGGAAAATGGCTGTGCGATGAATGTGGCGGGGGGTACACATCATGCTTTTGCGGACCGCGGGGAGGGTTTTTGTTTGTTGAATGATATGGCGGTGGCGGCCAATTGTCTATTACAAAGAAAGTTGGTGCATAAGGTTTTAATCATCGATTTAGACGTGCATCAAGGTAATGGGACGGCCAAAATAATGGAAAATGTTCCTGAGGTATTCACCTTCAGTGTGCATGGAAAAAATAATTATCCGTTTCGAAAGGAGCAATCCAATTTGGATATTGGCTTGGAGGATGGGACATCGGGCAAGGAATATTTGGCGATGTTAAGCTCGGTCTTGCCTGAATTAATGGATCAGGTGGAGCCGGATTTTGTTTTTTATTTGGCTGGGGTTGATGTATTGGCGACGGATAAATTAGGGAAGTTCAAGTTAAGTTTGGAGGAGTGTAAGCAAAGGGACAAGGTCGTGTTGGATTTGTTGCACAAAAACCGGATTCCAGTGGCGATTGCCTTAGGCGGGGGATATTCCCCAGATATTAAGGATATCGTGGAGGCACATGGCAATACGTTTCGCTTAGCATTGGATTTGTACGATTAGTTTCGCATAACCTGCTTATTTTCAAAACATTACAGGATGTATCGTGGTTGATTAATAAAATGAAAATATATGAAAGTGATTTATGTAGTTGTGGGGATAAGTATTGTCATTCTATTAATTCAATCATTCAAGTTGATGAGTAATAGCTTGAAAACCGAGAATCAAAAATACCGAACCGTCCTAAAGGATGGCCAAATGGAAATTAGATATTATCCATCGGCCACCTTTGCCACGATTTACAGTGCCGAGACGGAATACAAGGCTTTGGCAAGCAGTGGATTTCGAAGATTAGCAGGATATATTTTTGGCGGGAATGATCAAGCTCAGAGTATTCCGATGACAGCTCCGGTACGGATGGAAATGGGTAGCAAGGGGTCAAGCATGAGTTTTGTGATGCCCGAACGTTTTTCTGAGAATAATTTACCCAAGCCGAAAGATTCAAAAATTCAGATTCAGAAATCGGCTCCGCAATATGTGGCCGTTATATCATTTAATGGCTATGCGAGCGATGAAAAGATCCGAGAGCATCGTGATTTACTTTTGAAATTGATCCAAGCGAAGGGGATTCAGATTGCTGGAGAATATTCCTTTTTGGGCTATAATGCACCGTATCAATTTTGGGGGAGGAGAAATGAGGTGGTGATTCCGGTGTTGTGGAAAGAAGGTTAAGACACACACTTAACTATCAAATCGCTTAAAACGCGTTATTCGTCTCAATTCGATGAAATGGGGTATTGAGATAAGCCAATTTCTTTACACAAATTCGTAAATTACCTCGATTAACCTAAAATTAGCTATGAAAAAACACTTTATTAAAGCAATGGCCGCTTTGTGTGTGATGATTTCTCTGGATTCAATTGCACAGGAAGTAGGACAAGTCGATAAGCTTGTCTCACCAGAAATCAGTTCAACAAATGACGTAACTTTTCGCTTGAAAGCGCCATCAGCGACATCAGTCAAATTATCAGGTAATTGGATGCCGATGGTACCGAATGCGAATGGGCAAGGTGCATCTCGCCAACTTGTTGATTTAGTGAAAGATGAAAAAGGGGTTTGGTCGGCACAAGTAAAAGCTTTAGCACCGGAGTTGTATGGATACACATTTATCGTGGATGGGGTGACAACCTTAGACCCTGCAAATTTAAAAGTAGCGCGTGATGGGACTTTCCGTACGGAGAGCTTGTTGTATGTTGGCGGAGCTGAATCAGATTTATATTGGGCAAAAACAGGGCCTAAAGGAAGTGTTCACCAAATTTGGTATGATTCAAAAACCTTGAGTTTGACACGTCGTATGATGGTTTATACGCCACCGGGATACGAGGATTCCAAAGAGGCATATCCCGTTTTGTATTTGTTGCACGGTGGAGGAGGAGATGAGGAAGCTTGGCCGACATTAGGTGTAGCTCCCAACATTTTGGATAATTTAATCAATGCCGGAAGAGCAAAACCGATGATTGTGGTAATGACAAACGGAAATCCGGGACAAGCGGCGGCAATTGTTGCCACGCCAGCGATTCCTGCATCGAATCTGCCGGTAGGGGGCATGGGAAGTATGTTGTTTGAAAAGAGTTTGGTGGCAGATGTTATACCTTATATTGAAGGTCATTTTCGAATTAAAAAGAATAAAGAAAATCGTGCATTGACAGGACTCAGTATGGGCGGATTACAAACGATGAATACGAGCTTTGAGCATCCGAATCTGTTTAATTACATAGGAGTGATGAGTATGGGATTTGCGGATATGAGTCGTTTTGGAATTAAGGTGGATCTCTCGAAAAGGGATGAGCAAATCGAGGCACTAAAAAAATCCAATCCGGCCTTGTATTGGATTGCTTGTGGTAAAGATGATTTCTTATATGAAAGCGTGGTTACGATGAGAAAGGAATTGGATAAGCATACATTCCCTTATAAGTATCGCGAAAGTGGGGGCGGTCATACGTGGACAAACTGGCGCATTTATTTGACGGAATTTGCTGGAATGATATTTAAGTAAATTGATTTCTACCTGCAGGAAAGCTCGAATTCTTTGGGATTCGGGCTTTTTTTGTAGGTGGTCATAAAAATACCACCTCGTTTGAGGTGGTATGATGATTTCAATTCGAATTAACCCAACTTAATTCCCCATTCGGCGTTCATGGAGCGTCCCAAGAGTTCATTCGCTTGTTTGTCGGTGAATTGTTCTTTTTTTGGATTCCACTCCAAGGATTTTTGGGTGGCATAGGCGATGTTACCGATGTTGCAAATGGATGCGGTTCGATGCCCGATTTCCACGTCACAAATAGGTTTTGATCGATTACGAATGGATTTGATGAAATCCTCGTAATGATTTTCGCTCTTGTAGACATGTTTTTCGTTGGGCCCAATTACCCGGTCTTTTAGCTCGGGTTTGGAGGTTTCGAGTTTTCGCCGTTGGACCCGGAGGGTTCCTTCGGTTCCAATAAACTCGATGGCATTGTTCCATTCCCAGTTTTGATGGGTCATAGTGATGCCATTCGCGTAGGTGTAGGTGAGGAATTCGTTTCCGTTTGTTTTGGGTGCATCTACGCGGATAGGGCCGCTAGCATCCATGTCGAGTGACCACTGGACGATATCAAACATATGTGCTCCCCAGTCGGTCATTCCACCACCTCCAAATTCCTTGTATTTACGCCAATTCGGAAATACGTCTTTGGAGATCGGTGGGGCTAATTCGGAATTGAAAACCACAGGGGCATTGGGTCCAAGCCATTTGTTGAAATCCAAACCCGAGGGAATCTCTTCGGCGTTTAGGTCGTAAGCGATTGGGGGCGGGCCAACGTTCACTTTGATGTTTTTTATTTCTCCGATGTATCCGTTTCGGATCAACTCGGCAGTTTGTCGAAACTCTGGCCATGAGCGTTGCATGGAGCCAGTTTGGAATACACGATTGTATTTTCGTGTGGCATTGACCATGGCTCGACCTTCTTTGACGGTCAATGACAGAGGTTTTTCGCAATAGATATCTTTTCCGGCAGCGGCAGCGCGAACCGCCATGGCGGCATGCCAGTGGTCGGGACTTGCGATAACAACCGCATCAATTTGTTTCAGGGCTAGTAATTCCCGAAAGTCCTGATATACAGGGATGTCTTCGTATTTTCCCAAGCTAGGGGTTTTGGTGTAAGTATCTTTCACTCGATCTAAGAAGGCGTTGGCTTTCGCTTGATATACTTCTGAAATCGCCTGAATTCGAACTTGACCCGTATTTAAAAAATTGTTACCTAAACCTTTAGCTTGTTTTCCGGTGCCGATAAAACCGAAGTTAATGATGTCGCTCGGTGCTAAATAGGCGCTTCCATCCGATTTTTTTCCACCTAAGACATGGCGGGGAACGATGAAAAAGGAACCGAGTACTAGGCTGGCTTGGGCGACAAAGGCACGCCGGGGGAGTGCTTGATTAGATTTATTTTTCATTGGTTGAGATTTAGGATAGATAAATGTAATGGATTTTTTCTTAAATCAGGAAGTCTTTCATTTAGAGGAACTTACCATGGCTCAACCGATGGGCATGTTGACTTGAATTTTCCAATTCGAGTTTGATTTTTTAAAAAAATACAAGCCTCGCCCTTGGAAGATGATTTCGTTTTTGTGATTGTATCGGGAGTATTTCGCATCGATGTATCCCTCTGAATCGGAAAGTTGGACCCAATGGATAGTATCCGTCTTCGAATAGGCATATCCATCTTGTAATTTATGCTCCCTTATGAATTTCATAGCTTCAAGAAATGAAGCTTTATTTTCAAGAATGATAGGTTGCTCAAAAAGTAAGGTGACAGGGAAGTGAAATTGTGTGCCCAATTTTTCATAATCAGCGTCAGTAAATGCTTTCAAGTATTCTTCCCACTTCAAATAGAAATCATTTTCAGTCATAGAATTAGTCATTTTAGTAACTAAAATAACAAAATTCTATTTATGGTACTATTAACATTATGTGTGAAAATGGAAATTTTAAGCTAATTAAATGCAGAATATTAACGATTGTTTAAAATTAAGCAAAGTCTAAAAATGTTCGAAATCCCCTCTTCTGCTACCCACTTTGGAATACCTGGTGTAAAATAAATATGATTTTTAGATTTCTATTTTCCTCTACTATTAAGAATAGACTTCTATTTAAAATGATATTAATTACATTAAAGTTTTGATAACTTTAACTTATTATGTTGCTCGTAATTGAACCAAACTTAGTCAAATATGCAAATGAAGTTTTTCGCTAAGTATATAATTGCATTGATTTTTACTCTTTCAATACTATTTTCATATGAAATTAATGCTCAAAGGAAGTCCAGTTTTGTAAGTCCATACATAACTAGAAAAGGTAAATTTGTTAGTGGACATTATAGAAGTTCATATAATTTTAGACCCAATGCTTACAAAAGCCGCATGCGTAGTAGGATTTATTATCACACAAAAGGTAAGTATTTAAGAAAGCTAAGATGGTAACAGAAGAAGAGAAAAATGATGAAGTAGTCTTTGGGGGGCTTAGTTTTGTAATCCTGATTTTATCATTTTACGTGCTAATTTCTCTGGTTATAACTACGTTTTTTAGTGTCACTCCTGAAATTCAAAAGATTTTAGCTCAAATTGATAACTTTATCTGTATCGTCTTTTTAATCGAATTCTTTTACAGATTTTATAAAGCACCAAGTAAATTACAGTTTTTAAAGTGGGGTTGGATTGATTTAATTTCTAGTATACCCTTTATCGATTTTTTGAGAGTAGGGAGAGTTTTAAGACTATTAAGACTTCTTAGAATATTAAGAGCTTTTAAATCAATAAAGCATATCGTTGAACATGTCTATAAGGATAAATCAAAAGGTTTGTTGTCAACTGTTGGTGTTATAGCCTTTTTGATGGTTCTGTTTTCATCTGTAACCATACTTCAAGTGGAAACAGCACCTAATAGCAATATTAAAACAGCTGAAGATGCCTTGTGGTGGTCATATACTACGTTGACTACTGTCGGCTATGGAGATAAATATCCAGTAACTACGGAGGGAAGATTTATTGCCGCAATACTTATGACTACGGGTGTTGGTCTTTGTGGTACTTTCGCCGGTTATATTGCTTCTATTTTGCTTGCTAAAAACGAAAAATAGAGATCTTCAATTAGAAGTTAATATCCTCCTTCTCGATTGTAGTTAATAATTCCTTTGTAATCTTATCACTTTTTGCAATCCTGTTGGATAGATTCTCGATTGATTTTTCAAATATGTTTCTGACAAATCTACCATTTCCAAAACTCTCATCTCTTGAGTTGTATGCTGATTCGAATTCTGATATTAAATATTGTTCAGCCTCGCTACTAATTGCATAATCAGATCCCTGGCACATTTTCTTAAAGATACTCATCATGTCTTCAGGTGCAAAATCTTCAAAATGGATATATCTATTGAATCTAGATTTTAATCCAGGATTCATGTCAATAAAGTCTTTCATTTTATCTGAATACCCTGCAACGATAACGATCAGGTTATCTCTATTGTCTTCCATTCTTTTCAATAACGTAGCAATAGCTTCCTTACCAAAATCTTCTGAACTACCTGTAGACAAGGAATAAGCCTCATCAATAAACAACACTCCCCCCATAGATTCATCTACAAGTTTATCTACTTTAACGGCTGTTTGTCCAACATATTCAGCTATCATCCCAGCTCTATCCGTTTCTACTAATTGGCCAGTGTCGATTACATCCAATGACCTAAATATATTCGCCAAAACGCGAGCTACTGTTGTTTTTCCAGTACCTGGTGATCCTGTGAAAACGCAATGGTAAGAAATATCATTTTGCTTTAAACCATGCTTTTCTCTTTCTTTTTGGATTTTCACAAAGTTCACGAGAGAGTTTACCTCTTGTTTAACTCCATTCAAGCCAACCATGTCGTTTAGCTCCTTAATAGCCGATTCCAATGTGGGCTTATCCATATTCTTTTCCATTTTTTTCTTACGTGTCTTCTGTGAATTTTTGGGATTTAGCATCTTGAAAATGCCATTTAATGCCTTTTCCTCTTCTGGAGTAACAACATTATCTGATTTGGTTAACAATGATGCTAATCGGTATAAAAATGAGCTATACTCGTCACTTTGATTAAAGTTTGATAGTCTTAAAATTGATGGTAACGAGAAAACTTCTTCTTCTTTTTTATTGTTGATACTAACGCTGATTGGGTTATTATTTTTACCAAAACCCAAACATGTTGAATAGACTTTGTTGAGTTTGCTATTATCTGAGTTGTCAATAAGTTGTTCAAAACTTTGATCATTTATAAAACTTGCATCCTCTCCAAGTAATTCAGCTGAGATTGAAACCAAAACTGCCTTTTGGATTTTGTTATCTCCAAACTCTTCATAGAGCAGATTATATAGCTTTGAAATATCAAACAACATACAAAATTGAAGAGTCTCTTTGTATTCCTGCATTTCACCTTCTTTAGAGTGTTTTTTTAGGAATTCATTTACTTCTGAACTATCTAGTAATAGGTTGTAGAGTTTAGTAATTTGTTTTTTAAGGTCTCCAATTAGACTCCAATACTCATCTTTGTTTGTTAATTCTAGGGCACTGTTTTTTGAAGTGTTTTTAAGGTTTACAATGGTTGAATTTGAAGACATTAACTTGAAAAGTGAGTTATTGCCATGAATCAATTCATATTTAGAATACAAACAAATGGGTAATGCTGGATTATAGGAATGTCTTTGATCAGCAGTCCCATCTTTATTTACATATTGGTAGGTGTAGCTTTCAATTGTAAGATTTGAGGTGTCTTTTTCAGTTTCAATGAAGCGAGATTGATTGCATTCTAATAGCAAGTTTTTGTATTCAACTAGTTCATAATCTTTCGTTTTAACAATCATTAATATTTCAGGAAAGAAGAAGTATCCAATATTATTGATTGTTAAGTTGGGGATTGAAACATTGCACTTGATATTTTGATAAGGTAAAGAATCAAACGAGGGTTTAATTTCTACCCTATTTATGGAGTTTGATGCTCCTGAGCTCTTTTTGAGATTATGATTTTTCTCCTCTGATGCAATTACCCATAAGTAGTTGTTATGGATTATTTGTTTGAATTGTTCAGATATCGAATTAAATGCGCTGGTGGATTCTTCGTCATATTCAAGAATAACAGTACGCAATTTTGTTATGTAGAACTTAAGAATAAAATACGATAAAAGGAGTATTCCAATTAAGCTAGCAAAAGCCGTTTTGTAGTTTTCCGAGTCAAGAGAATATCTTTTAATCACAACTTCTTTCAAAAGTGATTTCTCTAGAAAGCAATCACTCTTTTTTACAACACCTAGTTCACCGAAAGCTGATATTTTATACCATTTCGAATCTACAGAGTCAATCAGATCAAATTTTTGGCCGTAATCTAACTTGCTTAATAGGTCTGATTTTTTAAGTTTTCGTTTAGTGGTTGCTTTAGTTTTGTATAGACTTGCATCAAAGTTGTTTATGTTAACAACTGTTTTGTAAGACTTTTCTGTTTTGATGACTTTGTTTTCATAGTTGAAGATGAATACAAAGGTTCCTATTATCAATATAGCCCAAGCGGGAATTGCCCATTTAAACTTATTTTTTTTTGCTATAATCTCTTTGATTGAATTGCTTAAAGTCATCTTATATGATTGGGAATTTCCTGAATTAAGACTTAAGCTATGCTTTTAAAGCAATAATTGCAAATGTAAGTGACCCAAAATAGAAGCCTGTTTAAAATTAATCAAAGTTTGCTTTGATCTAATTTCCCCCTCTCGTTATACCCACTTTGCTACCCCAGCCGTAAAATAAAAAAAACCACCTCGTTTGAGGTGGTTTCTGTGGTCCCACTAGGATCATTTCGATTTCATTCCCTTGCCTACGTTTTCTTTAAAATGCGTACTCGTTTGCTTTAATTAGTGTTTTTAATGAGCAATTAAAGGTAGATAAAAGTAAGTAAAAGTATAAAAACTTGTACCTAAACTTGTACCTTGCAGAATATATCAGCATCAATATGGCTACAATAAAAGTATTACTTAAGAAGAATAAGGGTAATAAGGAGACAGGTAATTTTCCATTATATGTTAGAGTTCATAATGGTAAAACCGAATGGACTTCTCTAGGAATAGAAGTACCAGAGCATTTATGGGATGCGAGTAAGGAACAGGTTAAAAGTAAATTCCCCAATTCAGCGCGGATCAATCACATGATCATAAAGCGCAAATCAGAAATTCAGGCAAAAATAATTGAGTTTGAAGATGATCCCAGTGCAAATAGGCGTTCTGTTAAGAAAGCTTTGGCTAAAAAAGTATCTCCTTCTTTTATTGATTATTTTGAAGAATATGTCCAATTGCTGGAGCAGGAGAAAAAGGTCGGTACTTTAAGAAAGGTCAAATCATTGCTTAGGAAATTTAAGGAATTCATTAAGGTAACAGATTTGTCGTTTGCTGAATTTGATCTAGAATTACTTAAAAAGTACGATGCCTACCTAAAAGGATTGGGGAATAAGCAAAATACAATACATGCTAATTTGAAGGTCTTTAGGAAGTTGTTTAATGATGCAGTCCGTGAAGACGTGATAGAAATCCAACATGATCCATTTCAAAAATTTAAAATCAAGAAGGAATCAGTAGAAAAGATTTTCTTAACTGAAGATGAATTAACGGCTTTTGAAGCAGTTAGTGTTTCCAGTCCGACAGTCAAAGTACATCAGGATATGTTTGTATTTGCTTGTTATGCAGGGGGGATTAGAATCTCTGATCTATTGAAGCTTCGTTGGGAGAATTTTGATGGAACCCACATTCATATTTTTATTCAAAAGACAAAGAATCACTTATCGATTAATTTGCCAAACAGGGCAAGGGAAATTATTGCAAAGTATAAACCAAGTGGGAAACCTGTGGGATACATTTTTCCCGTACTTAAAAATGATGATGACCATAGTGATCCGCAGATTTTACTTAAGAAGGTTACTTCAGCAACAGCTTACGCTAATAAAAGTTTGAAATCTTTGGCTAAAAGTGCTAAAATTACCAAAACTGTTACATTCCATTCAAGTAGACATACTTTTGCTACAAGGGCTTTAGCAAAGAAGATGCCAGTGACTCATGTTTCAAAGATTATGGGACATTCTAATTTGCAGGTTACTATGGGATATGCTAAGATTGTTAATAAGGATTTGGATGAGGCTATGAATTTATTAAACTAGAATTATGAGCACAGGTAGAATTATTGAGAACGCTTTAAATAAACTGAATATTAGATGGTATTGTGAGAAAAAGGAAGAATTTATGAATTCGCCTTTTCGAGAAGAAGATTTTCTGTTTAATAATGATAAAGTCTACAGAGATAAAATTGACGCTTCATTTGATAAGGAAACAGGTGATTTTCAGATAAGTTCTATCAAAAAGTTGGAAGTACCTGATGTTGATATTGATATTACTTTACTTGATTTTGTAATTAATAGTAAAGATTACTATGAAAAGGTTTATAAACGTTTTAATCAGGATGGTAATGTTGAATTTCATCCAGATGATTCAACGATAGATCCAAGGCTTCTTGTTTTCCTAGATATAAAAAAAATAGATGATATAACTACCTTGGCTAAAAAGCTAGCTATTGAGGTATATCAATACTTTGAAAAAAATATAGACAAAGAATCTGTTATTAAATTCTTGAGTAGTGCAAGCGATCTGCTAGCATCAAAACTAGATGACCATAAGTTTGAGATCGATATTGCCGATTATAAGACGCCTTATTTTGACACATTTAATAACGTTTTGTCTGAGCTTACTATCGACAAAGTGGAATCCATTGCATTTAATAAAAGTGAAGAAGGACTTCGTTTTGATTTGAATCTTGAGCAAATCACAGCGTTACTTTATTTAATGTCAAATGCAAATTTCTTTGAGTCAGAAGAAGAATTAAAAGGGTTTGCGGTTAAGTATTTTAAGATTAAAGACAATCTAGGTAATTATACAGATATCGATTATCACAAATTTAAGGATCGATTCAATAAGCAGTCTAATAAAACACATAGAATTAGTGCTTTAAATAAAATAAAGGATGATTTGTTTGCCTCATTTGATAAGATTTTAGAATCAAAGGGCGAATAGAATTACTTGTAATTTGTTTGAAAGAGTGTGCGTTAAAATCTACGCACACTCTTTTTTTTTGTTCATTTTTCTTTGTGATGTCAACGAAGGAATCGAAACGGCTTGCATTATAGTGTGCATAGTGTAAACCGTTTTGCACACCGATTTCTTGGTGGTAAGTTGATCAAAATGATCGCTTTATTTCATTTTAATTAATATAAACATGAACAAACAAGTAAGCGGCCCAAATGAAATGGGTCGAATTTTTACAACAAGTGAACTCTCAGTATACCTGAAAGTGTCCATTAGGACATTACAGAAATGGAGAGATATCGGAGTGCTAAATTTTTCTGCCGTGGGCAAGAAATTTTATTACACCTCTGATGATGTAAAATCTATGTTACACAATTTTAAAACCAAGAATCATGAATAATAATTATCAATCGATAGTAAAATACTATGATTATCTCGTAGTAAAGGCTTTAACTATTGAGTCTGCAATTGACTTATTAACACTAGATAACCCGGATTATTTAATTAATCCCAAGGATGCTTCTGCATTACTGGGTTTATCTCGAAGTCAGATATATCAATTGTTGAAGCAAAAAAAACTAAAAGGGTATAAGATAAATAAATTTTGGATGATTCATTTTTCCTATATTAATGAGTACATAGAGAACTATGTTTTACCTAAAATGAATTCTAATATTTTTCCAGTGTTAACTAAAAAGAGGGGTAATATCTGATTACCTCTCTAAATCAGAAATGGAAAAGAACAAAGATCTGAAGTTAAACTCTAGGAGTTTGGCTCAAACAGAAAATCACGATCAAGTAAATGATTTAGTGATTAATCACGAACAAGTATTAGAGTCCTTATTAGGGCAAATTAAACCAATCGACTTTGCATTAAAAGCGGGTGTAGCTACGGGAGATAAGATTGCCAAACAGGATATTGTAGTTATAGCTATTGATGCATTGATTGATTTGTCGAAGCAGCACAAATGGGGAATTTTAGTTCAGAACAGTCAAGTCTCTGTCTATAATGGAGCGTATTGGAAAATAGTCGAGCCCCCAGAAGTAAAGCAATTTCTCGGGAAAGCAGTCTCTCTAATGGGATTTGCTGATTTAAAAAGTAGATATCACACATTTGTAGATGATTTATATAAACAGTTTCAGAGCGCTGGATATACACCACAAAGAGCGGTCTTTGGAGAAAATATAAAGATCAATTTCAAAAATGGCACTTTAGAGATTATGCAAAATGGGGAATTGTATTTCAGAGAGTTTGTAGCCGAGGATTACTTTTTTTATCAGTTAGCCTTTGACTACGACCCTTCTGCTACTACCAAATTATTTAAGCAGTTTGTGAATCGAGTACTAGTTGATGAGAAGGAGCAAATGATTCTGTCTGAATACTGTGGCTATATTTTTATCCGTAATAGTACTTTGAAGCTTGAAAAAGCTCTGATATTATATGGAAATGGTGCAAATGGTAAATCCACTTTTTTTGAAGTGTTATATGCATTATTACAAAACGAAAATATTTCAACCTTTTCTCTTCAAACTCTTACTAATGAATCAGGGTATCAACGGGCTCAAATTCAAAATAAGTTGCTGAATTACGCCTCTGAAATTGGTGTGAAAATGGATAGTACTATTTTTAAACAGTTATCCTCAGGGGAGCCTGTAGAGGCAAGACTTCCATATGGGAATCCATTTATTATAGAAAATTATGCGAAGTTGATTTTTAATACTAATGAGTTGCCTAAGGAAGTTGAAAATAATCCTGCGTTTTTTAGAAGATTTATTATACTAAGCTTTGATCAGACGATACCAGAAGCGGAGAGAGATCCTGAAATGGCACAAAAAATCATTAATTCTGAATTGCCAGGTGTATTTAATTGGATAATAGAAGGCATGAAACGATTATTAGCTCAAAAAGCTTTTTCTGATTCTCCAAAAAGTCAGAGGGCTTTGGAAGATTATAAAAGACAATCAGACTCTGTTGCAATGATGATTACAGAAATAAATTATCATCCTGGTTATAATAAATCAATAACACTTAAGAAATCGTATGAATATTATAAGACGTACTGTGCCGATAGTGGTTTTAAGCCATGCGCAATTAATCGGTATTCGGATCGATTAAGAAAATTAGGTTTTGCAGTTGAAAGGAATAAACATGGTAACTTGTTGTTTTTTGAAAACTTTTTGAATGATGATGCATCTGATACATTATCTACACCCTTTAATGACCAAAACGAAGATGACGAGATTTGGCAACTCTAATTAGGATAGTGTAGGTAATGTAGGTAATGTACCATTTTTTGAAATCTTTTTTGATCCACTTTAAGGGTCTTTATGTTGAGGTTACCCCTCAATGCTTAGTTTTCACCGTTGGAGGACAATAAAGTGATTTCAATAAATTGATACAATAAATAGCTATAAATAATTATTGTGTGTGTATGTCTTCTAGGTACCTGTGGTGTCTATCCCCTACTTTCATTTGGGAGGTAGACACCCCCCTAGGTCTATTCTTGACTTAGAATTACTCACATTAAATAATAAACATTATGGTAATTGTATCAGATTACATTGAAAAAGTAAGTACAACAACAGGCGAATCATTTGTTCTACTAGAGCTATCAGGTGGAATTGAGCTTGTTCAATCCCAAAACACAGGTAAGTTTTATGCTACTTCTCGAAAGTGCAGGATTCCTTCCACTTTCTCTGTTGATGTAGCTAAACTGATGGTTGGTCAGCAGATAGAAGGAGTTGTAGTACGAGTAGAAACAGAACCTTATGAATATATTAATAAGGTTACTGGAGAGATGATCGTATTAGCCCATTCTTATGCTTATCGTCCTAAAGGAAGTATGGAATTGATAGGAGAAACAAATCTTGAAGTTGTAAGCGAAGGAGAAGGCATCAAAAAGCCAAGACTAACTCGTTAACATAGTCAAAAATCGTAATTACAAGGGGTGTAGCAGGTTGCTATGCCCCTTTTTTCATTTATACCTAAACTACATATGTTATGGAATTTCAAACTGCCCAAAGAAAACGGGCTAAAATTAAGATGGCTATTCAAGGTCATAGTGGTAGTGGTAAGACATATTCTGCCTTGCTTGTTGCACACGGATTATGTCAGTCTTGGGAAAAGGTGGCTGTGATAGATACCGAGAACGAATCTTCTCATCTATACGCTAATCTAGGAGGATACAAGGTGCTTGGTATCTCAGCACCGTTCGAACCAGAGAAGTACGTAGAAGCAATTGATTTCTGTGTGGCTTCAGGGATAGAGGTGGTTGTTATAGATAGCCTGACCCATGAGTGGGAATGTCTATTGGATTACCACAGTTCGCTTTCAGGTAATTCATTCACCAATTGGAATAAGGTAACACCGCGGCACAATGCATTCGTTCAGAAGATCCTGCAAGCTCCAGTTCACATCATTGCTACGGTAAGAACCAAACAGGATTATGTCCTAACAGAAAAGAATGGCAAAACCATTCCTGAGAAGGTAGGACTTAAATCTGTACAGAGAGATGGATTGGATTACGAGTTTACGCTCGTGTTTGATTTAGATAATAAGAACCTGGCACACGCTAGCAAAGATCGAACAGGACTATTCTTTGGAAAGCCTGAACATAAGCTAACCGCTACCACAGGAAACATCATCTCCAAATGGTGTATGGAGGAATTGGAACCTCAAATTGATTACGTGAAAGATCGGATAAACAATGCTTCCACCATCATCGAATTACTGGGTCTATACAATCAATTTGCCCAGTTTAATGACCTGCTTTTGCCTTATTATGAGAAGAGAAAGCAAGAGCTAAGACAAGCTAAAAATCGTGCCTTAGAAGGCAACTTAAACCCCATTCCAAATGAACAACCAACTAACAGTTAATCCATCCATAGAGGTGGAAGAATACGCTTCCTATATCGAAATAGAGGAGCAAATAATTGAATCTAGTAGCTCTGCATTTATAGGAGCTAATACCATCGAGGTAAAACTGCAAGAAATTCAACGACAGCATATTATACCCGTGTTTAGTAAGGACAATGAACCATTGATTAGCCACGGAGATTTCATTCAGACCACCAACGACGTGATTAATCATTGTTTTAAAGGAGAAGATATTCTCTCTCCTAGCATTCGTGTTTCTCATCCTATCAAGGGAAGAACACCAGAAGCACGATACAAACCAGCAAGTCAGCTAGAGGATCACGAAAGAACCATCTATTACGAGAGGGCCATGTTTGTATTCGAGATACCCAGCATCCAAAGAACCATTGATGGGCAGACGTTAAGCCTAACCATAGGGGGAGTTAAGTGCTACGGGGATGATAAGCTAAACAACAAGAAAGGTTCTGCAGAGCACTTCAAGATCTTTATTGGGTTCTCTGTAAAGGTGTGCAGTAACCTTTGTGTTTGGTCAGATGGAGCAGAGATAAAGCTAGTGGTTAGAAGCCAAGGAGAACTAATGGATGCCATTATGACGATGATAAGCCATTATAACCCTGAACAACACTTAAGAGCTATGCAGCGGCTTACAGAACACAATCTGACCGAGGCTCAATTTGCACAGGTTTTAGGACGCGCACGCTTGTATAATTACCTTCCAAATGAGGTTAAGAAGCAGATACCACTTCTCTTGTTTACAGATACACAGCTAGGTTCGGTTGCGAAGGACTACTTTCAAGACCACAGCTTCTGTCGCAATGATACGGGAGATATTAACCTTTGGAGGATGTACAATCTATTTACAGGTGCGAACAAGTCAAGTTATGTGGATAGTTTCTTAGAGCGTAGCGTGAACGCATTTGATTTCACACTCCAGCTTCAATCAGGACTTGCAGGTGGTAGCACAAATTGGTACTTGAATTAGTATGGCAAAGAAACAGCAAGTCGAGTTTCTGCATCCTAATGTACTGCTAGTTATCACTCCGAAAGGTATCATCCTAGAGCTCTATACTCCAATTAGAGCTGAGATCGTTAGAAATGTGAGTAATCTGCCCAAGGGAACCAAGGTGTACATTGATGCGATAATGCAGAGTACAGAACACAAGTTACTTTACCTCATAGCAGGAAAGTGGTACCCCTATATTTATTTAACGGTAGGTTAGTTTACTCAATCACAAAGCCATTTGAAGCAATTCAAGTGGCTTTTTTAATACCCCAACGAAACGGCGTCAAATCTGACGTTGTGTCAAATTTGACCATTAACCAATTTTAGACATGAAACTAAAGAAGGAGGAATTCGTATTAAAAGTTGGTTCCAAGATTCGGGAATTGCGTATGGAAAAAGGTCTTTCTATAGAAAAGTTAGCTAATAACGCTGAGATAGAAAGAAAGCAATTAAGTAGAATAGAGCTAGGTGAGATAAATACAAGTATATACCAAGTATATAATATTTCGCATACTCTAGAAGTGCCAATAAACGATGTATTCGATTTTTAATTTTAAGGAGTCCAGAAACCAACCAAACGGGGCGTATCCGAAAGGCCAAATGAGTAGGTGAAAATTTATTATTATAACAATGCTTCAGTCTAAGCTTTCACAAATTTTTGCGATTATTTTCTTTTTAATATCAATTAATAAATCTTATGGTCAAGATATTGATTCATTAACTTATAGCATGACACAAGATGAAAAGGTAACTCAAAAAATGGGCTGGTTTTCACCAACAGAATTAAAAATTTATGTTGATTCAAAAGGAAATAAAATTAAACAAGGTGATACACTTTTTGTTGGATCTCCTTCTAGTAGTGGAACATACTCTGTAGGTGGAGCTATTTCATCAAATAATGTGAATTCTCCTGCTGTATTATCCAGGAATGCTGGGATTTATATGTTCGTTCAAACTGGTGAATACTTAAGAAACACAGGAGCAGGCATGTTGAAAAGTGAAGTTGGATCTGTTTTGATTGTATCTCAGATTGGAGCAAAACATACTAGAAATTCTAAAAACTCTCCGATGGATATTTTTATCATAGCAAAGAGTGTTAGAGCTCAAAAATTTCTTGGGAATGATAGAAGAATTATTACGAATTATGAAAAGGCATTGGAAGTAGAAGAAGTATATCTCAAAAATCGAAAGATGACAAAAAAGGAAGCTTTAACTATCTTAAAAGAGAAAAAAGAATTGTATGATTTAGGAGTACTTTCCAAAGATGAGTTTGATAAAATAAGGGAAACACTTTCGCCAATTCTACTAGGTCAATAATAGATCAAATATTTATTTATAAGAGTTGATCCCGGCCTTATTCATGAAACTGGAAAATTCATTTAACACCTTAATATTACTTTTGTTTCCATTAGTGATGCTATCTCAAAATTCACTCAGGCTCAACTGTAATGCTACTCAAGTGACAGTTGTAAAACAAAATCTTTATGAAAGTACACCTGAGGTAACTATGCGTGATTGCAATATTTCTTTTATTTCCCAGAACAACTTCTTGATAATGTATGATCAGGCAAGGTCACTATATACATTTGAAAAATTAGTTAGAGAAGAAAATTCAATGGGAGCTAAAACAATGGAATGGAAAGCTAAAGATGAAAATAACAGATCATGTAAAATAATACTGTTTAGGCCAAGCAATTATTCAGGTATAATTCTTTCCATTTTTTACCCAAATATCAGCTATACATACAATACAGATTGTATCATCGAATAAATAGTTAACTCGATACTACTTTATAAATAGATAGCTTGAAGGATTAGAATGTATGTCTTAATTGGCAGAAATCTTGCAGAGGCTTAATCAAATAAATCTAGGTAAGCTAGTCTTAATATGGTAATAACTTTATTGTAACCACTTGATCCTTGCAAACTACTATGAAAAGTTATATTTCAATTTTAAGTCTACTTTTTCTACCGCTATTTACTTATTCTCAACATAAAGAGGAGCCTCAAAAAGATTATAAATATATCCTTACTTCATTTAAGGTTTTTGGGGAAGATCTACCTTATCTAGGGACTATAAATGAAGCGAAGTTTTTCTTTCGGCCAGTTGGTCAAAATGACCTATATTTTATCATTGAGTCGTCAAAAGATTCTAAACTTATGTATGCTCGATTGAATCATTTAGATTCAGATTCCTATTTTCCTAATGACGCAACATTTGAGAAATTGTCGAATTATGCTTCTCATAAAGTGGAGTTTATTGAATCTCCTTGGAAAGAACTTGGTTTAAAATCAGGAATGTTACATATCACATCGATAAATCTACCACCAAGAAAAATATTAGCATATCTGTATCTAGAATTTCCAACTGGACTTAAAGTGATTAAGCTCAAAGGGGTTTATGAAGGAGATTTAGTTCAACCCTCTAAATAATGCTGATCGTTGTAATTAACTTTATTCCAGCTAAATGTCTCTATGAAGTTAAATAACTTTTCAGGAATGAATTATATACGAAAACAAAACCTCGAAAATCTACATTAGGTTGTTTCAACCATTGAAATTTACTCAAAAGAACTTCTACAAAAATGAAAAATTATTATAAGATATTATTTTTTATTCTAGTCTTAATCAATTTTGAAAACATATGTTTGGCCCAAAAAACATTTAATAAAAAAAAGACAGAGGGAATGACGTTTGGAGAATATTTAGAAAGTTTAGAAAAAGATAATAGTAATGCATCTAAACATGATACCGAAACTTGGATTCTCGAAAAACTAAATACAATTACACCTAAAAATTACACTCTAAATACCCCTAAGCTCGGCTCTGAGTATAGTTTAATTCCAGAATATATTGAAACAAACTATTTTAATTATAATTATTATTTTGACTCACATTCTCTAAACATAACATATCAGGAACAATCTTCAAATGGTAAAGTATCTGTTATGAAAATTTCCATACCAATTTTTGATATAGACTATATAGATATACAAGGTCAATTTTTATCAATAAGTACTCATAAAGATTCAATTAAGAAATTTGATATAAGTCGAAATGAAAAAACCGTCACGTCTTATTTTCAAACGGCATATAAAAGTAACCAAGAAACAGATATCTTAGTTAGATTAAAACAGGCATTTTTACACTTAAAAAAATTTTATAAAAAACCAGTGACCAATGAACCCTTTTAACGAAAAGATAAATTCTATTAAAAAAGGTTTATTTCTTCAATTCTAAACTGATTGTTATTTAGTGCCACTTACAATTGCTCCAGTATTCAGCTGAATAGTACGCCACGTTCCTGCCCTTATCTTCTACTAAGCAAACGTTGTTGTTTTCAAAATTAGTAATTTTTTATCTCCCACAAAGTCTTCTCTGATGTTGTATTTCTAGCATTTGTTTTCAACCTTTTAATAAAGAATATGACGATTTATTGGAATTTGCGTAAAACTAGGATAGCTTTATATTAGCTATCATCTGCTTGAATTAAGACGAGATTAAATGAAGTTTAACCAGTTTAACGAAGACTCCCGAGTAAAGTTACCTACGATACTACATTTGGTCGGTTTGGGTTATGAGTACTTGTCACTTAAGAGTCAAGTCTGGGATGAGTCGACTAATATCTTTACTGATATATTTTTCAGTTCTACCAAGCGTTTAAATCCTGAAATGTCTATTGGAGATATTGATCGATTATATGCAGAGTTATCTCTTTGTTTAGAAAATGATGATTTAGGCAAAGCGTTCTATGAGAAGTTAATTGCTAAATCGGGTACTCGAATAATTGACTTTGAGGATTTTAATAATAACAGCTTTCACGTAGTTACAGAATTGACTTATAAAAAGGATGATGATGAATTTCGTCCGGATATAATTCTACTAATCAATGGGTTGCCTTTGGCATTTATTGAAGTAAAGAAACCGAATAATCAAGATGGTATTCTAAAAGAACACGAGCGCATTCAAACTCGTTTTCAGAATAAGAAATTTAAAAAGTTTGTGAACATGACCCAATTGATGGTGTTCTCAAACAATATGGAGTACGATAATAGCTCATCAATGCCTATAGAAGGCGCATTTTATGCGACTTCTTCTTACAAGAAACCCATATTCAATTACTTTAGAGAGGAAGATTCTTTTGACCTCGATAAGTTGATTTTGCCAGTTAGTGATGAATTAGAAACTGAAATCTTAAAGGATAACAATAAGGTAGCCATCAAGCATTCAGCGGAATTTATTACCAACAAAAATCCTGATACTCCAACTAATCGAATTTGTACATCGTTATTTCAGCGTGATCGATTATCCTTCCTGCTGCAATATGGTTTGACATATGTGAAAGAAAATAGTGGATTGCAGAAGCATGTTATGCGCTATCCTCAGTTATTTGCTACCAAAGCAATAGAGCATAAATTGGATGAAGGGGTTAAGAAAGGGATTATTTGGCATACTCAAGGTAGTGGTAAAACAGCATTAGCTTATTATAATGTCAGGTATCTGACAAATTACTATCATTCAAAAGGAGTCGTTCCTAAGTTTTATTTCATCGTCGATCGGATTGATTTGCTTATTCAAGCCGGTAGAGAATTTAAGAGTAGAGGATTAGTTGTTCACAACATTAATTCTAGAGAGGAGTTTTCGCGGGATATTAAGTCGACCAGCGTAATTCACAATAACTCAGGAAAACCTGAGATTACGGTAGTTAATATTCAAAAGTTTGAGGATGATTCAAGTGTTATAAAAAACAACGATTACAACCTGAATATCCAGCGTGTATACTTTTTGGATGAAGTTCATCGAAGCTATAATCCTAAAGGGAGCTTTTTGGCAAACTTACATGAGTCTGATTCAAACGCAGTAAAAATTGGTTTAACGGGAACGCCATTGATAGGGAATGAATTTAACTCCAAATCTTTATTTG
Source organism: Aquirufa sp. 5-AUSEE-100C1 (assembly GCF_054558655.1). Classification (NCBI taxonomy): domain Bacteria; kingdom Pseudomonadati; phylum Bacteroidota; class Cytophagia; order Cytophagales; family Flectobacillaceae; genus Aquirufa; species Aquirufa sp. 5-AUSEE-100C1. The sequence continues at coordinate 143,344 of NZ_JBPXKO010000002.1, read as the reverse complement.
GAGGTTATATTCATAAATACTATTATAATTCTTCGATTGCTGATGGCTATACATTAAGACTTATTCGAGAGGAGATTGAGACTAAATATAAATTAACGCTCCAACAGGCATTAGAAGATATTGAGCTGCTTAAAGGAGATGGAGATAAAAAGCTTGTTTATTCTCATCCAAAATTTGTAGAGCCGATGCTCGATTATTTAGTGAAGGATTTTGAGAATACGCGTATTGCTATGAATGATACTTCTATTGGTGCAATGGTGGTTTGTGATTCTTCAGACCAGGCGAAGCAGATGTTCGAAATTTTCGAAGATAAATACGCTGATTTTTCTGAGAATGACGCATACTCAATGGCCGCAGAGCCTAAAGTTAGTTATGGAGAAAAAAGAGAAAATGATAGAAAGGTAAAATCAGCTGCCTTAATTCTGCATGATATAGGCTCAAAAGAGGATCGGAAAAAACAGGTTGAGGAGTTTAAAGAGGGTAAAATAGATTTGATATTTGTGTATAACATGTTATTAACGGGTTTTGATGCTCCTAGGCTCAAAAAGCTATATATAGGCAGAGTGATAAAAGCTCACAACTTATTACAAACACTTACCAGGGTAAATAGGACGTATAATAATTTCAAATATGGGTATGTTGTAGATTTTGCTGATATCCAAAAAGAGTTTGATAAAACGAATCGGGCTTATTTCGATGAATTGCAAGAGGAGTTAGGGGATGAAATGGAGCATTATTCTAACATTTTTAAAAGTGCCGACGAAATAGCAGCCGAGATTCATCAAATAAAGGATGTTTTATTTCATTACAATACGAATAACGCTGAAGTATTTTCTCAGCAAATATCTCAAATAGGAGATAGAGCGCAGATTTTGGGTCTGGTGAAAGCCTTAAATAATGCTCGAGATTTATACAACATCATTCGATTATCAGGAAATCATGAGCTGCTTGATAGACTTGATTTTCATAAGCTTTCACAACTAGCAAGAGAAGCTAATAATCGATTAGCCCTCATTAATACAAAAGAATCATTAGAGAATAATGTAGATACTAGCAATTTGTTGAACGTTGCATTAGAGGATGTATTTTTTGCTTTTGTGAAAGTCAAAGAGGAAGAAATGATTTTAGCGGATCAATTGAAAAATATTCTACAAAGAACACGTGAGTCTCTTGGAGGCAATTTTGATCAGCGTGATCCTGAATTTATTTCTTTGAAAGAAGAGTTGGAACGCCTATTTAGAAAGAAAAATCTGAATGAGGTGACTAAAGAAGAAATGGAGCAAAACATTAAGCAACTTGAAACACTTTTCCAAGCTTCAAAAGAATTGGATAGAAAAAATCAGTTGTTAAAAGCTAAGTATGATAACGATGCAAAATATGCGCGATTACATAAACGCTTAATGGAAAAGGATCCTCTTACAGAAAGTGAAAGTAAGTTATTCGAAGCGTTACAAAGTCTAAAGAAAGAAGTCGATAGTGAAATCGAACAGAACTCAAAAATGATGGAAAATGAGAGTTATGTTGAAAGGCTTATGATTCGATTAGTTGTAGAGCAATTAAAAAATAAGCATCAGCTTCCGCTTGATGCCAAGCAGGCAAAAGTAATCAATGGCATGATGGTCAAAGAGTATATGAATGAATTTTACGGAAGAGTAGCCTAAATACAATATGACAACAACAGTAACATTTGAAAGACAAACCAAAGCCCTGATTGATGACCTGAAGAGTGTGTGTGCAAATTATGGTTTAGGCAATGACGGAAATGAGTTTAAAATAATCACTCAGGTCTTCCTTTATAAATTCTTAAATGATAAGTTCGTTCACGAAGTAAAGCAGCTGGATTCAAATCTTGCGAATGCCGAAAATTGGGAAGTTGAGCTAAAGAAATATACAGCAGATGATTATGAGATGCTCATGCTTCAATTAAGTGAAAGTGCTGCTCGTTTAAAGCCTAATCAGTTTATTTCAAGCTTATTCGAACGTCAAAATGAAGCTAATTTTGCAGAAATTTTTGATAACACCTTATTAGATATTGCTAAAGAGAACAGTGATATATTTTCGGTAGTAACGGATGGTGGAGAGAAAATTGTATTGTTTGAAAACATCAGTAAATACGTTACCGATAAACGCGATGACTTTTGCAAAGCTATTATCAATAAACTAATTGGGTTTAGCTTTGAGCATATTTTTCACGAGAAATTTGACTTTTATGCTACGATCTTTGAATACCTAATTAGTGATTATAACTCGAATAGTGGAGGAAAATATGCTGAGTATTTTACGCCTCATGCCGTTGCAAAAATTATGGCATCATGTTTAGTTACTGAGGAAGTTAAGGATGTCACTTGTTACGATCCATCTGCTGGTTCAGGTACATTATTGATGAACTTAGCCCACGCCATAGGGGAAGATAAGTGTACGATTTATTCTCAGGATATTTCTCAAAAATCCTCTAATCTATTGCGGTTAAATCTTATCCTAAATGATTTAGTGCATTCAATCCCCAATATTGTAAAAGGGAATACCATCTTGGAGCCTTATCACAAAGAGGCGAACGGTAAATTAAAACAGTTTGATTTTATCGTTTCTAATCCACCGTTTAAATTAGATTTTAGCGATTATGTAGCTGATTTAGATACAAAGGAAAACAATGAACGTTTTTTCGCTGGAATGCCTAATGTGCCAAAAGCAAAGAAGGAGGGGATGGCTATTTATCCCTTGTTTATTCAGCACATTGTCTTTACACTGAATCATAGGGGTAGGGCGGCCATTGTAGTTCCCACGGGATTTATCACGGCCCAAAGCGGTATTGAAAAGAAGATTAGAGAACGCCTAGTTGAAAAACAGATGCTTCGAGGTGTAATCAGTATGCCTAGCAATATTTTTGCTACGACAGGCACGAATGTATCTATCTTGTTTTTAGATAAAGCCAATAAAAAGGGAGACATTGTGTTAATGGATGCATCTAAATTAGGAACGACTGTTAAGGAAGGGAAAAACCAAAAAACATTGCTTTCAGAAGCTGAAGAACAGTTAATCATTAACACATTCAATAAGCATGAGGCGGTGGAAGATTTTACTGTGGTAGTTTCTTATGACCAAATCAAAGAAAAGAACTATAGCTTAAGCGCTGGGCAATATTTCGATGTAAAGATTGAATACACCGATATCTCGCCTGAAGAATTTGTATCTAAAATGGACTCTTTTGAATCCAATTTGAGCAGCTTGTTTTCTGAGTCGAAAGAGCTAGAGAATGAAATTCAAAAACAGTTAAAGGGATTGAAGTATGAATAAGGTTAAACTTAGTTCAATTATTGATATTATTAGTGGTGGAACTCCAAAAACTGATGTAAAACAATATTGGGAAAACGGAACAATTGGTTGGTTGTCAGTTACTGATTTTAATAATGATTTGCGATATGTTTATTCAACAGAGAAAAAGATTACAGTAGAAGGTTTGAATAATAGTAATACCAAATTACTTAGAAGAGGGGATATTATTATTTCTGCAAGAGGTACTGTTGGAGCGTTAGCTCAGATTGGTTTGCCAATGTGTTTTAACCAATCTTGCTTTGGGATAAGGGGAAAAAAAGGAATTGTCGAAACAGATTATTTGTTTTACGCTCTTAAAAACTATGTTTCCAACATAAAAAAAAGAAGTCAAGGTTCTGTTTTTGATACAATTAATCTTAATTCTTTTGATTTAATGGAAATTGAAATTTCTGAAGATTTAAATGACCAAAACAAAATTGCCTTTGTTCTTTCTGCATTAGATTCCAAAATCGAACTCAATAATCGGATTAATGCCGAATTAGAATTGATGGCCAAAACCATTTATGATTATTGGTTTGTTCAGTTTGATTTTCCTAATGAAAATGGGAAACCTTACAAATCAAGTGGAGGTAAAATGGTTTGGAATGAGGAGTTGAAAAGAGAAATTCCTAAGGGATGGGACGTAGAAAAAATTAATTCAATTGTTGAAGTAAAAGATGGTACACATGATTCCCCAAAACCGCAAAGTGAAGGTTTTCGGTTAATTACTTCTAAAAATTTACAAGTTTCAGGTTTAGATTTTGAAAATGCTAGCCTAATTTCAGAGGAGGATTATTTGTCAATTATTAAAAGAAGTAATGTAGAAACTGGTGATATTTTATTTTCAATGATTGGAAATATTGGCACTGTTTATAAGGTTGAAGAGAAAGAAATAAATTTTACAATTAAAAATGTCGCATTATATAAAACCTCCCAAAAGGAAGAATACAAAAATTATGTTTGCATGTTTCTAAAGTCTATTGATATGAATAGATATATGAAAAATGTAATTTCTGGAAGTATTCAAAAATTTATTGGATTAAATAGATTAAGAGAAGCCCCAATTTTGTCCAATGAAGTATATATAAAAAAATACAATGGAATAACATCTTCAATTTTTGAAAAACTTGAAAATATTAAACTCGAAAACCAAAAACTCAGAGAACTCCGCGATTGGCTTTTGCCAATGTTAATGACCGAGCAATTGAAGATATATCACGACTAACTTAATTGTTGTAAACATAAATTCAATCACAATTTAGTACTCAAGTTCCATAAAAGTGAACAAAAGATTAGTTTAATAAATAAATTTTTCAACTTACACTTGCTGTTAATCAAAATTTAGATACCTTTGCAGTGGAAATAACTTTTACAAATAAGAAATTAGAGAAATTGGTTAACGATGACCGGAAGATGCTTAAAGAGTTAGGCAAGATACAGGCCACCATTCTCCGTCGTAGGCTTACTCAATTGGAGGATGCCACCAATTTGGAAGAAGTAAGGCACTTACCCGGCAACTACCACGAACTTAAGAACAACCGGAAAGGGCAATGGGGCTGCGACTTAGACCAACCGTACAGGCTGGTTTTTACACCCCATGAAAACCCTATCCCTACTAATAAAGACGGCCAGTATATCTGGTTAGAGATAACAGGTGTAGAAGTTATTGAGATTATAAACTACCACAAAGAGAAGTAAACATGGCCAATCAAATTCATTACCTTCCGCAATCAAGACCCCATCCTGGTGAGACATTAGAAGAAAAATTGATAGAAATGGAAATGGGGCCCAAAGAGTTTTCCTTGCGTACAGGCAAGCCAGAGAAGACCATAATAGCCGTACTGAAGGGAAATAGTTCTATTACCCCCGATATGGCAGTTCAGTTTGAAAATGTAACCAAGATCCCGGCCAACTTCTGGATGAACCACCAAAGGTCGTATGATGAATACATTGCTAGGGTAAAACAAAATGCTATTATTGAAGAAGCTGTGGAATGGGCAAAGAAGTTTCCCATAGCTGATATGATTAAAAAAGGCTGGTTGCCTAAAGTAAGTAACATTCATGAAAAAGTTGTGGAAATGTTGGCTTTCTTTGGTTTTGCTAATCACACGGCTTGGGAAGACTATTATTTCAAACAACAGTTGAAAGTGAATTTCCGAATATCATTAGCTCAAACCAGCGAGCCTTATGCCATTTCTGCATGGCTCCGTAAAGGTGAGTTACAGGCAGCCGAACTTGATGCGAACAATTATTCAGAAAAAAAGTTTAAAGAGGCATTGCCGGAGTTAAAGTCCATCATGGCACAGCATCCAAAAGATTTCTTTAACCAGTTGCAAAACATTTGCCTCGAAGCTGGTGTTAAAGTAATTCATACCCCATGTATAAATAAAGCACCGATCAGCGGTTCCACTCGCTGGCTAAACGATACTCCTTTCATTCAGTTAACAGGCCGTTACAACCGTAACGACAGTTTCTGGTTCACATTCTTTCACGAAGCTGGGCATATTCTTTTACATGGTAAAAAAGATATTTTCTTAGAGAAAGTTGATTATACATTGAAAAACCTTGAAAAGGAACGGGAAGCAGACGATTTTGCAAGTAAATGGACTTTGACTGATAAGGAGGAAGCAGAAATACTAGCTGAAGCACCTCTTAATGATGAAGACTTCAGAAAGTTTGCAAAACAGTTCAACACACACCCTGCTATCATTATAGGAAGGCTTCAACATAAGAAACTAATTCCATATTCTATAGGAAGGAAATATTTTGAACCAATAATATTTGAATAATTAGACACTATCCCGTAGAGAGTGTAATTAAACAATAGGTGTTTAGGATTTTCGTTTAAATTCGGGCCTAAATTCGACCATTTATTACAAAACTGTTTCAAAAAAAATGTCCAAGTATCAAGGGGTTTGTACAATACTTAAAATAACGAATTATGATATTGTACAACGTGATGGAGTATATTATTTGAGGAAAAAGAGCTAACTACTAATTTGGAATTGGTATTAAATGTCATATCAATTGTTTAAAGATAAAATTGAGGAGTAGTATATCTCGTTCAAGGTGGTTGAGTAAAAGTGGTTTTATTTGGCACCATACAATTAAGTGAATAGGTAGAAAATGCCTTTTTTTAACGTTAATATTCTAATTTATTTCGTTCTGCTTCTTCATCCATTCTTTTAGCATCGACTAAGTATTCTAGCTTCAAATGTTTAAATATTTCTGCAACATTTGGATATTTGTTTTTATAGTCATTCTCTAACTTTTCAAAAAATATTGCTTTTTCTCTTTCGATATTTCCACCGTCAAAAGCCCCTCTTGCTGATAAGCCTCGCTTGTTGAACATTGCAGATGAATAACCTCTTTTTAAACTGACGGTATTTATTTCTTCAATAATATGAAATATTTTTTCCTGTGGCCATTCGTTAATATTTTCAGGGTATTCAGCTAATATTTTTCCGATTTCGGAATCAGCAACTTCTAATCGACTTACTTTTTCTGCTAGCAATCTTGTTTTTGTAATCCAATTTTTCAATTCCGTTTCATCAATAGAATTATCTTCTTTCATACCCGGAATTTTTTTCCATGAATGAAGCAAATGATATGCTTGTTTTGCTCTATTTTGAATAGCCTCTTCTGTAATACCTTCTCGTTCTCTTTCCAATGAGTTTTTGTCTTTAGGAATGTAAATCCACTTTAAAACCTCAATAAAAAAATCTGGATTGTTTGCCAATTCTTCCTCTAACATCTTGGGATTTCTTATTGTTCCATATGAATCTAAAATTGGAAGATAAAGCCACTCCAAATGAATGAGTGTTGATTTCTCAATATCTGTACGCCTGTCAAGTTCTTCAAAAATTCGTACAATTTCATAGTCCCGGAAACGTGGCATTTCAAGTGCTTCGTCTTCTGCTGCTTTTTTCAATATCTCTGAAAGCAGATTACTTGAAATTACGTTTACGAAATGTGAAGCAATATCTATTGCAGAAAAGAATCTTTTGTATTTCAGAAGCATTTCAATTCCAAATGTTTTTTCTTCAACTGTAATTTGATGAAAATGAGGATTGATGTTTTGCCAATATTCATTTTGTATTTCTTCATCTAATGAAGCTACAAATTTCCACAATTGTTGATTTTGATTTAGTGGAATAAGCACATTTGAAAGTGCTTTATTGCTAAACTTCTTTTTTTGTAATTCTTTAAATAAAGTTTTTCCCCATTCAAAGTTTTCAATAATTGATTTACGATAGATAAAGCTGTGAGCAAAACCAATGAGATTTTTATCGTCATATAAACATTCACAAACTATAATAACATCTTTCTTATTAGTGATTACATCTGCTAAAGCACCACCCAAAAACCAAAACTCTTTTACTTGTTTTCGTAATTCTAAGGTTGCGTTTAAACCTAATTCTTTAAGAAAAACGGTTACGGCTGTTTTTCTTGCTTCATCAATACTCTTTTGTTGTTGATCGTATCGTTTTTCTGATTCATTGGCATCATATTTCAAACCTTCTGGAAACTCTGGCCAATGTTCGTTGAAAAGCCAAATGTATTTGTGGATAATGTCTGTTGGTTGAAGTTTGTTGTACAAATTTTCTAACCGTACTAACTCGGATTCAGATAAAGTCCAACTGGAATCAGGATTAGACCTGTGATGATTTAAAATTCCCCGGATCGTTTTCCAAGTTGAAAATTTTTCCTGTTTTATATTTGGGCAAACTTCATCAGCCCAATCTAAAACTCTTTTTCTGTCATTTGGCGATAGATTAGTTATTCCTTTAATGAGTTGAGAAATTTTTTCATCGTCATTGTCAAAAAGGTTTATAAGTATTTCTATTACTTCAGAATGGGTATTCGATATTTCTTGATAAGTGTAAATGAGATTGGTATTTTTATTAAACATTCGCCAACGCATTTTATTTGTTAAATGTGCTATGCCGTGATGTTCAGGAAGCATTCTAAGTAATAGAGACCAACCTAATTCGTTTTCATTTTTGGTAATGTATTTTAGAATTTCAATTCTTTCATCATAAGATGCGAGAGTTTGAAAATGCCAAGGTTTGAAAATTTCTGAAATACTATTTAAGGGTCTGTTTGATAAACTACCGCCTGGGTCAAGTCTTGAAAGTTTAAGCAGTACCAAACTCACATCTCTTAAATATTCAGGCAACCAAGCTAAATTTTCAAGTGCCCACAACAAACCAGTATGGTGACTTTTTTTGTGAAATAAACCTTCTTCTTCTTTGAACATATCAATTATTTCGGGTTTTTCTTTTGCCAATGAATTTTTTACAGCTTTAAGAAAACTTTCAGGCGATGCCTCCGAAATAAGAGGTAATTCGTGATTAAGTGAAATCCATATTTCTCCACTTGAATTGTTGAGTAAATCAAAAATAATTTTATTAACCCAATTTTGAGGATTATCAAGATTGGGGAAATTTACTGCATTCATTTGTCCAACTAATATTAAAGATTGCGTTAGCCCTTCTCTTGACCATTTCGAATATTTGTTTTTCTTGTTGAAATAAACAGCGAAACTGTTTTTTTCCTCAGGTTCGATTATTGGATTTCCATTTTCGAATGCTAATGCATAACATTCTTTAATGTTCTGAAAGTCTTTAGATGAAAGTTTATATGATAGTGCTGTCCACAAATCGAGAGGAGAAGTTAACCTCCAAGTTTCACCTATTTGGATAATGGGCGATTCTTCAAAGTTTTTCCATTTGTTAAGGATAACTAAAAAGTCATTATATTTTTGCTCAGAAAGCTTTTCAATTAGTTCAATATCTCCAACAAATGTTTCGTTCCATCTCCCAAGTATAAGAGCTGGAATTATTTCACGGATATTTTCTTTCTCTATCCATTTTGATTTGAAGTGTGGAAATCCAAGCAGTTTTTTAATTATTGTAATGTTTCTGGCTGATTCCCTAGAAAATTTCTCAGCAGCTTCTTTTGGTATGCCACTCTTTATTAGTGCATTGATCTGACCATCTCTATCAATTGTTGGTAGAATAATTGTTTCTTGATTAAAGTCATCTTCTGCACCAAGAGGAACTAAAACATGGTTTCCTTTTGATACAGCTAAGTAATGTGTTTGTGTTTCATCGAATCTTGGAATCAGATTTAAAGTTGAGTTTATATTGTTTCTAACAATTCCGCGAAAATTCCCTTCAGTATCAACGACTAATGCTTTGGAAAAAAATCGGTCAAACTCCTCTGGTGGGAATAATTTTGCTGAAGCAATTATAAATGCAATTGCTTCAATCTTTGTTGATGCTTTTATTCCTTTGATTGTTGGTTCTCCTTTTAACGTTGATAATAATAAGTCTTTTTCATATTCTCTTCCTGCTACTACACATTCTGGGGAAAGAACCATTCTGTTTGGGCCCATTGACCATTCTTCCCAGAATTCGTCAGCTGTAATTATTCCATCAAATGGATATGTTCCAACTCCATCTTGCGAAGCAAGCCAACGGGAAACAGAATAGGCATTTTCGAGCCATTGCTCTAAGTCTATTGAATCAAATACCTTAACATCTTTCCAATGATTTTCAGCTTTTTTTGTTGCAATCCATTCTTCCTTTTTTGTCCAAAGTCTGGGTGTAACAAATATGAAAATAGAATCGCTTGGTATATATCCTATTGGATTCTTCTTTCTTTTTTCATAATCATTATTGGCTTTTCCTTTACAATCAGACGAAGTTCCAAATTCCCACAAAGAAGTTCCATTAGGCACATATGCCGTTTCGGTTTCACAATTTACAATCGCGTCCCAACCTCCAATATAAGTAGCACTTCCTGAAGGAAGATTTGCTTTTGTGCTTGAGGGCGTTGTTGCTCTTATCAATCTTGAAATTAAATAAGGCAGAAAAGCTTTTGAAAACGTTGTATCTGCCCAATTTTCAAGATGATTTCTGGTTACTAGTTTCATTATCTTTATTAATGTACCAATTACAAATTGCGGTTAATTGCTCGTTATTTTTTAGATTTGCTGTATTAGGTTTTGTTCCGGTTTGAAGTTGCTTAAATATCTCTGATGCTATGCTGTTTTGTATTACAGCAACAATGAAAAAAGTATGAGGTGCAGTTTCTTCTCTTGAAAAACTCATCCGTATTCTGTTCAAAGCAGAATTTGCTGTTTTCCAGTGTTCGACAGTTCCTGCCGGGTCAATACTCTTTTTAATTTTACAAAATGCAACATATTATTTGTAGTCGTAGTTATTTGATTTTTTTTACAAGTATATCTATATTTCGAATCTCAGGAAGTATAGAATTGTTTAAATTATTTTTTTCGGTTACTAAGTCTATCTGAGATTGGACACTCGAAGATGTATGGGCAAATTGCCCTCTTTTTGAACCGAAATTATCCATCGTATTCAGCCAAGAGGGATCAATTTCGCTCGACTCAATTCCAATTGGTAATAATATACTCAATAAATTTGTTGATTTTATTCCATGGTTGCCGATCAATTTGTTTAGATAATGTCTAGTTACTAAAGATATTCTGTAATCAAGTTTGTCCTTATCGGTTTTCTTCAGATTATTCCAATTTATTTCTTCAGTACAATAGGACATAATTGCTAGAAGACAGTTACTTTTTGTTCTTTTCGACATCCATTCAGAAAGAGCTTTTCTGACTTTGGAATCAGCAATATCTTCAAAATAAGATTCAATTTCTGCATGAGATAAGAGAACATAGCTCCTTATCATATCCGACTCTTTTTTTGTATAATTGCCATTTATTTTGGGTGCTGGAAGCAAATTGCATTCTAGTTGGCTAATTCGAGACAGCAATTTATTGTATCTTTCAGAATTTGCCATTTCATAACATATTTGTTGTAAACTGTCCATTAATATCAATTTTGGGAACCTCAACTTCAACTTCCAAAATTTCTGAGAGAGCTTCACCCCAAGTTGTTATTCTTTTAAAAGTGTTTTCAATGCTCTTTGTTGTATGTTCAAATGATTTAACAAAATCAGGATCATTTTCACATAATTTTTTGAATGACTCTAATATTTGCTTCTTTTTACTTTTCGATTCTTCTAAGATTTTACTGTTACTAAAAAAGTAAACCATGATATCAAACACCGCTCTATTGAAATTTCCTTGGAATGACTCGCCATTCCATTTGCTAAAAGCGTCTTTTTTACTGCCATACATACTAATTGTGAAATCAATGGCGAAATTGAGTCTTTCCGCATCTTCTTTTATTCGTAATTCAGCTTCGTTCCATTCATTGTTTAAATAATTGACAGTTTCATCAAATGCTTTCTTTAAATTGCCATTGTAATTCTTTAAATAGTATTTATTGGCAAAATATCTTATCACCATTTCTACATCACGCATTCTGTAATCAGGTTTGGTCAAATTAAGCATTGCCTTTATTTGCTCGCTGTTTATAGAAAATTCATCGGCAAAGTCAATAAATGGTCCTGGGTGCAGAGCTTGTCTTAACTCTTGAGGGCTCAATTTGATACTGCCTGTATTTAGTCTTAAAAAAACCGTATATAAAAATTCTTCATTGGGCCAATTTTTTAATACGACAGTTCTTATACTCTGATTCTCTAGTTGGTTTAACTCTTCGAAAAAATCTGGGTTTTCTTTAATGTTTTTATATGTTTTTCCGTTTAACTGAGTCAATATTTCAAGACCAGAAAGCCTTAATGGTTTGAATTCGTCATTTAGTTCGATTGAAAAAAATCTACGAATTGTCAACAACCTTTGTTTTCCGTCAATAACTATGTATTTCCCTCTATGTTTAGTTTTTTCTGCTAGTATTATTTGAGGTATTGGAAGGCCTAAAATTAAAGACTCGATAAATCTACTTTTAGCTTTATTTGACCAAGCATCTCTACGTTGAAATTTTGGAAATAAATCAATGTTATTTTTTAATAGCTGCGAGTTTACTGTTTCAGTCGTCCAATCTGTTCCCCAAATAACAGCTTGACTAAAAGTAGATTTTTCTTGTTCTATATCATCTTCATCTTCTGAACCTATATCTTCAGGAATTTGATAAAGTGTATCTTCAAATTCTTCTTGTTCTATTTTTTCCATTTGTATTGTTATTTTTAATGTGCTCCAATTTATTTATTTGCATGAATTGTATAATTTAATTTAATAAATTCTAATTGTAACCCAACAGAAATATTCAATAACAAACTTAATTGTTAGCAGTATTTCTACCCAATGTTAGGGATTAAACCACTATTATCATAAACTCAAACAAGTTTTATAGATAATAAATGCTTTATTGTGTAATCAAAAGCAAATGGAAGTAGGAGAATGAAATGAGTTGAAACTTGTACCTATATTGTACCTGTAAAATAAAAATGCCCATAAATCATTGATTTACAGGCATTTGAATGTAATGTATGTGGTCCCACTAGGATTCGAACCTAGGACCCCCTGCTTGTAAGGCAGGTGCTCTGAACCAGCTGAGCTATAAGACCATTCCGTGTGAATCGGTTTGCAAATATCTACTTTTTATTTTTTTTATGCAAATAGGGTCTTAAAAAAAGTTGATAAATTTTCGTCTAAATGCACTTTTGATTGATTATCTGCCTGAAACACACCATCTTTACGCTTCAATATTTTTTTACATGGAATCATTATTTAGTCTGGATAATCTGATCAGTTTATTCACCTTAACCTTTTTGGAGATCGTCTTGGGAATTGATAACATCATTTTTATCTCCATCACCGCATCACGTTTACCTAAAGTAGATCAGGCCAAAGCCCGTAACATCGGTCTTTTTCTCGCCATGATCTTTCGGGTTATTCTTTTGTTCGGAATTTCTATCCTTATTTCGCTTCAAAAACCCTTTGCGCACATCGATTGGGGATTCCTTAAAATGGCTCCCAGTGGTCAAGCCATCATCTTGTTCGTCGGCGGATTATTCTTGCTCTATAAAGCCACCAACGAAATCTTCATGAAATTAGAAGGGGAGGAGGAGCACATTGCCCAATCCGGTAAGGCGGTCAACAGCATTGCCAAAGTCGTTACCCAAATCGCCCTAATCAACCTTGTCTTCTCGATCGATTCGATCTTAACGGCTATCGGCTTGTCCGATAACATGGGAGTTATGATCATCGCCGTAATTGCCTCTGCCATCATCATGATGGGCTTCTCCGGTCCGGTAGGTCGTTTTGTGAATAATCACCCGTCTTTGCAGGTTTTGGGCCTCTCATTCCTCATCATGATCGGTTTTATGCTCATCGCCGAAGCCAGCCACGATTCCGAACTCAGCATCCTCAATAACAGCATCGGTCAAATTCCGAAAGGATACCTGTATTTCTCCATCGCCTTCTCCTTGTTCGTGGAATTCATTAATATCCAAATGCGCAAGCGCTCCAAGAAACCCGTTGAGATTCATGATTTGAAGAACCAGGCGGAAGAGGAGGGGATCATTTAGACATTAGACTTTAAACCTTGGGAATGCTATTTTAGAGAAGACAAAAAAAAGACGCGAATTATCGCGTCTCTAAAAATTCGGGATTTAACGTTAAACGTCTATCGTCCAACGTCTAATTTATTTCACCTTCTTCGCTTCACCCAACAACTCCTTAGCCCCTCCCTGAGGTAAGCCCAAAATCTTCTTTTTAATCTTTCCTGAGGCATCTAAAAACAAGATGGTTGGATAACCCTCAATCGGATACATATTTGCCAAAGCTGGGCCTTCACCCGCTTCCATATCCACTCCAATCGAGACAAAATGCTCATTGATGTAATTGCCCAACTCCTTATTCGGGAATACCTTGTTCTTCAAAACCTTACAAGGTCCACACCACGACGTATAAGCGTCTAACATGACCATTTTCTTCTCCTTCTTTGCCTTCGCCAACGCCTGACGAAAACTTCCCTCAAAGAAATTGACCCCATCGCCTTCCGCAAATGCAGGCAAGGTTAAAAGGGCAATAAATAGAATACTTAATAGCTTTTTCATGGTTTTAAAGTCGCTAGTCGCTAGTCACGAGTCGCTTGTTATGTTAATTTAATATCTCTTAGTTCTTAACTCTTAGTTGTACGAGTTAAGCATCACCGGCATCACCAACAGCAAGATATCCTCCGCCTCATCCTGATCCGATGGGATAATTAATCCCGCCTTGTTTGGCTCACTTAATTTAATGTCAACAAACTTCGAAGATAAATTACCCAATAATTCCGAAATCAATTTCGCATTGAATCCAATCTCCATGTCCTTGCCCGCATAATCACAAGCCAAAGCCTCATTCGCCTCGTTCGAGTAATCCAAATCCTCTGCGGAAAGGGTCAACTTATTGGCCGTCAACTTCAAACGAATCTGGTGCGTCGTCTTATTAGAGTAAATTGAAATACGCTTTACCGAACTCAAGAACTCCAAACGATTAATCGTCAAGATCTCATTGTTTTCCTTCGGAATCGCGTTCTCGTACTCAGGGAAACGCTCGTCGATGATCCGACAAATCAACTGAAAACTTTGGAAACTGAAGAAGGCATTCGATGAACTAAATTCAACCGTCACCGGTGTTTCATCCGCCGGTAATGTTGATTTCAAAAGCGATAAAGCCTTCTTTGGCAAGATCAACGAGCTACTACCCTCCGTTTTCAAATCCGTTCTGCGGTAACGCACCAAACGATGTCCGTCCGTCGCCACAAAATTCGTATGATCCCCCATCATCTGAATCAATACCCCCGTCATCGCCGGACGCATGTCATCATTCGAGACCGCCAACAAAGTATTCGCAATCGCCTCACCCAAGGTCACCGCCGATAAGGAAATCGACTGATTTTTCGCGACCTCCGGAATACGTGGGAAGTCGATCGGATTCTCACCGCTCAACTTAAACCGACCATTCTGTGTCGCAATCTCCGCACCAAATGTTCCTGCATCCGCACCGATTGTTACCGGTTGCTCAGGTAAGCTACGCAAGGTCTCCAACAACAATCGTGCCGGTAAGGCAATCGATCCATTTTCAAATCCCTCAACCTCCACCGTCGTCGTCATCACCGTCTGTAAATCCGACGCCGTCAACATCAATTTATTGCCCTCCAACTCCACTAAGATGTTTTCCAAAATAGGAATAATTGGATTGCTCGCTACCACACCATTAATGGCTGAAAGTTGCTTCAATAAGACGTTCGAGGCTACTAAAAATTTCATTGTATTGCTTGTTGGGTTAATGTTGAATTCAGACCTTGAAGTTAAATCAATTTGACTACAAAGCCAAGTGTTATGCTGCGTATTTACGCTTACGGAATACAATTACCAAAAGACTGATCAAAAGCCCAAAGAACACCGGAACCGCCACATTCAATAGCTGGTAATATCCCCGCTTCTCCTGAACCTTCGCCTTGTCCAAAGGCCGCAAACGGATGTCTTTATTTCGCGCCAATAAGGCGCTTTGGTCATCCAATAAATAATGAAAGGCATTCAAAATAAAATCCCGATTAGCGAACAGATGCTTCGAAAATGGATCATAACCCAATCCCGCAGGCCCCTTCGTACTCGGATCAATATCATTCAATGCCAAATCGCCATCACCCACCACAATCAATCCTCCCTCTTGATCGCCCTGCGCCACAAAGCCCTTCGACAAACTATCCGGTGGCAAAGGACGATTCACAAAGATCGACTTGAATTTTCCCTCCAATAAATACGATATCACCTGCGAACCCGATTTATATTGCTCCGGATCAAAATCCTTGCCCGATGAGGAAAAGGGTAGGGTAGCCGGTGCCTTTTGGACTTGCGTATAGGGACTCGTCGCCAACAGGGCCGTTTTCTTTAATCCGCTACTTCCCGACACCGTATCGATACTCGATACAAAACGTCCGTAAATTGCATCTAAATTCTTCGTGATGACCGACGATGGATTACCTGTCAACAAAGGGAATGCCGGCCATGGCATCAATTGTATATTGGCCTTGTCTCCAAAGTTACCCACCTGCAAAGGGATCATCCCACTCAATTGGGCATCCTTCACCATATTGGCATTCAAACGCAAACCATAACGAAATAACATCTCATTCAATCCCACATCCATCACCGATGTGACCAATCCCTGGCCTTGGATCGTATCTATATGTATCCCCTCAAGAAAGAATATGCCCTTTCCTCCCTTCACCAAAAATTGGTCAATTTTATATTGGTCATCCACACTGAATTTCCGATTCGGCTGTATCACACATATCGCATCCAAGCCCTCCAAGGTTGCCGACGCGCTCAAATCCACCGGATACAAATCATACGACTTTCGCAATGACGCGATCAAACCCAATTGCTTGATGGCCGGAACCTTACTGTAATCCAAGAAAAAACCAATCTTCTTACGATCCGTCTGCGTCAAGGTTTGGATCCCTTGCATAATCTCGTATTCGAGGCCTTCGACCGACTGGTTGAGCACTTCTTGCGGAGTGGCTAATTGATTGCCCTTTAACAGCAATACACCCGCTTGTTTATCCCCTTTTTCAATCACCAAACCTGGAAAGACCATTTGCTGCACCTGCTTGCCCCCCTCGTTATTGACGATATTGGTGGGCGGTAATCCCAAGGAGTCCAATAAAAAGATTTGTTCCTCACGAGCCTTCGAATCCGGGAATTCCTCATAGATGTTGACCGTCTCAATCGTGATCGTTTGCGGACTATTTCGCTGAATGTCACGCAACATATCCAGACTCGCTTTTTGGAGCCGTTTGAAGCCACCTGGGAGGTCATTACCTGCAAGGTATAATTTGATGCGAATCGGACCATCCAGCGACTGCAAGGTTGAAATCGTGGATTCGCTCAAGGTGAATTTTTTCTCCTCACTCAAATCCCATCGGATGAGGACATAGGGGCTCACCAACAGAAGTATTATTCCTGCAACAACCCAAATCATCCACGTCCGTATTTGCTTTTTCATGGCTTGTAAACAAGAAAAGCATCCCTTCCAGAATGCTTTTCTTGTCTTGGAAAAGGTCTATTAATAGAACTTGTAACGCTTATCAACAATCTTGGCATTTTCCTTGATTGCCTCATTGATGTAGAATGATGAACGCTGAACACCCATCATCTGCAATTGATTCTTGTATTGCGAGTAATCCGCTAAGGCTGGAGCTGCTACACCACCTGTTTTCTCAGCGATAAACACACCGTTATCTCCTACGAATACGGAACTACGCTTGCCATTTTTCAAACCAGCGATACGACCCAATGCAATGGCATCTGGACCCGCAGTGTTTAACATACCACCCGCTAAGGTTTGATCTTGTACCGTTTCTACCAAAGCTCCTGCACCATACTTCTGTGCGATCTGCTCCAACGTACCTTTGATACCCGCTAATTTCTTCGAGATTTGCTCTCCTTTCAATTGGTTACGTACCAAAGCCGTTAATTCAATACGGTAATCCTCTACCTTCACATTGTCTTTGTCTGTCTTTCCTGTCAAGTAAGCTACGATGTATTGGTTGTCTTGCTCAAATACTTTCTTCGAACCATCACCTACCGCCGTGTTCTCATCAAAGGCCCAACGAACGATTTCACGTGCATTGGCTAAGTTGTTCACCGCCGACGAATTCTCTTGTAAACGATCCGCACGCATCATGATGATGGATTTGTCTTTCTTCAAAGCCACCTCAAATGCCGCTAAAGTTCCATTCGCATTGGCAAAAGCGTCCGCTTGCGTAAATACCTTGTCTAAAGTAGCTTGCGTTGGAGCAATTGCCTTATTGATCGCCGCTAATTTGTAGCTCGTATTTGATTTAGCATCCGTTACTTTCACAATGTGGTAACCGAATTCCGTTTCAACAACGCCAGGCATTAAACCAGTTCCGTTAAAGCCAAACAAAGCTTTTTCGAATGATTTAACCATCGAACCATTGTTCTTGAAATAGCCTAAGTCACCGCCGTTTTGCGCTGTGCCATCCATGCCATTCATTTGTGCTAAAGTTTCAAAGCTTCCGCCTCCTTTAATCTGCGTCAAAATCGCCTCTGCACGTTGCTTCGCTTGGGCCTTCGCTGAATCCGACTTGTTTGCTGGCGTAATCAAAATATGACTTGCACGCATCGTGAATAAGGAATCTTTCTTCACACCGCCGTATTTGTAAATTGAATAAGTTAATCCTTCTTTAAAAGGACCGTAGATACCACCCACTTGGAAAGTTGGCAACATGGTTTTCACTGCCGCTGGAATTTCAGCGTATGGCAATAAGTAAGGTGTACGAACATCTGAATTCAACATGGCAAATGCCGAGTCATTCGGAGCAACGGCTAAATCCTTTGCCAATTTCTTGATTTGGTTGTAGAATTCAACCGTATCTTGCTTCGTTGGAATAACTGGGAATGTTGCATATTGAATCGAACGTGTGTTCGTTCCTTTAAATTGATCCTTATGCTTTGCCAAATATTCTTCCAATTGAGCGTCAGTTACCTTGATGGTCGTATCTGGAACTGAAAAGAAAGGAACAAACAAGAAACGCGCATTGAATTTCGCATTTTGTGATTGGTATTCTTTCGCTGCATCAGCTTGTGTTACGTAATTAGATAAACGTAATAAGTTTTCGTATTTCGAACGGATACGATCCTGAGAGATTGATTTCTCAAATGCCGCCCAAGCTTGTTGCTGTTGTGCTGGCATCGTCTTCAAGTTCTTTAAAAATTGAATGACAAATGTCTTGTCAAATTGACCCGTTTGTGGATTCGTAAATTGCTGACGTACTGAAGGGTGAATGTAATTTCCTTGAACCATATCAATCAATTCCTCCTCAGAAACTTTCAATCCCAAGGCATCGAATTCTTTCTTGTAAGCGATATCCAAAATGAATTGGTTCCAAACTTGGTCACGAATAGACGCCGCCTCTTGCTCAGATGGGCCTTTTCCTGTTTGTGCTGTGTAGTTGGCCGTTGCCTCCTCCACTTTCTTCTGGAAGTCCTGAATCATGATGCTTTCGCCCGCGATCTCACCTACTTCTTGTGAACTTGAACCAAATAAGGATGATTTACCTTGAAAGATATCCGCTCCCACGAGAAACAACACTAAACTGATCGCGATAGCCGCTGCCGCAATTCCCGATTTCTCTCTAATTTTTGTAATTAATGCCATTGATACTATTATCTAATTGTTTTGTACGCTTTGTATTCTTTTATTTTCCCGACTTTGTCTTGAACAAAAGAAACGCAAAATAATCACATTTCTAATGAAAAAGCAAGTCGAAGAGAAACTAATCTAGCCTTTTAACACGCTTTTTAAACTTTCTAAGAAACGATCCGCAATTGCCCGGTCGATTGCCAAACTTGGCAACAAACGAAGCGTATGTTTCCCCGCATAGCCCATAAAAATATGATGTTCATGCAATAGGGCATCCCGAACCGGTCCTACAGCCGCCTCAAGCTCAATTCCAATCATCAGACCACGTCCGCGAACATCCGTAATTCCGGGAATTCCAACCAATTCTTTTTCAATATAGGCTCCAATTTTCGTCGCATTTTCTAAAAGTTTTTCCTCTTCGATAATGTCCAAAACCACATTCGCTGCCGCGCATGCCAAATGATTTCCTCCAAAGGTTGTTCCCAACAAACCATAACTTGCTTGAATGTGCGGGGCAATTAACACACCACCAATCGGAAATCCATTGCCCATGCCTTTCGCGGTCGTCATCATGTCGGGATGAATGCCCGCGTATTGATGCGAGAAAAATTTCCCCGAACGGCCATAGCCACATTGTACCGAATCCAAAATTAATTGCGCTCCCGTTTCATCACAACGCTGTCGCAAGGCTTGCAAAAATGGTGTTGATGCCACTTGAATTCCGCCTACACCTTGAATTCCTTCCACAATCACCGCCGCCGTTTCTTCCGTAATCACCTCATTCAATCCCTCGATTTGATTAAAAGGATGGAAGCTAACATGGGAAGTATCGTTGATCGGTGCCACAATGCTCGGATTGTCCGTCACCGCCACGGCACCCGCCGTACGTCCATGGAATGCCTTGGTAAATGCCACGACCTTCTTGCGACCCGTGTGAAAAGACGCCAATTTCAAGGCGTTTTCATTTGATTCCGCTCCTGAGTTCGTTAGAAATAATTGATAATCCGGGTAGCCCGAAATACGACCTAATTTTTCTGCCAATTCCTTTTGGCCTGAAATCACGATCGAATTCGAGTAAAAACCGATGTTCGATAATTGCTCAGTCATCTTGGATACGTACGTCGGATGCGAATGACCGATCGAGATCACTGCATGTCCGCCATATAAATCCAAATATTCCTGTCCATTCTTATCCCATAAGGTACTTCCCTGGGCTTTCACCAGTTCAATGGGGTAGAGTGGGTATACGTCAAATAAATTCATATTCTTTATTTTTAATAGCCCTAGGCTTCAACCTAGGGGATTCCCCAGGTTAAAACCTGGGGTTAAGTTTATGTTTTTTAGACGCGAAGTGTCGCGTCTCTACAAAAAATGTCTAACGTCGGTCGTCCACCGTCAAATTAGACGCGGAAGTATCGCGTCTCTACAAAAAATGTCTAACGTCGGTCGTCCACCGTCAAATTAGACGTGAAGTGTCGCGTCTCTACAAATAATGTCTAACGTCGGTCGTCCACCGTCAAATTAGACGTGAAGTGTCGCGTCTCTACAAATAATGTCTAACGTCGGTCGTCCACCGTCAAATTAGACGCGAAGTGTCGCGTCTCTACAAATAATGTCTAACGTCGGTCGTCCACCGTCAAATTAGACGCGAAGTGTCGCGTCTCTACAAAAAAATATCGTCCAACGTCTAATGTCCAACGTCTAAAATCCTATCGCCTTCAAATCCAATCCAGCCGTTTCTGGCCAGCCCAACATCAGATTCATGTTTTGTACGGCCTGTCCGGACGCGCCCTTGATTAAATTATCAATCACCGAACTAATGAGTAATTGCCCATCATGAACCTCCAAATGCAAAAAGCATTTATTCGTATTTACCACTTGCTTGACATCCACGGCTTGTGGACTCACAAAGACAAAGGGAGAATTCGCATAATAGTTCTCGTATAATTCAATCGCTTCTTCTTGGGTTCCGGCATAAGTTGTATATACATTCGCCATAATTCCGCGCGAGAAATTTCCTCGGTAAGGAATAAAATTCACTTTCGGTACCGGGTTTTTAGCACCCAATACCATTCCGATTTCCGTTAAATGCTGGTGCGTAAAGGCCTTGTAAATACTGATGTTATTATTTCTCCATGAAAAATGACTCGTTGAAGAAAGCGCCTGTCCCGCACCGGTCGAACCTGTAACGGCCGACACATGTACATCCGAAGTCAATAATCCCACTTGTGATAAAGGCAACAACGCTAATTCGATGGAGGTTGCAAAGCAGCCTGGGTTGGCGATTTTAGTAGCCGACTGGATTTTTTCCTTTTGGAATTCCGCCAAACCATACACAAAACCCTCGGATTCATCCCGGAAATCGGTACTTAAGTCCACGATTTTGGTATGCCAAGGAATGTCGTTAGCCGCTAGAAATTTCTTCGACTCACCATGTCCTGAACATAAAAATAATACATCCACTGGACTCAAATCGGCACAAAAACGGGCATTCGTGGAGCCAAGCAAGTCGGTATGCACATCCGAAACCAATTTACCCGCTTGCGAATTCGACATGATGCATGTCAAATGCACATCCGGGTGATGCACCAAAATGCGTAATAATTCGCCTCCTGTGTAGCCTGCAGCTCCTACGATTCCAATTTTTGCCATTAGTTCGATTGGTTTACTTTCCGGTGTATCATCGTTTGGTTCGATACGATTTTGGAGAAACCTCTCACATCGTCGCCCGACCATGCCTTGTTCATTTCGCCATAAGCCCCAAATGCCGACGACATCAAGTCAAATTTCGACTCGATTCCCGTCACTTGGAATTGATAAGGCGATAAGACCACATGTACCGTTCCCGTTACATTGTCTTGCGTATCTGCCAAGAAGGTTTCAAAGTTCCGCATAATCGGATCCAAGAATTGTCCCTCGTGCAATAAAGTACCATACATATCACCGATGTTCTGCTTCCAGTACAATTGGTGTTTTGTCAATACATGCTTTTCTAATAAATGGTGAGCCTTGATAATAATCAAAGGTGCTGGCGCCTCAAAGCCCACACGGCCTTTAATTCCAATGATCGTGTCACCTACGTGGATGTCCCGACCGATCGCATAAGCCCCCGCACGTGCCGTCAATTCACGAATCGCGTCGACTGAACTCGGGTATTTTTTGCCATCCAGGCCTACTAATTGGCCATATTCGAATTGCAAGGAAATCTTTGATGGTTTCGTCTCGGTCAATTGCGTTGGCCAGGCCTCTTCTGGTAAGTAGCCGTCTGAAGTCAAGGTTTCTTTTCCACCCACCGAAGTCCCCCAGAGACCTTTGTTGATCGAATAAGTTGATTTATGCCATTCCTGCACGACGCCCTTCGACTTCAAGAAGTCGATTTCCGCCTCACGGGATAATTGTAAATCACGAATAGGCGTGATGACCTCACATTCAGGAGCCAAGATGCGGAAAACCACGTCGAAGCGAACTTGGTCATTTCCTGCACCCGTGCTACCATGTGCGATGGCTTTGGCACCTAATTTTGCCGCGTATTTAGCCACGGCTGTCGCTTGGAAAACACGTTCTGCCGATACGGAAAGGGGATAGGTATTGTTTTTCAATACGTTACCAAAAACCAAATACTTGATGCAATCTTGGTAATATTCTTCAACAACATCTAATGTCACGTGAGACGTCACACCCAAAGAATAGGCTTTCTCCTCGATGGTTTTCAATTCCGCTGGTGAAAATCCACCCGTGTCTACCAAAGCTGAGTGCACTTCCATGCCGCGCTCTTCGGTTAAGTATTTGACACAGAAAGACGTATCTAAACCCCCACTAAATGCTAAAATTACTTTCGGCTTGCTCATATTTTATTTGGATTTTCCTTTCTTGTGAAAAGGCATTAATAATTTCTCTTTAATTTTTTTCAATTGCGTGAAGTCGGCAATATTCTTTAAAAAGATCCACTTTTCATCCGACTCGGGTTTTGGACTTGCCTGATTCGGATCGTAAATCATACCGGTACACAAGCAAATCTTACGTTCTGTTCTTGTTAGAATATCGTAGTTGACGCATGATTGACATCCCTTCCAAAAATTATCATCAACCGGCAATTCCGAAAAGGTGGTCGGCTCATAGCCCAAATCCGAGTTGATCTTCATCACCGCCAAAGAAGTCGTGATCCCAATAATCTTAGCATCGGGAAAACGTGTCCGTGACAATTCAAATGCCTTGGATTTTACAGCTTTGGCTACTCCATATTGTCGGTGGCTCGGTTTAACGATCAAACCCGAGTTGGCCACAAACTTCCCGTGCTGCCATGTTTCAATGTAACAGAAACCCACAAATTCACCTGTCACATCGTCTGTGGCGATGATGGCTTTGCCTTCCGACATCTTTTCTTGGAGGTATTCGGGGGTACGTTTCGCAATCCCGGTTCCGCGTGCTTTGGCAGATTCTGCCATCTCATCGCAAATGGATTTCGCTAGGTCAAAATGGGCTTGACTAGCGATTTGAACAGTATATGAATTCATGAATGGAATCAAGTATAAATGAAACAAATAGGTAAATCAATCTTGCAGGGGACTATACCCTGAAGATGAATCTTCGTCGTCGTAGCGAGGAGATTACGTACCCAATTGAATTATTTATCTTCATGTTCTTGATAAACCGCGCGATTAAACGCTAATTTTGTCTAGATATAGGGGGCAAATTTCAGTAATTCAGCGGGGAAATCCCAATATTCACCCGATTATTTCATGGAAAATGATAATTCTTTAACAGCGGAAGCCTTAATCTATGCCTACACTTCCGGCGTTTTTCCCATGGCCGAGCGGGATGGTACGATTTATTGGTACCGCCCGGATCCCCGTGCCATCATTCCCATTGATACCTACAAACCCGCTAAATCCTTAAAGCCTATTTTGAATCGTGATCAATTTGAGATTCGGATTGATACGCAATTCGAGGCTGTCATGCGTGCCTGTGCTGCTCCTCGGGCGTATGAGAAAGAAACATGGATCTCCGAAGAAATCATTCAGGCTTATGTCGAATTATTCAACATGGGTTTCGCGCATTCGGTGGAAGCTTATGAGGATGGGAAATTGGTGGGAGGTTTGTATGGTGTTCACATTGGGTCGGCTTTCTTTGGGGAATCTATGTTTATGTTGGTCTCCAATGCGTCGAAAGTCGCTTTTCATTACCTAATCGAAATTCTTCGGGCCAACGAGTTTAATTTGTTGGATACCCAGTTTATGAACGACAATGTTCAGCGCTATGGCGCAATTGAGATCAAGCGAGCGGAATATGAAAGACGCTTATCCCGGGCGTTATTGCGGGCCAGCGAATTTAAATTGACGGTCAAATAGCCTAAATTTCAACAGAAAGGCCTAAATTGGGTAAATTTTCAGATTATGTCGAAGCCGATTCTCGTAATTAAGTTTGGTTCCTCTTCCATCACCCATGCGAATGGGGAGGTGAATGAGCAGACGCTCGAGAAGATTGCGGCGCAGGTAGCTAGTCTCCAACATGATTATTCGATCGTCTTGGTTTCCAGTGGGGCAGTTGCCGCTGGAAAGGCAACCCTAAAACATTACAAGGGCAGTTTGTCGGAACGCAAAGCCGCCGCTGCCGTGGGGAATCCTTTATTGATCGCCAAATACAACCACTACTTTCAAAAGTACGGCATCTCGATCGCTCAAAGTCTTTGCGAACGCCATCACTTTTCGAAACGGGAGTCATTTTTGCAATTAAAGGAAACCTATCAAGAACTTTGGCGCAATGACATTATTCCTATCGCGAATGAAAATGACGTGGTAAGTAATGTGGAATTGAAGTTTTCGGATAATGATGAATTAGCCACATTAATTGCGACGGGATTTGGGGCAGCGAAATTACTTATCTCGACATCCGTTGGGGGATTATTGGATGCCGAAGGTCAAATCATTCGACATGTGGCAGAAATCGATTCCTCGATTTTGGGTGTGGTAAGCACGGACACATCGAGTACCGGTTTGGGTGGTATGATATCTAAGTTGACCTTCACGCGTTTGGCGACTCGTATGGGGATCAAGGTGGTTATTTTTGGTCTGGATCAGTCGAATGGAATCGTAGATGCCTTGCATGAAAATATTGGTACAGTTTTTGAGGCGCAGGCGGCCACACTTTCTGCCCGACAAAAATGGTTGGCCTCCGGAAGTGTCATTACGGGTCGTATCGTTTTAGATAAGGGAGCCGTGAAGGCCATTCAAAATCGTAAGAGCTTATTGTCGGTCGGTGTCCTGGAATACATCGGCGAATTCGAAAAAGGGGAGGTCGTAGAAATCCTTGACCCAACGAAAAATTCGGTAGCGATTGCACGCACACGTTATTCGAAATCTGATCTTATTGCGTCTGTGGAGAGCAGAGAGGTGGCGAATGCGGATGATATTGTTGTCTATTAGACATTAGACTTTAGACGTTAGACTTTGGAACTTATCTTGTAGAGACGCGATACTTCGCGTCTATTAGTCGATAGTTTTTGGACGTAGACTTCAGAAACTTATCGCTCATATATCAACAAATTGATAAATTGGGAATAATCTCAACTTTTATATTCATATTTATTTGAATTCGCTCTTTCTTTGATCATGAAGGAAAAAGAAAGGAAAGTTGAGGATCTGCTGGTTTGGCAGCAAGCCATTTTGGTGGCGAAATCGATTTATCGCAGTTTTGCTGATTTAGCTGATTTTGGTTTTCGTAACCAAATTCAACGCGCATCAATTTCTATTTCCAATAATATTGCTGAAGGATTCTATCGAAAATCAGATCGGGAATTTAAGCGTTTTCTTATGATTGCGTTGGGCTCTCTTGGCGAGCTTAAATCGATGCTAGTTATATCTCTCAACTTAAACTACATTCGCAAGGAGAAACAAATTGAATTAATGAGTCAACTGAATCAAATTGGTAAAATGATTAACTCATTAATCAATTACCTGATAATTGCTATTGAGCGCAATAAATGAAAAAGACGCGAATTTCATCGCGTCCTTACTTACTTTCACCAACGTCCAACATCTAACGTCCAACATCTAACGTCTAACGTCTAACGTCTAACGTCTAACCTACCACAACCGCTCTCCCGCTTTCCACATCCGCCTCCACGGCCTTGTATTTAACGTTTTCCTTGATGCTTCCATCTTGGTATTGAACGGTTACGCGTTGGTTACGGTCGGCGATTTTAATCGCTTGGCGAGGTGCTACGCGTTCCGCTTGGCCTGCAGATGGGTCGTGATAACCGGGTTCCTCTTGAGCTCCGGCCAAACCTCCCAATAAGGAAGATAAAGCCTCATCCTTGCTCATTTGCAATTTAGGAGCTTTTTCTTTCGGGGCTTTAGGTGCCATTTGGTTGGTCGATTGAGCTGCTGGGATTTCTGCTTTAATCACAAAGCTGATGGTATCCGAGTTGACACGCGCTACAAAGCGTTGGAATAAATTCACCGCCTCAAATTTGTAAATCAATAGGGGATCCTTCTGCTCAAATACCGCATTTTGTACGGATTGTTTCAAGTCATCCATCTCGCGTAAATGCTCCTTCCATTCTTGGTCGATCAGCGTCAAGGTGATGAATTTCTCCATCTCGGAAATCACTTCTTTCCCTTGAGTAGAAATGGTCTTAACTGCATCTACCACAACTCCCGTCACCATGTGACCGTTTGAGATAGGAACCTGTATGCCTGAGAATCCTTGACGCTTTGCTTCCTCCGCGACTTGAATCACTTGCTGGGCAATGATTTCATTCTTCGACTTGTAATGCATTTCTGCCGCCAAGAACAATTGCTCCGTGCGCTTGTCTACCGGAAGACGATTAAATTCTTCGGCGGTGAATGGTGGTTCCATGCCCAACAATTCAATGACCTTTAATTCAAGTTCCTCGTAATTCGAATAGCTTGTCGTGATGTCTTGGCAAACATCGAATAGAATATTGATAATGTCGAGAGATAAACGCTCACCCAATAAGGCATTTTGACGACGCTTGTAAATCGCATTACGCTGGTAGTTCATCACGTCATCGTATTCCAATAAACGCTTACGTATACCAAAGTTGTTTTCCTCTACCTTCTTTTGCGCGCGCTCAATCGAGTTAGTAATCATCGAGTGCTGAATCACTTCGCCCTCTTCCATACCCAAACGATCCATCACCTTCGCAATACGATCCGAACCGAATAAACGCATCAAGTTATCTTCCAAGGATACGAAGAATTGAGATGATCCCACATCTCCCTGCCGACCGGCACGACCACGTAACTGGCGATCGACCCGACGGGACTCATGGCGCTCCGTACCGATAATCGCTAAACCACCTGCGGCTTTCGACTCAGGGCTCAACTTAATGTCGGTACCACGTCCAGCCATGTTGGTGGCAATGGTTACCTTGCCCGACTGTCCTGCTTCCGCAACAATTTCCGCCTCACGTGCGTGCTGCTTCGCGTTCAAAACATTGTGTTGAATCTTACGGATATTGAGCAATCGGCTTAATAATTCCGAATTTTCTACGGAAGTTGTTCCGACAAGCACCGGACGGCCTGCGGCAACTAATTCCTGAATTTCTTCCGCAACGGCATTGTATTTCTCACGAACAGTGCGGTATACCTTGTCCTCCTGATCTTTACGTTGGATCGGACGGTTTGTTGGAATCGAAACCACATCCAATTTGTAAATCGTCCAGAATTCACCCGCCTCTGTTTCGGCTGTACCCGTCATACCACCCAATTTGTGGTACATACGGAAGTAATTCTGCAAAGTAATTGTGGCATAAGTCTGCGATGCATCTTCTACATTCACCCCTTCTTTTGCCTCGATTGCTTGGTGTAAACCATCGGAATAACGACGGCCTTCCATCACACGACCGGTTTGCTCGTCGACAATCTTCACTTTGCCCTCCACCAAGATGTATTCGGTATCTTTTTCGAAGAGGGTATAGGCCTTTAGTAATTGGTTAACCGTATGGATACGAGATGCTTTCTCGTTGTATTCCGTAATTAATTGTTCCTTTTGAGACAATCGCTCCGCATCACTTAATTCCTTGTTTTGCTCAATTTTGTTCAAATCAATCGACAAGTGAGGTAATACGAAGAAGTCTGGATTTTCGGTGTTTCCACTCATAAATGCCAAACCTTTTTCTGTCAATTCCACTTGATTATTCTTCTCCTCAATCGTGAACAAGAGTGGCTCATCCGCTTGCGGCATCAATTTTTGGTTTTCAGCCAAGTAGATGGATTCCGTCTCGTGCATGAGTTGTTTCATGCCGTTTTCCGACAAGAATTTAATTAATGGCTTGGATTTTGGTAAACCACGATAGGCACGGAATAAGGCAAGCCCGCCTTCCTTTTTGTTGCCCGCCGCAATTTCTTTTTTGGCTTCTACCAAGAAGTTTTGAACGATTTGTTTTTGGGCTTCCACCAGTTTATTCACACGCGGTTGGAAAGCTTCAAATTCCTGCTCATCTCCTTTCGGAATAGGTCCTGAAATGATCAATGGGGTACGTGCATCATCGATTAACACGGAGTCCACCTCATCGACCATTGCGAAATGATGTGGTCGCTGAACCTGATCTTCCAAGCTGCGCGCCATGTTGTCACGCAAATAATCGAAACCAAACTCATTGTTCGTTCCGTAAGTAATATCCGCTAAATAAGCCTGACGACGCTCTTCGGTATTGGGTTCGTGCTTGTCGATGCAATCCACCTTCAAACCATGGAATTCAAACAGGGGTGCATTCCACTCCGAGTCACGTTTCGCCAAGTAATCATTCACGGTAACCAAGTGAACTCCACGTCCGGCCAAGGCATTCAGGTAAGTTGGCAAGGTTGAAACCAAGGTTTTTCCTTCCCCTGTACCCATTTCGGAAATCTTTCCTTGGTGTAAAACGATACCACCGATCAACTGGACATCGTAGTGAATCATGTCCCAAGTGATTTGGTTTCCGGCGGCAAGCCATTGGTTATGCCAAATGGCTTTATCCCCTTCGATGACCACATTCGCTTTCTTGGCTGCGATGAATTTATCTTCAACAGTCGCTGTAACGACTAATTTTTTGTTCTCTGTAAAACGACGAGCCGTTTCTTTCACAACCGCAAAAGCCTCGGGCAGTAAGTCCATTAATACGACTTCCAATTGCTTGTTGCGCTCTTCGTTTAATTTATCAATTTGCGAAAAATAGGTTTCCTTTTCATCAACGTCCTCCGTCGCATTACCTTGTTCACGCAAGGAGCTGATTTGCGTATCGATATCCGCTAGAAAATCTTGGATGCGTTGTTTGAATTCGTACGATTTTGCGCGCAAAGCATCGTCCGAAAGCTCATGCAAACGTGCATACTCCTCTTTGATCTTCTCCACGATCGGCATGATTGCCTTGATGTCACGTTCTGACTTCGTACCAAATATTTTTGTAACGGTTTTGCTTAGTATTGAAAACATGGTAAAATAGGGCCTACCTAGGCTTGGTGTTAATTTAATTGGCAATTTACCAATTTGAATTTTTATCCTTGCTATGTTCGAAGAATTAATCCAAAATTTTTACGGATTTCGGTATGAATTCATTTGTTTTGTAGCTCAATCAAGATTTGCTATGGCTGATTATCCAACACCTCCTCGTCGCGCTCCGCGCAAGAAACTCAAAATGCCTCTCTTTGGAGGGATGTTAGGGGAAGGTACGGGCCAAGGGGGAACGAAAAATTTCTCCACTTACCTTTTTGTTCTCGTGGGGCTGGGAATGTTGGGTCAGGCTATTTTACCCCAACTTTGGGCGGAGAAAGTTTATGATTCGGAATCCGAGGTTCGTGAAATGGAAATTGATGGTGCGATCCGGAAAAAATATTTTGACGCGAGTGACCGTGCTGAGATTCATTACATTTTAGTGGTGAAAGAAAAAGGAGGGAAGCGTAAGAAAATAGACCTCTATCAGGCGGATTCTACTTTTTTCGAGCAAATAGCTGTTCCTCAGCGACTTAAAAAAGAGTCGGGTAGTCTGAAAGTTCGAGTAACCCGTTTCAGCAAACCGGATACGACGCTCGAAATAAGATTTAAGAAATAATAATTATCAGTTTTTTGATAATCCATATTTAGCCCCTATCTTGGGTTTGATTTACAGTTCTATCATGCCCACACTTACCCTCCCGAATGCTAAACACTTACTAGCTCGTACGCTATTTGGCTACTCCAAAGAGCAACTGCAGCAAGCCATGGGTTATGGATCTTTGGAAGATTTAATCGACAAGGCTTTGTTGGCCGATGTTACATTACCAGCTCCTCCAAATACCTGGGTAACTACCTTACCTGCGCAAGCCCAGCAAGATTCGGGAGATGCGGGAAGATGGTACCGGGAATTAAATTATTGGTGGAACAATCGCATGTTCGCTCAGGGTATTAATTTACAAGAAAAGATGGTCTTGTTTTGGCATAATCATTTTGCCTGTGAACGAGACAAAGTCAATTACCCGCAACACATGTATCAGCAAAATCAATTGTTTCGAAAATTTGCCTTTGGCAATTTCAAACAAATGGTCAAAGAAGTCAGTGTTGATCCGACTATGTTGATTTATTTGGACGGAAATAACAGTCGGGGAACAGGACCGAACGAAAATTACGCGCGCGAATTATTTGAATTATTTGCCTTAGGGATCGGTAATTATACCGAAAATGATATCAAACAAGCCGCGAAGGTCTTATCAGGTTGGCAAGTGAAAGGCTTAACATCCGTATTTGATCCGACGCGCTGGCACAAGGATGCGTCCGTAACGGTTTTTGGAAAAACGGCGCAATTCAATGTCAATACCTTGGTCGACTGGGTGTTTGAGCAAAAAGCCAGTGCCGAATTTATTTGTCGGAAAATTTACAAGAACTTCATTTACTACAAGGCCGACGAGGCTTTTGTGGCGCAGATGGCTACGGTTCTGCGATCGAATAATTATGAAATGAAGCCCTTGCTTCGATTTATGTTTCTTTCGGATCATTTTTATCAAACTAATTTTCAGGGGAGTCGGATCAAAGATCCGCAGGAATTGATGATTGGATCATTGAAGGCCTTGCAGGTAAAAGTACCTGATATGGTGAATGTGTATGAGTTATCAAAAATCCTTCAAATGCAATTGTTCCAACCGCCTAATGTGGCGGGTTGGCCGGGGCAACGGGATTGGATTAGTTCGACAACCTATTCGTACCGAGGTGGATTTACCGATTCGCTCTTGACAGGTAAACGTTTTAATGGGGTTGCTGTAACGGGGAAATTAGATGTATTAGCTTATGCGCGTAGTTTTTCTTCCAGTGAGCAAGCTGGGAAATTTGTGAATGATGTGATTGATTCCTTGATTTTGTTTCCGATATCGGACACCAAAAGACAATTCATGTTGGATACACTTTTGGATGGTACGATTGCGGCCAATTGGTCGACTTATACCCCGCAAGCGGATGCTCGTATTATCCGTTTATTGAAAGCGATTATGCGATTACCTGAATATCAACTGATCTAGGCCATGAAAAAACACATCAATCGGAAATCGTTTTTACAGCAAATGGCTGTCTTGAGTGGGGGGCTTAGCTTTGGTTTGGGAAGTGTTACGGGTAAGGCCTTTGGTCAAATTCCTGCTGCATATGCAGCTCAAGCTCAACCCGGGAAGGTTTTGGTCATCATTCAGCTTTCGGGCGGGAATGATGGATTAAATACGGTGATTCCTGCAGAGGATGACTTGTATTTTTCAGCTCGCCCAGCGATTGCCATTAAAAAGGAAAATGCATTGGCTTTGGATCAAGGCATGTATTTACACCCTTCAGCAGTTGGCTTAAAGAAACTATATGATAAAGGACAAGTTAGTATTGCGCAAAACATCGGTTATCCAAGTCCGAATCGTTCCCACTTTCGGGCGACAGATATTTGGAATACAGGTTCGGATGCTTCAACCGTATTAGAAGAAGGTTGGGCTGGCCGTTTTTTAAAAACGCGCTATCCGAATTTCCCCATTGCCTTGGCGCAACACCCAATGGCAGTACAATTAGGTTCTGTGGAATCGCTGCTTTTTCAATCCGACCAAGGTGGATTTAGTACGGTGTTTGAGGATCCCAATTTATTTTATCAGTTGGTCAATGGAACTACCTCCGACAAAGATATTCCTCCGGCAACATTAGCCGGTGATGAGTTAGGCTTTTTGAAACAGATTGCCGCGGCTTCCTTACAATATGCGGGTGTGATTCAAAGCGGTGCTAATAAGGGAAAGAATACGGTGACTTATCCGTCGACAAATTTGGGTCGACAATTTGGAATCGTGTCAAAATTGATATCAGGAGGCTTAGAGACCCCGGTTTATTTATTGAATATTGGCGGTTTTGATACACATGCCAATCAGTTGACGCAGCATGCGAATTTGTGGAAAACGATTTCGGATGCGGTCACCTCCTTCCAATTGGACATGGATAATCAGAATTTGTCGGATTATGTAAGCATCATGACCTATTCGGAATTCGGTCGGCGAGTAAATCAAAATGGTACTGCAGGGACGGATCATGGGACAGCAGCTCCGATGTTTTTCATAGGCAAAACAGTTCGAGGCGGTTTAATCGGTCCCAATCCGAATTTGAAGGCTTTGGACAGCAATGGAGATTTGAAATTTACTTACGATTATCGTCAGGTTTATAGTACAGTATTGCGCGATCATTTGGGATTAGACAATGTGCGAACCCAACAAATCTTTAAGACAACTTTTGAGCGTTTGCCGATCTACCGTAACTCGCCTGAGGCGCTTCCGGAGGCTATTGTGATGGAATTAATTGCCCCTTGGCCGAATCCAACGAGTGGCATTACCATGTTGCAGTATGGTATATTTGAAGAGGCGACAATTCAATTGGCATTGTATGATTTACAGGGTCAGCAATTGAAATTAATCGATGCAGGAGTACGAAAAGTGGGTTCTTATCAAGCCAACATCGATGTGACAGGTTTTGCTGCAGGTCATTATTTATTGAGTTTGACTTCTAGCAAAGGAAAGCGCGTGACACGTCAATTGGTGATTCAGTAGATTAATTGTTATCTTCGAAACTTGAATTGTATACAACATTCGAAGCGTATTTTCGTTGTTGCTAAAAAGCTAGAGTTTATTCTATGTTTCGACCGCTCGTAGTATTAGTCATTTTAATTGGTTTGGGTCTTCCGGATTCCCATGCTCAGATGTGGTTTTTAGGCCAAAAAGGTAAAAAGAAATCACCTTTCCCAGTCTTTAAAAAGCATAGTTCGATTTCATTTGGAGCAGGCTCTTCGCATTACATTGGGGATTTATTGCCCGTGGGGGGTCTGCCAGCTGTCGGTGCTCAATCCATCCGTTGGAATGTTGGAGCCAATATAACCCGACACTTATCTCCGAATTTCTCCGCCAGCCTTGGCTTGAATTACATCCGCATTGCGGGGGACGATAATTATTTTCCTGCCGTGGGTTCATGGGATGCTAATTCCTTTCGAAACCTTCATTTTCGCAATGATATTAAAGAAATGTCATTGGTTGGCATTTATGAAATCGGCGGAAATCCTGAAAATAATCTCAAACGAAATGTTGTATCTCCCTATGTATATTTAGGTGTAAGTGGAATATTGCATTCCCCAGATGCGAGAGAAGTAGCTCAGATAGATGCTTCCGGAAATCCGATTCAAGGATCTTGGCTTTCCGACAAGGGGGAAAGTTTACAAAATTATTTGAATGAGGGTGTCGAATATTCACTTTTTGGTGTATCTATTCCGTTTGGAGTTGGTGTGCGCTATAAGTTGAACAATAATTTAGATTTAGGTTTCGATTTCGGCTATCGGGTTGCCTTGACGGATTATTTGGATGATGTCAGTGATATTCGAAATAGTATTCTGCCAGGATCATTTCCTGGGGCCCGCATGTTGTATACGAAACGAGAGGGGGAACCTTTTGCTGCAAATACCTTAGCTAATCGAATTCCACTTCCTGCTACCGTAAATGTCCCTAAAATTTCGACGGGACCGGATCAATATTTCACGACGCAGATACGGATTATCTATCATTTGCGTAACAAGGTAGATTGCCCTCCATTGCCGAATTAATGAGAAAATTAATTGTTTTCTTGGGTTTATTGTTGCTTGTATTCTCGGTACAAGCACAGCGTTGGTCTATGTCGGCAGGCGCTGGAGGAACAATTTACAAGGGAGATTTGTCGGACTGGCATTTATTACCTGCTTTTTCTCAGTGGAAGACGACAAATACGGCGATTAATTTTCAATTGAGGTATCAGCCCAAACAGGCTTTTGCGTACCGAGCGAAGCTAACATTTACGGGGATTGATGGGGATGGAGCAAATGATCCCAAACCTACAGTCTCTTATTCAACAAAATCATTTTCGAGTCCATTGATTGAATTGGCGGGTTTGGTTGATTACAATTTCAAGGACTATCAGGCCAATCGAAATATTCGGAATTGGACACCCTTTGTTTATGGTGGTTTAGGTTTTTTATTTGTGAGTCCCGAGAGTCCCATGGGGCCGAATGCGGTGCCAAATCCCCAAACATTTTTTACTTGGGCCATTCCCTTTGGGGTGGGGGTAAAAGCGGCTTTGAGCGATCGATTGGGCTTGCAGTGGGAATTTGGTACGAGTAAATCCTTGACGAATATTTTGGATGGAATGCCTGCGTGGGGCGATCAGCCAAAGACAATAACCTTGAATAAAACCGATCAATATCTTCACAGCTCCGTGTCGATAACGTATTCGCTCATTTCTGTTTATTGTCCTAGGGATTAATGTTTTGTTTAAGGGACAGGATTAGCTATCTTTGTCTCTTGTATTTTGTAATAATTAGCTGTGAGCCAAAATCTGAAAGACGCTATTGATCTAAACAATCTGCCTGAGCACATTGCCGTTATCATGGATGGTAATGGACGTTGGGCGAAACAGCAAGGTTTTAAGGATCGTATTTTTGGTCATCGGCATGCCATTGCTGCGGTTCGAGAGACGATTGAAGCCTGTGGAGAATTAGGTGTTCAATATTTGACTTTGTATGCTTTTTCAACGGAGAATTGGAATCGTCCACCGGCGGAAGTAAAGGCCTTGATGAGTTTATTAGTCAGTGCAATTCATGATGAACTGCCTAGAATGATGAAGAATCAGATTCGTTTAAAAGCGATTGGAGATTTGGAGTCATTGCCGAAGAGCTCTCAAAAAGAATTAGATGCTGCCATGGAAATGACGGCCCAGAACAAAGGTCTGACCTTGGTTTTGGCTTTGTCTTATTCGGGAAAATGGGATTTGACGCAGGCTACGCAACAAATTGCGCGTAAGGTAGCCGCAGGGGATGTGGCACTGGAAGCTGTGAATTCGGATTTGATCAATGCCCATTTATCAACGGCGGGGATGCCGGATCCGGATTTGATGATACGAACCGGTGGTGATCATCGAATTAGTAATTTTATGCTATGGCAATTAGCCTATGCAGAGTTGTATATTTTTGAAGAGTTATATTGGCCAGATTTTAGAAAAGTTAATTTGCATCAAGCAATCATTGATTTTCAGATGCGCGAGCGTCGGTTTGGTAAAACGAGTGAACAAGTTAAACGTGAGGGCTAGACCCTGGAAATGAAAAAGGATATTTACATGAATTTTAGTAAAGAATCAAAAGGCTTTTGGTCAGTGCAAGTATGGGTGCTGGGATTGGTTCTTTTTGTTGCTCAAACCGCTCAAGGGCAAGTATTAGGCGGTCGGCGCTTTTCATCTGCGGCGACAACCGAATCAAGTTTTTCGTGGGCTGATCCTAAGGAATATGAAATTGTGGACATCGAAGTAACGGGTTCTCAGTTTTACGATGGGAATTCCATGATTAATATTTCGGGCCTGCAGCGAGGAGATAAAATCAAGGTTCCCGGAGATGCGGTTGGTACAGCGATTCGTAAAATCATGGATCAGGGGATTTTAGAGGAGGTTGAAATCTATGCGTCGAAAGTCGAGGGAGAAAAAATTTGGCTGAAGATTGAGCTAAAGGAGCGTCCTCGTTTGTATGCGATAAATTACATTGGAATTCGTAAAGGGGAGCAAGAAAGTTTGAGTGAAAAGGTTAAAACCTACAAGGGAAAAATTATTACTGAAACGCTTAAGAAGAATTTGGAATTGGCCATTCGTCGTTATTATCAAGAAAAAGGCCGATTGAATGTGAAGACTAAATCGACCATTCGGGTGGATACGCTTCGCGGTAATAATGCTACGTTAATTGTGACGGTCGATAAAGGGGAGAAGGTAAAGGTTCGCAAAATTATTTTGGATGGGATCGATGAAAAATCCCGCGGTTTAGTCCTTCGTAAAATCAAGAATACGAAGCAAATGCGTTTTGGTAGAATTTTCAAGCCCTCTAAGTTTGTGCCGAAAAAATGGGATGAAGATAAAGTGAAATTGCTTGATGCGATGAACAAACTAGGTTTCCGAGATTTTCAAATCAAATCGGATTCTGTAGGCAAGGTAAACCCAGAGTCGGTTGATTTATACATCAAACTCGTCCAAGGAAAGAAATATTATTACCGTTCAATCAATTTTGAGGGAAATTATATCTATCCAGATTCCGTGTTGAATATGGTGTTGGGAATTAAGAAAGGGGATGTGTACAACACGGAGGAATTGGATAAGAAGATGCAAGGGAACCCGGGGGACGACTTGAGCTCCGTATACATGGACAATGGGTATTTGTATTACAATGCAGAACCTGTTGAATCCGCGATTGAAGGGGATTCGATTGACCTAACCATTCGAATTAGTGAGGGTAAGCAAGCAACGATCAACAAAGTGATTTTGAATGGTAATACGAAAACCTCTGACCATGTGGTTATGCGAGAGATTCGAACATTACCTGGGCAGAAATTCAACAAGTCGGCAATTATCCGTACCGTACGCGAATTATCTACCATTGGATATTTTAACCCTGAAAAGATTACGCCTAACCCGCAGCCTCGTCCTGATGGAACGGTAGATATTGAATATAATGTGGAGGAAAAGCCATCCGATCAAATTGAGCTATCCGGTGGTTGGGGTGGATTCATTGGATTCGTCGGTACCTTAGGAGTCGTATTTAATAACTTCTCCGCCAAAAACATTGGTAATTTGAGTGCTTGGCGCCCATTGCCTGCAGGAGATGGCCAGAAGTTAGCCGTTCGTTTTCAAGCGAATGGTTCAGCTTATCAGAATTACAGCTTCACTTTCACGGAGCCTTGGCTAGGTGGCAAGAAACCGAATTCTTTCTCGATTTCCATAAATCGAAGTGTATCCTATCCTTACAAGTTTAGAAATGCTGGCTTTGGGGGTGGTTTTGGTGGAGGTCTAGGTGGCGGCGGTTTTGGTGGTGGCTTAGGCGGCTTGGGTGGTTACGGTGGATATGGAGGTTATGGCGGCTATGGGTATAATTCGTTTTCGGTGCCTGATTCCTTGTTAGATGCCCACTTTAATGTCAACTCGGTTACTTTCAGTTTAGGAAAGCGTTTGAAATGGCCGGATGATTATTTCTCCTTGAGTAATTCATTGGCATTCTCTCAATTCGATGTGGATCGTTACTATACTTGGGCCTACCCACAGGGTAAATCGATTTCAATTACCTTGATGACAAATTTCTCGAGGAACAGTATTGATAATCCGACATTCCCACGGATGGGGTCAAGTTTTTCTTTGAATGCGTCATTGACGCCACCTTTCTCGCTATTGGGAGGGAATAAAAGCGGTAATTTAATTGAATATCACAAATGGATGTTTGATGCGAGTTGGTTTACGCCTTTGTTAGGAAAACTTGTCTTGCATACGCGTGCGCACTTAGGATTCTTAGGTTCCTACGGTGGGGCGCCAACGACCCGATTTGAGCGCTTTGATTTGGGAGGTTCCGGCATGGTGCAGGGTTTCTCATTTAACCGAGATATCATTGGTTTGCGTGGATATAAAGATCGGGTGATCGGACCATCGGGCTCTTATGGTAATGGTGGGGTTGCTTACAACAAATTTGTGATGGAGGCGCGTTACCCTGTTTCATTAAATCCATCGGCAACTATTTTTGTGCTAGGTTTTGCGGAGGGTGGAAATAACTTCTCATCCATGAGTGATTATAATCCATTTAATCTATATAAGTCGGCTGGTTTTGGTGCACGTATTTTCATGCCGGCCTTCGGTATGATTGGTATCGATTATGGATTTGCCTTCGACAAGCCACGTCCAGGAGATTCGGATTTTGGTCGTCAGGCATTTACCTTTTCCATCGGCCAACAAATCCGTTAGATGTTAACGCAATGAAAAAGTCAATTTTTTTCTTAATTTTGGGAATGCTGTTCATGGGTCAACGGACTTATGCACAGAAATTTGGCTACATTGATACGGAGTTTATCACGTCAAAAATGCCCGAGTATCAAAAGGTACAAGCGGCTTTGAATGAACAAACCAAAGCCTGGTTGAAGGAAGTTTCCGACAAGCAAGCGGCAGTAGCCCAAATGGAAAAAGAATATCATTTGGAAGAATTATTGTTGACGGAAGAATTACGCCAACAACGTATAGCGGTGCTAAAAACAAAAGATCAAGAGGCTAAAGCTTTTCAAGAGAAGATTTTTGGTGAGGAGGGCGAATTGTTTAAGGCAAAGCAAAATGCGATGAAGCCTATTTTGGATGAAATTTCGAAGGCTTTAGAGCGTGTGGTTCGTCAAAAGCGTTTAGATTTTGTCTTTGATAAGGCAAATGATGGATTAGCCTTAATCTATACGAATCCCATCCATGATTATTCCGATTACGTATTAGAAGAATTGGGCTTAGAACTTGATCCCAATCTGAAAAAATAATTAAGATTACCAAACAAAAACAACTAGATTAAATTTTTATGAAAAACAAACTATTCTTAGCTATGAGCCTTGTGTTCGGAATGGCTATTTTACCAGCAAAAGCACAAGTTAAAATTGGATTTATCAATGCTGATTACATCTTAAGCCAAATGCCTGAAGCTAAGCAAGTGGAGGAAGATTTGAAAAACACGCAGAAGCAATATGAAACGCTTTACCAAGGAAAAGTAAAGGACTTTCAAGATAAATTAGCTGTATACGAGAAGTTGAGCGCAGATCCTAAAACGGCTGACATTATCAAGCAAGACAAGGAGAAGGAATTGCAAAACTTGCAAACTTCGATTCAAGAGTTTCAACAAAACTCGCAATCATCTTTGCAAAAGAAGCAAGCTCAATTGTTGCAACCTTTATTGAAGAAAGTGGAAGAAAACATGCATGCGGTGGCTGCTGAAAATGCTTACACCTATGTATTCAATTACGATGCGGGTATGGGAACAGCTCCAATCTTGTTACATTACCCAGCAGACGCAAACATGTCTGATTTGGTTTTGAAAAAGATGGGAATTACGCCAAAGCCAGTAACAGCTACGGCAACTCCTGCGACAGCGGCGCCTGCTACTGCGGCACCTGCGGCAGCACCTGCTAAGCCAAAGAAATAATCGATTAGAATCGAACCAAAAGCCCCGATGAGAATCGGGGCTTTTTTTATGTCCTGCATTACCAAAAATACTTGATTCCTTGCAGTAAAGACGTCAATAATATAACCACTAAGACGATGTATTGAAACACTTTCTCCGGAATATAGTGAAGAATGCGTTTACCGGCATAGGAACCTAGGATGGAGATGACGATTAGAAAAGGTATGAGAATAATGTGTTCTTGATGAAAATAGCCGCTGGCGATGTATATGATGGCCCGACTAGAATCTACGCCCATATCTATCAAGGCCGACGTCGCGATAAAGGCATCCTTTTCCAGATTAAAGGCGGCTAAGGTAATTCCTCGAATGGCTCCTCCTGTGCCAATTAAACCAGCTAAAAAGCCGGAAAGCGTACCGCCAAGGTATAAGTTACTGTTGGATTCTTTTAATCGCTTGTGGTGTCCTGAAATTAAATAAAGGGCTAAACAAAAGATGATAATATTCATCCCCATCTCGATTTCCTTCTGGGGAATGTAATTTGTCAGCCAAGCGCCTAAGGTTACGAAAAGTACGGCGGGTATTCCCAGCTTGATGGCGATGTTTCGATCGATTCCTTGACGGAAGAGGTAAATCTTGGAAAGATTACTGAAAACATGAAAAACAGCCGTAATCCCTAAAACGATTTTGAAGTCGAGCACCAAAGAGGCAAGGGGTACAAATAGGATAGAAGATCCAAACCCACTGATTGTTCCTATGATTTCGGCGAGGAGGGCCAATAAAAATAATATAAAATATTGTCCTCCCATGGCATATGTTTATTCTTGATCTTGTTGGAACAAATGATTCTGAAAAAACAAGATAGTCACCACGCCACAAAATATGGCTGCATCTGCAAAATTAAATATCGGTGTCGAATAGTAAGTTCCGCCCCAGATTGGTATCCAAGTGGGTAATATACCCTCCCAAAAATCAAAAAAGAACATGTCGATTACTTGACCGTGAAACCATTGCATCGGTGCGTCAAGCGGTGCATTGTTAAATAAAACGCCGTAAAACACAGAATCAATCAGGTTACCGATCGCTCCACCTAAAATAAGAGCTGTACAAACGAGTAATAATGGTTTTGATTGCTTGACCGTTAGTTTATATAAGAAATAGCCAATCCCAAACATGGCTAAAATTCGAAAACTCGTTAAGATTAATTTTCCATAATCAGATCCTAGTTGGATCCCAAAAGCCATACCCGGGTTTAGCGTATAATGTAGCTTCACATAGGGGCTGATAATTTCAATTTGACCGTAATAACCCGGTTCCATGTAAAAGTGTACGGCCA
Organism: Aquirufa sp. 5-AUSEE-100C1; assembly: GCF_054558655.1. NCBI lineage: Bacteria > Pseudomonadati > Bacteroidota > Cytophagia > Cytophagales > Flectobacillaceae > Aquirufa > Aquirufa sp. 5-AUSEE-100C1. Next base: position 102,203 of record NZ_JBPXKO010000002.1, on the reverse strand, counting down.
TTTTGATGGCTTGGTCTAACGCGATGATCAACAAACTCAATAGGAAATAGCGGTAATTCGATTTCATTAGGCGTTTTTTCTTCGTTTAACTTCGTTGAGCAATAGGGTAAACTCGCGGGAAGTCTGTCCCGCAATTGAGCTATTTTCCTCCGCGCGGCGGAACAAATAAGGCATAACAGATTCTACAGGCCCGTAGGGTACATATTTGGCTACGTTATAACCCGCTGCTGCCAGGTTATAGGAAATATTATCCGACATGCCTAATAGCTGAGCGAAGTAGATATTGGGATGGTTTTTGGCCATATTTTGCTTTGCCATTTCTTCGATCAGCAATTGGCAACTTTGTTCATTGTGGGTACCAATACAAAAATGTACTTGGTTGATATTAGCCAAACATGCCAACGTGCCGGCGTTAAAATCATGATCGGTATGTTCCTTGTCTTTATGCAAAGGTTCCGAATATTCGTCTTCGTGCGCACGCTGTCTTTCCTTTTCTAAGTAAGCGCCTCGTACCAATTTCACACCCAAAAAGTAATTTTTATCTTTTGCCGTTTGAATTGCAAGGGATAGATTATCCAGCATGTCCACACGGTACATTTGAAAGGTATTGTAAATGATGGCTTGCTCTTTGTTGAAACGCTCCATCATCTCGTAGGTTAACTGATCGATGGTGTTTTGAATCCAACTCTCCTCGGCATCAATGAAAAGACGAACTTTTAAATCGTGTGCGGCTTGACAAATTTCGGATAGTAATTCCTTACTGTGATTAAATGCATCTGTATTTTCTTCAGATAATCCTGATTCCGTTTGGAATTCCTCGAGTAGCTCGACTTGAAAGATTCCGGTCATCTTAAAAACGGCAAATGGAATCGCTTGATTCTCATGGGCTTTTTGGATCGTTTTAAGGATTTCTTGTTTGGTTGTTTGAAAGGATTTTTCATTTTCCTCTCCCTCGACTGAGTAGTCTAGGATGGTTCCGATCTTTAATTTATGTAGGTGATCAATGGTCGCTTCGCATTCCTGAATCGTTTCCCCTCCGCAGAATTGCTCGAAAATGGTAGATTTTATCAGTTTTTTGATGGGAAAGTGTAGGAAAAGGAACAATTTGATAAAAAAAGTCCCTAACTTTACAAGCCAATTTTGGTTCATTAAAGCAAATATCCAATAGGCTTTCTTGAGTTGGTAATTGGATTTTGCTGAAAAGGCAATTTTCGTGTCTTCGAACGATATTTTAGGTAAGGTTGAAGCGGTTGTTTTGTTCATTGATTTTGAAATAGCTTGCAAATATAAGAGAATTAATAATCCGTTGAATCGGTGAAGTATAAAATAAAATAAACAAAATGTTTGGGGCGAAAGCCTTGTAAATCTGAAAATTATGAATGCCAATTTAGACATTGTACCTATGCAAGAGTGGATTCAGACTGGTGGCAAGCCGTTGATTATTGCGGGTCCATGTTCAGCTGAAACTGAGGAACAAGTATTAGAAACTGCCCGTCGTATTAAGGCGGAAGGATATGCACACATCATGCGTGCGGGAGTCTGGAAACCTCGTACACGTCCAGGAAGCTTTGAAGGTATGGGTGAGCCAGCCTTGAAATGGTTGGTGGAAGCGAAAAAGGAAACCGGTTTGCCTTTGGCAATTGAAGTAGCTACGCCTGAGCATATTGAATTAGCATTAAAATATGGTGTTGATGTACTTTGGATTGGTGCTCGTACAACGGTGAACCCGTTCAACGTACAAGATTTAGCGGATGCCTTGAAAGGGGTTGATGTACCCGTATTGGTAAAGAATCCGGTTAATCCAGATTTGGCGCTTTGGGTAGGTGCATTTGAGCGTTTACAAGGTTCAGGTATTAAGAAATTGGGAGCTATTCACCGTGGTTTTTCAAACGCACAGGAAACGAAATACCGTAACTCACCGATGTGGGCGATGGCTGTTGAATTGAAGCGTTTGTTCCCTCAAATGCCAATGATTGGTGACCCATCTCACATGGCTGGAAAGCGTGCTTTATTGATGGAATTGTCTCAACGTATTTTGGATTTGAACTACGATGGTATGATTATCGAGACGCACCGTGATCCAGATGCGGCTTGGTCGGATGCTTCCCAACAAGTTACTCCTGAGAAATTGGGTGAAATGTTACGCGAATTAGAAGTTCGTAATGCGAATTACGGTTCTGATTTCTCGGATGAATTAGCTAGCCTACGTGAGAAAATTGACAACATCGATCGTGAGTTAATGGAAGTATTGGCAGCACGTATGTCGGTGGTAGAGAAATTAGGCGAATACAAGCGTGATAATAACGTTGCAGTTTTGCAATTAGATCGTTGGAAGCAGTTACACAATGATCGCGCGAATCAAGCGAAGGGTTTAGGTTTGTATCCTGAATTCGTAGAGGAGATGTTCAAGTTAGTTCACTTGGAATCTATTCGTAAGCAAACGGAAGTGATGAATTCAGCTACGGCTTAATTTATATTTCGCTTTTTGAATTTGGAACCCCAGGAGAAATCTTGGGGTTTTGCTTTTTAGACATTAGACGTTAGTCTTTAGACGTTGGACGTTATTCAATAGAAGTTGGATTTTTTGCTTTACTTTTCGATTTCAGGGAAAAAGATATGACTTCCAACGTCTAAATTCAAACGTCCAACGTCTAAATTCAAACGTCTAACGTCTAAAGACTAACGTCCAACGTCTAAAGACTAACGTCTAACGTCTAAAGACTAACGTCTAACGTCTAAAGACTAACGTCCAACGTCTAAAGACTAACGTCTAAAGACTAACGTCTAACGTCTAAAGACTAACGTCCAACGTCTAACGACTAACCTTATAGCTCCCCCAAACCACCAACACCATCCCTAAGCACACCAAGAGCGTCGGGAAACCATGACCCAAGGCGATTTCAATGGCGATGGAAAAGACAACGGCGCTATTTCCCACGGCACCTACGATGCTTGTCTTTTCATGCAACAATGCTTGAGTAGTGAAATATTGTACGCCTAAGGCTAATAAACCCATGATGAGTGCTTGAATCCATTCGAAGGATGTGGGCATAACCCATTTGCCTGTGAAAAAACTATTTGGCATGTCGCCAAAGGTACCCAGACAAAGGGAAATCACCGAAGCAATTAAGCCCGCACCCATGAAGGATACCACAACCCAGCGTGAGTCATAATATTTTTGCGCTTCCTTGATCGCCAAATATCCCAACGCAGTTCCCATGGCATAAACGATTCCGGTTGCATGGTTAAACCATTGTCCGGTGGCCTCCGGTTGGAAAATCAGAAGAATACCAAAAAAGCCGACCAACAAAAACAATACCTGTTTGCCGCTCAATCGTTCATCGGGGAATATTAAATAGCTAAAAATAGCAATGAATAAGGGGAATGCCTGTCCATAGGTATTCGTTAAGGATAAGCCCAGGTGCTCCAAGGTATAAAAGAGGCAGTACAAGGTAAATGCACCCAACAATCCACGTAGGATAATAAAATAAAGTTTGCCGCCGCGCTGAATGGCCGGTCGGCGATATAAACTCGTCAACAAAAAGGGGAGGCCCACGGCGCTGCGGAAGAATACCAGTTCAACCGACCCGAAGCGGGCACTCATGGATTTGGCGATGGCCGACATCAGTGCAAAGCACAGCGAAGAAATCAGCATGTATCCGATGCCCTTATTTCTGTACCAAACCTTGTGCATTTTTTTACGCATGAAAATCTAGATTCCGTCCCCGCCTAATTCGAGATTCAGTCAATTTTTGGTAACTTGCATCTCTTATTTCAAAGGTATGACAAAAAAAATAATTTTTTCTCCTGATGCCCCTGCGGCCATTGGCCCCTATTCACAAGCTGTTGAGGTGAATGGGACAATTTATGTTTCTGGTCAAATTGCATTAAGCGTTTTTGAATCTGGTGCGTCCATTGAGGAAGAGACTGACCAAGTCATGAAAAATTTAGGTCATATTTTAAAAGCCGCTGGATGTACCTACGATAACGTGGTGAAATGTTCCATCTTCGTGAAAGACATGAATAATTTTGCCAAAATCAATCAAGTGTATGGTGCCTATTTTCCGGAGAATCCGCCGGCACGGGAGACGGTTGAGGTGGCCCGACTACCGAAAGACGTTCGCGTTGAAATTTCTTGTATTGCCTATAAATCATAATATATGTCCGCATCTGTTCGCGTTCGTTTTGCTCCTAGTCCAACTGGTCCCTTGCATATCGGTGGGGTAAGAACAGCGTTGTATAATTACCTTTTTGCCCGAAAAATGGGTGGAACCTTTATTCTTCGTGTGGAGGATACCGATCAAACCCGTTTTGTGCCAGGTGCCGAACAATACATTTTAGATAGTTTAGCCTGGTTGGGCATCAGCCCCGACGAGGGGGTAGGCGCCTCGGGGCCACACGCTCCCTATCGTCAGAGTGAGCGTAAGGATTTATACAAAGCCTATGCAGATCAATTAATTCAAGATGGAAAGGCCTATTATGCTTTTGATACCTCTGAGGAATTAGATGCTATGCGTGCGATGTTTGAAAGCAAAGGTTCTGCCTTTCAATACAATGCTTTGACGCGTGTTAAATTGCGAAATTCGTTGGCTTTGCCCGCGGATGAGGTGAAAGCTTTATTGGATTCAGATACACCCTTTGTTATTCGTTTAAAAGTTCCGGCGAAAGGCGAGATTCGCTTTCAAGATTCGGTTCGCGATTGGGTGCATGTACATACTTCGAGTATCGACGATAAGGTTTTGATGAAATCGGACGGCATGCCCACCTACCATTTGGCGAATGTCGTGGATGATCACATCATGGAAATTACCCATGTGATACGAGGAGAAGAATGGTTGCCATCGGCCCCATTACATATTTTATTATACCAAGCCTTCGGTTGGACAGCACCACAATTTGCACATTTGCCCTTGTTGCTGAAGCCAGAGGGTAATGGTAAGTTGTCGAAAAGAGATGCCGACTTGGGTGGTTTCCCTGTATTTCCCATGGAATGGATGGATCCTCAAACGGGTGCGGTTTCCAAAGGATTTAAGCAAGAAGGATATTTACCCGAAGCAACTTTGAATTTCTTAGCTTTTTTAGGTTGGAACCCTGGCACGGAACAAGAATTATTTAGCCTAACGGAATTGGTAGAAGCCTTTTCGTTGGAGCGTATTAATAAAGCTGGAGCCAAATTCGATGTGAATAAGGCCAAATGGTTTAATGAGCAATACCTAAAACAACAGTCGCCAGCGGATTTGGCAAAGGAATATTTAGGGAATTTGCCAACTGACCAAGCCATAGCGTTTGTTGGCTTATTTTTGGATCGCATTACGTTCCCTCAGGAGTTATCGAATTTGGTTGCGTCTTTTGTTGAAAAACCAAGTGTTTACGACGAAGCAGTGATTCAGAATAAATGGAATCAAGAAGCTGCGAATGGTTTAGCGTTGATAGCAACAGCATTACCGCAAGTTTCGGTTTGGGATGCGGATCGTATCAAACAAGCTATTCATGATTGTTTAGAGGCGGGTGGAATTAAGATGGGAAAAGTGATGCAAATGCTACGTGTAGCTTTAAGTGGAAATGGAGCTGGCCCTGATTTGATGATTTCCATGCAATTATGGGGCAAAGATCAGGTAATTGATCGTTTGAATACCGCATTGCAAATTTTCCCCAAGCTATAAGTTATGAAAGGCAATGCAAAATCGAAACCTAAGGCACCTAAAGTGCATCCGGATTTAGCAGGATTTGAAATGAACATTGATTCCTTGGGTCAAATCACATCAAGTCTAGATCGAGATGTACTCAATGCTTTTTTAGATAAGGAGATGCCTGAGGATAAAAAATTAAGAACGAAGAAAGATGAAGGTAAGTAAAGAGGATGTCGTAAAAATTGCCCATTTGGCCCGATTGGATTTGAAAGAATCGAAAGTGGGAGAGATGCAGGATTCGATCAATAAGGTCTTGGATTGGATGGAAGCATTAAATATGGTGGATACGGAGGGAGTTGCCCCTTTGGCGCACATGACTTCGGCTTTGAATCATTTACGGGAAGATCAATCGAGCAATACACTTTCTCGTGAGAAGGCCTTGGCTTTAGGGCCGGATACCAATGAGCAGTATTTTAAAGTACCTCAGGTTATCGAATAATTAGGCGATGTAATACTCCAAGGCCTTTTTCATTTCGGCTTTGGATACGGGAATGTCGTAACCACAATCACCAATTCCAGTCAATAAAGAAAAGCGAATTTCCGTTCCTTTATTCTTTTTATCCTGCGCCGTTAGGGCGATGATGGCAGGAATCTCATCAATTTTTAGGTTGACCCGTCCATAAGTGGCAAACAACATGGCCTCGATGGCTGCTAACTCATCTGTCGAAATCAAATCTCTTTCCTTTGCTAAATAGGCTTCGGTGATCATACCCACGGCGATAGCTTCTCCATGTAAAATAGCTCGTTTGCCTTGGCTTAATAAGTAGGTTTCCACGGCGTGTCCTAGCGTATGGCCAAAGTTTAATATCTTTCGCAATCCAGCTTCTTTGGGGTCTTCGGCAACAACGGCCTTCTTAATTTCCACGGAATGAGCAATCAAATCCGCTAAATCCACTTGGTCAAAATCCAAATGCGCAATGATGTCCCACTTATCCGCATCACGAATTAAGCAATGTTTGATGATTTCAGCATAGCCGGAAAGCTTCTGTCTTTCGGGTAAGGTTTGGATGAAGTTGGGGTCAATTAAAACCGTTTTGGGTAATTGGAATACGCCAATGTGATTTTTTAATCCGTGAAAATCGATGCCTAGTTTCCCGCCTACGCTCGCATCTACTTGGGCTAGCAGGGTCGTTGGGATTTGAATAAAATCAATTCCACGCTTATATGTAGAGGCGCAGAATCCCCCCATGTCACCGATGACGCCTCCACCTAAATTAATCACAAGACCATGGCGATCCATATTAGCCTTCGTCATAGCCGCCCAAATCTTCTCGCAAGTGCTAAGGGTTTTGTGGTCTTCTCCTGAAGGAATCACAATTTTTGTGAATTTCTGTGGGAGTAAAGATTGGATCAAAGGTAGGCAATGCTTCTGGGTCTTTTCGTCCACGATGACAGCGATGTGTGAGTAATCATGCTGATGTAAAAATGACGAAAGGGACTCGGAAATAGGGCCTATTTGAACGGACATAGTTGGATTTATTCGATATAATGTCAAAAATACGATGATTTTACTAAAATAGACCGATTCTAACCTGAATTTTGGTTTTGTGGTATGCTTTTTCTTGCCTAATTTTGTCGCTGCTTGGGAATGCCCAAAACTTAGAAATCATATGAGAGAAATTCAATTTAGAGAAGCCTTACGTGAGGCTATGCAAGAGGAAATGCGCCGCGACGAAACTGTATTCCTAATGGGAGAGGAAGTTGCGGAATATAATGGTGCTTATAAGGTGTCTCAGGGTATGTTGGACGAATTTGGTCCGGAGCGTGTTATTGATACACCGATTGCTGAATTAGGTTTTGGGGGTATTGGGGTAGGAGCTGCCGCAAATGGTTTGCGTCCGATTGTTGAGTTTATGACCTTCAACTTCTCGTTGGTGGCCATTGACCAAGTAATTAACTCCGCATCTAAATTGATGTCGATGTCCGGCGGTCAATATTCTTGTCCAATTGTTTTCCGTGGACCTACGGGAAATGCAGGTCAATTATCTTCTCAGCACTCGTCGAATTTTGAAAATTGGTATGCGAATACACCTGGATTAAAGGTGGTGGTTCCGGCTACACCGGCAGATGCTAAAGGTTTATTGAAAGCTTCTATCCGTGATAACGATCCGGTTATCTTCATGGAATCTGAATTGATGTATGGCGATAAGGGACTTGTTCCAGAGGGTGAATACTTGATTCCCATCGGTAAGGCAAATATCGTGAAGGAAGGAACGGATGTGACTATTGTGACTTTTGGTAAGATGTTGCCACGTGTTGTATTGCCAGCCATAGAGGAGTTGACAAAGCAAGGAATCAATGCGGAAGTAATTGATTTGCGTACCGTACGTCCGATTGATTATTTAGCTGTTGTGGAATCTGTAAAGAAAACGAATCGTTGTGTAGTTGTTGAGGAGGCTAATCCACTATCAGCCATTTCATCTGAAATTGCTTACCATTTACAGCGTTGGGCATTTGATTATTTAGATGCGCCGGTGGTTCGTGTGAATTCACGTGACTTGCCATTGCCATACGCTCCAACCTTAATCGAGGAGATTTTACCGAACGTAGCTCGCACGATTGATGCGGTGAAGACGGTGATGTATCGGAAATAAGTAGTCAGTAGTCAGTAAACAGTAGTCAGTTGTTTGCTGATTCTAGTATCAAATAAAAAAGCCCTGCTCGGAATTCCAAGCAGGGCTTTTTTGTGGCCTTTATTTTCATCATTGACCACTGACCACTGACCATTGGCCACTGTCCACTGTTACAACACATAAATAAACCTCGATCCATCCACGTCGATACCCTCTAACTTCACACGACCTTTACGAGATTCTAATAATTCGGCTGCTTCTTTCGGGTTGTTAACCACCTTGTCGTTAATCTTTGTAATGATAGATCCTTTTGATAATCCATACATTTCTAGACGGCCGTCAGGTGAAATCTCAATGACTTTCACGCCGGTACTTACGTTGAATTTCTCTTTGTCGGAACTACTCAAAGCGCCAAATTTCGCACCCAAGAATTCTGATTTATACGATTCCCCAGATTCGCTCTTGACAATGGACGTGTTACCATCCTTGTTTTTCAAGGTAACAGTGAAATCTTTGTTTTGACCATCACGGTTAACGGTCACATTCAGCGTTTCACCTGGACGCTTACGACCTACGATTTCCATCAATTTTGCCGTGGTTTTTGTTTCAATGCCGTCGATTTTGGTAATAACGTCATTGATTTTGATTCCGGCTGTTTTCGCGGCAGAATTCTCAGAGAAGCCACCCACATATACACCTGTATTAACTTTTAGGTCTTTTTCCTCCACTAATTTGGCATTGACCTCCATGATACTTACGCCCAAGAAGCCACGTTGAACATTACCGTATTTGATTAAGTCGGCTGAAACTTTCTTCACAATACTCACGGGAACAGCAAAGGAATATCCAGCAAATTGGCCTGTACGTGAATAAATAGCCGTATTAATACCAATTAACTCCCCTTTCAAATTCACCAAGGCTCCCCCAGAATTACCCGGATTTACCGCAGCATCTGTTTGAATAAAGGATTCCAAGGGATTCGCGGCGCGGTCTTCATTACGATCGATGATATTTTGACGACCTTTGGCCGAAACGATACCTGCGGTTACCGTAGATTCCAAATTGAATGGATTTCCCACGGCAAGTACCCATTCACCTACTTTTAAGGCATCCGAGTCACCGAAAGTCATGAATGGAAGATCGGTCGCCTTGATTTGAATCACCGCTAAATCCGATGATGGGTCGGTCGAGATGACCTTGGCCTTGAACTCACGCTTATCATTTAAAATAACCGAAATTTCAGAGGCATCTTCCACCACGTGATTATTGGTCACAATGTATCCATCGGCACTGATGATTACCCCAGAGCCCGATGCTTCGGCTTGTTGGGGTGCTTGCCGACGGCCTCCGCCGCCAAATGGATCTCCAAAGCCGCCAAACAAGTCATCGAATGGACTTGAATATTGACGTTGTCTTTGCTCCATTTTGGTCTTAATATGTACGACCGCTGGAGTAGATTTTTCTGCTGCATAGGTAAACTCTCCTGGAGCGCCGGCTGCTGAAATATTAGAAACATTTGAAGAGAATGCGGATGGAGAATCACTGAAATTCGTTTGATTCCCTAAATTTAATAATTGGTAGGCTCCCAAGGTTACCCCGCTGGAAAGGAGCGCAATGACTACATAGGATTTTAATTGATTTTTCATTTCCATCTTGCGATTAATAAAAGGGTTAGATTTTGATTTACGAATTTAACGCAAAAATTGTTCCAACAAACATGTTTGAATTTTGAATTAACAAGTTTTAAGAATTCAAATCAACTTTTATTTGCGAGGAGAAATGGCTAATTTTGTTGCTTCATTTTATCCCATACATTCTGATGATTTTAAGTGAACAAGAACAGCTGAGAAGACAAAAGCGACAAGAGTTAATGGTCTTGGGGATTGATCCCTATCCGGCGGCTGCCTATCCAGTGAATGTCCATTCAACGGAAATTTTAGCGAACTACGCACCTGAAAAAGGGAATTATCAGGAAGTTGTTTTGGCAGGTCGTTTGATGGGCTTCCGAATCATGGGAAATGCGTCATTTGCCGAATTACAAGATGCGGAAGGGCGTATTCAATTGTATTTCCGTCGGGATGATTTATGTCCAGGCGAGGATAAATCACTTTATAATACCGTATTTAAAAAATTACTCGACATTGGTGATATCATCGGGGTCAAAGGATATGCCTTTACCACGCAAGTAGGGGAGATTTCGGTTCACGTACGCGAGTTCACCATATTGTCTAAGGCCTTGCGTCCACTACCGGTGGTAAAGGAAGCTGATGGTCAAACCTATGATGCCTTTTCCGACCCAGAAATGCGCTATCGTCAGCGTTATGTGGATTTAATTGTTAACCCTCAGGTAAAAGATATTTTCATCAAACGCGCCAAAATTATTTCGACGATGCGTTCGATGTTCGATGAGCGCGGTTGGTTAGAGGTAGAAACCCCTGTCTTACAGGCGGTTCATGGGGGTGCCGCGGCTCGTCCCTTTAATACACATCACAATACGCTAGACATGCCGCTTTACTTGCGTATTGCGAATGAATTGTATTTGAAGCGTTTGATCGTGGGTGGTTTTGATGGCGTATATGAGTTCGGTAAGATGTTCCGTAATGAGGGCATGGACCGTACGCACAATCCGGAATTTACTTCATTGGAGTTTTACGTGGCTTATAAAGATTACCACTGGATGATGGATTTGACAGAGACCATCTTCCAAACCGTGGCACAAACCTTGCATGGTCAGACTAAATTACGTGTAGGGGATAATGAAATTGAATTCGCAGGACCTTATCCTCGTTTAACGATTTCAGGTGCTATCCAACAATACGCAGGCGTAGATGTGGATGCGATGTCGGAAGACGAATTACGCAAGCATTGCTTGAGCCTCGGTATGGAGGTTGATGCGCAAATGGGGAAAGGGAAGTTGATCGATGAATTATTCGGAGAGAAGGTAGAGGCGAATTTAATTCAGCCGACATTCATTACGGATTATCCGGTGGAAATGTCCCCATTGACGAAGAAACATCGTTCGAAAGTAGGTCTGGTTGAGCGTTTTGAGCTATTTGTCAACGGAAAAGAAATTGCCAATGCTTATTCAGAATTAAATGATCCGATTGATCAAAAGGAGCGTTTTGAAGATCAATTGCGTTTGGCAGAGAAAGGAGATGATGAGGCGATGGCGATGGATTACGATTTCTTACGATCGCTGGAATATGCGATGCCACCAACCTCTGGAATTGGTATTGGAATTGATCGTCTAACAATGTTAATGACCAATCAAGTTTCGATACAGGAAGTCTTGTTCTTCCCTCAAATGCGTCCAGAAGTAATAAAAGAGGTGTCCTCGGATAGTGAATTCGCGAGTGCGGGTGTACCTGAGATTTGGATTCCTGCTTTGCAAAAGATGGGAATTTTGACATTAGCTCAATTGAAAGAAGCGAATCCAAACAAGGTCTTTAATGACTTGGGAGGAATGCGGAAGAAATTAAAGATTGATGCTTCGATGCCCACAAAAGAAGAGGTAATTGCTTGGATCGGTTAACAAGACAAATTCATTGAATACAAAAAAAGCCTTCCGAAGAAGGCTTTTTTTAATTCTCTTTAACTAGAGATCAATGGGGCAATAGGATATATTGAAATCTACTGATTTGCTCTAATCAAATTAAACGAAAGAAAAATTAGATTTTCTTTACGTTGATTGCGTTTGCTCCGCGCTTTCCATCAGTTACCTCGTAAGATACTGAATCGTTTTCGCGAATCGTAACACCTGAAAGGCCAGTTACGTGTACGAAAATGTCTTCGCCTGTTTGATCATCAACGATGAAACCAAATCCTTTAGTCTCGTTGAAAAATTTTACTTTACCAGTTTGCATAAAAATAATGTTAAAAAATTAATACTTAAATCGACTGTTCCGCGACGAAAGACTATGCAAACTTTAGAATCAAAAACTATAAATAGAGGAAGATACTAGAGGAGGGAAGTCTGAATTGTGGCTGAATTAAATCTTTTAAGTGTTCAAATGTAGAAAAAATAAAATTGTATGCAAGCATTTTACAATTAATTATCAGTTATTTGAAAATAAATTTTAATTATTTTAATTATTTATTGAACTTTTTTTATTCAAGTTAGTTTTTTTATTAATTGAATAAAAAAATCTAATTTTGTAGGACTTAAAATAAAACTCGATGTACAGATTGAAATACTTTGTTGAAAATCAGGCTTTTGGAGTTTGTACACGTCTGGGGGATAAGTTTAAAATCTCCACAAGTAGCATTCGACTGTATTTTATATACACTTCTTTTTTGACGCTTGGTTCGCCAATTATCATTTACCTTATCTTGGCTTTTTGGATGAATATCCGTCGGTATTTACGTCAGCGCAATAACCCCTCTGTTTGGGATATTTAGAATTTTAGCGCTGAGAAGTATTTGATTTTTCGAATAAAATAGTCCCATACGATGCTTCCATCGTAACTGCTCACATACTTTTTAGACAGCCTTAAGGGCAGGTTTTCCTTATTTTTTTCAAAAAGTAAGTAGCGATAGAAATCGCGATGTGCTTTAAGAATGGCTAAGATTTGTCTCAGTTCCCCCTTGAATAGAAATTGAACTCCCGCCAATCCATCTAGTAGCATACGTATAAATAGAATTCCGAAACGTTTACTGGGTTCCAGATTCTTGTAAAGAAGTATCAAATTATTTCTAAAATTCAGATAGGTCTTCTTTGGGTTTCCTTGTGGTAGTGTTCCTCCGCCTACATGGTATACCTCACTGGTAGAGACTGCCGCGATGTTGTGGCCGGCACGTTGGAGGCGCCAACAAAGATCTATTTCTTCCATGTGGGCAAAGAAATAGGCATCAAGTCCGCCAACTTCCCAATATGTCTTTGATTTAATCATCAAACAAGCCCCCGTTGCCCAATTAACTAGGCTGCTCGGGTACTGGTGGTTTTGTGTTTCGATCGAATCAAATATTCTTCCCCGACAAAATGCATATCCGTATTTATCCCAAAATCCGCCTGCGGCTCCGGCATATTCAAATTTATCCGGTTCATGGTAGGAGAGAATATAGGGTTGGGCGGCTGCTATATTGGGATTTGAGTTGAAATAAGCCAATAAATTACCAAGCCAACCCGTTTTGGGTTCGATGTCGGAGTTCATCAAGACATAATAGTCAGCCTCAATTTGTTTGAGCGCATAATTATAGCCCCCCGCATAGCCTAAATTAGTTGCGGATTCAATACAATGGATATTCGGGAATTGGGTTTTTAACCAATGGACTGAATCGTCTTTTGATCCATTATCCGCCACATAAATTTCCCCTTCAGGACTTGTTGCGATGACTTTGGGGAGAAACTTTTCTAAAAAAGCCCTGCCGTTGAAATTCAATATGACGATAGCTATTGACATGCAACAAAGGTAAGGCTTTTCGTTTAATTAGAATTTCTTTGAGAAAGATGTATTTTTGTCATTCATTATTCTAATCAACCAAGCTATATGATGTGGTCGACCTTTTTTCGTAAGAAGTCCATTGATAAAATTATTTCGGACCAACTGGAAATTGAGCAGTTGGAGGGTGGCCAAATGCATCGCAACTTAGGTGTTCGTGATTTGACGTTTATGGGTGTGGCGGCCATTATCGGGGCGAGTATATTTTCCGCGATTGGTCAAGCTTCAGCGAATGGCGGCCCGGCTGTGTCTATGCTTTTTGTCTTTACAGCCCTTGCCTGTATGTTTACTGCTTTTTGCTATGCACGTTTTGCTGCCACTGTTCCGATTAGTGGTAGTGCCTATACGTATGCCTACACGAGTTTGGGTGAAATCGTGGCATGGATATTGGGCTGGAATCTTTTGTTGGAATACGCCATATCCAACGTAGCTGTGGCAATCTCTTGGTCGAAGTATTTTGTTGATTTATTGGAAGGTCTTGGCATGCATGTTCCCGAGTTCTTGACGATGGATTTTTTGTCGGCCAAAAGAGCTTTCCTCGAGGCATCACCAATTCTGCAATCCGGGCAATCTTTGGCTACTTTACCTGTCAACTTACGGGAAGGTTATTTGGCATATGAGTCGGCCCCCACGATTTTTGGTTGGCATTTTGTTGCCAATATGCCGGCCCTATTGATCACGGTTGCTATCACCTATTTAGTATATATCGGAATCAAGGAATCCAAAAACACCAATAATATTCTAGTGATTTTAAAGCTTGCCGTAATTGCTATAGTGATCGGTGTAGGCGCTTTTTATGTTCAGGTAGAAAACTGGACGCCTTTTGCACCTAATGGAATTTCGGGGGTATTGAAAAGTGTCGCGGCGGTTTGTTTCGCATACATTGGATTTGACTCGATTTCAACTACGGCCGAGGAGTGTAAAAATCCCCAACGGGATATTCCCAAAGCCATGATGTGGGCACTTATTATTTGTACAACTTTATATGTTATGGTTACCTTGGTGTTAACCGGAATCGTTCCATCCCATATGTTGGCCGGCATCGAGGATCCATTGGCATTTATGTTCATGAAGGTAAATTTACCTGGCGTTGCGGGAGTTGTTGCTGCAAGTGCGGTGATTGCCTTGACCAGTGCTTTGTTGGTCTATCAATTAGGCCAACCCCGTATCTGGATGACCATGTCGCGGGATGGTCTGCTTCCAAAGGCTTTTTCAAGAATTCATCCCAAATACCGTACACCCTCATTTTCGACCATCATGACGGGTGTTTTGGTGGGAGTTCCCGCATTATTTGCCAATTTGGAAGAGGTGATTAACTTGAGCAGTATCGGTACGTTGTTTGCCTTTGTGTTGGTCTGTGCGGGAGTTTTAATTTTGGATTTGGATCCTGAGAATCAAAAGAAATCGAAGTTTAAGATTCCGTATCTCAATGCCTCGATTTGGGTGGGATTGGCCTGGATTATTGCTTTGTATCTATCTTTACCTGATTCAGCAGCCTGGTCTGCTTGGATGGCGGATTGTTTGCAGGGGGAAGCTATAGCCGATCATTGGATCATGACAGGATTCTTCTTGATTTGGGGCGTATTGTCGATTTATTGCTTCAGCCATAAACTCTCTCTAATCCCGGTGCTAGGATTATTGGTAAATCTATACTTGATGACGCAAATGGGGGCGACCAACTGGGAGCGTTTTGCCTATTGGTGTCTAGCGGGGGTGTTAATTTATTTTGGATATAGCTATCGGAAAAGTAAACTTAATCTGTAGACGTTAGACTTTAGACGTTGGACTTTAGAGAATATTGGGATAAATCCCAATAAAATCAAATTGGCAACTCTATTTGTTCCAGCCTTAACGTCTAAAGTCTAACGTCCAACGTCCAACGTCTAAAGTCTAACGTCTAATCCTCTCTTCTTCCACCTAACAAATTAAGGTAGTATAAAAGTTGGGCCAACATCCCTAACGCAGCGACTACGTATGTCATAGCGGCCCACCAAAGTGCATCTTTTGACATTTCATATTCCGCTGATGTAACAATATTGTTGGCTTTAATCCAAGCCAAGGCGCGGTTCGATGCATCAAATTCCACCGGCAAGGTTACGAAACTAAATAAGGTGGCTAAGGCGAATAAAGCGACCCCAATCGCGAGAATCGTTGAGTTTCCTGTTGAATAAAGAACCATCATTCCTGCCATTAGTAAAAGGGGCATGAATCCGTTTGCAATATTTAACATGGGCACCATCGCACTGCGAAATTGTAAGAAACTATAGGCTCTCGCATGCTGAACCGCGTGCCCACATTCGTGGGCAGAAACCGCTGCCGCCGCTGCATTCCGACCATAATAGACATCATGGCTTAGATTTACGGTTTTGTCGGCCGGATTGTAATGATCTGTCAAACGACCTTCTACAGTGATTACCCGAACATCATGAATACCGTGGTCGGCCAACATACGTTCCGCGATTTCCTGCCCTGACAGATTACTCTGCAAGGCCGTTTCGGAATAGGTCTTGAATTTGGATTTTAAACGCCAAGAAATTAGCATTCCCAATACACCAAAAATAATTGCTATGAACATCGTATTAATTTTTAAGTTTTTGAATAATGTTTGTCGTTGAATAACTCGGTACTAACGGAATCGTTGTCACTTTTCCACCATTGGCAATGACCTCTTTGGCGCCTACGATGGTTTCAATCGAATAGTCATCACCTTTGACCAAAACGTCTGGCAACAAGGTATTGATTAAATCGAGTGGCGTTTCCTCTTCAAATATAATGACCATGTCGACGAATTGCAATGAAGCTAATATTCGTGCTCGAGCATATTCATTATTAACAGGTCTAGATGGGCCTTTCAATTGGCGCACGGATGAATCCGCATTCACGCCTACGATCATTTTGGTCCCTGCTTCTCTCGCTTTCTCTAAATAATCGACGTGACCGAGATGTAAAATGTCGAAGCAACCATTGGTGAAAACGACCGTCTCATTGTTCTCTTTCCATGAAGCCCGACGAACGTTTGCCTCCGTCAATGAGCAAATTTTATGACTCGATTCCTGCATTCTTTTTAGGTAAGAAAAATGTAATGATAAAACTCAATCCGCCAAATAACAAGATTGTTGCCATTTGAGTTCCATGAAAAAAGGTGGCTAATACGGTTGCTTCCTTGAGCGGGATCAAATAAAAACTGAGCGTGGACGCTACGAGGCTATGATAGGCGCCAATTCCTCCTTGCGTGGGGGTAGCCATTCCGAAGGTTCCCATGACTAAAACAGTTAATCCAGCGGCTAACCCTAAACCCTCGCTGCTTGGAAAAGCTAAGAGCAAGGTGTATGTATTTGCATAATACGCAACCCAAATTAAAATGGTATACAGGATGAATTTAGCAGGGTTTTCTACCTCTTTAATGCTTAAGATTCCGGTAAACCATCCGTTGAGTAATTGACCTACTTTATTGGTCGTAGCAAATTGATTCCATCGAATAATCATTCGATCTCTTAAAATCCAAAAAAGCGCAAAGAATGCGATGGCTCCGGCAGCTAAACCGGCAAGCAAAATGGTCGGAGGGAGCTGGAAATTAGGAAAAAGGAATTGCTGAATCGGTTTCCATTCGACCACAAAAGTGATTGCTACCACGGCTGCCAGACCCAGTAAGTCGACAATTCGTTCCGTAATAACAGTCCCAAACGATTTCTCAAATGGAATGTTGGCCGTTTTTTGGAGCGAACCACAGCGAGAAACCTCGCCCATCCGAGGAACGATAAAATTAGCAAAGTAGCCGATCAAGACAGCCGAAAACGTCCGCGTTGTTCCGGGATGATATTGCATGGCCTCTAACAATTGCTCCCAACGAAGGGCTCTGAGCCAATGCGAAAGCAAGGAAATGATAATCGAAATGATAATCCACTGGTAATTAGCCGTTTGAGCCGTTTGATAAATATCGGCCCAGTGTAAGTCGCTTTTGGAAAAGGCCCAGTAAAGTAGACCAGCAGCTAATAAAGTGGAAATGGAATATTTTAAGATTGCTTTAAACATGCAATAGCGGATTCAGTATGAAAATCAATAGGCAAAATAAAGACCTTTAATTAATAAAAGTGCGGATTTATGGTATATTTTTTATATTTTTGCATTTGTTTTTTGGGATAAATTCCCCTAACTAATTTTAGCATGTCTAAATTGCGTATTCTTTACGTTTCCAGCGAGGTTGATCCTTTCCTCAATACATCCAAAATAGCTGATTTTGTTCGCGCATTACCAACAGCTATGCAAGAGCGTGGGATGGAAATTCGAATTTTGGTGCCTCGTTTCGGTTCAATCAATGAGCGTAAAAATCGCTTACATGAAGTTGTTCGTTTATCAGGAATTACGATTCCTATGGGTGATGAGGAAAAGCCATTGACCATTAAAGTTGCGAGTATTCCAGCGGCGAAATTGCAGGTGTATTTTATTGATAATGAGGATTATTTTCAGCGGAAATATGTGTTAACGGATAAGGAAGAAGTATTTTATGCGGATAACCATGAACGTGCAATTTTCTTCTGTAAGGGTGCTTTAGAGACAGTGATTAAGTTAGGTTGGTCGCCAGATGTCATTCATTGCAATGACTGGATGTCGAGCTTTGTTCCCTTATACATATCGTCTTATTACCGCAATCACCCGATCTTTAAAGATTCGAAAACTATTTTCTCTCCACACAATACGAGCTTTGATTTTACGTTCTCAGCAGACGATTTAAAGGAGAAAGTGAAAATAGGCGATATGGACGATGAGCATTTGTCGAGCCTAGATGCAGCGGATTATGGCGCATTTATCAAAATAGGTGCCGAGTTTGCGGATAAAATAGTTTCTTTAGTAAATGCGGATAATAGCCGTATTCAACCGATTATTGATGAATTTCAAGATAAAACCTTCCAAAATATTGCCGATAATGACCTCGATTTCTTCGAAAAAACGTACATTGAGTTGGCCGGCAATTAAATGGGTAGGGATTATTTCCCTTTTTCTCGCTTCCTGTGATGCTCCCAAAGAAATTGGAGCAGATTTATTTAGTGTGGAAGTTGGCCTCAATTTTACAGATACCTTACGTGTCAATTCGAGCACTGTTTTGATGGATTCCATTCAAACGCAGGCGAATACGACTTTTTTGGTGGGTTCGTTTTTTCATCCAACATTAGGAACATTTGAATCGACGGCTTACACGCAGATTGCGAATGCTGATTCCTTGTTTGCCAAAAATACTTCGATCCTCGACTCCGTTAAAATGCATTTGGTGTACAAGAACTTTCAAGGAGATACGAATCAGGTACATACCTTGAATGTTTACAAGTTGAAGGACAGTTTGAGTTTGTCGAAGGATTATTTCACAAATTCTTCGTTGCCCTACCAATCAAGCACCGTTGGTTCGGTTACTTTTCGTCCGCGTCCTATACGTTCGCGCGCCGCAAATGGGGATTCTTTGAAACTGGATACGCTTAATTTCCACATGTCTAAGGCATTGGGAAATGAGCTAATTGCCAAATATTCTGATAAATCGTTAGCGGGGGGTGGATCCGCTTTTCGTGCCTCATTTCCTGGATTGGTATTTAAATCCTCAACTGCTTCTAAATCTGCCTTGATTGGATTTTCGCCGGCTTATTCTCGCATGACACTCCATTGGCACAATCCCAATGATACGACAAAATATACGCTGAATTATTATTTCAGTTTATCTAGCGCCATGATGACGGAAGTTCAAGCTCGTTTTAATCAGTACAATATTGATCGGTCAGGTCCTTTGGCTGCCCTGACAAAATCGGGTAATTCTGTTCCTGCCTCAACGACAGGTAATGTGACTTATGTTCAATCGGGGTCTGGATTAGTGACTAAAATTGATTTTCCTACCTTGCTTAAATTGAAAGGTAATCGGAATATTGCTGTAAATAAGGCTGAGTTAGTTCTTCAGACCACGGATGATATTGATTTAAATCATAGCCTAAATCAATTGACTTTATTGCAAGTTGATGGGAATAACAGACCTATTCGAAATGTATACGGATTAGGATACGTAATGTCGGAAGGTGGATCAGGAATTCAAACGGCTAACTATAGCTCAAGTCAAAAGACCTATACTTTTAATATCACGACAGAATTACAGTCTGTCTTAAATGGTCGTAAAAGTAATTTGGGCTTTTTGGTAACTCCTACGCTTCTCGCAAGTCAAACAGGATATACAAAAATGGTCAGTGAGTCTGCTCGTTTTGTGCCGCTGAATGCGATGAAGACGAAGATCCGGATATATTATTCCTATATTGCCAACTAATTCTCAGGTACCATGTCTACCCCGAATCAAGATTTACGGGTAAGTTATGTGCAAACCGATCTGGTTTGGGAAGATCCTATTGCTAATTGTGCGAATTTAGAAGAACGTCTGCAGGTCCTACAAGGTCAGACCGATGTGGTTGTATTGCCGGAAATGTTTAGTACGGGCTTTAGCATGTCAGATAAAGGTGCTGAAATTTCGGGTGGACCTACCGTTCAATGGATGAAATTGCAGGCGCAACGCTTGAACGTTTTATTAATTGGAAGTTTGAAAATTAAGGATTCTGGTAAGTTTTATAATCGTTTATTTGCCGTACATCCTTCCGGTCAGATGGATACCTATGATAAGAAGCATTTGTTTCGGATGGGGCAGGAGGATGGCTTTTATACGGCGGGTCAATCGCAGACAATTATTACCTATAAATCTTGGCGGATCGCTCCTTTTATATGCTATGATTTGCGATTTCCGGTTTGGTCCAGAAATGTAGGTTTACAATATGATTTATCGATTTATGTGGCGAATTGGCCAGCTGCTCGTACCCATGCTTGGTCGAGTTTATTGCGCGCGCGTGCCATTGAAAATTTGGCTTATGTCGTTGGGGTTAATCGCATCGGAGTAGACGGAAATCAATTAGCCTACGAGGGAGCCTCTGGTTTTGTGTCATTCAAAGGGGAGGATATGTCGGCACTTCATTCAAATGAAGCAATCGAAACCCAAAGCCTATCTTTGGAGGATCTATTGGATTTTCGAACGAAATTTCCGGCCCATTTAGATGCCGATTCGTTTACGCTTTTGCCTTAGTTTTTTCTTGGAAAAATTGGCTGAGTCCACCCGGAAAAGCCTTGGCTTCTTGCATACTGCAATCTGCCTGTAAAACACCCTGATTAATAATTAATAAGCGGTCGCAAATGGCTTCTACCTCGCTAAGGATGTGGCTGGAAAACAAGATGGTTCTTCCTGGTTTTAAGGACTGTATGAGCTGACGGATTTCTTCCATTTGATTCGGGTCCAAACCGCTGGTGGGTTCATCCAAAATTAAAATGGACGGATTATGAAGAATAGCTTGAGCAATTCCAATGCGCTGTTGGTAGCCCTTGGAAAGCATGTGAATCTTCTTGTGCTGTTCTTTTTGTAGCCCCGTCAATTCAATGACCTCTTGAATCCGAGCATTTCTAGTTTTTGAGGGCAGATCATGCACCGAAGCGATAAACGCCAAGAATTCCTTTACATACATGTCGGGGTATACCGGATTGTCTTCGGCTAAATATCCCAGTGCTTTTTTAATTGTGACCGAATCCGATTCCACGCGTGTTCCGGCTAAGTATGCTTCTCCGGAACTGGGTTTGATGAGGCCAACTAACATTTTTAGGGTCGTGGATTTACCCGCGCCATTGGGCCCTAGAAAGCCAACGATTTGCCCGGCATCCGCTTTAAACTGAATGGCATCTACGGCATGTTGGGCGCCATAAGTTTTGCTGAGGTTTTTGGCTTCGATGGACATACGCAAATCTTTGATTTTATCTGACAAAGGTAGCTAAAATGGGAACTATTTCTGCTTACCTTTGTGTTTTCGTTTTTAAAATAGGACAATATGCAGGAGGATAGTATACGTTTGGACCGCATTGAAGATGCGATTGAGGATATTCGTCAAGGGAAGATGATTATAGTGGCCGATGATGAAAATCGGGAAAACGAGGGAGACCTAATTTGTGCTTCTGAGGCAATTACGCCTGAGATTGTCAATTTCATGATTCGCGAGGCACGTGGTTTAATGTGCGTTTCCTTAACGAATGAGCGTTGTGTTGAGCTGGGATTGGAGATGATGGTGGATCAAAATACGACCTCGCATGAAACCCCATTTACTGTTTCTGTGGATCTTTTGGGACATGGATGTACTACGGGTATTTCTGCGCAAGATCGGGCAAAAACAATTCAAGCATTAGTGGATCCTGCTACAAAGCCCTCGGATTTGGGTCGGCCGGGACATATATTCCCCTTAAAGAGCCGTTCCGAAGGAGTTCTTCGTCGGACGGGTCACACGGAGGCTTCCATGGATTTTGCCAAATTAGCCGGCTTTAAGCCATCGGGTGTTTTGATTGAAATCCTGAATGAGGATGGATCGATGGCGCGCTTACCTGATTTACGGAAGATTGCGGATAAATTCGATATGAAGTTGGTGACCATCAAGGACTTGATTGAATATCGATTGGCGACAGAATCCTTAATCCAACGGGAAATAGGAGTGGATATGCCTACCGAATGGGGTCATTTTGACCTTATTGCTTATAAGCAGAAGAATACGGGTGATACGCATTTAGCTTTGATTAAAGGTACTTGGGAAGCCGATGAGCCTGTCATGGTACGTGTGCATAGTTCGTGTGTGACGGGAGATATTTTTGGTTCTTGTCGGTGCGACTGCGGAGGTCAATTGCACCAAGCGATGGAGATGGTCGAAAAAGCTGGAAAAGGAGTTGTGTTATACATGTTCCAAGAAGGTCGAGGAATTGGTTTATTGAATAAGTTAAAGGCCTATAAACTACAGGAGCAGGGGCGTGATACGGTCGAGGCGAATTTGGAATTAGGCTTTGCGATGGATGAGCGCGACTATGGAGTGGGAGCGCAAATTCTGCGAGATTTAGGCATTCGTAAGATCAAGTTGATTTCAAATAATCCGAAGAAACGCGCGGGCTTATTGGGCTACGGATTAGAGATTGTTGATTCGCTTCCGATTGAGATTCCCTCGAATCCGCACAATGAGCAATACCTCAAGACGAAACGAGATAAAATGGGTCATACCATTTTAAAGAAATAAAAAAAGGCTCCGATTTTTCGGAGCCTTTTTTTATTAGTTGTTTCCTAAAATAATGGGTGCTGATTTGTTGCCTCCCATGATGATTACTTTGGTATTGGGTGATTTAGCTAACTCTTTTTGCGCAATTATGGATTCGTATTGCAATTGCTTGTCGCTAAGTCCCGTTGATAGAATTTTTTGGTAATCCGCGATACCTTGCGCCTCTACACGCTTTCTTTCTGCCTCTTGCTTTTCTTTCAGTAAAACGAATTGCATTTTCTGTGCATCTTGTTCGGCATTGATTTTCGACTCGATCGTTTGCTTCACGGAGTTAGGAAGATTGATGTTACGAATGAGGAGTTGTTCCAAGACCAAACCTCTTTTCTTGAAATTGTTTTCAATATCTTTGTAGATACGCGCTTGGAATTCATTCCGCTTCAAGGAGTATAAGGCTACCGCATCGTAATACACGGCATTGTCACGAATCATAGTTCGCGTAATCGGGCGAACGACTTTGTCCTTATAATCTGGTCCAATTTCCTTCAAGATCGTGGGTGCCTTGGATGGTAGGATGCGGTAAAGAACAGTTAAGTCAACCACGACCTCTAGTCCATCCGCAGTTAACACACGAATGGCATCATCCCCTTCGCGATCTCCTTCGTCATGGACGGCCGACATCGTATAGTTTTGTGTTTTCGCGTCAAATACGGTTATCGAGGCTAAGGGATTTACGATATTTAATCCACTAGATAGGGTTCCTTCAGAGACCTTACCAAATACACTTTGCACACCCACTTCACCAGCATCAATTTGCTTAATCGTGGAAGAAGAAATGCCCAAAATGAATAATACAAGGGCAGTAATTCGCAAGGGTCTTGCAAATTTTGAGAAAATCAGATTGGGATTGTCGATGGCTTTGCTGGCAAGATATGCCATAACGCTTAAAATGATGAGTAGCATAATTTGTATAATTTAGGCTGAAAGGTACATATTTCTTTGCGTTTAAATTCAAATTGGGGGTAACGTTTTTCGGCAAAATATAGCTAATTTTGGATATGATTCAGTTGAAGCACATACACAAAGAATTTGACGGTCGTGTTGTTTTAGATGGGATAGACGCAAGTTTTCAGCCTGGAAAAATTAACATGGTGATCGGAGGTAGTGGAACAGGAAAGAGTGTATTGTTAAAGTGTATGATTGGAATTTTAAAGCCTGAAGCCGGAGAGGTCTTGTATAACGGTCGGGATTTTTTACAGGCCGACCAAGATACGGTCAAAGCGATTCGTCGGGAAATGGGTGTTCTCTTTCAAGGAGGAGCCTTATTCGATTCCAAGACGGTTTTGGAAAATGTTCGTTTTCCGTTGGATACCTTGACTTCGCAGACGGCGGAAGAAAAAAATGCGCGCGCGATGCTTTGTCTTCAGCGTGTGGGTTTGGAGGCTGCTGCCAATCAGATGCCATCCGATATTTCCGGAGGGATGAAGAAACGTGTAGGTATTGCGAGAGCAATCGTCATGAATCCCAAGTATCTGTACTGCGATGAACCCAATTCAGGGCTTGATCCGTTGACAGCTGTTAAAATTGATTTGCTGATTCAAGAAATCACCAAAGAGTTTAATATCACGACCATTGTGATATCCCATGACATGAATTCGGTGATGCGTATGGGCGAATACATTATATTTTTAAAAGACGGTAAGAAGATTTGGGAGGGAAGTAATCAGAATTTGTTGACCAATGACGTTCCTTCGTTGCAAGAGTTTTTATCGACTAAATTGATTTAATATGCCCTTTGCTAAATCGGCTCCACGCGTTCGTGAAAATGTTTCCATGCTACCCTATAATACCTTTGGTATCGATGTGTCAGCCCGATATTTTGTGGAAATCAATCATTTGCAGGAATATATCCAACTCGTTCAAGATGGACAATATGCACATGTTAAGCATTTGTTTTTAGGTGGAGGGAGTAATTTATTATTGACTCAAGACATCGATGCGCTCGTGGTAAAAATTCAAATGTCGGGCATTGAGGTGATTGATGAGAATGCAGAATATGTTTGGGTGAAAGCGGGCGCTGGTGTGGTTTGGCATGATTTCGTATGTTATGCGGTGGATCATCATTGGGCTGGAATCGAAAATATGTCTTTGATTCCGGGGACGGTTGGAGCCGCACCGATGCAAAACATTGGTGCCTATGGAGTCGAGATTAAAGATACGTTTGATCATTTGGATGCGCTGAACTTAACGACCTTGGAGGTTGAACGTTTCGATACGCTTCGCTGTGCATTTGGATATCGTGAAAGCTATTTTAAGCATGCTGGAAAAGGAAATTACCTGATTGCTTCGGTGTGTTTCCGATTAAACAAAAAGGCTAATCCGCAGACCTCATATGGGGCTATTCAAACCGTTCTAAGCGAAAAAGGAATAAGCCACCCAAGTATCAAGAACGTTGCGGATGCGGTGATTGAAATTCGGCAGAGTAAGTTGCCAGATCCGAAAGAGATTGGTAATTCGGGTAGTTTTTTTAAGAATCCAACGGTTTCAGCCACTGAAGCCGAACGTTTAATTACATCATATCCGGGTATCCCGCATTATGCAGTGGAAGGAAGTACGGATGTTAAATTCCCAGCGGGTTGGTTGATTGAACAGGCCGGTTGGAAAGGTTATCGTGCCGGAGATGCGGGCGTTCACGCCAAACAGGCTTTGGTTTTGGTGAACTACGGAAAAGCGAAGGGGAGCGAGGTTAAATCGCTTTCGGAGCAAATTAAAAAATCGATTTTGGACAAATTTGGTGTCGCTTTAGAGACCGAAGTAAATATATTATAACATGCAGTTACCCTCATTAGAAAATTTAGGAAAGGGGCCATTCTTTTTGATGGCCGGAAGTTGTGCCATTGAAAGTAGGGATCTTGCTTTTGAGATTGCTGAACGGATTGATGGTATTACCAAATCGATGGGGATTCCCTATATTTTTAAAGGTTCTTATCGCAAGGCCAACCGCACAAAAATCGATTCCTTTACAGGGATTGGAGATATTAAGGCGCTTGAGATTTTGAAAGAGGTGGGTGCGCATTATGACTTGCCTACTGTTACGGATATACATGAAAGTTCAGAGGCGGCGATGGCAGCTGCCTATGTGGATGTCCTTCAAATTCCGGCTTTTTTATGTCGGCAGACCGACTTACTCGCTGCTGCGGCACAAACGGGTAAAGCAGTTAATATTAAAAAGGGCCAATTCATGTCGGGCGCTTCGATGAAATTTGCCGTAGAAAAGGTCTTACATGAAAATCCACAAGCACAGGTTTATTTGACAGATCGCGGTAATTCCTTTGGTTACGGGGATTTGGTGGTCGACTACCGTAATTTGCCAGAGATGTCCAATATTGGAGTGCCTGTGATCATGGATTGTACGCATTCGCTGCAGCGCCCGAATCAGGGGAGTGGGGTGACCGGTGGCCAACCCGCTTTAATTGAAACCATTGCGAAAGCTGCAATTGCTGTCGGTGCCGATGGCTTATTCATAGAAACGCATCCGAATCCTTCGATAGCTAAGTCGGACGGAGCCAATATGCTTCCTCTAGATCAATTGGAGGGTTTATTGGAAAAACTTTTGAAAGTTCGCCAAGCCATCGTTTAGGGGCTGTAAACCAATTGAATTCCCAGGTCCGTTTTATGTGATGTGGGAATGGTATCTAATCCGGAACCGATTTCATCCTTTTGGAAGAAGTCGGTTCTTGCTATTTTTATTGCCAAGGATATTCGATTAATACCCTTGTATTCCATCACGAGCACATGTCGGGTGCTGGGATCATAGTAGGCGGGAAGTAGAAAGGCGTAGGGAAGACTGGGTTCAAAGGCATACAGGCGTGTGTCGTAGCTCGCCGACCACACCCAGGCACTTCTCACTTGAATTTTGAATCGTTTATATTGAAAATCAATATCATGCAGATTAAGATATCCGGATTCAATCTGTTTTCCTGCACGAATGTGCGCCCACATGATTCGTCCATGCCATTCGAGAAAGCGATATTTTTTGTTCCAATCGAAACTGGCTTGATAAAGATTGAATTGGGCATCCTCACGTACTTTTTGTGTCCATTTGATTTGCAGGAAGTATTGACCTAATTTTCGTCTGTCCCATTGATAACGGCTCAATAATTCAAAACCAAGTTTATTCGATACCCATCGACTGCTAGTTTCGGATGGGAATCGAAATAAATCAATGTAGCTTGACAGTCGGCGGTATTTACTCAGTTGATACTGATGGCCTATGTATAGGCCTATTTCATTTTTATTCGTTGAGCTCTCCCGAAAAGCATTGGCCATCGGGCTGAAGTAGCTAGCTTGGTAATAGCGCACGATGGCAGAAAAATCCATCTTTTTGGATGCAGCGATCGAAAAGGCTTGAATCATCGCCCAAGCTGAAAAATTAGCATGAGCCAATTCACCGGAGAATCGTTTATTTCCATGTTGGACTAAATAACTCACTGAGCTGTTGGAGAGATTTTTCCCCGACCAATCTAATGGCTCGCTTGGGCGATACACGTAATTCCAGTTCGTCCAAGTATGCGATAAGGTTACATCAAAGTGGGGTTGACTATATCGAAAATTGGCCCCTGCCGCTTTTTCATTTAATCGGTTTTTCTGACTTATTTCGGTAGGGGTACGATGTAATCCGTCCAATTGAAAAGCTCGGAAATAACTGCTATCCTTGGAGAGGATGAGATCTTTTTTACGATTTGAGAGATAGAATTGATATTGCCAGCTTCCCTTTAAAAAATGAAAATTAAGGCCCCGATAAAATTCCGATTCTCCCGATGATGTATAGGGCAATCCCCCACCATGGAATTTTTGTGTGGCACGGATACTCTCGTAACTCTTCCCTAAGCTAAAGGAACCGGACTGAATCAGTCCTTGACCCCATTGATTGATAAAGTCTCCCAGAATCCATTTATATTGCCCATTCGGGTGCTTAATTTCGATAAAGCCGCTGTAAAAATCGAAGTAATTGGGTTCGCCGGCATCCTTCGCAATCAGTATGCCGCCGCGAAGAAATGAATTCACATATCCTCGGTAACGAAATACTTGATTCCAGGGGTTTCCCAAGTAACGCGTTTTGCTGCGTGAAGTAGGTTCCGAAAAGCCCTTTTTCTGCTCAAGCGTTCGTTCTGAGCGGAGCAGTATTTGGTGTTTAGGGTTGTCGGGACTTAGCCAGTTTTTGGGGAGGGGCCGACAAACCATCAATCGCTGAATGATTCGTAAGGTGTTTATTTCAAAGTGCGGAATGCTTTGTAATTCATACATGGATAGAAAACGGCCAATTTGCTGACGGTGATTGATAAAGGCATTTATTTGTGTAGCATCCAAGATGCCTAATGCAATCAATTCAGCCTCCCCGACTAGGTTGATATCCAGAGGATTTTGTTCATAAAAAGCGATGATGCCTTGTTTCTCTTCCGTTAGCACAAGCGAGTTTTGTGCTAGGATTGAAAAGGGGAGGAGCCAACAAACAAAAATGAGCTGTTTCAAGTTTTTTTCTTGAAACTAGCTCATTCGAATGTTTTGATAGATTAAAAAACTGATAAAGAAAATCAGTTAGCTGAATTTACGTTCGATTAAATTGTATAGCTCGTGTTTGGCCGCATTTTCCTCGAAAGAATAACGCGTTTCTATTTCTTGTTTCCAGGTAGCAGGCTGAGCTTCGAAGTCGATGAATTCAATGAATCGACTGAATTCTTCGGCGTTTCCGTCGAATAATTCTTGGATAAAATTGAGGCGTTGGAAAAGGGAAATGCTTTCGGCCAACAGCGATGTCATTTGATTCGCGACCAAATTTTTCAAAGTATGATCTTCCACTTGAATGGTATCCAGCACCTTTTCTTCCGTGGAATCCGCAAGCATGTCCTTGATACTTTGTGGTTTTTCTTCTTCTGTTGGGCTTAATTCGCTGATGTCTGGCAACTCATTGGATACTTCGAAGTAGTCTGAAACAGGGCTAGGGATTAATTCCTCCTCTTCTTGAATTTCTGCTTCCCGGGCCACCTCGGCTAAATCCGAAGGCGCAATTTCGATTTCAGGGGTAAATTCAGGTTCCTCGGGTAGATCTTCCAAGGAATCGGATGGGCGTTCGTAATATACCTCTGCATTTAATAAATCTGCAAAGCTTGGAATTTCTGGTTCTGGGCTAGGTGCTTCGATTTGGCCGCCCAATGCTTGAATCCATGACATCCAAATACGTTCAGGCAATTGGACTTGCATCAAAAGACTTTGCGCCATCGATTGCCATTTTTCTTGCATGCGTGGATTCTCCCAATCAAAGTTGGGTAAATTTTCTTGCAGACGGTCTCCACTTAGTTGTTGGAGTAAATCGGCTTGAATCGCCGCCAAAATACTTGGGTCGATTTCGAGGGACAGTATTTCTTGAAAAGTTACGAGTGAATCGTCGGCTGACCAGTAGTATACAAAAAGATTGGGTGTTGTGGTCATCATGTTATCTTATTTAATATAGAGTGCGTCGCAGGCTTTCATGGCGGCATTTTGTTCAGCCTTCTTTTTCGAATAGCCTTTGCCTTCGGCTATTTTCTCATTTTCGAGCAAAACGAATGCCGTAAATTCTTTGTTATGGTGTGCCCCTTCTTCGTCTAAGGTGAATTGGACCTTTTTCCCCTCTTTTTGCGCCCATTCAATCAGTAATGATTTGAAATTCGGGTTGTTTTGAACAACCGTATCCAAATCAAAATACTGGGCTAAAATCTTTTGGGTAACGAATTTCTGAGTAAAACTAAACCCTTTGTCTAGATAGACGGCTCCAATGAATGCTTCCAAGGCGTCACCATACATGCTCGAGCGCGACAAAGAGGTCTTTCGTTGGTTTTCATACTCAATCACTTCCTCAAGTCCCAATTTGCGACCCAGCACGTTGAGGGATTCTCTACTCACCATGCGTGAACGGATTTCGGTTAGAAAACCTTCGTCTTTGAATGGAAATTTCTTGAACAGATAGGAAGCGGTAATCATGCCGAGAACGGAATCCCCTAAGAATTCCAAGCGCTCGTTAGACTCTTTGTAGGTTTTTGAAACGGATTCTCGGGATGCCGAGGCATGCAAAAAGGCTAATCGGTATAATTCTAGATTAGAAGGATTAGCCCCGATAAGGTGTTTGACAGATTCATAAAGGTGTTTCTCGCGTTCATCTTTGGGATTTAGGCCGAACCAGGACAACGGAGAAAATAACTTCATAAACTAGATCTTTCTAAAGATGATGGTTGCATTGTGTCCACCAAAACCGAAGCCATTGCTCAATGCAACATCGATTTTACGCGCCTTACCCACGTTTTCCGTTAAGTCAATGCGTTGATCAATTTCTGGATCACGATTGAATACGTTGATGGTTGGTGGAACAAATTGATTTTTAATCGCTAATACCGAGGCAACTGCTTCAACAGCCCCAGCACCACCTAATAAGTGACCCGTCATGGATTTCGTGGAAGAAATAGCCATTTTATAAGCATGTTCTCCGAAGCAATCTACGATGGCTTTAATTTCTTGTGGATCACCAATCGGAGTTGATGTACCGTGTGTGTTGATGTAATCTACTTCCTCCGGCTTGATTTGTGCGTCTTCCAAGGCATCTTGCATCGAAAGTAAGGCACCATAACCATCTGGATGCGGAGCAGTGATGTGATAGGCATCGGATGAGAACCCTCCACCGATTAATTCAGCATAGATTTTCGCACCACGAGCTTTAGCGTGTTCGTATTCTTCCAAAACCAAAGCACCTGCTCCTTCGCCTACCACGAAACCATCACGGTCAACGTCATAAGGACGTGATGCCGTCGCTGGATCATCATTGCGCGTAGACATAGCATGCATGGCCGTAAAACCTCCTACCGATGCGATAGTCACTGGGGCTTCCGAACCTCCGGTGATGCAAACGTTCACCCGACCGGTGCGGATGTAGTTGAAGGCATCAATGATGGCATTATTCGCTGATGAACAAGCCGATACCGTTACATAATTCGGGCCACGGAATCCATTCCGAATGGAAATTTGTCCGGAACTCGAATCGGCAATCATTTTTGGAATAAAGAAGGGATTGATTTTCGGTGTGCCATCTCCTTGTCCGAAATAAATCATTTCGTCCTCAAAGGTTTTTAATCCACCGATTCCTGATCCCCAAATAACACCCACCTTGTTTAGGTTTAATTTCTCCATATCGAATCCCGCATCTGCAATCGCTTCATCGGAAGCAACAACTGCATACTGGGTGAATGGGTCCATTTTACGGGCCTCTTTGGTATTGATAAAATCTTCTACCTTAAAGTCTTTTAACTCACATGCAAAGCGCGTTTTGAATTTTTCAGCATCAAATCGTGTAATTGGTGCACAACCACTTTTACCCGCGGCTAGGCCTTCCCAGAATGCGTCAACTGTGTTACCAATGGGTGTCAGAGCACCTAGGCCCGTTACCACTACGCGTTTTAACTCCATGTGTTATTTAATAGACTTTGTTACAATAAAAAATGTCAATTAGTCAGGGGTTCAACTGAGGATAGAATCCTTAGGAATTACCATGTACTAATTGACATCATTATGATCGTGTGATTCGATTACTTTGCGTTTTCTTCCAAATAGGCTACTGCTTGTCCTACCGTTTGGATATTTTCAGCTTGGTCATCTGGGATAGAAACATTGAATTCTTTTTCAAATTCCATGATCAATTCTACCGTGTCTAAGGAGTCAGCTCCCAAATCGTTTGTGAAAGACGCCTCAGTTGTAACTTCTGATGCCTCAACACCTAACTTCTCTACGATGATGCTTTTTACTTTTTCTGCAATATCTGACATTTTATAAAAATTTTGGGGTTCAAAAACGATGCAAAGATTAGAATTAAAAGTTAGAATATCAAACAAATTTTATTCCATTTTGCACTTTAAAAATATTAATTATAAACGATTTAATTCTTTTTGGAAAAAACTTCGCTGACCTAGTCTGTTTTTACTTAAAAACAGAGCGATGCCGCTCCTAAAAGTCCGGCGTCATTTCCCAATAAAGCCTTCTTAATATTTAACTTTTCCAAGTAGGCAGGGGTCAACCAATAGTTTAATTGACGTTCCATGCTCGGTAAAATAAAGTCATAGGATGCCGATAAACCACCACCGATGAAGATGTTTTTGATATCTAAAATTCGGATTAGGGATACCAACATATCTCCTAACAAACTACCCACCTCATCCCAAATCGCTAAAGCCAAGGCGTCACCTTCTTCCGCGGCTACGACTAAGGCCGTCGTTGATATGGTACCATCGGATGCCAACACAGTTTGCCCCGTATAATTTGCACGCATTTCAGTCGCTAATTGAAGTAATTCTTTCTTACCTACATTACGCTCTAAAACCTTTCCGTTTTTAGATGGTACATGACCTGGTTCCATCGCGTTACCATCGCCGCCTAAGAAGATTTTACGATCGATGATCGCTGCACCTCCTACGCCTGTACCCAAGGTAATAAAAATGAAATCCTCTGGCATGACGTTTTTCTCCGGAGAGAAATAGAATTCGCCTAAGGCTGCTGCATTCGCATCGTTTTCCATGAAGAACTCATGTTCAGGGAAGCGCTTCTCCAGCATATCGATCATGGGTGAACCATCAATCTCTGGAATAGCTGTAATTTCAATCAATGTCCGACGATTTTTCGTTAAGATACCTGGAAGGCCGATACCTACCTTCTTGACATTCTTATGCTGGTATAATTGCAAGGCAATCGCATCTGCTAAACGATCTAAAAAATGGTGTGATTCACGCCAAGTAGCGGTATCGTAGCTTTGGAAATTGCTGATTTGGCCGGTGTCCGAATGTACGATGCCCATTTTAACGCCGGTACCTCCTACGTCAATTCCTAAATATTCTGCTGCTGCCATAGTATCCTATTAAATTGAAAGACTAATTTCTTGATTTTTCATGGCAATTTCAAATCTGATGGGAACTCAATTGTAAATTCGCTCCATTTTCTCCATGATTTGAGCCACGGCAGGGCAGATGAGGGCGTTCTTTTGGGTGAGGTTCATGATGCCCAACATGTTTTTGCGGTTGGTGTGTGGGTATTCCCTACAAGCCTTTGGGCGATGCTCGTAGATCTGACAGGTATTGTCTTCCAGCGTTAAGAAGGGGCAAGGAGCCGCTGGATATACCCAGTCGCCGTCTGAATCTTTAATTAAATATTGGTCGAGGAATTGCGCGACCTTCATTTTTAGTAGATGAGCAACGCGTTGTATATCGGTCTCATTCCACATCGGACTGGTCGTTTTACAACAATTTCCGCAGGTGAGACAATCCATATTTTCGAATACCTGATCATGGGCTTTTTCGAATTGCATATCCAAGTCGCGGGGCTTTTTCGCCTTGATGCGTTGAAAAACTTTCTTGAAGCTTGGATCCTTGGGCATGCTAGATGTCGGCGTGAAAACAAGCACGGCAACGTGCCTGGTAGGATTCTGTTTCTCCTAAGAGTACCGTTTCTTCCTTGTCAACGATCCGGTAGGAGTAATGAGCGACAGCCCCACATTGCACACATACTGCATGCACCTTGGTGACATACTCGGCGATTGCCATGAGTTTAGGCATGGGGCCAAAGGGATTTCCTTTGAAGTCCATGTCGAGGCCTGCGATGATGATACGTTTGCCTTGATTGGCTAATGCGTCTACAACTTCGACGATGGAATCATCGAAGAATTGCACTTCATCCAATCCCACCACATCACAATCTCCCGCCAAAAGAAGTATTTCGCTTGCACTTAAAACGGGCGTGGAGCGAATCGAATTTTGGTTGTGGGAAACGATGTCCTCGTCATGGTAGCGGGTATCTGAGGCAGGTTTGAAGATTTCTACGCGTAATTGAGCAATCTTCGCGCGCTTCAAGCGACGAATTAATTCTTCCGTTTTACCGGAAAACATGGAGCCACAAATAACCTCTATCCAGCCGAGGGCCTGGGATTTTTGATTGGAACGCGAATGGGTGGGTTCTAAAAACAAGGGCGTAAAAAGCCCCTGAAATTGCATTCAGGGGCTGATAAATAGATTAATTATTTGGATGAGAATGTCGCAGAGAAATACTCACGATTCATTCGTGCAATATTCTCTAACGAAATGCCTTTTGGACATTCTGCTTCGCAAGCACCTGTATTTGAACAAGCACCGAATCCTTCTTCGTCCATTTGAGCAACCATTGCTTCCGCACGTTTGGCTGCTTCCACTTTACCTTGCGGTAATAGGGCCAACTGCGAGATTTTCGCGGAAGTAAATAACATCGCGGATGCATTTTTACAAGCTGCTACGCAAGCACCACAACCGATACATGCCGCTGCTGCAAATGCATCATCTGCATCCTCCTTCGGAATTGGAAGGTTGTTTGCATCTTGTGCGTTACCCGTGTTCACGGAAACGAATCCACCTGCCGCAATGATACGGTCAAAGGCAGAACGGTTCACCACTAAGTCTTTGATTACCGGGAATGCACTCGCTCTCCATGGCTCTACCGTAATGGTTTCGCCGTCTTTGAATGAACGCATGTGCAATTGGCAAGTTGTTACACCGCGGTTTGGTCCGTGAGGACGTCCATTGATGTACATCGAACACATTCCGCAAATACCTTCGCGGCAATCGTGGTCAAATGCTACCGGATCATCTCCTTCTTCGATCAAACGGTTGTTTAACACGTCAATCATTTCCAAAAATGACATATCGGTGGAAATACCACTTACTTGATAAGTTTCGAACTTACCAGCTACGTTGGCATTTTTTTGTCTCCAAATTTTGAGTGTCAGGTTTAAATGTCCTTCCATTGTATCGAATTATTTATAAGATCTCTGAGCAATTTTGATATTTTCGTACTTCAATTCTTCTTTATGTAAGTCGAATTTTCCGTCTCCTTTGTATTCCCAAGCCGCTACGTAAGCGTATTTTTCGTCATCACGTAATGCTTCTCCATCTTCCGTCTGGTATTCTACACGGAAGTGTCCACCACAACTTTCGTTGCGATCTAATGCATCGATACACATCAACTCGCCCAATTCAAGGAAGTCGGCCACACGACCCGCTTTCTCTAATTCAGGGTTCAAGTTATCGATCTCGCCTGGGATTTTAACATCCGACCAGAATTCCTTCTGCAAGGCTTGAATTTCTTTGATCGAGGCTTTCAATCCTGCTTCGCTACGTGCCATACCGCACTCATCCCACATGATTTTACCTAAACGCTTGTGGAAGTAATCCACCGGCTTCGTTCCTTTGATGTTCATCAAGGTCTCCAAACGATCACGTACTGCTTTCTCAGCAGCTACGAAATCTTCAGAATCTGTTGACATCGCCGGGGTACGAATCTCGGAAGCCAAGTAATTACCAATTGTATATGGAATGACGAAGTATCCATCAGCTAAACCTTGCATCAAGGCTGACGCTCCTAAACGGTTAGCACCGTGATCTGAGAAGTTAGCCTCTCCTAAAGCATATAATCCAGGAACTGTCGTCATCAAGTTGTAATCTACCCAAAGCCCACCCATCGTGTAGTGAACCGCTGGATAGATACGCATAGGAACCTCATATGGATCTTCACCGGTGATTTGCTTGTACATATCGAACAAGTTGCCGTACTTCTCTTTAACGACTGCCTTACCCATCGCTTGAATTTCTTCATCCGATGGATTGTGGATGTTGTTTTTATTCGCTTCTGCTTTACCGTAACGAATGATCGCCGCCGCGTAATCCAAGTAAACGGCCATCTTAGAAGCTCCCACACCGTAACCTGCATCGCAACGCTCTTTCGCAGCACGTGATGCAATATCACGCGGTACCAAGTTACCGAATGCAGGATAACGACGCTCTAAGTAATAATCTCTTTCATCCTCAGGAATCTCGTTCGCCTTACGATTATCGTTTTGTTTCTTCGGTACCCAAATCCGTCCGTCATTACGTAATGACTCGGACATCAAGGTTAATTTAGATTGGTGATCACCCGAAACTGGAATACACGTAGGGTGAATTTGCGTATAACATGGGTTGGCGAAGAAGGCACCCTTTTTGTGTGCTTTCCAAGCCGCTGTTACGTTGGATCCCATGGCATTGGTCGACAAGTAGAATACGTTACCATATCCACCCGTGCATAACAATACTGCATGTCCGAAGTGACGCTCCAAGGCTCCTGTCACCGAATCACGAGCGATGATGCCGCGCGCTTTTCCGTCGATGGTTACCACGTCCAACATCTCATGTCGGGTGTATAATTTTACGTTACCCATTCCCACCTGGCGTTGCAAGGCAGAATATGCACCTAATAATAATTGCTGACCAGTTTGACCGGCTGCGTAAAATGTACGTTGTACTTGCGTTCCACCGAAAGAACGGTTCGAAAGTAATCCGCCGTATTCACGAGCGAAAGGTACACCTTGCGCTACGCATTGGTCGATAATGTTACCAGATACCTCAGCTAAACGGTGAACGTTAGCCTCACGTGCACGGTAGTCACCGCCTTTGATCGTATCGTAGAACAAACGGTAAACCGAGTCACCGTCGTTTTGGTAGTTTTTTGCTGCGTTGATACCCCCCTGTGCGGCAATAGAGTGCGCACGACGTGGAGAATCTTGGAAGCAGAATACTTTGACTTTATATCCTAATTCAGCTAATGAGGCTGCTGCAGAGGCACCAGCCAAACCTGAACCAACGACCACAATTTCCAAAGAACGCTTGTTGGCAGGATTCACTAAGGGCACGCTCGAGCGGTACTTGGTCCATTTTTCAGCCAGCGAACCTTCTGGTATTTTAGCATCTAATTTTGTCATAATCGTATCAGCTGAGGAATTATTGAATCAATTTAAAATAGAAAGCAATGGGCATGGCTGCGAAGGCCGCTGCGATAACGATTGAGTAAATCGCACCAATCGCTTGAATGGTTGGCGTGTATTTTGGGTGGTTCCAACCAATCGTTTGGAATGCACTTTGGAAACCATGTAATAAGTGATATCCCAAAGAGATACATCCCAACACATAAATAATCACCACGATAGGACTTTCAAATACCACTTGCATTTCATTATACAAGGTATGTGTCTCCGTTAAGTCGTTTGTTAAACGCGAGAAGTACCAGAAATGCTTTAAGTGGATGATAAGGAATAACAATAACAAAGTTCCCAATAGACCCATGGAACGTGAGTACCACTTGCTATTCGCAGCGCCGTCTACGACAGCATATGCAACGGGACGTTTTTTCTTGTTTTCGAACCACAAACGTAGACCATCAAAAATGTGCAACAACAATCCACCAAATAAAACGATTTCCATCGTACGAATGATTGGGTTGTGCGCCATAAACTCAGCACCTTCATTGAAAGCAACACCCCCATCATTTAAGAAGATCGTTGCATTCAGACCACAGTGAACAATTAGGAAGCTAATCAAAAATAGGCCTGTAATTGCCATGAGAAGCTTTTTTCCAAGGGATGAATTAAGAGATTTTGCTAGCCAAGCCATAAATTAGGTTATTAGATTTAGGTAAAAACATTCAGAGCTAATTAATCAGATTAACTGAACCACTGAATTTTAGCCTTCAAAACTACAATCCAATCGCTTGTCAATCAAATTAATCAAGTAAAAAATCTGTTTTTTTTACGATTTTAATTTTGCCTTAGTAACTTGCTGACCATCTCAAATGTTTTATGCGGAAATATATTTTTCTTGTCTTTTTGATGCTTTTTTCTGTGGGTTCTGCTTGGGCCACTCACTTGAAAGGTGGGGAGATTACGGTTCGACGTATTTCGGATAAGACACTTACCTACGAATTCACGTTGACGACCTACACGGAAAACAATCGGGCTAACCAGGATCAGGAGGAAGTTAATTTTTGTTTTGGGGATGGTTCTACGATTATTAAGGCCAAAAGATGTTGTGGAACTCCGGTAGATATCGGAAATGGAACCTTGAAGAATCTCTATAAAGTAGAATATACGTATCCCGCACCAGCCTTGTTTTACAAAGTCTCCGTAGCAATTCCCAATCGGAATGATGGAGTGCGAAATATTACCCGATCCGTGGAGGTTCCCTTTTATGTGGAAACCATATTTTCAATCAATTCTGGTCTCGGTCAAAATTCCACACCACTTTTGCTCAACCCCGCGGTTGACCTAACCGCGGTTGTTGGTCAAGTGTTTATTCATAACCCGAATGCAGTAGATGCAGAAGGGGATAGTTTGGCTTATCGATTATCGGTTTCGCGTACAGGTGATTCCGAGACTTGTAATCCAGCGAGTCGGGGAATTACGGCGCCTAATTTTCGCCAGCCCAATGAGGTGTCGGCTTTGCCTTCGACGTTTACCATCAATTCGACAACGGGTGATTTGATTTGGAATGCCCCGCAAGAATTGGGACTCTATAATTGTGCCTTCATTATTGAGGAATGGAGAAATGGAGTTAAGATTTCGGAGACAGTTCGAGATATGCAGATTGAGGTGAAGGATGTGGATAACCGCGCGCCTAAATTGACCATTCCACCCGATGTCTGTGTTCAGGCGGGAACCCTACTAAATGAGAGTATTACAGCAATAGATTCGCCATCCAAGACAGGTCGAATCGACCCTTTGACGATCTTTAGTTTTGGAAATGTATATGCCATGGATTCGGTTTATGCGGTAAAGCAACCTTTTGCTTCGTTTAGCTCAATTGCTCGTCAAAATTCACCGGCAAAGGCGACGTTTCGCTGGCAGACAGCTTGCCAACATATTCGCAAGGAAACCTATGATGTACTCTTCAAGGTCGAGGATAATCCACCAGCGAATGTGGGAAATGGTGTGAAGTTAGTGGATAGCAAACTTTGGAAAATACAAGTGATTGCTCCTGCGCCGAAGGGCTTGAAAGTTGTCCTCCAGAGTACGAATGCCGTATTGACCTGGAATCCCTTTTTGTGTTCTTTACCTGGATCGAAAGTCTTAATCTACCGTAGGACGGGAGCCTGCGGACCGGTAACGGCTAGTTCATGTAGCACAGGAATGACTGCGCAAGGTTTTGAGAAAATCGGTGAAGTAGGGATAGGTATCAATACATTCACGGATAAGAATGGTGGAGAAGGTTTGGCAAAGAATACGAATTATTCGTATGTCTTGGTGGTGGAATTTCAAAACTCGAAGGGCTTGGTGAATTACAGTCCTATGTCGGAATCGGTTTGTGCCTTTATTCCATCGACGGCCCCTCTGATGACACAAGCGAGCGTGTTAAAGACAGATATTTCGAAAGGGGAAATACAAGTTCGGTGGACCCGACCATTGAAATTGGATACATCGGTTTATCAAGCGCCCTACCAATATCGCTTGAAACGAGCGGAGGGCCAAACGGGATCTCAATTCGTGGAGGTGGGTGTGACGGCGGATACGATGTTTGTCGACAAGGATTTGAATACCTTGGAGAAGGGCTATCGCTATCAAGTGGATTTTTATTACACGGTCAATAAGGCATTTACGTATTTAGATAGTCCGAGTCCTGCGAGTTCGGTACGCGTGCAGGCGCAGGCAGCGGTGAAATCTGT
The DNA here is from genome assembly GCF_054558655.1 of Aquirufa sp. 5-AUSEE-100C1. Taxonomy (NCBI): domain Bacteria; kingdom Pseudomonadati; phylum Bacteroidota; class Cytophagia; order Cytophagales; family Flectobacillaceae; genus Aquirufa; species Aquirufa sp. 5-AUSEE-100C1. Next base: position 62,856 of record NZ_JBPXKO010000002.1, on the reverse strand, counting down.
TAAATTAACTTGGACTGCCTTTGTCCCTTGGTCGAATGATTTCCAGGTTCACCGGGTTTACCGAGAAAGTTTTGCGGGTTCGGGGAAGTTCAATCAGATTTCTGATGTTTCGGTAGCTGGGCCGGGTACCTATCAATTTACGGATATCGGGACCGATTTTATTGCTGCCGATGGAAAATCAGATGTTGTGATTTCAGCGGATTCAACCTATTGTTATTATGTTCAGACGGTTGGGCGCTATGGTGACGGCTTACCTGCTATGCGGATTGAGAATGCGTCTCAGCGGATTTGCATTAAGCCATTGGCGCAATTAATTCCACCTTGTGCGCCTGTTTTGCAAGTGTCTGTGCCTGATTGCGGTGTGCAGACGAGCAACTGTGAATCATTGACGGTCTCGAATGTGTTGTCATGGAAGGCTGTTACCTCAGGTACATGTGATCCGTTTATTGAAAAGTATCGTGTTTATGGGGCAAAGTCTTCGTCGGAGACCTTCTTGAAGTTGGCCGAAACGGAGAATCTAAATTACATCGATAAGAATTTGAGTTCGCACATTGCTTGTTACTATGTGGTCGCAGTCAGTCAAAATGGACTGGAAAGTCCAAAGAGCAATATTGTCTGTGTAGATAATTGCCCATCTTTCGACTTGCCGAATTTATTCAGTCCGAATGGGGATGGGAAAAACGATGTATTCCAAGCGATGTATTGCCCTCGATTTGTGAAGCAGGTCAAGGCAAAAATTGTGGATCGCTATGGCGCCTTGATTTATGAGTACGTTGGAGATTTGCCTGGTTTTGGTTGGAACGGAAAATCAAGTTCGGGGCAAGTGATGGCGACGGGAACTTATTTCTATACGGTTGAGGTTGAATTTGATGTGGTGGATACAACGAAGTCAACGAAACAATTAAAAGGCTGGCTCGAGCTGGTGCGTTAGGATGTTAGTCGTAATTGATGGTGATTGTTGTTTTTGTCAGTGGGCTTCCCGACTGCTGAAAAGGATTTGTCAGGATGGCTTTGAAATTATCCCCTTATCCAGTGTATCTCCTGAAATTCAAAACACCTGGGCGTCGGATCCTACTTGGGCGATTGATAGCATTAAAGTGATATCGAATGGTCGGCTCTATATTAAATCTGAAGCGGTGGCTCAGGTATTAATACGTGCCAAATGGTTTGCGCAGCCCTTGCGGTTATTATTTTTGCTACCCACCGGTTTGTTGGATCGGATGTATGATTGGGTTGCGCGCAATCGCTATTTTTGGGGGAAGGGAACTACCTGTGAGCTTAATTCGAACGGAAATAAGGCTTAGTTTGCTGGAAAAACTCTGGCGTCATCACATCATTCCAACGGTTTGCAGCCTCTTCCAATCCAGCGAAATTAAAGTGAATGCTATCCCAGCGGTAGGTGCTTCCGCTAACCGATTCCAGGTCGGCACCTAAATAGGTGAAGGGGATTTCGGTTAACATCCTTTTTTGGGCATTTTTTACTTTCGCAACCTCGGGAATGTTGATGTTGGTATTGGATTTGGCAATTAAAAAAGTCAATTTGGGTGCGTTCAATAGATCTCTGGTTTTCTCGATGTAGGCACGCGTACTTTCGACAATTTGATTTTCTGCTAGGGCGTAGTCATTTTCTCCATGCATCACGAGAATAGCACGAATACCCGATTTAGGAATATCATTATTGACACGATCTTCAAAAAAGGAATAGGGAAATCTTTTTTTCCAATCGAACAGTGGGCTTTGGAACTCCAATCCATAGGCTGATTGTCCCCATTCATACGAATTACTTCCCCCAATTCCCGTATTGTATACCATGATGGGAACTTGAAGTTTGATGCGTAATTTGTCAGCGAATCTGCCCCAAAAAGCATCGATTCCATTAGTGCCTGGCCATTTGATAATCTCACACCATTGTTGGTCATAAGCCGTGATGGTGTAAGGGCTTTGACCTTCTGCGAGGGAATGGCCAATGACTGCGAATATTTCACCAACCTTGAAGTTTTGGGGAAGCAGGGTATCTTTGAGAACTTGACCGTTATTTTGAACAATGACCTGGGGATAATATCCACCCCCTTTGAGGGTAAATGTTCCTTTGAAACCATTGGACTCGTCGATATTCATGTTCAGCCAATCGGTCTCTTGACCGCTGAAGTAATTTTTGAATTTGACTTTGGCTGAAGTAATGGGTTTTGAGCAATTGCCTACGATTAGTACTTCACCTTCATTTTTTTCGTTGCGTTGGACAAATTTTCGTGTTTTGGCTAAATCGATGGATACGAGGGTGCCGGGTTCTGCCAGCGGAGTAATCACTTCGTCGGGTTTACAAGCATTTAAAATAAATAACAGAAATAGGACGAAAAGTTGTTTAATCTGATTATTTATCATGTTTTTAAAAATAAACGATGAAGATGAAAAATGAACAAATGCTTATCTTTGTTTCATTAAGCTTTTAATAAGCATCAAATTTAAAAAAAATAGTCAAATGAAAGCATATGTCTTCCCAGGTCAAGGATCTCAGTTTCCAGGAATGGCCAAAGATCTTAATGAAAATTACGCAATTGCGAAGTCGATTGTCGATGAGGCTGATGCCATTTTAGGCTTCTCGTTATCGCAAGTGATGTTTGAGGGGACGGAAGAAGAGTTAAAACAAACGCGTATAACGCAGCCTGCGATTTATTTGCATTCTGTATTGGTCGCTAAATTGGGAAAAGATTTTGCTCCTTCGGTGGTGGCGGGTCATTCATTGGGTGAATTTTCTGCTTTGGTTGCAGCCGGGGGATTGGCTTGGCAAGATGGTTTACAATTGGTTTACAAACGTGCCTTGGCGATGCAAAAGGCGTGTGAAATCGAGCCAAGCACGATGGCGGCAGTTCTTGGTTTACCTGACGCGACGATTGAGGAAATTTGTTCGGCATTTGGCCCTTCGGTAGTGGCGGCAAATTACAATTGCCCGGGCCAGGTGGTTATTTCGGGTTCCGTGGAAGGTATTGAGGCAGTAGGTGTACAATTGAAAGAGGCAGGCGCCAAGCGCGTCTTAACTTTGCCCGTAGGTGGTGCATTTCATTCGCCCTTCATGGAGCCGGCTCGTGTGGAATTGGCGGCAGCGATTGAAGCGACCGAGGTATTGAAACCCATTTGCCCAATCGTTCAAAATGTGAACGCAAAAGCCTCACAAGATCCAGCAGAAATTAAAGCGAATTTGATTGCTCAGTTAACCGGTGCGGTTCGTTGGACTCAATCGGTCGAGACCATGGTGGGATTAGGTGTGTCTGAGTTTATTGAATGCGGTCCAGGAAAAGTTTTGCAAGGTTTGGTGAAGAAGATCCATGCGGAGGCATTGGTGTCTTCGATGGAATTGGCATAATAATACCATGATACTGAGCTACCCTTAAATTGAGCAAATAAATAATTCGTTTTTTTTTAGAACGATGTTTGATTTTTTGGGAGCAAGGCCTTACTTTTGCATCACAATTTGGTATTGACCTATGGTGTAATGGTAACACACCAGTTTTTGGTTCTGGTTTTCTAGGTTCGAGTCCTGGTAGGTCAACACAACAAAATAAGCCTTCGACAGAAATGTGGAAGGCTTTTTTGTTGATTAGAAATTTATTGCTGTCTTAATTATATTTAGGCTTAATTAAATAATCTACAATTTCTTTCAGTTTTCCCGTGGCCATTAAAGCATTCCGCTTTTCCCCCCAGCACCATATCGTCATGGGTAATATAGACATGGGAGGTAGTTGCAACACAGATTCTTTGTGCTGAATCGTTTTTATTAGAATTACCCCATTCGCACCTCTTACGCCATACATCGCGGTTTCTGCGGGGTCTTTTAGTACTTGCACGCTCTCCACATCATTCGGGTTGATTGAATTAATATTCCCTTGTAAAGGAACGCCATCAACGACATATAAAGGACTATTCGCATTAATGGAACCGATTCCATGAATCCGAACCATCGCATTGCCTCCCGGCGAATTATCATTTCCTACTTGTACGCCTGCTGCCTGTCCTTGCAATTTTTGTTGGAGTGAAGCCGCATTTGTCTGACTTAACTTATCTCTACCAATGCTTTTCTCCTGGGAATTCGTTTTATCCTCCGTAACGATGCTCGGGAATATTTGTAAACCTATTCCGCGCTCTCCCTGTGGGTTCCGCCCTTTTATAACCTTTACCTGGGCAATTTGATTTAATGCGATGATACTCGTATCTCTAAATTCTTGTGGATTTAGTTGAGTAGCTGATTCATACCAAAACACCTTGAGCGTATCATTTTTAATTATTACTCGCTGATTCGGGCTTGAGAAATGCTGTTCGATAAGGCGAGGTATTTCAACGTCTTGCGCCAAAACATTGGTACTAATCAAAAATAAAAGGATGAATTTTTTCATAGGTTGATTTCGCCTAGTTTCTCATAGGAGAGAATCATCGAACGAACGTTATGGTAATTGATTTTCCAATTATGTGCCATGTGTCGCCAAATGGGCTCACCCTCGCGGGTCATTAATGGCCACCATTCTCCGGTATTCCGATTAATCATCTTATCAAACACAAAGCGATGAACCTGTTTGTGGGCATCCAAAAAGCGGCTGTCTTGGGTTAATTTGTAGGCGTCCAGCATCCCGATAAGCATCTCGGCTTGTTGCCAAAACTCCTTCTCGTAATCGGAGGCTTCGCCTGTGTGCGAACCTTCTACATACACACCGCCATACTTCCAATCGATTCCATGATTTAAGGCATGATAGAACGCTTTTTCTAAATTCGGACGGTATTTTTCAATATCAAATCCCCCAATTTTAATGGCATGCATGAGAAGCCAGCCGAACTCCGCATTGTGTCCGTAAGACGTATTGTCGGTCGAGGAAGCCTTTTGCCCTCCATCCGCAAAACGATCCCATCCCCATACCACATCAAATTTGATTTGTGGTGCGACCGACCAATCCGCCCAAAATTGCGGAATACCCGTGCCCGTCACGGGATGCATGATTTTCTGGATTAAAATCTCGATGGACTCTTCCAATTTCCGACGATGCAAGGATTTTCCGCTCGCCTCATACAGTGTCGTGAATGCCTCCATCAAATGCATGTGCACATCCAAGGTTTTTCGATCTCCACCCGGTGAGCCTGGCCCCATCAAGGACCAATCCTCATCGAAGAATTCCCAATAGCCACCATAATTCGTATCAACCGCATGTTTTTGTAATAAATCAAAAACCTTTTCGGCATATTCCAATCCAATGGGGTCTCCAGATGCGAGTGTATATTCACTCAAGCAGTAAATGACAAAGCTATGGCCGTAGCCTATTTTTTGTTTATTGATTGGATTTCCTGCTCTGTCGACCATCCAATAAAAACCTCCATGGGTAGGATCCCACATGTTTTTTAGAAGAAATTGTACACCGTTTTTGGCCATCGCTAACATCACATCTCCCCCGAATCCATGGCGATATGCTTGTGAATAGGTGAAAATGGAGCGCGTTTGAGCAATCAAAGACTTTTCATCCTTACCCGTATCATTTCCAAATTCATCAAAATGCGTAATAAATCCTCCGTTTATCGGATCAATCGTCCGCTGAATCCAAAAAGGCAATAATGCGTTTTCCGTGTACTCTTTAATTTCTTGTTGCATGATAGCTTTGTATAATTTCGTTGGCTTGGGCACTGCCCGTTTCTCCAATTTTATGTATGGTCAGATGTACGGCTAAACTAGCTAGGGCACAGGCCTCTTCGATGCTAGCCCCTGCGGCTCTGGCCGCACTAAAGGCTGCTACGACCATATCTCCGGCCCCTACCGTGTCGATAGGGCCTTGAACAGGAATAGCTTTCTCCCAGTGGAATTCCTCTGGAGAAGCATAAATCATTCCCTTATCACCCAAAGTCAATAAAACTGGTCTTCCTCTTTGGCTTACCCAAGATTTGATTGCACTTTCGATGTCCAAATCTGTAGGTAAGATCTTCGAAAACTCAGCTTCATTAACTTTTAAAATAACCTCATGGGCATACGATCCAAGGCTACGTAAATCAGCAATAGCCTTCTCGTTGGTGAATTTCTGTAAGAATTCGAGTGTGGCCTGATTCAGTAGGGGCGTATGAAATTGTTCATTGATGATTACCCAGTCGTAATTACTCACTCGTATCGCCAATTCATGAATGACCTCCAGTCCGTGATTTTGAAAGTTTGCGTTTCGGGTGCCAAAATCCAAACGGTTTTGTTCGATTCCTTCGCGCATGGGTTTGCTGTACGTGGGGGTATCTATACCTGCTTTCGCCTTCAGAAATTCGGTATTTATGTTTAATGCTTGCGCAAGATGGGCGACTTCCCGACCGAATACATCATTTCCTCTAAGTCCATATGCATCTACTTGAACGCCTAAATGCGCTAAATTTTTAGCCACATTTCCAGCACCCCCTAAGGCTGTTTGTGTTTGGGAGGCATGTTGTACTTCCTTACCTGTTTCTATGCTGATCTCCCCAGTATCCGGATTGAATTGAAAATAGAAATCCAAGGCAAAGTCGCCAATGACCGCGATACGTAATTGGCTGATTTGAGCCAATAAAGCCTCTAATCGCTTGGAATTCATGTTGATAGGTTTAACGCCTGAAATGTACAAAAAAAATGGATTGGGGCAAATAAATGGACCATTCCCTTTTGAGCTTTGGCAAACCTAATAGGATTGCCAAAGCTAGCATGGGTTCGTTAAATTTTGACTTCGGAAACTGATATTTTCTCCCTGATTTTCCTTAATTTTAAAATTCTATTTACCCTTATCTTTTTTCGTTTTGGCATTAATTAAATCTATTTCGGGCATTCGTGGTACCATTGGTGGTAAACCCGGTGATGGCCTTAGTCCCATTGATGTGGTGAGCTTCGCGGCGGCCTATGGTTCTTGGTTGAAAAGCACAGGGCCCTCCTCCAACCAAATTGTTCTCGGTCGGGATGCCCGTATCTCCGGCTCCATGGTTTCTTCGCTGGTAGCGAATACGCTCATAGGATTGGGGTGGGATGTGTTGGATATTGGTCTTTCTACTACCCCGACCGTCGAATTGGCAGTGCCATGGACGAAGTCTGCCGGTGGAATTATCATCACCGCGAGTCATAATCCTGCGCAATGGAATGCCTTGAAACTATTGAATGCTGCCGGCGAGTTTATCTCGGATGAGGACGGAAAGGCTTTATTGAAATTGGCAGAGAATCAAGATTTCCATTTTGTGGAGGTTGGCCAACTGGGTAAAATCACAGAAGATAAAAGTTTTTTACAGCAACACATTGACCATGTTTTGGGTCTTCGTTGGGTAGACCAACCTGCTATTCAAGCGAAAAACTTTAGGGTATTGGTGGATGCGGTGAATTCGACAGGAGGTATCGTTGTTCCCCAATTATTGAATGCCTTGGGTGTTCACCAGGTGGACGTGATTTTTGGAGATCCAAATGGTCATTTTGGGCATAATCCAGAGCCTCTTCCTGAGAACTTGACGGATATGATTGCCCAAATGAAATCAGTAAAATATGATTTAGGCATTGTGGTGGATCCTGATGTCGACCGTCTTTGTTTTATTTCGGAAGACGGTACGCCTTTTGGAGAGGAGTATACGCTGGTGGCGGTTGCCGACTATATTTTGTCGAAGGAAAAAGGGAATACGGTTTCAAATCTTTCCTCAACGCGTGCTTTGGCGGATGTAACCAATCGACATGGCGGACAATATTTTGCGGCTGCTGTAGGAGAGGTAAATGTGGTTACGAAAATGAAAGCAGAAAATGCGATTATTGGTGGCGAAGGAAACGGGGGAGTTATTTTTCCAGAGTCGCATTACGGTCGGGATGCCTTAGTAGGCATCGGATTATTTTTGACACATTTAGCCTATAAGAACAAGTCTGTTAGTGCCTTGCGTGCGGAATATCCGTCATACATCATGTCAAAAAATAAGATTGAACTATCTGCTGATTTAAATGTGGATTTGATCTTGGCGACTGTAGCAGAGCAATTTAAAGATGAAAAGGTGAATACCATTGATGGGGTGAAAATCGACTTCGCAGATCGTTGGGTTCATTTACGTAAATCGAATACGGAGCCGATTATTCGAATTTATTCGGAGGCGCCAAGTGATAAAGAAGCCAATGAATTGGCGGAAAAAATCATGCAGGTGATTCGTAGCATTGCCGGCAAATAAGAAGAACATGACATCAACAACGAAAACACCAATTTACTTAGACAACGCGGCTACTACTCCGGTGGATCCCTTGGTTTGGCGGGAAATGCAGCCCTTGTTCGATCAATTTACGGCGAATCCGTCATCGATACATTCGCATGGCCGACAAGCGAAAGTGATTGTGGAGAAGGCGCGTAAAACGGTAGCGTCACTTTTGAAAGCTTCGCCAGCAGAGATATTCTTTACCTCAGGTGGTACAGAGGCGGATAATACGGTCATTCAATCTGCTGTTTTATTTGGTGGAATCAAGACGATAATTACCTCGCCCTTGGAACACCATGCGGTACTACATACGGCGGAGGCATGGGGTAAATTGGGTTTGGCTGAAGTAAAATTGGTCAATATCAATTCGGATGGAGATATTGATTTAGCACATTTGGAGCGTCTATTAGCAGAAAGCCCTTCTGCATTAGTTAGTTTGATGCACGGAAATAATGAGATTGGAAATCTATTGGATTTGAATGCGGTGGGGGCGTTGTGCCAACAATACGGAGCGCTATTTCATTCGGATACCGTTCAAACCATGGGCCATTTCCCACATGATGTTCAGGCTTTACCGGTTGATTTTCTGGTAGGTGCTGCGCATAAGTTTCATGGTCCGAAGGGAATCGGTTTCTTATATGCCAAAGCGGGTTCTAAATTCCACCCATTAATGCACGGTGGGGCGCAAGAGCGTAATCAACGGGGAGGGACTGAAAATGTCTATGGGATGGTTGGCCTAGCGAAAGCATTAAGCCTCGCTTATGAGCACATGGATGAACATATGAATCACATCAAATCGGTGAAAACCTACTTTATCGAAGGCTTAAAATCTCGATTCCCGGGGATTCAGTTCAATGGACGTTCAGGTGAAGTGGATAATAGTCTTTATACTGTTTTAAACGTTCGATTCCCGAATGTGGCCGATGGCGATATGTTATTATTTCAATTGGATATTGAGAAGATTTCCGCATCTGGAGGAAGTGCTTGTTCGAGTGGTACTTCCGTAGGCTCACATGTATTATCGGCCTTGAATCCGACGGCCACAGGGGCAGCTGTTCGTTTCTCTTTCTCAAAGAATAATACGAAAGAGGAGATTGATCGGGTTTTGGAGGTGTTGGAGCGCTTAGTGAAATAATATGTAGAGACGCGATACCTCGCGTCTATTTATTTTTCAGTTTTGCAGAGACGAGATACCTCGCGTCTATTTATTTTTCAGTTTTGCAGAGACACGATACCTCGCGTCTATTTATTTTTCAGTTTTGCAGAGACGCGATACCTCGCGTCTATTTATTTTTCAGTTTTGCAGAGACGCGATACCTCGCGTCTATTTATTTTTCAGTTTTGTAGAGACGCGATACCTCGCGTCTATTTATTTTTCAGTTTTGCAGAGACGCGATACCTCGCTTCTATTTATTTTTCAGTTTTGTAGAGACGCGATACCTCGCGTCTATTAACATAATCGTATTTGCAACAAAGACGCGAGGTATCGCGTCTCTACAGTTATCTTTAGTACGCGCGTGCAAATAACACACGTTTGCTCGATGGATTGCCGGTCAAAATACAATTTCCCGGTTCCTCTTTGGCATCTAATGGAATGCAACGAATGGTTGCCTTGGTTAACTCTTTAATTTTTTCTTCGGTTTCTGAGCTACCATCCCAGTGGGCTGAAATAAATCCACCTTCGTCTAATTTGGCGGTGAATTCATCCCAAGTATTTACCACATGCGTTTTTTCTTGACGGAAAGCGAGGGCCTTGGCATAGATTTTAGCTTGAATATCTTCCAAGGTATCTAGAACAACTTGTTCAATGCCATCGAAAGGCATGCTTGTTTTTTCACGAGTATCTCGGCGAGCTAATTCGATGGTGCCGTTTTCCATGTCACGGTTACCTATCGCTAAGCGAATGGGAACACCTTTTAATTCATATTCGGCAAATTTAAAGCCCGGGCTTTGGTTGTCGGAGGTATCAAACTTCACCGAAACACCATACTTTCTTAATGATTTTACCAATGGATTTACCTTTTCGATGATTGCATTTAATTGATCCTCTCCCTTGTAAATCGGAACGATTACCACTTGAATCGGAGCTAATTTTGGAGGTAAAACCAATCCTTGATCATCCGAGTGGGCCATAATTAAGGCGCCCATCAAACGGGTAGAAACACCCCAAGAGGTTCCCCAAACGTAGTCTAATTGGTTTTCCTTGCTTAAGAATTTCACATCGAAAGCCTTGGCGAAGTTTTGGCCTAAGAAGTGAGACGTACCTGCTTGCAGGGCTTTCCCATCTTGCATCAATGCCTCGATGCAATAGGTCTCATCGGCACCCGCAAAGCGTTCATTGGCTGTTTTTATTCCCTTTACCACGGGCATAGCCATGAAGTTTTCTGCGAAATTTGCATAAACTTCTAACATTTGTTCGGTTTCCGCAATGGCTTCTTGTTTAGTCGCATGCGCTGTATGACCTTCTTGCCAAAGGAATTCTGCCGTGCGCAGGAAAAGGCGGGTGCGCATTTCCCAACGAACCACATTCGCCCATTGATTAATCAATAATGGTAAATCGCGATACGATTGAATCCAGTTTTTGTAAGTTGACCAAATGACCGTTTCGGAGGTTGGTCGTACGATTAATTCTTCTTCTAGTTTTGCCTCTGGGTCCACGATGACACCGCCACCATTGGGGTCATTTTTCAGTCGGTAATGCGTTACCACTGCACATTCCTTGGCGAATCCCTCTACGTGAGATGCCTCTTTGGAAAGAAATGATTTGGGAATGAATAGGGGAAAATAGGCATTGGTATGTCCGGTTTCTTTAAACATATCGTCCAATCCACGTTGCATTTTTTCCCAGATGGAATAGCCATAGGGTTTAATGATCATACAACCTCTGACTGCAGAATTTTCGGCTAAATCAGCTCGTTTAACTAATTCATTATACCACTCTGAATAATTTTCGGCACGGGACGGTAAGGATTTACTCATATATTTTTGTAGAATCGTACTAGATGGGTGATTATTTCGTTAATTTGTGTGTGTTAAACTTGAAACTTTTTTCAGTGTTCAAAGTTTAAAATTACGAATTAAACCAAGAACTTAAAAATAGATACTTCATCAACAGCTAATTCCATTCAATGTCATGAAAAATTTAAGGATTGCTTCGGTATTATTGGCACTCGCGGCTGTTTTGAATGCATGTTCTGTTTCTCAAACAGCATTTGTAGCGGATGATTTGTATGATAGTTATCAGAAACCTGCAGTGGCTGCTGCTAAACAAAAGAAATCAGGTTATTTAAATTTTGAAGATGACGCTCAGATTATACAAGAAGAGGAAGGGGTTGTGATTCAAGAGGAGGAAGACGTAAATTATTTGAATTCGCGGGTAGTCTACCAACAAGGATTCAATAATGGATTTAATCAAGGTATGTTTACTTCGAACCCTTGGAATAATTGGTATTCGAATCCGTACATAAGTTTTGGATTGGGTTTTGGAAATCGTTGGAATTCTCCACTGATGGATTGGCGTTTGAATGATCCATTTTTTCCAGGTTATGGCTTAGGGTCAAATTTTGGATTCTATGGGAATAATGCATTTGCCTTCAACTCATTTGGCTTTGGAAGTCCCTATGGTTTTTATGATCCATTCTATGGCTATGTGGGTCCGGGCATGATGTTTGGACGTGGACCGATTTACAATTATTATTACGGTTTTGGTCAAAACTACTACGGTGGTAATGTGTATCAGTCCAATGTTGCTGTCAATAATGAGCCAGCTCCAAGATACATACGTGGACCAAGAGATACAGGTTCGAGTAATCGTTATGGGGGGGAGAATTATTCCAATGCACCGCGTGGCGGAAACAATTCTTACAATACTCAAAGCTCGAATCAACCCCGTGTGAATTCGACGCAGACCTATTCCAATTACCCAACCCAAGCAGCGCCACGAAGAAATTCGAATTATGAATTTCAAGCTGCACCCCAACAAAATTATGGGCAAAATCGGACGGAATCCTACAGCTCTCCTTCGAGTAGCTATTCAGGTGGAAGTTACAGTGGTGGCGGTTCGTCAGGAGGTGGTTCTTCACGTGGTCCAAGATAATTCGTTATGAAAAGATTATTTTTTCTAATGCTACTTTCAATCGCTTTTGGAGGTAGCGCTCAGATTTATACCTATCCAATGCTTGCTAAGCAATATTCGACGTCCTATGCGACGGGAACATCACGTATGCAGGGTTTGGGTGGCACGCACAGTGTACTAGGTGCCGATTTAAGTTCTATTGCTGGAAATGCAGCTGGTTTGGGATTCTATTCTCGTTCTGAAATCGGGATTAATGTAGCGCACCTATCGACCAATACGGAATCGATGTATTTGGATCAAAAAAGTACGAGCGATAATAGCATGATACATATGCCTAATTTTGGCATTGTCCTTTCAGGTGAATATTTGTCTAGTTCGTCTTGGCGTGGGGCATTTGGTATTGGATATTCTCGTCAAGTGGTCCTGATGCAGCCCTTATCGATTGATGGAACGAATAATCGAAGCTCTTATTTGGATTACTTGATTCAAAAAGCTGGTGATAAGGGGGCGACCGGCGCTACATTGGATGAGGAATATGACTCCTATTACAATACGGCGGATAGTCCTGAGGCGGCAGCTTACCAAGCTTATTTGATCAACCCAAATGCAAAGACTGGTGGAGCACCGTTTGAACGGTATTTGCCCAACTTGCCTACAAATCAGTCGGGAACTGCCGTAAACAATGGATCGATAGCACAATGGGATATTAGTTATGGAGCGGCTTATCAAGACCGTCTTTTCATTGGGTTGGGTTTGCACTTCGCTAAATTAAGAACCACGATGACTCAATTGTGGGAAGAGCGTTATCCCGATAACAATTTTGTAGCTGGTTGGGCTATGGAGGAGCAGTTAAATACGACAGGTTCGGGTGTATCCATATCGCTTGGAACCATCTATAAATTAAAGCCCAATTTACGTGTCGCATTAAATCTGCAGACACCTACCTATTATGACCAACTAATTGAACAATATGCGGGGACCTTGAGTCCACAGGTCACTTCGATTCCGGTAACTGGCGGTTTTATCACACGGGTGAAGCCTGTTAAGTTGACCCCCAATGAATTTAGCTACCAATTGGCGACACCTTTCCGACTATCGGGAGGATTGGCTTATTTCTTTGGAAAGCGTGGCTTATTGAGTGCAGATATTGAAATGGTCAATTACTCAGGGATGTATGTTGCTTCGGCAGAACTTGGGCCCTACGCGAATCAACAATTCAAAGACAAGTATAATACGCAAATGTCTCGCAATTTTCAGACAGCCTTGAATATGAAGGTGGGAGCTGAATTTCGTCTTACTCCTGCATGGACATTACGTGGGGGGGTGGTCTCTTATGGAAATGGATTTTCCAGTACCTATGATTCCATTGATCGTAGCCAATTTCAATTATCCGGTGGCATAGGTTACCGCAGTTCGGCGTATTATTTTGACTTGGCATTTGTACAACGAAGTGCTAAGGATGCCTATACGCCTTATGCATTAAAAAATGCGACAGATTACGCATCCGCCGCATTGAATATGACCCAGACTCAAATAAGCCTTGGGGGTGGATTGTTTTTTTAAACCGGGATATATTGGTCTAATAACCAAAGTAATTGGCTAACGGTGATCTCGCCGTCAACTTGTATATCGGCTTGTTGGTAAAATGACAAGCGCTCCTCAAATGTCTTTTTGATGGATGCGATCACCACCTCTTCACTTTGACTTTTGTCTAAGAGGGGACGATTATTTCCTTGTGCTTTATATAATCGAGTTGCCAAATCATTGACATCCACATTTAAGAAGATACTGACACCATTCTCTTTGATAAAATCCATGTTATCGTTGAAGCAAGGAACTCCACCACCTGTTGCGATGACCATGGATTGATTCGGTTGAAAACCGCGTAATGTTTTCTTTTCTATTTCCCGAAAATGGGCCTCCCCGTAGTTGGAGAAAATCTCTGAAACCGTCTTTTGCTCACGGGTTTCGATCAATTTATCCATATCTGTAAAGCTATACCCCAAATTTCTTGCTAACTCCTTCCCTAATGTACTCTTTCCTGATGAGGGCATTCCTACTAAATAGATATTCTTCATTCTTGCACTTATTGTTTTAAACGTTGTTGAATGTCATCCGCGTTGGGTAGGCGATAGGCCGACCATTTTCCTTTGACGGTCCCTTGACTAATTAGCCAAAGTCCTGGACTAGAACGAATGATTGTTTTTAATACTTTCGAATCTGCGGATAGGGCCGGGAATGCCAATTGGTATTCATGACGCAAGGCATTTACGTCCTCGTCCGACGATGCACTAACTAACCAGATGGGGATTTGAATTGTTTTCGCTAATTGGCTGATTTCTTCAAAAGCCGCTAATCGAGCGTGGTGAACATTGGGGGCAATCACTAATAGATGATCACCTTGGAAGATTTTCTGAGTATAATCCGTGGTGTCTCCATCGACCCACAAACGATAATCCGTAATGAGTGGACGCGCCTCCTTTTCGTTGATGGCTTGCATCGATACAAATTCCGCCTTGGGATCCGACGGCATTTCGGCTAATTCAACCGTTTTGCCATTCATTTTATAAACGTAAGTGAATTTCAATTCCTCGCGATTCTTCATGTTCCTAGGAATGTTTTCGCCTACAGCATAGGGTAATCCATCTTGTATAGGTAGGTAGAAATAACAATACGTTCCCAATCCAATACTCAAAACAGCCGAAGCCAATACCCATTTTCCGGTTTGTTGGCTTTGCTTAATCTTATCTGTTAAGAATAGACTTAATGTTAAAATCAATAGGAATATATCCTTTCCAAAGGATGTCCATGGGGTCAATTTGATCGTTTCTCCGAAACAGCCACAGTCGGTTACCTTATTGAAATAAGCCGAATAAAACGTTAAGAAGCTAAAAAAGACCAATATACCCACGAAGCTGTATAAAGTTGCTTTGGTTTTGTAGTTGAGGGCCAATGCGATGGCCAAAACAATCTCAGCGCTACTCAAACCAATCGAAAAGAGTAAGGCCTGTGGAATTAATAATTTCCAGAAACCCGCCATCCATGGGAAGTCCAAGGCGAAAACTTCGAAGTATTCCTCGAGTTTTAACTCCGTTCCGATGGGGTCGTTGAGTTTGATTAATCCGGAGAATAAGAATATCCCGACCAATAAAAACGTGGCGATGTTGCGGGTTAGTTTCATCCGATTATTGCTGTTGGGCCATTTGCATCTGCTTTTCCTCTTTGAACTTAATCAAACAGAAAACGGCATAATTTAGCATATCTTGGTAGTTGGCCTCTACACCTTCTGAAACGAGTGTAACGCCTTGATTATTCTCGATTTGTTTCGTGCGAAATATCTTCATCAAGATGAGGTCCGTCATACTACTGACGCGCATGTCTCGCCAAGCCTCGCCGTAGTCGTGGTTTTTATTGCGTAATAATTCGAGTGTCGTTTCGACTTGCTGGTCGTAAAAAGCACTTAATTCCTCGGGACTAAATTCCATCTGGTCAGAGGATTCGAGCGATTTTTGAATTAAGGCGATGATGCAATAATTGATGACTCCGATGAATTCTCCCTCGATGCCGTCTTCGATGCGCTGGGCACCTTTCTCTTGAATGCTGCGAATGCGTTGCGCTTTGATGAAGATTTGATCTGTCAAACTAGGCAAGCGTAAGATTCTCCAAGAGGTACCGTAATCTTTGTTTTTTTTATCAAACAAGGCTTTGCAGTATGAAATTACTTGGCGATATTCGATTTCAGTTTGGGAAGGCGCGGAGTCCTTATTCATACGGGTTGGTTTTAATACTTATAGCCTACAAAAATATTTAAATTATCCTAAATTTCATTTGATTTGAACGCTCTTTTTCCATCTTTTCGAACAATTCGAGTTCAAGGCCGAATCCTGCGTCTGGACGAGCCTTTGATCATGGGAATTTTAAACGCGACACCTGATTCTTTTTTCGAAGGTAGTCGGGTGATGGATTCCGCAGTTTGCTTGGAACGTGTCGCTGGAATGGTCGCATTGGGTGCGAAAATCATCGATATTGGTGGGCATTCCACCCGTCCGGGCGCAGCTCCAGTGACGCCTGTTGAAGAGATTGAACGTGTGGTGCCTTTGATTCAGTTAATTCGAAAGCAATTTCCTAATCTGGTTATCTCCATCGATACCTATCGTTTGTCGGTCGCCCAAGCTGCCATAGCCGCTGGTGCAGATCTTTTTAATGACATCGGTGCGGGTCAAATGGATGCCGGAATTTTCGAATGGGTAGCCAAAAATCAAGTTCCTTATATTTTATCGCATAGTCGGGGAACCTTTAATCAAGTTCACGAAGTTCCGGATTACCAGGATGTGGTGGCTGATGTCTGGTCGGACATCGCGACCAAACTACAGACGCTTCGGTCCCTAGGAGCCAAGGATGTGATTGTGGATCCCGGTTTGGGATTCTCGAAATCCATTGACCACAATTATGCGTTGTTGGCTCATTTAGCCAGCTTTAAAACCCTCGGAGCGCCGATTTTGATTGGGGTATCTCGTAAGTCGATGATCTATAAGACGTTAGGGATTACAGCGGCCGAGTCCTTGAATGGGACTTCGGCTTTGCATATGGTTGCCTTACAGCAAGGTGCTCAAATTTTGCGTGTTCATGACGTGGCGGAGGCCAAAGAAGTGATTACGCTTTTTCAAAAATTACAAGCAAATGGATTACCCAATTTGGTTTAATGGGGCTTGGAAGCCTGCGAATGAAGTACATGTTTCGGTTAAGGATGTTGGCTTTTTACGGGGCTATGGCATCTTTGATTTTTTTCGCATCATGGATGGGAAGCCTATTTTCTTGATGGATCATTTAGCGCGTTTTGAGCGTTCTGCAGCCAAAATTGGCATCGAGATTCCTTATTCAACGGATCAATTGGCGGCATGCATACATGAGCTTGCTGGTCTGTCGGAGGACGCTTGCCTGGGCGTAAAAATGGTATTGACTGGTGGTGAGAGTCCAAATGGTTATGCGCCAGATGAACCTAATTTATGGATATTGCCGGGGGTATTTCAGTTCGCGGATCCTGAGAAGGGAATGCGTTTATTGAGCAAGGAATACGTACGAGAAATGGCCGATATCAAGTCTTTGAACTATGCTTTTGGCATTCGGCATTTGCCAGAAATGAAGGCTGACGGGGCGGATGATTTGATTTATTATACTGCCCAATGTGGAGTTTCAGAGTCGACCCGAAGTAATTTATTCTACGTCAAAAATGGCGAAATATTCACGCCGGATGCGCACATTTTAGAGGGGATTACACGAATGAAAATCCTCGAGATAGCACGTAAGCATTACAAGGTTCATGTGAAGCCCTGTTCCTTGGGGGAATTCTTGTCGGCCGATGAAGTTTTCACGACTGGAAGTACGAAACGGGTGGTTCCGATTTTATCGATTGATGGGAAAATGATTGGTGATGGTGTTCGAGGAGCAGTGGCGAGATACTTGTATGAGGAATTGATTTCCCTGGAATCCTTGTAGAGACGCGATACTTCGCGTCTTACCCTAAAGAACTGATAATGGGAAATTCAGACGCGAAGTATCGCGTCTCTACAAAATATTAACTCCCTTTCGGCCTAAACGCCTTCATATTCGCCTCATTGCATTCCAAGAACGGTCCACCGATGAGGTCGATGCAATAGGGGATGGCTGGGAAAACGGCCTCTAAACACTGACGGATGGCCTTCGGTTTTCCGGGTAAATTTAAGATTAGGGTTTGATTGCGGATACCGGCGGTTTGCCGACTCAAAATAGCCGTGGGCACATATTGTAAACTTACAGAACGCATAAGTTCACCAAAACCCGGCATCATCTTTTGACAAACAGCTTCCGTTGCTTCGGGGGTAACATCACGAAGTGCTGGCCCTGTTCCACCCGTCGTTACTAACAGGCAGACTTCCTCGCTCATTTCAATCATTTTGGCTTCCAACAAGGCTTGTTCATCGGGAATAACGGCATAAACTACCTCAAATGTCGAAGTCAAATATTCATGTAATAATTCCACGACGGCCTTGCCGGGAATATCTTCGTAGATACCCGCACTCGCCCGGTCTGAAACGTTGATGACGCCAATCTTTATCATTTTTTGTAGGCTTTAATGCGCTTCTCCATCGGGATAGGTTCGTCCAATAAATCGCGAATGACGATCGATGCAACGGATCCTCCGAAGGCTGCGGGTAGATACGAGATGGTTCCGTAGGCCGATTTTTTGAAGTTCGATCCATCTGTTAAAATCAATGACTCATCCTTCACCTTTTCAAGCGAAAATACGGCTTTGATCCCTTTCCCAATGCCCATTTTTCGGATGCGCTTCCGTACCAATGAGGCCAAGTAACATTCCCTCGTATCGAGTAGGTCGGCTGTTCGTAATTTGGTTGGATCTAATTTTCCGCCAGCTCCCATCGAACTCGCAATGCGATAGCCTAAATCATAAGCGGTCTTTAATAATGTGATTTTTGGGGTCACCGAATCGATGCAATCCATCACATAATCGAAACGCGTATTTACAAGCAATTCTTTGGCCGCTTCCGGACTCAAAAAAGTTTCAATGCTCGTCAGTTTTAAAGCAGGATTGATGGCTAATAAGCGTTCGGCCATGATTTTGGCTTTCGAAACGCCATGGTTTGTCGCTAAAGCGGGCAATTGTCGATTCCGGTTCGTAGGGTCGACTACGTCTCCATCCACGATGGTCATGGTTCCTACCCCGGAACGCGCGATGAATTCGGCGGCAAAGGAGCCGACGCCGCCGAGGCCAACAATTAGAACATGGGCACGTTGAAGTTTTTGGATTCCTTCGGCTCCGATTAAGAGTTCGGACCGACTGAGCCAGCTAAGGTCATTTTCTTGTAACATTAGGCAATTTCTTCCTTGATTTGGTATTGAGTAGTTTTGTCTGAATTCGTGATGAGCAATTCACCCAGGAATCCGGCTACGAATAATTGAACCCCTAAAATAATGGCTACTAAGGCCAAGAAGAACAAGGGGTTATCGGTGACATTCCGGTACTTGTAATTATTCGCGATGTTGTAAAGTTTTTCGGCTATTAGCCAAAGCGTAATGACCGTACCCGAGAAGAAGGATAAAATGCCCAAACTACCGAATAGGTGCATAGGTCGCTTCCCAAAAGTCTGTACAAACGTAATCGACAATAGGTCTAAAAATCCATATAAAAAGCGCTCCAAGCCAAACTTAGTTACGCCATATTTACGTGCTTGGTGCTGAACAACTTTCTCGCCAATCTTCGTAAATCCATTCCATTTCGCTTGAACGGGAATGTAACGATGCATTTCACCATATAGCTTAATAGTCTTGACAACCTCCAATTTATATGCTTTTAGGCCACAATTGAAGTCGTTCAATTTAACGCCCGATAGAGCTCGCGTAGCCGCGTTGTATAGTTTAGTCGGGATGGTTTTTGAAATCGGATCAAAGCGTTTTTGCTTCCATCCTGACACTAAATCATATCCATCCTGGGTAATCATGCGATATAACTCTGGGATTTCGTCCGGTGAATCCTGTAAGTCGGCATCCATGGTAATCACCACTTGTCCGCTTGCTTTTTGAAAACCCTCATGCAAAGCGGCTGATTTGCCGTAATTGCGAGCAAATGAGATACCCTTGATTGTCGAATATCGCTTGGATAAGTCTTGAATAACCTGCCAGGAGCTATCCTTGCTTCCATCATTAACAAAAATCATTTCATACGAGAATTGATTTTTTTGCATGACCTGATCCACCCAAGAACAAAGTTCTGGAAGCGATTCAGCTTCGTTATAAAGAGGTACTACAATGGATATTTGCAACATAGTGGGGCGTCAAACAAACAAAAATACAAATTTCAACGGATAATATTAGTCGAATATCAAATAGTATGGTTTCAATAAGTTGGTGAATTCCTCGGAATACCTTCCATCAAGTTCTTTGATGCAGATCGTTTCGGTTTTTATTTCGCTTTTTCGAAATGAACCTTGGGCCATGATGCGTAGCGTTTCGTGGTTAGCTTGGTGTTTTACCTCACAAATTTCATTCAAATAAAGTCCATTTTCTAACGCGGCTTTTTCGAACTTTTTCATCCCAACGGGAGGATAGAGTACGGTAAATTTTCCTTCGGCCTTCAAATTTCTGCGTATACCTTCTGCTAATTCTTCCGGACTTAGCGTATCGCTGTGCATGGCCTGGTTTTTCGAGGTGTCCGAATTTTTCAGGTGATTGATGAAAAAGGGTGGATTGCAAATGATGAAATCATGGATGGATTGATAGTCGCTTAACGCAATAGTCTTGATATTAATATTGGGATTAGCCAATGCGCTCATATTTTCTTGAGCAAGCTCAGCTACGTCCGCTTGAATTTCAATCCCCGTAAAGTGGGAGGTAGGGTACGCCTGTGCGAGCATACCAATGAGTAAACCACAACCCGTACCAATGTCCAAGGTGTTTTGTTGGGGGAATTTCCCCGACCACGCCCCAAACAAACATGCCTCGGTCGTAATTTTAAGCCCAGGATTTCCATGGGCTAGTGCGAATTGTTTGAAATGGAAAATGGATCTATTTTCGGCCATAGTCTGCCGGATTTTCACCCCAATCCTCAGTCTCCCACTTTAAGATTTTGGTCGTGTAGCTATTCGTTTTTAGCCATTCAATAGCTCGGTCGACGAGCTCGAATAATTCAGCAGTCGACGCATTCCGCTCCAAATTCGTCTTGATGGCTTTGTTACGGACCCAGGCGATTGCCGTTCTGGAATCCGAATACAGGGGAAATGGACAATCGAGTTTTTTTAGATAGGAGAGACCATGGACGATGGCTAGAAATTCACCTAAATTGACAGTTCCAACGGGGAAAGGTCCTCGTTTAAAGAGCACTTCTTTCGTGGCGGTATTTACGCCTTGGTATTCTAATATACCCGGATTTCCAGCGCAGGCAGCATCAACGGAGATACTCGGTAGGATGAATTGGCCGGCCATGCCCGATGGCTTTAGTGTTTTATTTGATTTAGGATTTATGCTAGCCCAATAATTCTTCTTGGATGCGGCCTCAGCTTCGGCACGGGATTCAAAGGATTTGTACTGGGCATTCGGAAAACCTTTAATGTTTTTTTCCGTTTCGGCCCAAGTATCAAAAATACCTTTTTGATGCCCCTCCCAAATCACATAATATTTTTGCTTTTTAGCCATTAACCCAGACGTGTTTTGAAGATCTTGATTGCAATCGCTATCAAAATAACACCAAATACTTTTCGTAATACCTGCGTTCCCGCATTGCCTAATTTATTTTCTATCCAAACACTTGAACGCAATACGATGTAGATAAAAATCAGGTTGATGAGAATACTCACCATGATATTTTCCTCTTCGAATTGTGATTTCAGCGAGATTAGCGTTGTCATCGTACCTGCCCCTGCAATAATCGGGAAGGCTAAGGGTACAATACTGTGTGCGGATCCTTCTTGCACCTCTTCCGATTTGAAAATATTACGCCCCAAGGTCATCTCCAAACCAATCAAAAAGATGATTAAGGCGCCCGCCATCGCAAAGGAATTCGTGTCCACTCCGAAAAAACGAAGAATCAATTTTCCAGCAAAGAAGAAGCCGATCATAATCAAACCCGAAACCAGCGTTGCCTGTTCCGCATGAATATTTCCATTTTTCTTGCGTAAGTCGATGATGATGGGAATCGAGCCCAAAATATCAATTACCGAAAATAAGATCAGTGAAGACGATAAAATTTCCTTAATGTTAAAGTTCATGGTCTAGTTGATTAATAAGTGTCTGAATATCTGCTATCGTATGACTCGGAAAATTTGCGATTCGTACCGTCGTGGATTGCCAATCGCCATAACCCTTGCCTAATTCGATTTCGGCATTTAAACAATGCGCCTGAATTTGTTTAATCTGCTCAGGCTGACCTTTCAATGCGAGTACCGTGGCTAACCTCAATTCCGGTTTTTCGATCAAAAATTCCAATCCCCAACGTTTGTTTTTTTTCCAATATTCCTCCCAAATCGCCATTTTCTCCAACGTTTTTTGATGGGTGACTCGAATATTGGGTAAGTTGTGCGTCAGTCGGTTAAGCACATAAATGCCTAAAACGTTCGGTGTATAATGGGTTTGAAAACGCTTTCGGTTGTCCTCCATCAGCAAGATATCATTATAGTGTCCTTTGTGGCCTAATTGATTAGCTCTTGCCAAAGCCTTTGGCGAACAAATCATGATGCCAAGTCCTGCGGGTATTCCCATGCATTTTTGGACGGAGGCTAACCAAACATCAGCTTCTTCCCAGGCCAAGTCAATGCCTCCCATGGATGAAGTGGCGTCGACGGTAATTAAGGCATCCCCGTATAAACTTCGTTGAATAGCTTGCCCCGTTCCGTTGGAGGTTTCACTTTGAACCAAACAGATGGTATCGATATCAGAAAGATTTGGCAACGAAATTTCACCTAAGGATTGCTGCGCATCAAATTCAATGGATCGTGCATTTGGAAAAATTTGCTTTGTATAATGCGTCCATTTTTTTCCAAAAGCCCCATTGTAGAGGTGTAGGGATTGCTTCTCAATAAAAGACTGAGCGACAATTTCCCAAGCCTCTGTGGCCGATGAAACGAAATAAATCGTATAATCAGTAGGTATATTCCATTTCTCATGGAGTATCTCTAAGGTGTCTTTTAGGAGCGCTTCGAAACGAGTGCTTCGGTGGTTAATGCTGACAATACCCTGGTCAAAGGCGTCTCGGATAAAATCCAACGCCTCCGGATGAACCTTGGAGGGACCTGGGTAAAATGAAAGCATCGGTTAGCAATAAGACGTTAACGCTAATTCATATCCTCGTAGTCCGAATCCCACGATGATTCCCTTGCAATTCGGGCTTAAATAACTGTGGCCACGGAATGCCTCACGTGCATGCACATTCGAGATATGCACCTCGATAACAGGGGTTTTAATCGCCGCAACCGCATCTGCAATCGCAATCGAAGTATGTGTATAGCCTCCCGCGTTTAAGATGATGCCTTCGTAAGAAAAACCTACTTCATGGAGCTTATTAATCATCGCACCTTCCTCATTGGATTGGAAGTATGAAATCTCCAAATTGTCTTTGAATTTCTCCGTTAGAATTTCCAAGAACTGTTCGAAGGTTTGGTGACCGTAAATTTCGGGTTCACGTTTGCCTAATAAATTCAAATTAGGACCGTTCAGGATTAATATCTTTTTCCGTACCATGGTTCATTGGATGTGCTATATTTCAAATTTAGCCTAAATTTACAGGAATATAGCAATATTGCATTCATGTGGTCCACGGAAATCCAAGCTTTTGGTAATTATTTAAAGATTGAGCGCGGTCTTTCTGCACATTCCAACAGTGGGTATGTGCATGATGTCTCTAAATTCGCCCAATTTTTGACCGATCAAAAGCTTGACGCCATTCTCCCGATCGAGGTACAAGAAAACCACATTCTAGATTTTTTTAAGATTCTTCATGATTTGGGCATAGAGGCAAGTAGCCAAGCAAGATGTTTGTCGGGCCTTCGCAGTTTTTTCCAATTCCTGTCCTTGGAAAATCCGGATTTTCGTGACCCAACCGTCCACATCAAATCACCTCAAAAAGGGCGCCATCTTCCCGATACACTCTCCTTTGATGAGATAGAACTCATTTTGGATTCCAATGATATGTCCAATCCCCAAGGGATTCGCAACCGAGCGATGTTGGAATTTCTTTATGGCGCTGGTCTTCGTGTCTCGGAATTAGTGAGTTTGAAATTAACGGATATATATGCCGACTTAGGCTTAATCAAGGTACGAGGCAAAGGGGACAAAGAACGTTTGGTTCCTGCGGGTCGAGATGCCTTTCGGTATTTGAATCTGTATTTGGAGGAGGTGCGAAATCACATGGATTGCAAGAAGGAGGCTCAAAACATCGTTTTTCTGAATCGACGGGGAGCGGCATTAAGTCGGGTCATGGTATTTATCATCTGCAAGGAATTAGCCGCGAAAGCAGGGATTACGAAAACGATAAGTCCGCATACTTTCCGCCATTCCTTTGCGACGCATTTGATTGAAGGGGGTGCCGATTTGCGCGCGGTTCAGGAAATGCTGGGTCATGAGTCTATTCTGACCACCGAAATTTATACCCATTTAGATCGCGCCTATTTGACTCAAATGGTCCATGATTACCATCCTCTGAATCGTCGTGCCAACTAGTTTTCTTCCGGGAAGGGGATAAAGACGAAATTGGTAAATTGGCCATCTACGACAAAAAGGCAAGCATATTCCTCAATATCCTTGAAATTTTGCACGAATAACTCAACGTTTTCTTCTGCGATTAATTTCCGTTGGACAAACTCCTCCATCATGGAGGCATGGTAATTCCATTTATTACCGTTGAGTTCGTTTACACCAATTAACATTTGACCGATTTCAATCGGACGTTGGGAGCAAACGAAAATAGGGAAATCCGAAAAGCCTCGTTTTTTGATCTGATAGGCGGCTTCTTTTAATGCATCAGCAACCAAAACAAAATCGCTTGAAATTAATCCCAAGTATTTTCCGTTTAAATCCGGTGAATTAGGTGCATTGGAAAGGGCGGTGTAATCTTCAATCATCGAGCTAATAATAAGAGTTGAATATCTTTTAGTGGTTTTTTATACAATTTGGCAATGGTTGCATGGGTAACATGTCCTTTGTAGCAGAAAGTTCCCTTCATAAAGGATTTTCCTTGCCAGAGCATTTCCTCCACACCCCCGGTTTTTCCGGCTTTTAAGACAAAGGAGGTCAATAAATTGCTCATCGCGATGCTGGCCGTTTGAGAAACCAGGGAGGGGATATTAGGTACGCAATAATGACTTATGCCAAATTTCTTGAACACAGGTTTGCCCAAATTCGTTATTTCCGAAGTTTCGAAACAACCGCCTTGGTCGATACACACATCGATAATTAGGGTGCCCGGTTTCAATTTGCTCACCATTTCCTCGGTCACTACGCATGGGGTCACACCAGAGTCGGAGCGCAAGGCACCCACAATGACCGTGGCCTCTTGCAATGCTTGAGGTAAATTTTCTGAATCAATCACTTGGGTGACCAACGGAAAGCCCAAGGTATGTTTTAAGCGCTGTAACTTATAGATGTCTTTGTCAAATACTTGCATTTGAATGCCTGCATGCCAAGCGGCGCGGGCCACTTGTTCCACTACATGTCCCGAACCGAGCAACACGAGTTTGCATGGAGGTACCCCCGTGACATTGCCCATTAAGAGTCCGGGTCCTTTGTGGTTGCTCAAGATCCCACTGGCAATGGGCAAGACCAATTGCCCCGCAATTTCTGCCATGATTTTAACGAATGGAAATCCTCCAGCGTTATCTTCAGCATATTCAAGGCCTACCGCAATGAGTTGTTTTTTATTGATCTCATCGAGTAATTCCCCAGTAATTTGTTGTTTTGAGGCACAAGATACGAATGCTTGGCCTGGCATCATCCGACCGATTTCTTCGAGTGTGGGGGCATTGATTTTTAAAATCAATCCTCCCTGCCAAACTTGTTGGAGATCATCGGTAACACTCGCCCCGGCCAATAAATAATCAGCGTCTGAAAATCCAGCACGTTCACCGGCTCCATTTTCCACAATCACCTCGTGTCCATTAGCGACCAATAATTGAACTGCCTGAGGGGTTAAACTGATTCGATTTTCAAAAGCTGCCGTTTCTTTTGGGAGGGCAATTTGAATGCTTTTGGCATTTTGTTTGGTCCAACTCATGGCCTCCATTGGCATGATGCCCTGTTGGGAGAGTAATTCGTGAAAAGGATTCGTTGTACGCATATTACCAATTTAGTGATAATTTTCTTTCTAATTCATTGATCGCCTCGATTTCAAAAGTGACATGCGGAAAGTCCCACAACTCCTCTGCCTGTTCGGGCCACTCGATGAGACATAAATCACCGGAGTCTAAATACTCCTCAATTCCGATTGCCAAAGCCTCTTGTACATTCTTTAGTCGGTATAAATCAAAATGATAGATTGTTTGCCCAGCTAGCGTTTGATGTTCATTGACCAATGAAAACGTAGGACTTTGAACGGAACCTTTCACACCCAACTGGGCTAAAATTTCTTTCGTTAGTGTCGTCTTGCCCGCGCCCATTTGACCGCGAAAAAGCCAAACTTTGGGTGCATCCTTAAGTGCCTCGATAAGTTCGCGCGCGACTTTAGGCAAATCACTCAATCCATAGTTCTCCCAATTTCTCATAAATCGATATCACCTAATTGAGGTCGAATCAGGATTTCTTCTAAAACCGTGGATGGGCTCATTTGATATGCCGAGTAAATGGTCTTTGCCACATCATCCGCAGGAATGAAGCGGGATTCCGGTAATTCGACACCATCCCACGAGGGTGTTAGCGTCGCTCCGGGTAGGATAGCTGTTACTTTGATGCCTTGGGTTTTTAATTCCTCGCGGAGAACCTTGGTGAATCCGAGTAAGGCAAATTTACTGATGCAATAAGAACCGCCTAAGGTATAGGCCGTTATCGAGGCCGTCGAACAGATACTGAATATATGGCCCGATTTTTGACCTTGAAAAACAGGCAAAAGAGCTCGGGTTAAATGATAAGCACTGTACAAATTGGTCTCGATGGTTTTTTCGAGTAAATCGTCTGCCTCATTTTGAATTTGGCCAGGTATAAAAACACCGGTATTATTTACAAGTACCTCGATCTGATTAGTCTGCTTCAAAACCCAATTCGCAAAATCAAGTACTTGATTTTTTTGGCTTAAATCGGCTGCAAACGTATGGAGACGATCGTTCGCTAATTCCGTAGCGAGGGCATCTAATTTGGCTTGGCTTCGGGAACAGGTAAACACGGTAAATTGTTCGGCTAAAAACTTTTTTACGAGTGCCTTGCCAATTCCTTGGCTTCCTCCACTTATAACTACGGATTTGTTCATTATCTTTGAGACTTAGCGCGTTCTTAAATTCAAACGCATGTCAAAATTAGGTAAATATTTAATCTTCCTGAGTAAGCTGTTTACAAATCCTGAGAAATTTCGGGTATACTGGGCTTTGATGATGCAGGAATGTAAAGATATTGGCATCAATTCGATGCTTATTGTGACCATTGTGGCATCGTTTTTGGGAGCCGTTACTTGCGTGCAGACGGCGGCTAACATGGACAATCCCTTTGTTCCAAAATACATCATTAGCCTCATTGTTCGAGATTCGACGATTTTAGAATTAGGTCCTACCATTACATGTGTCGTTTTAGCAGGTAAAATTGGGTCAAATATTGCCAGTCAATTAGGAACCATGCGCATTTCTGAGCAAATCGATGCCTTGGAGGTGATGGGAATCAACTCATCTTCTTATTTGGTTCTTCCTAAAATGATTGCTGCGATGCTAACCTTCCCGATGTTAGTGACCATGGCTTGTTTTCTTGGAATTTACGGGGGGTATTTGGCGGGGTGGTTGACAGGTGCAGTGACCCAACAAGAATATATCTACGGCCTTCAGTTTGCCTTCAAACCCAATTACGTTTTATTCGCCTTGATTAAATCGGTCGTTTTTGGGTTTCTTGTGGTTACTATTGCGGCTTTTCAGGGTTTTTATACGAAAGGTGGAGCCTATGAAGTAGGAAAGGCGAGTACCGCTGCCGTGACCAATGCCTGTATCGCAATCTTGATCGCGGATTATCTATTAGCCCAATTATTGGTCGGCTAAATTCGCTCAATAAATACGTTTGTTGTCAAAATCGAGGTGGCTGCCCCTCGATAAGTCCCATAAACCGGTGTAATTTCTTCGGGTAGACATGACGCTGCTAAAGGAATGTGATTTCCGGACACAACTTCGTGTTGGGTAGGGTCATACCCTCTCCATCCGCCTCCCGGTAAAAATACTTCTACCCAAGCGTGTAAATGATGCGTTTGATTCGGAACATCCACAGGAGCCACGCCTGTGTAGTAGCCAGAAACGAAGCGGGTGGCGAGGCCCATGGCCCGACAAAGCGCTGAGAAAAGAACGGCGTAATCACGGCATGAACCTTTTCGGCTCAATAATGTAAGTTCTGGGGTATTTGGCGCACCTTCTTCACGAATTTCATAGGCGAAATTTTTGAAGATGAATTCATTGATTTGCATCAAAAAGGCAGAGGTTTCGTATTGAACCTGAGAGGCGAGTTGGCGTGCCGTTTGCTCTACGATTGCCCCAATTCCCTCCAATCCAAGGTAAGGGCTTAAAGTTTTCAAATACGAATCCGAATAGCGCATCGGTAAGCGTTTGCTCTCAAAGGGAAAGTAAACGAAATCAAATGGATTGAATTCCGTTGTTCCCACTTGGGTTTCCATCCGGATGTCTAGGTATTGAACAGGCTCCTTGAAAAACAAGATATTTTGCGTATTGCCTTCTGGATCCAAGTTCTTCGAAATTTGAACGGGTTGTGGGTCTATCCGCAATTCAAATGACTGAACTGTCAACAGGGAACTTTTCCTGGGGTGTAAATACAGGATATGCGGATCCAGGGTTACGGGTTCGCTGTATTGATAATGAAGGCTGTGTTGGATTTTAGCGATCATTGGAGGGCAAAGTCAGTAAGCTTTTCATCCAGTATTCTTCGATGCTTTCGAGTGAATTACGTAGCGCCAAATTCCAATCATCGGAGATTTTTTGCATGTCTTCTTTGTGCAGTCGAATCTCTTTGGCTTTGTAACTTCCTTTTTCGTAAACGACCACATCGATGGGATAATCCACATCATTGGTACTTACTTGGGTCGCATCAAAAGACAAAAACCCCATTTTTAAGGCATCTTTTAATGGTGTTTCATAGCTAAGGTTTCTATTCAATAAAGGTTTTCCGTAATTGGAATTGCCAATGATCTGATATTTTAAGCCGTCATTGATTTCAATCCAATTGCCTTCTGGGAAGATTAAAAAGAGTTTATGTTCGCTGTCTTTCGCCATTTGGCCACCAACGATAGCGTGTAAATTAAAGGCATATCCTTCTTTCTCGAGTGATTCACGATCTTCTTGAGCAACTTGTTTAAGCATTTGACCAAAAGCAGTAGCTGCTTGAAACATGTAGTCATAAGTCGATTCCTCGTCCTCTATTTTTTGATTGAAATAGGTGACCGCTTTGTCACGAACCGAGCGTAAACCCGCGGTCATGATGAATAGGCTGTGATTGTTTACCTCGTGAATCGAAATTTTCTTGTTGGAATACATCTCATTACCCGCAGTAATCCGCGTGTCGGCAATGGCTATCAAACCTTCTTTAACAGTTATTCCTAAACAATATGTCATAATTGATGGGTGGCAAATGGGATAGCAATATTACGAATTTAAATTGAGACGGGCTTAGCTGACCGGTTTCAAATCAAAATAGGTATTGAATATGGTTTGGCCAATCTCGTTGTTTTTAGATTGGAAATTATCCAGGTATTGATGAAGACCTGTGTCAAGGATATCATCAATCTCGGTAAATTCCACCTCGGAAAGTAATTTGGAAAGCTTCTTTTCTGCTGGATTGGAATATCCATTTTCGAATGATGTGCCCGAAATCGCATAAAGAGACGCCTCGGCTTCTTGTAGGCAATGCACCACCGAACGAGGAAAGCTTTTGTCCAGAATCAGGAACTCAACGATGTTTTTGGGGTTGATTACTTTATACTGTTGGCGAAACATGTTGTAGGCAGAATTGGATTTCAATACGGCCGACCAAAGTAAGAGGTCCAATGGGGATCCAATCGCGTCAATGTCAGGTAATAGCGTAAAATATTTTACATCCAGAAAGCGTGTGGTCTTGTCGGCCCGCTCCAATAATTTCCCCAACTGACCGAAATGCCAACCTTCGCCTCGGGTAATCGTAGAATCTACGATCCCGTAAAACAATTGACTTCCCGATTTAATTTCCTCCAAAAAACCTTGATAACGGGAAATTTCCCAGTCTTTACTTCCCTCGACGCGGTCTTTGACCTTCCAGTAGATTTGGTTGACATATTCCCACATTTCCCTGGAAATACTTTCCCGAATGGTGCGAGCATTCTCTCGGGCACTGTAAAGGCAGGATAAAATGGAGTTCGGGTTGCTTTCATCGAAGGTCATAAAATGCAAGACATTTTCTCGATTTGCCGCGGGGTAATGTTCGAAGAAATTATAATGATCTGCTGTCGCGACGATCAAAGGCTCCCATTGTTCCGGAACGTTGGGTGGTAGGTCAAGTGCTAAGTTGAAATTCACGGAAATGAAACGCGCGTAATTGTCTGCGCGTTCAATGTATCGATTCATCCAATAAATGGAGTTGGCTACACGACTTAACATAGGCTTTGTAATTTATTAAATGCTTGATTACCTGGAAGGTGATTTAAAATTAATCTTTTTTTTGAATTGGCCTTGTGGGCTTTGGGTTTATTTTGAATTGTCTTTTGATTTTGCAGATAATCCTTGAATTATTCCCATAATCGGGGGCTATTTCGTATTTTTGTTCTTTGTGAATCAAGCCTTTATTTATGTTTTATCAATACCTGATTAAACCCTTCTTTTTTCTTTTTGACCCGGAGCGTGCTCACTATTTGTTGGCCGATATTATCAAGTTTTCCATGCGAATTCCTGGCATTCCTGCACTTTTTCGTTGGATCTATGGGTATGAGCATCCCAGTTTAAAAAGAACGGTTTTTGGTATTGAATTCCCGAATCCCGTTGGTTTAGCCGCAGGATTTGATAAGAATGCTTTGTTGGTCGATGAATTTGCCAATTTAGGTTTTGGTTTCATTGAAGTGGGAACGGTTACTCCGAAGGCGCAAGCAGGAAATGATAAACCGCGTTTATTTCGTTTGCCTTCGGATGAGGCAATTATTAATCGGATGGGATTTAATAATGAAGGATTGGAGGCGATGAAGCAACGCTTAGCGGTTCGGACATCGAAGGTCATTGTGGGAGGGAATTTGGGAAAGAATAAAATTACCCCAAATGATCAGGCGGAGGAAGATTATTGCTTGGGTTTTGAAGCCTTGTACGATGTGGTTGATTATTTTGTGGTTAACGTCAGTTCGCCGAATACGCCTAATCTGAGAGCATTGCAAGAAAAGGAGCCTCTGCAACAACTATTAAACCGTTTACAAGGCTTAAATGCTGCGAAGCCGGTTCAGAAACCGATTTTATTAAAGATTGCACCGGATCTGACGAATGAGCAGTTGGATGATGTCATCGAGATTGTCTTGTCTACGGGTATCGCAGGTTTGATAGCGACGAATACGACGTTATCACGGGACGGCTTAACATCGGATCATGCACTTACTTCCCAACAAGGGGGATTGAGTGGTAAGCCGGTACGCGCGCGATCGACGGAGGTAATTGCCTATGTTCATCAGAAATCACAAGGTCAAATTCCAATCATTGGGGTAGGAGGGATACATTCTGCGGAGGATGCATTGGAGAAGTTAAAAGCGGGTGCTTCATTGGTTCAGATTTACACCGGTTTTATTTATGAGGGTCCTGCCTTAATTAAAAAAATCAATCAGGGAATTGTACAGGCGGGCCTGTAATTTTGATTTTGTAAATCGGCGTAAAAAGTCGAAATTTATATGTTTAAATATGTTTGTTCGTAGATGGCAAAGAAGATAGTTAACCCCACGAGTACCCTTCAGATTAATTTTGATAATGAAAGCCGCAAGCCAAAGACTCCTGCTGAGATTGCGTATCGTGTCCGTTTAATATTTGGTAGCTTTTTATTTCTTGTAGGTGGACTTTTGTTGTTGGCCTTTGTCTCGAGTTTCTTTGCGGGTGTAGCCGATCAAAGTGAGGTTTCCGAAGGTGTTGTGGATGTTATTTCGGGTTCTGATATTCCGGTTAAAAACTGGGCGGGCTTATTGGGAGCTAAGATTGCACATTTCTTTTTGTTTAGAACTTTTGGTTGGTCATCGCTTTTACTTGTTCCTTTATTCATTTTGTCAGGCATTAAGTTGGTATTTAAGAAGGAGATTTACCCTTTAGACCGAATGACTTGGCAAATTATCTTCTATGTTATTTGGGGGTCTTTGTTGTCTGGATTCTTTGTGTATCAGTTGGATTTACCACATTCCATCGGTGGGGGCGTTGGCTATTTTGTGAGCGAAAAATTAATTCAATTGATTGGTTATTTAGCCGTGGCGGCAATTGCTTTTGCCGGTTTGGTCTTCTTTATTCTATTTTATCAATGGAATCCAGCGAAGCCCAAAATTCAGGCTGCAGCTTCAGGAGGCGGCGTTATTACAGATGAGACCGAAGAGGAAGTGCCCTTGTTTGATGACAATGATGATTCTACTTACCATGTAGATAACGAAGATTTAGAAACCTATCGTCCGCACGTTCCTCCGGTTAAGTTAGAAGATGAAGCGGATGTGTTGCCGGCAGATTTGCCAGTGGTAGAAGAACAAATTGCGGAAGCGGCATTGGAAGAAGTAGATGAAACGCCATTCACATTTAAAGTGGCGGATGAGGATGATGCTGCTGAAGAGGTTGAGGAAACACCGGTAACGACAACTGTTCAGGCGAATGATTTGGTGGCGCAATTTGGCCTGTATGATCCGACGGCAGATTTGCCAAGTTATGTGTATCCGACGCTCGACCTGTTAAAGGAATATGATCAAAAGAATCAGACCACACAGGTGACAATGGATGAGCTGAAGGAGAATAAAGAGAAGATTGTCGAGACCTTGTTGAACTATGGTATTGGTATTCAGAAGATCGAGGCGACGATTGGGCCCACGGTAACCTTATATGAGATTGTGCCAAAGGCTGGTGTTCGTGTGAGTAAGATTACTTCCTTGGAGGATGATCTTTCGCTTTCCTTAGCGGCCATGGGTGTTCGTATTATTGGACAAATGCCGGGTAAAGGGACTATCGGTATCGAGGTAGCGAATAAGAATCGTGAGATGGTTCCAGTACGTGCGGTGATCGGTTCCGAGAAATTCCAGAAGTCGACCTTCGATTTACCAATCACTTTAGGTAAGACGATTTCAAATGAAATCTTCGTGACGGATTTGGCCAAAATGCCTCACTTATTGATGGCAGGAGCTACGGGTCAGGGTAAATCGGTAGGTTTGAATATGTTGCTCACTTCGTTGATTTACAAAAAGCATCCATCGACCTTGAAGTTCGTCTTGGTGGATCCGAAGAAAGTGGAATTATCGTTGTTCAACAAATTGGAGCGTCACTTCTTAGCTTGTTTACCGGATTCTGTGGAGGCGATTATTACGGATACGAAGAAGGTTGTTGCTACCTTGAATTCCTTGTGTAAGGAGATGGATATGCGTTACGATAAGTTGAAAGATGCAGGTTGCCGTAACATTAAAGAATACAATCAGAAATTCATCAATCGTCGATTAAATCCGAACGAGCATGACTTTATGCCGTATATCGTGTTGGTGATCGATGAGTTGGCCGACTTGATGTTGACCGCCGGTAAGGAGGTAGAACATCCGATTGCGCGTTTGGCACAATTAGCCCGTGCGATTGGTATCCACTTGGTGGTGGCTACGCAGCGACCTTCGGTTAACGTGATTACGGGTACGATTAAGGCCAACTTCCCTGCGCGTCTATCCTTTAAAGTAATGTCGAAAATCGATTCGCGTACGATTTTGGATGCGGGAGGAGCGGATCAATTAGTCGGCATGGGTGATATGCTATTATCGATGGGATCCGAGGTAATTCGTTTGCAATGCGCATTTGTTGATACGCCGGAGGTGGAAGAGATTTGTGATTTTATCGGTAACCAGAAAGGATATACGTCGGCCTATTTATTGCCAGAGCCCGATTCGGATGAAATGGGGGGTCAAGAACGTGGCGATATTGATTTAGGGGATCGGGATTCGTTCTTTGACGAAGCGGCGCGTTTGGTTGTGATGCATCAGCAGGGTAGTACTTCGTTGATTCAGCGAAAGTTGAAGTTGGGCTATAACCGTGCGGGTCGTCTAATTGACCAATTGGAAGTTGCGGGAATCGTGGGTTCATTTGGAGGTTCCAAGGCCCGGGAGGTATTGGTTAAATCGGAAACGGAATTAGAAGAAATCTTGAAAAATTTAAAATAATGAAGACATTCGTAGCATTTGTATTATTGTCCTTGCCAGTTTGGGCGCAATCGAATAAAGCGATTAGCTTGATTGATGGGATGCAAAAGAAATATAAGAGCATGGGTTCTTTCTCGGCTAATTTCACGTATCAAACGGACGGCGGAAATTCCATGAGTGGTTCTATTACCGTAAAGGGGACCAAGTTTCGATTAAAGACAGCTGGTCAGGAAATCTTTAATAATGGGAAAGAAGTGGCGACCTATATCAAGGAAATTAATGAGGTAAATATTTCTGCCTTTGATCCGGCCGATGGGGATTTGAATCCTGCCAAAATTTATACGTTTGATAAGAAAGGCTATAAGTTTACGTTGGTGAATGAATCGGGCGGCGTAGCAACCGTTGAAATGGCGCCAACGAGTAAAGCGGTTCAAGTAAAGAATGTGACGCTTAAAATCAATGTAGCGGATTTTACGGTGAAGTCCTGGACTATCCTTAACAAAGCCGGAAAGAAACAAGCGTTTAGCGTAACGAAATTAAATCCAAAGGCTGGGGTTGATGATGCGTACTTTACGTTCAACAAGAAGTCGTTTCCTGGCGTAGAGGTAAATGATTTGAGATAAATGTAGAGACGCGACACGTCGCGTCTTTTTCTTGATAGACGCGACGTATCGCGTCTGCACTATCAACATAAAAAAACATACCCGTGGTGTCGCGTAACATAGACGCGAGGTGTCGCGTCTCTACATTCAATATAAAAAAAGACGCGAGGTATCACGTCTCTACAGATGGCAAAAAAAAGGCGCGAGATTCGCGCCTTTTGTGTTTATGCTAATTCGAGTATTAATTGCTTCATGATCTCCAAGCCATCCGTATTATTTAAATCGGGATCAGCTGCTCGCTCAGGGTGAGGCATCAAACCAAACACGTTACGACCTTCGTTGCAAATACCTGCGATGTTTAATAAGCTCCCATTCGGATTTGCTTCCTCGGTTACTTTACCCTCAGCATCGCAGTAATAGAACAAGATTTGGTCATTCGCTTGCAAAGATGCCAAAGTGGCTTGATCAGCAAAATAACGACCTTCCGCATGTGCAATCGGTATTTTATAAGCTTTATTTAAGTCTAATTCTTGGGTTAAAAGCGCATTGTTGGTAGCTGCTTTTAAATAGATATTTTTTGAAATGAATTTTTGCGAGTTATTACGCAAAAGTACGCCTGGTAATAAATGTGCTTCAACCAATACTTGGAAGCCATTACAAATCCCCATTAAATAACCGCCATTTTTAGCGAATTCAATCACGTGGTCCATGATCGGTGAAAAGCGCGCAATTGCACCCGAACGTAGGTAATCTCCATACGAGAAGCCACCCGGAACGATAATGAAATCACATCCTTGTAAATCGGTATCCTTGTGCCATAATTTAACGGCCTCATGGCCTAAACTTTGAATAACGCCAACGGTGTCATCATCACAATTGGAACCCGGAAATACGATTACGCCAAATTTCATTTTTTGATTGTCTTAATTTGTTACAAAAATACAGGATTTCAGCGATTTATTTTAGCAATTCTTTGTCAAATAAATAGCGTTCTTCATCGAATTGCGGGATGTGTTTCAATTTCACTTCCTGCCATTGCGATTTCGGAATTATTTTTTCCCCTGTTTTCAGCACCAAAGGAAAATTGATTTCATCTCCTAGATTCGACCAACGGTACCGGAGGGTGTAGCTAGAGCCCGATTGATTGATCTGGTATTGTAAGTTCGGGTTTTTGACCTGATACAAATAATGCATGAATAAGGGTTTGATTGGCTTGTTGAGGTGCTTGGACCAATATTCTACCACTTCTGCCGTATTCGTGTTCTTGTGGTAAAATGCCAGACAAAATTCTCGCAGGGTTTTAAACCAAAGGGCATCATCGTTGATGATGTTTCGGAGCGTATGGAACATCCAGGTTCCTTTGAAATACATATCGGAATCAGGATGTTGGTAATTTACGTGGTAAGGGCCCGCAATCGGGAAGGCGTATCGGATGTTGTTTCGTTGGTTATTCAGGTATTTCTGTGCCTCAGCCTTTCCAAATTTCTCTTCTACGTAAATGGCTTCGGCATAGGTTCCCAAGGCCTCATGAATCCATAAGTCAGCGTGGTCAGAGCAGGAAATCGAATTTCCAAACCACTCGTGGGCTGATTCGTGAATAATGATAAAGTCAAAGCCAAACTTATTATTCTTGTAATGATTGCCATAAGCCACAGCACTTTGGTGCTCCATCCCCCAGTAGTCGGTTTCCACCAATGCATACCCATCTTTGGGGAAAGGATAGGGGCCAAAGTATTTCTCGAAAATGCGAAGCATTTCCTCGCTTTGCTCGAAATGCTTTTTAGCTATATTCTCGTTTTCTTTTAACACATAGAAATCTAAATCCAAGGACTTGCCATTCAGTTGGGTCAACTTTTTAGACCAATGCGCATAATTCGCCATGTTGATGCTGACGTTGTACAGATTGATGGGGTAACTTACCCGCCAATGGTATTCATCAGTCGTTTGATGACTTTTCTTTTCAATCATGTTTCCATTCGACACGCTAATCAATCCTTTCGGTCCTTCGATTCGAATATCCATTGATTCGGGTTCGTCGGAGGGATGATCCTTGCAGGGCCACCAAACCGAGGCGCCTAATCCCTCACAGGAAACGGTAACCCAGGGATTTCCTTGGGGGTCTTTAGTCCAGGAAAATCCACCATCCCAAGGAGGTTTTACGGCAGGCCGAGGTAATCCATGGTATTTGACAAAAACGGTTTGCTCTTGTTTCGCTGGGATTTCCTTGCCAGCTAGAATGAAGACGGCATTTCCGTCCCGACGGAAATTTACTTTTTGGCCTGCCCAACGGATTTCATCGATGACCATATTCGCGAATAGGTCCAATTGTATTTCGGATGTTTTCTGAGTTGTGATAAAGCGAATGCTGTTACTTCCTGAGATGCTTTTTTCGGACGGGTTTACGGAAACACGGAGGTCATAATGTTTGACATCAAAACAAGCTCTGGCTGGACTTAAGGTGCCACGAAGGCTGTCGGCATGACTAAATTGTTGCGCCCAAACTCCGAAGGGCAAAAGCAGGATAAGTAGTAGTTTGTAAGTCATCGATTTAATTAATGAAATTAAAGATATAAAAAAAGCTGCACCATGTGAGTGCAGCTTTTGATTGGAAGGAAAAAATCCTAGTAACGGTAGTGTTCCGGCTTGAATGGACCTGCTTGAGGTACGCCGATGTATTCCGCTTGATCTTTCTCTAATTTCTCCAATTTCGCACCGATGTGTGCTAGGTGCAAGAATGCAACCTTCTCATCTAAATGCTTTGGTAAGATGTATACTTTGTTTTCGTAATTTTTCGAATTAGCCCATAATTCCAATTGAGCTAATGTTTGATTACAGAATGAGTTTGACATCACGAAGGATGGGTGTCCCATCGCACAACCTAAATTCACCAAACGTCCTTCTGCCAATACGATGATGTTTTTGCCATCAATCGTATACATGTCAACTTGTGGTTTGATTTGATCTTTTGTCGAACCATACGTGTTGTTCAACCACTCCATGTCGATTTCATTATCGAAGTGACCGATGTTACAAACGATCGCTTTGTCTTTCATCGCTTTGAAGTGACGATCACGGATAATCTTTACATTACCTGTAGCCGTTACGAAGATGTTCGCACGCGTAGCCGCTTCATCCATCGTAACTACCTCGTAGCCATCCATTGCAGCTTGCAATGCACAGATTGGGTCGATTTCTGTTACTAAAACACGGCATCCAGCTCCACGTAATGAATCTGCAGATCCTTTACCCACGTCACCATATCCGGCAACTACCGCTACTTTACCGGCCAACATTAAATCCGTCGCGCGACGAATCGCATCCACCAAGGATTCTTTGCAACCGTATTTATTATCAAATTTCGATTTAGTTACCGAGTCATTTACGTTGATGGCTGGTAAGAACAATGTACCATTCTTCATACGCTCATACAAACGGTGAACACCGGTAGTCGTTTCTTCGGAAAGACCTTTGATGCCTGAAATTAATTCAGGATATTCATCAAAAACCATGTTTGTCAAATCACCCCCATCATCCAAAATCATATTCAAAGGTTGACGCTCCTCGCCGAAGAATAACGTTTGCTCAATACACCAGTTGAATTCTTCTTCGTTCATGCCTTTCCAAGCATACACAGGAATTCCAGCCGCTGCAATCGCTGCTGCGGCGTGATCTTGTGTAGAGAAAATATTACAAGATGACCAAGTTACATCTGCTCCTAACGCAGTTAATGTCTCGATCAAAACCGCTGTTTGGATAGTCATGTGTAAACATCCCGCGATACGCGCACCTTTCAGTGGTTGCGCCGCACCGAATTCAGCACGCAAGGCCATTAAGCCAGGCATTTCTGCTTCTGCTAATTGAATTTCTTTGCGACCCCAATCGGCCAATGCAATGTCTTTAACTTTGAACGGTACATAAGTACCTGATTGTGATGCCATTGTGTATTTTTTTTTATTTCGTATTCTTAAGAAAGTGCAAATTTAAGGCTTTATTGTGGAGCAACAAAATTTTGCAAGGAAGTTCCGAATCGCTAGGATTCTAGAAAGGGTAATACACTTTCCAATTGGATGCCGCGGGAACCTTTGACCAACAAAAAGCTATCTTTAATGGGGTTATCTTGTAACCAATTGTGTAGTCCAAATTTGTCGGGGAAGTAATAGGCTTGAGGTAAGGCTTGCAGCGCATGTTGCATGTTTGTTCCAATTAAAAGAACCTTCGCAAATTGGAATCCAGCAATCAGTCGGCCGAGTGCTGCATGTTCTTGTGCAGCCAAATCTCCCAATTCAAACATATCTCCCAAAATCACAATCTTCGGAGTGTTCTCTGTTTCAGCAAAGTGGGTAATGGCCGCTTCCATCGAAGATGGGTTGGCGTTGTAGGCATCCATTAACACTTGATTGGATCCAATTTTGATGAATTGGGAGCGATGATTGGTTGGTTGGTAAGAACGAATGCCTTGTTTACACGCTTCATCACTCAAACCAAAACTTTTACCTACGGCAATTGCCATTTGAATATTTTCAAAATTATAAATGCCAGGTAGGTGCGTTTGGACGATACTGCCATCTGCACAGGAGAAACTGACGGTTGGCTTTGC
Source organism: Aquirufa sp. 5-AUSEE-100C1 (assembly GCF_054558655.1). Lineage (NCBI taxonomy): Bacteria > Pseudomonadati > Bacteroidota > Cytophagia > Cytophagales > Flectobacillaceae > Aquirufa > Aquirufa sp. 5-AUSEE-100C1. The sequence goes on along the minus strand of NZ_JBPXKO010000002.1, from coordinate 23,371 downwards.
CTCAATCAATTGCGTCGGCATTGCCTCATCTGCCTGTACAAATGTTGATATACCTCGTTCTTGGCTCATCTTGTGAACGACGTTTTTGGCTTTGGGTAAAAATACCATTCCGCCATGTTTTGCTACGTAGTCGAATAATTCCCCTTTTCCTTTGATGACGCCTTCTTCACCGCCAAATCCTTCTAAGTGCGCCTTCCCGATGTTGGTAATCAAACTATGTGTCGGCTGGGCAATCTCCACCAATTCCTTGATATCCCCCTGTTTATTGGCCCCCATTTCGATCACCGCGACTTCATGATTCGCTTTGATTTGAAGGATGGAAAGGGGAACACCGATGTGGTTATTTAGATTTCCTGCCGTAGCGTAACAGTGATATTTTTGGGATAGGACTGAAAATAAGAGTTCTTTCGTGGTCGTTTTTCCGTTGGATCCCGTTAGGCCGATAATTGGAATGTTTAGTGTATTTCGGTAATCGTGTGCTAAATCTTGCAAGGCTTTGAGGCCATCTTCGACTAAAATCGTTTTATCGCCTGTGGCATAATTCGAATCATCAATGACCGCTGCTAGGGCACCTTTATCTAGGGCTTCTTTTGCAAGGGCGTTGGCATTAAAATTCGGGCCTTTAAGGGCAAAGAATAAATTACCGGTTTGAATTTTGCGTGTGTCCGTACAAACACCTGTCGAGGATAGAAAAAGATCTAAAAGAGCTGAATTTAAAATCTTCATGTTAATTTTAGCGAGCCTTTGATTTCGTGCAGGTGCAAATATCGAATGAAAAATTGTTTATTCCTTTTATTGGGCTTGATAAGTGTACAAATACAAGGGCAATCCCTTCGATTTGAGGTTTTTCAAGGTATGCCTGTCCAGCAAAATGCGAGTAAACTCCTCAATCCTTGGGCGGGTGGCATGAACTCCATGCAATACCAGAGCATGGATTTAAATGGGGATTCTGTGCTGGATGTGGTTTGTTTTGATCGGACGAGCCAACAAATTTCCCCCTTTCTTCAATCCGTTCAAGGAACTTTTCGATACGCTCCGGAATACGTTACCCAATTTCCAATGATAGAGAATTGGTTTATCCTGGTGGATTATAATCAAGATGGATGGAAGGATCTTTTTTGTGCCACGGGTGCGGGGATGAAAGTGTACCAACAAAAAATCATTCAGGGAAAGTTTAATTTTGAATTGGTCAAGAACCCGCTATATACGACAGGCTTTTCGGGTTTGGTTAATCTTTATGTGGCATCGCCCGACATACCCGTGGTGGCTGATGTGGACAATGACGGGGATGTGGATGTACTTGCCTTCGAACCCGGAGGACATTACATCGAGTTTCATGAAAATGTGTCGGTTCAAAAGACAGGTTCCGCTGGATTGCTATTTGAGAAATCCGTTACTACCTGGGGCGGAATTCTTCACAATGATTGTTTCGATATTCAAATTAATGCGAACGAATTCGTGTTGAAATCACAATCCATTCAATCCGTAGAACGGGTTTCACATGTCGGAAATGCTTTAGGCCGAACGGCCAATAATGATTTGTATTTCGGGCAGGTATCTTGTCCCAATTTATCTTTTTTGAAAAATACAGGTTCTGGCCCTAACGTAAAATACAGCCAGGTCAATACGGATTATTTATCGGGTTTAAATTTGGGGGCAGGCGTATTTTGGTCGGCCGTTCCTCTACGACTTTCCGGTCCAGAGGAAGATGTATTCGTTTCGGTGAATACGCCTGATAATGCGGGGTTCCAACAGGATTTTCAGCGATCTTCATTTTGGATTATAAACGGAAAAGCAATCCCTTTTCTTCAGGATCAGATGATTGATGTGGGAGAGAAGGCGAGCCCTTGTTTTGTTGATGTGGACCGAGATGGGGATTTAGATTTATTAATTGGACATACGGGAAATCGAAAAGGGGCGGGTATCGTTTTGTATGAAAACCAACAAGGGCTTTTGGTCTTTAAAACATCCGATTACTTTGGATTGGCGAAACGGGAGGTGTTGAATGATGTTGTTCTTCAAACCTTGGGCGAGACTATTTTATTGACTGCTCAGGGTATATCGGGACCTGTTTCGTATATGTTTGATAATCAAAAAATCAGTCCCTATTCCATTGATTTGGGTGCAGGGGAGGTACCTATTGTTTCGCCATGGGGTTTGCTCATTCATCGACGGTCTGGAAGAATTCAATTAGGGGCTAATTTGGATTGGGGACAATTGAGTCAGGAGAAATGGCAATTACGGAGTGCGCAAATCGGCGATTTAGACGGTGATGGGGAAGCTGAATTTGTAGGATTTGATACGGATGGCTTGTTGCATGTGGGGAATTATGAGGCTAATGCGAACAAGATTTCTTGGCGTTCGGTTAATTTTTCGATGCCATCGATAGGACGGAATGCAAGACTTCAGCTCGCTGATGTGTCGGGGGATGGGCGTTTGGATTTTGTAGTCGGTACGGGCGGTGGCGGTGTTCAGCTTTTTGAAAATAAGAGTACGTCAGCTGTTTGGGAGGCACAAGTTTCTCAGACTTTACAAGTTTGGCCGAATCCAAGTTCAGAAACGATTTATGTCTTATCGAACCAAAGTGGCGAATTGCAATGTTTTAATGGACTAGGACAAGAGCTTGATCGAATGAATATTCAATCTGGGATAACGTATCCATTGACTAATTCAGCCATACATTTTATTCGATTTACGGATCTTCAGGGAAAGGTAAGTACCCGAAAAATCCAACACGACTAGAAGAACTTTCCGGCACCGAGAACAATCTGGCGTAAACTCACAATGATGATGACGATTCCTACAAGAATCATCATGCTCTTGACAGGTAGTTTATTAGCCAATCTGGCTGCTATGGGAGCTGCGACTACACCACCGAGAATTAAGCCTGCGATTACCTGCCAATAACCCAAGCCAATCACCGTGAAGAAGGTAATGGAGGATGCCAAGGAAACGAAAAATTCGGTCAAATTAACGCTTCCAATGGTGTATTTGGGGTGACGCCCCGAGGCGATGAGTGTAGAGGATACGATAGGTCCCCAACCGCCACCACCGATGGAATCGAGGTAGCCACCGAAAAGTGCTAGCCAACCCACTTTCTTTAATTGGCGCTTCTCATGTCGTTTGATGAGTGCTTTTCGAATGATGATGGCACCTAAAAAGAGGGTGTAGATGGATACGATGGGTTTGATATAGCCCGCATAATCTTCCAATGATGACAGAATGTAAGCACCCAAAATGGCACCGATGACTCCTGGGATAACGAGCGTTTTAAATAATTTGGAATTGACATTGCCGAATTTCAAGTGCATATAACCTGAGACACCGGAAGTAAAAACTTCAGATGCATGGACGCTTGCGGATGCGGCGGCGGGGGTAATTCCTACGGACATAAGGAAGGTCGTCGCTGTCACTCCGTAGGCCATGCCTAAAGCCCCATCGATCATTTGGGCAATGAATCCTCCTAATACATAGTAAAGGATCGATGAATCTACCGTATTAAATACGGCAATCACCTTTTCTGCAGTCAGGTAAGTGAAAATCAAATGTCCCACAATCATCAAGGCCAAGGCATTGCTGATGTGAATAATGACTTCCGTAAAGCTACGTTCACGCTTCCAAATAATATTGATGGCTTTTAACAAGCTAGGGAATTTGGATTTGGGTGGCGTCGATTCGGATGGTGTGGACATGGTTTTCTTAATTATCCTACAAAACTAATAGACTTAACTTAATCTACCAATAAAGTAGAGTAAATATTTTTTCGACAAAATCGTGTAAATTGCATCCCCTTTTGAAAAATAAACAATTTATATGCGTTCAGAGTATCAATTTCGTGAGATAGAAAAAGCATGGCAAGGATTTTGGGAACAAAACCAAACCTTTCAAGCTCAAGTGAATCCCAACAAGCCCAAGTATTATGTCTTGGATATGTTTCCTTATCCTTCGGGAGCGGGTCTTCACGTCGGTCATCCGCTGGGTTACATTGCTTCTGATATTATGGCGCGTTATAAGCGTTTACAAGGTTTTGAGGTATTGCACCCGATGGGATTTGATTCCTTTGGATTGCCGGCTGAACAATATGCGATTCAGACAGGTCAACATCCCGCGATTACGACAGAACAAAATATTACCCGTTACATCGAGCAATTGAAAAACATGGGTTTTTCATTCGACTGGTCGCGTGAGGTACGTACTTCGGATCCATCTTACTACAAATGGACGCAATGGATCTTTATGCAATTGTTCAATTCCTGGTATAATCAGTCCTCAGATAAAGCGGAATCGATCGATACCTTGAAAGCTATTTTGGCTTCTCAGGGTTCCATTGGGTTGAAAGCGGTTTGTGATGAGGATGTAGAGCGTATTTCAGCGGATCGTTGGAATGCCATGAGTGAAGAGGAGCAATATGCGTATTTGTTGAATTTCCGTTTGGCATATTTGGATGATTCGGTGGTCAATTGGTGTCCTCAATTGGGTACGGTTTTAGCCAACGATGAGGTTAAAGATGGTCTTTCGGAGCGTGGAGGGTATCGCGTGGAGCAGAAAAAGATGCGTCAATGGTCGATGCGCATCACGGCTTACGCTGATCGTTTATTGCGTGGATTGGATGAGGTAGATTGGTCGGATTCATTGAAAGAACAACAACGCAATTGGATTGGTAAATCCATTGGAACGGATGTGGAGTTTGAAATTGAGGGAATTGCAGATAAGAAAATTAAGGTCTTTACCACCCGTGTGGATACCATTTATGGGGTTTCCTTTATGGTGTTGGCACCAGAGCATGAATGGGTAGCCGAGTTGACGAAGCCTGAGCAACAAGCGGATGTGGATGCTTATATTACTTGGACGAAATCACGTTCGGAATTGGATCGCGTATCGGAAGTAAAAACAGTTTCGGGTGTATTTACAGGAACGTATGTGATTAATCCATTGAATAATGAGCGGGTTCCTTTATTTCTAGCCGATTACGTTTTGGCGGGTTATGGTACGGGTGCTGTGATGGGGGTTCCGTCGGGCGACCAACGCGATTGGAACTTTGCGAAACATTTTGATTTGCCTATTCCGGCGATTTTGGATGCCCAAAAGGATATTGAAAAACAAGCGGATAATACCAAGGAGGGGAAATACATCAACTCAGGTATGATCAATGGCATGGGATACAAAGAGGCCACGGAAACCTTGATTCAATGGTTGGAGGAACGTGGGATCGGAAAAGGGAAAGTTCAGTATCGTATGCGAAATGCGGTATTTTCCCGTCAGCGTTATTGGGGTGAACCGGTTCCGGTTTACTTTAAGCCAGCAGCAAATGGCCAATTATTGCCTTATTTGATTCAAGAGTCGGAATTGCCATTGGAGTTGCCGAAGATTGATAAGTATTTACCAACTGAAACGGGCGAACCACCTTTGGGTCGTGCAGCTGATTCCTGGAAATATCAGGGACAATACGATTACGAGTGGTCGACTATGCCAGGATGGGCAGGATCCTCTTGGTATTGGTACCGTTACATGGATGCACAAAATGATTCAGCATTTGCCTCAAAAGAGTCGGTGAATTATTGGAAGGCTGTTGATTTATACATTGGCGGCTCCGAGCATGCGACGGGTCACTTGTTGTATTCTCGTTTTTGGAATAAATTCTTGAAGGATTTAGGTTACGTGGCGGAGGAAGAATTTGCGAAAAAATTGATCAACCAAGGAATGATTCAAGGTCGGTCCAATTTCGTGTATCGCGTGAAGAATTCGGATCCAGTCACTTTTGTTTCACATGGTTTGAAGGACCAATACGATGTGGCGGCCCTGCACGTGGATGTGAATATTGTGGAGAATGATGTGATGGATGTGGAAGAGTTTAAGCGTTCTCGTAATGATGTACCTTCGGATGCGCAATTCATTTTAGAAGATGGCAAGTACATTTGTGGCTGGGAAGTGGAGAAGATGTCCAAGTCGAAGTTCAATGTCGTTAACCCAGATGACTTAATTGCCAAATACGGCGCGGATACGCTTCGCGTGTATGAGATGTTTTTAGGGCCATTGGAGCAATTCAAGCCTTGGAATACGAATTCGATTTCGGGATCCCACAATTTCTTGCGTAAAGTTTGGCGTTTGTTTTTCGATGAGCAGGCCCAGAAATCAATTTTAATAGATGCGCCTGCAACGCCAGAGGAATTAAAAGTGTTGCATACGGCCATCCGAAAGGTTCAAGATGATTTGGAGCGATATTCGTTTAACACGGTCGTTTCTACACTCATGATTTGCGTGAATGATTTGGGGCAATTGAAGTGCCACAAGAAATCTGTTCTTCGCGAATTGGTCTTATTGCTTTCTCCGTACGCACCTCATATGGCCGAGGAGCTTTGGGTAGCATTAGGAGAGGAGGCAGGATCGATTTCGCATGCGAGCTTCCCGGTATTTAATCCGGAATTCTTGGTTGAGAATGAGTTTAATTATCCAATCTCCTTTAATGGCAAGGTAAAGTTAACGCTGGCCTTTTCTGCATCAGCCACACCGGCTGAAGTGGAGGCAGGAGTATTGGCCAACGATCAGGTACAAAAACATTTGGAAGGCAAAACCCCTTCCAAGGTCATTGTAGTACCCAAACGAATTGTCAACATTGTTTTAGGAAAATAGATTTCAAGGGCCGAGGAATCGGCCCTTTTTATTTCAGAATAATTAGTTCGACGATTTTGATTAAGGTCAAGCTGAAGGTAATTAAACCGAGAGTCCAGCGGATATTGGTTCGGATTGCTTTTTCGATGCTTGCTAGTAATTTAGCTTCTAATGTTTCAAATTTGGCTTCTAATGCTTCAAATCGAGCTTCAAGCGCAAGAAATCTACCTTCCAGATGATGAAATTTACTTTCTAGTCCAATAAAATCTAATCGTAATTGTGCTACATCCGCGGCTATTGTATCGATTCGCTCATCTAAATGATTGATTTGGACAAATGCCGACTTGATTAATAAGGTATTTACATCTTGTTCTGATAGCGCCTCTCCATTTGAAAATTTGTTTTCTATGAACTGAATTTTCGGCTGAATCATTTCCAATAACTGATTATCAATTTTCGTATTCTTCTTCATATGGCGGGCTAGGTTTGATGATACAAATTTCGCCCGGAGAAATACCTTTTCCTATTCAAAAAATGACTAATTGGATGATTATCAATGAATTGATTTAATCCATTCGCGGATGAGTGCGACACCTTCTTTATGAATTTTACTCCGACCTAATTCAGGCATCATAATGCCGGGATCATGGGAGTCCATTCGATAAAGTAAGATACTTTCGGAGGGTTTGCCGGGTACAATGTCGTAGTTTAATCCGCCGGAACCCCGACCAGCCGCTACGGGTGATTTCATGATTCCATAGGCCGTTGAGCCATAATAGGTATGCCCCAGAAATAAACCCGAGCTTTTCGCCGGTCCTTTCGGATTATGGCAATGCGCACAATTGATATCCAAGTATGCTTTCACGCGTTCAGTCAGGGAAGCGCTTTCATCGAGATAAGAAACGAAGGCAGGTCGATTGCCACTTAAACCTTTCATTTGATTCGTCCGACTCCAATACTCCAATTGGTTTTCAGCACCATGAGCATAGGTCATCGTCGAATTCATTTGTCGGGCCGAAGGTCCAATCGGCGTCATTTCACCATCCCTTTCATGGCATCCTTTGCATTGATTGACATTGGGAACGACGTAATTGACCTGCTGCTTTTTACCATTAGCGTCCTTGTACTCCACTAAACTCGTACCTCCCGCGACTTCCAAATAAGCCTCTGTCTGTTCCTCATTCCATATGTAAGGCAATGCCACCCAGCCCGTGGTTTCATGGCTTAATACGCGTGTCTCCATTAATCTTCGGCCCTCATTCGGGTGACGTTCATCGGTCGGGTAGTAAAAGGTCTTCACAATTCGAGTTCCTACCGGAAATTGGAATACTGAATCCGGGTTGTAATTCACCGATTGCCCCGAGGGCATTTGAATGAATCGCAACTTACTTGCATAATCAGAAAATAGGGGAGATACTAATTCGTAGGGCGTAACACCATTGGCCGGTTTTTGGTCTTGCGGCTTACCTTCAAAAAATCCATAATCGGATAATTTGGCCGGGAATTTAGGGCCCGGTTGGTAGGACATCAAAGCCAATAAGACGAAAAATCCCCAGTAACGCATACCTAGAATTGATTCGATTTGACATACTCCTGAACACAATCCAAATCAGTTGGATTACGTTGAATGTTTTTAAAGTCGTGCTCCGCATCCATATTGGCTACCGACTGGTTTACATTATCATGCACACAGATTTTATGAGGGCCTAAATATTTTCCATCTGTTCCGCAACGCGCCGCATCTAAAACACCGTCATAGACGATATGCGGTACATTCCGACCAAATCGTAATTTAAAGCGATAGATTTGAGCAAATCGACCCTCCAAAGGCACGCGACCTAATCGACGTTGAAAGGTATTATTGAAGACCGAAATGGCCGTCGGATAGGGGTCGTACTCCTTATCCTTAATCGCAATTTCCGCCATGAAATAGGAGATAATCCCTACGCCCACCGTTCGATGGTTCAAGATTTTGTTATCGTAAATATCCACATGACTCGTTGCGAGAATGAGCATGCCCGTTCCTTTAGGAACCTTACCCACGATATTTCCCTTCGGGGCAAAATTGGATAAGTTATTCTCTTCAATCAAATTATCATGCACCTTCACAAAGCCTCCCTTTTTTTGAATCAAGTCGGGCAGATCGAAAACCAGTATTCCCCCCGTATTCCCATAGGCATGGTTATGATGTACATCCGCATACAAGGAATTTTCAATTTCAATTCCTGCAACGTTTTGGTATGCCGTACAATTTTTCACCTCGATGTGTTGAGATTGACCCACATAAATACCCGCGTCGGACGCTCCAATCGCCACACAGCTATCGATGAGGATATTTGTACATAGGACAGGATACATGGCATAAGAGCCATTCTGCGATTTGGGACTTCCTGTCCATTCGGCTTTTATCCGACGGAAAATAATGTCTTTGACATGCATCGTCTTGATTAAATCCCCCTTCGAATCCTGTACGGTTAAATCCTCTAGAATGATATTCTCACAATTGGTGATCTTAATACCCTCCGCTCCCGTCGTTTGATTTTTAAAACTCAATACTGTCTTATCCATTCCCTTACCGCGAATGGTGATCTTTTTCTTACCTTCCAATGATAGGCTGCCCTTAATTTGAAAATTACCCTCTTCCAATTCAATCACATCCCCATCGGAGGCTAAAATGAATTGGGTTTGAAGAGCCTTTTCAAATGGGGCTTGTCCCATTAAAGGAAAAAGCCCCATCCAACAAAAAAAGAATAGCAAATATTTCATCTGTCTAGTTACGTGGAGGACCTCCGCCCGGGCGCATTTGCGATTGCATGGTCTTGTATTTCTCTAATTGCTCAGGTGTTAAAATTGCCTTCAAAGCCTCTTGTTGGCCCTCATTGATTTTCTTCATTTCTCCCATCATCTCCTCGCGATCCATTCCCGCTTGACGGAATTCCATCATCTTTTCGATGCGCGTCATGATTAAGGGCTCGATTTTATCCTCTTGTTCTTTGGTCAATTTCAATTCGGAACTCATGCGGTTCAATTGATTCATCGCCATTTCCTGCGGGCTTGGCATTTGCGCATGTGCCGCTTTAGCTGTTCCCATCAGGGCAACAACCAGAGCGATCGTTTTAAAGATTTTTTTCATTGTTTATTAGTTTAGATTTTCAATTTAAGCAATTTATTCAAACACTGTATTCCATATCAAGGAATATACTTCGGTGGGTTCCATTTTATCAGTTGCCTGATAATCCGCAATGAATAACGGATAATATTCTTCTTGGCATAAAGGACTTCCATGTGAACCTTTGACCAAGTTTGCATCCAGTGGGATTACATCCATTCGGTATCGAAACCCCGCGAGTTTACGGGCTAATTTGTAGGCCGCACGCAATTTGATCAATGGATTTTTAGGGTCCATGAACATCTCTACGGGGTCGTAACCCGGTTTCTTGAAGATGTCGACACAGCGCGCGAAATCGGGTGCCTTCTTGTCGTCCAACCAATAATAGTAAGTAAACCAAGCATCTGAATCCGCTATTAAAACCAAATCTCCCGCCCTTGGGTGGTCAATGTGGTAGGCCGCTAATTCGTCGCCCGAGAGTACTTTGGCAACGCCTGATGTTTGGGCCAACAACGATTTCACAGCCTCAATGACGGATTGATCCGGACAATAAACATGCGCGATTTGATGATCTGAAACGGCAAAGGCTCGTGAAGCACCGGCATCCAATAGTTCCAATCCTTGCTCTTCGCGTAGTGCGAGATATCCTACATTTCGTAAAATTCGATTCAGGTGAACCGGTCTCGAAACATCATTAATGCCGTATTCGGATAGAATAATGACTTTCGCTCCTCTGCTTTCGAAATGAGAAATTAGACGCTCGACAACCCCATCGATTTCCTGCAAATCACCTTTAATTTGATCAAAATCCACCCCGAATTTCTGTAAACAATAATCCAAGTGGGGGAGGTAGATGAAGGTTAAAGTTGCATCATATTTCTTGTCAACATAGATCGACGCATTCGCAATCCAATTTGTGGATTTGATATTCGCATTCGGTCCCCAGAAATTAAACAAGGGAAATGTTCCAAATGCCTCCTGCAATTCATCCCGCAAGTCGGCCGGATGACTGTAACAATCCGGCATTTTAACCCCATCCGAATGATATTGCGGTCTGGGTGTTACCGAATAATCCACACTCGAATACATGTTATACCACCAAAATAAATTGGCGCAAGTAAATTTTGAATCTTTTCTTTTCGCCGCATCCCAAATCTTTTCATCCCCCACCAGTTTATTGGATTGCTTCCAAAACTTCACTTCGGAGTCGACCGCATCATACCAACCATTTCCTACGATTCCATGGGAACTCGGATACTTGCCCGTCAAATAGACACTTTGGGATGTAGTTGTCACTGCCGGAAAAGGGGGCTTGATTTTTGCCTTATTTTTACCAGCAATATAGCCGTCTAGGAAAGGGGTGTGTTTTCCGAGGACGCTTTCACTAAGCCCAACAATATCAATTACGACGGTTTTTTGCATAATAATTCTTGAATATACGTGATTTCACGTGCCACAGAGGTCTCAATGTTTTCCTGGTATTCTGCCGGTAAAACGCCCCATGTATAGGTCTCAATTTCCATCATACGCGTCACATTATGTGATTGATGATAGCTTAGTGTTTCTGAAATCTCAGCCTGCGTGGAATTCAATAAGCCATAAGAGTCTAAAAATAAGGGCACATGAAAATGCACACGCCACTCATCATACACGCCTTCTTTGTATTGTTCCAGGGCCTCCGACAAATCTTTGAATTGATCGTAGGAACCATCTTTTCTCAAGGCCTTCACCTGGTGTAGATAGGTAGGTTCTTCGTATTGTTTTAGTGCCTCAATTCGTTCCAATGCTTGATTTCGAAGGTCAACGCGTAGAGCGGAGCTAATTTGGATTTTCCCGATTGAAATGTTTTTCGCAGCTAATTCTTGGAGGGATTCAGCAGGTTTATCAAAGGAAACTCCGTAATGGCAAACATCGAAGCAAATATGAATGTGCCGGCGAACCCATTCCTCCGGTACGCCTGCCGTGATGGCGAACGGGATCAACGTATCTGTGTACCAATCCACGAATTCGCGGTGGTTCTCCAACAAGCCATCGGGTTCAGGTTCGATATCAATATGAATCCACTTGCCCGTTTTTTGTTCCGTTTGGGCCAAATAGGGCACGAGTTTCAATAATTCCATGGTCGCCTGAGCACAGGCTGCCGAACGATTATCCCACCAATATTTGTATGAAAGTGGTGAGGTAGAAATTCCTCCTTCAGATAAATCATCAGGCATAATTTGGCTTAATAAATCGATTAGCCGTCGGGTATAATTCACCCGATCTTGAGATGTCCAATCCGGTGCATGGACTTGATCCTTAACAATTGTATTGTGAAATCCACCGTATGGAAAACCATTCAGCGTAAATACATAAAGCTTTTCTTGGGATAACCAGGCTTTTAGCGCGGCCAATTTATTCTTGTCCTCACTTAAATCGATGCTCGCCTGATTTGCTATGCGCAAACCTAAACCCATGGGTTCATTAGGGCATACTTCATTTTTGACCTTGGGGACGGTTACCTGTAAATTAGCGAAATGCTCCTCCCAAATCTCACCGGGATGGATGTTGCTGCAATAACTCAAGTGTCCGTAGGCTGTTTCCATTTTATGCGTATTTGGCTAAAAAAGCAACCGAATCTTGGATTGTTTTAAAATCCATTTCATGTACTTCTTCCCCTTTTCCTAATTTCTTTAAAAGCGTAATCGTCAGATGGCCTCCCAAATGCTCTTGGAATTCTTGCAATCCTTTATGTAGGTTTTGGCATTCGTTTTCTGCCAAAGCGGGATGATAGGCATCAAATCCCAAACCCTTAATTACCGCAATGATTCGTTCGCAATCAGGCAAACTAATCGCACCAATTAAATGCGAATACACACAATCCAATGCAATACCAATAGCAACTGCCTCTCCATGTCGAATCTTAAAATCCGATAGGTATTCCAATTTATGTGCCGCCCAATGCCCAAAATCCAAAGGCCGCGCAGAGCCCAATTCAAATGGATCTCCTCCCGAAATATGTTTCATGTGTAAATCGGCACAACGATAAATCTGTTCCGTCATCACCTTTTCATCACGGGCATTCATGGCGGAAACATTAGCCTCCAACCACTCAAAAAAGGCTAAATCTTTAATTAGGGCTACTTTGATCGCTTCCGCAATGCCAGACCTCCAATCGCGATCTTCCAAAGTACTTAAAAAAGCCACATCATTAAATACAGCCACCGCTGGAGCAAAGGTCCCTAAGAAGTTCTTCTTGCCTAAGTAGTTCACCCCGTTCTTAACCCCAACACCTGAATCGTTTTGAGATAAAACGGTAGTAGGTATGCGAATTAATTTGACTCCCCGGTGCGAGATGGCGGCTGCATAGCCCGACATGTCTAAAAAGGCACCCCCACCGATCGCCGCCACAAAGGAATGGCGGTCGATCCGATGCTCGTCAATCGTCCTTACCACTTCTTCATAGAAACGTGGATCGTTTTTACAAACTTCACCGCCTGGTAGTACCAACAGCTCTGGTGCCAGATCTGCGACATTATTCGTCTCAAAGTAGGATACAATGGAACTTGTCAAGCTTGGATGTGCATCGGCAACCCCTTTATCAATGACGAACAAAATCCGTTTGCGAAAATTGCTTTGGCCAAAATTCGATATAAAATCACACAAGGTCTTATTACTTGCCTCAAACAAGTGTTTCGTGAAAATCACTTGGTATTGAAAGGGAACTTGAAATTGCTGTTGTAAAACTTGCATGAAATCGATGTTATGAAACGGCGAATTTTTTACCTACCCACATGGAGATCGGTAATAAGGCTAAGGTAACAAATGCCATGTAATATTGTTCACTCAGGGCTACCCAGGCTGCATTCATCAAAATAAGTGTTAGGACACCTGTTTTGACGGTTTGGCCAATATTAGGACCGATGGGATGTTTAATGGCAATTAATAATTTAGAAAAAATGAGATAAGCATGTACCAAAACGAAGGGCAACATGTATAGGTATTTTCCCGTTTGGAATCCTACCGCCAATTGGCTAGCATGGACAAGGATGAAAAGAACTGCTGCGAACCAGAGGGTGATTGGCTGACTGCCATGTACCTCGCCCCGACTAACCAAGGTAATCGCAGCGATGTAAATCAAGGGAATCAAGATGAGCTGGAAGTTTTCCAAGACACCCAATTCATACACACTCATGCCTAGCATCAGGTTATAAGCCCGACAAAGCCCCATGTTGATTGGGCCAAAGATGCGCATGTGTTTCCCTTTATAATCATAGAACAAGGCAAGTATAGTTATGACAATGGATACGATTCCACTTAACCGGCTTTGCCAAAAGGCTAAAAATATTCCGAGTGCTAATAAGACCACACCTCCAAATACAGCTTCCATTCGCTGAATTCGGCCGCTCGGTAAGGCACGTTCGGGACGTTCGATGGTATCTAATTCATGGTCAAAGATGTCGTTGAAGACAACCCCTCCAGCATACAAACACATGGTTGAGATTCCTAGAAAAATGACCGGCCAAAATTGATAATCCAAGGTCCCAAAGGTAAATCCCACAATTGCCATTCCCGCCAAGACATCTGTCAAAGCTGTGATGACATTCGCGGGTCGCATAAGTTCAAGAAAGGCTCGTATTTTGGTGCGCATTAACGAATGATTAGGGAATCTTTGTTGACACGCGGCGCCTGTCCACCTCGTAAAACCGTATTGCCATTAAACTTTTGGGTCTGATCAATTTCCAGTCCGTTGATAAAATCCGATTCTTGAATCTGACCACTTTGCGCAAAAGCATCCAAAGCATTTTGGTAAGTAACCAATCGAATATGTTCATCAGGAACTTCTTTGATTTTCATCAAAGCTGCTGTTTTTGGAATGGCTAAGGGGTCTGAAATCCCCCAATCCGCCGCTGAATTCACCATGATGCGTTCAGGACCGTATTGTTTGACAATCTCCACCATGCGCTCATTGCCCATTTTGGTGAACGGGTAAATGGTAAACGCGGCATAGAAACCTTGGTCGAGGACCGACTTCACCGTTTCCTCGTTATTGTGGTCAATAATGACCATGTTCGGTTTGATTCCATGCTCCAAAGCAATCGCCATGCTACGTTCCGTGCCTTTTTTCTTGTCGCGATGGGGGGTGTGTACCTGAACGGGTAGGTTCATTTCTTTGGCCAGTTCCAACTGCGCGCGATAGTATTTTTCTTCCGCGGCTGTTTGGTCATCAAAACCGATTTCGCCGACACCCACAACACCTTCTTTTTGCAAGAATAGAGGTAATATTTCCATCACTTGTTCGGCTAATGCTTCATGATTTGCCTCCCGTGAATTTAAACCGATGGTGCAATAATGTTTGATGCCAAATTGAGACGAACGGAACCGTTCCCATCCTACTAAACTGGCAAAATAGTCCTTAAATGACGCTAATCCCGTACGCGGTTGGCCCAACCAAAATGCAGGTTCAATCAATGCAACCACACCCGCATCGGCAAGAGCTTGGTAATCATCGGTCGTCCGCGAGGTCATGTGCACATGCGGATCAAAGAATTTCATGCCTTGGGTATATTGGGCAAAAGAACCATCAACAGCGTGTGCTGTCGTTTTTTCTTGCTCGGTTCCTTCGAAATGGGATGGATTACCAACGGGTTTATGTTCTTGGCACATATTAGGCGGTATATATAGGTTCTGCTTTTTCTAATTCTTGCCACATTCCTTGCGTACTGCCTGGAATTTGGACTTCTTGTTTTACCAATGATGCTGCTCGTACATCGCTTGAATTTTCAGATTGAATTAACCTTTCAATATCAGATTGTAATGTTTCGTTCATAAATCTAGGTATCAGTCGCCAAACTTGTGACGGTACCCGACGGCCTGCTGACCAGCGTTCATGTGCAAAGTCGGAAAGCGTCATCGCTAGTTCTGCATTAGCGCGTTCGTCTAAACCAATGATATGGTGGATAGCCTTATCATTGAATATGCATTTTAAAACCAACTGATTCCAGGCAGCTTCGCTGAAATAATCTCTTGGATACGTATTATCGAATGCGATTGCGTCAAAAACAGGACCCACGTTCGATCGAACCGCATCGGTTGCACGTAACAAAAAATGGATCGGATTGGCTAAATAGGGCAAGGATTTTGTCAGCGCAACGGCTTCTTGCATTTCAGCTGTTTCAAATAGAAGGTCAACTTGCTTTTCATCAAGCTTTGTTAGAATTGCTAAACGAACGACTTGGTCGAGGTTCCAATTCTTAAACATTCCATCTGTAATGAGACGTTTCGAGACAAATCGTGGGACTTTGACAAAAGCTAAGCTGAGTGACTTGCCCTCCAATAGAAATTGATCTGCCATCCAATTTGATTCGGATTCATTGGCAAAGGCAGCAATCGTTTCAGTGATTTGTAGATTCGTTTTCACGGCTAATTAGGTTCCTATCAACGAAAATACTAAAAAAAATGAGGATTTTTATGATTTATTGAGATGATCAATATTCTCGTCATCTTTTATCCTAAATGGACCTTTTTTTAGGAAAATTATTGGCCAAAAATAGCGGTATAATATGCCGAGCTTTTGGCTAAAAATTCGCTGATTGCGTGTATCCTCATTCCATCTTTTGCCATTTAAGATGTTGATGCTAATTTTCCAAGCCCAAAAGAGAGGTGCCAGGATTGAGTAATTAATAAAAATAACTAGCAATGCGAGTATCCCGTAACTCTTTCGGACCCATAGTAGATTGGAAACTTGGATTTGCATGGCAAATCGATTGACCCAAGAGAAGTCGGTCCGACGGTATGGGTTTTCCTGGATGAGGTGAATAAATTTTACATCTTCAAAATAGGCCAATTTCCCTTTTTGATGTAATCGAAAGGATATTTCAGCATCTTCCGCATACATAAAGAAATCTTCGTCCCAACCATTGATATCGAGGAGCGTTTTTCTGTCGGCCATTAAAAACGCACCCACTATATTATTGGTTTCTTCCGCTTGATTAAATTCTTCTTTCGGCAATAATTTGTCAACGAGTTTTTGGCAAAGACGCTGATTCGGCAAAATGTAGAAATCTCGTCGAATTTCGTTGAGGGTCCGATAAAATGGGATGGGGTTTAGTTGGGCGTCAACTTGGATACCGCCGAGAGCAATTAAGTTTGAGTCAAGTTTCAGATGTTTCCATGCTTTCTCAATGGCATTGTCAAATAGTAATGTGTCAGCATTTAAAAACAACACATAATCTCCTTTTGCAAGTCTTAAACCTTGATTGTTGGCTTTTGAGAAACCCACATTTCCTTCGGAATTTATCCAAGTCGTTTTTGGGAATTCATTCAGTATGGCCTCGTTGGCACCTGGAATTGGGTGATTATCAACAACGATGCATTCAAATTGGATGGTTTTGGTATGTGTATACAAACTTCGCAAGCAATCTAATAAGAGCGCTTCAGTTCGATAATTGACAAATACGATTGATACATCCATAAACTTCAAAATTAGTTTGATTTTAGTTTATTTAAACAGCTTGACCTGTATTTCTTTTTGTTTGCGTGATACATTGCTTATATTTCGTCTATAAAATCCGAAAAATTATCATGCGTAAATTCGTATACTTCCTCGTTCTAATCGCAATACAATTCACTTCTTTAGCACAAAAATTTACTTTGGAGGCGGTAAAGTCATATGCTTTCCCAACTGAATTAGTTCGTTCTTCCAAAGGCGATAAACTAGCTTGGGCGATGGATGAAAAGGGTGTCCGCAATGTCTATGTGGCTGAAGCACCAAATTTTGAGGCAAGAAAAATAACGAATTACAAGGATGACGATGGTCAAGAGCTAACATCTATTTCCATATCTGAAGATGGTAAATGGGTTTTGTTCGTTCGAGGCGGGGATCATGGAGCTAATTTTGATGATGAGAAAGCGGTAAATCCTTCGGGCAATATCGAACCTCAAACCGTTCGTGTGATGCAGGTTGCCTTCACAGGTGGCCCGATTCGTATTATTTCGGAAGGAGATTATCCTGTCATTTCACCTGATAATAAGTTGGTCGCCTACATTAAGGAAGGACAGCCTTGGGTAAGTAAGTTGGATACGAATGAGAATGAAGATTTTTTAGATGTTCCTGTTCGCTTATTCAGAACAAGAGGGAACGTACATTCCTTAACTTGGGCACCTGGGGGGAAGAAAATAGCATTTGTTGCCGACCGGAAAGATCATTCGTTTGTTGGCTATTTTGAGTTGGGTAAAGCCAATTTGAATTTTGTGAATCCTTCATTTGCCAATGATTTTAGTCCACGCTGGTCACCGGATGGAAGCCAGTTGGCCTTTATCCGTACACCAGCAGAAGGCGGCTCAACGGACTCGCTGACGCAACGGAAGCGGATTCCTTGGTCAATCCGCAAGGTAGGCTTAGTTGCCGGGGAGAAATCAAGCTTGGTTTGGGAAGCACCGAATACGTATCGTGGATCTTTGCCAACGACCCATGGGGGGACGAATTTACATTGGCCGAAACAGGACCGATTGGTATTTACGTCTTATCATGATGGCTGGCCTCATGCTTATTCTGTTGCAGCGAGTGGAGGAGCGCCATTATTGCTCAGTCCTGGAGAATTTATGGTAGAGCATTTAAGTGTCAGTTCAGATGGGAATACGGTATTTTTTGATGCAAATACTGGCTCGGATGTGACGGATAAAGATCGTCGCCATATATGTCAAGTATCTGTGGATAAAGCCGACATGAAGGTGGTTACCCCGGGTGTCGGGAATGAATGGTCGGCTGTATCCGTCCAAGGAGGTTATGCCTACCTAGGGGCTGGCGCGCAAAAGGCACCTCAATTAATGGTAACGGCGGGTTCAAGTACACGTTCGGTAACTGAGAGCTTAATTCCAGCTGAATTTCCGACAAAGTTGTTAGTTGAGCCTAAGCAGGTGGTATTTAAATCTTTGGATGGCCTAAGCATTCATGGGCAGTTGTTTGATAATTCGAATGGAAGTCAGAAAAAACCGGCAATCATTTTCGTGCATGGAGGACCTCCGCGTCAGATGTTATTAGGATGGCATTATTCAGATTACTATTCAAATGCCTATGCATTGAATCAGTATTTGGCGAATTTGGGATTTGTGGTTTTATCTGTGAATTATCGCTTGGGTATTGGTTATGGCTATGATTTTCATAATCCAAAATCTGCTGGACAATGGGGTGCATCTGAGTATTTGGACATCAAGGCGGCAGGGGAGTGGTTGGCCCAACAATCCTTTGTGGACCCAAAGAAAATAGCTTTGTATGGAGGTTCTTATGGAGGCTATTTAACGGCATTAGCCTTGGCACGTGATTCAAAATTATTTGCAACTGGCGTGGATATACATGGAGTACATGATTGGGCGCATCAACGTGAATTACCGATGGATGCTTTGGCAGGACCCCATAAGGCGCCGGATGCAGATTGGGCAACGAGTCTTTCGTATCGATCTTCCCCGATCTCTTCCTTAGACACATGGAAGTCGCCCGTGCTTTTTATTCATGCGGATGATGATCGAAATGTGCCATTTAGTCAAAGCATAGATTTGATCAACCGTTTGCAAAAGAAGAAGGTGCCGATGGAGACTTTGGTCATTGTGGATGATACGCATCATTGGATGAAATTTTCTAACGCTTTACGGGTGTTTCAGACCACTGCGGATTACTTAAAAGCGCAGTTGATGAAATAGGTAAAACCCTTGTTTTTCCTTAATTTTGCGCCATGCAAGAAAGACCGATTACCGATTGGCTTCCTTTGACCAAAAAGGAAGTGGAAAAGCGTGGCTGGGATGAGCTCGATGTGATATTAATATCCGGCGACGCTTATGTGGACCATCCTGCTTTTGGAACGGCGGTGATTGGTCGGATCATGGAAAGTGAGGGATTGAAGGTGGGTATTGTGGCCCAACCGAACTGGCAGGATGACTTACGTGATTTCAAGAAATTAGGAAAGCCCAAGTATTTTTTCGGTGTGACGGCGGGTTGTATGGATTCGATGGTGAATCATTATACGGCCAATAAGCGTTTGCGTTCAAATGATTCCTATACACCGGGTGGTGAGGCAGGATTTCGTCCTGATTATGCTACGACGGTTTATTCCAAGATTTTAAAGGAAATTTATCCCGATGTGCCCGTTTTGATTGGGGGGATTGAGGCATCGTTACGTCGAGTTACCCATTATGATTATTGGGCGGATAAGTTGTTTCCATCTATTTTGGTGGATTCGAAAGCGGACATGCTGGTCTATGGCATGGGCGAACAGCCTTTGCGTGAGATTATTCGTGGGGTGAAATCTGGGAAGAAGCTGAGTGAATTAACGGATATTAATCAAGTGGCTTTTTTGCAGAAGCAAACAGAGGCTTTGCCGGTGGTTGGAGATTGGGAAACGGTGGAGTTGGCCAGTCATGAGGTATGTTTACAGGATAAGATTAAATACGCGGCTAATTTTAAGATTGTGGAGGTGGAGTCGAATAAGTGGCAGGCGAATCGGATTACGCAGGCAGTAGGAGACGAGCTTTTAGTTATCAATCCTCCATTTAAGACGATGGAGGAGGCGGAGATGGATAAATCCTTTGATTTGCCTTATACTCGTTTACCGCATCCGAAGTACAAAAAGAGAGGACCGATACCAGCTTATGAAATGATTAAGTTTTCGGTGAATATGCACCGGGGCTGTTTTGGTGGATGTAGTTTTTGTACGATTTCTGCGCATCAAGGAAAGTTTATTGCTTCGAGGAGTGAGAAATCGATTATGAAGGAAGTGGATCAAATCACGAAGCAGCCGGATTTCAAGGGTTATATATCGGATTTGGGAGGTCCATCGGCGAATATGTATCGCATGAAGGGGAAGGATGAATCGATTTGTGCTAAGTGCGTGAGTCCTTCGTGTATACATCCGGTGATCTGTAATAATTTAGATACGAATCACACGCCATTAACGGAGATTTACCGGAAGGTAGATGCCCATCCGGGAGTGAAGAAGGCATTTGTGGGTTCGGGTGTGCGGTATGATTTATTGGTAGATGATTTTAATAAGAACAATCAGGATGGTAATCATGATGAATACATGGAGCAATTGATTACGCGCCATGTGTCGGGGCGTTTGAAGGTAGCTCCTGAGCATACTTCGGATGCCACTTTACGAGTGATGCGGAAACCATCGTTTAAGTATTTCCATGCGTTTAAGAAGAAATATGATGAGATTTCTGCCAAATTCGGTTTAAAGCAGCCCTTGATCCCTTATTTTATTTCGTCGCATCCGGGATGTGAGGAGGAGGATATGGCGAATTTGGCGGCGGAAACGAAGGATTTAGGCTTCCAATTGGAGCAGGTGCAGGATTTCACGCCCACACCGATGACGGTGGCGGAAGTGATCTATTATTCGGGTGTGCATCCGTATACTTTGCAGCCGATTAAAACGGCGAAGACGCGGGAGGAGAAGCAGAATCAGAATAAGTATTTCTTCTGGTATAAGGCGGAATACAAGGATTGGATTCGAAATCGTTTGACGTATTTGAAGCGGCCTGATTTGGCACAAAGATTGTTGGGTTTCCGAAATAATAAAACGGGCTGGGGCAAGAAATAAAGATTGAATTAGTTAACCAAAATAGAATACAATGGATGAAAATGATGAATTAATCGTTCGCGATAGCAATGGTGCTGTTTTGAAAGATGGCGATTCGGTAACGGTCATTAAAGATTTGAAGGTACGTGGCTCATCGAGTGTGATTAAGCGAGGTACAATGGTAAAGAATATTCGTTTGACGGATGATGCGGATGAGATAGAAGGGAAGGTAGAAAAGTCGATGATGGTATTGAGAACGGAGTTTCTGAAGAAGGCGTAGGGGAGTCGATGGTCGCTAGTCTCTAGTCACTAGTCCGAAGGGAATAAGTCCGAAGTCCGAAGGAAAACTCTTAACTCTTAGTTCTTAGTTCATCAGTGGGCAGTATTCAGTTGTCCGAAGGGAATAAGTCCGAAGTCCGAAGGATTAGTTCTTAGTTTTTACCTCTTAGTTCTTACCTCTTTAGCTATTCCTCCTCAACCTCATCCTCCTCATCTTGAATCAATCCTTGGTTTAATTTCTTGGTGGATTTGATTCCTAGTTTATGTAGTTTTTCGGCGCGGCCTACAAGGTTTCCTTTGCCGGAGCTGAGTTTATTGAGGGCGTCATTGTGGGCGTCTTCGGCTTTTTTGATGTGTTTGCCTACGTCTTCCATGTCTTTGGTGAAGCCTACGAATTTGTCGTAGAGATCGCCAGCTTGACGGGCTATTTCCAGTGCATTTCGTGTTTGGTATTCGGTCTTCCAAACGGATGCGATGGTCCGTAAGGTTGCTAATAGGGTAGAAGGGGACACCAAAACGATTTTACGTTCCCATGCGTAATTAAACAAGGTCGTATCTTGGCTGATGGTAGCTACGAAGCCTGATTCAATGGGGATGAATAGGATGGTAAAATCGGGGCTATTGAGGCCTAAACCGGTGTGGTAGTCTTTAGCAGAAAGTAATTTAATATGGGTTTTTAGTGATTCGATGTGCTCTTTGAGCGCTTGTTCTTTATCGATTGTTCCATCTTCAGCGCTTGTATAGCGTTCATAGGCAGTTAGTGATACTTTGGAGTCGATGATGAGGTTCTTGTTGTCGGGAAGAAATACAACCGCATCGGGTTTAATGGTTTCATTCGTTTGGTTTTTGGTCACGAATTGGGTCTCGTATTCTTGGCCTTTTTTGAGGCCGGAGCTTTCTAAAACGCGTTCCAATATCATTTCACCCCAATTTCCTTGGGATTTATTGGAGCCTTTGAGGGCATTTGTCAGGTCTTCCGTTTTTTGGGTAACAGTTTGGTTCAGGTTAGTCAGGTTTTTAATTTGCTCTAATAGTACAGTATTTTGTTGTAAGGAGTTTTTTTGACCTTCGTTGACCTGTGTTTCAAATGCCTGCAATTTCTCCTTCAGTGGGTTTAAAACATCGTTTAATTTAACCTGTTGTTGCTCGCTGAGCATACGACCTTGTCGGAGAACCGATTCATTACTTATATCGGTTAACATTTTTCGTAGTTTATCTTCGTCGGCCTTTTGGCTTTCGACAGTTGCTTTGAGTGTTTCGTTTTGACCTTCGAGTTGGGATACTTTTCCAAACAGGTTTTTATTATCCAGTTCAAGCGATTCCACTTTGGATTGGACGTTGGATAATTGAGCCAATTGGCTTTGTAATAGGGTTATTTTGCCTTGAAGTAGGAGGTAGGCGCCTCCCGATCCAGCGATGAGGGCGATAAGGATATATACGATAGTCATGTGGCAAATATAGGGAAAAGAACTAAGAGTTAAGAACTAAGAACAATCCTTTGGACTTGAAAAACCAGGTAAGAGGTTAGAGCTAGGAACTAAGAACTAATCCTTCGGACACCTGACTACTGACCACTGACTACTGCCTACTGCACACTGACTACTGACTACTGGAGAACTAAGAACTTTCCCTTCGGACTTGAAAAACCAGGTTAGAGGTAAGAGGTAAGAGTTTTCCTCCGGACTACTGCCCACTGACTACTGCCCACTGACTACTGCCCACTGACTACTGCCCACTGAACACTGACGACTAGCGACTATTAGGCAAAAAAAAGACCCACACTTTTGGTGCAGGTCTGTTTGAATAACTTGGAGCTTACTTA
>NZ_JBPXKO010000001.1:292290-859814 GCF_054558655.1 Aquirufa sp. 5-AUSEE-100C1 | reverse complement strand
GATTTGAACTGTAGAGACGCGATACATCGCGTCTTTTTTATTTGAATTAGACGCAAGGTATTGCGTCTCTACAAATTGTAGGTTTTCAAATTCGTTGGTAGAAAGGTGGATTTGAACTGTAGAGACGCGATACATCGCGTCTTTTTTATTTGAATTAGACGCAAGGTATTGCGTCTCTACAAATTGTAGGTTTTCAAATTCGTTGGTAGAAAGGTGGATTTGAACTGTAGAGACGAGAAACATCGCGTCTTTTTGTTTGAGTTAGACGCAAGGTATTGCGTCTCTACAAATTGTAGGTTTTCAAATTCGTTGGTAGAAAGGTGGATTTGAACTGTAGAGACGCGATACTTCGCGTCTTTTTAATTTGAATTAGACGAAAGGTATTGCGTCTCTACAACATACTTAATCAAAAAATCGCCTATTTTAACATATTGGAACGACTAGTGACTAGCGACTTACAGCTCCGTGTCATGTGGCCCCGCCGGGAATCGAACCCGGATCTAGCGTTTAGGAAACGCCTATTCTATCCGTTGAACTACAGCGCCAAAATATGTTTGTAAAGATACAAAACCCCAAGAACTTATTTGTCGGATTATTTTTTAGGAAAAGTTGTGATTTTACAACTTATGCGAATATGCATTCTAATAAATTTGCCATTGAATTCAATGTCAAATTGGATTTAGAACACGGAGTCAGAAAAAGCCTTGAATTCTTAATTCGAGGTTTTTTTGTTTTTAAGCAGTTTCGAAAGGTAGGTTGTTTCGATGTTTAGAAAAGAGGCTAGGTATTTATTCTTGACTCTGGTCAATAAATAAGGGTATTTTTTTTCAATATACTCAATACGTTCGCAAGCTGTCAAAGTCCTCAAAAATTCACACTGATTCTCAAATTCACACAGATTATGGAATAATTCATGAACGGAGAAGAGCGCAAAACTTGTTGATTTTTCAATCAAAAAATTATATGTTTTTCGATCAGTTCCATACACTACGCAATCTTCCAAGGCCTCAAAATTTTCACGGGATGGGTTACCGTAATGAAAGCTATTCGCATTGCTTAAAAAATCACCTTCTTTAGCAAACCATGTCGTAATTTCCTTATTTTCTATTGTCCTGAAAATTCGAATCAGCCCTTTTTCAACATAGTATAATTTATCACATTGTTCCCCTTCTTGTAGTAGAAATTCCCCTTTCTTGATTTTTTTCGAAAAAGATAATTCGATGATCCAGTCGATAAATTGATTTGATTTTCCCAGTTTGAAATATTCACTGGATAAAAATTTTTCTCCAACTTTCATGATGGGTATATAGATGCTTTTTATTCCTAGCAGCAAAACCAGGATTTGGTTAACAATGACCAAATATATTATTTTTCTGGGTCATACCCATCATTGTAACCCATTAAGTGATTGGTATCCAACCAATTTGGGAAAATTTGAAAGTGTTTTTCCTTAATGATTTCCATCACCATCTCCCGTAATTCAGCCAAATTTGATCGTTGTTCAGCTGATATAAAAACGGTTTTAGGCGTATTAGTTTGCCAGTGCGATTGCTTCAGGAATCGAGTCACGCGCTCCATTTTGGTTAGTTCGGGCTCACCATTCTCATCCACGGCAGCGCCTTCGAAGAATACATCTTCTACCTTGTATAAATCAATCTTATTAAATACGAGGATTGTGGGTTTATCGCCCGCACCCATCTCATTCAAAATACCCTGAACCACTTCGATTTGCTCCTCAAAATTGGGGTGTGAGATATCCACTACGTGCAATAAGACATCCGCCTCGCGCACCTCATCCAACGTCGATTTAAATGATTCGATCAGTAGGGTAGGTAGCTTACGAATAAATCCTACCGTATCCGTTAATAAGAAGGGAATTCCATCCCAAACGACTTTTCTAACCGTAGAATCGACCGTGGCAAACAATTTGTTTTCAGCAAATACATCCGCTTTAGCCAGTTTGGTCATCAAGGTCGATTTACCTACGTTGGTATATCCCACTAAAGAAACACGCACCATACGATCCCGGTGTTTTCGCTGCGTGTACGATTGCTTATCAATCGCCGCCAATTTATCCTTTAAGAAGGCAATTCGGTCATTGGCAATACGTCGGTCGGTCTCCAATTCCTTTTCACCTGGACCACGCATCCCCACACCCCCACGTTGCTTGGAAAGGTGAGACCACATACGGGTCAAACGGGGTAGCATATATTGATATTGCGCCAGTTCCACTTGCGTACGAGCCTGAACCGTCTGTGCTCTTTGCGCGAAAATGTTCAGGATTAATAAACTGCGGTCCAATACCTTGATTTCTTTTCCTAGGAGGGAAATCGTTAATTCAATGTTTCGAACTTGTGAAGGACTTAAATCATCATCAAATATCATGATGTCCACATCTTTGGCAATCACATAGGCGATGATATCATCCAATTTTCCCTTACCCACATAGGTACGGTTATCAGGTTTGGCTAAGTTTTGGGTAAAGCTCGCCAAAGTCACCACCCCAGATGTGGATGCTAAAAACGCTAACTCTGCCAAATATTCCGCGGTTTGCGTCGCATTTTGCTTCTGCGATGTCACAGCCACGAGTACCGCGGTTTCCTGTTCTACTCCTGTACTAAATCCGTTTTCCTCCTTCATATTTGATGCTAAAAAAAGCCTTCCTGTTAAGAAAGGCTTTTTTGGCGAATATAGTTCCAATTATAAACTTTGAATCAATTTTTGGTTCAAGGTTACGTAATCTTCATTCTTTCCTTCTTTCGCTAAAGCCATCGATTTTTCAGCACTTGCTTTCGCGCTTGCCTTATCGCCACTCTTTGCTTGAATCTTTGCCTGCAAGTGTAAAATCCAATAGGCATTTGGATTAGCCTCAACTGCCTTTCCAACCCACTCCAAGGCTTTCTTCAAATCACGACCTGTCTCGAAGTAGTACGATGCTGCCTCGAAATAAGGACGAGAATCTACTGTCATCGCTTTCTCAATCGAAGCCGCAATCTTCGCATCAATTTCCGTTTCTACCGGAATAGATACCGATGCCTTTTCCCAAGATAAAACCATATCCATCTTGTTGGCAATTACATTCGCGAAGTGAATCGTGAATGACTCGACCGACTGTGGTAATGCTGTCGCAGCTAATTTAACTTTTAACACATCTTCCTCCGGCTTGTAGTTAAACACTCCATTGGTTCCCTTGTTGAAGAGAATCTCCCAGGAGAATTGTGAGGGGATAGTCAATAGCTGGTAAGTACCCGCTTTCAACGCTTGACCTGCAATCTTTACGTCTTCACCAAATGTTATGGTCGTTGGAGAATTAGCTCCTGTACGCCAAACTTTTCCGAAAGGAACCACATCTCCAAAGATCTTACGGCCTTTGATAACCGGACGCGAATATTTTACCTCAACGAATGACAATGAAAAGTCCTGTTTGATGCTTTGTGCAGGACTAGGTGCAGGTGTTTTAATGCCTTGGGCGAAAGCACCTGTCGAAATAACCCATAAAACGATCAACAATACTTTTTTCATGATTAAGCGGATAATGCTTCTGCTCCTCCTACGATCTCAAGGATCTCCTTCGTAATAGCAGCTTGGCGTGAACGGTTATACTCTAATTTCAATGCCTTGATTAACTCACCCGCATTATCTGTCGCCTTATCCATCGCCGTCATACGTGCACCATGCTCAGAGGCATTGGATTCTAATAAGGCACGGAAAACAGATAATTTCACTGACTTTGGAATCAATTCATTAATGATTTGCTCCTCAGATGGTTCAAAGATGTAATCTACATTGGATGCATTCGCAGCCGAATCAGTACTTTCCTGTAAAGGAAGCAATTGCTCCGTGCGAATGATTTGCGTCGCCACGTTTTTAAACTCGTTGAAAATCAATTCCACCACATCGTATTTACCAGCTGCGAAATCAGCTAAGATTTCATCACCCACCACACGAACTTTGTTGAAATTCAAACCCGCGAAGATTTCTGTATGCGCTGTATTCAATTTGTACCCACGACGACCTAAGTATTCAGCTCCTTTTTTGCCAAGAGTTAACACTTCAACCTTACCAGCTGCATGCAGATCGGCATATTTTTCTTGAATCAATGCTATGGTTGCTTTACCAATGTTCGCATTGAATGCACCACAAAGACCACGATCTGAAGTGACCACCAAGATTAACACATTGTTCACCGGACGAACCTGGGTGAAAACGTTCTCTTGACCCGCTTCTGTTTTGGCAGAAACCGTTGCAATCATCTCAGCGAGTTTCTTCGCATAAGGACGCATTTGTGTGATGGCGTCCGTGGCACGACGCAATTTTGCCGCCGAAACCATTTTCATGGCCTTGGTGATTTGCTGCGTCGAGTTTACGGATACAATTCTATTTCTTACTTCTTTTAAGGAAGCCATACAAATCTAATTTTTATACTGCGTATTTAGCTGCTACTTCATTACCCACACGCTTCAATGTCGCTGTTAGGGTATCATCAAATTTACCTTGACCCAAAGCGTCTAATGTCGCTTTTTCTGTCGCACGTAATACCTGAATGAAATCTTGCTCGAACTCACGAACCTTGTCAACGGGTACTTTATCCAAGTTACCTGTCGTTGCCAAATAAATCATCGCTACTTGATCTTCCACACGTTGCGGAGCAAACTGAGGTTGCTTCAACATCTCCAAGTTACGACGACCACGTTCAATCGTTAATTTCGTCGAGGCATCTAAATCAGAACCAAACTTCGCGAAAGCTTCTAACTCACGGAATTGTGCTTGATCCAATTTCAATGTACCAGCTACTTTCTTCATCGACTTGATTTGCGCGTTACCACCCACACGTGATACCGAAATACCTACGTTGATCGCTGGACGAATACCCGCATTGAATAAGTTGGTCTCCAAGAAGATCTGACCATCCGTAATCGAAATTACGTTGGTTGGAATATACGCCGAAACGTCACCCGCTTGTGTTTCAATAATTGGAAGGGCCGTTAAGCTACCGCCACCTTTCACGATGCCTTTGATTGACTCTGGCAAGTCGTTCATGTTACGCGCGATTTCGTCCGAGTTGTTGATCTTCGCCGCACGCTCCAATAAACGGGAGTGTAAGTAGAATACGTCACCTGGGTACGCCTCACGTCCTGGTGGACGACGTAACAACAAGGAAACTTCACGGTAAGCTACCGCTTGTTTTGATAAGTCATCATACACAACTAAGGCTGGACGACCTGTATCACGGAAGAATTCACCGATCGCAGCACCTGTAAACGGAGCGTAGAATTGCATTGGAGCAGGATCTGCAGCCGTCGCCGAAACGATTACCGTGTAATCCATCGCACCTGCTTTGCGTAATGTTTGCTCAACTTGCTTCACGGTCGAAGCTTTTTGACCAATCGCTACATAAATACAGAATACAGGCTCTCCCTTATCGTAGAATTCTTTTTGATTAATGATTGTATCGATACAAACTGCTGTTTTACCAGTTTGACGGTCACCGATTACCAACTCACGTTGGCCACGACCTACCGGAATCATCGCATCAATCGCCTTGATACCTGATTGCAAAGGTTCGGTTACCGGTTGACGGAAAATTACTCCCGGAGCCTTACGCTCCAATGGCATTTCGTACAAAGTACCAGCAATAGGGCCATTTCCATCGATTGGCTCACCAAGCGTGTTTACCACACGACCTAAAATTCCATCACCCACTTTAACCGAGGCAATTAAATTGGTACGCTTAACGGTATCACCTTCTTTGATTTGGCTAGAGTCACCTAAAAGTACAGCTCCTACGTTGTCTTCCTCCAAGTTCAATGCCAAGGCTTTTAAACCGTTTTCGAAAACGATCAACTCACCTGCTTGTACATTGGATAATCCATAAATACGAGCCACACCATCACCCACTTGGAGTACAGTGCCTATTTCTTCTAATTCTGCTTGAGTTTTCGCTTGAGATAATTGTTCTCTCAAAATTGCCGAAACCTCATCTGGTCTTACTGATGCCATACTAAAGTTTTATGAAGAGTTTAATTTTTTACTAGATAATTTCGGGTGCAAAATTAGTCATGAAATTTGAATATTCCCATAACTTTATCAAAAAATGACCTTAATCATAAGACTTTTTTTAGATTCTTATTTGTTGGGATAATTTCACTCTGTTAAATGCCGTTAAAATTGTTGAGTGAGCCGACATTTTCGTGTATCTTCGAAACTTTATTAGTATTAAAACGACAACTATGCAATTGACTTTCTTTCGTGCTGCGCTCTTAGCCAGTCTATCATTTATGTCTTTGGTGACTTATGCTCAAACAAATTCAAAGGCTAAGCCCAAAACCAAACCTAAGTTGACTATTTCGGTTACGAAAGTCCCTGTCAAGGAATTTAATTCAACCATTGATTCTGTTTCCTATGCAGTTGGTGTTTTGGTTGCCCAAAATTTCAAATCGCAAAAGGTAAGCCTTAATCCAGAAATGGTCGCGAAAGGATTCGCATCCGTGACTTCGGGAGGTACTTTGTTGATCAATGAGCAAGAATGCCAAAGCGTTATGAATAATTTCATGATGAAAAACCAACAAGCTCAAATGGCTGAGCAGGCTAAACAATATGAACCGAATCGAATTGCCGGAGAAAAGTTCTTAGCAGACAATAAAAAGAAAGATTCCGTGATTACCACCGCTTCCGGCTTGCAGTACAAAGTAATCAAGATGGGAGATGGTCCTAAGCCAACAGCGGCTGATAAAGTTAAAACGCATTACCATGGAACTTTAATCGATGGAACCATCTTCGATTCGTCAGTACAACGTGGCGAACCTGTTTCATTTCCCGTATCAGGCGTAATTCCTGGTTGGGTTGAGGCGCTTCAATTAATGCCTGTAGGGTCGAAATTTAAATTATTCATTCCTCAAGAACTTGCATACGGAATTCGCGGGGGTGGTCAAACAATCAAGCCATATTCAGCGTTGATTTTTGAAGTTGAATTGTTAGCTATCGAAAAAGAATAAATATGAAAAGGATACTTCCGATCTTAATTCCACTTTCACTTTTGGTCGCGGTTTTTCTTCATGGAAAAACACAAGGGAAACTTGAGGTGGCTACGTACCAACAAGGTGAATTACAGCCATCTGAGACACAAAAGAAAGTGGAGCGTTTGGTGTTTGGTATCTTAAGCAATTACCATTATCGGAAAGTGCCTGTCAATGATTCCTTGTCTTCAAAAATTTTTGATGCCTATCTGAAAGATTTGGATCCCAATAAAGTGTATTTTTTGGCTTCAGACATTGAGGAAATTGAGAAATATCGATTTACGATTGATGAGCAATTGAATCTGGGGGACTTGACATCCGCATTTCAGATCTACAATTTATATCAAAAACGATTGATGGAACGCTTTGCCTATGTGGAGAAAATCATCAAGCAGCCGATGGATTTCAGCATCGATGAAAGCTATCAACCGGATCGTGAAAAAGCGCCTTGGGCTAAATCGACCGCAGAACTCGATGACTATTGGCGCAAGGATGTGAAACGTCAATTGTTGGACTGGAAGATCGGGGGTAAAGCAGATACGACCGCAACGCGTGAGTTAAGCGATCGTTACAAGCGTTCCGCAAAATACATGGCTCGTACCCGAGCAGAAGATGTTTTTCAATTGTTCATGAATGCCTACACGGAAAGTATTGACCCACATACGTCTTACATGATTCCGAAAACCGCTCAGGAATTCAACAAGGACATGGCGCAGAGTTTTGAGGGGATTGGTGCTACGCTTCGTTTGGAGGGTGATTATGTGACGATTCAAGATTTGGTTCCTGGCGGTCCTGCCTTCCGTTCCAAACAAATTAACCCGAAAGATCGAATTGTCGGCGTAGCGCAAGGGGATGATGGAGCCTTCGTCGATGTAATCGGTTGGTTTACGGATGATGCGGTTAAGTTGATCCGTGGCCCGAAAGGCACCGTGGTTCGCTTAAAGATTTTAGCAGGTTCGGGTGTGACGGGTTCGCCAACATCCGAAGTACGCATCGTTCGGGAGAAAATCAAACTGGAAGAGCAAACAGCCAAAAAAGAAGTATTGCAATTCAAACAAGGTCCTAACACCTTTAAGCTTGGGTTAATTACCATCCCGATGTTCTATCGTGATTTCGAAGGGGCTCGCAAGCGTGAGGCTGATTTCAAGTCAACTTCGGCCGATGTACGTAAGTTTTTGAATGAGTTTAAGCAGGAGGGAATCGATGGTCTCGTGATTGATCTTCGCAATAACGGAGGCGGTTCACTAACTGAAGCAGTCGAACTAACGGGTTTATTCATTCCGAAAGGTCCCGTGGTACAACGGAAACAATCAGATGGTAAGATTTCCCAGGAAGTAGACCGTGACCCAGTTCAAGTCTATGACGGTCCCATGGCCATCATGATTAACCGTTTCTCTGCATCGGCTTCCGAGATTTTTGCCGCTGCGATTCAAGACTATAAACGTGGAATTATCGTTGGAGAACAGTCTTATGGAAAAGGAACGGTACAGTCTGTGATTGATTTAGATAATTACATGGATGAGAAAGATCCCGCAGGCCAGTTGAAAATTACCTTGGAGAAATTCTACCGTGTGAATGGTTCATCGACACAGCATAAGGGCGTGAGTCCAGATTTTGCCTTACCATCTGCCTTCTCTGCTGAAGAGTATGGCGAAAGTTCTCAGCCATCGGCTTTGCCTTGGGATATGATTCCGACGACTTCATTTACCCCGACAAACAATATTGTAGGGCCAACGATGAGTCAATTGAAGTCGGCATTTCAAACTCGATTAAAAACCAAGCCAGATTTGATTAAACTGAAGCAGGATTTTGAGCGATGGAAAAAAATCAAGGAGCAAAATTCCATTTCCTTGAATATGGAGAAGCGCAAGAAGGAATTAGATGATCAAAAGAAAAAACCGGATGAATCGCAAGCGGTCATGGATGCTTTAGGAGCTAGCGAAGAATCAGAAACGGATAAGGCAAAGAAGGAAAAATCGGGCGATAAGCATGCGAAAGATGCCTATCTAAAAGAAACCCAACAAATTTTGTCGGATTGGATTTCAGCAGGTGCGCGCAAAATTGCCAAGGTTCAATGATCGATTTGTCTCAAATCCTCGAAAATGCCAAGCCCCTCGTTCGCGAGACAGGGCAGTGGATTCAATCCATGGTCAATACCATTGGGGAGTCGGATATACAGTACAAGGGGACCAATGATCTGGTGTCTTTTGTAGACCAACAAGCGGAATCCCGTTTAAAGGAAGGCCTTTCTCGTATTTTTCCAGAAGCCGGTTTTGTGGCGGAAGAGAGTGCCTCGGATTACAGTGAGGTAGGAGATGGCTATTATTGGGTAATAGATCCCTTGGATGGAACAACCAATTTCTTGCATCGTTTGCCTATTTATGCTGTTTCGGTCGGTTTGATTTATAAGAAACAAGCCATTTTAGGCTTGATTTATGAACCCAACCGGGATGAGTTATTTTATGCGGCAAAAGGGAAGGGGGCTTATTTGAATGAGCGTCGGATACAGGTTTCTCAACAAGCCTCAATGAGTAAGAGTTTATTAGCGACAGGTTTTCCTTATTATGATTTTTCTTACCAAGACCGATACTTGGCTTTATTGAAGGAATTAATGCGGACCTCCCATGGCTTACGTCGGATGGGTGCTGCGGCGATTGACTTAGCTTACACGGCCTGTGGGCGATTTGAGGGATTTTTTGAGGCAAATTTAAAGCCTTGGGATGTAGCTGCTGGAAAGATCATCATCGAGGAAGCTGGTGGTCGGGTTACCAATTTCAAAGGTGGAGAAGATGTCATCTTTGAAGGAGAAATTATCGGGGCAGGTCCAATTTTTGATGAATTTTTAGGAACTTTACAAGCCCAATGGTTTGTTGACTAGACATGGAACAAATAATCATCTTCTTGGTGTTTGCTGCGGCGATCTTTTACCTAGGTCGTTTAGTTTATCGTCAATTCTGGGGCAGTTCAGCTGGTCAATGCGCCAAGGGCTGCGGAACCTGTGCGGCAAGTTCACTCGATAAAATCGAATCCATTGAAAGATAAGGAAAGCGGTAAAATCATTGATTTACAGATTATTCGACGGATTTATGGCTTCATTAAGCCTTATCAAATTCGCTTTTGGTTTCTCGTTTTTTTGATTCTATGCATGGCGAGCGTTTCGCCCATTATTCCCTTATTAATTCGTTTTACTCTAGATAATTATGTGAATGTGGATCAGATTCAGGATTTGCTTCGCATGTTCTTTATTATGATTGCCGTACTGTTAACCCAAACAGGTTTGCAATTTTCAACGAGTTACATGGCGGGTTATTTGGGTCAAACTGTCATCCGAGATATTCGTGTTCAACTCTACACCAAGATTGTTGATTTGAAATTAGCCTTTTTTGATGCGACGCCGATTGGGCGTTTGGTGACGCGAACAGTTTCAGATATCGAAACCTTGAACGACGTCTTTTCGGAGGGTTTGGCGTCTATTGCAGGTGATTTATTGCAACTGTTTTTGATTATTGGGGTCATGTTTTACACCGACTGGCGTTTAAGTTTGGTGATTATTGCCACGGTTCCTTTCATGGTTTTTTCTACCTATGTGTTTAAGGAATACATCAAAAAATCATTTAATGAGGTACGTCTTGCGGTGGCGAATTTGAATTCATTTGTGCAAGAGCATATTTCGGGTATGATGATTGTTCAATTGTTTCATGCCGAAAAGCGTGAGTTGGCCAAGTTCAATCAGATTAACCAAGAACATCGGGATGCCAATATTCGGGGTATTCTGGCCTATTCAGTTTATTTTCCCGTGGCGGATGTGATTTCAGCCGTGGCATCCGGTTTGGTAGTTTGGATGGCATCGACGTACATTTTGAAAGAGGAAATTACGGTGGGTACATTGACGGCCTTTGTGATGTTTATTAATTTATTCTTTCGCCCTATCCGTATGTTGGCCGATCGATTTAATACCCTTCAGATGGGTATCGTGTCTACCGAGCGAATTTTGACCTTACTGGATTCAACGGATTACATTCAAAATAATGGAACGCTTTTGGCGGATGAACTCCAAGGGGACATCGAGTTTGATCAAGTTAGTTTTG
Source organism: Aquirufa sp. 5-AUSEE-100C1 (assembly GCF_054558655.1). NCBI lineage: Bacteria > Pseudomonadati > Bacteroidota > Cytophagia > Cytophagales > Flectobacillaceae > Aquirufa > Aquirufa sp. 5-AUSEE-100C1. The sequence continues at coordinate 848,710 of NZ_JBPXKO010000001.1, read as the reverse complement.
CCTATAACGAGCCCGAATGGGTGGTCAAGCAGGTGAAGTTTAAGGTAGCAGCAGGGAAGACTTTGGCTATCGTAGGTGCCACGGGCGCTGGGAAATCTTCCATTATCGGGCTGTTAAGCCGTATGTATGATTGCCAAAAAGGGGAGATTCGAATCGATGGAATCGCCTTGCCAGATTATGAGATTCATAGCCTGCGTAAGCATATCGGAGTTGTTTTGCAGGATGTATTTCTGTTTAGCGCCTCCATTGCTTATAATATACATTTGGGAGATAGCTCCATTTCTCAAGATAAAATCGAGGAGGCAGCTAAAGCGGTGGGTGTGCACGACTTTATCATGTCTTTGCCGGGTGGCTATGATTATGAAGTAATGGAGCGCGGGGCAACATTGAGTGTGGGCCAGCGGCAATTGATTTCATTTGTTCGTGCCATGGTACACGACCCCAAAATCATTATTTTGGATGAAGCAACTTCTTCGGTCGACTCGGAATCAGAGGCCATGATTCAGCAGGCTATCGCAACCTTAATGAAGGGTAGGACGGCGGTTGTGATTGCCCACCGTTTATCAACTATTCGAAATGCACATCAAATTTTGGTGATGGATAAAGGGGAAATAAAGGAACGAGGCACGCATGGGGCTTTGTTGAAGAAGGATGGCTTGTATGCTCAATTGTATCATTTACAATTTAGTCGCAATTAATCCGTATATTTGGGGCTTATGAAATTGAAAAATTATTTATTAGTTGGTTTTATTGCTCTACTCGGATTGAGTTCGTGCGGTAAGTTTGAGAAGTTCCGTAAGAGTGCGAGTTTGCCTATGAAATACAAGGCAGCTGTTGATTATTACAAAAAGAAGGATTTTGATAAGGCGGGTATCTTGTTTGATGAGATTTTACCTTTAATGAAGGGCGATTCTACGCAAGAAATGGCCACCTATTATCAAGCCTATTGTGATTTTAATCTGGGTAATTATACCTTGGCCAATGCTCATTTTAAGAAGTTTTACGAGGTTTTTTCTCGGAGTGAATATGCAGAGGAGGCGATATACATGTCGGCCTTCTCCCTTTACAAAGACTCCCCCAATTTCAATTTAGATCAGACGGGAACCTTAACGGCTATCAATGAATTACAGAGTTATCTGAATAATTATCCGGATACGAAGTTCAAGGAAGAATGTTCAAACATGATTAAGGAGCTTCGTCGTAAATTGGAGCGCAAGGCCTACGAGAAAGCTAAATTGTATCACAAAACATCGCCATTTAATATTGCTTCATTGAAATCTTCGGTGATTGAGATTACCAATTTTCAGCGCGATTTCCCGGATTCGGATTACAATGAAGAAATGGCCTATCTAAAGGTTTTGGCTCAATTCGATTTGGCGAATAGTACGATTGAATCGAAACAAAAAGAACGTTTTTCGGATGCATCTAAATTTTATTTGGAGCTTGTCGATAAATATCCGAACAGTTCCTACTTGAAGGATGCGGAGAAAATGTACGAAAAGAGTAACAAAGAAGTGGAACGTATCGCCAAACTGGAGGCAGAGCAAAAAGCCTTACTCGAGAAAGAGAAGTCGAATACGGGTAAATTGACCACGAGTCCTCAGTAGTATATTTCAGAAAATTAACTTACTTTTGCAATCTTAATTTAAAAATCAAAGAGATGTCTAAGATCCAAACCAATCCATCGATCATTACGCGTGATGTAGATAAAATTGCTGCCAAGACAGGTAATACATATGAGTCTATTTCCATTATTGGACAACGTGCTCGTCAGATTTCAAGCAAGATGAAAGAGGAATTATCAGGTAAATTATCTGAGTTTGCTTCTTCTGTAGATAATTTAGAGGAGATTTTCGAAAACCGTGAGCAGATCGAAATTTCTAAGTATTACGAGCGTATGCCAAAGCCAAGTGCAATTGCTATTGATGAATTTTTGGCTGATAAAGTTGATTTCAGATCTCGTACAGAGGGAACAGACGAAAACTAAACTTTTTTCGTTTGATTTCATATGAAATCTCTTCGCATCGTATTATTCGCGATTTTATGTCTCAGTTCTTGGGTGCTAAAAGCCCAAGAACTACAGGCAACCGTCACCATCAATACCGAGCAATTGCAGCTCGATCAGCAGCGAGGTAGCTCGCAAATTTACACCGAACTTCAGCGTACACTTCAAGATTTTTTGTCCAACCGCCGTTGGTCGAATGATAATTTCGCACCTGAAGAAAAAATCAAAGTCAACATCAATCTATTGCTTACTAAAGCAAGCTCCCAAGGCGATTTTGAGGCGAATGCGCGCGTTCAGGTTTTACGTCCCGTTTTTGGGACATCCTATGAAACGATTATCCTCAACATGGTCGATAAAAGTTTCAATTTTAAATACCAATTAGGAAATCCGATTACCTATAATGACAATAGTTTCATTGATAATATTAGCTCATTAATGGCCTATTACGCCTATTTGAGCTTGGCCTATCATTATGATTCGATGGGATTACGGGGCGGAGAACTTTTTGTGCAACGATTAAGTAATCTCACCAATTTAGCACAAAATTCAGGTAGTGGCTGGGGGACTGTCAACGATATTCGCTCTCGATTTGCGATTGCGGAAAACTTGATGAACCAACAGCTTCAAGCGATGCGCGATGTGACCTATAATTACCATCGATTGTACCTAGATACCTTTAAGGATAAACCCGATGAGGCACGTAAAGGTATTTTGGACTTATTAACTCAGATTCGACAAATCAATCAGATTCGTCCAGGGGCTGCTTGTATTCGCGTTTTCTTTGACGCGAAAGGGGATGAGATTTTTACGATCTTGGATGAGGCGGAGGCGTCTGATCGCCAACAAGCCTTTGCCTACTTAAGTTTGCTTGATCCGATTCGTACGGAGACCTATCGAAAGCTAATTCGGTAAATTATCAGTTTTTTGGGGGACTAATCCCATAGAACCCTTTACCTTTGGCAATCCTCCCCGGTTTGCCAAAGGTAGGTTAGGACTTCGGCTTTAATTCAAAAATCATCACCGTTTCCGTTTTATCCGATACCTTGAATCGGTTATCGATGCGATGGCCTACTATCCAAGCAACGGAACCTTTGCTCAACATCAATAAGGTAGATTTTTTAAGATTCAATGCCACTTTCTTATCGGTTAAAAAATCCGAAATTAATTTTTTGGAATTCATTCCCAAGGGGCAAAACCAGTCGCCTTCCTGTGTTTTACGAATTTCTAATGGAAACGTAAGACTATCCGCATCCAGACAGGCGATGCTAGCGTCCGTGGGAACTTTAAAATCTTCTGTCTTTTCCTCTACATAGATATTCAATTCCTGATTTCCCAAATCGATTAGCTCATCTTCTTCCTGTACGAGTATCGGCTTGTATTCCGATTGATCCTTGGGGCTGATGACCCACTGCTGGCGATCAATATTCAGCGTAAAAAGTGGCGATTCATAAATTTTCCCGACTTTATCATTCGGAAGATTTATAATTTGGGTGATTTGATCTCCATTGAATGCAAGACTTTGGAGCCAACGCTGCTGCATGACTTTTTCTTTGGCGCTCGAAGGGTTTAGCTGTACGAACAGATTATTCGCGGTATCATTTGTGATATTTGCCTCCTGCCACATCCCATATTCTTCCTGAATCCATGCCTCGATATCACGAATTCGTTCACTCGTTTGGGCTAAGGTATCCTCGAAAGCGGCATTCATTTCCTGGAACTTGGGTACGATTTCATGACGAATGAAATTGCGCTGGTATTTCGTTGATTCGTTGGAGGAATCTTCCCGCCAAGCCAAATGTTTCTCTACAACAAAATCGAATATTTGTTCTTGATTGGCAAATAACATCGGACGAATCAGATGCCCATTCTTCAAGGGAATGCCATGGAATCCCGCTAATCCGCTTCCTCGTGTCATATTAATCAAGACCGTTTCGGCGCTATCCATTTGATGGTGTGCGGTAGCGACATACTGATAGTCGAATTCCTGTCGAATCTCTTCGAACCAATTGTAACGTAGTAAACGTGCCGCCATTTGCGTAGAAATTTTCTCTTTTTCCGCAAAGGCTTTCGTATCAAATACGATGCTGTGGTAGGGAGCTTTTAATGTTTTGGCTAGTTTTTTGACGAATACTTCATCCGCCAAAGATTCCTCTCCGCGCAAACTGAAATTGACATGAGCTACCCCAAAGTTGAATTTGGCCAAGGAGAAAAGTTTTGCCAAAACCACCGAGTCTATACCACCGCTTACCGCGATGAGGATTTTATCTTCCGCTTGAAATAAATTCTCTTTTTGGACAAATTGGATGAAATCTTCCAGCATAAAATTGGTAAATTGCGCGTTCAATTGAAGATGCGAAATTAACGATTCGCAATGAACATGCGGCAAAAATACGGATTATTCCTTTTTTTCTTTTTCCTGCTTCCCAGCTGTTTGCTCGCGCAAAGCCAGTTGGAGGTCATCCGTGCCGATAGCCTTAATGGAATCCAGCAAGAGTTAATCATGCGTAAAACCTTAATGGGGCATGTCTTTTTGCGCCAGGGAACCACAACCCTTGCTTGTGATCAGGCGGTTTTAAACAGCACGACGAATAACGTGGAAGCCTATGGACATGTGAAAATCATTCAGGCAGACACGGTAACGATCACGGGTGATACTGCGATCTATATGGGGGATAGTCGGAAGGCTTATATTTCCGGCAAAGTCAAATTAGATGATCATACCATTGTTTTGTCGACGAGCAAATTGGATTACGATTTGAATTCGAGAATGGCTATTTATCATTCAGGGGCCAAGATTGTCGATAAGAAATCGACGTTGTCAAGTAAAGAAGGTTTTTACAATACGGTTACTAAAAACTTTTTATTCAAGGAAAAAGTGCGTGTACTGGATAAAGAGGGGGGGCGCTTGCAAGCGGATTCGCTCAAGTATAATACAGCCTCTAAAGAGGCATTTTTCATCTGTCCCACGGAAATTATTACGAAAAAAGACACGGTGCTTACCTCGGCAGGTTTTTACAATACACAAACGAAGGTGTCTAATTTTACGGGTCGGTCAACGGCCAAAACGGACGAGTATATTCTTTCTGCAGATACGCTATTTTATGACAGTCCCACGCAAATTGGCGTTGCTCGCGGACGTGTCGAATTTTTGAGTCAAAAGCAAAAGGTCATTTTAAGCGGAGATCATGGTCGCTATGCCGGAAAGACGGGAATTACGCGTGTCTATGGGCATGCCCTCATGCGGAATATCGGAGAAAAGGATACGCTGTATTTAACGGCAGATACCTTGGTTTCCGTGCAAAATAAAGTGGACTCAACACGAAAGCTCTTTGCCTATCACAAGGTGTTGATTTACAAATCCGACTTTTCGGGGAAATGCGATTCCTTGGGCTATGATACCCGCGATTCGGTCATTCATTTTTATCAAAAGCCAATTCTTTGGACGAATGAGTCTCAGTTGCAAGCAGATTCGATTTCGATGTATATGACGAATCAAAAGATGCGCGAAATGCGCTTGAGGGGACATTCTTTTGTGATTTCGAAGGATTCTGTTGAGCATTATAATCAAATTAAAGGCCGGAAAATGTGGGTCTTTTTTGCCGATGATTCTCGATTAAAAAAGGTTCAAGTGGATGGAAACGGGGAAAGTGTCTATTATGTCGTCGATGATAAAAAAGTAACCACCGGATTGAATCGCGTGGAATGCAGTCGGATGAATATTTTCTTCCTAGAAAATAAAGTCAATAAAATTTCGTTTATCACGAAACCGGAAGCCAAATTTGTTCCGCCCAAGGAATGGAAGGAAGAACTTGAGTTTCTCGATGGATTTAACTGGAGGACCAAAGAAAAAATAATCTTACCCATGCTTATGGAAAGAGTTAATGTCGCTCCCACTGTTAAAAAACCTTAAAATTGGCCTTTTTGTCACGAATTTAGGCCGTTTTGCCGATTGCCCAATACCATCTTTGCGCAAAAGAATTACCTTTGGGTATTCGACAAAATTATGATTCGATTTGTATCTCATTTATTGTTTATAGTGCTCTTGGGAGGAATTATTTTTCCAAGTTATCTATTGGCACAAACCGAATCGAAGTCGAAATCCCGCATCCTTGTTCAAAAGACTCCTCAGAAAGCGAACCTACCTATTCTTTTATCCAAACGTGTTTTTCGGGTAGATCCGTCCTTACATGCGAACCTTGACTTAAAGCAAAATTCCTATTTAAGTCAATGGATGAAATCGAATTATGCGAAGACAGCGAGCACATCAACGACAGCACCTTCTGTTGAGCGTAGATTGCTTGAGGAAAATACCAATTCCGACAAGTACCTTTTTTATAACGATCGCATTCAAGTATCTCATTTTTATCCTAACCCAGCTACTGATTTTGTAGATATCGATTATCAGGTTTCTGGAAATCAGGACCTTCGGATCGTTTTCTACAATGTGCTCGGAGAGCAAGTGAAAGAGATATCCTTAGATCGTGACCAACGAAGCATTCGGGTTTCCATGCGCGATTTTTCGAATGGAATGTATTTGTATCAATTACTGATCGATGGCCGTTCTGTTTCTACTAAAAAATTAATCGTTCGTAAAGGGGTATAAAAAAACCTGGATGTTTGGCACCCAGGTTTAATGATTATTCGAACCCAATCGTTCTTTTGTAGAGACGCGATACTTCGCGTCTATTTTATTTTTTGAGACGCGAGGTGTCGCGTCTCTATATTTTTGGTTAAGACGCGAGGTGTCGCGTCTCTATATTTTTGGTTAAGACGCGAGGTGTCGCGTCTCTATATTTTTGGTTAAGACGCGAGGTGTCGCGTCTCTACATTTTTTTTTAAGACGCGAGGTGTTGCGCCAGTACATTATTGATTCGCAATCGTGCGTTTGATGAACGCGGTCAAATCCGCACCGGTCAATAAATTCTGAGACAACAATGCCAAATCCGAAATTTGCTTCGCTAAGGCTTTTTGTTCCTCTTCTGATGTCAAACTTGCGAGTTTATTGATTAGGGGATGGTTCGCATTGACGGTGATGTTATAGGTCGTCGGCATCGAGCCAAACATGCCCATTCCTCCACCATTCTTCGCCATCTCACTCATGCGGCGCATAAATTCATTCTGCGTCACGATTGCCGGTAATTCATCGGGTGACATGGCCTCTACGGCTACGACCTTTTGTTTGTCATTCAAGGTTTCCTCGAAAACCTTTTTGACACTTTCTTTTTGTTCATCACTCAAGACCGCTTCTAAATTAATCCCTGTATCAATTAATTTATCGATGCGATCCGCATCCACGCGCTTCCATTGGGTTTTTTCCAATTTCGCTTCCATCGCTTGGATGAAGTGACTGTCAATTAATGAATCCAGTCGCAAGACTGAATATCCTTTTTGTTGGGCGGATTGAATAAAGGCATCTTGTTGCTGCTCATCGGTGGTATACAAATAAACTTTGTTGCCATCTTTATCCGTTTGAGCGGCTTGAACCTCTTCAGCATATTCATCTAACGTGAAATACTTTCCGTTGGTATCTTGTACCAAACAAAAATCTTTGGCACGTTCCATGAATTTCTCATCGGAGATCATTCCATATTTGATGAACAAACCGATATTCGCAAATTTCTCTTCAAAGGCCGGACGATCTGCTTTGTATAATTCAGCGAGTTTATCAGCCACTTTTTTCGTGATGTAGCTGTTGATCTTTTTGACATTCGAATCTGCCTGAAGGAAAGAACGAGACACATTCAATGGAATATCTGGCGAATCGATGACACCATGTAAAAGCATCAAGAATTCGGGTACAATGTCTTTGACTTCGTCGGTGATGAATACCTGCCGACTGTACAACTGAATTTTTTCACGTTGCAACTGCATTTCGTTCTTGACTTTCGGGAAGTATAAAATACCGGTTAAGTTGAACGGGTAGTCCACATTCAAGTGAATCCAGAACAAGGGCTTTTCTTGCATGGGATACAATTCGTCGTAGAATTGTAGGTAATCATCATCGGTTAAATCCGATGGGGATTTCGTCCAAATCGGATTGGGGTTGTTGATGATTTTTTCCTGGAATTCAATAGGCATGGGCAAGAATTTGCCATATTTCTCCAAGATGGATTTCAAACGGTATTCCTCCAAGAATTCTTCTGAATCTTCCGCGATGTGTAGAATGATGTCGGTTCCACGCGTTTCTTTTTCCGCAGAACTGATCGAATATTCCGTCGATCCGTCACAAATCCAGCGGGCTGCTTCCGCACCCTCTTGGTAGGATTTAGAGATGATTTCTACTTCTTTGGAAACCATAAAAGCAGAATAAAATCCCAAGCCAAAATGACCGATAATGCCTTTGTCTTCGCCCTGATCTTTGTATTTCTCAACGAACTCAGTGGCTCCCGAGAACGCGATTTGGTTGATGTATTTTTTAATTTCTTCGGCCGTCATACCAATTCCATTATCCGAAATGGTGATGGTCTTTTTGTCTTTGTCGAAACTTACTTGCACTTTCAATTCACCCAATTCGCCATTGAATTCGCCAATCGAACTCAAGCGTTTAATTTTTTGGGTGGCGTCTACCGCATTGGATACCAACTCACGAAGGAAAATCTCGTGGTCCGAATAGAGAAATTTTTTGATAATCGGAAAAATGTTCTCAGTGTGAATGGAGATGTTACCTGTTTCTTTCATGTTTAATTGAGATTAAAAATCATAAATTTGGAATCCGATCATTCAAATATTAGTCCAAAACCGTCCGGAATGTCATATTGTCAGTTTATCACATGCGAAAAATAATCCTTTTTCTACTTTGGAGTCTTCCCATTCTTGCGCAGCAGGAATCGCTTCGCATGATGTATCCATTTTTGCCGATGGGTATTAATCCGGCATTGGCAGGGCAGAAAGGGGTGGCTTCCATCACAGGGATTTACCGGAAGAAGCCGCTGTTTCAGCCAGGTTTGAGTACGACGGCCTCATCGCAGCAATACTTTAGTTTTGATATGCCCGTTTCTCAGGAAAAAGGAGGGATTGGTTTTTTGGCTTATAACACGGATCAATCCTATGCCTTGCCGACGGGAGGAATTTCGGCCAATTTGGGAATAGCAGCCGTAGGCGCTAAAGCCTTTGAATGGGGAAGGGGTCATCGATTGAGGCTGGGAGCTCAAGTGGGTCTAAGTCAGTACCCCATCATCGGTAAAAGTGGAAGCAGTGTTTTTGGGATACATTATGGGTATGGTTTTATCTATGAAAAAGGAGATTTTTACGTGGGTCTCAGTGCTCCTGCTAATTCCTTTGAGTCGAGTTATGGATCTTTGAAGCCTCCTAAATACCTCCTGCTAAACTATTTATTTCACATTGATCAAAATGCATTGAAGCTCGGAACTGTGATTCGCCAAATTGACAAGGACGTGGCAATTGATTATTCTGCTGTATTCTGGTTAAAGGAAAAAGTAGGTGTAGGTGTCTGGTATCAAGCAACCGGTTCTGAGCTGGGATCGAAAGCACTGATTGGAAGTGTCGAGGCCGCTTTAGGTAAGAATTTCCGTGTCGGTTACGGCTATGACCTATTAGGTGAATCGACAAGCTATTATCCCAGCGGTTTTGGGTCGACGAGCACGACGGAGCGTGCGGGTTTTCATCAATTATTCATACGTTATGAAGTTGATTTGGGGAATGGGAAGATCGCGCAATTTCGACCTTAGGTAATTCCTGTATTTTTTTGATTTTGAAGGGATATAATTGGAATAAATAAAGATTTTTTTGTGCGCTGAATAAATAGGATTTTTTCCAAAGAAATTTGTGCTCTTATATGGTATAAAATCCGCCAAATTGTTGGGTTTTATTGCTGAGAGTGTATTAAATTGCGAGGATTTTTTTTGCAAGTAGTATTATTACCTAAACCAAAACAATAACGTTTGAAACTTTTCTAGTTGATCGCTAGAATTTTACATTATGGATCCATTTTCCTACGTTGCCAATGCAGATACACAAGTCATCGCCGACTTGTATGAAGCGTACAAACAAGACCCCAATTCCGTAGATAGCTCTTGGAGAGATTTCTTCAAGGGATTTGATTTTTCACAAACCTGGTTAGAGGGTGCTCCCGTGGGTGCCGGTTCAGCTGATTCCTCCCATGTTCAGAAGGAAATGGCTGTGATTTCATTAATCAAAGCATTTCGTTCTCGTGGACATTTGTTGTCGAAAACTAACCCAGTTCGTGAGCGCAAAGATCGTCAGCCTCGTTTAGGCTTAACAGATTATGCCTTATCGGATGCCGATTTAGGTACGGTATTCCAAGCTGGAGTTTTCTTGGGTATTGGACCAGCAACTTTACGTCAAATTCAGGATGCCTTGCATAAAATCTATGCCGGAACAATTGGATTTGAGTATTCGTATATTCGGGAGGTTACGACCAAAGAATGGTTGCGTAATAAAATTGAAAAAGAAGCTTTGGCATTCAATCCTTCGATTGAAAAGAAAAAGCATATCCTTCAGAAATTAAACGAGGCAGTTGTTTTCGAGAATTTCTTAGGGACAAAATATTTAGGTCAAAAGCGTTTCGGTCTTGAAGGTGGTGAGTCGACCATCGCGGGATTGGATGCGATTATTAACACATCAGCTGATTTAGGTGTGAAGGAAGCCATGATTGGTATGGCACACCGGGGTCGTTTGAATGTATTGGCCAACATCATGCACAAGTCTTACGAAGCAATCTTCGATGGTTTCGAAGGAAATGTGCCGGATGAAATACATGGGGATGGTGACGTGAAATATCACTTAGGCTATTCTTCGAAACACGTTTCACCGAACGGAAGTGAAATTTCCTTGAAATTAGCTCCCAATCCATCGCACTTAGAGGCGGTAAATCCGTTGGTGGAAGGTTTTTGTCGGGCAACCGCAGATGCGCACTACGCAGGTGATTCCTCGAAGGTATTGCCTATTTTAATTCATGGAGATGCCGCTGTCGCAGGACAAGGTATCGTTTATGAAGTTACGCAAATGGCGAAGTTAAAGGGTTACTCGACCGGAGGAACGATCCACTTTGTCATTAATAACCAAGTTGGTTTTACGACCGATTTCGAGGATGCGCGTTCGGCGATTTATTGTACTGATGTTGCAAAGATTATCGATGCGCCCGTATTCCACGTGAATGGAGATGATCCAGAAGCGGTAGTATTCGTATCTCGTATCGCGGCAGAGTTCCGCCAGGAATTTGGTCGGGATGTGTTTGTTGATATGGTTTGCTACCGTCGGAATGGCCACAACGAGTCGGATGAGCCACGTTTTACGCAGCCGACACTTTATGCAAACATTACCAATCACCCCAACCCGCGCGAAATCTACACGCAAAAGTTAATCAAGCAGGGAGAAATCGAAGCGAAATTGGCCGAGCAAATGGATGCGGAATTCAAGGCGGAATTGCAAGCTCGTTTGGATTTGGTGAAGCAAAAAGTTCGTCCTCCGTATATCCCATTGAAATTGGATAATGCGTGGTCGGAGCTTCGTTATTCCAACGAGAAAGATTTCGACAAGTCGCCAAAGACTGCTATTTCTCAGGCAGTAGTAGACCAAGTAGCGAAAGCGATTACGACACTTCCAAAAGGTTTCGTGGCCTTGAAGCAAATTGAAAAGGTGATTGCTGACCGTAAGGTATATTTTGAAAAAGGCGAATTAAACTGGGCTACCGCTGAGTTATTGGCTTATGGTTCCTTATTAGTGGAAGGCAAAGCCGTTCGTTTATCGGGACAGGACGTGCAACGTGGTACGTTCTCACACCGTCATGCGGTATTGCACGAAGCAAATACAAACGAAAATTACAGTTCATTAAATCATATTTCAGATAAGCAGGAGCAAGCTCAGATTTACAATTCCTTGTTGTCGGAATACGGCGTTTTGGGTTATGAATTTGGTTATGCCTTAGCGAATCCGAATGCCTTAGTGATTTGGGAAGCACAATTTGGTGATTTTGCCAATGGTGCACAGACCATGATCGACCAGTTTGTTTCATCACACGAATCGAAGTGGGGGACACAAAATGGCTTGGTGATGTTATTGCCACACGGTTATGAGGGACAAGGTCCGGAGCACTCGAATGCGCGTCCGGAGCGTTTCTTGCAGTTGGCCGCGGAGAATAATATGGTGATTGCCAACTTGACAACACCTGCTAATATTTTCCATGCATTGCGTCGTCAGTTGACTTGGGAATTCCGTAAGCCACTCGTTGTGATGTCACCGAAGTCGATCTTCCGTCACCCCAAAGTGGTTTCGAAATTAGACGCCTTTACAAAGGGTTCATTTCAGGAGGTTATTGGGGATGATTATGCGGATAAGGCGAAAGTGAAACGCGTATTGATTTGTTCAGGGAAAGTATATTTTGATTTGTTGGATCGTCAGGAGAAGGATAAGCGCAAGGACGTGGCGATTATTCGTTTGGAGCAATTGCATCCATTCCCAACCAAACAGGTGGAAGCTGAATTGGCGAAATACAAATCAGCCGAGATTTTCTACGTGCAAGAAGAGCCGGAAAACATGGGCTATTGGTCATATGTGATTCGTGAGTTCGGATGGGCACGTTTCAGTAAATTAGTAGCACGTAAGAAATCGGCTTCACCGGCGACAGGATTCTTAAAGGTGCATGGCGAGGAGCAGGCAGCATTGATAAACAGAGCATTTGAATAATCGAATATTATGGCTATAGAAATGAAAGTGCCCGCGGTGGGCGAGTCGATCACGGAAGTAACGGTTGCTACTTGGAACAAGAAAGAAGGCGATCACGTGAAATTGGATGAGGTTTTATGCGAACTCGAGTCGGATAAAGCAACATTTGAATTGCCAGCTGAGGCTGAAGGTATTTTGCACATTGTGGCAAAAGAAGGTGATGTCTTGCCGATTGGTGCAGTCATTTGCACGATTGACGCGGGCGGTGCGTCGGCATCCGTTACCGTGGCAGATGCCGCTCCGGCAGCTACTCCAGCAACAGCAGCAGCTCCGGCACCGGCAGCTGGACCAACGTCCGTATTGGAGGTTAAGGTTCCTGCGGTAGGTGAGTCTATCTCGGAAGTGACGGTATCTGTTTGGAATAAGAAAACAGGAGATGTTGTTTCCTTGGATGAGGTTCTTTGTGAATTAGAATCCGATAAAGCAACGTTTGAATTGCCTGCCGAATCTGCAGGTGTCTTGGAAGTGATTGCGCAACCAGGTTCTGTTGTGCCGATTGGAGGTTTGTTGGCCAAAATCACCGTAGGTGGTTCGGTGGCGGCAGTGCCTGCGGCAGCTCCTGCACCGACAGCGGCTCCAACAGCAGCACCAGCAGCGGATGCTAATTATGCGGCGGGTCATCCTTCTCCAGCGGCAGCAAAAATATTAGATGAAAAAGGAATCGCGGCAGCCTCGGTTGCGGGTTCAGGCGTAGGTGGCCGTATCACGAAGGAAGATGCGTTGGCTGCTTCGAAACCAGCTGCAGCACCTGCGGCATCAGCTCCGGCGGCCGCTCCAGCAGCCGCACAAGGAGGTACACGTCGTGAGAAGATGAGTTCATTGCGTAAGACAGTGGCACGTCGTTTAGTGGCGGTGAAAAATGAGACTGCGATGTTGACGACCTTTAATGAGGTTGACATGAAGCCGGTGATGGATTTACGTGGTAAGTACAAAGATAAGTTTAAGGAGAAGCATGGCGTGGGCTTAGGCTTTATGTCCTTCTTTACGAAAGCGGTTTGTGTTGCTTTGAAAGAATTCCCGTCGGTGAATGCAAAGATTGATGGAGACGAAATCGTATTCCATGATTATTGCGATATTTCGATTGCGGTTTCTGCACCAAAAGGCTTGGTGGTACCTGTGATTCGCTCAGCTGAGAATTTATCATTGGCCGGAATTGAATCGGAAGTAGTTCGTTTAGCAGGAAGAGCTCGTGAGAATAAATTGAGTTTGGAAGAGATGAGTGGCGGAACATTTACGATCACCAACGGTGGGGTATTTGGTTCAATGCTTTCAACACCGATTATCAATGCACCTCAGGTTGCGATTCTAGGTATGCACAATATCGTAGAGCGTCCTGTGGTTGTGGATGGTCAAATTGTTGTACGTCCAATCATGTATTTGGCCTTATCGTATGATCACCGCATCATTGATGGCCGTGAGTCGGTAAGTTTCTTAGTTCGCATCAAGCAGCTATTAGAGGATCCAGCTCGTTTATTATTAGACATTTAATTAACAGAATAGGCCTTGCGGGGCCTATTCGCTTTCAATCGCCTTATGCAAGAATTTGATGTTGTCGTAATTGGTTCGGGTCCTGGAGGATATGTTTCGGCTATCCGTTCGGCTCAATTGGGTTTCAAAGTAGCCATCGTGGAGAAATATGCCGTGATGGGTGGAACATGTTTGAATGTGGGATGTATTCCTTCCAAAGCGTTGTTGGACTCTTCGGAGCATTTTCACAATGCGGTGCATAGTTTCCAAGAACATGGTATTGATATCGCTAAGCCCAAAGTAAATTTGGAACAAATGATCAAGCGTAAAGCGGGGGTTGTTTCAAATTTAAATGCGGGAATCGCGTATTTGATGAAGAAAAACAAGATCACGACCTTTCATGGTTTAGGTTCGTTTGATTCTGCCAAAACGGTGAAGATTACGAAGGAAGATGGTTCTTCGGAGGTGATTTCAGGTAAGAATATTGTCATCGCGACGGGATCTAAACCGACAGTTCTTCCGTTCATTCCTGTCGATAAAGAGCGTATCATTACCTCGACGGAGGCCTTGAAGATGAAGGAAGTTCCGAAGCATTTGATCGTGATTGGTGCGGGGGTAATCGGAGCAGAATTGGGATCGGTGTATGCGCGTCTAGGTTCGAAAGTATCGTTTGTGGAATTTGCGGATAGCATGATCCCAACGATGGATAAGACGATGGGCAAGGAATTGCAAAAGTGCATTGCCAAATTAGGCGCTGATTTTTACTTGTCACACAAGGTGACGGGTGCATCTGTGAAAGGCAAAGAAGTGACAGTTAAAGCACAGGATGCCTCAGGTAAAGACGTTGAGATTAAAGGCGATTATTGCTTGGTGTGTATTGGTCGTCGACCATACACCGATGGCTTGAACTTGGCCGCAGCTGGTCTGACTGCCGATGAACGCGGTCGGATCGCAGTTGATGAGCATACGCTACAAACGTCAGTTCCGGGCATTTATGCGATTGGTGACGTGGTTCGTGGAGCGATGTTGGCACACAAAGCGGAAGAAGAAGGAACATTAGTGGCTGAAGTAATTGCGGGTCAAAAGCCGCATATCAATTATAATTTGATTCCGGGTGTTGTTTATACCTGGCCAGAGGTTGCTTCGGTAGGTAAGACGGAGCAAGAATTGAAGGCTGCCGGTATTGCTTACAAGGAAGGTTCATTCCCGTTCAAGGCCTTGGGTCGTGCGATTGCATCGACCGATGTGGATGGAGTGGCGAAGGTTTTAGCCGATGCGACGACGGATGAGATTTTGGGAGTTCATATCATCGGTGCCCGTGCGGCGGATATGATTGCGGAAGCAGTCGTGGCGATGGAATACCGTGCGTCTGCCGAAGATGTGGCGCGTATGTCACATGCGCACCCGACGTACACAGAAGCGATGAAAGAGGCTTGTTTGGCGGCGACGGCGAAACGGTCGATACACAGTTAAAAACTAAGAACGAAGAGTTAACGTTTAAGAAGTATTTTGAATATAGATAGTGCTCGCTGATGCGGGCACTATTTTTTGTTTTGTAGAGACGCGATACTTCGCGTCTTTTTTGTAAGGGGGGGGGAAGACGCGAGGTATCGCGTCTCTACAGAGTTCCTTGACCACTTAACTCTTAACTCTTAGCTCTTAATTCTATTCTACCTTTAACGCCTCCAAATCAATCGTCTTCGCCCGTGTATAGAATCGCCACGAAAGAAGTATCGATGAACAAACCAAACTGGCTGTTAATCCCATCCAGATTCCGATGGCACCTAAGTTTAAGTTGAATCCGAGGAAATAAGATACCGGAATTCCAACGCCCCAATAGGAGATGACCGTTATGGCTGTCGGAAGTTTATAATCTTGTAATCCACGCAATAGCCCCAAGGAAACGGCTTGAATCCCATCAAATAACTGGAATATCGCGCCCCAAACCACCAGGGTCACGGCTATTGCGATAACGGGTACTTCTTGCGTGTATCCACGAACTAAATATTCCCGACCAAAGAAAAAGACCAATGCGCAAATTCCCATGAATAGAATAGACAAGAGAAGCGCCGCATGCCCGGAACGAACAATCTCATGTCGATTACGTTCACCGATCGCCGTTCCCACATTGATTCCTCCAGCTACCGCAATGCCCGTCGCCATCATGTAGGTGATGGATGCCATGTTAATCGCTACGATATGTGCCGCCTGTGCCGTCACTGAAATCCAGCCCATCATCACCACGGCCATGCCAAAGGTCGCAATCTCAAAGAATCCCTGCATACCCGAAGGAATTCCGATGCGCAAAATGTTTTTCTCCAAGACATTCTTTTCAACATGGACATGTCCTTTTTGTAAATAAGGCTTAAACTCATCCCGGGTAAAGACATAGATGGCTAACGTCCCCGCCATAAATAACCTCGACAAGAGCGTCGAAATTCCTGAGCCAAATAAACCTAAAGCAGGGAAACCCCATAAGCCATTGATTAAGATATGGTTACCGCATACATTCAACAATAGGGCAATGATGGTGATGGTCATACCCACCGTGGTCCGCTGGAGCCCATCCATGAAACTTTTCAAGGCGATAAACCAGAATATGGGCAAAACCGAAAGGGAAATCAAACTTAAGAAGGGAAGGGTCAAAGCCTTATTGGCCTGGGTTTGTCCGAATAAATCATAATTCAAGCCGACAATCCCCGTGATCAGAATCGTCACGACTCCTAATAGCGTAGCCACACGCAAATTGGCTCGCAAAAGGTTTCCACATTCCGTCTTGTCGCCTTCCGCGACGGCCTTGGAAATCATGGGTGATACAATTTGAATGCAGATAATGCCTACGATTGCGATGGTAAAAAAGATGGAACCCGCCATGCCCGAAGCACCGAGGCTTTCCGCGGCGCCGGTCGACATTTGGCCTACCTGAATCGTATCGGCTAACCCCATCAACATAACGCCCAATTCGCCCACCACGATGGGTAAGGCCAATTGGACCGTCTGTTTAATCTTGGAAAATAATGACATCTTAAATACGTACGATTTCGGCACCGATCGCGTTTAAGCGCGTATCGATGTTTTGGTATCCACGGTCGATCTGCTCAATGTTGTCGATGATGGATGTACCATTCGCCGACATCGCCGCGATCAACAAGGAAACTCCCGCACGAATATCGGGTGAGGACATGCGAATGCCTTTCAAGGTTTGCTTACGATCAAAACCAACCACCGTGGCACGGTGTGGATCACATAAAATGATTTGTGCACCCATTTCGATCAAACGATCTACGAAGAATAAACGGGATTCAAACATTTTTTGGTGAATCAATACCGTTCCTTTTGCTTGAATAGCCGTCACCAAGATGATCGATAACAAGTCAGGCGTAAATCCTGGCCATGGATGATCTGAAATGGTCAACATCGAGCCATCGATGAAGTTTTCCAATTCATAATGCTCTTGTGACGGAATGTAAATATCATCTCCACGGAATTCCATTTGAATACCCAATTTCTTGAATACATCCGGAATAATTCCTAACTGAGGGATTTGGCAGTTTTTAATCGTGATTTCCGACTGCGTCATCACGGCCATGCCAATGAATGAACCAATCTCAATCATATCAGGTAGCATTGTATGCTCCGTTCCGTGCAGTACTTCTACACCTTCAATAACAAGTAAGTTGGACCCAATGCCTGAGATTTTCGCTCCCATGCGGTTCAACATCTTACTCAATTGCTGCAAATAAGGTTCACAAGCCGCATTGTAAATGGTTGTTGTCCCTTTTGCCAAAACCGCTGCCATCAAGATATTAGCCGTTCCCGTTACAGATGCCTCATCCAATAACATGTAGGCACCTTGCAATTGCGAAGCATCTACCTCATAAATTCCACCATCTTCCGCAGAGTAATTGAATTTGGCACCTAACTTCATAAACCCAAAGAAGTGGGTATCTAAACGACGACGACCAATCTTGTCACCTCCCGGTGAAGGAATACGCCCCTTCTTAAAACGAGCCAAGGTTGGTCCTAATAACATCACTGAACCGCGAAGTGCAGCTGCTTTTTTCTTATAGGTTTCAGATTCCAAGTAATCGATGTTTACTTGAGAGGCATCAAACTCAATACTCGTCTCGGATAAACGACGCATGCTTACGCCCATATCGCCCAACAAATCGATGAGTTGGTTGACATCACGGATATTCGGAATGTTGTGAATCGTGACAGGTTCAGCTGTCAGAACCACCGCACACAAAATTTGTAATGCTTCGTTTTTTGCTCCTTGTGGAGTAATTTCTCCTTTCATCCGGCGGCCACCGGTAACCTTAAATGATGCCATAAATCTTACTTATTTTTACGGTAATTGTTATTACGATTGTTGTTGTTATTTCTGAAGTTTTTCCGGTAATTATTGTTCCGGTTATTGTTGTTATTGTTCGGGTATTCCGGAGCATTGTATGCGTTTCTTGCATTATTCGCCACTTTGGCATGACCTAAAGTCTCTTGCGATAACTCGTCTACGATGCTGCCTAATAGGTTCTCCGACATATCCTTAATGTTCTGCCAAATCACCGAATCATCCACCGAATCCTTGTTCCAGGTTACGTAAAATCCTTTCATCAAGCGGGCGATGTAGGCCACCAAGATTTTCTTATCCTCCACCTTTTCTTCCGCGATGGCACGAAGAATTAATAGCTCTACGTTCCGTCCATAATGCTTGAATTTCAAGTGATGCTGGTTGTAGGCCACTTTGCGGGGTGCTTTACCCACCGACTCCGGAGAGGGAGGCGGGTAGGGACCTTGTACGTCTAATTCGAAATTTGACATAATGTACAAGTCATCCCAAAGCTTTTTGGAATAATCTTGTGTATTGTCTTTCATGTTGGGATGAATTTGTTTCATCAAATCCACCATGATAAAGGCATATTTAGTCCGTTGTTCGCGGTCGGCGATGGTCATAATGTAATTGACCAATTTTTGTACACTCGATCCGTATTCTTTCATATTAATTGGATAATGTTAACCAAACCCAAAGGTGTGGCAAGGCAATCAGGCAGAAAACAAATACTGCCCAAATTGACATAATTAACACAGCTCCTGCTGCATAATCTTTCACTTGTTTCGCTAATGGGTGATGTTCCGGCGATACCAAATCGGTTAAGCGTTCCATCCCTGAATTGATCAACTCCGCCACCCAAACACAGGCAACGGCCAAGCTGATCCATATCCATTCCTCCGTGACAAAATCTAATTTCAAACCCACATAAATCACGAGGGCTGTTGCCGCTAGGTGTATTTTGGCATTGCGTTCCGACTTGATGAGATGAAAAATCCCGTCAATGGCATGCCCAATACTTTGATTTAGTTGTTTGAAAATCATTAAAATTCCGCTGATTTAGGGGTTCTTGGGAAAGGAATCACATCACGGATGTTACTCATACCCGTAACGAACAAGACTAAACGCTCAAATCCTAATCCAAAGCCTGCATGTGGCGCAGAACCGAATTTTCTTGTTTCTAAATACCACCAAATGGACTCTTCCTCGATGCCTACTTCTTTGGTACGCTGCAATAATTTTTCATAATCATCCTCACGCTGAGATCCGCCAATAATCTCTCCAATGCCCGGGAATAAAACATCCATCGCACGAACGGTCTTGCCATCCTCGTCAAGTTTCATATAGAAAGCCTTGATGTCTTTCGGGTAATTGGTCAAGATAACCGGCTTTTTGAAGTGCTTCTCTACTAACCAACGCTCGTGTTCCGATTGCAAGTCGATGCCCCACTCAACCGGATATTGGAATTTACCTTGTTTGTGGGTCTTGGATTGCAAAAGGATGTTGATTGCCTCTGTATACGTGATGCGCTCGAAATTATTTTCCGTGACAAAACGTAGTTTTTCGGTCAAGGTCAATTCCGATTGCTCTTCTTTTTTCTTGTTTTTCTCCTCGTCCAATAAACGCTTTTCCAAGAAGGCAATATCGTCTGCACAATGCTCTAAGGCATATTTAATGCAGTATTTGGTAAAGTCTTCCGCCAAATTCATGTTATCCTCTAATTCGTAGAAGGCAACCTCTGGTTCAATCATCCAGAACTCCGCCAAGTGACGTGTCGTGTTTGAATTCTCCGCACGGAAAGTAGGTCCAAATGTATACACCTTCGATAAGGCCATCGCACCCAATTCACCTTCCAGTTGGCCCGAAACCGTCAAATTCGTTTCCTTGCCAAAGAAATCTTCTTTGTAATCTACCTTGCCCTCGTCGGTCATGGGTGGATTTGTAGCCGGTAAAGTTGTTACACGGAACATCTCACCCGCACCTTCCGCATCAGAACCTGTGATGATCGGGGTGTGTAAATAGAAGAATTGGTTAGTATTGAAATAGGAGTGAACCGCAAATGCCAAGGCATGACGTACACGTAAAATAGCCGAGAATGTATTCGTCCGTGGACGTAAATGCGCGATTTCACGCAAGAACTCCAAGGAGTGTTTTTTCGGCTGTAATGGATATTTTTCCGGATCTGCGACCCCGTAAACTTCAATTGATTCAACTTGTAATTCCACGGATTGACCTTGTCCCTGAGAAGGAATCAAGGTTCCTTTCATGGCGATACAAGCTCCTGTGGTAACTAATTTTAATGTTTCCTCGGAAACAGCCCCATCGGATACGACACCTTGGATGTTGTGAATGGTTGAACCATCGTTCAAGGCAATGAAAGCGACATTGGCAGAAACACGTTTGGTGCGAACCCAACCTTTGATGACAAGGTTTTGATTAGACGGAGATAAGGAAAGGATTTCTTTAATTTGCATAAATGATTCTCAAAAGCCCTGAAATACGGGCAATAACCCTCAAAATTACCACAAAAAAACCGAATTTTTTCAATTATTTTTGTAATTAAATTTCCAAGCAAGATGCAGGGTTTATCCATCAAATTATCGCAACAGCAACGGCTTTCTCCGCAGCAAATTCAGCTGATTAAGTTGTTACAAATTCCGACTGCGGAATTGGCTGCGCGCATCGAAGCGGAGTTGGAAGAAAATCCGGCCTTGGAGGAGGGAATCTCCGAAGAGCGTTTGGAGGAGATGGGGGATCGTGAGACGGTAGATGATTTAGCGAATGATGAATTGGCGATCGACGATTATTTGCAGGATGATTATGCCGGGTATAAGATGGCGGGGGATTCTTACGATCCGAATGAGGAAATGCGGGATCGTCCGATGCCCACTGTCCCAAGTGCGGAGGAATTTCTATTGATGCAGATTGGGTTTGTGATTAGCAACGAGCGGGAACGCATCATCGCGGAGCAACTGATTGGTTCCTTGGAGGATGATGGGTATTTACGACGGAATATTGAGAGTATCGTCAATGACTTAGCCTTTACGGTGGGATTTGAAACGGATTACCAGGAAGTGGAATCGGTCTTACTAAAAGTGCAGCAATTGGACCCTGCGGGTATTGGTGCACGGGATTTACAGGAATGTTTGTCTTTGCAATTACATCGCAAACATTTGGTCGATGATGAGATTCTACAAATTGCGATTCGATTGATCGATCAATATTTTGATGAATTCTCCAAGAAGCATTATGCTGCCTTGCAGCAGAAACTCGGTGTGGATGAGACCCAATTAAAACAAGCCATCAAGGTGATTACCCATCTCAATCCCAAACCCGGTGGTTCGGATGCGGGGGAGGTGGCTCCCTTTCTTCAGCCCGATTTTATTGTTTCGCAAACAGAGGGCAAATTAGATATCAAACTTAATGGAAAGAATGCACCCGAATTGCGAGTGAGTAAATCTTTCCAAGAGATGTTGCAGACCTATTCGAAAGGGGATAAGCAGCAAAAAGATGTGAAGGAGGCTGTAACCTTTATTAAGCATAAATTGGATTCGGCGTCTTGGTTTATTCAGGCGATCCAACAGCGTCAGGGGACCTTGATGAAAACGATGGAATGCATTGTGGCCAAGCAAATGGATTTTTTCTTGACCGGGGATGACGCCAAATTACGCCCCCTTCGGATGAAGGAAATTGCCGATGTCATTGAAATGGATATTTCAACCGTTTCCCGTGTCGTTTCGGCTAAATCCGTCCAAACGGATTTTGGAATGTACCCCTTGAAGTATTTCTTCACGGAGGGAATTACGCATGAGTCGGGCGAGGATTTCTCTACCCGCGAGGTGAAAAATATCTTACGCGAGTTAATCGAAAATGAACCCGCAGCACATGCTTATTCGGATGAGGAATTGGAGGGTTTATTAGCTGAAAAAGGATTTGTTGTGAAGCGTCGGACGGTGGCTAAATACCGGGAGCAATTGGGGATTCCGGTCGCCCGACTTCGCCGGAAAATGGAATAATCCGTTTAGCCCCGTGTAGCATTTTTGTGATTTAATGTTACCTTGGAATCCCTTAACCTATTTACCATGAAAAAATTATTGATGCTAGGCATGTTCTTGCCGAGTTTTGCTTTTGCACAGGAAATCAAAGTACCTGCCGGTTTTCAAGTTTCTGAAATCGCCAAAGAATTGGGTGCGACACGACATTTAACGGTATCCAAGCAGGGGCATGTGTATGCCAAATTATCCAAATTAAAGGATGGGAATGGTATCGTTCAATTGAAAGATGCGAACCAAGACGGCGTGTTTGAAGACCAAAAATGGTTTGGGAATTATCCGGGAACGGGAATTATGATTGACCAAAACTTTTTCTACGCCGCTTCGAACAAAGGCGTTTTCCGCTATGCCTTGGATGCGAACGGAGAAATTGCGGATATCAATAAACCCGAAACCATCGTGGATGGTTTGCCGGATCACGGTCGGGATAATGCCAAACCCTTCGTGTTTGATCGGGATAAGAAACATATCTACGTGACCATCGGTTCATGGAATGATCCTTGTCGGGTCCCCGGAACCGGCCAAGGCATGAATCCATGCGCCATTTTGGATTCAGCTGGGGGTGTGTGGCAATTTGATGCGAATAAATTGAATCAGCGTTTTCAAGATGGTTTGCGTTATGCGACGGGTTTGAAGAATGCAGTGGGGATTACGTGGAACCAACAAACCAATAGTCTATTCGCGATGGCGCATGGACGTGGGCAATTCCATGATTTCTATCCGCAGTATTACACACCTCAGCAGTCGCAGGAGCTACCAGCTGAGGCGATGTATGAATTCAAAAAGGCTGGCGATGATGCCGGTTGGCCTTATATTTACTACGACCACAAGCAAAACAAAAAGATTGTCGCACCGGAATATGGAGGGGATGGCAAGAAAACAGGTGGGGAGAAAGCTTTAGATCCAGTGGTTGCTTTCCCGGCGCACATGGGACCGAATGATATCCTTTTTTATAGCGGGAATCAATTTCCAGCGAAATACAAGCATGGTGCGTTTATTGCCTTTCATGGCCAGTCGGCGGAATTAAAGAAAGGTTACTTGGTTGCATTTGTTCCCTTTAAGAATGGGAAACCGAGCGGCAAGTGGGAGATCTTTGCGGATAATTTTGCGGGAACGGATTTGGCGAAGCCGACCGGTCCGATCCAACATCGCCCGTGTGGATTAGCGGAAGGACCCGATGGTTCCTTGTATGTGAGCGATGATTTGGGAGGAAGTATCTACCGAATTCAGTATAAAAAATAAAAGCAAGTGCTTGTTTTCGATGGCTTTAGCGCAACGAAAGGCCTTTGTGGGATATTTTTTTTCAACGGAAAGTTTCCATTTTTAAAAAGTATTTCTACCTTTGCAATCCCGAAAGGGCAATGGTTGCGTAGCTCAACTGGATAGAGCATCTCACTACGGATGAGAAGGTTTGGGGTTCGAATCCCTACGCGACCACTGAAACAAAAGCATTTATCAGTCTCTGGTAAATGCTTTTTTTATTTCTTCTGCTCACAGTAAAAACGAAAAATCGATTTGAAAAGATTTACATTATATTTGATTGGACTTTAGTCTTGATTTTTAAGCGGCTGAGATTTTAATTTATAGGTGTATGAAATTTTGGAATAAATCCATTTTTCGGTGGCAATTAATAGCTTTTTTGGGAATTAGCGCCTTCGTTGGTTTTTCGTTACATACACATTTAGACGAGTTTATCCTTTTTGTCGATTTGGCTTATCGGAATCCCAACTATTTTCTCAATCAATTTCCGAATGGTTATCAGGCCTTTGTCAAACATTTTCCGCTGGGATTGGAGGCAAATTTGCCTTACGCATATTTGGGTAATGTGCAGCGCTTTCTTTTTTTACCATTTTATCTCCTCTTACCACTTGAATTAGCGAAACTCCTTTATTCGTTCACTTCGTTATTGGTTATCTATTATTTGATGATTGATACCTTCAAATTAAAAGGGTATCAGATTTGGATGCTGATTTTGTTTTTGCCGATGTATGTTACTGTCTTGCATGATAGTGGACCTGTGAATGTGGGGATCATTAGCTTTTTTCTTTCCAAACGTTTCGTAGAACGAATTTTTTCAGATATCAGCAAATGGGAAAGATTAATGTTCGGAGCTTTATTGGCCCTGCTTTGGTCTATTTCGTTTTTTGACAAGCAGTTTTATTTGTACCTGTTCCCGGGAGTCATTTTGTTTTCGCTAGCAAATATTCGTTGGGCCAATTTATTGAATTACCGAGTATGGGGTTTCATTTTGCCGGTCTTTGTTTTTTTGGTTTTTGTCGTCTTTTATTTGAAGGGTGAAACTCAAATAAAAGAGTATGAAGCGGGTCATCTTGTCTCGCGTATTGTCCCCACAAAATCTTTGTTGGGCGGCTCACCGGACGTAATTCTTTTACTTAAATTTATTCGGCATTTTCCCGATACGGTGCATTTATGGCCTAGTTTAGATGCGCTATTCCAAGAGCGTTTAATGACTTTTGCGACCTACCTGAATAGTTTCGACTTCAGTTTCTATTTAATTAGAAATTTGAATGTAAAGGAGTTTAAATTTATTACGCTTGGTTCGAATTTTTCAATAAGTACTTGGTTGTTTTTCTTAGCGCTAATTTCACTGTTTTGTAGTTATGTACTGAAAGTGATAAAGCGAGGAATAAAGCAGATAGAATTTAAAACCATCTTCTTTTTTCTTTCTTTTCTAACGCTATCATTTACGTTTATAATCCTAGGTAAAGTAAGGTCTCCTCATCATTTTATTTATTTGTGGATTCCATTATTTGGCTTTGTTTTTGATAATGGATATCGATTAGACCGAAGCTTACTTTTTTTAGTCTATTATTCATTCAATGTGATTTTAGGAGCCTATAATTTGGTTTTTAGTGGTCCTGAAGAACATATCGTGGATGATTATCAGTCGATCGTTTCTTATACGCGAAGGGACGATCCCTCCTTTCAGATCATCAATTTCGATAGTTGGAGTCATTCGTTTACGCGTGTATTAGATAATCCCAATAACCATTTAGTCACTTGGATTGATCTTCGAGATGAGCGTCAGTTAAACCAATTAATTCACCTTTCGGATTCGCTTCACCGACCGATCATTGAAGTCTCCCATCGATTGGATTGGGGGTATAAGGATAAACCTTTGTCGGTAAATGAGCGAATGAATTTTTTCAAACAAAAGGGATTTAAGGTGAAGCAAATAAATCGATCAACGAATATCCCTATTTTCATCATTCAACGCTAAACTAAATATCCTTTACTAATTTTATCTGAAAGGATATATGCTTCCTTTCTTGTGAATCCACGGTCTAATGGTAAATTTGTTTAAATTATAGATGCATGACTTCGATTACGGCCGTTATTTTAACGTTTAATGAAGAAAAACACATCGCTCGTTGCTTAGAAAGCTTAGGGGGTGTTTGTGATCGCATCTGTATTATTGACTCCAATTCGACGGATCGAACAGTTGAAATCGCGCAAGCGATGGGAGCAGAGATCTTTGTCCATGCTTGGGAAAATAATTATGCCAAGCAATTAAATTGGGGAATTCAGGCAGCGAATATTCAATCGCCCTGGACTCTTCGCATGGATGCGGATGAATATTTAAGTACGGAATTACAGGCGGAGATCAAACAATCCCTAGCCGCTATTTCACCAAAGATTTCAGGTATTGAATTTACTCGCAAAGTCTATTTTAAGGAGAAATGGATTCGTTTTGGAGGTTTTTACCCCATCCATTTGCTGCGTTTGTGGCGAAGTGGGATGGGCGAGTGCGAGCAAAGACTTATGGATGAGCACATCGTCTTACGTGAAGGAGCTACGATTCGATTTAAGGGGGATTTGATCGATGAAAATTTAAATTCTATCCATTGGTGGGTGTTAAAGCATAATAATTATGCCCGTCGCGAGGCTGCAGATGCTTTAAATCAAAAATATCAATTTGCCTTTACGACCGACCTGAGTGCCACAGGTTCCGGACAGGCTCACATCAAACGAATTGCCAAAAATAGCTTTTATAATCGTATGCCCTTGGGAATTCGTGCGATTTTGTATTTTATCTTTCGATTTGTTTTTCAGTTAGGCTTCTTAGATCATCCCAAAGTTTGGATTTTTCATTTTATGCAAGGGCTTTGGTATCGATTATTGGTCGATATCAATATTTATGAAGCTGAAAAAGAGGCTGCTCATGACCCTGAGCGATTAAAATCCATGATCGTGGAGAAATGGAAGATTGAATTATAGGATGAGACAGAAAGAACATTTATTGCATGTTTGTTCCTATTCCTATGAATCAGGTGGCCCCGCGAGTGTTATTTTAAATCATTCACAATTTCAAGTTGCCTCAGGTCTAGATGTTTCCATAGCAAGTTCAATGGAAGTGCATCATCACCCATACCCAACGGCGCCAGGCGTTCATCTGCATGTTTTCCGACCAAGTTTTTGGTCTCGGTTCTTGTCCGAATTTTCTTGGTCCTTGTTCTTTTGGTTTATTAAAAACCGAAACAAATACGATTACATTCACATTCATGGACTTTGGTATTTTGGCTCGATTCTTCCTTTTTTAGTTCCGAGTAGGGCGAAAAAAATCGTTACAGTACACGGTTTTCTTGACACCTATGCCTTCCAACGTTCCGCTTGGAAAAAGAGATTGTTGTGGAATTTAATCCAAAAACGTTATTTGCGCTCGGCGGATATGATTCATGTGATTAGTCGGGAAGAGGAACATATTCTCCTCCAATTATTTCCTGACCTTCGTTCAAAAATTGTTTTTATCCCCAATGGAATTTTGGATCCCATGGCGAGTGCAATCGAAGAACCAAGTGCAGAATTTGTGAATCGCATCCAAGGGATTCAACGTAATGGTTCGTTCGTATATTTGTTTTTGAGTCGGATCAATCGAAAAAAAGGCATCGATATCTTAGTGGATGCGTTCGAGCAATTAAGTAAGAAGCATGGAGAAAAGGTTCAATTAATTATTGCGGGACCGGTAGATGATTATTCCATTGCGCTACAGGAGCGCATGGCGAAGTATCCCTTAACGAATATTCATCTATTTGATGTCGTGACTGGGGCCAATAAGGCCTTTTTGCTCAATGAAGTTGATGCGTTTGTATTGCCCAGTTACTCCGAGGGATTTTCGATTGCGGCCTTGGAAGCATTGGCTTATTCCAAGCCTGCCATACTTAGTACGCGTGTTGGATTTGCAACCGAATTAATCTCAGCAAATGCGGCGTTGATTTGCGAGCCAGAATTGAATTCGTTGTATGCTGGATTGTCTCGAATATATTTAGAGGAGGATTATCGAAATCAATTAGGTTCGAATGCGCGCCGATTATTTTTGGATCACTACCAAATCAAACAGGTAGCTCAAGACTTTTTGATTGCGATGAAGCAAATTTAATTTAGTATCATTGCGTAATTCAATTCTCAACATGCGCATAATCAAGTACTTAATTCCTTTTTTGTTGTTTGCTGGGGCATTAATTTCCTATCAATCAAGTGGTTTATCTTGTTGGCTAAGCATCCTCTTTAGTTTCGCCTTTGTTCCCTTGGCTGAACTACTGCTTCCGGCCAATCAAGAAAATTTATCGGAAGATGATGAATTGAAGGCAAAGCAAAATAAGGCCTATGATGTAGTCTTGTATGTTGCGTTTGTATTGCAGTTGGTATGCTTGTATGTTTTTCTGGATAACATTGCGGATCCGACGATTTCAACGATTGATCGCGTGGGTCGGATATTGACTTGCGGGCTATTAGCAGGAATTTTTGGAATCAATTTAGCGCATGAGTTGGGGCACCGTGTGAAGGTTTACGAGCAAAATATGGCCAAGTTGTTGCTTTCTACCAGTCTTTACATGCATTTTTTCATTGAGCACAATAAGGGTCATCATACGCATGTAAGTACGCCAGAGGATCCGAGCACGGCAAAATACCAACAATCGCTTTATGCTTTTTTCTTGCAGACCATCCCAGGTACATATCGGAGTGCTTGGAAAATCATGCTTCAAGAATTGAAGAAGCAGGGGAAAGGGTTTTGGAGTCTTTCGAATGAAATGTTGCTCTACACCCTTTTTCAAATAGGTCTTTTGGTAGCGATCTATTTATATTTTGGTTCGGATACTTGCCTTTATTTTGTTCTGACTGCTATGATTGGCATGTTGTTGTTGGAAGCCGTCAATTACATTGAACATTATGGTTTAATGCGTGAACATAAAGAAACCGGTCGATTTGGCCGCGTTATGCCTGTGCATTCATGGAATAGCAACCACCTGTTGGGACGAATTTTACTGTTTGAATTAAGTCGGCACAGTGACCATCATTATTCCGCCTCACGTAAATATCAAATCTTACGTCATCATGAGGGAGCTCCTCAAATGCCGACTGGTTATCCGGGAATGTTAATTTTGGCACTGATTCCCCCACTGTTTTTTTCGGTAATGGATCGCCAAATGAGATTTTATGGGGTTTTGCCTAAAAAGAACGAACCGCTTTTACAAAGCATTTAAAATCCTTGAAATAGGATGCTTGTAGGCCAGTTTGGAGGTTGTGAGTCCACGCATTTTGCTTATCTATTTCCGTGGACGTCCAATACCACGAGGATTGAAAAATACTTCCCCCGCCAACTTTCTTGAGGTTTAACTTGGGGTGAATTAATTCAAATTCCTCCCGCGTAGGTAGGCGCCAATCTGAAAATCCCTCGACTTGAAGTGAATCGCAGGCTTTGATCGCTTCGTTGTAATCTAATTTTCCGAGATTTTGTATCGATGCGATAAGGCCGTGTCCATTTTTTTCATAAATCACATATCCTCCCATTTTAATGGGAGGTAGCTTCTTGCTTGGATTTTGTGCCAATGATTGAAATGCACAAAAACAAAGAAGGCTGAATATGAATAAGTTACGAATAGTCATAGGAGCTTACATCTTTACTAATAAATTCAAAATTAGGTAAAATAAATATCAGAGGAAATTTATTTGCACTTTTATCGTTTAAAATGCGGGATAATTTTGAAATAAAATTTGTATTATTGTAATAACCCTACAAGTACACTTTGTGTAGATGAAAAAACGATTCTTTTTATTTAGTTATTTAGTTGTTGCCGTGTTCTTTGTTAAGCCTTTCATTATTCATGGGCAGCAAACGACTAAAATTACTGACCCTTACGAGCATTTCCGTCGAGCAAAATCTTTTTTTGATGCGAATAACTTTACTGCGGCACAGGAGGAATTTCGTTTTTACTTGAAACATTTACAATCGCAGCCAGAATTACTGATCTCAGAGCGCACCACAGTGGAATACTACATCGCAATCTGTTCGATTTTTTCCATGCGTCCAGAGGCGGAAGTACAGGCTGTTAAATTTATTGCAGATCATCCGGAAAGCCCCTACACAGCTAAGTTAGTGACTGAAATTGGCGTGTTTTATTATGAGACGGGTGACTGGGCGAGGGCGATTAAATATCTGAGTAATTCTTCGCAAACTAATTTAGAGCACAAATATTACCTAGCCGTCTCTTACTACAAATCGAATCAGTACAAAGAGGCCTTGAATTTGTTTAATCTATTAAAGTTAGAATCTGAAGAAGAGTTTGCCCTTCCTGCTGCTTATTACTCTGGGGTGATGCATTTTCGGGAAGGTAAATATGAGACTGCGATTGAGGATTTTAAAATAGCTGTCGCAGATCCCAAGTATGCTACTGAAGCACCTGTTTGGATTAGTTCTGCCTACATGAAAATGAATCGTTACGCTGATTTAGTGACCTATGTAGAGCCTATATTACGCGATTCGACATACAAGCAATCTTCTGGAAACTTGGCTTCGATTATAGCAGAACTGCAATTTCAAAAGCAGGATTATGGAAGTGCTGCGAAAAGTTATGCGGTTGTATTTGAAAAGTCAGCGTCCCTGATGAATCGAGAACGCACCTATAAATATGCTTTCTCGCTGTACAAATCAAAGCAATATGAGGAAGCGCTTAAGTTCCTAGCCAAACCCAGTCGGCTGAAAGATTCGCTCGATCAAGAAATTGCGAAAACGCGCGCCTTAATTCTTATCGATCAAGCACAATGGGATTCGGCACTCCAAGCTTTGAAAGAGGTAGCTGCCATGCCATTTAATCCTGAACTTGCCGAGGAAGCGGTTCTTATGTCATTTAACCTATTACAACGGAATCAAAAATGGTCTGAACTTTTAAAGGAAATTAAAGACTACCAAAAGCGTAACCCTCAAAATAAGCATGCAGAGGTCCTTGTTTCTTATGCCCTCGAGGCATTGAATAAACAGAATAGCTTAAGTTCGATCGAGGATTTTATGCTCAATTTTCCGGTAGGAAAAGTGAAGTTTCAAGAGCTTTATCAAAGAACCTGTTACGCAATCGCGACATTGGCTTTCGATAAACATGATGACCGAAAGGCGATTACTTATTTTAAAAAATCGCTTGACTTTCCGGTGAATCGTGAAATGGCCTGGTATGCGCGTTATGCTCAAGCAGAAATGTTTGCCCGTAATAATCGTAATTCGGATGCCATCAAATTGTATATTCCTTTGTTGGCAGAAACCTCACTTCCAACCGGTTCGAAAGAACTAAGTCAGCGTATTCGTTTAAGTTTGACATATTCCTTCGCCTACATTACTTACTATGATCGTTCTTTGCAATATTTTGAAGAATATGTGGCGAATAAGCCTAGCGGGCAGCGTAGTGTCGATGATTTGCGTAATTTGGCAGAGATCTCCATTGCCAATGGGAATTTAGAAGGAGGGATGAAATTGTTTGATGAAGCAATCGCTCAGAACTCTCCCCAAACCAGCACAATAATTGATCGAAAAGCGGCGATCTATTACAATCTTCGCAAATTCAAGGAAGCCGCTGAAGTTTATCAAGCCTACCTAGCTAAATTTCCCAGTGATATCCAGTCGGATGCCGTATTTTACCGCTTGAATGAGGCAAAAAACCGCCAACAAAGTGAAGAACAATATGCGCAGGTAATAAAAAATACGGTTCAATTTTTGCAACAGAAGTCCCCGACAAATCCCTATTTTGCGCCGGTGCTACTTCTACGTGCCCAAGCCTACGAAAACACGAATCAATGGTTTTTAGCCATGGATGATTATGTTACGATTGTTCGCAAGTACACGACCGATTCATCGGCCAAAGAGGCCATTATCGGGGCAAATGAACTCTTAAAAAAGGCAGGCCGCTACGCTGAAGTACTTGAATTACAGCGTATTTATGCGACCCAGCATGGGGATGACCCAACCTTAGCAGATCAATGGTATGATATCTGCGCAGAAATGTTCCGTCAAGGTAAATACAAATTACTGGTTCCTGAATTGGTTCGATTCACGCAAGAATATCCAAGCTATCAGCAATCGGATGAATTGAATTACATGCTAGGTGTTTCCACCTACCATACGAAAGATTTAAACAATGCGGTGATTTATTTAAAACGGAGCCAACAAGGCGTATCCTTTGCAAATCGATCACAATATATGTTGGCGCTCGTTTACGAAGAACAAAAACATCTCGATTTAGCTGTTAATCAATTAGTTGACCTGAAAGCTAATATCAACTATCAAGATACCTTAACACGTGAAGTTCAAGATAAACTAAAACAAATTTATAGGCAGCAGGGTAAATTTGAAGCTTTGGCCAAACTTTGGGCTGATGTGGATGAAGCCGATTCAACTCGAAAGAGTCAATGGGCGTTTGATATTGGTCAATATGCCCTGGATGCTCAAGAATTTACCATAGCTAATCAATGGTTTGAAAAGGCTATCGCCCTCAATCTGGACGAAGTAGGCGGTCGGGCATCTCTTGCCATTGCGAAAATAAAAGCTTTGCAGAAAGATTGGAAAGCATCCAATGCATGGATTGTGGGGCAGTTTGTGCAAGCGGAATCGCGCTATTATCATTTGCCGGATTCGATTGTAGGGCTGGCTTATCTGCAAATGGCAGACAATTTTGTGCAATTAAAAAATCTGGTGCAGGCCAAAGCGATATTGCAGAGTGTGTTAAACAGCTCATCCGATGATGCGGTGAAGGTGTTAGCCAAGAAAAAAATGGACGAAATTCAATAAATGAAGCAACGAATTATTCTTTTTCTGGGTCTTGTAAGCTTGCCAGCAATGTTATTTGCGCAAGAATCTCGAATCGAACGTTCCGTCATCACGATTCCTAATACGACCCGTGCGGTAATGAATTTGAAGGTCACCGATCGTGCCTATTTACCCATGAAGTCATTTGGAAATTCGTTGGTTAATGTGCCCGACATTAAATTACGCGAATCAAATTGGCCCTTGGATTCGCTCCCTAAAATTCAGCCTCCTGCCGCGCAAGATATGCGCGCCAATGAAACCAACAAAACGGCCTATGGCGACAAATATTCAAATGCCGTAGAATTTGGTCTAGGTAACTACGGGCATACGTTATTTAATTTTGATGTTGGTCAAAGTAAGAAAGAAAATAAGTTTTTTGGTATGCATGTTCATCATGATGCCAATCAATTTGGGCCCGTAAAATCTGAATATTCCGCTCGAAGCGAAAATCAAATACGATTCGAAAATCGTTCCTTAGGAAAGGTTAATTATTGGGAAAGTACGTTGGGCTACCAACAACAGACGAATAACTTTTATGGTCTTTCTGAAATACCTACATTTCTTAAACAGTCCGATATCGAAGTAACCTATCGCCGATTTAATGCAGAAGGTAAAGTAAGTAGTGCCAAACAAGGGGGGAATACGGAATATTTGTTTCTTGTATCAGGAGACCAACTGCGGAACTCGTCTGATTTGTCAGAAACTGTGATCAGGGCGAAGGCCATATATGGATACAAGTTATCCGAGCATCTAAGATTTAAATTGGTTGGAGATTATATTTTTTCAGAATATAAGCCCAATTCGACTTTGCAAAAGTGGAATAGAAACTTACAACGGATAAATCCGCATTTGGCTTATAAAAGCTCTCGAGTAAGTTTAAATGCAGGTTTTCTCTATGCAACCGAATTTGATAATCCCTTGGTTGAAAAGACGAGTGTATTCCCTATGTTGCAAATGGATTTTGGGGCGTCAGACTACATCCATTTATTTGGTGGAATCGGTGGAGATGTACAATTTAATTCTTTGCAGTCTTTTCTTAATCAAAATCCATGGATGCGTATTCCAAGCCAACTGAAAAATACCAATCAAGTGGGCCATGTTTACGGTGGAATTAAAGGAATCGGCGAAAATAAAAAGATTGATTTTGAGGTGAAATATGATTACGCGGAATATTCTGATTTACCTTTCTTGATTAATGCGGTCGGGGCAAACAATAAATTTGATGTTCAATACCGAGGTGGATTAGAAAAAATCCAAGTAAGCAATTTTACGGGGAATTTGAATTTGAATTTCTCCTCGCAGTTTACGTCGAGCTTTAAATTCAATCACGTGATTCACCAGCAGTTAGGTGTCCAATTCCATGCCCCTCACGTTCCTTCGACGACCTTGTCGTGGACTAATTCCTGGCGCCTTTCTCCCAAAATCGTCATTTCACCGGATGTCTATTGGATGAAATCTTTATTTGCCCTAGAACCTGTCAAAAATCAGTTAATTCAGTTGGACGATATTTTGGATGTGAATTTTAAAATAAATTATTTTATCAAACGAAATATGAATCTGGGTTTATCAGGAAATAACCTGTTGGGAAAAAACTACCAACGCTATTACCAATACCAAGTTCAAGGATTAAACGCAACCCTTTCTTTTGCTTATTCTTTCTAACATGAAATACTTTTCAGTTCTTTTATTTGCTTGCCTATTGTGGTCTTGTGGATCTTCCGAAAAATCTGTAGATGTGTCACCTACGCAAATTCTAGATGAAGTATTAGCCTGTGGAGATTTGAAAGGTTTAACAGCTAAATATGGCCCAAGCAACGTAGTGGTAGACACGAATTGGGTCATGGGCGATGATACCCTGCAAGGTTCAATCATATTCCCTAATTCGACGAAACAAGTTTACGTATATTACCGAGAGGGACAAATTGTCGATGTGACGATTCATGGAGAAGCATCGGAATGGAAAACCAATTCAGGTTTGTACCTCGGCCTTCCCTTAAAGGAGGTTCAGAAACTAAATGGTAAGAATTTTACCTTATCGGGATTTAATTGGGCCCATGGGGGTGAAGTTGTTTCTTGGGAGGGTGGGAAATTAGCCAATGTGCATTTAGCGACATTTAGTAATTCGAAGAATCAACACGAAAGACTTTCGGATGCAGAATACGCGCAGATTTCAGGCCAAACGGAATTTGATGTACGTCATGAGGCAATTCAGAAACTCAATCCGGCCTTGGATATGATTTCCTTGATTAAGCCTTTCATTCCGAATAAAGAGGAAGGGAAATCAATTAGCAAGCGTATCTCTGCGAGTCAAATTCCGCCGACGAAATAATTGTCAGGACTTTAGTTTTGGATTGTTTTGGTGACGCTCCGCATCACGGATTGATTTCTTTTCCAGATTTTTATTCAGTGCTTCGGTCAGATTCACGCCTGTTTGATTCGCCAAACAGATCAACACGAAAAGTACATCCGCCATCTCATCGCCTAAATCCTTTTGTTTGTCGGATTCCTTTTCGGATTGTTCCCCATACCGACGGGCTATGATGCGTGCCACTTCACCTACTTCTTCAGTCAACATGGCCATGTTGGTGAGTTCGCTGAAATAACGAACGCCTACTGTCTTAATCCATTGATCTACTTGTGCTTGCGCCTCGTCTAATGTCATATTTAAGGATTTTTAGAATCGATGATAATGGTGACTGGACCGTCATTGCATAAACTTACCTGCATGTCCGCCCCAAAGACCCCCGTTTGAATCGGAGCTCCCAACACATTAGAAAGCTTTTGAATCATTTGCTCATACAAAGGGATGGCTTGCTCAGGTCGAGCTGCCGACATATAACTGGGTCGGTTTCCTTTGCGGGTATCGGCGTGTAGCGTAAATTGACTCACTAGTAAAATTTGTCCACCCACTTGCTCAAGCGAATAATTCATTTTCCCTTCTTCATCCGAAAAGATGCGTAAGCCATGAATTTTGCCTACTAAATAATCAACATCCGTAACGGTATCGTCTACACGTATCCCCAAAAGGACCACAAATCCTCGTTCTATAGCGGCATGCAATTGACCATCAATATGCAATTGGGCCGACGAAGTGCGTTGGATGACTGCAATCATTTCTTACAGCAAGAAATAAACAATTAGGAAATAGACTCCATAGCCCAAGATATCATTTGTTGTGGTGATGAAAGGCCCGGAAGCCACAGCTGGATTGATTTTTAACTGATTCAGCACCAGTGGCGTAACGGTACCCATCAGGGAGGCCAACATAACCACGGCAAATAAAGAAAGGGATACGGTGAATGAAAGCATGGTTTCCCCACTCGCTACGAGCATCGAGCAACCAAATGCAAAAATTGCTGCGATCAAAGCATTGATCAATGCCACAACAAATACCTTTTGAAGACGCTTCCATAATGTAGTGTCCAAGCCACTCTTATCTGCCAAAGATTGCACGATCAATGAAGATGATTGGATTCCCACGTTTCCTCCAGTTGATCCAATCAAAGGAATAAACGCTGAAATGGCGGGTAAAATAGCGATCGTATCGTCGAAACGATCGATGATTTTAGCAGCTAAAAAACTGCCGACCATCCCACCGATCAACCAAGGTAAACGCGAACGCACCAAGAGCCAAACGGAGTCATCTTCTTCTACATCCTCTGAGATACCGGCCATCACCTGAATATCTTCTTGGGCAGACTCTGTGATGAAATCGACCACGTCGTCAATCGTAATACGACCCAATAAACGTCCTTGAATATTCACGACTGGAATAGCTTCCAAATCGTATTTCTGCATCAAATCGGCTACTTCCTCTCCCGAACGATACGTTTGAACCGATACAATCTCATCGGCCTCATAAACGTCCTGAATCTTGGATCCTCGTTTCGCCAAAATGATTTTTTTCAAGGAAACCGTACCTAATAAAATGCCATCATCATCAACCACATACACGGAATAAACCTTCTCCACATCTTCGGCTTGTCGGCGAATCTCCTCCACACATTCCGTCACCGTCTGACTTACATTGATTTTAATCAACTCCTTCTGCATCAAACCTCCCGCACAATCCTCATCATAATGCATTAAGTCGATGATGAAGCGAGCCTGCTCACGGTCTTTGAGGAGTGCGATCACTTCCTCGCGTATACGAACGGGTTGTTCGTTCAAGATATCCACCGCATCATCGGAATCGACAATGTTGATGTATTCAGAAATCTCTTTGGAGGTAAAATTCTTTAAGAATTTTTTGCGGTCGTCACTATCTAATGTTGAAATAATTTCCGCCGCAATTTTTGTGTCAAGAAGTTGGACTAAATACTTTGCTTCCTCCCCATTCAATTCGTACAAGATGGAGGTGATATCTGCAGGGAATAGATCTTCGATTTTGGCAATAATCTCATCCTTCGCCTGATCCGTGATCAGCTGGCGAATTTCCTCAAGGAACTCCTTTGTGAGCTCAAACGGAAGGTGCTGTACGTTGATTTCTTCCATGGATGAGTGAATTAGATTGATTCGCAATTACGGAAATTTTGCCCAAAAAGTGGTCAAGCCCGTATTAAATTCTTATGCGCCTTGGTAACCATTGGCCTCCCAAAGCAAGGTCAATTCCGTGAATTCCGCCACGCCCAATTGTTCGGCACGTTTTGTCAACAGCGGATGATCGGGCAATTGCATCGCACGAAGCGCGTTTCGCAAGGTTTTTCTTCGTTGGTTGAAGGCCATTTTGACCAACATCTTAAAATGCTTCGGGTCACAGGCTAATTTCTTATCGAAATTTCGGACCAAACGAATTACCCCGGAATTCACTTTGGGTGGCGGGGTAAACACTTCCGGCCCTAAACTGAATAGATACTCAATATCATAAAAGGCCTGAAGCAAGACGCTCAAAATCCCATAATCTTTATTGCCGGGTTTAGCCGCCAAGCGAACAGCTACTTCCTTCTGTAACATTCCCACGACTTCGACACATTGGTCTTTGTATTCCAAAATCCGAAAAAAGATCTGTGTGGAAATGAAATAGGGGAAGTTTCCCACGATGGCGAATTTCTCCTCACCAAAAATATTTTCTAATGGATACCGCAAAAAGTCCCCATCGATCAATCGTGGACCCGTAAACTCCAAATAGTGTTTGCGCAAATAGGCCACTGATTCCTGATCGATTTCAATCAAATAGGTCTCGTATTCCT
Source organism: Aquirufa sp. 5-AUSEE-100C1 (assembly GCF_054558655.1). Classification (NCBI taxonomy): domain Bacteria; kingdom Pseudomonadati; phylum Bacteroidota; class Cytophagia; order Cytophagales; family Flectobacillaceae; genus Aquirufa; species Aquirufa sp. 5-AUSEE-100C1. The sequence continues at coordinate 810,873 of NZ_JBPXKO010000001.1, read as the reverse complement.
TTTTCTTGACCAGAAATTGTGTCAGTACCCCCATGCCTGGACCAATTTCCAATACTTTTTGGTAGTTGGCATGATCCTGCAAACCATCCACGATGCGTTGAGCCGCGTCTAAATCGTTCAAAAAATGTTGGCCTAAATTCTTCTTTGCTCTTACTTGCACGGCTTCTTGGGGCTTATGAGTACGCAAAATTACGCCCTTTTTTGTACATTTAAGCAAAATTCGCGAATTAAGCCATGGCTGTTTGGGCAAACAAGACAAAGGATGATCTCATCAAGGAAATTCAAGAGCTGAAAAAGCAATTGGATGTCCTTGAAATCAATGATGATATCGCCTCCGAAGCAACGTCCAAAGAGAACTTAATCAAAACCCTTTCCGGGCTGAAGTTATTCGGCATCATCATGGCGCTCGATGGAACCATCGTTTTTGCTAATTCCTTTACACACCAATTACTCGATTATCAAAACGGGGAGTTAAACGGGAAAGATTTCTTCAGTACTCTATTGCCCGAAGGAGAAACGGATGACCGTCGGGATTCCTTCCAAAAGGCCATCGCCGCCGGCGGACTTTTCGAAGACCGCGAACGTAATTACATCACAAAGTCCGGTTCCATGAAATGGGTAGAGGTCGCCTCGACCATCGTGCAAGAATCTGATCAAACCCGATATTTAAGTATCATTGGGGAAGATATCACGGAGCGCAAGAAGGTTTCGGAAGCTTTAAGTCGGTCCAATGCCCAATTGCAGGATTTGATTAATAATACGACCGACCTGATTCAAATCACGGGCGTGTCGGGCCGTTTCCTATTTGTGAATAAAGCTTGGCTGGAAACGATGGGTTACACCGAAGAGGAAGCCCGTGATCTGAAAATTCAAGACGTTCTGCACCCCGAATTCGCGCATCAAACCCAAGAACAGTTTGATAAATTAAGTAAGGGGGAGGAGCTGCCGGAATTTACTGCTGTCTTTCGGCGGAAAGATGGCCGTCGACTCTATGTTTCGGGCTCTGCGACATGTCGCTTTGAACGAGGTGCACCTACCGCTTATCGCTGTATTTTACATAACTCGACCGCAAAAGTGCGTGCTGAGCGTGCCAATAAATTATTCTCTTCCATTGCGCAGGTGGCCATTAATTCCACCAATTTGGATGATTTGTATATCAATATCCACAAGCAACTCGGCGAGGTTATCGATGTGAAGAATTTCTTCATAGCCCAGTATGACCCCGGAAAGAGCTACTTGTATTTTCCGTATTACATCGATGAATACTTCGACTCCCGCGTTCATTTCACCAAGCGTAAACTCGGAAATGGCCTTACGGAATATGCGATTATGGCGAATAAGCCTCTAATCCTTCATGATGACGATATTCATCAATTGGCCCAAGAAAGGAAAATCTACCTCTATGGTGTTGTACCCAAAGTTATGCTTTGCGTGCCCTTGCGTATAGGTGATCGCGTTACAGGTATCATTGGGGTGAAGTCTTATGAGCGTGCCAACAAATATGAAAATCGAGATTTGGAATTGCTCGACTTTATCTCGAGCCAAGTCGCTGTCGCCATTGCGCGCAAGCAGGCTGAAGAGGCATTGGCCCATGAAACCGCTCGATTAAATGCTATTTTCGAAGGAAGTTCCCACTTAATGTGGTCGGTGAATAAGCGATTGATGCTCACGAGTTTCAATCACGAATATGCGGATTTATTGGAGCAGCAATTGCGAATCAAACCCCAATTGAATTTCAGTACGGAGAGTATGGGTTTCCAACTGGTCGCGCCCAATGAGCGTAGACCCTTGGAAGAGAAATATAAACTTGCCTTCCGTGGCCAAAAACAACATTTTGAACTTGAGCTCGCCACGAAACAAGGCGAACAAAAATGGTTGGAGATTTATTTGAATCCCATCCAATCCAATGGCATGATTGCGGAGGTTTCGGGTATCGCCCGAGACATCACGGATTTAAAGAAATACCAAGCCGAATTGGTAGAGGCACGGGAACAGGCCGAACATTCTCTAAAGGTGAAGGAGCAGTTTTTGGCAAATATGTCCCATGAGATTCGTACACCCATGAACGGGGTAATCGGAATGGTGGATTTGCTATGTGATTCGCCATTGAATGAGGACCAACAAGATTATTTGCAAACCATACGGAAATCATCCGAGACCCTCTTACATATCCTAAATGACATTTTGGATCTCGCCAAAATCGAGGCAGGTAAGATGGTCTTGCATCCGGCCGACATTGTCTTTGAGGATTTATTGGATCGATTGATGGCTTTATTTACTCCAATTGCCCATCAAAAGGGGAATAAGGTGAGTTACCATCTTGATGCCAAGGTGCCTAAAGTTGTGGTAGCCGATGAGACCCGTTTGCTCCAAATCCTATCGAATTTAACCTCAAACGCCCTGAAGTTTACGGAAAATGGTTCCGTGAGCATCTCGGTTGCTCCGGTTAAAATAGCTGATCATAAGGTTGAGCTGATGGTTCGGGTGACCGATACAGGAATTGGTATCAGTCCGGAGAATTTGAAGAAATTATTTAATGCCTTCCAGCAATTGGACAACTCTACCTCGAAGAATTACGGCGGTACGGGATTAGGTCTCGCGATTTCTCGTGAGTTTACTAAGATGATGGATGGGGAAATAGGAGTAGAATCTGAGGAAGGCAAAGGAAGTACGTTTTGGTTTACGGTACATTTAGCGATCGGGGATGAATCCAAAGCGTCCAGCATCAAACGTGCGGATAATTTTGATATCGCCGGGACTTTGAAAGAAGTGCATGCACGTATTTTATTGGTGGATGATAACATGACCAACCGTAAAGTAGCCTCTCAAATACTCCTTAAAGCAGGTTGTGTTGTAGAAACGGCTACCAGTGGTCAGGAAGCCATCGATCGTTTGAATCAGGATACGAATTTTGATTTGGTCTTAATGGACATCCAAATGCCTGAAATGGATGGGATGGAAACTACGCGCCGACTAAAAAAATCGATTTCGAATTTGCCACCTATTGTTGCCATGACGGCCTATGCCATGAAGGAGGATCGGGAGCGATTCCTCGCGGTGGGTATGGATGATTATTTAGCCAAACCGATTCGAGCCCAGCAGCTTATTCAAATGGTGGGCAAATGGGTTCATGAAGGTCATGCTCCAGATGGTGTCATAATTGATCAATCTTTTGAGGTGGTCGACGAAGAAGTTCTTAAATCCTTATCGGATGCCGTCGGTGGGGATCCTGTGTTTGTGGAGGGAATGCTAACCGAGTTCATCGCTGAAGCCGAAGAACAGATCGAAGCCGCTGAAAAGGCATATGCACAAAACGATTGCAAGGGTATACAATCCGAGTTACACACCTTAAAGGGAAATTCAGGCACCTTGGGAGCTGCCCAGGTACATCGTATCTGTCAGCTTATAGAAGCCAAGGCCAAGCTATGTGAGTTCAGTCAATTCCCTAAAGAAATCATCGAGCTAAAATCCGCACTCGCGGAATTTAAGCGCGCAATTCAAGACAGATTCGCCTAATACGTGCCATATTGGCCGATTTTTTTGAAAATCTTCAAGCATCTTCGTGCCATTTTTTCCGTAATCCATGGGTGGTCGGGCATTTGATAGAAGCATGCCCAAATATCAACCACATGAATCCAAATAATTACACAGCACAGGCGGGCAATATCATCCAACAAGCCATGGGGATTGCGCAGGAGCGGGGCCAACAAGCTATCGAAACGGGGCATTTATTGTTGGCGATTCTTAAAGATGAAACGCAGACTTCTGCATATTTATTGAAGAAATTAGGGGTGTCGGCGAGTCAGATACAAAATGCTTTGACGCCCATTTTAAACACCTATCCAAAGGTATCCGGAGATCAAGCATACGCGAGCAATACCTTGCAGCAGGCTTTTACGCGTGCCGACAAATGGAAGGCGGAATTAGGGGACTCCTATGTGAGCGTGGAGGTATTATTCTTGTCTTTATTGGATGGGAACGATGCCGTTTCCGATGCCTTGAAAAAGCTCGGATTAACAACGAAAAATTTTAAGCAAGCTATCATTGAACTTAGAGGAAACAGAAAAGTGAACGATCCACATGCAGAAGGTACTTACCAGTCTTTGGAAAAATACGGTAAGAATTTAAATGAATTAGCGAAGGCGGGAAAAATTGATCCCGTGATTGGACGTGACGAAGAAATTCGTCGGGTCTTACAGATTTTGTCCCGTCGGACCAAAAACAACCCAATTCTCTTAGGGGAGCCAGGTGTGGGTAAAACCGCAATCGTAGAAGGTTTAGCCCAACGAATCGTGTCGGGCGACGTGCCGGAAAACCTGAAGTCCAAAATCGTAATGTCCTTGGACATGGGTCTTTTGGTGGCGGGTGCCAAATACAAAGGGGAATTCGAGGAGCGTTTGAAGGCAGTCATCAAAGAGGTGACGGATTCCGATGGAGAGATTGTGTTGTTCATCGATGAGATTCATACCTTGATCGGTGCAGGAGGTGGTGGAGAGGGAGCTATGGATGCTGCCAATTTACTGAAGCCGGCTTTGGCGCGTGGTGAATTGCATGCGATTGGAGCCACCACGTTAAAAGAGTATCAAAAATACATCGAGAAGGATAAAGCTTTGGAGCGTCGTTTCCAGTCGGTCATCGTCGATGAACCCGATGTGGCGGATGCGATTTCCATCTTACGAGGTATCAAGGATAAATATGAATTACATCATGGAGTGCGGATTCAAGACGATGCCGTGATTGCGGCCGTGGAGTTGTCGAATCGCTACATTTCAGATCGTTTCTTGCCGGATAAGGCCATCGACTTGATGGACGAGGCAGCGGCTAAAATGCGTTTGGAAATAGATTCGGTGCCTGAGGCGATTGATGATATCCAACGGAAGATTATGTCCTTGGAGATTGAGCGTGAAGCGATTCGTCGGGAAAATAACAAGGAGAAGGAATCCATCTTAAACCGGGAACTGGCAGATTTGTCGGAGAAACGCGATGCCTTAAAAGGACAATGGCAAGCGGAGAAGAGTGTTCTTGATAACATTCGTGCGGAAAAAGAGAAGATTGATAAGTTGAAGTTGGAAGCCGATCAAGCGGAGCGTCAAGGGGACTACGGCAAAGTAGCAGAAATTCGTTACGGTCGTTTGGTCGAATCCGAGCAGAAATTAAAGGACTTACAGGCGAATTCGCAGGGGGCAAATGGCATGTTGCAGGAGGAGGTGACTGCCGAAAATGTGGCTGAGGTTGTAGCGAAATGGACGGGCATTCCAGTGAGCAAAATGTTGCAGACGGAGATTGATAAGTTGTTGCACTTGGAAGATGAGTTGCACAAGCGCGTGGCTGGACAGGATCAGGCGATTGAATTGGTTTCGGATGCGGTTCGCCGTTCTCGTGCAGGATTGCAGGATCCCCGTCGGCCGATTGGTTCATTCATTTTCTTAGGAACAACCGGGGTAGGAAAAACGGAATTAGCGAAGTCGTTGGCCGCGTATTTATTCAATGATGAAAATGCGATTGTTCGCATTGATATGTCGGAGTACCAAGAACGTCACGCCGTCTCACGATTGGTAGGAGCGCCTCCGGGCTATGTGGGTTATGATGAGGGAGGTCAATTGACGGAAGCGGTTCGCCGGAAGCCTTATTCAGTGGTGTTGTTGGATGAGATTGAAAAGGCTCATCCGGACGTTTGGAATATCTTGTTGCAGGTACTGGATGAGGGGCGTTTGACTGACAATAAGGGAAGGACGGCGAACTTCAAGAATACGATTATCATCATGACTTCGAATATCGGATCACATTTGATTCAGGAGAAGTTAGGCCAAATGGAGGGATGGAATAATGCCATTCTCTTGGAGGAGGCGAAGGAAGAAGTTTTAGCCTTGTTGAAGCAGCAAGTTCGGCCTGAGTTTTTGAACCGTGTGGATGAGCTTGTCTTATTTGAGCCATTGACTGAGGAACATGCGCGGAAGATTTTGGGTATTCAGTTTAAGGAGATCCAACATCGTTTGGCGGAACAGCATATTACGATTGAGGCCACTGAGGAGGCATTAGCCAAACTTGCCAAGGATGGTTTTGATCCCCTATATGGCGGTCGGCCGATGAAACGTGTTCTCCAACGGTTCGTATTAAACGAATTATCGAAGTCCATTTTATCCGGCAAGATACAGAAGGAATCTGCGGTGCTGATGGATGTGGATAAGGAGGGTAATCTGACCTTTGAGAATGTGGAGGTAGAGATTTAGGATAGACCCCAGGCTGAAGCCTGGGGTTTTTACTTTTTGTAGAGACGCGATACTTCGCGTCTACTTTTTTGTAGAGACGCGATACTTCGCGTCTAATTTTATATAGAGACGCGATACTTCGCGTCTAATTTTATATAGAGACGCGATACTTCGCGTCTACATGATATAATCAAGGCGTTTCTGTTTTTAAAAAAGACGCGAAGTATCGCGTCTCTACATTAATTGAAATTCTGCCAACAAACCGGACGGGTGAATCGATAAATCGCTTCCGTCCCGACGGAGGTGCTTCGTGCATCCGACGTAGCCGGGAAGGGACCGCCATGTACCATGGCTGGAGAAACCTCGACACCCGTAGGGAACCCATTTAATAGAATACGTCCAACCTTCTGCGAAACCTCATCGATTAATTCAGCTAATTCAGCGAGTTCGCTAGATTCCGCTTGAATGGTTGCCGTTAATTGTCCGGGCAACTGTTCCGTGAAGGAAATCATATCATTTAAATCCTTGCAAACGACGGCGAGTGTACTCGGGCCAAATACTTCTTCTAAAACTTCGGGATGCGCCAGAGCCTCTTTGGAGCTAGTTTGAAATAGACTCGGTGAAGGCTGGTCGGCAGATGTTAGTTTATTAACCGCAGGATGGTGATTCAGCGCATTCCAACCGTGATCAAAGGCTTGTTTGATGCCTGCTGTCAGGAAGGTGCCCAAGGGCATCGCGTCCAATTTTTGTGCTAAGCCGTTTAGAAATGCTTGGTCTTTTTCTAACAAGATTAGGAGGCCGGGGTTTGTACAAAATTGACCAACCCCTAAACAGATGGATTGGCTGAAAGCATCTGCGAGAGCATCGCCTTGCGCTTGAATTCGTTGGCTGAATAGATAGACGGGGTTAATGGAACCCATTTCCGCATAAACGGGGATGGGTACTTCTCGGCGTACAGCTAAATCGTAAATTGCTTTACCACCACGATACGAACCTGTGAAGGCCACGGCTTTTGTTAAAGGGTGAGTGACTAAATATCCACCAATTTCATGGCTTTGTGCATGCAATAGCGAAAATACGCCATCGGGCATCCCCGTTTTTTGGGCGGCTTTTTGAATGGCTTGACCTACTAAATCACAGGTGTTTGGATGAGCGGGATGGGCTTTGAAGACCACGGGACATCCGGCAGCCAAAGCAGATAGGGTATCTCCACCGGCCACGGAAAAGGCTAGCGGGAAGTTACTTGCCCCAAAAACAACGGATGCGCCTAAGGGAATTTGCTGTTGGACCAATCGTGGCTTAGGTAGCGGTTGGCGCTCCGGCATCGCCTCATCGATGATTTCGCGCTTCCAAGCAGGATTGGAGATCAAATTAGCGAAGGCTTGAATTTGTCCGATGGTGCGTCCCCGTTCTCCGGTGATGCGCGCTTCAGGTAGGCCAGACTCGGCACATGCGGTTTGAATGAGCAGATCGCCAATGGCTAAAATCTCCTCTGCGATGGCGTTTAAGAACGCTGCGCGTTGAGTGTCACTTAATTTACGGTACGTTTTAAAGGCTGCTATGGCTTTGCTTAAGGCCTCGTCAGCCTCGCCAACAGTCGCTTCTGTGAAAACTTGTGGGAGGGGTTCAGCGCTTGCAGCGTTAATCCCTTGAAAAGTACGATGTCCTTCGGTCTTTGTGCTAAATCCGATAATTTGTTTTCCAGTTAAGTTCATGCTTGTACGGTTTGGATAAGCGTTCCGATGGGTTCGATTTGTATGTGTATTTCGTCGTGGGCTTGTAAGGTGAAGGGTGGATCGGGTACGATACACGTTCCGGTCATCAGGTAGGCACCTTGTGGGAAGGACATTTCGCGGGTCAGGTATTCGGCGAGTTCCGTGTGGGTTCTTTTCATCTGCGAGATCTGCGTCGCGCCTTGGAAAACTTCTTGTTGGTCCCTATAAATCCGCATCGAAATACCTGTTTCGGGAGCTAAGGCTTGGTCAGTTACCAAAAGACAAGGGCCGATGCCAGCGGAGGCGTCGTATACTTTGGCTTGTGGCAGATAGAGTGGATTTTCGCCCTCGATGTCGCGAGAACTCATGTCGTTTCCGATGAGGTATCCAGCGATTTGATGGTGTTTATTAATGAAAAGGGTTAGTTCGGGTTCAGGAACATTCCAGGCGGAATCCTTGCGGATTCGCACGAGACCTTGGTGTCCGACTGCGCGTAATTTATTGCCTTTGTAGAAAATTTCGGGTCTTTGGGCATCATACACCTTGTCGTAAAAGGTGTCACCGCCGGATTCCTTGGATTCTTCCATCCGGGCTACTTTGCTACGCAAATAGGTTACCCCTGCGGCCCAAATTTCTTGGGAATCGATCGGGGTAATTGTTTTACCCAGTTTGGTTGAGTAATCCTGTTTTTGGCAGAAATTGAATAGATTAGCTTGATTGATGAAATCATCCCAAGGCAGGTTGATGACATTTGTCGAGGAGGCTTGGCTATTCTCAATTTGAATTCCGCCTTCAACACGGTAGATTTTATAAAAATTCATAGGTTTAGTTTTTGGCATCGATATGCGAAAAACAAATCTAATGAATCGAGGGCGAAGGGGAAAGGGAGTAGGATTATAAATTTGAGAATAAAAGATCCTCGTCGATCAATGGCCAATGTATACCAAGACCCGAGGGGCTGATTTGAAACGTATTTCGTTCTTTTTCTGAGGCGTAAAGTAGTTTAGGCGAAATCTCATGTAAGGCATGGCTTGTGCATTGCCTATTGATAGTAATTACCAGAAAGTTTCCTTCAAATTCAATTTGTTGAATATGCGATTGATTTGATTTCATTTTCCTTTATTGATAATAATTGAAATGTAAATTCCACGAGGAAATAATCAACGAAAGATTATTTAAGATAATTTCTTCAAATTCTCTTTTCAGACTTGGAGTCTAATTAAATGAATTTGCATAGGAAATCATATTCGATTTTTGATTAATCCAATATGTTATCTCAGTTTCTCCTTCGATGCCATGAATAGTCATGGTTTCATATCCTCATTGGAGTTCAAAAAAAACACGCCATCCTTTGTTTCGAAGTATTGTGGGCATTTAGAAAAGATATGCCCGAATTTGAGAAGTAAATTTGACATACTAATCTAAAAAACTGATAAATAGATCACTTTGTCAATTTATTGATATTAATAGGATTCCAAGGCTTTATCAAAGGCTTGCTGCACTTCTGATGCAATTCGTCGGGGAAAACTGACCTGGTACCAACAATCATTATTCACCTTCTGCGCTATGATTTGAATGGTGTATTTTTTAATGACCTTCATGACCTCATTCATCTGCGGGTAATTGAAGCGAAGTTCAAGTTCGATCATCGGTTCGATTTCGATGATGTTCGATTCGGCCAAAGCGGCGAGACTCGCTTCTTTGTAGGCGTGAATCAATCCCGGGACGCCCAATAAGGTGCCTCCAAAATATCGGACAACCGCTACAAGCGTATAATGTAGATTGGCCGACAAAATCGTATTCAGAATGGGCTTGCCAGCCGAACCGGACGGTTCGCCATCATCATTAGAACGAGCCTCTTCGGGGCTAAATCCAAGTCGATAAGCATAGCATACATGACGTGCCTTTGGATGTAATTCCTTCAAGGAATTTATCTGTTCCTTGATATTATCGAGATCTTTCACGGGAAATACATATCCGATGAATTTACTTCCTTTATCTTTGTAGAGTCCCTCGGCGGGTTTTGAGATGGAAAGGTAGGAATCGGGAATGGACATGCACGTTTGAAAAATTAAATTTATGCATAACAATCATTTTTTCCTACGAATTCTTGCGCGGGAGCTTCGTCAAATTTTGACGTATGCGCGTCTCAAGCAGTGTTTTTCGCAGGAGAAGGATGAATTGGTCATTGGATTTGAGCGTCAAAACGGCTTGGATTTTTGGATCAAATGCAGCTTTGGCTCCCAATTTTCGAGCATGCAATTCCCCTCCGAGTTTCATCGTGCGGGTCGGAATTCGGTGGATTTATTTTCGGATTTGTTGTTACACGAAGTACAGGATGTTCGCGTTTTCGATAATGAAAGAGCCATTGGATTATATTTTTTAGGTGAGCAGGTCTTGGTGTTGAAGATGTTTGGGAATCGCTCCAATGTGATTTTGTTTCAAGCCGGGGAACATCGCGCGCAGTTTCAAAAGCGTTTGGGAAAGGATTTTGATATTCAGTTGGACCTTCTAGACCGTCAGATTGATCAAAGCGAAGCGGCATTCATCGAAGCGGATGGGGATTGGATGGCCTTATATCCGACGCTGGGAAAGGAGGGAGCTGCTTACTTGTTGGCACAAGGTTATGAAAATCAGTCCTTAAAGGGTAAATGGGCTTTGCTTCAGTCAACCATAGATTCCTTGGAATCTCCTACGTTTTCTATTTTGGAAACGCCGAAGGGGATTGCCTTGAGTTTGTTTCCGCCTACTGCGGGACTCTTGTACCAAACAGAAGATATATTCGATGCGCTGAATCAATTTTATTCGCTGCATTATTCGGTCGGGGAGTTCCGAAGGGAAAAAGCCCAACTCATCGAAACATTGACCAAGTTGCGAATCAAGGCGGTTCATTATTTGGAAAGTTTGGAGAAGCAACAGGTAAAGCGTGATTCCTCCTTGGCTTATGAAGAAATGGGCAATATCTTGATGGCCTATTTGCATTTGATTCCGGAAGGGGCCAAATCGGTCGAGTTGGAAGATTTTTACCACGGTGGTAGAGTGACGATTAAATTAAATCCACAATTATCGGGCCCTGAGAACGCGGAGAATTATTACCGAAAGGCGAAAAATTTTTCCAAGGAAATCGCGCAATGGGAGTCGACCGTCGCACGAAAAAAAGCAGAGATCGAGGAGCTATCCATTCAATTGCAGGGAGTCGAGAAAGCGCAGGTTCGTAAAGAATTGAAGCCTTTTCTGCAGTATTTACAGGTTCAAAATGCGGGGAAAACCGCTTCTGAGGATTTGCCATTTAAGCAGTTCACTTATGCGGGATGGACGATTTGGGTAGGTAAAAATGCGAAGAACAATGATTTGTTGACCTTGAAATATGCCAAGAAATTCGATATTTGGTTACATGCTCGGGATGTATCAGGTTCCCATGTGATTATTCGAAATCCTAATCAAAAGACGGTTCCCAAGCAGGTGATTGAGAAGGCCGCGGAATTGGCGGCACATTTTTCGAAGCGGGCTACGGAATCCCTTTGTCCGGTGATCGTTACGGCAAAAAAGTATGTTCGAAAGACGAAGGATTTATTGCCTGGTCAGGTCATTGTGGATCGGGAGGAAGAGGTTGTGTTGGTTCGGCCGACCTATTGGGAATAGTATAATTCCGCTAAATCCTTTTCTTTTCTCGGGGAATCCCCTATTTTCGTAGCTGATTACCCAAAAACTAAACCCTCATTTTATGCAAGCACACAGTTTACAGCTGCTCGACTACCTAGTCTTTTTGTTTTATTTTATCGTTGTTTCCGGCTATGGCTATTGGATTTACAACAAGAAAAAATCGAAAATCGCTGATTCAAACGATTTCTTTTTAGCCGAAGGTTCATTAACCTGGTGGGCAATTGGTTCCTCGTTGATTGCATCCAATATTTCTGCCGAACAGTTTATTGGAACCTCAGGGGACGGTTTTCAGATGGGTTTGGCGATTGCTACCTACGAATGGATGGCCGCAGCAACCTTGTTAATTGTGGCGATCTTCTTCATGCCAATCTATTTGAAGAACAAGATCTTTACGATGCCACAGTTTTTGAATCGACGTTATAACTCGACGGTGAGTTTAATTATGGCCGTATTTTGGTTGTTATTATACATAGCGGTCAACTTAACTTCTATTTTATATTTAGGAGCCTTGGCAGTTTCAACGATTTCAGGACTTGACTTCACGATGTGTATGATTGCGATGTCGGTATTTGCCATTGTCATTACATTGGGAGGTATGAAAGTAATTGGTTACACGGATGTGATTCAAGTTGTTTTCTTGGTTTTAGGAGGTTTGGTTACGTCTTATTTAGCCTTGAATTTAGTTTCAACTCGTTTTGGTGGCGAAGGTGTCATGAATGGATTGAATCATTTGATGACCAAAGCGCCTGATCATTTTCATATGATCTTTAGCAAAGACAATGCGAATTATCCTTCGCTACCAGGTTTAGCGGTATTAATTGGGGGTATGTGGATTGTCAACTTAAACTATTGGGGATGTAATCAATACATCACACAGCGTGCATTGGGGGCAGATTTGCCGACGGCGCGAAATGGTATTTTGTTTGCCGCATTCTTGAAAATGATGATGCCAATTATCGTGGTTTTGCCAGGTATTGCAGCTTATTTGTTGTGGAAAGATGGGATGTTTCAAGCGGAAATGATGAAGGATGGTGTATTGAGTAAGGATAATGCCTATCCAGTATTATTGAATTTATTGCCCGTAGGTTTAAAGGGTTTATCTTTTGCAGCGTTAACTGCGGCGGTAGTAGCTTCTATGGCGGGAAAAGCGAATTCAATTTCGACGATCTTTACCTTGGATATTTATAAGAACTACATTAACCCAAATGCGTCTGAAAAGCAATTAGTATCCATTGGTCGTTTGGCAGTGGTTGCGGCGACGGTTATTGCCGTATTAATCGCACCATTTATGGGTATTGATAAGAAGGGTGGATTCCAGTTTATCCAGGAATATACTGGGTATTTCTCACCGGGTATCTTCGCCTTGTTTATCATGGGATTTTTCTGGAAGCGTACAACATCCAAGGCAGCATTATTTGCTTTGTTGGGCGGTGTAACTTTCTCTGTTGTCTCCAAATACATTCCTACTTGGACAGGTGTAACGGATTGTTTATTCTACACTTCCTTCCAAGATGCAGACGGTATGTATGTTATTCCGTTCATTGATCGTATGGGATGGGTATTTACCTTCTGTATTACATCGATGGTTGTTATCTCATTGCTAGATCCAGAATCCAAGAACAATCCAAAAGGTTTGGAAATTGATGCCACGATGTTCAAGCTTCAGCCTTCGTTTATCGCAGGTTCTGTGGTGATCGTGATGATGTTATTGATGTTGTATACCTATTTCTGGTAATTTAGAACTAAGAGTTAAGAACTAAGAGTTTTTTATCATTAACTTTTGTTTAATTGAGCCCCGAGATTTTTTCTTGGGGCTTTTTTTGTAAAAAAAATGCCCGAGGTGTATCCCACGGGCATCTTAACTCTCAACTCTTAACTCTTAGTTCTCAGTTCTTAGCTCTCACCTATTGCGCCCCCTTAATAATCGAATCCACCACACTCGGATCCAATAGGGTAGAGGTGTCTCCTAAGCTACTAAATTCGCCTTCTGCGACCTTGCGTAAAATGCGTCGCATGATTTTGCCTGAGCGTGTTTTCGGAAGTCCTGTGACAAATTGAATCTTATCGGGTTTGGCAATAGGTCCAATGATCCGTGCGACGGTTGCCGCGATGTCTTTGCGGGTAAGTTCATCGTCGATCGTCGGGTGTTCACAAATGACATAGGCATAGATTCCTTGTCCCTTCACATCATGTGGAAAACCGACCACTGCTGATTCGATGACTCCGGTATGCATATTGATGGCATTTTCGACCTCCGCGGTTCCGATGCGATGGCCCGAGATGTTCATGACGTCATCGACCCGACCGGTAATTCGGTAGTATCCGTCCTCATCCCGCATACAGCCATCGCCCGTGAAATAGAGACCCGGGTAGGTGGAGAAATAGGTTGTCTTGCAACGCTCATGATCTCCGTAAGTCGTACGGATGATGGAAGGCCATGGATATTTAATACATAAGTTTCCATTGACACCATTGCCTTCGATTTCCTTGCCGTTTTCATCCACCAAAATCGGTTGGACACCTGGAAGGGGTAAGGTCGCGAAGGCGGGCTTTAAGGGGGTGATTCCCGCGATCGGAGAGATCATTAATCCGCCCGTTTCCGTTTGCCACCAAGTATCCACAATGGGACAATTACCTTGTCCGATTTTTTCGTGATACCATTGCCAAGCTTCTTCGTTGATTGGCTCACCCACGGATCCTAAAACACGCAAAGAACTCAAATCTTTTCCAGCTAAATATTCATCTCCAAAGCCCATTAGAGAGCGAATCGCCGTTGGGGCTGTATAGAATATATTGACTTGGTGTCGTTTGATGATGTCCCAGAACCGTCCAGCATCCGGATAGGTAGGAACTCCCTCAAAAAGCACCGATTTTGCTCCATTCAATAATGGGCCATAGACTAAATAGGAGTGACCTGTGATCCAACCGATGTCTGCAGTACAGAAGAATACATCACCTGGATTGTATTGAAATACATTAGCAAAGGTATAGGCCGTATAGACCATGTAGCCCCCACACGTGTGTACAACACCTTTGGGTTTACCTGTTGACCCCGAAGTATACAAAATGAATAAGGGATCCTCGGCATTCATGGCCTCTGGAGCACAATCTGCGGAAGCTTGCGCTTCTTCCTCTTCCCACCAGAGGTCACGGCCCTTCAACATCGCAATCGGGGTCTTCGTACGTGTTTTGACAATGACTGTTTCTACACAAGGACAAGAAATTAATGCATCATCCACGGTTTCTTTCATGGGAATGGTTTTATTCCCGCGTACTGCACCGTCTGTTGTGATGACCAATTTGCATTGCGAATCATTGATGCGATCGGTAATCGATTGTGCCGAAAAGCCTCCAAAAACAACCGAGTGAATGGCGCCAATTCGCGCGCAGGCTAACACCGCAATGGCTAATTCGGGAATCATGGGCATGTAGATACAAACCCGATCACCTTTTGATACGCCTTGCGATTTTAAAACATTGGCAAATTTACAAACCCGTTCATGAAGCTGGCGATAGGTCAAGGTAATCGCCTCATCACCCGGTTCGTTGGGTTCATAAATAATGGCAGCCTGATCGGGGATAGTTTTTAAATGACGATCGATTGCATTGGCAGTGATATTCATTTGGCCATCTTCGAACCATTTGACCGAATAATCCTCAAAACTCCAATCAAGGACTTTGGTAAAGGGTTTAATCCAATCAAATTCATGGGCGATATTTGCCCAGAATTGTTCGGGGTGATTTACACTTTCAGCGTAGGCTTCATGGTATTGTGCTAAGGATGTAATTCTCATGGGTATGTAGGTTAGTTTTTTAGTTTCTCGTATAATTCCTGTACTTTTTTGACCATATCTCTGTTGGAAAATGGCTTAGGGATGTATAAATCAGCCCCCATTTGATATCCTTTTTCAATGTCGGAATCTGCAATTTTGGCTGAAATAAATACTACTGCTGGTTGGTATTCGGCCCGTAACGTTTTCGCTTTTTGGCAAACGCCATAACCATCCACTTTTGGCATCATGATATCCAAAATAATCACTTCGGGTAATTCTTTTTCGATAAGTTGGATGGCCTCTTCACCATCGCGTGCTACGAAAACTTGATGACCTTCTTTTCGCATGAGAAAGTCAAGTGACATCAGGATGGCAGGTTCATCATCGGCAATTAATATTCGCATCTTAGGCTGTTTTATGAATGGGTAATTTAATGATAAATTTGGCACCATGACCCAATGAACTTTCTAATTGGATCGTTCCATGGTGCATTTCAATAATTTTTTTCGAAATGGAGAGGCCAAGACCTGAACTATCAATTTTTCGATTGGGGTTATCAACTTGTTTAAACTTTTCGAAAATTTGATCGTGGTATTTGGGGTCAATTCCAATGCCGTTGTCTTCCACGGCTAGGAATAAGTGTGTTGCATTTTCAAATAAGCGAACTTGAATCACTCCTTTCTCAGGCTCAATGTTTTTGATGGCGTTAGAAAGTAAATTGATAATTACTTGAACTAGTTTTTCAAAATCGCCTTCTATTTGCCGATTGGTTCTTTTTTGGCTAAGATCAACGGAAATTTGAACGAGGTTTTGTTTCGCGATTGCTGTAAAATTTAGCATAGCCTTTTCAATGACGTCGGCTGGGTCAATTGGACGCATGTTGAAATTCGCTTTTCCGGCGGCCAGTTTTTCAAGATCCAATACTTGGTTAACCAAACGACTTAATCGGTCTGATTCCTGAATAATTGTTTCTAAAAATGCCTTTCTTTCATCATTGCTAATATCTTCGTGGTCAACCATGATTTCCGATAGCGAACGAATGGATGTAATCGGTGAACGGATTTCATGGGTAACAGTTGTCAAAAAATCGTTCTTTTGGGCGTCAATTTTCACTAATTCTGCATTCGTCTCTTGTAAATCTTTCGACTTCTGTAATAATCGTATTACTTCAGACATGCTTATTTGTTCCTCTTTCGAGATGGATGCGATGATGAGGCGAGCCGATGTGGAACCAACGAATCCTGCTAGAATTTTTTCGGTTTGAGTTACAAGGATTGGGTCGGCGTAAACATCTTGCAATGAAATATTATTTGCCATTGCAATTTGCTTGATTTTTTGTTCCGTATTGATTTTTCCAATGAAACCATGCAAGGCTAATTTTAGATCTCTTAATCGGGCTTTTCCTCGCCAAATGGTTGAGTTTTCGATGTTTTGGGAATATTCAAACACATCGACAAACAAGTAGGATTGATTGGCTTCTTTTCCACTCTGTTCACTCATGATGGACACGCCATAGAGAATTAATAGATTAAAGGAAATGGACCAATAAGCTGCATTTGAAATAGGATTGAGTCCTTCGATTCGAAATGTATCGGTAGATATTCCTAGGCTTGGTAGGAATAGTAAAGCCGCGCTGATGATAAATCCGACGAAAATTCCTGCTAATGCACCTTGCCGACTTGCTTTTTTCCAATATATCCCGAGTAAGGTTGCTGGGGCAAATTGGGCTACGATGACGAAGGATGTCATTCCTACGGATACCAAGTTGACCAAATTTTCGGTTTCGCGGTAATGTATATAGCCTAGTACCATGATGAGGACAATCATGATCCGACGAATATTTTGGTTGATGTGTCCCAAATTTGTTTGATTTTCACTAATGAAACCTTTTCGTTGTAGGAGAAGTGGCATTATTAGGTTATTGCTGATCATGGAACTAATGGCCATCGTTTCCATAATAACCATGCCAGTTGCTGCAGAAAATCCTCCGATATATACGATAAAGGCTAATACGTTCGATTTGAAATGTAAAGGCAGTCCTAACACATATAAGTCGGGATTCATTCCGTCGGCCTGCAAAATAGCATAGCCAGCTATTCCAAGCGGTATGACGAATAAATTAATCAGCAGCATGTACATTGGAAAGATCCATGAAGCTTGCTTCAGGTTTTCTTCATCATTGATTTCAACAACCGCTACATGAAAAACCCGTGGAAGGAATAAGAAGGCTACGCCACAAAGGATGAACTGTATGAACCAATTACCATATCCTCCGTTTGTTTCAATGCGTGGCAATTGGATATTAGCTAGCTGTGGATC
Source organism: Aquirufa sp. 5-AUSEE-100C1 (assembly GCF_054558655.1). Lineage (NCBI taxonomy): Bacteria > Pseudomonadati > Bacteroidota > Cytophagia > Cytophagales > Flectobacillaceae > Aquirufa > Aquirufa sp. 5-AUSEE-100C1. The sequence continues at coordinate 793,194 of NZ_JBPXKO010000001.1, read as the reverse complement.
GGCTTGCCAGCCTTGGTATAATTGGACAGCAATGTAAATCCCCACGGCGATGAAGGCGATCAATTTGATGATTGATTCGATGGCGATGGTGAAAATCATGCCTTCGTGTTTTTCCGATGAGTCGAATTTTCTAGGGCCTAATACGAGGATGAAAAGGGTTAAGGCAATAAACAGGACAAAGGAAGGATCTAAGTAAAAGGTGTTATTGGGTGCGGAGTGGGTAATTAAATCAAAACTTTGTGCGATGGCTTTGATTTGCAGACCGATGTAGGGGATACCAGCGAATAAGGAAATCAATGTTACCCCTAAACCGATTCTGCTGTCTTTACCATATCGTGTTGAAATGAAATCGGCAATATTGGTAATGTTGTGAATCTTCGCGATGCGAATGATTTTTCGTACGATACCCCACGCGAGAATCATAATCAATGTGGGTCCTAAATATACGCTTAGGAAGCTGAGGCCACTGCTTGTTATTTGGCCTACCGAACCATAAAATGTCCAAGCAGAGCAATAAATTGCTAGCGATAATGCATAAATGAGTGGGTTGTTGATCAAGCTTTTGTTCTGCGCTTTTTTCTTTTCAGCCCAAAAAGCTAAAGAGAAAAGTATGCCCAGATAAGCAATTGATAAGAAGGCTATTTCCCAAACGCCCATGTGTTACTTTGATTTACGATTCAATATGATTCCTGTGCAGATGATGGCACCTAACCAAACAGCTAGGAAGTAAAGGTAAATAACGGGAATCCCTAGAAAGCTCATAGGGGAATCAAAAAACCGAAGAATCGGGAAGTTTAATAATCCGATAAATACGATGGCCACTAAAATTAAGCGATTATTCCGCATCTGATCTAAATAACAAGCGCCTATCCACTCCACTGAGTAGGATAGGGCGCCTGTCCGTCTGTTGATTACACGTTGTCAAACTCTCCTGTCATGGAATAGTATCCAAAAACAGACATTCCAATGGAAATAAGTGGAGCCAGTACGCAGGTATAGATAATAGCTGGTACTAAATCATTACCTCCTTTTTCCCACAAGGGAAGCGCTTGGAAATAGACTAAATAGATGCCTGCTGCCACACCTAGTGCGATCCAAACAAGGCCTAAAATTTTCTTAATTGCATTCATGTTGAGAATTCTTTATAGGTTATTAGGCGTGTTTTTTGTCGCCTTTGATGTAAATAATACCAATTACTACGCAAACACTAACCAAGGCGATTGGGTAATTTAATCCTTCTAAGTAAGGTTTCGCTATCGTAGCCACTTGGCCAGCTTCTTCTGCCGCTTTATTTGTGTCTTTTGCCGTTGTAACCAAGAACGTAGCAATTGCTGGCATTAAACCTCCAAAGATACCATTCCCAATGTGGTAAGGTAATGACATGGATGTATAACGAATTTTCGTTGGGAAAAGCTCTACTAAGAAAGCTGCAATTGGACCATATGCCATCGTTACAAATGAAATCAATAAAAATACCATGCCAATTAAAGTCCATTTGTCTGAATCGTTAATTGTGATGGTTTCTTTGATTTCAGCTTTTGGAGCCTCCGCAGTTTTATCAGCAAGTACGACAAGTTTACTTACCTTCTTATAAGTGGCTCCATCCGTGTAGGTACGCGTCGTTGTCGTCGTAATCAGTGAATCAACCGCAGATTTTGCATTTAATGCACGCGTTTCTTCGATTTTTTCAGATCCAGCTACTACTTCTTTGTTTTTTACATTGACAGTTTCATACATCTTATCAAAGATGGGACGGTAAGCGAATACGGCAATGGCCATACCTGCCAACATGATTCCTTTGCGGCCAATTTTATCCGATAGCGCACCAAAGAAAATAAATAGCGGTGTACCTAATAACAAACCAATTACTAAAATGGTATTCGTTTGAATATCATCCAGGTTGCAAATCTTCAATAAGAAAGTTTGCGCATAAAATTGACCTGTGTACCAAACTAAACCTTGTCCCATGGTAGCACCGAATAGCGCTAATAACACAAACTTCAAGTTTAGTTTATTTCCAAAGGATTCTTTTAATGGATTTGTTGAAGTAGTACCTTCTTTCTTTGCTTTTTCAAACATGGGTGATTCTTCCATGTTCCGACGAATTAAGAAAGAAATACCAACCATCACAATGGATAGTAAGAAAGGGACACGCCAGCCATATTCATCAAAAGCTTCTTTGCTCATCGCAGAGCGCGTTAACATAATTACTCCGAGTGAAATAACTAAACCCACCGTAGCTGTCGTCTGGATCCATGAAGTGAAGAATCCACGACGCTCAGCTGGTGAATGTTCCGCCACGTAGGTAGCTGCACCCCCATACTCACCACCTAAGGCTAAACCTTGCAATAAACGTAATGTTAATACGATGAATGGAGCCCAACCGCCAATCGTGGCATAAGAAGGAACCAAACCGATAGCGAAAGTCGCACCACCCATTAACATCAATGTAACCATAAATGTGTACTTACGCCCGATTAAATCACCCAAGCGACCAAATACCAAGGCACCAAAAGGACGAACCACAAACCCTGCGGCAAAAGTTGCCAAGGTATTTAAGAAGGCGGCCGTTGGATTGTCTGTTGGGAAAAATTTAGTTGATAATACGGTTGCTAATGAACCGAAAATGTAAAAGTCATACCACTCGATGAGTGTCCCGACTGACGAGGCACTAATAATATAGGCCAGGCTTTGTTTTTTTTGTGACATAGTTTTTTGATTAAAATGGTTTAAAAGATAGAATTATAAGTAGTTGGCAAATTGAATAATGAATTCTCCTTTGTAATCGCTGATATTATCCTTGCTTGAATAAATAGGGCGAGAGGAATATTGAAAAGTAATTTTGGAATTGTGTCCGTCTACATAGAAATTTGAGCCAATGTCAAAGTAACTACCTGAGGCCGGAAGGGCATCCAATTGTTTTAAGGTGTAGGCAATGAAAGGTTGAATACGTAATTTAGGACTATCTGAGGTTTTAGGCAACAATAATCCAGCTTGTGTGTACCAAATTGAACCTGTACCCATTAATGGACGGGCATTTCCAACTCCCGCTAGGGCTTTCGTACCCGTAAAGTTAGGGTCCAAAGTTCCTGGATTCATAATTCCCGTATTTCTTAAATAATTAGGCCCAAAATCATTTAAATAAAGTGCAGAATAAGCAGTAATCGCCATATTCTTCTTTTTGTCACCGACAGGCATATCCAAAAATGCATCCAATGCAAATGAATTAATTGCATGCTTTGATTTTAGGCCATTCCATTGACTCATTGTTCCTTCAGGCTCATTATAAAATCCAGCCCCCAGGTTAAAAACTTTTTTCGTTCCAACATAAGTACCTACCGTGTATGGAAGCAAGTTAGATTCTTGATCAAAGAATTGATACATCGCATAGCCTCCGGTGGATAGTTTACTGTCTCCATTGTTGTCGACCGCAATGGCATCTTTTGCATTTGTCGCATTAGTTGGTGACAGGTTGGTAGCAAATGGCTTGTTAATGCTCATTCGATAATCCAATTTTCCCAATTTCCCTTTAGCATATATACCATATAGTCTTGCAAATTGATCACTTGTTTCAATCAAGGGCCAGTTGAATATCGGTGCATCTACCGCTAAAAAGTTAAGGGTACTTGCTGATGTCATTCTTGAAATTCCATTGAAATAATGTAATCCGGCTCCGATTGATAAGGAATTAGGACTTTCCTTAGAGGGTAATTTGATTGCATATTCACTATACGCATCATGGAAAAACATTTGCGGCTTTTTGCCAGCACCATATCCCCCGGTGCCCGAACTTCCCGAGCCGCCACCCTGGATAAATGATTGATTATTTACTCCGAAATGTAAAACGACCATGTACCTCGGAGAAATTTGAGAATAAGCCAAAATCCGAATTCGTCGTGCCCCTATATCGAAGGTATTGTTGGTAGATTCGCCGTTAACTAAGGTACCCGGGTTATTCTCAATAGAGCGCGCCCAAATTTGATTCCAAAGTACAAAACGCATGTACTTGGATCCCTTTTCATTGAAATTGATTTTCAATCCCGTGCCATAATCTTGAGAACCCTGGGCATTTAGTCCAAAACTTCCAAGTAATAAAGCAAATAGAATAACAGAAGATGTTTTCATTAGAATATAAGTTTATAGGGTTTTATTTGCATTTTTTGGTTGAGCAAATATTTCTATTATTTTATGAAAACCTTTTATTTTCTATAGCAATGCTAATTAGGTATAGTTTTAGATGCTTTTTATGCGTGTCCATTGAATAACCATGAATTTATCACCTAATTCAGTGATAATCATGCCTTTGTTGTTTAGGTTGCCTGGGATAATCACGAACTCCGAGAGTTCTTTGTGGTTTAGGATACGATACGTGGGGGTGTAAAACTCTTGTTTTGGGATTTTGATCCGATATTTTTTTACCCAGTTCATGACAGAAACGTGGCTAATGCCCAATAGTCGCTCAATTTCTCGGTAGCTGACTCCTTCGATGTAAAGTTGAAGTGCTTTTATTACATAATAGCTGTCTATGCTTTTACCTAACTTGGCTACTGTGAAGTTGTATCCACATGATTTACATTTAAATCGCTGTTTCTCTTTGATAATCCCATTTTTTGCGATTTTGTAAGATGAACACTGCGGACAAGGTGTTGAGTTTGCCATGTATATCTATATTATTTTAGCAAAGCTATAGAAAATTACCAAAAATGTTAATTTTGTTAGAAAATATTTAATTTTGTTAACTAGGTTAGTTGAATTATGAAACAATTCAAAGAAACACAACGCTTTACGCAATGGTGGTTATGGCTCGTATTAGTAGGCTCCTGGGTAGTCCTGATGTATTCTTTAGGCACAGTCCAACCACAAACGACCATAGCTTATTTTATCTCTTTTGTCGTAGGAATGCTACTTCCAATCTTATTCTGGCAAATGCGTTTAATGACTCGAATCACTGAAGAGGGTATATATGTTCGATTTGTTCCCTTTCATTTTAAAGAACAATTTTATCCTTGGGAAAGTATCGAGTCGGCCCAAGTTCGTACCTACAGTCCCTTGATGGAATATGGCGGTTGGGGTATCAAATATGGCTTTAATGGACAAGGAAAGGTGTTTAATGTGGCCGGTGATCAAGGTTTGCAATTGGTTTTCAAGTCGGGAGAGAAGCTCCTGATTGGGACCCAAAAACCCACAGAAATACAGGATGCAGTCAAAATTTAAAAGTAGGGCCTGGTTCTTTATGCTAGGCTGCAATTTGCCTGAATCGCAATATGCCAAAATAAAGCCGTATCTTGCAGCATTATTATGAGGATGCTTGTTATTTCCAGTTATTACTCATAAGCACACATCTTCATAATTATATGACATTTCAAGAGTTACACCTCATTGAGCCGATCTTAAAGGCGCTCGGTGAGGAGGGTTATTCCAACCCAACACCTATTCAAGCGCAAGCTATTCCGATTGTATTAAAAGGTATCGACCTCCTGGGTTGCGCCCAAACCGGTACCGGGAAAACAGCTGCATTTACCTTGCCCATCATCCAATTAATGGATGCCAAGCAAACTTTTCAAAAACCTAAGAAAATTCGCGCCCTGATTGTTACGCCCACCCGGGAATTAGCGATTCAAATCGGGGAGAGCTTTAAGGCCTATGCACGCCATACCTCCTTAAATTACACAGTTATCTTTGGTGGCGTAGGCCAAAGTCCGCAGGTAGCCGCATTACGTTCCGGCGTCGATGTGGTCATTGCGACTCCCGGTCGTTTGTTGGACCTGATGAATCAGAAACACCTGTCCATCGCCAATGTCGAATATTTCGTCCTCGATGAGGCCGATCGTATGCTCGATATGGGTTTTATTCATGACGTTCGTAAGTTGTTAGTTGCCTTGCCGAAGCAAAGACAATCCTTGTTTTTCTCCGCGACCATGCCGCCTGAGATTGTTCAATTGGCCGCGTCTATTTTGCGTAATCCAGCCGAGGTTTCGGTGACGCCTGTTTCTTCGACCGTTGAGATTATCAATCAATCAGTCTATTTTGTTGATAAAAACAATAAGAATACCCTTCTATTGGATATTTTGGAAGATACCAAAATCAAGACTGCCCTTGTCTTTACACGGACCAAACATGGCGCCGATAAAGTTGTGAAGGTTTTGTTGAAAGCGGGAATCAAGGCTGAAGCCATTCACGGTAATAAGTCGCAAAATGCCCGTCAAACGGCCTTGAAAAATTTCACGGCCCAAACAACGCGCGTATTGGTCGCTACCGACATTGCTGCGCGTGGAATTGATGTGGATGATTTGGAATATGTGATTAATTTTGAATTGCCGAATATTCCCGAGACCTATGTCCACCGAATCGGACGGACAGGACGCGCGGGTGCCAATGGTACCGCGATTTCCTTCTGTGATATCGAGGAAAAGGCTTATTTGAAAGACATTGAGCGTTTAATCGGAAAGAAAGTCCCTGTCATTGAGGCGCATCGCTATCCCATGAAGGTTTTAACCATCGAGAAAAAGGCCAAACAAGGCCCTCCGAATCGCGGGAATAGACCTGCTGGTCCTGGCGCTGCCGCTAAACCTGCTGAAAATCCGCGTTCTTTCGACAAGGCAAAAGCTGGTCGGAAATGGTACGGTAAAAAGAATACGTATTAAGATGAAAAAAACACTTTTGGTCATTGCGGGTCCTACGGCTGTTGGCAAGACAGCTTTATGCGTCGAAATGGCCAAAAGTCTTTCTGCGGAAATCATCTCGGCCGATTCCCGGCAATTTTACCAAGAACTTCTTATTGGTACGGCAAAACCCAGTTTGGAAGAACAGGGTGGTGTGAAGCATCATTTCATTGATTCACATTCCATCCACGATTATTTCTCTCCAGGCGATTTTGAGCGGGAGGCTTTACATGTCCTTACGGAATTATTTAAAACCCAAGATGTTGTTATTCTGACCGGTGGTTCGGGTCTTTATTTGAAGGCTCTGATGGATGGTTTGGATGAAATGCCTGATGTGGATTTAGCTTTGCGAGGTCAACTCATGCAACGATTAACATTGGAAGGCTTGACTTCCATGTTTGAACAATTACAATCCTTGGACCCAGAGTATGCCCAACAAGTTGATTCGCAAAATCCACAACGCGTTGTTCGGGCATTGGAGGTATGCTTATCGACCGGCAAGACTTATACATCCTTTCGTAACCAACAAAAAGCAAATCGCCCCTTTGAAATGATTAAGATTTGTTTGGATCGTTCGAGGGAAGAGTTGTACGCGCGAATTGATGCGCGCATGGATGGGATGTTGGCCGCCGGATTGGTGAAAGAAGCCAAGGATAACGAGGCTTATCAAGATCGATATGCTTTAAAGACCTTGGGGTATAAAGAAGTCTATGGCTTTTTTCGAGGCGAATATGATGAGGCGGAGATGATTCGCTTGTTGAAGCGCAATTCGCGGCATTATGCCAAAAAACAATTGACCTGGTTTCGTCATCAAGACGATTTTGAATTCATTCATCCGGATCAGGCTGCTGAATTCATTCAAGGCAAACTTAAATAGGCTTCAAGCCCTCCTTCGACGTTCTGAGCACGGTAGCCTTTGGCGGAGAGGAGCCGACAAGCTATTTGGCTTTGCGTTCCGTTGTAACAAATAAGCGTATATAAAGTAGAGGGATTTAATTCCTGAATTCGGGATAGTAGATCATCGAGTGGAATATGGATGCCCCCTAAATCAAAATCCGCTCGTTCTCGGGACGTTCTAACGTCCAGCAGAGAAAGAGCGGATAGGTTTTCCTTGAAATCGTTCGCGGAAATGGATAACATCTTAATAGCCAGCAGCTTGCCAAGCGAGCATGCCGCCTACCAAGTTACGTACATTTGTGTATCCTTCTGATTCTAAGTAGGCTTGTGCACGGCCTGAACGGGCTCCTGACCGACAATGAACAATAATCTCAGCATCTTTATCTGCCTTAATTTCATCTAAACGGTCGGGCAATTCACCCAAAGGGATTAATTGAGCACCAATATTGAATTCGTCGAGTTCATATTCTTCACGTACGTCAAACAGATTTAGGTTTTCACCCTTGTCTATACGTTCTTTTAATTCTTCAATCGTAATATCCATAATTATTGATCTTCGCCACCCACAACCCAGAGGTCGATTAGGTCGCCTGGTTTAACACTTATTCCTTCGCAAGTCGCACAGGACTGCTTAAATACCGTCCCTGCGGGGAAGGTGTCATTCGCTTCGTAAGTAACTTTTCCCACTTTTAGCCCCATTCCGGCTAAAGCAATATTGACCTCATCCATTGGTTTTCCCACAAAATCAGGTAATTCCATTTCGACATCCGAAGTACCATTTCCGATGAATAGGTCCACTAAAGTCCCCTTAGGAATACTGGCACCCGCTTCGATTTTTCGGCCAAATGCCTGAACCTCAATGACTTCTTTGACACGCGGATCATTCACCTCGTGCACTATCCCTTTGCGTAAGCCAGCGATGTATAATTGTTGCTCGGCACTGCGAACCGAGAGTCCAACTAATGTTGGTAATTTAATGGTCGGAGGGGTCTCCGAATTAATCGTAATGTAAATTTTACGCCCTGATTTAACCAATGCATTCGGCAAAGGGTATTGCGATAAAATGGTTAAAGGAGGCTTATCAGCCGTATAGGTGCAATCTGCAATTTCATATTCCAAATCATTCGCATCAATCGCTTCCTCCATTTTCTCCATATTCATACCTTTTAAATTAGGAACCTGAATAGTCTCGCCATGATGTGTGCTCCATGGCAAATACACAAAGAAAAAGCCAAAGAATAACACAAGAAACAGCGAGATGACAATCGCGATGTGTGTGATGAGGTCCTTCTTGGATTGCGTGGGTATTTGAGCCATATATCGAAATACGAATTTAATGCAAGATAAGGAAAACTAATACGTTTGGCAAGGGGGGGGCAGTAATCAGTGGTCAGTAATCAGTGGTCAGTAATCAGTGGTCAGTAATCAGTGGTCAGTAGTCAGAAGTTCTCTCTATTTGAGTTAATATTTAAAATTGATTTTCATTCATAAAAAAAGAAATCCGAAGCTTAATAACCTTATGAGATTGCTCATCATAAGGGCCATTGCTTCGGACTCCTAATTTTAACTATGAAATCAAATTGATCACTAAATAATCACTGAAATCTGTTTACTGACCACTGATTACTGACTACGGACTACTGTCCACTAATACTTAAACACCTTATCTCCCGCCATCACCTCTTGCGTCTTCTCATCAAAAGTAACACGCTGTCCCGTGCGATATGCGGCATTCGACATGATGGTCGCAATTGAGTGCTGGTAACCTGCTTCAATCGGTGCATTTGGAGTTTTGCGCGAACGAACACATTCCATCCAGTTCTTCACGTGGTTGAATGTTAACGGATCGTTTCCTGTATTAGCATCCGACGCAACTTTTGCCCCTTCAATTTTCATCGTTGGAAGTAAATTGGCCTGCATGCCCATCGCTTTGGCTTCACGCTCTTGCAAACCGCCGTTTGGTGAAATCATGTTGGTATCCAAGTTTAATTCACCCCCATTTGAGTAGTAAATTTCTTTTGTACCACCTGCTCCGTTTGAGAAACGTGAGGTAAATTGTACTTGGAATCCTTTGTTTCCTTGACCATAATCGAACACAACGGTCATCGTATCCGCATTTTTACGTCCGTCATTCCATTGGTAGATACCTCCATTGGCTACCACGGAATTTGGATGCGATAATCCGGTAAACCAGTGTACTGTATCGATTTGGTGCGACATCCATTGGCCAGGAATTCCCGAAGAATATGGCCAGAATAAACGGTATTCTAAATATTTACGTGGATCAAATGTATCCGCAGGACGGTTCATCAAGAAACGCTTCCAATCGATATCTGATTCCTTCAAAATGCTTGTTAATTCCGGACGTCTCCAACGGCCCGGTTGGTTCACGTTCCACATCAATTCCACCATCTTGATATCCCCAAATTTTCCCGATTTGATGAATTCCTCCGCAGCCCAATAGTTTTCCCCTGAACGACGTTGTGAACCGATTTGTACGATTTTACCGGAATCTTTTACCGCTTTCAATACCGCGCGGTTATCTTCCATGGTTTCAGCCAATGGTTTCTCCGTATAAGTATCGCAACCCGCTTTCACCGCTTCGATGGTATGCAAGGCATGTTGGAAATCTGCTGTTGAAATAAACACGGCATCAATACCTTTCGCCGAATACAATTCCTCGTTATTGCGATAAGTTTGGATGGTTCCGCCCAATTGCTTCTCTAAAAATGCCTTTCCCTCTTCACGACGGCGGTTCCATAGGTCCGACAAAGCTACCATTTCAAAGTTCATCTCTTTTGCTAATGCCTTGAATGGAGGCACGTGGGATGCGCGGTGACGGTCTGAAAAACCTACGCAAGCCACACGAACACGGTCGTTTGCACCAATAATCTTACTGTAAGATTTTGCACTAAATGCCAGCGTACCTAATGTCGCTAATGCACCTTTTTGGATAAATGATCTTCTTTCCATTGTTAAATAGCTTATTTAATTTCTCTGATTTTGATGTTTTTGTAAAACACGGAATCCCCGTGCTCTTGGAATAAAATAGGTCCTTTGTCCTGCATTCCGAAGCCATCCCACTTGGCGTGCTTGCTGTGCGCAACTAAAACCTTGAAAATATTACTCTTACGCTCGTATTCGATTACTTTGAATCCGTTCAACCAATGTTGAACAATGTTGTTTGGATAGACGATGATACGTCCTTGATTCCATTCGCCGATCTTCCGTTGGAAACGCGGCTCCAATTTATTCGAAGGAATAATGTCATATAAACTTGCCAAGGTACGATTTCCTACCGTACCTAATTTCGCATCTGGGTGCTTCGCGTCATCCAATACTTGGTATTCCAAACCGATGGCCGACATCCCTGAGTCATACGTTTCATTGACAAAATACTTCACACCTGAATTCGCACCCTCAGTCAATTTGAAATCAAATGTTAATTCGAAAGCTCCAAATTGCTCATTTGTCAAGATATCGCCACCATTTCCAGATTCTTTACCTCCAGATGAATTGACATGCAGCGTACCATCCTCAACCGTCCAAACCGATGGCGGAGCCGTTGTTTTAAATGCTGAACGGAATCCTGTTAAATCTTTTCCATTAAACAATAATTTAAATCCTGCGGCTTTTTCTTGCTCAGATAAGGTATTCAACGTATAGTTTTCCACCACTGTTTTTCCGTCGATTGGACGTGGTTGCATGTCTTTGCCCGTTTGGATACGAATGTTTTTCCACATCACCTGCATCCCAGGTTTCATTTCGCCGTAAATCGCATGTACTTGGAAGGCAATAAATCCTTTGGCTGTCATATCATCCACCAAATAAGTCACAGGAACATCATTGATCCAGGTACGAATTGTGCTTCCAATTGCCTCAATGCGGTAATGATTCCAAACATCGCCTAATTTAAAGGCCTTTTTCGCTTCGGGTTTTAGTTCGTTTTGAGATAACCAACCGCGACGAGATTCGTCGTAGATACCACCCGACCAGCCACGAGCTGATGGATCGATTTCCGCTTGGTAACCATGTACCACACCATTGTTGTAGGTAGGGATAGATAAGCTACGGAATTGAATTCCGGAGTTCATTTTGTTGTCTACTTTCACGTCAACTTCCAAAATGAAATCGCCGTATTCCTCTTCCGTTGCCATGAAGGAATTTCCAGTATTTGGAACGGTCGTCCCGACCATCACACCATCTTTTACTTCATAAATAGCCTTTCCGCCCAATTGCTTAAATCCTTTGAAGGTTTTTCCATCAAATAAATTGGTCCATTTTTGTGCCTGTGTCGGCAAGGAAAAGCACAAGAGCGCGGCGCTCAAAGCAAATAGTAATTGTTTTTTCATAGTTCTAATTTATTGATTCCAAAAGGATGATCAACCTTGAAATTTACTCATTAATCTTGAATTAATTCTTTTTATGTGTGGGCCTGAATCAGGTCAAAAAATACTCATTCGTAAATAGGCGCGTTTTGCCACTATTCTATTACTTTTGTAGATTAAATTTTATGCCGATGCAAAAACAAACGAAAGCCATTCGTATTCAAGCCGATCGTTCACACAACCGCGAACATTCTGTACCCCTTTATTTAACGTCAAGCTTTACGTTTGAAGATGCCGAGGAGGGACGTGCGATTTTTGCGGAGGAAAAGGCAGGAAATATCTATTCACGTTACATGAATCCGAACGTGGATGAATTCGTGGCCAAAATGGTGATGTTGGAGAATGCGGAGGATGGGCTAGCCTTCTCAACTGGGATGGCAGCGATTTTTGCATCGATGGCTGGATTATTAAAAGCAGGCGATCATGTGGTAGCATCGAATGCTTTATTTGGGTCTTGCATTCAGATTTTGACGAAGATTACGGCTAAATGGGGAATTGAATGCACCTTTGTTCCCGGTGCTGATATCAAGGCATGGGAAGCAGCGATCCAACCTAATACCAAGTTTTTATTCTGTGAATCTCCATCAAACCCTGGTTTGGAGTTAATTGATTTACCTGCCTTAGCTGCCTTGAAGCAAGGAAAGGATATGGTTTTGGTGGTAGATAATTGTTTTGCTACACCGATCTTGCAAACGCCTTTAGATTTGGGCGCTGATTTAGTTATCCATTCGGCAACAAAATACATTGATGGACAGGGTCGCGTATTAGGTGGTGTCATTTGTGGCAAGAAAGTCTTTATGGATGAGATTCGCTTCTTTGCACGTCATACGGGACCATCGTTATCACCATTTAATGCCTGGGTTTTATCAAAGAGTTTAGAATTATTAGATCTTCGGATGCAGAAACATTCCGAAAATGCGATGGCTTTGGCCGAGGCATTGGATGGTCATGCAGCGCTGGTTCAAGTAAAATATCCATTCTTAAAATCCCATCCACAATATGAGTTGGCAAAACGCCAAATGAAATATGGTGGAGGTATCTTAACACTCGATATCAAAGGGGGCTTTGAAAAAGTAGTTGCGTTTAGTAAGCAATTGAAAATCGCCTCGATATCCCCGAATTTGGGAGATTCTCGTACGATCATTACACATCCTGCCTCGACGACACATTCTAAATTGCCGGCAGAAGAAAAGGCTGCTTTAGGAATTACAGATGGCCTCGTTCGCGTAGCTGTAGGTCTTGAATCCATTGAGGATTTAATGGCAGATTTCACCCAGGCTCTTAACGCTATTAACTAATGTTTATCGCGCTCCTCATCTGTCTGATTTTGTTGACGGTCAACGTCATCATCGGCGTGTATGTCGAGCGTAAGCTTTCCGCATTTATGCAGGACCGTCTCGGTCCCATGGAAGTGGGTAAATGGGGTTTGTTACAGGTTTTTGCCGACTTGATTAAACTCATTCAAAAAGAGGATATTGTGCCTGCTTTGGCGCAGAAACGCTTATTTCTATTAGCTCCTTGGATTATTTTCTTGTCGATTTTTGGGGCTTTTTCCGTGGTGCCCTTAAGTTCAGGAACCTGGTTACAAGGCTCTCAGACAGAGATGGGTATTATGCTTTTAATGGGTATCGTCTCCTTGGATACACTCGGTATTCTGCTGGCCGGATGGACCTCCAATAATAAATATGCACTCCTGGGGGCGATTCGCTCGGCAGCTCAGTTGGTATCCTTTGAGATTCCCCTGGGCTTGAGCATCCTTTGTGTCGTGATCATTTCGGGGAGTTTGAATTTACAGGATATTGCGGCCCAACAAGGCATTTTCTCGACTGAGGTGCAATACTTATTTGGAATTAAGTCCCTGGGGATTGAAGTGCAGGGAATTGGTGGAATATTGACTTGGAATATAGTGCGGATGCCTTTATTCTTTTTCCTATTTATCATTTATTTTATTGCCTCCTTAGCCGAAGCAAATCGTGCCCCTTTTGATATTCCCGAAGCGGAATCGGAATTAGTGGGTGGTTTTCATACGGAATATGCGGGTATGCGTTGGGCACTATTGTTTTTGTCGGAATATGGAATGATGCTCCTTGTTAGCTTGTTGGGCGTGATTCTATTCTGGGGTGCTTGGTATTCCCCTTTGCCGAATATCGCTACTCTTCGTTTAGCCGATTGGACCAATGGGACGACGGGAACTTTGGCAGCTACCTTATGGGGATTTGGCTGGATTATGGTAAAAACTTACCTGTTAATTGCTTTGCAGATGTGGGTGCGCTGGACCCTCCCCAGAGTCCGCGTTGACCAATTCATGTACCTTTGTTGGAAAGTGCTGATTCCCTTCACACTTCTTTTCGTCGCAATATCCGCTCTTTGGTCGCTACTCGGGTGAGAAAAGTCTGATATTCTTTGTATCATTGACATCTGTTTATTGTTGACTAATTAACTATGATTAAAAACCTTACGCGATGGGGGCTTTGTCTCTCCCTGTTTATCTCCTTTTGTACCTTTTCCCAAGAGCACCAGTTACCCGTTTTAAGTGGTAAGGTGATTGATGCCCAGTCCGGTGAGGTGATCGTAGGTGCTACCATTTCTGTCGATTTTAAGAAGTCGGGCGCCGTGACTGATGCGAATGGTTTATATAAGTTGTCACTTCCCTATGGAGAATATGTGTTGAAAGTTTCCTCGGTGGGATATAATCCCTACCGTACCAAGGTCTACATGCAGAGTAATCTGGAGATCAATGTGGAACTTAACAATGTAACCAAGCAGTTGGAGGAGGTAATTGTATCTGCATCGGCAGATAAGAAGGACATTCAAACGCCTTCATTGGGCGTTACCGTTTTAAGTCTAAAAGGCATCAAAAAGCTTCCTACGATGATGGGGGAGGTTGATGTGATTCGTAGTTTACAGACCTTGCCCGGTGTTTCATCCGTGGGTGAAGGTGCAAATGGCTTGAATATCCGTGGTTCCAATGTGGATCAAAACCTGATTTACATTGATGATACACCGATTTTCAATCCAACACATATGTTTGGATTGTTCTCGGTATTTGCTTCCGATGCGATTCGTGATTTGGAATTGTACAAGGGAGGTATTCCCTCACGTTTTGGGGGTAGAACGGCTTCGGTGATGGATATCAAGATGATTGAGCCCAGTACGGAGAAGTTTAAAATGCAGGGAGGAATTGGTTTGGTTTCCAACCGTGTTATGGCTGAAATTCCGGTTATCAAAGAGAAATTATCTGTTTTAGTGGCAGCGCGTTTATCTGCGAATGACTTTTTATTCAAAGCTGTAGCACCCCCAAATTTGAAAAACATTCGCGCGAATTTTACCGATATCGCCACCAAAGTTTACTATCGCCCAAATCAAAAAAATACGATTTCTTTGTCGGCCTATGTGAGTAATGATTTTTATCGAGTGGACTCACTCTTTAGTATTGAAAACGTTGTAGCCAAACAAACTTCTTTTGATTATGGCCATAAGAATGGTTCAGTGCATTGGAATCATTACTTTTCGCCGAAATTAAGCATGCTCGTGGCCGGTGCCTTATCCTATTACTCGACCAAGACTTATGCGCCAGACTCGGTAAATACCATCAATTTAAACTCCTCCATTTTATATCGGAATGGAACGATCAGTTTTGATTACCAACCTGTAGAGAAGCATAAATTTAATTTTGGTGCGACCCTAACTCGCTATGACATCAACCCAGGCGTTTTAAACGATGGGATTTCTTCCCGTGTGGCAACTGTGAAATTAGCTACAGAGCAATCCATTGAGTCGGCCATCTATTTGGACGATGAGTGGAAGATGAATGAAAAACTGACCATTCAAGCGGGTATTCGATATGCGAATTATTGGCGGATTGGAGCGGGAACCGTGAATGAATACGCTCCTGGCTTAATGCCGTCGCTGAATTCGATTGTTCGTAAAAAGGAATATGCGGATGGAGAGGTGATGGCGAGTTATGGGGGTTTTGAGCCTCGTTTGACTTTGAAATACTCGTTGGCAGAGAATGCGACGTTGAAATTTGGGTATAACCGCCAACAACAGTTCTTCCAATTGCTTTCGAACAATACGACTCCTTTGCCAACCTCCCGTTGGAAGACAGCGGATTCATTTATTAAGCCTCAGCAAAGTGATTTTGCTTCTTTAGGTTTCTTCAAGACCTTTAATGAAAACGTTTTTGAGATTTCCTTGGAATCGTATTACCGGAATGTTCGGAATACCTTGGATTTTGTCTCGGGAGCTAATTTGCAATTGAATCCCAATATTGAAACCCAATTGATTACGGGTAAATCAAAGGCGTATGGATTTGAATTAATGTTGCAAAAAAAGAAGGGGGAAAACTCGGGTTGGATTTCTTATACCTATGCGCGTGCTTTCAATCAGATGATTGGTGATTTCCCTGAAATTCAGGCGATTAACAATGGGAACTGGTTTGCGACGAATTATGACAAGCCACATTCATTTAATGCGATGTGGAATATTCAGCCCTCAACGCACCATAGTTTCTCCTTCACGTTTGTATATAATACCGGACGACCTTTTTCATCTCCATCGGGTAGTTATGAAATTGCGGGTAAGAAATATGCTGTTTTTGCAGAACGCAATAATGATCGCGTCAGGGATTATCATCGGTTAGATTTTTCTTGGACTGTGAATAATCCTTCGATGAAGCATAAGCGTTGGGAGGGAAGTTGGGTCTTTACGGTATATAACCTATACGGCCGCCAAAACCCTTACTCGGTCTTCTTTAAGTCGACCAAAAATGGCTTAAAAGCCTATGAGTTGAGCGTATTTGCTTCTCCATTTATCTCGATGACCTATAATTTTAAATTTTTATAAGAATGCCTTTTTCTAGACTAATCATATACCTTTTTGTTCTGTCGCTTTTTTCTTGCGTTCAGCCCATTGATAATTTTGTACAGAAAGATGCTACATCTTTTGTAACCATAGAAGCGGATATCGCTGATGATCCTGAGTTATGTAAAATTCGTTTGTCGAGTTCTGCCAATCGGATCATGTCAACCTTGCCTCAACCGATAACGAAGGCCGAGGTGTATATCATGGATGCCCAAGGACAAAAAACGTATTTCAAAGAAGTTGCTAAGCCTTTAGGTACCTATTTGCCCGCTGATAAGGGTTTTGCGGGTAAAGTTGGCGGCAGTTACAAATTGTTTATCAAGACCTTGGCTGGTCAGCAGTATGAGAGCTCGGTGGAGACGATGCGTGCCGTGCCTGAAATTGAAAATTCAATCGTGCGCTTTGAAGCTTTTGAGCAATATGCCAAAGTAGATCCTCGCCGTGCTGGATTTACCGTTTACCTGGACTTCAAGGATATGGCAAGTGAAGGAGATTATTACATGTGGAATTGGAAACACTATGAAAACGTGCAATTTTGTGCTACCTGTACGGATGGTGGACGATTTGACTTCGTGAAAACATTGGATTGCGTTATGCCTCGTTTTCCTAACAATAACATCTTAAACTACCGATGCAATGGAAATTGTTGGGATATCATTACCAATAATGACTTAAACGTATTTTCGGATGTGTTGACGAATGGGCAGCGTGTCGTGGGCCGACAAGTTGCTCGCCTCCCATTCGATGGCTATGGGGCTTATTATTTCCGATTGGAGCAACGTTCCATTACGAAGACGGTCTATAATTTCTATCAATCATTGATTTCATCCCAACAATCTACGGGTTCTTTGTTTGATGTGCCTGCAGAAACTCGTTTCAGTTTAAACATAAAATCCATAACAAATCCCAATGAACGCGTGTTAGGTATATTTAACGTGTTTTCGGTGCGTAAAAAAATCTTTAATATCGATCGTCGGAAAGATATTCCAGCGGGTTACTCACCGATCACATTCCCAATACCTGGCGAAACTTATGCATGTCCTCCGGGATCCGTAGGTTGTCAAGATTTGGCACCTTGTGTTGAGGGGCCAACACGGACAAAAATTACGCCAGAGGGTTGGGTCTTCTAATTAATTAGACCAAATTTGTGTTATGATTGGAGTTTTGTTAGTGAATTTGGGTACGCCGGATAATCCGAAGACCCCTGCAGTTCGTAAATACCTGCGTGAATTTTTAATGGATGGTCGGGTCATTGATATCCCTTACATCATTCGTAGTATTCTTGTTAACGGCATTATAGCCCCTTTCCGGGCCCCACAATCCGCCAAAATCTACCAAGAATTGTGGGAGGAGCGTGGCTCGCCCCTCAAGTTTTATGGGGAAGACGTGGCGAGAGATTTGCAGACTCAATTAGGCGATGCCTATTATGTTCGCTTGGCGATGCGCTATCAATCGCCGGACATGAAGACTGCACTGGCTGATATGCAATCCAAGAATCTCAAGAAACTCATCGTGATTCCTTTCTTTCCACAGTATGCATCCGCTACGACAGGCTCCGTGTATGAGCGTGTGATGGAATTGATGAAGGATTGGCAGGTCATGCCTGCACTTTCCATGGTGAGTTATTTCTATGATCATCCAGCATTTGCGAAGTATTTTGCCTCCAAAGCGGCGAACTACCAAAAGGATATCGATTTCGATTATTACTTATTCTCTTACCATGGTGTTCCTGAACGTCATATTCGCAAAGGGGATTACACTAAAAATACCTGTGTTTTCGGTACTTGTTGTGACAAAATTACCGAGAAAAACCACGGTTGTTACCGGGCGCAATGCCATGAAACTACACGGCGGATTGCCACTGAAATGGGCTTGAAGCCTGGTACTTATGGAACGGCGTTCCAAAGCCGCTTAGGTCGCGACCCTTGGTTACAACCCTATACGGATGATACCATCAAGAAATTAGTGGCTGAAGGCAAGAAGAAAATCTTGGCTTTCTCGCCCGCTTTTGTGGCAGATTGTTTAGAAACCACGATCGAGGTAGGAGAGGAGTACAAGGAATTATTTGAAGAAGCCGGTGGTGAACATTGGCAATTGGTAGAAAGTCTGAACAATTCGCCTGAATGGGTGGGTATATTGGAAGATCTCGTTAAAAAAGCATAAGATGTTGTATTTGGTATTGTCCGTTATTTTCTCCGTTTTACTCATGGTGAATTTTCGTGCACATGCGCGTTTTCAAGTCGATACGCGAATTGCGATTCTATTAAATTACCCTGTTTGTTTTTTTACGGCTTATTTTCACCAACCGTCCGCTATCCCATTTCAATGGCCTTCCACGATGGATACCGCCTTATTGATGGTCATGGGTGTCGGCTTTGTCATTACGTTCTTATTATCAGGCTTCTCAACTCAGCGGAATGGTATGGCGCCTACATCTTTGGCGAATAATATTTCCTTGGTAATCCCAGTGCTCATCAACTTATTTATTTTAAAAACGGGAGGTGATATTACCATTCCCATCGCAGCTGGACTTGTTTTTTCGTTCGCGGCAATTTATTTCTGCAGTCCCAAAGTAAATTTGGAATCCGGCTTCAAACCCGTGGTCTCTTTGTTGATCGCCGTATTTGTCGCCTATGGATTAACGAATACCTTGTTTGGTTACCTAAATAGTTATTTGACTGCACAAGTGGGAGGGACTTTGCCATTTATCATGATGTTGTTGATCGGTTCCATGGCCGGTGCGTTGATTGTTTTGATTTGGAACTCGATGAAGGGTAATTTGAATTGGAATCGGAATTCGGTGCTTGCTGCGATTCCATTAGGTTTACCTAATTTCTTTTCCTTTTACTTCCTATTGAAGGCCTTGGATGACTTCCAAAATAATGTCGCCGTGGTATTGACCATGTATAATCTCAGCGTCATACTTTTAAGCGCGATAAGTGCCTATCTAATATTCAAAGAGCAGATGACCAAACGTCAATGGTTGGGATTGTCTTTGGGGTGTTTGGGGATTGCGCTTTTAAATGGTCTGTAGAGACGCGATACTTCGCGTCTTTTTCGTTTTGTAGAGACGCGATACTTCGCGTCTAGAAATAGCAAAATCGACCTAAATCACTGATAATTCCGATTATTTTATAAAAAAAAGACGCGAAGTATCGCGTCTCTACAATCATTCTTACCTCTAACCTCTTACCTCTTACCTCTTACCTCTTACCTCCATTAGAGAACATTCGCCGTCTGTTCCTTGATCTTCTCCAACTCGTCCTTCATGTTCACGACAAGGCGTTGGATTTGTGAGTCATTGGCTTTGGAGCCGATGGTATTGATTTCCCGACCGATTTCTTGGGCCATGAAGTTTAATTTCTTACCATTTCCTTCCTCGAGGATATCGATGAAATAGCCTAAATGTGTTCCGAGGCGTACTTTTTCCTCGGAAATGTCGAATTTCTCAATGTAATAAACCACCTCTTGCTCAAAGCGATTTTGGTCGAAGTCTTCATTTAAACCTAATTCCAACAGCGATTTTTTCATCCGTTCACGAATACCCGGCATACGCACCAAATCCTGATTAGTTACCTGATCTAGACCTGATTTAATCGAGGCAATGTATTCCCGGAATTTATCCTCCACGATCTTACCCTCACGTGCCCTAAATTCCTTACACTCTTTTACCGCTTCTTGGATTGCATCATAAATCACTTGCCATAACGCTTCGATTTCTTCTTCGGATTCCTCTTTCGTATCCTGTGAGATACTTGCCGGCACATTTAAGGCCTGTAAATACAAGGCGCCTTCATCTACGTTTGTTACGCCTAAATCAGCAGCAACTCGCTTTAATTCGGCAAAGTAGCGCGCGATTTGTCCTTGCGGTAAAATACTTTGCTCGCCACCATCGTGATTCTTTTGAATTTGAACGCTCAATTCAATTTTCCCCCGCTCGAGTTGTTGGGTTAAGTAATTACGAATCTCAATTTCGCGTGCGGAAATGGATTTGGGGAGCCGACAAAATATATCCGTAAACTTGGAATTCAATGTCTTGACTTCCACACGTATTTGTAATTCTTGCGCCTCTTTTTGGGATTTCCCAAAACCGGTCATTGAATAAATCATGCCTCTTTTTTTGTTTGTTTAATCGTCAGACCAATGGCCAAAGCGATAAATGCGATTAATCCGATCGATGCGATTCCATCGACCTTTTGACCCATTTCAACAGAATAGGGTTCAAATTTAAATTCTACCGTATGTTTCCCTGCTGGTATCGCTAGTCCCCGCAACACATAATTGGCACGTGTATGATTGACTTCTTTACCATCCATGTAGGCCTTCCAGTCCTTGTTTCCTCGGTAATAGATTTCTGAAAAGACAGCGAATCCATTCTTGTCGGCGTTTGATTGATAAGTCAAATGATTCGGTTCGTATTTCTGTAATTGAATACTTGCCGTAGCGGAAGAATCCAAGCTTAAATTTCCAACAATCGACCGATCTTGCTCCTCTAAAATAACCTGCTTCGAAGGATCGATCTTCTCGATGCCATTCAACGCCTCATCCGCATTTTTTGCCCATTGTACGGAACTCACGAACCAAGCATTTCCCAAAGCCGCCAGATTCGTTTGTACGGCCGCTTGGCCCGCCGAATCCGCCACGATAATGTATTTGGTGTTCAACATGTTCAATACATTCATCTGTCCCGGATTACCCGCAAAGTACTTCTCAACTAATTCTTGGTAACGACGCAACTTGGCCGCATGGTAACCTCCTAAAGATTGATGATAATACGAGGTTGTCGCATCATTCATAAATGATACTGTCGAGTTTAATACGCGGAAAGTACCATGATCCGCTAAGATTTGTTGGTCCACCGCCGTCGGCTGAATCTGCTCATCCAAGGTACTCTTTGAGACAAATGCTTCCTTGCCAAAGTAACGCTTGGCTACGGGGGTCAAATCAAAAATTCCCAACAAAACAATGCCAATTACCCAAACGGATTTCTTAACCTTCGCCAAGCTCGCGCTATAGACCAAGGCAGCTCCGATCAAAATGATAATTAAACTGCGGAAGGCATCGGATTGGAATAATTCGATTCGGTCCAAACGTATGCTGCTCCAGATGGCAGTATTCATCATCGGGTCTTGTAATATCGCCGCGCCATCCTGTGCCCCCTTGAAATCAAAGAACAAATCAGGAACTAAACCAAAGACCAAACACATGCCACCACTTAATCCCAATGCGTACAATAAAGGCTTCTTTATCTCGGCTAAACTTGGTTTTTGTTTCGCCAACTGAATTAGTGCCATCAAGCCCAAACTCACCATGCCAAATTGTACAAAGGACAACACCATCGTAATCGCACGGAATTTATTGAACATAGGGATGTAGTCAAACCAAACGAAATTCAATGGAAAATTCTTGCCCCAAGCCATCGTTAGGAATAACAACGTGATGCCTAGAATCCACCATTTTTCGCCTGATTTCACGTAAAATGCCCCAAATAAGAATAGGAATATAATTAGTGCTCCTGCATAGGCTGGTCCCGCTGTATACGACTGCTCACCCCAATAGGTCGGACCTTTCTCCACAAAGCCCAACACCTGGTCCTCCGAGAATCCGGCATCCACCATCGTCTTGTAGGTATTTGATTTCGTTCCCCCTAAATCGCCTTGGGATGCTCCTCCTTTGAAATTTGGTATCAACAAGGTTCCTGTCTCCGAGATCCCATAGGACCAATCGAATGCGTAACCGCTGTCTAAACCATCGCCTCGTTTGGCATTGGCAGCTAATTCTGATTTTCCACGGGTTGTCTCTTTGGCATAATCGTAATTATTCCAAAGACGCATGCCGTGTGTTCCGATGGCAAGAATTAAACCGAGCCCCAGTAATAATCCGCGGCTATACCAATCCATCAAGGTTTTGTTTCGAAAACAATGGATGAGCATGTAGAGCTTATAGGCTCCGATAATGAAAAACAAATAATAAGTTATTTGAACGTGGTTGGCATATAATTCCAAGGCCATTGCCACAGCAAATACTGCAGCCCCAAGCCATTTCCGAATGCCCCAGCACATACGGATACCCGCTAATACCATCGGTGCATAGGCCAAGGCCAACACTTTCGATGTATGTCCTGCCGGAATAATCACCAAATTATAGGTCGCGAAAGCATAAAACACCGCACCCGCAAAACCCAAGAGGGGTGAGGCGCCCATTGCCCACAGGAATAAATACATTCCAAGGAGCTGAAGAAGGATTAAATTAACCGGCGTAGGAAATAGATTCGTAATGAAACTCCCAATATAGCTCGAGATACTGTAGGGGTAGGAGCCGGAAATTTGATAGGTTGGCATACCCCCAAACATCGAGTTGGTCCACCAAGCATCCGTTCCCGATGCTTTCTTAAATTGAATGCTCTCCTGCGCCGCCGCTTGAGCCTGCATAATATCATGTTGTATCAATACCTTTCCTTGCAACACCGGGCCGCAATAAATGAAGGAAATGACAATAAATCCGATAATCACCAGTCCATGTGGGACGAAGGAGCGCAAATCAATTTTCATAAATACCTATTGAATACTTACCAATTCCAATTCAAATGTTAAATCACGACCCGCCAATGGATGATTCGCATCCAAGGTTACATGTGATTCCGTCAAATCTGTAATTACTACTTCAACCACATGACCACCATCTTGGTGCATGCTCAACGAAGCGCCTAATTCCAATTCGATATGCGGAGGAATCTGTGCACGTTCAATCGTTACGGTGTTTTCAGGGGAATGCTCGCCATAGGCCTCCGCCGCTGGAATCACAATGGTTTTCTTCTCACCAATCGTCATTCCGGTTACGCCATCATCAAATCCCTTAATCACCATTCCAGATCCTAATTGGAATTCCAATGGCGTACGTCCTACCGATGAGTCGAAGATTGAACCATCATCGTGTTTTCCTGTGTAATGTACGGCTACTTTATCGCCTGTTTTTGCAATCGACATGTTGTTAAAATTAATCCCGTTAGCGCTTGCCTTCAGGCAGTATGAAAAAATTTTTCGTTTTAGACTTGACGCCTATCCTTCAAAGTTCCGTATTTTTTTTGCCTTTTCATAACCTATTGCGGGCGCTTTAAGCTATGGCAATAAATATTTAAATAGCCCAGAGATAAGGTATCTCCCAATTCTGCCGCATATTGAAAATCATAGCAGGCATCGGTGAAGTTTCCGGTGCTAATCAACTTCACTCCGCGGTTAAAATAACTCTCCGGATAATAGGGGTAAACCTCGATCGATTTCGAATAATCGGCAATAGCCCCTTTTTCATTGCCTAGTTTAGATTTGAAATAGGCGCGGTAGAAATAGTAATCAGCATGATTGTTTTCCAAACGAATCGCTCTTGTCAAATCAGCCACGGCACCCGTGTAGTTTTCTTGGAAGCCTCGACTAAGCCCTCTCGAAAAAAGTATCTGTGGATTTTTTGGGTATTTGGCATGCGCCAGCGTTAATAGTTCCGTCGCTTCATCGAATTTGCCTTCTTTGATTTTCGCTAAGCCCATGTTGTAGTCGATCATACAACCACTTAATAGAAAGCAAAAAAGAACGAATAAGTACCTCATTATTTGAATGTTACGATGGAAATACCCGCACCCCCACGGTCGGCATGCTCATCCTGCACCGACTTGATTTCACGGTAACGCTTTAATTGTTCTTTCACCAAATTCCGCAAAATGCCATCCCCTTTACCGTGTAATATTCGCACCTCAGGAACACCCAATAATAACGCATCGTTCATGTATTGATCCAGAATGACGTAAACTTCCTCACCGCGTTTGCCTCGTACATCCAGGGTCAGGGCAAAATGTGCCATTCGGTCATTGATATCGATACCACGCATGGCCGTTCGGGTTGACTTTTCTGCTTTAGGCGCTTTGACTTGCTCCAAACGATTTAGTTTAATTGTGGTGCGGATTCCGCCCAAGGCAACCACCGCGTCTTTACCCTTTAATTCCATGACTTCACCAATGGCACCCTCGCCATCCGCCTGCTTGATACTCACCCAAGAACCCACGCTGATAGGTCCTTGAATCGTTGTTTTTTGAGGTTTTTCAGCGGCTTTGGGCGCTTGAACCTGTAATTTCTTTTCGGTGAATTCGTTTAAACCTTTACGGATTTCTTTGGTGACTTCCTTTTCGGCCGACTTCTCTTTAATCTCCCGAATCGTTTGTTCGATTTTCTGATTGGCTTCTTTGACTAATTGTTTGGCTTCCGCTTTGGCAAGGTTTAGCAAGCGTTTCTGCTCCTCTTCTAAGTGGTTTTTTAGACTCGAATACTGTTCTTTGATACTTTCTGCTTGCGCTAATTGAAGCGCTAAGCTTGTGTTTTTGGCCTCCCAAATCTGCTTCTCCGTTTCCGTTTCCATCAACAACTTGTCGAAGTCCACCTGATTCTTCCCCAGTTTTTTCCGCGCATTCTCAATGATTTGATTCGGTAAGCCAATCTTTTGGGCAATTTCAAAGGCAAATGAACTTCCCGGTTTACCCATATCCAAAATGAACTGGGGCTCCAAATGCGTCGTATCGTAGCGCATCGCCGCATTAAACAATCCTTGCTTGCGATCCGCTAAACTCTTTAAATTTCCAAAGTGCGTATTGATGGCACCGTAGGCTCCTTTATCCGCTAATTTTTCTAAAATAGATTCCGCAATCGCTCCACCCAATGACGGCTCCGTTCCGGTACCAAATTCATCCACGAGTAATAAGGTTTTATCTTGCGCGTGCGCCAAAAAATGCCGCATATTACTCAAGTGAGAGGAATAGGTACTCAATTCGTTTTCCAAGTTTTGCTCATCGCCCATATCCAAAAAGATCTGATCGAAAAAGCCCATGGTGGATCCTTCGGTAACGGGTACTAAACAGCCCGATTGGAATAAATACTGCAATAATCCGATGGTTGATAAGGTAACCGATTTACCACCCGCATTCGGTCCAGACACGACCATGATGCGTTTTTGATCATCCAATTTGATGTCCAGGGCCTTGATTTTTTTACCAATCTTGGCCAACGATTCTTCCAAAATGGGATGGCGCGCGCCTTTCCATTCCACCCAAGGCGTGGATTTTACATGCGGTAATATAGCATCATGCTCGATCGCCCAAACGGCCTTCGCGCGAACAAAGTCGATGATTCCGAGCCATTGATACCAGGCGGTCAACATGGGTACCATTGGCCGCACTCGGTCGGACAATCGCGATAAAATCTGAATGATTTCGCGGCGTTCCGCCGATTCCAGGGATTTGATTTCGTTGTTTAAAACGAGCGCATCCGCGGGTTCTAAATACACCGTTTTTCCTGTGTCTGATTCGTCTTGCACGAATCCCTTAATCTTACGTTTATGCTCAGCTGCTAACGGAATGACCATCCGTCCATTACGCAGAGTCAAGGAGAAATCCTTACTCACCCAACCTTCTTTGTAGGCTTGCTGTATATAAGAATCTAACTTCTTTCGAAGGTTTTGTTCCTCGGCAAATCGCTTCCGACGCAAGTCGCTCAAAGCCGCCGATGCCGTTTCTTTGATTTGACCGTTGATGTCAAATACGCGGTCCAATTCTTGGATTATCGGGATGATTTGTCGGAAATTAAATCCTTGTTCCTCTTCCTTCTTGATATATGCCTGTGTAATCTTAATGATCTCGGGGTATTTTTCCGCATCGATTCCCGCAAAGAAGCGAATGACCTGATACAAAATATCCAAACCACGATGCCAATCGCGCCATTCTTCTGGGGCTAAATAATGCCCATCTAATGTTAAGGGCGCAAACCAAGGACGAAGATCAAAATAATCTTGTTGGGGCCATTCCCCACCATGCTCCGCCATGATTTGTTTCATCTCATGCACCTGTTCTACCCATTGCTTGACTACTGGGAAACGGGTAGAGAATTTCATTTTAGCGGCATATTCCGCCCCCATCGGGCTTAAGCAAGCCTCCTGAATGTGCTCCTTAATCTGATGGAAGCCTAGTTTTTCAGCGATGTTTTCCGGGTAATTCATAGCTGATAATGGGCTTTAATTTTATCAATAAGTGCATCATTGATTTTCCAATAACTCTCGGTCGTCCAACCCGCCACATGGGGGCTGAATAGGGTAGAAGGGTGAGAGGCGATTTGATCGAAGAGCTTTTTATCGACGTCCGACCAAGTGCTTAATTTTTCATTGGGCAGTACATCCAAAGCCAGACCTTGTAATTTTCCTGTGGATAATCCTTTGGCTAATGCATCCAAAGAACAAATTGAACCACGTGACGAATTAATCAAAACGAAGGGTTTGGCGAATTGAGCCAAGAAATTTTCATCGACCAGCTCTTTTGTCTCGTCGGTCAAGGGTATATGCAAACTTAAAATATCGGCCTCTTGAAAAATGCGTTCCATGCTACTCGTACAAGGCGCGTATTTATCGTATGCTAGGATATTCATGTCGAAACCTTGCAATTTCTTCGCTAGACTTTGACCCATGTTTCCATAGCCTATGATCCCTAATGTCTTCCCTTGTAATTCCCAACCCCGATTTCCCTCTCGATTCCAAATCCCTGCACGGACCTCGGCATCTGCCGTATTGATTTTTCTTGCCAGTGTAATCAGTTGCCCAATCACATGTTCTGCCACCGCATCGCGATTCCCTTCATTGGCACTAAAAACGGCAATCTGATTCGTCCGGCAGTATTCGAGGTCGATTAAATCGAGACCCGCACCTGCTCGTGCAATAAACTCTAAACTTGTGTTTGCTAATTCCTTGGCACCTAAGGGCATTTTGGAACGAAGCACCAATCCCTGATAGCCAGCGAGTGATACATCCTTTGGATAAATCGCAGATTGCTCATCAACCTCAAAACCGAGGGAACGTAATTCCTTGGCTAGCGAGGGATGAACTTCATCAATGATCAGGACTTTTTTCGCCATGGATTAAACGTGCATGCGGTTTTTGACCAAATCGATCGCTAAGAAGAAGGCGTGCAAGAATGAACTTGGGTCTGCTACATTTTTACCTGCGATATCATAGGCTGTTCCATGGTCCGGTGAAGTCCGAATGATCGGAAGTCCAGCCGTGAAATTTACCCCCGTTTCGAAGGCGATGTATTTGAATGGGATCAAGCCTTGGTCATGGTACATGCCCAAAACGCCATCAAACTCTTTGAATTGTGCCTTGCCGAAGAATCCATCAGCGGGATAGGGGCCGAAAACCAAAACGCCTTTTTTACGGTATTCCTCAATGACCGGTTGGATGATTTCCAATTCCTCCTGTCCCAACAACCCCGCCTCACCCGCATGTGGGTTGAGTCCCAAAACAGCAAGTTTTGGTTTCTCGATGGCAAAATCTTCCTTCAAACTCTGTAAGAAAACATCGATCTTATTCTTAATCAGTTCTTTCGTAAGGGCTTTGCTCACCTCTTGCAAAGGTAAATGACCGGTTGCTACGCCCATGCGGAAGCCTTCGCTGACCATCATCATGAGTGAATTTTTGGCCTCAAAACGTTCCGTTAAATATTCGGTATGTCCCGGGAATTTGAATTCCTCGGATTGTATATTGTGCTTATTGATGGGCGCAGTAACAAGCGCGGCTAATAGACCCTTGTCTAAATCCTGTGCCGCCCGATCCAAGCAAGCAAAAGCGGCTTTCCCTGCTTCAGGGGTTATTTTACCAGGTTCTATGATGGTGTTTGTGTCGTCCCAGCAGGATATAAGGGAAGTATGTCCTTCGGTTGCGTCTTCGATTTTGGCAATTGTTTTCACCGACCACTCTTGCAATTCCAATTGCTTGCGGTAAAACTGAATGACCTGTTGAGAACCATAGATGACTGGCGTACACCATTTTAAGATGCGCTGGCTGCCCAAGGCTTTTAAAATTACTTCCGGCCCAATGCCGTTGTAGTCTCCAAGGGTAATGCCAATAAATGGTTTCGATCCGCTCATATAAAATGGGTAAAATTTGGGATTGCAAGTTAAGAAATTTCACAGGAAGGCGTACGATATTTTTTTAACCGAAGTGATTTTGGTAACGAACCCAATAATAATTGTAAATTTTCAAGTTTTGCCAAATAAAATAGCTGTTAACACACGTTAATACCAATTAATTTATCATTTTTGTTATGATGCACTAAAATTATTCGCATGCCAAAATCATACGTTAAGAAAATCTCGAGTCTTCTCATCGCGAACCGCGGTGAAATTGCCATCCGTATCATGCGTGCCGCTTCTGAACTTGGTATCAGAACAGTAGCCGTTTATACTTTTGAGGATCGCTACTCCTTACACCGATATAAAGCGGATGAAGCTTATCAGATCGGAAAAGACAATGAGCCTTTGAAACCCTATTTGGATATCGAAGGACTTATCGCTTTGTGTAAGTCTAAGAAGATTGAGGCTATCCATCCAGGTTATGGTTTCTTATCCGAAAATGTAGGTTTGGCTCGACGTTGTCGGGAAGAAGGCATCGTATTCGTGGGACCATCTCCGGAGGCTATGGATGCCTTGGGCGATAAGGTTGCTGCGAAAGTTGCTGCCTTGAAAGCGAATGTTCCGATGATTCAGGATTCAAAAGGCGATATGTCGATTTTTGAAAATGCTTTGTCGGAAGCTCGTCGCATCACATTCCCTGTCATGGTAAAAGCGGCTGCCGGCGGTGGAGGACGTGGAATGCGTGTCGTACGGACGGAAGAGGAATTGGAAAAAGCGCATTCAGAAGCCAAGAATGAGGCGAAAAATGCGTTTGGGGATGATACGCTCTTTATCGAGAAATTCATTGATGACCCGAAACACATTGAGGTTCAGTTATTAGGTGACCAACATGGTAATTTGGTGCATTTATACGAAAGGGATTGTTCCGTTCAACGCCGTTTTCAAAAGGTTGTTGAGGTGGCGCCCTCTTTTGGTCTTAAAGAAGAAACCAAGCAAAAATTATATGCTTATGCTTTATCGATTGGTAAGGCGGTAAATTATTACAATGCGGGGACGGTGGAGTTCTTGGTCGACAAGGACGAAAACATTTACTTCATTGAGGTAAATCCACGTATTCAGGTAGAGCACACGATTACAGAAGAAGTTACTGGAATTGATATCGTGCGTACGCAGATTTTAGTGGCCCAAAATTATAAGTTGTCGGATCCTGGAATCTTTATTCAAAACCAGGAGGATATCCCGTTGAAAGGTTTTGCGATTCAGTGTCGGATTACCACGGAGGATCCATCCAATGGCTTTAAGCCGGATTTTGGAACGATTATTGCTTACCGTAATGCGGCAGGTTTTGGTATTCGTTTGGATGAGGGTTCTTCTTATCCTGGAGTAAAGATTTCACCGTATTTCGATTCGATGTTGGTGAAGGTATCTGCCAAAGGTCGTACACTTCGCGGTGCATCGGAGCGTTTGAATCGAGCTTTGTCGGAGTTCCGTATTCGTGGGGTAAAGACAAACATTCCATTCTTGCGCAATGTGATTTCTCATCCCGTTTTTCAAGAGGGTAAATGTACGGTTCCATTTATTGCGAATCATCCGGAGTTATTTAACATCAAGCCGACGCGCGATCGTTCGACGAAAGCTTTACGCTATTTGGGAGAAGTGATCGTGAATGGAAATCCAGATGTGAAGGTGAAGCCATCGGCCCCATTCCGTCCGGCTATCATTCCATCGGTTGACGAATTTGCGGAATTCCCACGCGGGCACAAGCAATTGTTGACGGAATTAGGACCTGAGCGATTTGCGAAACATATTCGCGATTCGAAGCAAGTCTTGTTCACGGATACAACTTTCCGGGATGGGCACCAATCGCTCTTGGCGACGCGTGTGCGAACGCAAGATATGGTGGCCGTGGCATCAGGTTTTGCAAAGACCTTCCCGAATTTATTCTCGATGGAGGTTTGGGGTGGAGCTACTTTTGACGTAGCGATGCGTTTCTTGCATGAATCCCCTTGGAAGCGTTTGGAGGCATTCCGCGAGGCGATGCCCAATATGCTTTTGCAGATGTTGTTCCGTGGTTCGAATGCCGTTGGCTACTCTGCTTATCCCGATAATTTGATAGAGAAGTTTGTCGAGAAATCTTCTGAGGCGGGTATCGATGTCTTTCGTATTTTCGATTCCTTGAACTGGATCGATGCGATGAAGGTTTCCATTAAGGCGGTGCGTGAACGTACGCCAGGCATCGCAGAAGCGGCCATTTGCTATACGGGTGATGTGTTTACGAATGAGAAATACAACCTGCAGTATTATTTGGATATGGCACGCCAATTAGAGGATGCGGGAGCTCACATGCTCTGTATCAAAGATATGGCGGGTTTGCTTCGTCCTTTCCAAGCAGAAAAATTAGTCATAGAATTAAAGAAGGCAGTTGCGATACCGATTCACCTGCATACGCATGATACGGCATCGGTTCAATCTGCGACCTATTTGAAGGCCATTGAAGCGGGTGTGGATGTAGTGGATGGCGCTTTAGCGGCCATGTCGGGTTTAACCTCGCAGCCGAATTTGAATTCATTGGTTGCCATGATGCAAGGACACCCGTATGATTCAGGCTTGAATTTAGATGCGATGAATGACTACTCAAATTATTGGGAAGCGGTTCGTGCAATGTATTTCCCATTTGAGTCGGAACTTAAGGCGGGAACTGCCGAGGTTTATAATAATGAGATTCCGGGTGGGCAGTATACCAACTTACGTGGTCAGGCCATTGCTTTGGGCGTAGGGGATAAATTTGAGCAATTGAAAGAAAATTATTCGGAGGCGAATAAGTTGTTTGGGGATATCGTGAAGGTGACGCCATCTTCGAAAGTAGTAGGGGATATGGCCATCTTTATGACAGCGAATAGCTTAACCGCGGAGGATGTGTATGCCAAAGGTTCTACCTTGTCATTCCCTGAATCGGTTAAGGATTTCTTTAAGGGAGGTTTAGGCCAACCGTATCAAGGCTTCCCGAAACAATTGCAAGAGATTGTGTTGAAGGGTGAAGCCGCTTACGAGGGTCGTCCGAATGATCATTTAGCTCCGATTGATTTTGATAAGGATTATGCTGCCTTTGTGGCGAAATTCCCGGATAATGAAGATGGGTTCTTTGACTATCTATCGTACAAAATGTATCCGAAGGTCTATGAAGATTTCTACAAGAATCAGGCCTTGTATGGTGATTTGTCGATGATGCCGACCCCTGCTTTCTTCTATGGTTTGAAGCAGGATGAGGAGATCATGATTACGATTGAGCCAGGTAAGACGATAATTGTGAAGTATTTGTATATGTCGGATCCGGATGAGTCGGGCCTACGAAATATTACTTTCGAATTAAATGGTCAGGCACGTCGTTTGAAGATTTTAGATAAGAATATCAAGGTAGAGCGGGCCCAACATGCGAAGGCGAAGGGCAAAGGCGATATTGGAGCCCCATTGCAGGGACGATTGAGTCGGATATTGGTAAAACCGGGGGAAGAGGTGAAGAAGAATGCGCCATTGTATGTGATTGAGGCGATGAAGATGGAGTCGATTGTTTCTGCACCGTTTGAGGGTATTATTGGTAATGTGGTATTGAATGAGGGAACGGTGGTTGAGCAAGAGGATTTGGTATTGACTTTGGAAGAGGCCAAATTACCAGAACCGGATGTGGAAGAGTACTTATTCGTTTATGGGACATTGCGTCGTGATTGTGGCAATGACTTACATCGTCTGATTGCGCGTAATTCGGATTATGTGGGCATGGCGACCTATCAAGGTCAGATGTACCAGGTGGCGGATTACCCGGGAATCATTCCGTCGGAGGATAAAAAAGATCAGGTAGTGGGTGAGTTGTACTTACTTTCGAACACGATCAAGTTATTGAATGTGTTGGATGAGTATGAGGAGTTTGATCCGGAGAGCTCAGCGAAGTCCTTGTTTGTTCGTGAGCATGTTGCCGTGAACCTCAAGGGCAAGGAGATAACATCCTATGCTTATCTTTATAACAAGAAGATAGATCCGAAAACGCGAATCGCGTCGGGAGATTATTTAAAGGGATAAATGATGAAGTATTTGCTTTTGTTCTTGTTGGTATCCAGCTCCTTGATGGGCCAAAATTTGTTATCAAAAGCACATGCACATAATGATTATGAACACGAAAGGCCTTTTTACGAGGCCATTTCGTTGGGCTTTGGTTCCATTGAAGTAGATGTTTATGCGGTAAATGGCCAATTGCTCGTTGCCCATGATGTGAAGGATTTAAAGGCTTCCAGAACCTTTCAAAACTTGTATTTAGACCCTGTAGTACGGGTATTGGAGTCGGGCAAAGCCGGTAATTTTCATCAATTATTGATTGATAGCAAGACCTCGGCCGACTCAACCATGCCGCTTTTGTTGAAAGCAATTGAGCCCTACAAATCCCTGATTTTAAAGCATCAATTTCGAATTGTCATCTCGGGTAATCGACCGGCGGTGTCGGATTATGTCAAATATCCGGAATGGATTAGCTTCGACGGTCGGTCAAATGAGACTGTCCCCTCTTTCTTAGCTTCCCACGTCGTCTTGGAGAGTGAAGCATTCTATAAGTTTGGTATTTGGAATGGAACAACGCCTATGGCACCTGCTTTGCGTACGAAAGTCAAGACGTATGTGGATAAGGTTCATGCAGCGGGTCGTGTGGTACGTTTGTGGGCGACACCTGAGAGTTTAATCGCATATCAAACCTTCTTGGATTTAGGCGTGGATTACATCGGGACGGATCAATTGGGGGCCTTGGCGGAGTATTTGAAGGCGGTTGACCGCCGTTAGTTATTAGCCCCAGACTTCAGTCTGGGGATCCCTTGGCTAAAGCCTAGGGTTATTATTTTGTTTGGTCATTAACTTTTTAATCTCTGATATTTTTTGTTGTTTTAGGGATAAAACCTATTTAAATACCTGACCTCCAACGACTAACGTCAAAGGTCTTAACTCTTACCTCTAACCTTTAACCTATTTTACCTATGTTGTCTCGCCGTCGATTCATTGCCCAAAATTCTTTATTGGCCTTAGCAGCCTTTTTACCCAATGCGAAGAAAAAGACTTATCGCTTGGGATATTCAGCCATCACTTGGGGTGGTAAAGACGAGCAGGCGATTGAGGAGCTTTCTGCTTTAGGATATACGGGAATTCAGTTACGAGCAAATACGTATGCCAAATACAAGGATAATCCTGCTGAGATCAAGGCTTTATTGGATGCGAAAAAGCTGTCTTTGGTGATGTTCTCGAGTGGAAATGTGGAAATAGATCCAGCAAAGATGGAGGCAAATGTGGCGATTCATGTGAATCATGCTCGATTTGTAAAGGCTTTGGGAGGTACGTCGATTCAGTTGACAAATAGCTTGAGAAAGAATAATGTTCCCCCCACTGCGGATGAATTGCAGCGTTTGGGTGCGGCGATGAATGAAATAGGTAAGCAGACGCAGGCGATTGGTATACAGGCAACCTATCATAATCACATGAATCAATATGGGGAGACGCCTGAGGAGGTAGATGCTTTGGTTCAAGCAATGGATCCGAAATATGTAGGTCTTTTATTAGATGTGGCGCATTATCATCAAGGTGGAGGCAAACCTGCGGAGGCGATTATCAAATACCAGAAGGTGCTTCACAGTTTGCACATCAAGGATGTGGAATGTCCGATCAAAGGGGATACCAATCCCAAATCCTATAAATTTGTGGAACTGGGGCAGGGGAATGTCGATTTAATGGCAGTCTTTGCTTCCTTGAATCGCATTAAATTTAGTGGTTGGGCGATTGTAGAATTGGATGGCGTGCCAGATAAGGCAAAGACGCCTATACAGTGTGCCCAAATCAGTAAAGATTTCTTACAGGGTAAAATTGCGTACCAATTTTAGTAAATTGCTGTTCTAATTAGAGAATATGTTGAAGAAAAAACGTGACGCGGCGATCGGATTTATTTTTGTAACGCTGTTGATAGATGTGATGGGTATTGGTATTATCGTTCCGATGATGCCGACGTTGATTCGAGGATTTACAGGTGGGGATTTGAGCACTGCATCACAATACTCGGGATGGTTAATGGCATCTTATGCGATCATGCAGTTTTTCTTTTCTCCGATTTTGGGTGGTTTGTCGGACCAATTCGGGCGGCGCCCTGTCATTTTAGCCTCATTGTTCGGTTTTTCGCTGGACTATTTGTTGTTGGCCAATGCTCCCAATATCACTTGGTTATTTGTAGGGCGTATTTTAGCTGGAATCACGGGTGCGAGTTTTACGACGGCGCAAGCCTATATCGCAGATGTTTCCACGGCTGAAAATCGAGCTAAAAACTTTGGTATGGTGGGTGCGGCCTTTGGTTTGGGATTCATTGTGGGGCCAGCC
The DNA here is from genome assembly GCF_054558655.1 of Aquirufa sp. 5-AUSEE-100C1. Lineage (NCBI taxonomy): Bacteria > Pseudomonadati > Bacteroidota > Cytophagia > Cytophagales > Flectobacillaceae > Aquirufa > Aquirufa sp. 5-AUSEE-100C1. The sequence goes on along the minus strand of NZ_JBPXKO010000001.1, from coordinate 758,058 downwards.
ATTGGGGGAGCTTTGGGAAATATTAATGTTCACTTACCATTTTACGCATCAGCAGTATTGACTTTAGTGAATGCACTCTATGGATATTTTGTATTGCCTGAATCATTAAGTTTGGAGAATCGCAGACCCTTTGATTTGCGTCGTGCAAATCCATTTGGGTCCTTGAAACACATGTCGAAATATCATCCACTTGTCATTGGATTAATTGCAGGTTATTTCTGTATTCAATTAGCTAGTCAGGCACATCCAAGTACCTGGTCCTATTTTACGATGAAGGTGTTTAATTGGTCTCCTAAGGAGGTGGGTTATTCCTTAGCTTTTGTGGGTCTAATTGTTGCGGTGGTACAAGGAGGTTTAACGCGTGTCATTACGCCAAAAATAGGGGAGAGAAGAGCTATATCGTACGGATTATTGTTGTGGGCCAGCGGCTTCATGCTGTTTGCTTTCGCTTCCCAATCTTGGATGATGTATGCCTTTATGGTTCCTTTTGGATTAGGTGGTTTGGCGGGTCCCGCACTGCAAAGTTTGATTACTCAGCAAGTTGCTCCAAATGAGCAAGGCGAATTACAAGGAGGATTAACGAGTTTGCAGTCCATTACGACGATTTTGGGACCCCTCTTTGCTTCGAATTTGTTCGCATTTTTTACCACCGACCAACATAATTTCCCGGGTGCTGCATTTTTCGCTGCAGGGCTCGTGGGCTACCTATCTTGGGTAATTATCATGCGTTCCATACCCAAACAAAGCCTTTAATTAGATAATTGGTTGTTTTTCGTGTTTAATGGCGATACTAGCTATTGGGCTTTTTTCTACCTTTCGAAAAAATAAAAGATACATATGACAAAGAAATGGAGTGCTTTATTCTTGGGCTTATTGGTGTTTAGCTCAACGATTGTTTTCGGACAGACAACTGAAGAAGTATTAAGCAAACACCAAGCTGCCATGGGATCCCCTGAGAAGTGGTCTGCGGTTAAGAGTTTGGTGATGAAGACGAAATTTAATGTACAGGGAATGGACATTGAAAGCAAAACCTCCGTTTTAGTGGGTCAAGGATTTCGTACAGAAGTTGAGGTAATGGGAAATAAAATCATTACGGCAATTGATGGAGACAATGGTTGGATGTTACGCCCTGCCATGATGGGAGGAACGGGTTCACCGGAAAGTTTGCCAGCTGACCAAGTTAAAATGGCTTCTTCACAAAAGTATGTGGGTTCTACCTTGCTAATTGCTCAAAAAGAAGGTGCAAAGATCGAATTAGAGAGTAAGGAGAAGTTAGATGGTGCAGATGTCTATCTTTTGAAGGTAACAAAATCAAATGGCGAGGAATCACAAGTTTACGTGTCCGCATTAACTTATTTTATTGTAAAAACGTCCGGCAAGGTAAAGGCGAATGGCCAGGATATCGATACCGAAGTGAATTTCTCTAATTACAAGGCTGTAGAGGGTTTGTATTTTCCATTCACAATTGAAACTGCGAGTCCAATGGGCGGTATGATGACAGTCGAGACTTCTGCGGTCGAGTTGAACGCGAAATTAGACCCAAGCATCTTTGCTAAACCAGCAAAATAGGTATTTCTAATTTATCGGGAAGGGGGCATAAATTGCCCCTTTTTTATTGCTTAAGTATTTGTAATTTTGAGCTTATGAAGCAATTTTTTTGTGCAATTTGTGTTTGTTTGACTTTTTGGTCATGCCAACCAGAATCAAGTCTCGAGCCTAAAACCAAGACAGAAATTTTATTGCGGACGACTTGGATGATTCAAGAGGTAACAGCGAGTGGTTACCTAAATGGTACGGTATACCAACGGGGTCGAACAGCTGAAGGTTCTCAATATGATATGTCCAAAGTTCGCTTAACATTTAAGGCAGATGGTACCTGTACGGCGATTGATAATACGGGGAATAATACGGCGTCAGGGAAGTGGAAGCTGATCAATAATGACAGCCAGTTGCTGATTTCCGAAACAAATTACTTTGTGCTGGATGGCGTTGGAGATATAAATAGCTTACTAAAGTCTGAATTTATCTTTTCAGGATCTCGTACCTACCGTTCTACCTACGTTAATGCCACTGTTCGTATGATTCCTGCCTCTTAAGGCAAAAATGTATTGATGTGATTTCGAGCCATATAGATGGCTTTTTGAACATCCTCTTCAGAACCTTCAAAAGCTTTGTCTTCCACCTCAATGACAATCGGTCCGCGATAACGTACATCATGCAATGCGCTAATGAATTTTCCCCATTGAATATCTCCAAGTCCGGGTAATTTCGGAGAATGGTATTGCAACGGATTTGCCATGATACCTACTCGATTGAGCTTATCAGCATATACTTTCACATCCTTGAGATGAATGTGATGTAATTTATCAGCATAGTGATAAATAGGGTATAGGTAATCCATATGCTGCCAAACCATGTGGGATGGATCATAATTCAGGCCAAAGTTTTTAGAGGGAATGATGGAGAATAACTCATCCCAAATTTTTGGCGTAGTCATTAAATTTTTCCCGCCTGGCCATTCATCATCCGTGAAAAACATGGGACAATTTTCAATCCCAATTTTGATGTTGAGGGAATCGGCTAATGCGATAATTTCCGGCCAAACGTCCTTGAATTTATCGATATTGTAAGTGATGTTTTTGGTGTAATCGCGTCCAATGAATGTATTGACTACGGGAATTTCCAGTGCAGCGGCTGCTTTAATTACTTTCTTAATATGTTCGCGGTAAAAGCTTGCCTGCTCTTCGTTGGGATCCATCGGATTCGGATAATAACCCAATGCCGAAATTTTAACCGGATGCTGTTTTAGATAGGTTTTTAGATTCAATAGACCCAAGGAATCCAATTGGTCAACAGCAATATGACTGACACCTGCGTAGCGACGGGTGTCACTGTTTTGGGAAGGCCAGCACATCACTTCGACGCAAGCAAAGCGTGCACGATGTGCAAAATCCAATACTTGCTCTAAATTTAAATTAGGCAGAATCGCAGAAGCAAAACCAAGTTCTAACATCTTATTTCTTTTCTAGAAGGTAATAAATCGCAAAGGAAAATGAGGCAATCCATAGGCCCACGGCCTCTCGGGCTAATTCCTGATTCATGGTTTTCATAGCTAATCCATCTGTCATAAATCCTTCCCATGCAGTCATTTCAACCCACAATTGAATACCCGCCATGGTCGATAAAACAAATAAAACAGCTACTAATTCCTTATTGACAAATCCACGAAATGCTTGAAACGACACATAGGCTGTTGACCCGTAGATAGGTACCCACAAGATGGGGTCCGGATCATTCAATTGCCAGTAGGTAAAAAGTAAAAAGACAATCGTAAAAAATATTCCAATGATGGTAAGGGCTTGTTTCGTTTTCATCGATTTATGGACATAGGTTAGCAACAGCTTCTTTGGCTCCTGGGTATTTTAATTTTTTCGCTTGTTGGAGCGCAAAACAAGCTTTTTCTTGTTGGCCTACTTTAAAATAACTCAATCCCATCGCATAAAAAGCTTTCCCAAAATTGGGGTCAATCTTCACGCTAGCCTCAAAGTCCCGGTTGGCCTGTTCAAATTTTTCTTGTTGGAAATAAATATTCCCTCGATTGTACAAAGCATTAATCTCCTTGGGATTTTTATCGAGGCAAACACTGAAATCTTGTAATGCGGCTCCTGGATTTCCGAGGGCGGCTTGAATAATTCCACGCTGCAAATAACTCGCGCTTGAATCGGGTTGTAACTGAATGGCTTTTTCAGTAGGAGCGAGGGCTTCTTTCCAAAGTCCTTGTTCCATTTCGAGGGCTCCTAGATTCAATTGGGCCGTGTATAAGGAGGGTTTTAATTCAATCGCTTTCTGGTAATTGCTTCGCGCGTCTGTCCAGTTTTTCTCTTGAAAGGCAATGACTCCCTGTAGATTATAGGCTTCAGCTAATCCTGGATTAGCTTCTAAGGCTTTTTTGATAGCTTCCTTGGCTGAAACACTTTCCCCTTTTTTTAATCGGTTTTTCGCTTCTTCAAGCCAAGAATCGGCGCTGGAAGAGCAGGAGAGGAAGAATAAACAACAAGCAATAATGGGAAGAATTCGCATAGTCTTAATTTGAAATTAAAGTTAAGCGGTATTCGTAAAATATTGGCATATATTTTGAAAAAACCACAGATTTTGTCATCTTTGCATCGGCAAATTACCAGCTCCCGCTGAATCCTCCAGGTCGTGAAAGAAGCAAAGGTAGGTTGGTCGTAGCGGTGAATTTGCCATTTTTTTTTGCTCTTTTTTTTTTAATCCTTCCCTATGAAATTTTTTATCGACACGGCTAATCTAGCCCACATCAAAGAAGCACAAGATTTAGGCGTTTTGGACGGTGTTACAACGAATCCCTCACTGATGGCTAAAGAAGGCATCAGTGGAAAGGATAACGTTTTACGTCATTACAAAGCGATTTGTGATTTAGTGGATGGCGATGTTTCTGCCGAGGTTATCGCGACGGATTTCGAGGGTATGATTCGGGAAGGAGAAGAATTAGCTGAACTAGATGACAAAATTGTGGTTAAGATTCCGATGATTAAGGACGGAATTAAGGCGCTTAAGTATTTCTCATCACGTGGGATTAAGACCAATTGTACATTGGTTTTTTCTGCAGGACAAGCTCTTTTGGCTGCGAAGGCGGGTGCTACCTATGTTTCCCCTTTCATTGGCCGTTTAGACGATATTTCATTTGATGGAATGGATTTGATTGATCAAATCCGTGTCATTTACGATAACTATGAATTTGATACGCAGATTCTTGCGGCTTCCGTACGTCACCCAATTCACATTATTAAATGTGCCGAAATTGGAGCGGATGTCATGACAGGTCCATTGTCTGCGATGTTAGCTTTATTAAAACACCCACTGACGGATAGCGGTTTAGCCACCTTCTTAGCTGATCACGCAAAGTCTAACCAATAATTAACGATTATGTCTGTACTCGCTTTTGAAAATGTTCATATTTCTCATGAGGGAATCCCAACATTGACAGATGTTTCATTAACAGTTGGGGCAGGTGAATTTTATTACTTAATTGGTAAGTCAGGCTCAGGGAAAAGTACCTTCTTCAAATCCATATTTGGTGAATTAGCCATTGACTCAGGAAGTGCACAGGTAGCTGGCTATGATTTAATGAGCATCAAGAATAAAGAAATTCCTTTCTTACGTCGTAAGTTGGGTTTTGTTTTTCAAGATTTTCAATTGTTGACCGATCGCAATGTTGAGGCAAATTTAGCCTTTGTTTTGGAGGCAACCGGTCATCAAGATAAAGCGGAAATCAAATCTCGTATTGAAGAAGTTTTGGCACAAGTGGGTATGTCCAATGCCATTCACAAGCGTGTTCACAAACTTTCGGGTGGCGAACAACAGCGAATTGCGATTGCACGTGCATTGTTGAACAATCCCGTATTGATTTTGGCTGATGAACCTACTGGTCACCTCGATCCAGAGGTAAGTATGGAAATCTTGGAGCTGTTTAGACAATTGACCCTTCAAGGGACAGCTATCATCATGGCTAGTCACGACTACCATACGATTCAACGTGTTCCAGGAAAAATCTTGAAATGCGAAGGCGGTAAGATCGTTCCCGTAAGCTCTCTTTAATTACTTTCCTGTCAGATATGTTACTGGAATAATACATTCCTCCAGGCTTATACCGCCATGCTGAAACGTATTTCGGTAATGGTTGACGTATTGATTGTAGTTGTTTGGGTAGGCAAACATGTAATCCTCTTTGCTAAAAACATAAGATGTTGACACGTTTGGCTTAGGAAGAAATAATTGTTCTGGTTTCCGACACACCATCATTTTGCTCGAAGCATCCCAATTTAAATTCTTCCCTTGTTTATAGCGTAGGTTGGTGTTCGTATTTCGATCACCAATGATTTTAATCGGGTTTTGAACACGAATCATGCCATGGTCGGTGGTGATGATCACCCGTCCTTTTTTCTCTGCGATACGCTTTAAGAAATCGAATAGGGGTGAATGTTGGAACCAACTAGCTGTTAGGCTTCGGTAAGCCGATTCATCCGGTGCTAATTCCTTAATCATGGCCATATCGGTACGTGCATGTGAGAGCATATCAACAAAATTATAAACCACCACATTGAGTTGATTGGTCAATAATCGATTGAAATTATCCACCAATTGTTTTCCCTGATACTGATGAACAATCTTATGGTAAGAGGCCTTGGCATCGATGCGAAGGCGCTTTAATTGTTCATTGAGGTAAAACTCTTCATGTTGATTATAACCTTCTTCATCTTCTGAATCCCCTAAATCAAATACCCATTTATCCGGATAATTCTTCTGGATTTCCATGGGCATCATGCCGGCAAAAATGGAATTACGGGCATAGGCCGTTGTGGTAGGGAGAATCGAATAATAGGTTTTCTCATCCTCCACTTGGAAATAATCTTGAATGTAGTGTTCCAAGGTCTTCCATTGGTCGTAGCGTAAATTATCTACGAGAATAAAGAAAAGTGGGGATTTGTCATTGATGCGTGGGAAAACGTGTTTACGCATCATCAAATGGCTCAATATAGGTGTATCCACATCTGGTTTTTGCAACCAGGATTCATAGGAGTTCTCGATGAATTTACTGAAATGCACATTGGCTTCCGTTTTTTGGCTGATTAAAACCTCCGACATGGATTTGTTTTCCGTCTGGTCGATTTCCAATTCCCAATAGGTTAATTTCTTATAAATTTCCGCCCATTCTGCCGCGTTCAATCGATCCTGGTAACGCATCGAAAGCTCCCTGAATTCTTGTTGGTAACTTAAGTTCGTTTTCTCCTCCTCTAAACGTTTCTTATCGAAAATCCGCTTTACAGAAAGTAGTAATTGATTGGGATTCAAAGGTTTGATTAGGTAATCGGCAATTTTGGAGCCGATCGCATCTTCCATGAGTTCTTCCTCCTCTGATTTGGTAATCATGATAACAGGAAGATTAGGGCGTATTTGTTTGATCGCAATCAGGACCTCCAAACCTGTCATTCCGGGCATGTTTTCATCCAAGAACAAGACGTCGAATTTTTGTTTATTCACTAAATCCAGCGCATCGGCTCCCGAGTTCACGGCCGTGACTTGATAGCCTTTGTTTTCTAAGAAGAGGATATAGGGAGTTAATAAGTCAATCTCGTCGTCGGCCCACAGAATGGAATAGTTCATGCTTTTAAATTTATCTTTTAACCGAATCTTTGGGGAATTATTGCCTCGGAATCCTTAAAAAATGTTAATACCCAAAAGGTTTATTGCAGGTTAAATTTAACTAAATTTGTGCAGGCTTTCATTGCATTTATGTCAAATAATTCTCCCATCACCTTTTCGGATTCGGCGCACGAAAATCTTTTTGCCTTAGTTGAGCAAGGTAAAATGCCCGAGCCCTTTTTACGCGTAGGTATGCGAGGCGGTACATGCGGGGGAACCTATGTCTTGGGTTTTGATCAAAAAACCGAATTTGATGAGGAATATCTGATTCGTCAGATTCCTGTAGTGATTGATAAACGCCAATTATTATTTGTTTTAGGCACGGAGATTAGTTTTGAGCCAAGTGCCAATGGATTCTATTTACACAAACCAAATGCCATCTAATGAAGTTTGCAGCTATTGATATCGGTTCCAATGCCGCTCGTTTACAGATTTCCAGTGTCTTGGAGAACGAGGGGATGATCAGTTTTAAACGTGTAGAATACGTACGTTTTGCCCTCCGTTTGGGACATGATGTGTTTAGTGAAGGGGTCATTTCTCCGGAATCTGAGGTGCGGGTATTTAAGTTGCTGCATGCCTATAAACTGTTGATGGATTTGCATGAGGTGCAGGATTATGCCATCTGTGCGACTTCAGCTATGCGGGAGGCAGCGAATTCCGCGGAATTGGTGACGCGTATTCATAAAATCTTGGACATGAAAATCCAGATTATTGATGGTGGACGCGAGGCCGAGTTGATTAACGATGTCGTCGTAAAATCCTTGAATCCCAAGAAAAACTACCTTCATATAGATGTGGGTGGGGGTTCCACCGAATTAAACTTTTACCGAAATCAAGAAAAATTTGCCTCAAAATCCTTTAAAATTGGCTCTGTTCGTTTATTGGAAGGGAAAGAAAAAGAGGGAGATTGGGACAAAATGAAACGATGGATTTCTTTGCAAATGGAATCCATCAAAGGGCCTGTGCTTGCGGTGGGTACTGGTGGAAATATCAGTAAACTTTACAATTTATCTACGCAGGTTAGCGAGGATAAAACGATGGATTTAGCTGAATTAAAGCGTATTGCTAGCTTCATCAGTTCCTTTACCTACGAAGATCGAGTGAATAAACTTCGGCTAAATACCGACCGTGCCGATGTCATTGTTCCGGCTGCGTCTATTTATTTAACGGCCATGGAATTGGCGGGTTGTCAATCGATTTTTGTCCCTGATTTGGGATTGAAGGATGGTATTATTCAGTTATTGCATGAAAGAATGCAGCAACGTAAACGATCAATCAGCTAGGCGATACAAGACTCCCATGGATAGTATTTGGGAAAACTGCCAATTGGGATCTTGGTCATAATCTTTGAACAAGACTGCCTGTAGGTTTGTACTCACGTATTTGTTTACCTTCATCGTGAAATTTGCGTCCAAGCGATGTACAATGCCATTCGAATAACCCATACGGAAATAATCAACGAGCGCCGAATAACGTGCCTTCATATTGATATTTTGAAAGATATCCTTCTCGATATTCATTAAGTATTGGAATACGAATTGGTTACGGATATTATCACCTGGCTTCGCCAAACCATAAAGTCCTGCATTGGAAATACGTTCGTCAAATACAAAGGTTTGACGTAGACTACCCACACCGATTCGGGTGTAGAATGATTTATCCGGGTGGAATTCAAAACCCATGGATGAGGTTAAATAGGCCGGTGCAAAAATATTTGAGACCAATGAGTCCACAGGTTCACCCGCTTTATTCTTTTTGCCATATTCAAAACCCTGAAAAAACTGGGATGAGAAGTTGGTCGACCCATAAAAATCCCATTTCGGACTAATTCGATAACCCGCCTTGAACTCATAAAAGATTCGGTCGACGTTCTTCCGTAGGCTTTGTGTGCGGTTTTGTAGAAAACCTACTTGTAAGTTTAAATCACTATTTAATCGCCAGTTATTGTTGTTCACTTTGGCGGAATGGTTAAGGAACCATCCGATAGCAAATGTATTGGTACCTCCTCCTTTCCAGTTGTCGCTAAAACTCGACTGGTTGATATTTATCCCTGTATTAAAATCCTTTTTCCATTTAGCCGCTAAGCTATCCGCCACGACCTCGGAATACGAGGATAGGCTGACGCTAAGCAAGGCAAATAAAACAAGGATTTTTTTCAACATGGCACAAAGGTACGAAAAGGTTTTGTCCTATTTAGAGGGAATTGTCGGCTTTTGAAAACCAAATCTTGACGGTCGACTGGAATTTTTCACCCGGGGCCAAAATTCGGAGGCCATCCCCAGTGTTATACGCATCCGTATTGGCGGTCATCGGTTCGATTGCTAGGCAATTTTCTTTTTCCGGGGCAAAGACGACTAAGAAAGGGAAATCGATACTCGATTGCTCAATGGTTAATATTGATTGTCCACTTTCAAAAACGGTTTGATGCTTATCCATTGGCTTTAATCTAAACACGTTATCCAACGTCTCCTTGCCCAAATTAACGCCATGACTCGCATCGTAAGGTTCTTCTCGCAAGGGGATCATTTGACTGTCGGAATGAAATTTGCTCAACGAATCGAAACGAATGTTCCATTCGGTTAATTCTCCTTCAGGTAATTTGAAATAAGGGTGCCAACCGCAGGCAAAGGGCATGTTCCCTTCACCCGTATTTTTTGCCTCGAATTGCATATGAAAGACATTGTTTGCATCGAATTCATAGGTCAAAATAGTCTCAAAAGGGAAGGGGTAGGCCTTTTCCTCGGCTTGGTATTCAAAGTTAACAATGGCCTTAGGGCCTTCTGTTTGATAGCTAAATGGCTTTCGGGCCAGTAGTCCATGAATGGCATTTCCTAAATTTTCCTCGTTGATGGGTAGTTGATAATTGCGACCCTCAAAGGAATAATTCCCATTCCGAACGCGATTAACCCAAGGGCTCAATAAAGCACTCGGATGGTAGGGGTTGGTAGCCAGTGGGTATTGTGATGAAAAGGGTATTTTCATCACATCACCCGACCAGTTTAATTGGCTTAACATGCCTCCAACGGAGGGAATGATTTCGAAATAGGCCGATTGATCAGCGCTTTTAACCTGTATTATTTCCATATCGTTTTGTCTTCAATTCCCATTCCATACAAGGCGAAATCGTATTTCACGGGATCACTAGGGTCTAATTCTCTTAAAATATCAGTCAATTCCAAGGCCTTCTTCCAGTTGGTCGGCCCGGGTCCAATCAATTGCAAGCTCTCTGCGGTTCGAAGTGCATGTACATCGAGTGGACAAACTAATTGATGCGATTTAATCTGATTCCAAATTCCGAAGTCAACGCCCGCATCATCTTTTCTGACCATCCAACGTAAAAACATATTGATGCGTTTACATGCGGAATGTTTAGCGGGTGATGCAATGTGTTTTTGGGTCCGTTGAGGAGCAAATTCATCCGCAAAAAAATGTTGGTAGAATCGGTTAATCGCTTGCTCTACCGTACTTTCTTCGGCTTGATAAATCTTGGAGAAAGCGGACTCTAAACTTTCGTTCGTTGTAAAATGCCGCTTAAAAAATTGAATAAAGTATAAAGCATCCGTAGCATTGAATGTCCGGTGTTTAAAGCGTAAAAATCGCTTTAAGTCGATTTCTTGATGCTGCATGATGAATTGATAAGGATTTCCGTCCATTAAGTCGATCAATTCGTGGGCTTTGGAGATGATGGTTTTTCGCTGGCCCCAGGCCAACATAGCCACCCAGAACCCCATGATTTCAATATCCTGTTTTTGACTAAACAAATGCGGGATTTGAATGGGATCGTGTTCAATAAAACGCTTGTGATTGAAAAATTGGAATTTGGATTCCAATAAATGACTCACATGTGCTTCCATCAATTATTTTTTGTTTCCGAAGAATGCTAGTAGTCGGGAAGGTAAGGATAGCAGCCAAACCGACAAGGTGATCACTAAGGAGAATGCGGCAATAAAGGGGTAGGAGAGAATAAATAATACCTCAAATGCTATAGTTCCTGCCGTGATGGGTCTTTTTCGTTTAGCCATTATTTAACCAAGTAACTGATTTCAGCACGGATGCGCTTATCCACGGCATTTAAGCGTTCGAAGGCTTTCGGTGATAATTTGATAATCAATTTGCTATCTGAATTAGGTAAGCGACCAATAACCTTTACCCAAATATTTTGGCCATTGGCTAAATTTTTGACCAATACCAATGTCCCAATAGGCGCTGTTTTATGTAGTGCTAAATATTTTCCAGAATTATCAGGTACATCAATTAATTCAGCCATTCCCGTTTCGATCGTTTTGCGCATGCCATTGGCGTCTGTTGGCTCAGTGGGAGTCGACGGGGATTTGCTTTCCTCATTCCCTTTGGGAGGCAACAAGGAGGATTTATCAATGTTTACTGCTGCCGGAGCAGAGACAAAAAGTCGTTGACCCTCTTTTAAGACATCCGAGCTTAGATTATTCCATTTTCGGATTTCCGCCATGGTCACTTTATATAGGTTCGCTACAGTCAACAAGCTTTGTTTGGCGCTAACGATATGAATACCGGTGTTTTTAGGGGCCTCGACAGGTTCGGTAGCTTTTTCCACAGGTTTACTGACATTACCTAGGGTATTTGTGGATTCGTCCAAGTAGTGTAAAGGGATAAATACCAATTCCCCCGAGTTTACAGGAATGTTAATTTCAGGATTGACTTGCTTGAACTCGGTTAGTGATAAATTATAGCGTTTGAGGACGCTAAACAGCGTTTGTTTGGGGCCGATTTTATATACCAAAAAGGTTTTGTTGTTCTCCTTCTTTAAGCCGAGCGAATCCATGGGCAATGCCATAGCTTTTGCACAGAACATAAATAGGAGGCAAATACTTACGAGCGTGATTTTAAATGTCTGCATAAATGAGAAGTTCACGTTTTTCTTTTATAAAAATCAAGGCATTTCCAAAGCGCTGAAAGGTTTGATACCCCATAAGATTTCCTTCTGCGATGGTGTCTATAAACAAGGTCTGGAACTCAAAATCGCAAATTCGCAATTTGTTTTTCCAAGTGTTATCGTAAATATAATAAGAAAATATCAGCTTATCAGAGCCTTCCCAATAATCGATTCCTTTTCCAATTTTTTCGCCAAATTTTTTTTCAAATAAGGCGGCAAAGGGCATAAACTCTGGTTGGCTTTCCTCAAAGTGTTGTGGGGATTCGATGTTCCAGGCTGCTTGAATAGGCGTAATTTCGGAACAGAATTTACCTGAATTTAGATCAATGATCCCTTGAGCGCATTCTAAATATTCACCATGCAATGCTGTCCATTGGCTAAGATCAATCGAATAACGTAGGGTGCCTGAAGGAAAATGATAAGTATGTAGACTTTCGATTCCCGGGTTTTTACCTTGACGTAGCTTTAAAAAAACGCCTCCGTCTTTTAATCCCGTCAACCATTGCAGTGAATTACTTTCAATTTGGCTTGATTGATTCAGTTGGTAGGTCTTAAGATCGAGGTTATGCCAGGTGTTTTTATCCGCAGAACGCGTTTCAATCCATATTTTGGCGTCATCGGGAGTTCCCCAATATCCCATGCTCCAAATGGTTTCCGCGAATAGATGATTGAATATTTTTTGCATGGAGCAGGTATGGATTCGTCAATTATATGCAAATTTGATAAATTTTCACCACTTAAGTTCTATGACGATGCACGATAAAAAAGTGTTAGCCATCATTCCTGCTCGGTTCGCCTCTACGCGTTTTCCCGGTAAACCCTTGGTTGATCTCGGAGGAAAGCCGATGATTCAGCGGACTTATGAACGTGTTCGCTCTTTGGATGGTTGGTTCCGTGTCGTGATTGCGACGGACGATTTGAGAATTAAGGAGGTGGCAGAAGGCTTTGGGGCTGAGGTGATTATGACTCGGGAAGATCATATTTCAGGAACGGATCGTTGCGCCGAAGTACTTGAAATTATTGGTGAGGAAGTTGATTATGTTGTCAATATTCAAGGCGACGAACCCTTTATTGAGCCGGCCCAACTCCTCGAATTAGCAGAGGGATTTCAGACGAACGCGCCCATATTAACCTTGATTAAAAAGATTCAAAATCAAACCACCCTTTTTTCGGTCAATACGCCGAAGGTGGTTGTGAATTCGAAGGGGGAAGCGTTGTACTTTTCCCGACAAACCATTCCATACCTACGGGGAATAAAGGAAAGCGAATGGTTGACTCGTCATACCTTTTACAAGCACATTGGTTTATATGCGTATCGGGCAGACGTATTACGTCAATTGAGCCTATTGAAGCCCACCGCCCTCGAGCTTGCGGAATCCCTCGAACAATTACGCTGGTTGGAGAATGCTTACACGATTCAAACCATCGAAACCCAATACGAGACAGTCGGGATTGATAGCCCAGAGGATTTGGAAAAAATTGCAAAAATGGGCCTAATTTAAGCCTCGAATTACCTCCTGATTTAAGCCTTTTGTGGTATATTTGCAAGAATATGCAGAAGCCATCTATATACGAACAATTGCGCCAGCGGATTTTAGTCCTCGATGGTGCCATGGGTTCATTGATACAGGAATATAAATTATCGGATACCGATTACCGTGGGGAACGATTTAAGGATTTTCCTCACGAAGTAAAAGGTAATAATGACCTCTTATCCATCACCCGCCCGGATGTAATCAAAGAGATTCATGCCAAATATTTCGAAGCAGGCGCCGATATCGCAGAAACGAATACATTTTCGGGTACCTCCATTGCCATGGCGGATTACCACATGGAGGATTTAGTCTATGAATTAAATTTTGAATCGGCGAAAATCGCGAAGGAAGTAGCCGATGAATTTACGGCAAAAACACCTCATAAGCCGCGTTATGTGGCGGGTTCCATTGGGCCAACAAATCGTACGCTTTCCTTGTCACCCGACGTAAACGATCCGGGTTACCGGGCTGTTACTTTCGATGAATTGGTTGAGGCCTATACTGAACAAGTTCGTGGCTTAGTCGATGGGGGCTGCGATGTTTTATTGGTTGAAACGGTTTTTGATACCTTGAATGCCAAGGCTGCTCTGTTTGCTATTGATCAGTTTTTTAAATCAAATCCAAGCAAGCCTTATCTGCCGGTTATGGTATCGGGGACAATCACGGATGCATCGGGTCGGACGCTTTCGGGTCAGACGACTGAGGCCTTTTTGACGTCTATTTCGCATATGCCTTTGCTTTCGGTGGGGCTTAACTGTGCCTTAGGGGCTGATTTGATGCGTCCTTATGTAAAGACATTGAACGATAAATCCCCGTTTTATGTGTCGGCGCACCCCAATGCAGGGTTGCCGAACGAAATGGGGGAATACGATCAAAGTCCAGAGCAAATGGCCGTGGTCATTGAGGACTTTTTGCAAAACGGATTTATTAATATTATTGGTGGTTGTTGTGGAACGACTCCAGCGCATATCAAGGCCATTGCCGACATCGCTGTAAACTATCCGCCGCATCAAATCCCAGCCTCGCATCATTACCAGAAACTATCAGGTTTAGAGCCTTTGGAGATTACCGAATTGACGAATTTTGTCAATGTGGGGGAACGCTGTAACGTAACGGGTTCAAAGAAATTTGCCCGTTTAATTCGTGAAGAGAATTTTGAGGAAGCGATTGCGGTAGCACGCGAGCAAGTGGATGGAGGGGCTCAAATTTTGGATATTAACATGGATGAGGGGATGATTGACGGTGTCAAAATGATGCCACAATTCCTAAATTTATTGATGGCTGAACCCGATATTTCTCGCTTACCCATCATGATTGACTCTTCGAAATGGGAGGTGATCGAGGCAGGACTTAAATGTGTGCAGGGTAAATCAGTCGTTAATTCCATTTCGTTGAAAGAAGGCGAGGCGAAGTTCATTGAATTAGCTTCCAAAGTAAAGCAATATGGCGCATCCGTGGTTGTGATGGCCTTTGATGAGGAAGGTCAGGCGGATTCGTATGAGCGTCGGATTGAAATCTGTGAACGTGCCTATCGGATTTTAGTGGATGTCGTGGAATTTCCAGCGCAAGACATCATCTTCGACCCGAATATTTTAACGGTAGCAACCGGAATCGAAGAGCATAATAACTATGCGAATGACTTCATTAAGGCGACCAAATGGATCAAGGAAAACCTACCATTAGCGAAAGTATCTGGAGGAGTTTCCAATATTTCTTTCTCGTTCCGTGGCAATGAACCTGTTCGCGAAGCGATGCACACCGTGTTTTTATACCACGCCATCAAAGCGGGGATGGACATGGGTATCGTGAATGCGAGCCAATTAGGTGTTTATGACCAAATCGAACAACCTTTACGTGATTTGTGTGAAGATGTTCTATTAAACCGTCATCCGGATGCTACAGAGAAACTAGTGAATTTTGCCGAGACAGTTAAGTCGGTCGGTAAAGAAGCCGTTATCGATGACGCTTGGCGCTCCTTACCTGTCAATAAGCGTTTGGAACATGCCTTGATTAAGGGATTAACGGAGTTTATTGATGAGGATGTGGAGGAAGCTCGCCAGCTCGTTGAACGCCCCATTCAGGTCATCGAAGGGCCTTTGATGGACGGTATGAATGTGGTGGGGGATTTGTTTGGTGAGGGTAAAATGTTCTTGCCTCAGGTGGTGAAATCTGCCCGGGTCATGAAGAAAGCCGTGGCGTATTTACTGCCTTATATTGAAGCAGAGAAAGTAGGAGGAGAGAGTTCTTCTGCGGGTAAAATATTGTTGGCAACCGTGAAGGGCGACGTACATGATATTGGTAAAAATATCGTTGGCGTTGTTTTGGCTTGCAATAATTACGAGGTAATTGACATTGGCGTAATGGTTTCTTGCGAGAAGATTTTAGCCGCTGCCAAAGAACATAATGTGGACATTATCGGTCTTTCCGGTTTGATTACGCCATCCTTGGATGAGATGGTTTATGTGGCGAAGGAAATGGAGCGTCAAGGATTTACCATTCCTTTGTTAATCGGTGGGGCAACAACCTCTCGCATTCACACGGCTGTCAAGATAGATCCGCATTACAGCGGTCCGGTCATACACGTATTGGATGCCTCGCGTTCCGTTCCGGTGGCGGGTCGTTTGTTGCAAAGTGAATTGACCTCGCAAGAAATCTTTACGGAAATTAAGCAGGAATACGCGGATTTGCGGGTGTCTCATGCGGCGCGCCAACAAGAGAAAAATTATTTGTCATTGAGTCAAGCACGTCAAAAGCCATCAGGCATTGATTGGACAGGATTTAAGGCGACTAAGCCAAGTTTCTTGGGTGTGAAGTATTTCCAAGACTATGATTTAGCCGAGATTGCCGAATACATTGATTGGACTCCTTTCTTTTCGACATGGCAATTGTCGGGAAAATACCCTCGTATATTTGAAAACGAGACGATTGGGCAAGAGGCACGTAAATTGTTCAATGATGCGCAAGCCTTATTGAAGGAAATTATCGATAACAAATTATTAATCGCCAAGGCAGCCTTGGGCTTCTTCCCAGCGAATGGGTTTGGAGATGACATCATTTTGCATGACATCGTTGAGAAGGTGACGGATGTGCCGTGTGACAAGCATGGCGTACATACACACATTGATTACGAGGTATTTAAAAAGGATGAGACTTCTGATTCAAGTGCTTGGTTGCATCATTTGCGTCAACAGGGTCAAAAGGCTGCAAGTTTGCCAAACCGTTGTTTAAGTGATTTTGTTGCGCCATTGGAAACAGGGGAGACAGATTATGTGGGAGCCTTTGCGGTAACAACGGGGATTGGTATAGAGGTCTTGTTGGAGCGTTTTGAGAAACAACACGATGACTATAATTCCATCATGGTGAAAGCCTTGGCGGATCGTTTGGCAGAGGCCTTTGCGGAATTGATGCATGCACGCGTGCGCAAGGAATTCTGGGCTTACGCGGAAACGGAGTCCTTGAGTAATGAGGAATTAATTGCCGAAAAATACCAAGGAATCCGTCCGGCACCGGGTTATCCAGCATGTCCAGACCATACAGAGAAAAAGCGATTGTTTGAACTTTTAGATGCCGAGAAACAATTGGGAATCGAATTGACGGAAAGTTATGCGATGCACCCAGCTTCTTCCGTATCAGGATTTTATTTTTCGCATCCGGAGAGTACCTATTTTGGTTTAGGTAAAATTGCCAAAGACCAAGTGGTCGACTATGCAGCTCGTAAAGGGATGTCGGTGGAAGAAATTGAACGTTGGTTGAGTCCTGTCTTAACCTATGATGTGTAAGTGATATGACAAAGATTACGCAATATCTAGACGAATCGAAGGGGAAGACTTTGTTTTCCATCGAGATTATTCCTCCAATGAAGGGGCAGCATTTGGGCGAATTGGTTTCGCACATTGAGCCTTTAATGGAGTTTAATCCGCCATTTATTGAGGTGACCTATCACCGGGAAGAATACATCGAGAAATCGGTTGACGGTATTCTCAAGCGTATTCCTATTCGCAAACGCCCGGGAACCTTGGGGATTTGTGCGGCCATCATGCAGAAATTTAAGGTTGAGGCGGTTCCACACGTAATTTGCGGTGGATTTACGAAAGAGGAAACGGAAGACTTTCTTATCGACTTACATTATTTAGGGATTGAAAATGCGTTGGTATTGCGTGGAGATCAGGAAAAAGGGGAGGATCGTTTTGTTCCTAAACCAGGTGGACATGCCTATGCCAATGAATTGGTGGCGCAGGTTCATGCGATGAATCAAGGGATCTTATTGCATGAAGAAACAGAATCCTTACCGACCAATTTCTGTATCGGTGTCGCTGCCTATCCGGAGAAACATTTTGAAGCTGCTTCTTTAGACGAAGATTTACGCTATTTGAAGCAAAAAGTAGATGCGGGGGCGGATTACATCGTTACCCAAATGTTTTTTAATAACCAGCATTATTTTGATTTCGTCGATAAATGCCGGGCTATGGATATACATGTACCTATTATTCCCGGTTTGAAGCCATTGGCGACAGCTCGCCAACTGGATATTCTACCTGAAATTTTCCATTTGGAAATTCCAGAGGCTTTAGCATCCGAAGTGAAAAAGTGCTCAAATAATGCAGCTATTAAGCAAGTGGGCATTGAGTGGGCGGTCCAACAAGGCAAGGAATTGATGCAAGCGGGAGTGCCGGCTTTGCATTTTTATACGATGAGCAAGTCGGACAGCGTTCACGCCATTGCCTCGCATTTATTTTAGCGAACATTCTTCCAGTTTTCACCTTTCTTGATTCGCCCCACTTGGGTGGACGTAATCCCGAATTGCTTGGCGATCATCTTGGGTCTGCTTTTGCCGGACCGTATCAATTGCTTGATAATTTGAACTTTGCTCGCATTCAGCTTGTAATGTTTTGCAGTTTGAGGTTTCCTTTTGTTGATGATGGATGGGTTAGCCTTATTGTGTCTGGTTAATGCTTCCCGATTCACCCAGCGTAGGTTTTCGGCTCGGTTATTTAGTTTATCGTAGTCGAGGTGAATGACAAATTCCTGATCCAATGCGTTTTGAGGGCAGAAATGAGCGGCGACTAATTTGTGGACATAGAAATTCCGATGCTCTTTTTTGATGCGAATATTAAGGGATTGATAGCCTTGAATGCGGGAGCCCTGCAGGATTTTTTGATACTGATTGCGAATGCGTCCCCAGGAAGATATTTGGTAGATTTGCTCGGTCGGTAGATCGAGGGCAATCGTCGCCCAGCGTTCCATCCGGATGGTTGGAATTTTCATAAGATTTGGATTAGTGGTTGCAATTGTGAACGAATCTAACCTAAATTCGGCAGAATTTTAGCTAACATTGTATCAACAAACTGATAATATGCGAGTACTTGTTTATGGTGCCTCTACCAATCCCGATCGATATGCTTATATCGCCACGAATCTATTGTTGGAGAAAGGTCACGAAGTCCATTTGGTAGGAATCAAGAAAGGGGAGGTGAGTGGGATATCCATTCAGCAAAATCAACCCATGCTAACTGGTATTGATACGGTAACGCTGTATGTGGGGCCGCAACACCAACAAGATTTGTTGGCTTATTTACGACAATTAGAACCTAAACGCGTGATATTTAATCCAGGTACGGAGAACCCGGAATTAATGAAGACTTTAGCACTTGAAGGAGTTCAAGTGGAAGAGGCCTGTACACTCGTGATGCTGCATACAGGCCAATTTTAATTTAGATGGCTGTTAAGGTGAATTCGAATTCCTCCATAATTAAGTTCGCCAATAATTTCTTGCAAG
This sequence comes from Aquirufa sp. 5-AUSEE-100C1, assembly GCF_054558655.1. Classification (NCBI taxonomy): domain Bacteria; kingdom Pseudomonadati; phylum Bacteroidota; class Cytophagia; order Cytophagales; family Flectobacillaceae; genus Aquirufa; species Aquirufa sp. 5-AUSEE-100C1. Next base: position 738,611 of record NZ_JBPXKO010000001.1, on the reverse strand, counting down.
CTTCCGTTACGATTTCATTCGCCGCTGCCTCAGAATCCGCCTCTAATTGCAAGGTGATGTGTTTACCAATGCGTACATCGGCAACTTGCGTGATGTTTAGGTTTTGTAAGCCAATACGAACTGCTTTTCCTTGAGGGTCAAGAATTTCTTTTTGTGGCATTACATTGATTTCTGCGATGAATTTCATTTTTGTTTAGTATTAAGTAACGAAAGAATACCCGACAAGGCAATATACGATATCACCAAGACAGGGAAAGCTGCAAATTTAAGCATTACTAGCATAGCAATGCAATAAATTAAGAATAAGTATCGACTTTGATTGCTGGTCCAGTCCCAAGATTTAAACTTGAACGCCATCAGTGGCAATTCGCTGACTAATAAATAGCTCATTAAAAGACTATAAATCAGTAATCCTTGGTAGTGAAGGATATACGGCGTAAATGTGGGTTGGTAATGTAAAATCAACGGCAATGAAGCGACCAATAAACCATTGGCTGGGGTTGGTACGCCAATAAATTGATCAGATTGTCTGGTATCAATGTTGAATTTGGCGAGTCGGTAGGCCGACATCAGTGCCAAGGAAAACACCAAGAAGGGTTTGTAAAATCCCAAAGGTCCTTGTGTACATTGCGCGCCGCAACTTTGTTCAACGAGATTTAATAAAATAAAACTAGGTAATACCCCAAAAGAGACAACATCGGCTAATGAATCTAATTCCTTACCCAAATCCGAATAGGCATGCAATAAACGGGCCAAGAATCCATCCAAGAAATCACAGACCAAAGAAACGAAAATGCAAAGAGAGGCATTAAATACATTGCCTTGCATGACAAAGTACAATCCCAAACATCCCGAAAGAAGATTGCCTAGTGTTAATAAATTAGGGATTTCTTTTTTCATGCCTTGACAAATGGATTTGAAACGCGCTCATCCGCTATGGTAGTCGGCCCACCATGTCCCGGGAAAACCGTAGTTTCCAAAGGAAGCGTATACAATTGCGTTTGAATGCTATGAATTAAGTCGGCGTGATTGCACAACGGAAAATCCGTCCGACCGATACTGCGTCTAAATAAAACGTCACCCCCAAATACCCAGCCCATGGCGGCCTCATAAAAAGCCACATGACCCGGTGCATGACCTGGGACAAACAAGACTTTAAAGTTCATTTCACCCACTGAAATTTGCTCATCATTTTCAAGCCAGCGATCTACTTCGGCAGCTTGGAAATGCGGGAAACCATACACCTGTGCACGATTAATGGCATCGTCTAGCAAGGGTTTATCCAAAGGATGTAAGCAAAAGGGTATCTGATAGGTTTGTTGGAAATAAGCTACACCCAAAACATGGTCGATGTGCGCATGCGTATTCAGAATGTATTGTAGCTTAATCTGGTTTGATTCGATGAAATCGTGAAGCTCCTTGCGTTCTTCGTAGGTATAGCAACCTGGATCGATGATAACGCCATTGCCTGCATCGTCCCACACCAAATAGGCGTTTTCTTGAAAGGGATTACAGGTAAAGGATTTTTGGTGAATCACGAAAATGAGTTTTGTTGCAAATTACGAATTTTATGAGCGACCCAATAGAAATAAGCAGGGTTTTTTGTGCAGGTCGGGCTTTTGTTCTGCCCATTGTTTCAAGCTTTTTGTTTGCGTGAAACCGCTGGGGTCTTGGATATTGCAACCGATACTCAATAATTGATGACCAGGTAATAATTGTATCAAATCGTCCAGGAGGCTGTTATTCCGGTAGGGAGTTTCAATAAAGAGTTGGGTTTCTCCCGTTTTCTCCACGTCTTTGTGTAGTTGGTCAATTTTCTTTGCCCTTGCAGATTTGTCGATGGGAATGTAGCCGTGGAAGCGAAACTGTTGGCCCGAAAATCCAGATGCCATTAAGGCTAATAGGATGGAAGAGGGGCCCACTAAAGGCAGAACCTCGATGCCTTTTTCCTGCGCGATGGCTACTGCCAATGCTCCAGGATCCGCAACGCCGGGGCAACCCGCCTCGGATATGACGCCAATTCTTTCAACATCCTTATATTTAGTCAAAAAGTCCGAAATCGTTTTGCGATCGGTATCCTTGTCCAAGATTTCAAAACTTAGCTCGTCAATTTGGATGCCTAGTTTTAGTTCGCTGATGAATCTACGCGCTGTGCGTACGTTTTCAACGAGGAAATGTTTGGTTTGCAAGACAGCTTGTCTGACCTCTTCAGGTAAAACATTGGCTGCCGTTTGCTCAGCAATGGGGCAAGGAATCAAAATCAGCTTCATAGAATTTCCTTTAGAACTTGAACAAAGGCTTCGGGTTGATCAGCTTGCACCCAGTGGCCCGCATGGGCAATTTCGATTAACTCGAAATTTGGAAATATTTCAGCGATGTATCGTTCATCTTCGGGTTGGATGTAATGGGAATTGGCGCCTTTAATGAAATAGGTCATGGTGTCGCATGCACTCTTTACGAAGAGTTCGTGACCCACGACATCGATGTTTTTGGTGATTACTTTTAAGTTGATGCGCCAAGCAAATTCTCCCTCAGAGTTGCGATAAAGGTTTTTTAACAGAAACTGACGTACCCCTTCGTTCTCCTCGAAACGCTTCATGTGTTCATTGGCGTCATTTCTACTTTGAATATTGGCTAGGTCTACCGAGTTCAAACCCGCTAAAATACTTGTGTGATGAACGGGGTAGAATTTCGGAGCGATGTCGACAATAATCAACTTCGATGCAATTCCTGGGTAGTTTAAGCCAAATTGCATGACCGTTTTTCCTCCCATGGAATGTCCGATAATCACGGGTTTTTTTAATCGATTATCGTCGATGAATTCCTTGAGGTCGGCCGCCATAACTTGGTAATCGAATTCGTCCGACCAGGGTGATTGACCATGGTTTCGTTGGTCAAGCAGGAATACGCGATTCGTTTCGGCAAATGCCTTCGCGATTCCTAACCAGTTGTCGGAGGTCCCAAAAATCCCATGCAATATGATGATGGGTGTTCCGGATTCACCTATGTTTCGCGCGAATAGTTTCATTAGGCTAAATAAATGGCTTTTTCTTGGGCTTCGATTAATTGACCAATGGGGCTTAATTCGAATCCATTGGCTTTGGCGAATTCCTCGAATTCGGATGTTTTTGTGGCTTCGACGGCAATGAGTAGGCCTCCTGAAGTTTGAGGGTCGGCACCAATGAAACGCTGGCGCTCATCGATATCTTCGCTTAAACGGTGTTCATAGCTCGCTAAGTTTCGAGACGTTCCACCTGGAAAGCATTTTTGGTCTAGATAGTGACCGATATTGGGTAACAAAGGTAATTTTTCAAAATTGATTAAGGCAGATAATTTTGATCCATCGGCCATCTCAACTAAATGACCAAATAGCCCGAAACCTGTAACATCCGTTAATGCCTTTACAAAAGGTAAAGGGCCTAACTTTGCTCCAAGGCTATTGAGGGTACTCATTTGTTTAACGGCGCGCGCAAGATCTTCTGGTGCAACGATGCCGCGTTTTTGGGCAGTTGAGAGAATGCCTACCCCCAAAGGTTTGGTTAAGTATAATTGACAACCTAGGGTTGCGGTATCATTTTGTTTGAGCTCCTCTTTTTTGACTTTACCTGTTACTGCTAGACCGAAAATCGGTTCCGGGGAATCGATGGAATGACCTCCTGCGAGCGGAATTCCGGCTTCGGCACATGCTGCCCGACCGCCTTCTAAAACTTGTGCGGCGATTTCAGGGGCGAGTTTATCGATGGGCCAACCCAAAATAGCGATGGCCATCAGTGGTGAACCACCCATGGCATAGATATCGGAAATGGCATTGGTCGCCGCAATTTTACCAAAATCAAAGGGGTCATCCACGATGGGCATAAAGAAGTCGGTCGTCGAAATAACGGCCTCTCCGTTTTGCCAATCATAAACCGCTGCATCGTCTCTGCTCTCATTACCGACTAAGAGGAGTGGGTGATTTTTCTTAGGTGTATCTGTTTTTAGAATACTGTCTAAGATTTTAGGAGAGATTTTGCATCCACAGCCAGCGCCGTGGGAGAAAGAGGTTAGTCGAATGGCTTCGTCGCTTGATTGCATAGTCTTGATATATGATGCAAAATTATTCTTTAAAAAGTTAAAAATTATCTTTCTGTTAAATTTAAAATCAATTTAGGACTAATCAAGGGGCTTCTGATCGATATAAGTAAATTAAATGTTTGTTTAGTTCTATATATCAGCCGATTACTTAGGATAAGTCATGAAATCCTTTGATTTATATTTTGGAGTATTTGATTTTTTAAGTTTATTTTGTGGTTTAATTCTTCAATTTCAATTATAACTAAATTCCAAATTTATGCAGAGAAGATTTATTACTCATTCTGTGTTATTGGGAGCATTTTTGATGCTTTTGATGGCATTACCCATTGGGCAAGTTTTTGCACAGGGTTCTACCACTTCCGCTTTGTCGGGTAGTGTTGTTGATGAAAAGGGTGAAGGCTTACCAGGTGCTACGGTAATTGCAATTCACGAGCCAACCGGTTCACGTTATGGTGCGTCTACACGTGCCGACGGTCGTTACAACATTGTTAACATGCGTGTGGGTGGTCCATACAAGGTTTCTGTAAGTTTTGTTGGTTACAAAGAAGCGGTACAGTCGGGCATTGTCTTGACTTTGGCTTCAGAGCTTCGTCAAAACTTCAAATTAGAGGTAAATCAATCTCAATTGGAAGAAGTTAAAGTTGTTGCATCCCGTACTTCTGTAATTAACTCAGGTCGTACCGGTGCTGCTACAACCGTTTCGAACTCTTCAATTACGACATTGCCTACGTTAAACCGTTCATTAGGTGATTTTGCTCGTTTAGATCCACGTGCGAATGGTTTGAATTTTGCAGGTCGTAATGCCTTGTATAACAACGTAACCGTAGATGGTGCGTTCTTTAACAATGCGTTTGCATTATCACCAACTATCGGTGGTCAAGCGGGAGCTTCACCGATTTCGGTCGATGCGATTGACCAATTCCAAGTATTAATTGCTCCGTATGACGTTCGCCAAGGTATGGCAACGGGTGCGAACATCAACGTTGTAACAAAATCAGGTACAAACAACTGGACGGGTTCAGGATACTATTTCGGAACCAACGAAGGATTGGTAGGAAATAAAATTGGTGATGCAACGAACCAATATGGTAAGTTTAACCGTGGTCAGTTTGGCGCCCGTGTAGGTGGTGCTATCATCAAGAATAAATTGTTTATCTTTGGATCATTTGAGCAAGAAGCTCAAACAGAGCCAGGATCCAACTTTGTAGCAACGCGAACAGGCACTGAGCCAAACCGCTCCATTGCCAAGGCAGAAGATTTGGATCGTTTAAAGCAATTCTTGTTAACGAAATTCAACTACGATCCAGGTGCATATGAGAACTATAACAAAGAGAAGTATTCTCAAAAAGCAAATGTTCGTTTAGATTGGAATATTTCTGATAAACATAAGTTAAATATTAAGTATAACTACCTACGTTCTTATGCTGATATTTCGCCATCAAGCTCGGGTTCTTTATCAGGTGGTCGTGCTCCATCGGCTACGGTTTTGCCTTTCCAAGGTTCATTGTACCGTATCAACAATAACTTAGATTCTTACATTGCTGAATTGAACTCAACTTTTTCGAATTCAATTTCTAATAACTTAACTGTTGGATACACGGCAATGCGCGACTTCCGTCAATCTCCAGTTAATAATACACCATTCCCTACAGTGGATATCGGAAATAATAACTTGAATGAGTTAACAACTTTCGGTTATGAGCCATTCTCGGCAAACAATCTATTGGATTCTGATATTTTTCAATTGTCTGATAACTTGACAATCTACAAAGGAAAGCATGTTTATACTTTAGGTATCGCCTATGAGACAAATGCTTTTAGAAATGGTTTTGCACCAAACTACTATGGTGGTTACCAATTCAAGTCAATCGATGATTTCATCAAGTCGGCTTCAGGTGATTTGACTGTAATTCCTGCACAATATCAACAACAATGGTCGAACTACGCTGAATTCCCATTTGCAGAAATGAAAGGAAGTACATTCTCTTTCTATGGTCAAGATGAAATTACGGCTGCTAAAGGTTTGAAATTGACTTTCGGTCTACGTGGAGATGCGACTTCATTCCCATCTTTTGATGAGCCGAAGTATACAAACACATATGTACCCTTATTGACTTTCCGTGATGGTGTCAAATTAGAGACTAACAAATTTCCAGGAACAACTGTTTTATGGTCTCCACGTTTTGGTTTCAACTGGGATGTGAAAGATGACAAGACAACTCAAGTTCGTGGAGGTTTAGGGGTATTCTCTGGACGTGTGCCTTACGTTTGGTTGTCTAACCAATTATCTAACAATGGGGTATTGTTCGGTTCTGAGCGTATTGTTAACCCAACAAATAGACCGTTTAATGCTGATGTAAATGCCTATCGTCCAGCTGTTGGTGGAACAATCAACCCAGTCGCTTATAACTTAGCTGTAACAGATCCGAACTTTAAATTCTCTCAAGTATTCCGTGGAAACTTGGCAGTAGATAAGCAATTTGGTGATGGTTGGATCGTTTCGTTAGAGGGAATCTATACAAAAGATATCAATGCAGTATATTTAGAGAACGTAAACTTGCCAAACTCAACAGTTAAGGCAGTTGGTTCGGATAACCGTGTAATTTTCTACACAGCATCAGCAGCTGGTATTCCAACCAATACGAAGAACAATCAAATTTATGGTTCTGCGAAAGGTTTGAACGCACCAGCGGCTGGAAACTCGGCGTCAGCACCTAATATCTCGGATGCAATCTTAATTAAGAATACGAATTTGGGCTATTCTTATGCATTGACTGCTACCGTTTCGAAATCTTTCGAAAATGGTTTATTTGCTTCCTTATCTTACACGAATTCGGATTCTCGTTCAGTAAACGATGGTGGTTCTATCGCACAATCACAATGGAGAGATCGTGTTGTATCGGGTGATCCAAATGAAAACGTAGCGTCTTATTCATCTTACATGCAAGCACATCGTATCAATGCGTATGGATCATACAAATTGAACTACTTGAATGATAAGGCATCGACTACATTTGGATTTACCTATTCAGTAGCGCCAGCTGGCCGTTTCTCATACACTTATTCAGGTGATATGAACGGTGATAACCAAACGGCTAATGACTTGATTTACATTCCACGTGGACAATCTGAAATCTTGTTGAAAGATTTGGGATCATATACAGCCGCACAACAATGGATTGACTTGGATAAATATATTTCTCAAGATAAATATTTGTCTTCTCGTCGTGGTCAATATGCTGAACGGAATGGAGCTGAATTGCCTTGGGCTGCTAATTTTGATTTCAAGGTTATCCAAGATTTCTACATCAATGTTGCTGGGAAGAAAAATACCTTACAATTTACATTAGATGTATTTAACTTCGGTAACTATGTGTCACCACAATGGGGCTTGAACCAATCTGCGCTTCGCGCCGGTTTATTGAGCTTTACGGGCAATGACGCGGCAACAGGTCGTCCTGTGTTCCAATTCCCCTACCGCTCTGGAACAACGCCGTTAGCGAATACATTCCAACGTTCTTTCGGACTTGGATCTCGTTGGCAAGCACAATTTGGTATCCGTTATATCTTCAACTAAGATTTAGGATTCTGAATAGTACAAAAAGGCTGCTCGAAAGAGCAGCCTTTTTTGTTTAATGTAGAGACGCGATACTTCGCGTCTATTTGTTTGGTTGTAGAGACGCCATACTTCGCGTCTTTTTTGTTTTCTGTAGAGACGCGATACCTCGCGTCTTTTTTGTTTTCTGTAGAGACGCGATACCTCGCGTCTTTTTTGTTTTCTGTAGAGACGCGATACCTCGCGTCTTTTTGTTTTCTGTAGAGACGCGATACCTCGCGTCTTTTTTGTTTTCTGTAGAGACGCGATACCTCGCGTCTTTTTGTTTGGTTTATAGACGAAATACTTCGCGTCTCTACATTGAGGATTTTCAGACGCGAGGTATCGCGTCTCTACATTGAGGATTTTCAGACGCGAGGTATCGCGTCTCTACATTGATGATTTTCAGACGCAAGGTATCGCGTCTCCACAATTTGGATTAATCAAATGTCACCTACGAGCGCACAAAAAAACCGGGTTTCCCCGGTCTTCATTAAAACTCTTTGTGATGCGCCATTCGGTGTAAATCCTCAGGGCTTAACGACTTAAAGTATTCATAAGTAATCTTTAAGCCTTCTGCGCGAGAAACTTTAGGTTCCCAGCCAAGGATTGATTTGGCTTTGCTAATATCGGGTTTACGTTGCTTCGGATCGTCCGTAGGCAATGGCAGTGAGATTAATTTTTGGCTTGTGCCGGTCAATTTAATGATCTCCTCACCAAATTCTTTAATCGTAATTTCATCGGGATTTCCAATGTTTACAGGGTGCGTATAATCGCTCAACAATAAGCGGTAAATTCCTTCGACTAAATCATCTACAAAACAGAATGCTCTTGTTTGTGAACCATCCCCAAACATCGTTAAGTCTTCTCCACGTAATGCTTGACCGATAAAGGCAGGTAATACGCGGCCGTCATTTAGACGCATGCGTGGCCCATAGGTATTGAAAATACGAACGATTCTAGTTTCCAAGCCATGATAGGTATGATAAGCCATGGTCATAGCCTCTTGGAAGCGTTTAGCCTCATCATAGACACCACGAGGACCTACTGGATTCACATTGCCCCAATACTCCTCGGGTTGTGGGTGAACCGTAGGGTCACCATATACTTCCGACGTAGAAGCTATTAAAACACGTGCATTTTTCACACGAGCTAAGCCTAAACAGTTATGGATACCCAATGAACCTACTTTCAAGGTTTGGATAGGAATTTTTAAATAGTCAATGGGAGAAGCAGGAGAGGCAAAATGAAGGATGTAATCCAATTCACCCGGTACATGAATAAACTTTGATACATCATGGTGATAGAATTCGAATTGTTCCAATTTGAACAAATGTTCAATATTCTTTAAATCCCCTGTAATCAAGTTATCCATCGCAATGACATGGTAACCCTCCTTGATAAAGCGATCACACAAATGAGATCCCAAAAAACCTGCACCTCCGGTAATTAATATTCTTTTCATATCTATTTTACAGCCTGTCGGCCAATTGAATAATACGTATACCCCAATTCCTCCATTTGAGGTAATTCATAAAGGTTCCGACCGTCAAAAATGACTTTGTTTTTAAGCAGGGTTTCCATGCGCTCAAAATCAGGTGTTCTGAACTGTGGCCATTCGGTCACAATTAATAAAGCATCCGCTCCATCAATCGCGTCGTATGGATTTTTGGAATATTCAACAACATCGCCAATTTGTTCCTTCACATTTTTCATAGCCTCTGGGTCATAAACACGTATTTTGCAACCCAGTGCCAATAAAGCCTCAATGTTGTACAATGCGGGCGCCTCACGAATATCATCCGTATACGGCTTAAATGCCAAGCCCCAAATACCGATTGTTTTACCGGCTAAATCATGGTTAAAATGCGACTGGATGTAAGGCATCAATTTCGTTTTTTGTAGCTCATTGACCCGCATCACGGAATCCAAAATATGAAATTGATACGCATTCTCCTCGGATGTTTTGGCTAATGCCTGAACGTCTTTGGGAAAGCATGAACCCCCATAACCAATACCCGCAAATAAGAAACGCTTGCCGATGCGTGAGTCAGTTCCGATGCCCCGACGAATATCATCCACATTCGCACCGACCTTCTCACACAAATTCGCAATCTCATTCATGAAGGTGATTTTTGTCGCTAAAAATGCATTGGCAGCATATTTAGTCATCTCAGCTGAACGCTCATCCATGAAAATGATGGGATTTCCTTGACGCACCAATGGCGCATATAACTTGCTCATTAATTCTTTTGCACGTTCCGACTGCGTTCCAATTACCACACGATCCGGTTTCATGAAATCCTCAACCGCCACACCCTCGCGTAAGAATTCTGGATTAGATACGACATCAAACGGAACCTTAGCAGCCTTTGAAATAGCTGCATGAACTAATTCTGAAGTACCTACCGGTACCGTACTTTTATCGATAATAACCGTATAATCTTGCAATAACGGACCGAGGTCATTCGCAACTTTGAGTATATATTTTAAGTCGGCCGAACCATCCTCACCCGGAGGCGTAGGTAAAGCTAGAAATATTACTTTAGCGCCAGCAATACCATCAACCAAAGAAGTAGTAAAATTCAAGCGTCCCTCGTTCACATTGCGGTGAAACATGTCTTCCAAGCCTGGCTCGTATATAGGGACAATCCCATCTTGCATCTGCTTGATTTTAGCCTCATTAATGTCGACACAGGTGACATGATTTCCCGTTTCTGCGAAACAAGTTCCTGTGACTAAGCCTACATATCCAGTTCCAACAACAGCAATTTTCATATAGCTTCTTTCTTGATTTAGTTCAAAAATTGACCTCTAAATTAGGTATAAATCTTCAAATAATATAATTAAACACTTACTTAGTTTGTATCACTCGGCCAATGCTGCCTGAAGGTTCCATGCAATTCAACCAGTTGGCAAGGGTAGGAGCAATGTCACTTATTTCTGTCCGTGTGCTGATTTCTTGCGGCTTTACTTTCCATCCATAAAATAACAAGGGTACGTGTGTATCATAGGCATATACCGTACTGTGTGAGGTTCCTGTTTTATAACCAATCAACCATTGCGGTTTTAACAACACCATAAAGTCGCCACTCCGTGCTGCATTGTATCCATTCTGAACGATGTTTTTGTAGTGCCCAATTAAATTGCTTTGTCCGATGGCCTCTAAATCAACTAACTCAGAAAATCCATCTTGCTTTTCCATGCTTTGACGTACAACTTGATATAATTGATCTCGTTTAATACCCCATTTTTGCATGTTGGCATGATTGAAATGTAGCTGGGAGTTATCCTCGCCAATTAATAAGTCAATATCACCAAATGCCTTACTTAAAGCTTTCTTTACATCCGCAACCGCTTTGATTCGATCAAAGATTCCGCCAGGCATTTTTTTGCTTTTCATGAAACCCGGAATTTCAGCTACCGCATGATCTGCGGTTAAAAATACCAACACCTGATCTTTGCCATATTGCTTGTCCAAATAACTTAAAAGATCAGCAATATCACGATCTAAACGTAAATACGTATCCTCTAATTCGATGGATTGTGGACCGAAACTATGTCCAACGTAATCCGTTGAAGAGAAACTAATGGCCATGAAATCGGTCGTACCTCGTTTACCTAATTGCTCCTCTTGCAAGGCTTTAATGGCGAAATCTTTCGTGAGCGTATTGCCATAAGGACTCGTACGAATTAATTCCAAAGGATTTCCCCCTTGTAAGCTATGAGGAAATACAGGGGCTGTTTCGCCCGCCATCTTGCTCTCAAATTCCATGTTATCTCCCGCACTCTGCGAGTAGGTTTGAATTGGATAGAGTGTATTCCAACCTTGTTTGGTGAATTTTAAAGCACGTTCTTCCGCATTAAACGACTGAACCCAACTTGGTAACTCCTTCATGTAAAATGTCGATGTTATCCAACGCCCTTCCTTCGAATCATACCAATAGGCCGCATCTGCCGTATGTCCACCCGGTAAAATGGCTCCTCGGTCTTTCAAGGCAATAGCAATGGTCTTGCTTTGGTAGTTTTGGGCCATTTTTAATTGATCGGTAATTGTACTTGTCCAAAGGTTTTTGGGAGACATAAAGCCTGTTTTTCCTGTCGTCCCAACGGTTGTAACCGTAGAATCATCCGTGCAATACACTTTCTTGCCCGATGCACGATCGATCCACTCATTACCTACGATACCGTGTATCGCAGGGACAGTTCCCGTATAAACGCTCGTGTGACCCGCTGCCGTTACGGTTGGGGCATAATTGTAATGATTATCTTGGCAATTTAATCCCTCGCGCATCATGCGTTTAAATCCATTTTCGCTGTAACGATTGGAAAATCGGTAGAGGTAGTCGTAGCGCATCTGGTCGACGACAATTCCAACGACCAGTTTCGGTTTACTGGGCTTATTTTGTGCCCAAAGCGATGTTCCAAGTAATAAAAAGCCAATGAGTAGTTTAGTTACTTTCATAATAGGAGGGGAATTCTGCTAATTGTAGCGTTTCTTGTTTGTTGGAGTCTATTTGATAAATGTAATTTTTTAGTCCGTTCGTCAAAACCATGTACTTCGCTTGGTTCTTCTTTTGGTATTGACTTGCTTGTTGGAAAGTAAGGGAAGTAATTTCCACATGGGGTGCTTTGCATTCGATCAACATGAATACTTGTCCATTGGAATCATATACTTGAATATCCGTCCGACGATTCAATTGATCTATCCGATGATTGCGTTCAATTTGAATGTTGGAAGCCGGGTAGTTCAAATGTTGCGTTAGGTAATTTAAACAATGCTGCCTAACCCATTCTTCAGGCGTCAATGCACGGTATTTTTTGGCAATCACATCATAAATAAAAAGTTTTCCATCCTTTTGCGTTATTTTGTATTCAAATTCAGGAAAGACACTAGGTAATTCAGAGGAAGCGAGCATAATTTTTGCCAAAAGCCAATCACTAAATTAATCTATTTGTTGATTAAATTCATTAACAAACGCACATATTCATGAAAACAAAAGAAGAGATTGTCTTAAATTGGTTGCCTCGTTACACAGGAACTCCACTCGAGGCTTTTGGTCAATACATCTTATTGACGAATTTTAAGAATTATGTGGAAATGTTTGCGGAAAAGTTCAATGTTGAAATCATTGGACAGGATCGTCCCATGCAAACAGCAACTGCCAACAACATCACGATTATCAATTTTGGAATGGGTTCTCCCATGGCTGCGACGGTCATGGATATACTTTCCGCAATCTCTCCCAAGGCGGTATTGTTTTTAGGTAAATGTGGAGGATTGAAAAAGAATTTACAATTAGGCGATTTAATCCTTCCAATTGCAGCCGTACGCGGAGAGGGGACCTCCGATGAATATTTGCCCAAAGAAGTTCCTGCCTTGCCTTCGTTCCGACTGCAAAGAGCTGTTTCTTCGATGATCAAGAAACATGAGTTGGATTATTGGACAGGATTAGTGTATACGACAAACCGACGAGTTTGGGAGCATGATGAGGCTTTCAAAACCTATCTTTCTGATATCCGTGCGATGGGTATTGATATGGAAACGGCTACGATCTTTACCGTAGGCTTCGTCAACAAGATTCCGCATGGCGCATTATTGCTCGTTTCCGATAATCCAATGACTCCTGATGGCGTGAAAACAGAAGCGTCCGACAAAAAAGTGACCACGAATTATGTGAATTCCCACCTACAAATTGGGATTGATTCGCTGATCGAATTAGCTGAATCGGGAGAATCCGTTAAACATCTGCGTTTCGAATAATTAATTGCATTGGTCGCGAATGACTTGGAAGGATTGGGTATATCCCAATTCTCCTGCCTTGCTTAAATCCATGCAGCCTGAATTATCGCTTAACGCAAGTTTGATAATGCCTCGAACGAAATAAGCCTCGGCATATTTCGGGTTTAACTTGATTGCATTGCTACAATCTTGAATCGCATTGCGTTGGTCCCCTAAATTTGATTTCGCCACACCCCGGAAGAAATAAGCTTCCGCATAGATGGGGTTTAAGGAAATCGCGCGGTTATAGTCTTCCATGGCTTGCTTGGAATCCCCTGATTTAGCTTTGGCAGACCCACGATTGAAATATACCTCCGCACGTTCTGTGGAGAATTCCGCGATCTTTAATTTGTCCTGAACGCCATTTCGTAGTTCATCCAAAAGTGCCTTTGTCATTTTACTGTCATAAACAATTTTTGCGGATTCATTATTCCCAATTTCCGCAGCTTTGGTATAATCCTCAACGGCACCACGTGGGTCACCTAATTTGGATTTAACAAAGCCTCGTCCATAGTAGGCTTCCGCTTTGTTTGGATCTAACTCAATTGCTTTGCTGAAATCCTCTAAAGCACCCTTCTCAGCACTTTCTCCTCGGAAATTTTCCAATTGAGTTTTGCAAAATCCCGATTGATACCAGTCTTCCGGATTGTCGGCCCCCAATTTAATCGCTTCGGCATAATCCTTCAAGGCCGCCTGGTAATCCGTTAATTTTAACTTAGCCAACGCACGGTTTGAGAAATAATTAGCACGTTTAGGGCTAATTTCAATCGCCTTATCAAAGTCCTCAATACTGCCTTTGTAATCAGCAATTTGGGCTTTTGCCTCTCCGCGTGCTGCTAAAGCTGGAGCATATTCTGCGTTTAACTCAAGTGATTTATTGAAATCTGATAATGCTCCTCGGTGATTAGCAAGTTTGGCTTTGGAGATTCCCCGACTGAAATAGGCGGTCGCCTCTAAAGGATTCAATCGAATTGCTTCGTTGTAGTCTTGAATGGCTACTTTATGATTGTCTTGTTTACTGTAGGATTGTCCTCGTGCAATAAAGGCCTCAAAATAAGTTGGCCTCAATTCAATCGCCTTATCGAAATCAAGTATCGCGCCACGAAAATCTTTTAAGTTGTATTTAGCAAAACCACGCCCATAAAAGGAGGTTGGATTGGGATTTGCTGCATTTTTTTCAATCTCTAAACTGAAATTCCGTAAAGCGTCTGCATAATTCCCCGTCTTATTTTGAGTCAAGCCAAGTTCTAAATAATTGGAGCTTTCTTGTCCAAATGTCGCATGAGAAAAAGTACTTAATGAGCCTACAAGAAGGAAAATGTAGAGATGCTTCATAGCTGAATAGGGTTATTGAATGATTTCGCTAATGCCAAATAACAAAATTAATAATAAAGTTCTTAATGCTGTCTTCTTTAAATAAGGATCTATTTCCGCTGGGGTCATGTTTGGATTTAATTCCCTTAGCATGATGATAATCGGATAATAACCCAAAAGAATTAACAGGTTGCTGGTGGTCGATGCGCCAACTTGATAAGCGATCAAATGGTAAGAGGCAAAGGGTAGAATCCCGATGAATAACAAAGCTTTTTGATAATAAAAGCCCAAGGTTTTTCCGATTCGAACGGGAATCGAATATTTGCCCGTTCGCTTGTCATTTTCTAAATCGCGAAGATTATTCAAATTTAAAACGGCCACCGATAGAAGTCCACAACCTGCTGCCGGCAGCGCAATGTGCCAGGGCAATGTTTTGGTTTGGAGAAAATAGGAGCCCATGGTTCCCACCAAACCAAAGAAGAGGAAAACAGATAAATCTCCCAACCCCATGTATCCATAAGGTCTATTCCCGACAGTATAGGCAATCGCTGCGGCGATGCACGCTACTCCCAGGCCAAGAAATTTCATCCAAATATCCCACGAAGCATCTTGAAGGCTGTAGGCTAATAACCCCACACCCATAAAAAAGGAAAGGGTCGCTGTAAGTACAACGACCTTTTTCATTTCTTCCCGATCTATTTTTCCAGTTTGAACAGCGCGTAAGGCTACTTTTCGATCTTGATTGTCGACTCCATTCATTGAATCGCCGAAGTCATTGGCGAAATTCGATAGGACCTGCAAGGCGACAGTTGTTAATATGGCTAATATGGCAATGATCCAATCGAATGTTCCCTGCGAATAGGCCAACATGTTTCCTAACATAATACTTGCTACTGCAAGTGGCAATGTTCTTGGCCTAGCCGCCTCAACCCATCTATTCATGTACTATTTTTTCAACGCAGCTTGAAATTCAGCGCTCGTAGGTTTGACACCTGAAGCAAAGAAATTCGCTAATTCACCTTTTTCGTTGATCACATATTTGCAGAAATTCCAAGATGGTTCTTTCTCGTTCCAACCGTTTTGTGATTTGTCGCTCAACCATTTGTAAAGATCACATTTTCCTTCCCCTTTAACCACTACTTTTTCCATCATTTGGAAGGAAACGCCGTAGTTTTTTTGGCAGAAAGACGCGATTTCGGAATTGGTCCCTGGCTCTTGCCCTCCAAATTCATTGGCAGGGAAGCCTAGGATAACAATCTCTGGATTCGCTTTGTGGAATGCCTCCCAGTCTGCGTATTGAGGGGTATAACCACATTTTGAAGCGGTATTCAAAACGACAATTTTCTTGCCTTTAAATTGACTAAAGTCGATTTCTTTTCCATCAATTCCCTTCATCTTGAAAGAGAAAAAATTCTTGTCGGCCACCTGCGTAACTTCTTCTGGGCGACTCAATGCAACTTTTTGTGTGAATGGCAATGCCAATGCTGTTAAAAGCGATCCGATTTTCATAAGGCTTACGATCATGATAATGATAATTAAGAGGATGATTATTTTGTTTTTGACTTTCACGTTACATACGTTCTGGTGCTACTATACCTAATAACGCCAGGGATGCCTTAATTGTTTTACCTGTTAAGGATGCTAAATTTAACCGAATGTTTCGGCTTTCCTCGTTTTCTTCGTTCAAAATACTTAATTCATTGTAAAATTTATTGAATTGCTTCGCTAAATCATAGGTGTATTGCGCAATAACGGATGGGGCATACTGCTCAGCAGCATCATTTAGCACATCCTTATACTTTCCTAGTAAATAGATTAACTCTTGTTCCGATTTAGCTAATGAATATTCCTTGGCAGAATCTATTTGCATAGTGATTCCCAAATCATTCGCTTTACGCGTCATGGAGCAAATTCTAGCGTGCGTATATTGAATAAACGGTCCTGTATTTCCTTGGAAATCAATGGATTCCTCTGGGTTAAACAACATGCGTTTCTTCGGATCTACCTTTAATAAGAAATATTTCAAAGCACCTAATCCCAATTGATTAAATAGCGCATTGGATTCCTCTGTACTAAATCCATCAATCTTTCCGAGTTCCATGGTTCGTGCCTGAGCAGTACCTACCATTTCGGCCATCAAATCATCCGCATCCACCACAGTTCCTTCGCGTGATTTCATCTTTCCGCTCGGCAAATCAACCATTCCATAGGATAGGTGATAATTTCCTTCGGAGAAGTCTTTGTCTAATTTTCTTAAAATATGGAACAATACCTCAAAGTGATAATCTTGCTCATTACCAACGACATACACGGAACGCTTCGCACCAAAATCCTCATATTTTAATTGGGCAGTTCCCATGTCTTGTGTGATGTAGACCGAGGTCCCATCCCGACGCAAGACTAATTTCTCATCCAAGCCCTCCGATGTCAAATCGATCCAAACGGATCCATCCTCCTTGCGAAAGAAGACACCTTGTACTAACCCTTCGTCGACAATCTTTTTCCCCAACAAATAAGTATTCGACTCACGGTAAATCTTATCGAAACTAACACCCATCTGTGCATAACTCTTCGAAAATCCATCGAATACCCAGGTGTTCATCTTTTCCCACAAGGCCATCACTTCTGGGTCATTTTGTTCCCAGGCCAATAACATCTCTTGTGCCTTGAGTAGGATAGGAGCTTGTTTTTTGGCTTCCTCCGCCTCTACGCCTTGTTGGACTAATGCGTCTATCTCAGCCTTATAGGCCTTATCAAAAGCCACATAATATTTCCCTACAAGGTGGTCGCCTTTTAGACCACTAGTTTCTGGCGTTTCTTGGTTACCGAATAATTGGTAGGCCAACATCGATTTACAGATATGGATACCCCGATCATTCACCAAGTTCGTTTTAATTACCTCGAATCCTGCAGCGGATAAAATTTGCGCTACCGAAAACCCCAAGAAATTATTCCGTAAGTGACCTAAGTGTAAGGGCTTGTTAGTATTGGGAGAAGAATATTCAATTAAAACTTTTTCGTTTTTAATAGCTAATTCAAAAGGATTTGAATCTCCGTTGATGCCCGCCAAAATCTCCACCCAAACATTCGCTTTTAAGCTTAAATTTAGAAAGCCTTGAACAACTTGGAATGCCGCGATGTTTGGATTATTTTCCACCATAAACGTTCCTAATTGTTGGGCAATTTGTGGCGGAGCCGCCGCCGCTTGCTTGGTGTAAGGAAAAACGACAAAGGTGAAGGTTCCTTCGAATTCCTTTTTTGTTTCCTGTAAAACGATTTCTTGCGCATCGATAGAAAAAAGACTTTTTAAGCCAGCTTGCAAGCTTTTTTGAATCGATTGTTGGATACTTAGCATGTTGAAATCAACGGGTTTAATGGGAAATAATGGCTGCAAAGGTAGCCAATTAAGGCCAAACATTGACTTACTGGGGGCATTTTTGACGAATTTAATCTTACCTTTGTGACCATGACGCCAAATCTATATCATGATGCCATTGCTTCGCTAAAATCGGGTGGAGTAATTCTTTATCCAAGTGATACCATTTGGGGCTTGGGTTGTGATGTTCGGATGGATGCAAGTATTGAAAAATTACTCCAAATTAAACAAAGACCCACTGAGAAGGGATTGATTGTTCTCATTTCAAAGATTGAACAATTAAGTGAATACGTGGAGGAAGTACCCGAGATTGCTTGGGATTTAGTGGAGTTTGCAGAAGATCCATTGACCGTGATTTATCCCAAAGGCAAAAATGTTAGTAGTCATTTACTAGGGCCTGATGGGAGTATTGCGATTCGTTTGGTGAAGGATGAGTTTTGTAAGGGCTTGATTTATCGTTACCAACGGGGGATTGTGTCAACCTCTGCAAATCTTTCGGGAGATGCGTCACCCATCAATTTTGAAACTGTGGCAGTGTCTATCAAGGAACAAGTTGATTACATCTTACAAAATCCCAACCCGAAAAAGGGGAGTGGTAAGCCGTCCAAGATTGTGAAATTAGGATTAGGTGGCGAATATGCATTGATACGAGGATAATGAAAACAGGGCAGGAAATCATTTCGGATGATATTTTTAAACGCATAGGTGCCGCGGCCGATCGGATTCAAATGGAATCCTATGTGGTTGGGGGATTTGTACGCGATCAATTATTGGGTCGTCCGTGTAAAGATATCGATGTTGTTTGCATTGGATCTGGCATTGCCCTTGCTGAGGAAGTTGCCCGGGAATTTGATTTACCTGACCATGCCGTTTCAGTCTTTAAGAATTTCGGTACGGCGATGTTAAAAGTGGACGACTGGGATCTTGAATTTGTGGGAGCTCGGAAGGAGTCTTACCAGCGCGATTCGCGCAAACCTTTGGTCATGGAAGGTAGCTTGGAGGATGATCAAAACCGACGGGATTTTACCATTAATGCCATGGCTGTTCAATTGAACCAAAGTAACTGGGGAAAATTGTTGGATCCTTTTCATGGAATCGCCGACCTAGAGGCCAAAATTATCCGAACGCCTTTGGAGCCAGGAATTACCTTTTCAGACGATCCACTGCGCATGATGCGCGCGGTTCGTTTTGCGAGTCAATTGGGTTTTGACATTTATCCAGAAACCTTTGATGCCTTGTTGAATGAAAAGTCACGTTTAGAGATTATTTCTTTTGAGCGAATTTCCGACGAATTGAACAAGATTATCCTCTGTAAAAAGCCTTCTTATGGTTTTCTACTTTTGGATGCATGTGGAATATTGCCCTTGATTTTTCCTGAATTTATGAAGTTAAAGGGGGTGGATACCGAGGATGGAAAAGGTCACAAGGATAATTTTTACCATACCTTACAGGTGTTGGATAACATTTCCCAACATACCGATGACCTCTGGTGGCGATGGGCTGCCATTTTGCATGACATTGCGAAGCCTCAGACGAAACGTTTTGTCAAAGGGAAAGGATGGACTTTTCATGGGCATGAGGAGATGGGCGCCCGTCAGGTACCTGCCATTTTTAAGCGCTTAAAGCTGCCTTTGAATGAAAAAATGAAATTGGTTCAGAAATTGGTCCGCCTTCATCTTCGTCCAATCGCACTCTCCAAAGAAGAAATTACCCATTCTGCTCTTCGCCGTTTGTTATTTGAAGCCGGTGATGAATTAGAGGCGCTCATGACGCTTTGCCGCGCTGACATCACCTCCAAAAACGGGGAAAAAGTCAAACGATACCTGCGTAATTTTGATTTGGTCGAAGAGAAATTGAAAGAGGTTGAGGCGAGTGATTCGATTCGTAATTTCCAACCGGTCATCACGGGCGAGATCATCATGCAGGTTTTTGATATTGGGCCCGGTAAGGAAATCGGACTGATTAAAATTGCGGTTCGAGAAGCTATTTTAGAGGGCAATATCCGTAATGACTTTGAGTCGGGTTGGGATTTAATGATTCAAGAAGGGGAGTCGCTTGGCTTAAAACCAGTCCTTAGTCTTCAAGATTTCTTAAAATCAATTTCTTGATTTTGATTATCAGTTTCTAACGTTTTTTTTTCTTTTTGCGAGGTTACATTTAGTGGTTAATTCTAGCCACATGAAACACGTTCGCCAAAACATTCGAAAGCTCCGATTAGATCGTGAGTTCTCCCAAGAGTATGTTGCGTTCAGTTTGCAAATGAGTCAAAGCTCTTATGCAAAAATGGAATCAGGTCAATCGAAAATCAGTATCGACCGACTCTACCTAATCGCTCATTTTTTCAAGGTGCCCGTCGAGGAGTTATTGAAAAACAAGCAGCCTTAATTGTGGGCTGCTTGTAAATCTTCTAGTTTTAACCGTATTTTTTCTGCGATTGAATCTATTGCCCGACTGAATAAATCGGGCAATATACTTTCGATTTCTTCGATACTTAGCGATTTATCAATGCTCATTTGGACGATTTTAAAATGCCCATCAATTTGCAAGCGAACGAGGTGATTCGCATCTGATATATCTTGAACTAATTGGTTGCGATAAGTGTCTAATCGGGATTTCAAGTCCATAAGGTTATTAGGTGACATTTTGGGATGGTTTATGGCGGGGCAAATGCGCCCCGCCGAGTTTATTTGAACAATTGAATCAGGTCTTTGATGACTCCAGTAGCCCAATCAAAACCTTCTTTAAAGCCACGTTTGAAATCATCAAACCAGCCACCGCCATCAATGTGCGCAAGTTCGCGCTCCGGTATTATTTGCCAGGGTTCATGTTGCTTTTCCATCTGACATCATAGTAAAATGGCAATGAATCCTCCGGTTATCACTACGGCTGCTACAACGACAGCGATACCTGATATAATACCCAATGTTTCCCAAAATCCTCCTCCATCGATTGCGATTAGATCCGAGTGTGTTAATTCTGGCATATCCCATTCTTGAATGGAATTCTCTCTGTTTTTCATATTGGTCAATTTAAGGGTTAGGTAATTTATTTAGGGGCTCGAGCTTTGAAATAAAATTAAGCTTGATTAGGCTTTTTCATTATTCAAAGAAGGGGTATGATATTCTAGGACCAACTAAAAAACTGATAAAAAAAAGGTCGCCTTTTTAGGGCGACCTTTCGTAATATAAATATGCCAACTCTTATAAACGAACGAATAATTGTTCTTTAGAATAACGAACTTTCGCAGCATTATTCATGTAGTCGTTGGCTGCATCGCGCTCGCCAACTGCCAACATTAATACGGAGTGTAAACCTTTGGCATTCAAGTCTAATAACTCATCCAATTTTCCAGGGATAAATCCTTCCATCGGCGTTGTGTCGATTTTTAATTCGGCTGCTGCAGCTAGGGCAGTACCCATTGCTAAATAAACTTGACGTGCTGCCCAACCTGCTTGAACCTCTTGAGGCAAGCGCAACATCGAACCAGCGATCGCACCACGGTAATCCGCTAAAGCTTCTACGGGTACATTGCGAGTTTCGGAAACTAATTGGATAAAAGCATCAATTTTTTCTTCAGTTACTTCATTCCAAGCTGCAAAAACTAAAACATGCGAAGCTTCCGTGATTTGCGGTTGGCCATAAGCAATAGGTTGAATTTGAGCGCGTAATTCAGGGTTTTCAATAACGAAAACTTGATAGGGTTGTAATCCAAAACCTGATGCAGAAAGGCGGATTGCATCTAAAAGGCTTTCAATTTTGTCGGCAGGAACTTTGTTTCCATTCATACGCTTGGTCGCGTAGCGCCAAGATAAATCGTTAATTAAAGACATGTTGTTGTTTATTAAAATTTAAAAAAATAAGCCGAGGTGTAAAATTTACACCTCGGCTCTTAGACGGATTAAATTATTCGCTAACTAATGAAACTACTAATTTGAAATCATCCATGATTGCTTTGTCTCCGATTGAATCAAAGAATTTCTTTGAACCGTATTGGATGTTGTAATCTGTACGATCAATTGTGATTGAAGCTTTCGCAGTTACTTTTCCTCCTTT
Source organism: Aquirufa sp. 5-AUSEE-100C1 (assembly GCF_054558655.1). Lineage (NCBI taxonomy): Bacteria > Pseudomonadati > Bacteroidota > Cytophagia > Cytophagales > Flectobacillaceae > Aquirufa > Aquirufa sp. 5-AUSEE-100C1. The sequence continues at coordinate 716,417 of NZ_JBPXKO010000001.1, read as the reverse complement.
AACTGAAATTTCAGCTGGGAATGAAATGGATTTGGTAATTCCTTTGATTGTCAAATTACCTGTAACTTGGTTACCAGCAATTTTCGTGATCACAAAAGAAGCTGTTGGGAATTTCTCAACCTCAAAGAAATCTCCTGAAGTAATGTGGCCAATAAACTTTTGGTTGTAACCTGGATCTGTAATATCCAATGCCTTGATTGTTTTCAAATCAATTGTGAAGTTTCCTCCAACCAATTTGTTTCCGTTTACATTAAGCGCACCAGAAGCTAATGCTACCGTTCCGTTGTGCTTACCCGTTACTTTTTCTGCATACCAAGCAATTGAGCTAGTAGCTGTGTTTACTTTAACTGCTTTAGGAGCAGCAAAAGAAGAGATGCTCATTACGAGCGCTGTCAAGATTAGGCTTACTTTTTTCATTTTATTTATTGTTTAATTGTTAGTAAATACACTTCTAAATTCATCGAGGATTTCATTGAGGGCTTGCAATTTATCCGGGTCAATTTTTTTAAAATTTTCACCCCATTTGTTTTGAACCAAATCAATTCGTTCCACTAATTCGATGCCGGCAGGTAAAATAATGACATCCACAGCTCTTCGATCTTGTGGGCACTCACGTCTTAAAACTAATTTCTTCTCCAAAAGTTTATCAACGAGTCGGGAAGCATTTGACATTTTATCCATCATGCGTTCCGTAATAGCCAGAACTGTCATTGGATTTCCTTTTTGGCCTTTCAAAATACGTAATACATTGTATTGTTGCACCGTAAGTCCAAAGGGTTTCAGAAGTTCATGCTGCCGCTGGGTCATCCAGTTTCCTGTGAATATGATGTTCACAATGGCTTTGCTCTCCTCTGATTGAAATTTACTTTGTTTTAGTTCCTCCGAAATTCCCATGACTGAAATTTGATGTAGCAAAATTAAATGTAATTACATTAAATGCAAATGTTTTTAAAATATTATTTTTTGACAAGCCATATAAAATGGTATTTTTGGGCATGCAAGATTCATTTAGCCTTCAATTTCCATTTATTCTCGCTTCGAATTCCCCGCGCCGGAAAGAGATTTTATCCCAAGCTGGATTTCAGTTTTCTGTTCTTCCTTCCGATGTGGATGAATCATTTCCATTGTCCATGCCCGCCCAAGAGGTGCCGGTCATGTTGGCAGAACGAAAAGCAAAAGCCCTTTGGGATTCTTGCCCGAATACGCTCATTCTTTCTGCAGATACCGTTGTGATTTTAGATGGTGAAATTTTGAATAAACCGGTTAATAAACCCGATGCGCTACAAATGCTGAAAAAGCTTTCCGGAAAAACGCATGAGGTTGTCACAGGAATCGCTTTGGCGAGTCCGCAAGGCATTGTATCGGTGGCAGATTCAGCGATGGTCAGTTTTCGTGAATTGGCCGACTGGGAAATGGAATGGTATGTACGCGGCGGGTCTTCGCTCGATAAAGCAGGGGCTTATGGCGTTCAGGATTTTATTGGTATGGCTGGAATCAAGGAACTGGATGGTTCATTTTATACCGTGATGGGCTTGCCTATTTATCAGGTCTACCAACTCCTTCAGCCATTTATCTTGGAATCCAAACAGATTCCCATGGGGATTTAGATCGAGAACGATTCTCCGCAACCGCAGGTACGGGTTGCATTGGGATTCTTGAATTGAAATCCTTTGCCGTTTAAGCCATCGGAGAAATCCAATTCAGTGCCGGCAAGATAAAGGATTGATTTCTTGTCAACCATCACCTTAACGCCTTTGTCTTCAAAGATCATATCACTCGCTTGTTGCTCCGATGCAAAATCCAATTGGTACATCAAGCCCGAGCATCCACCTCCTTCTACAGCAACACGTACGTTGAAATCTTCCGTTAAACCCTCGTTTTGACGGATTTCCTTAATGCGATTAGCAGCAATTTCTGAGATCGTAATCATGATTTTTCCTCTTTTGACAGCGCAAATATACGTAATAATTCAATAAATTTTCAAGTTATTTAGAGTGAATCTAAATAAAGTATGGTTTTGTAGGAACAAAGGTTTTAATTTTGTGGTTCAATAGCCTTTAACATCAACACGAGATATGTTATCAATTAAGAATTTACATGCGCGAATCGGAGAAAAGGAAATTCTTCGTGGAATTAATTTGGAAGTCAAAGCTGGGGAGGTTCATGCCATCATGGGGCCGAATGGCTCGGGTAAATCTACCTTAGCGTCCGTTTTGGCTGGTCGGGAAGATTATGACGTGACAGCGGGTAGCGTATCATTTTTCGGCAAAGACCTTTTGGATCTTGCTCCAGAGGAGCGTGCTGCAGAGGGTGTTTTCCTCGCTTTCCAATATCCGGTAGAGATTCCAGGTGTTTCGACGACCAACTTCATGAAGTCGGCCGTTAATGAAATTCGCAAATACCGCGGAGAGGAGCCTTTGGATGCCGTTCAATTCTTAAAGATGTTCAAGGAAAAGATGGCCTACGTAAATATTGATCAGTCATTATTGAGTCGTGCGCTAAACGAAGGTTTTTCGGGTGGTGAAAAGAAGCGGAACGAGATTTTCCAAATGGCTGTTTTAGAGCCAAAATTGGCTATTTTGGATGAAACAGATTCAGGATTAGATATCGATGCTTTGCGGATTGTAGCGGAGGGGGTTAATAAATTAAAGAGCCCCGATAACGCAACCATTGTTGTAACGCACTACCAACGTCTATTGGATTATATCGTTCCTGATTTTGTACATGTATTGTATAAAGGGCGTATCGTGAAATCAGGTACGAAGGAATTAGCATTGGAATTAGAAGAAAAAGGATACGATTGGATTATTTCCGCATTAGTTGACTAACACATGGCTACAGATACATTAGTGAATATTTCCCTCGGGAAAGAAAAACAAGCGGCCATGGATCGTTTTTTGGCCAAAGGATTTCCGACGAACAAATGGGAGGAGTGGAAATACGCTTCCTTAAAGTCTTTAAATGATGAGGATTGGAATTGGAATACATCGGAAGCACCTGCTTCTGTGTTACCTGTTTCCCTTGCATCGTCCTTACAATTGAAAAGCCTAAATGGCAAATTCTCTGTGGATGGAGTTTTGCCTTCGGGTGTTGAAATATTGGACTTTACCTCCTTTGCTCAGCAAAATCCTGCCTTTGTACAAGCTTGGTCGAATCGAAATCAGATTCTAGATCAAAATTCCATGTACGATTTAAACGATGCGTTGACTTCATCGCATCAAGTGATTTGGATCAAAGCAGGCCTAGAAATCGAAAAACCGATTTTACACCGGTACATTGCCGAGGTGAGTACTGCCTCAGCCGTGCAGAGTAAAATCTTGATTTACCTCGAAAAAGGAGCAAAATTGACTTGGGTGGATGATTTGTCAACCCATTCCAATTCAGACAAGGTTCTTTCCAATTACGTGCAGGAAATTTGGGTGGAGGAAGATGCGCACCTAACTTTTGTGAAGACCCAAGATTTTGCGTTGAAAACAACGCATATCGACCATACGTTTATTTTCCAACGGGCTAATAGTCAGGTTGATATGTTTACTTTCTCTATCAATGGAGGTTTTGTCCGCAATAATCTTCATTTCTATGTCGACGGCGAGAATGTTGTTTCGAATTTGAATGGTCTTTATGTGCCTGGAAACGACGAATTTATTGATTCCCATACGGTGGTCGATCATCGCCAACCGAATTCAGAATCTAACGAGTTGTATAAAGGGGTATTATTGGGTAATTCTACGGGAGTATTTAACGGTAAGATTTTTGTTCGTCCAGATGCTCAAAAAACGAATGCCTTTCAATCATGTAAAAATGTGTTGGCTTCAGACAAGGCTACCATGAACACGAAGCCTCAATTGGAAATTTGGGCGGATGATGTGAAATGTTCACATGGAACCACAACCGGTCAATTGAGTGATGAAGCCTTGTTCTACATGCGTTCCCGTGGTATTTCACAGGATGCGGCAAAAACATTATTGATGTTGGCCTTTGTCCAACAAGTCATTGATAAAGTTGAATTGAGCGATTTAAGAGAGTCTATTTCCAATCGAATTGTGACCAAAATCCAACAAGCTTTAGGCGTATAACCATGGCAAATACATTTGATTTAGCTAGTATTCGGAAGGATTTTCCCATTTTAGACCAGTCGGTCAATGGGGCTCCTTTGGTGTATTTTGATAATGCGGCGACTACGCAGAAGCCACAGCTTGTGATGGATGCGTTGCAACATTATTATACGAAAGATAACGCGAACATCCATCGTGGCTTGCATACCCTTGCTGAGCGTGCGACGACGGGTTATGAACTGACGCGTAAGAAATTGGCTGAATTCTTGCATGCGCCATCATCTGATCAAATTATTTTCACATCGGGCACCACCGCGGGAATAAATTTAGTGGCTCAAACCTTTGGAAGAGCTAATTTTAAAACCGGTGATGTGATTTTGGTGTCTAATTTAGAACATCATTCGAATATTGTCCCTTGGCAAATGATTGCCCAAGAAACCGGAGCGGTGGTTCAAGTCATTCCGGTCGATGATTTAGGTGTCTTGGACATCGCCGCCTATCAATTTTTGTTAAGCGAAAAGGTTAAATTGGTCGCTGTTAATCATGTTTCCAATGCGATTGGAACCATCAATCCCATCAAACAAATGATTGAATTAGCCCATCAAGTGGGGGCGAAGGTTCTTATTGATGGTGCCCAATCGGTTGCACATTTTGAGATTGATGTGCAAGAATATGACATGGATTTTCTGGCTTTTTCAGCTCATAAGTTATTTGGTCCTACGGGTGTAGGTGTACTTTATGGGAAAAGAGAATTATTAGAGGCCATGCCTCCTTACCAAGGTGGGGGAGAGATGATCAAGGAGGTGAGTTTTTCTGGGACTACCTACAATGAATTACCTTACAAATTTGAGGCAGGTACACCGAATATTGCGGATGTATATGCCTTTGGCTTTGCCTTGGATTATCTAAAGTCTTTGCCAAAGAATGCCGTTTGGGATCAGGAAAAAGCTTTGTTAGACTATGCCACGCAGCAATTATCCCAGATTGATGGTTTACGTATTGTCGGCGAAGCTCCTGAAAAAATTGCCGTAGTTAGTTTTGTCATCGACGGCGTGCATCCTCAAGATATCGGAGTATTGTTAGATAAATTTGGTGTTGCGATTCGTACAGGACATCATTGTGCGCAGCCTTTGATGGCGCGTTATGAATTAGTCGGAACTTGTCGGGCATCCTTCGCGTTCTATAACACGAAAGAAGAAATCGATTTATTTGTGAAGGCGCTTAAGCGTTGTATCATGATGTTGGCATAATATGAGCACGATCAACCAAACACAAGACGAGTTAATTGAGGAATTTGGCCTTTTCGAGGACTGGGCAGACAAATACGAATATTTAATTGACTTAGGAAAGAAATTGGCCCCGATGCCGGAGGAATTCAAGACGGAGGAGAATGTTATCAAAGGGTGCCAAAGTAAGGTTTGGTTACATGCGGAAAAGCAAGGAGATCAAATTTTATTCTTTGCCGATTCTGAAGCGATTATTGTGAAGGGGATGATAAGTATGTTGATTCGTGTTTTGTCGAATCATACGCCGGCAGAAATCATGCAGTCGGATTTATATTTTATTGATCAGATTGGGATGTCCCAACATTTGGCACAGACGCGATCGAATGGATTGGTGGCCATGGTCAAACAAATGAAGAACTACGCAGTTGTGTTTAATACCATAGCTTAAGTTAATAGGAAGATGACAGAAGTAGAATTAAAGGAAGCGGTCGTTAAGGCAATTAAAACGGTTTATGATCCGGAGATACCGGTAGACGTGTATGAGCTAGGCTTGATTTATGAAATCAAGATATTCCCAGTGAACAATGTCTATATTCTGATGACATTGACCTCTCCGTCTTGCCCGTCTGCGGAAAGTATTCCAGTTGATATCGAAAAAGCGGTTCGGGAGATTGAAGGAATCGCTGAGGTTTCTGTTGAATTGACTTTTGATCCGCCATATTCGCAAGATATGATGTCGGAAGTTGCCAAATTGGAACTTGGCTTTATGTAAACGTGTTTAGAAAATTAAATTAGAAATACTATGTACCCAGAACATTTAGTACATCCCATGCGGATGGATATCGTAGAAGGTGGTTTTCAAGAATTGAAATCTGCTTCTGAAGTGGAAGATACTATGGCGAAGCCTGGTACGACCTTGTTATTTATTAATTCAGTTTGTGGTTGCTCAGCATCCACAGCTCGTCCAGGTGTGAAGGCTGCCGTTTCGGCTTCGTCAAAAAAACCTTCGAATTTAGCAACGGTTTTTGCGGGCGTGGATCAAGAGGCTACGCAAAAGGCGCGTGAGTATACTTTGCCTTATCCTCCGTCATCACCATCTATTGCTTTGTTTAAGGATGGCGAATTAGTGCATTTTGTTGAGCGTCACCACATTGAGGGACGTTCGGCCGCTTTGATTGCCCAACATCTTGAAGGGGTTTTTGAAGAGTTTTGTTAATAAAAAAGGAGCCAATCGGCTCCTTTTTTTATTGCTTTAAATAGCCGTTCATGGAACGGCTATTTTTGTTTTACTGTTTAGGTGCACCACCCACAGCGCCTGATTCTGACGGAGCGCTTTTCGCTTTCTCGGCCATTTTCTTCGCTGCACCTTCGTAGTCACCTGCTTTGATGAAGGACATCTTCGTCAAGTCAATGGTCTTACGCGTGGCCTCTAAAATTTGCTCAGCAGTTAAATTCTTAACTTTAGTCTCTAACTCCTCAGACCATTTCAAATTACGGCCTAAGTATAAGTTTGAATTTAACGTTCCAACCAAGGCATTATCTTGTGAGCGAGTCACCTGCTTTGCTTGAATCCAAGATTTCTTTGCTTCATCAATTTCCTTTTGGGTGAAACCCTCCTTCAATACTTTCTCGATTTCCTCCTTGAAGGCAGCCTCTAACTTCGCGATGTTCTCAGGTGCATAAATCGCATAACCTAAAAATGCTCCGTTTTGATCTAATGGGCTAGCAGCAAATTGTGAACCAACGCCATACGAAAGACCTTCTTTCTGACGAATGCGATTCATCAAGCGAGAGCTTAAGCCGCTACCGCCGCCCAACATATAATTGCTTAATTCAAGCGCTGCATAGTTCGGATCCGAATCAGATATCTTCAACGGCTGGTAAGCCAAGAAGAACGCGTTCGCCTTATCTGGTGTCTCAATTGATTTCACTTGGCTACCATTTTCATGGAAGGTATCCGCAACACGCTTGTATGATTTTGGTGATTTCCAATCGGCTAATTCTGTTTTTACGAAATTCTTGATGGCTGTTTCATCAAAATCACCTACAGCAGAGAATGTCGCATTGGAAGCGCCATAGAAGCCTTTGTAGAAGGCTACAGCATCTTCTAATTTAGCTGCCGAGTAACGCGCAGTTTGCTCTTCCATCGTTGGTTGGTAACGAACATCATTCTTATCATAATGCCCTGTACGCCATTGACCCAACACATCCATTGCCTTCGCTTGAGGCTCTGATTTTTGGCTTTCGATTTGCGTTAAATTCTCTTGCTTTAATTTCTCAAATTCATCCGCTGGGAATGCCGGTTGCTTCAAGGCCTCTGCGACCAATTGCAAAGCTGGTAATAAATTATCTCGTGTCGTCTCAATGCTTACGTTGGCCTGACGAGCCTCTCCAGATATGGAAACACGAGCCTTTAACTTATCTAATTCATCTTGAAACTGTTGGCGTGTATGTTTCGCCGTTCCTTTGCTCAACATATCTGCTGCTAAATCCGCTGCCGTCGATTTTCCCAGTAAGGATTTCTCATCACCGAAACGCAATGTCAAACGTGCATACACCGAATTTCCACGTGTTTTCTTTGGAAGAAGAGCCAAAGAAACACCGGCAATTTTTTCCGTTTTTGTACGTGCATCAATGTTGCTTGGAGATGGATCAAATGCCTCTCCCTCAGCTACCGCCGCTTTTCCTTTGAAGTCTTTTAATACTTCTGAAGCTTCTTTTGCCTCAGGAATTTCTGCGCGTTCCGGTTTGTCGGTTGGGATGAAGATACCGGAGGTACGATTCGCCGACTTAAAATATTTCTCAGCTACACGTTGTACATCCGCAGCCGTTACTTTTTCCAATTGATTACGAGTAAGGAATAATAATCTCCAATCGCCTTGTGCGATGTATTCGGATAGACCTACCCCAACACGTTGTGCGTTATTTAAAAGTAATTCGATGTTCTTAATTCCTTTCGTCTTGATACGATCTACTTCTTCTTGCGTTGGTGCTTTTTTCGCAAACTGCTCGATGGTTTCAATCATGATGTTCTTAACCGAATCGATTGATTTGTTTTTCAATACTTCCGCACTGAAATAGACTAAACCAGGCTCTTTTAATTGGAACGCGAATCCAGATTGGCTGGATGCCTTTTTCGTATCGATTAAAGCTTTGTATAAACGGCCAGATGGAGCATCTGTTAATAGATCTACTAATACATCACATGCAATATAATCTGGGTGTAAACCCGATGGGATGTGGTATGCTAAACCTACTTGCTGAACATCGCCCACACGACGCAAAATGACTTCACGTTCGCCATCTTGAGTAGGTTCTGCCGTAAATGTTTTCGTTAATACGCGCTCCGGACGTGGAATAACCCCAAATTTTTCATTGATTAACTTCAATGTTTTGGTTGGGTCGAATTTTCCAGCCACTAACAAGACCGCATTATCTGGTTGGTAATATTTGCGATAGTATGCTTGTAGGTTTTCGATAGGCACTTTTTCGATATCAGAACGTGCACCAATGGTCGAGTTTCCATAATTATGCCACAAGAATGCGGTAGAAACGACGCGTTCCATCAAGATTGAACCCGGGTCATTTTCACCCATTTCAAATTCATTGCGAACGACGGTCATTTCCGTTTCTAATTCGCTTTTCGAGATGCGTGAATTGATCATACGATCGGCTTCCATATCCAATGCCCAATCTAAATTCTCATCCGTTGCCGCAAAAGTTTCAAAGTAGTTGGTACGATCTAACCAAGTCGTCCCGTTGAATTGAGCACCGTGATCGGAGATTTCTTTAGCAACTTCTTTGTGTTTCTCCTTGGTACCTTTGAATACCATGTGTTCTAAAAGGTGAGACATACCTGTTTCCCCATATCCCTCGTGGCGAGAACCCACTAAATAGGTAATGTTTACCGTAATTGTTTGTTTCGATGGATCAGGAAAGAGTAATACCTTTAAGCCATTGGCTAATTGATATTCGGTAATTCCTTCTGCTGAAGTGATTTTCTCTGGGATTGGGAGTGATTTGGCTTTTTGTTGGGCCGAAACACTACCACCTAGGCATAGGATTGCCAAACCCGTGATGAATAGTTTTTTCATGTATGATAAATTAGTTTGATGTACGAAAATAACAAAGCTTTTTGTCCTCTTGCCTCGTTTTGGATAAGTGGTAAAAAAACGAGATTAGAGGAAGAAAATTATTTTTTGTATTGTTGAATTAACTTAAAAATGGCCTTTTGTGTTTCCAAATTTGGGAAATAATCAAAAATGATTTCGTGCTTGTCGTAATCGAGCATTAATCCTGTCTCCAAAAAATGAAAGGCTTCTTTGAACTGCGCCGCTTTGATTAGAAAGATGGCAGATCGATAATATAATTCTGCCTCTTCAGGGAGTTCATCAATGGCCGACAACATGATGTCGGCAGATTTTTCATAATCCCCCAATTCAAAGTGCATCTGAGCCCATTTTACCCAAGTAGGGGCAAAAAACGAATCGAGTTCAATCGATTTTTGGAAAGCTTCATCGGCGGAAATATGATTCCCTAAATAGGCCTCTACATCCGCTAAACCGGTCCAATACAAGGGGTTGGACTCATTTAGTTTAATCGCCTTTTTTAAGAAATGTAATGATTCAAACCATTTGTCCAGTTCCGTTAGGCATACGGCAAGTCCGTAATAGCCTTCATCCCAAAGCGAGTCTATTTTAACGGCGTCCTTATAGAATATAAGTGCTTCGTTGAACTGTTTTTGGCGTTCCAGACTAGCACCCAGGCAACAATAGAGTTCGGGATTGGGTTCGTCATGCAGTAGGCACAGTCGATAGGCTTCCTCGGCTTTGGGATAATCCTGCATGTTCATGTAGGTATTTCCTAGGTTGAAGAGGGAAGAGGCAAACGTTGGCTCGATGGCCAATGAATACTCATACGCATCGATGGCTTTTTCGTATTTCTTTAATTTCGAGTAAGCAATTCCGAGATTATACCAAGCCGTGTAGGAAAAAGGGTCTTGGTCGATGAATTTCTGGTAATAGGGGATGCTCTCCTCGATTTTACCGATTTCATCTAGGGAATTAGCTAATTCTACTAATGCGTTTTCATTCTCGGGGTTATGTTCAAGCGCTTTCTTAAACATATCAACAGCCTCGCGAGGTTTGGTCCATGTTAGGTAACATAGGCCTAAACGAAAATAGATGTCATCTTTTTCCTCGGCATGTTCCAAGAGGTGTAAAAATATTTGCACGGCTTGTTCATGCTGCTTCATCTGGCTCAATAGGGAGCCTTTGACCATCAGTAAATCCAAGTCGGTAGGAAATAATAACATCGCATTCTCGATAATTTCCATCCCTTGTTCGGCTTGCTGCATTTCGCCCAAAATTTGTGCTTTCAGCGTAATTAATTCAAGCGTGTAGGGAAAATGTTCTAAGCCGATATTGCATGCTTTTAAGCCCTCATCGAATTTCCCTTGGATGAAATAATGTTCGGCAATTTGCTCCAAGGTGTCCAAATCAAAGAAGGAATTCTCCTCTTCATTGAGCATTTTTTCAAAGCGTTTGACCGAAGATTGGATATCTTCCTTGTGATCATCAAATTCTGGATCCAGCATGCAGGAAAAATTTTGGAATTGATTCTAAATTACGAATACTTTTTTATTAAACACCCTTTCGCCGTACTTTTGTTCAAAACGATTTTAGAATGACCAAGCCCCGCGCAATTATCGATTTAGGTACGAATACTTTTCAACTGTTGATTGCAGAACCTGATGCGTTAGGGAATCTGAAAACGATTCAGGAAATGCATACGGCTGTGGGTTTGGGAAAGGGTGCCATGGAGACAGGATTGCTGCAATTAGACGCTATGGCGAGAGCTTTGGAGGCCTTGGAACGATTTCTTTGGGAGTCGCAGAACAAAGGATGTGAATCCATCTTGGGTGTCGGGACGAGTGTCTTGCGAAATGCTCGAAATGCTTCTGCGTTCATAGAGGTAGTTGAAACGCAATTGGGGATTCCTATTCAGGTGATCTCGGGCATGCAGGAGGCGGAATATATTTTTCAGGGAATTGTTCATTCGATGCCCCAGCCCTGGAACGAAGTTTCAATGATCATGGATATCGGTGGTGGTAGTGTCGAATTTATTATTTTCCAAGGTCAAGAAATCTTGTTTAAAACCAGTTTGGAAGTGGGAGGACTCAAACTACAATCTATGTTTCAGGTAGATGGTGAATATAGTTTACAGATTGAGGACGAACTGGGAGAACATTTATTTGCTGAGTTAATCGATGTACAGGATGCTGTAGCACTGTTTCGGCCCCGGTATTTAATTGGCGCAGCAGGAGCTTTCGAGACTTTGGCTGATATTCAGTTGGCCCACGGGTATCTCAATCAAATTGAAAAGACGAATGAATTGAACCTGTCAGGCTTTTATTTATTAAAGGAAAAGATAGCTGGCATGAGTCTTGCTGCACGTCAAGAAATTCCAGGTATGAAGGCTTTTCGAGCGAGTATGATTCCATATGCCAACAGTCTTATAGCGCACATACTGGACCAAGGAATAATAGAATCATTTTGGATGTCGATGTATAGTTTAAAAGAAGGCTATTGGTTTAGTAGTCAAGAATAATTCAACAATTGCAGAGAATTATTTTGAAAAAGACAATATTTTTGGCCAACTTTAAGTTTATATTAAATCATTAAAATTTTCAACAAAGCTTTATGTCATCACTCCTAAATTTTATTCTTTTAGATACTGCTCAGGTCGAAGAATTCACGGTTTTAAGTTTATTGGAAAAAGGGGGATATGTCATGTATCCAATTCTGTTTTTATTTACAGCAGCCTTGTTCTTGTTTATAGAGCGTTATTTATACATCCGTAAGACATCTAGAATTGATGAAAATTTTCTTCACAATATCAATGAATTGTTGCTTGCGGGGAATATTCAGGGTGCTGTAACGTATTGCAAAAACTCGAAGTTTCCGATTGCGAATTTGTTAGAACGCGGTTTGGGGCGTTTGGGTTCTCCCATTCGTGATATTGAAGATGCGATTGAAAATAAAGCAAAGTTGGAAATTTATAACATGGAGAAGAATTTGGGTATTCTTAGTTCTATCGCTCGAATTGCTCCAATGTTTGGTTTCTTGGGAACGGTAACGGGTATGATTCGTACATTCCACAACATTTCGACATCGAACAAAATTGAGATTTCAACGATTGCATCGGGTATTTATGAGAAAATGGTGACCTCCGCATCTGGTTTGATTGTGGGTATCATTGCATATGTTATGTATACCTTATTGACAACGATGATTGATCGTTCGATTAACAAAATGGAGATTGTAGCGATGGATTTCATTGACTTGTTACACAAGCCAGCAAATAAAAAATAAATTATCCTATGAATTTTAGAAAGCGCGAACGAGAAGCATCGGAAGTAGAAACAGGCGCCCTAGCGGATATTCTATTTTTTCTTTTGATGTTCTTTTTAATGATATCTACCTTAGCATCACCTGATGCTATTCGCTTGTTGTTGCCCAAAGCAGATTCAACGAAAGTTACTCCTCCTGTGGTTGAGTCAATTCGTGTATCCGTGGATGCAAACAATAATTTCTTTATCGATGGAAATGCACAACCATTCGCTTTAGAGCAGGTGGATGGGCAATTGAAGGAAATCTTGAAGACGAAAAAAGCAAATTCTTTAATTATTTCGATTGATAAATCAAGATCGGTACAAGATTTAACAGATGTATATGATTTAGCGGCTAAGAATAACCTATCGATGGTTATGGCCGCCGAAAAGAAAAAGTAATATGGAAGGCTTTGTGATCATAGCCCTCAAGTCAATAGCCGTCTACGTGTTTATCGTGGCGGCTATTCGTCTTTTTGGGAAGAAGGAATTTGCGCAATTATCGGTTGTCGATCTGGTTTTCATCTTGTTGATTTCCAATTCTGTTCAGAATGCCATGGTTGGCTCTGATTCCTCCTTGCCAGGTGGACTAATTGCCGCTTTTGCTTTATTCTTGACGAACTATATTTTCAAACGACTTGAGCTACTTTTTCCTTCCTTTAAAAAAGTGGTAGAAGGGGAGCCTATTGTGTTGATATACGAAGGAAATGTCAATGATGCATCTTTGATTAAGACTTCATTGGATAGAGAGCAATTGCATGCCGCTGTTCGAGAGCATGGTGTATCCGATTTTAATCAAGTTGATTTGGCGGTTTTAGAACTTGATGGAACAATTTCTATTTTGTCGGATAATTATCAAAAAAAATCCAAAAGAAAACGGAAAGGCCATCGGCTTCTTGGGGGAAATACGGCTTAATCTACTATATTTGTAGAATTACTTAACTGTTTGTAGAGTTAAGGATCATTTCATTTTTCTTTTCTAATGGAAAAAATATTAAAATTCGGTGGTACCAGTTGTGGGAGCATTGCGAGTATCGAATCCGTTCTGGCCATTATCGAAGCCAATCATCAAGTAAAATCTTCTTTTGCCGTTGTTTTCTCTGCCATGAGTGGGGTAACCAATCATTTATTGGAAGCAGGAGCGACAGCAGCGTGTAATAAATCCTTGGAGGACTCCATCATTGAAGGGATTGAAGCGCGTCATTTTGAGGTAATACGTCATTTTATTCCTGTTACGGCTCAATCACAAGTCATTGCCCAGATTCGTACCCTGGTTAATGAATTGCGAGATGTTTTGAAAGGAATCCAATTAATTCATGAGATTTCGCCGAAAACATCTGATTTATTGGTGAGTTTCGGGGAGCGTTTGTCCACTGCCTTAATTTCAGCCATATTAACGCAGCGAGGTTTACCTGTTCGTTTTGTAGACGCCCGTGAGCTAGTTAAAACAACTAGTCAATTTGGCAAAGCAGAGGTTCGATTCAATGAGACGAATACCCTAATTCAATCTTATTTTGCTGCTCATCCGAATGAAATAGCTCTAATCACTGGATTTATAGGTTCCAATGATTTGGGAGAAACCACAACCCTGGGACGTGGAGGTTCGGATTACACTGCCTCTATTTTTGGTGCGGCATTATCGGTGAAAGAAATTGAAATTTGGACCGATGTGGATGGGATGATGACGGCTGACCCGCGCAAGGTTGCTGCTGCATTTACGATTCCATCCATTTCCTATGCAGAGGCGATGGAATTGACGCATTTTGGTGCTAAAGTGATTTATCCGCCTTCCTTACAGCCTGCCTTTGCCAAGAATATTCCCATTCGTGTTTTAAATACCTTCAATCGTGCATTTGAGGGGACTGTGGTTTCCAAGGTAGCTTCCACAAGTCCATACATTATCACGGGAATTAGTTCCATCGATGAATTAGCCTTGGTAAATGTTCAAGGTTCGGGAATGATCGGTGTCGCGGGTGTATCTGCTAAATTATTTACCGTTTTAGCGAAAGAAAAGATTTCGGTGGTGTTGATTTCGCAAGCTTCCTCGGAGCACTCGATTTGTTTTGCTATTGATCCACAAGTAGCATCGAAGGTTGACAAAATTTTAGCCAAAGAATTCGCTCAAGAAATCGCTGCAGGAGATATCGAAGGCATTGATATTCAGAAAGACTTATCGGTCATCGCTGTGGTTGGAGAGCGTATGCGCAAGCATACAGGGGTGAGTGGTCGATTATTCTCTGTTTTAGGTAAGAATGGAATCAATATTGTTGCTACTGCCCAAGGTTCGTCTGAATTAAATATATCGGTTGTCATCGAGAAAAAAGATTTGTCGAAGGCCTTGAATGTTATTCATGAGACTTTCTTTTTCTCGCAAATAAAAACGCTGAATCTTTATTTAGTCGGCGCAGGATTGATCGGTAAAACCTTATTAAATCAATTGGTTGGCCAAGAGCGTTATTTGGAAAAGTACAAAGGCCTACGCGTTAAATTAGTGGGTATTGCTAATTCACGTAAGCAATTGATTGACCCAGAAGGTATTTCGATTGAGTCTGCTTTGGAGCAATTGGATGCAAAGGGCTCTGCCGCATCGATCCATGAATTTGTAGGTCAAATTAAATCGTTAAACTTGCCGAATTCCATTTTTGCTGATTGTACGGCGAGTAAGGAGATTCATCAACAATACTTGGGCTTGTTTGAGGCCAATGTGTCGGTCGTGACTCCTAATAAAGTTGCTAATTCTGGTCCATATGAGCAATACGCGACTTTGCATCAAACAGCTTTGAGCAAAGGCGTTAAGTTTATGTATGAAACGAATGTGGGGGCGGGTTTGCCTGTTATTAATACATTACAAGGACTTATCGCTTCCGGTGACCGATTTGAAAAGATAGAAGGAATTCTTTCTGGAACGCTTTCATTCTTGTTTAATCAATTTGTTCCTGGAAAATCTTTCGCAGCTGTCTTACGTGAAGCGAAGGCCAAAGGCTATACTGAACCTGATCCCCGGGAAGATTTAAGTGGAATGGATGTGGCAAGAAAGATTTTGATATTGAGTCGGGAAATCGGCTTGAAATTAGAATTTGATGATATTACGATCGAAAAAATAATTCCACCGGCTTGTGAGGCAGCTCCGAGCGTGGATGCATTTTTCGAGGAACTAGATAAGGCAAATGCCTATTTTGAATCGCTCGTGAATGATGCCTATGCAGAGCAGAAGGTTTTACGCTACATTGCGAAATTAGAAGACCATAAAATCACGATTGGTTTGCGGGCTGTTGGGTCTGATCATCCTTTCTATCAAATGGATGGCGCCGACAATGTGATTGCGTTTACGACGAAGCGTTACCATGATCGTCCTTTAGTGATTAAAGGTCCGGGTGCAGGTGCCGAAGTGACCGCCTCGGGTGTTTTTGCGGATATTGTTTCAATCGGTAGTTACTTGTCTTAATATGGAAACGATACGCGTATACGCCCCGGCTACTGTAGCGAATGTTGCCTGTGGTTTTGATATCTTCGGTTTTGCCGTAAATCGTCCGGGTGATGAGGTTGTTTTGACTAGAAAATCAACTCCAGGAATTGTTATCAAGGAAATTACGGGTGATGAAGGACGTTTACCCAAAGAGGTATCAAAGAATACGGCAGGCATTGCCATTTTAAAATATTTGGAATTTATTGGTCAGCCGGATCAGGGTTTTGAGCTCTCTTTGCACAAAGATATGCCACTAGGTTCTGGATTGGGTTCCTCTGCGGCTTCTGCTGTGGCTGGCGTCTTTGCAGCCAATGAATTGATGGGCAAGCCCCTCAGCCAGAAGGATCTATTGCCTTTTGCGATGGAAGGGGAAAGGGTTGCCTGTGGATCGGCACATGCAGATAATGTTGGGCCAAGCCTATTGGGCGGTTTCGTCGTTATTCGTAGCTATGATCCCTTGGATATTATTCAATTACCTACGCCTGCTGATCTATATGCAAGTATCGTACATCCACAGATTGAGGTGAATACCAAAGATGCTCGACGTATTTTGGAACGTGAGATTACACTCGGCAAGACGATTACCCAAATGGGGAATGTGGCCGGCTTAGTTTCTGGATTATTGATGTCTGATTATTCGTTGATTGGTCGATCGCTGGTCGATGTCATCGTAGAGCCTGCTCGTTCCATCTTGATTCCCCAGTTTCAAGAGGTGAAAACTGCCGCGATGCAGGCGGGAGCATTGGGTTGTTCTATTTCGGGTTCGGGTCCTTCGCTATTTGCTTTGTCGAAAGGAGAGGATACTGCCAAGCAAGTCGCGGAAGCAATGTCAGCTGCCTTTGGGATCGTTGGAATTGGTTCGGAGGCTTATGTTTCGCAGATCAACCAGCAAGGCCCGATGATTCGTTAGGCTTTGGGATGAGCCTGTTTGTAGATTTCCTTTAATTTTTCCATGGAATTATGCGTATAGACCTGTGTCGCAGCTAAGTTCGCATGCCCTAATAATTCCTTGATGGCGTTTAAATCCGCACCGCGATTCAATAAATGTGTTGCATAACTATGCCTCAGTATATGCGGCGATTTTTTTTCCAAGGTACTCACTTCGCCTAAATATTTTTTGACTAGTCGCTGAATGAACATCGGATAGGCTGGTTCCCCCTTGTCGGTCAATATTAGCTGAGGATTTTGAAAGGGATTTAAGGATTGGTAGCGATGGATTAAATCGACCAACAGTTCAGGCATGGGAATCACGCGCTCTTTATTTCGTTTTCCGATCAGACGAAGTGTTTTCGCTGGTAGATTGATTTGTTGGTGCGTCAACTGCAATAACTCCGCTAAACGCATTCCTGTGCCATATAAGAGCATCAATACCAGTTGGTCACGTACTTCTTCGAATGTATTTTTTGGCTCCTCATGCAGGGCAACTAATTGCTCCATTTCGGATTCTCGTACGTAACTAGGAAGCGATTTAGCCGTTTTGACCATGCGTATGGTCATCATGGGATTGTCCTGAATGTCCCCTCTGCGTTGTAAATACTTATAAAAGGTTCGTAAAGTGGCTAATTTTCGATTGATGGACCGATTTTGAATTCCTTGGTTGGAGAGTTCCACGAGCCATAAGCGGATGTTTTGACTCTTAACAAGTAATGGGGATAGGTTATCTCGAAGTAAAAAATCAAGATATTGATTTAGGTCGATTTGATAGGAGCGAAGCGTGAGTGGGCTGAGCCGTCTTTCAACTTGGAGATGCTGCAAAAAAAAATTGACTACTTCGCGATTCATAGATCGAAAGTAGTCAATTCTAAGAAAAATCGAAACAAACTAGTTGTTGATATTTCCGTATGTCTTTTGCTTGTAAGCAGCGCGAATCAATTCCGTACGACGAGAGATTGATGGTTTTTCAAAAGCAGAGCGTCTACGTAATTCTTTTACTACACCTGTTTTTTCAAACTTCTTTTTAAAGCGCTTAAGAGCTTTATCAATTGACTCGTTCTCTTTGATCGAAATAATTAACATGTATTTTTTCCTTTTTGAATTAAAATGTCTGCAAAGATAAATTTATTTTTTTGAATGTGCAAATAGTCTTTTGGAATTTTATGAGTGAAAAATATCCTATTTTTGTACTTCATTTTAATTGAATTGTATGTCGGAGTTTTCACGGACAACTGTAACAGCAGCCTTGATTTATGCGAATGGTCCCATTCACATTGGTCATTTGGCCGGATGTTATTTGCCAGCAGATATTTATGTGCGTTATTTACGTTTAAAGAAACAGGATGTGATTTTTGTTTCGGGGACGGATGAGCATGGAGTGCCCATCACAATTAAGGCACAGAAAGAGGGGAAAACACCGCAGGAGGTAGTGGATTACTATTATACCAATATCAAATCTTCGTTTAAGCAATTTGGTATTTCTTTTGATATCTATGGACGTACCTCTGACCCAGTGCATCACAAGATGTCTCAAGATTTTTTCTTGCATTTATATAACAACGGTAAGTTTATTGAAGAGGTTACTGAGCAATATTATGACGAGGCGGCTGACCAATTTTTAGCAGATCGTTACATTACAGGCGAATGCCCTAAATGCCATCAGCCTGGGGCCTATGGGGATCAATGCGAGAAATGTGGTTCATCCTTGTCACCTACGGAACTAATTAATCCGAAGTCCTCGTTGAGCGGTGCATCACCTATTTTAAAAGAAACCAAGAACTGGTTTTTGCCATTGGATCATTGGCAGGGTGAACTCGAGAAATATGTGAATTCGCATCCTGAGTGGAAGTCGAATGTCAGCGGGCAAGTTAAGTCCTGGTTGCAAGATGGTTTACGTCCTCGTGCCATGACCCGCGATTTAAACTGGGGAGTTCCTATTCCCTTGCCCGATACGGACGGCAAAGTGCTATATGTGTGGTTTGATGCGCCCATCGGATATATTTCGATGACGAGCCAACTAACACCGGATTGGGAGAAGTATTGGAAGGCAAAGGATAGTCGGATCGTGCATTTTATCGGGAAGGACAACATTGTATTCCATTGTTTAATATTCCCGGCGATGTGCATGGCACATGGAGAGTTTCAAATAGCCGATCAAGTTCCCGCCAATGAATTCATGAATTTAGAGGGGGATAAGATTTCCACATCGCGTAATTGGGCAGTTTGGTTGCACGAATATTTACAGGATTTTCCGGGGAAACAGGATGTTTTACGATATGCTTTAACTGCATCGAGTCCTGAAACGAAGGATGCCGATTTTACTTGGGCTGATTTTCAAACGAAAAACAATTCCGAGCTCGTTGCCATTTTAGGGAATTTTGTCAATCGTGCTTTTGTATTGATCGAAAAGAATTTCGAAGGAATTGTCCCTGATAAAGCTGAAGGTACTGGCTTAGAAGAAGAGGTGAAGCGTTCTTTAGCGGATATTCCAGCTAAGTTAGAGGCAGCTTTGGCCCATTATAAATTCCGGGATGCCTTGGTGTTGGCGATGGAAATTGCACGTATCGGGAATAAATATTTAGCGGATGCGGAGCCTTGGAAGATTATCAAGGAAGATCGAGCAAAGGCAAGTACTGTCTTGAACTATGCGGTGCAGTTGGTTGCGCATGCATCGGTTGCTTTGGAACCATTTATTCCATTTACGGCGGCTAAATTGCGCTTAGCCTTAGGATTGCAGGAAGCTGATTGGTCGACAATCGGGAATTTTGAGTTGATAGCTGCGGGTAGTAAATTGGCTAATCCCGGATTATTATTTGAGAAGTTGGAGGATGATGTTATTCAGGCACAAGTAGATAAATTAAAACAAACCAAGGCTGAAATGGAATTGGCAAATAAGCAAGTAAGCCCGATTAAGGATACCATTGACTTTGATTCATTCACAAAGATGGATATTCGCGTGGGTCAAATCACTGCCGCAGAAAAGGTTGAAAAGAGTAAGAAGCTTTTGAAATTGGCTGTTCATGATGGTCAGAAGGAGCGCGTTATTTTAAGTGGGATTGCGGAGTATTTCGAGCCGGCGGATGTGGTTGGCCGACAAGTTTGTTTCCTGGCCAATTTGGCTCCTCGTAAGATTATGGGGCAGGAGAGTGAGGGAATGATCTTGATGGCAGAGGATGCCGATGGAAGTTTGGCATTTTTGCAGCCAAGCAAAGCAGTTTGGAATGGGGCATCGATTAGTTAACCGATTGAGCTTAAATAAAAATAAGGCCAGAAGAAACTTCTGGCCTTATTTGTTTAACCTCTAAACCTATTTAACTATGAAAATTTATACAAATATAGATGTTTTCTTTAAATAATATGAGTTTAATGCAAAAAAAATAAAAAAGGCGTCGTTAGAAACAGCGCCTTTTTTGATTACCTCTAAACCTATTTAACTATGAAAACTACTTACAATCTAATTTGGAAATACAACGATCAAATCTTCTTTTTGTTCTGTATCGTTTGAAAAATCTGCATCAATTTTTGGTTCAGTGGCCAAAACAGACCAAATCGCATTGATTGCTTTCGCAGATTTATTGATTTCTTTCACCCAAACATTCGTTTTTTCGTCCGCTGCACCAGTTCCTTGATTAACAATTGCCTGAACCGTCTTGTTGAATAGAACTTGTTCTGCTTTGCTAGCTTTTAAATAAGCCGACTGGTTGTTTTGGTAATTCTCTAAAATCGAAATTGTTAAACTTGCTGATGTAGAGGCGTTAGCTCCTACAAAATCTTTTTTTATCAATGACTGAATAACTTCAGAAAGGGTTTCTTTTTTGTGTGACAATACTGTTGTCGACGCATCTACATTTGATGCCGTTCCGCTCGCTTTTACCGCTGTTGCTGTTAGGCTTAGTCCTACTAAAACGCTAACCATTAAAAATTGCTTTTTCATAAATTTGTTATATTTATTAACTAAATCAACGATGCAAAATTATTGCATTTTTTTAATATAACAAAACTTGCTTTTGGACAATTTTTAAATCAAAAATTAAATATTTTTCGATTTTTATTTTAATTTCAGAATTATCAAGATATATTTTGTTTAAATACCAAATAATATTTGGATTACATTTGTAAATCTTTTGGATAATTCTAATTGTTAAATTTAGGAAAAATTATAAAATTCTTTAAAAAGTACAATCATTGGTTGTATTTGTTCATTGTTTGCTGGATACCTTGTATGCAAAATGAATCAATGATTTCATTGGATCGATTTAGAATGAATGGGATTAGTCCAATTTCATCTTCGGAAAAGTTACTTAATACAAATTCAGCCTGTCTTCCTTTTGCGAAATCCGCCCCGATTCCCATGCGCAATCTGGCATACTCTTGCGAAGATAAGGTTTCTTCAATGCTTTTGAGGCCATTATGGCCACCACTCGATCCTTTGGGTTTTAAACGGAGTGTTTCAAACGGAAGGGCAATATCGTCGGTGAGAATCAATAGGCGCTCTTTTTCAATTTTTAATTGCTGGCTCCAATAATTAACGGCTTTACCGCTTAAATTCATGAAAGTGCTCGGTTTTAACAAATAAATGGTATGCCCCTTTAATTTGTAGGAACTGATAGCACCCAAACGATCCTGACTGAATTGAATTGATTTTTCTTTGGCCAAATAGTCCAAAGCCATAAATCCAATGTTATGGCGAGTAAAAAGATATTCGGGTCCGATATTGCCAAGGCCAACAATTAAGAAGTTCATGTGTTATAAATATTTAGGACAAAGTTCGTTCAAATTTTTTAGAACACCTCGAAGGCATTACCTTCGAGAAAATATTTTATGATGAATCATATTGCATGCATTACTGGAGCGAGTTCGGGAATTGGTTTAGCGACTGCAAAAGCATTAGCTGCCGAAGGTTTTCAATTGATCTTATGCGGCCGTCGGAAAGAGCGGCTTGAAGCTCTTCAGTCTGAATTAGCTAAAGCTTCTTATATATTATCGTTTGATGTACGCGACCGAAAGGCCGTTGAGTCTGCCTTTCAATCCTTGCCTGCTGAATGGCAACCCATTGATGTCTTAGTCAATAATGCGGGTAATGCGCATGGCATGAGTGCGATACAAGATGGGGACGTGGCCGACTGGGATGCCATGATGCATAGCAATGTAGATGGTTTATTAAATGTATCTCGAATGGTCATTCCCGGTATGATTGCGAGGGCTTCGGGACATATCATTAATTTATCTTCGATTGCGGGCAAGCAAGTATATCCGAATGGAAATGTGTATTGTGCCTCCAAAGCGGCTGTTGAGGCGCTTTCTCAAGGTATGCGACAAGATTTAAATGTGCATGGAATTAAGGTTTCAAACGTGGCACCCGGGGCAGTCAATACAGATTTCTCCGCAGTTCGCTTTAAAGGGGATCAGGAACGAGCCGATGCCGTATATGCAGGCTTTGAACCATTGGTGGCGGAAGATATTGCCGATTTAATTCGCTATGTCGTGATGGCGCCGGCACATGTGAATATTGCCGACGTGACGATTTTGCCGAAAGCGCAGGCTTCGGCAACACAAATCTTACGTAAAAATTAAATGCTTCGTTGGCGTACGGTTTCGAATATCACAACACCTGCCGCCACAGATACGTTTAAAGAACCGACCTGGCCACTTTGTGGGATAACAGCTAAATCGTCCGATTTACGTATAAGCTCGTCGGAGATACCATCTTCTTCCGATCCCATGATGATGGCAACGGGCCCGCTGTAATCCACTGCATACACAGAACTTCGCCCTTTTTCGGTACAAGCTACGACTTTTAGTCCCGCGTTTTGAAGGTAATCAATGGTCTGTAAAAGGCTATCTTCCCGACAAACCGGTATGAAGTTCAGCGCACCCGATGATGTTTTCATCGCGTCTCCATTGATTTGTGCAGCGCCGCGGGCAGGAATAACAATGGCATGCACACCTGCACATTCTGCTGTACGGGCAATTGCACCAAAATTACGCACGTCGGTGATTCGATCTAATATCAGAATAAATGGAGTTTGGCCTTTTTCAAAGGTATCAGCAATCACATTTTCCAATTTGGCGTAATGGATAGCAGAAACGAAAGCGATGGCGCCTTGGTGATTCTTGCGCGTAATTCGATTCAGTTTTTCCAAAGGAACCTTTTGAACCTGGATTCCCTTCTCACGTGCCAAATCCAAGATTTCGGTATTCCCTAATTCCCTCTGTACAAGTAAACGGTCGATTTCTTTTCCTGATCGTAGCGTTTCCAATACGGATTGTACCCCGAAAACGAACTCTTTGTTTTCGGTTTTGGGACTTGTAAAATGTCTAAATGGGCGCTTGAAAGGCTGTCTTGATTCGTTTTCTTCTGACACGTTGATTGCTGTAAATTTGACACGAAGGTCGGCATTTTTTTTTAAATCATCTGTCTGAATGTCAAATTAAGCCGTGGTTCAGTGATTTTTTTTGATTTGGGCAATTGGTGAATCCAATGTGTTTGGGTGGTTCCTTGCATCAACAATAGGCTTCCCGGAGCCAGTTTAAGGCTCACTTTTTCCTGAGTCTGCTTATGCTTGAATTCAAATTTACGAGGCGCTCCCAGGCTTATGGAAGCGATACACGAGTTGGGCAGGATCGATTTTTCGTCATCGGCGTGCCAATTAGCCCCATCGTTCCCATCGTGGTAATAGTTCATCAAGCAGCCGTTAAACGATACGTTGGCCTTCGCTTCTATGGCATTTTTGATGATTAAGAGGGTAGGAGTCCATGCTTCACCGATTTTGGTACGTCCGGAATAGGTATAGGGTTTCGCATCATTCGCATACCATGCTACTTTCCGTCGGGTTTGAATCACTTTTCCGAAGATGACCACTTCGTCATGCTTCCATGGAATTTCATCTGTTAAGATTCTTAGAAAATCTTGGCTCTGTGGAGAGCTAAAGAAATCGGCATGGTAAAATACCTCACCATCGTATGGCAAGAGATTTTGTTCGGAGGAAATGGGGAATAAGGAAAGCATGCCTCAAATTACTGATTCTGACTTAAAAATTTTAACTTTGTTACAAATTTACCTTACATGTACAAAACTACTGAAATTGCCTCGTCTGAAATTCCATCAGATAATCCTGTTCACCAACGTTTATTGTTTCCTTACCAACACGTCAGTTCTTTGGTCAGTGGAAATGTGCTTGAAATTGGTTGTGGAACGGGACGTGGTGTAGCTGTTTTGGCGGACAAGGTAAGTGCCTACACAGGAGTTGATAAGAATACGGAATTGATGACAAGCTTATCGGCCCAATATCCTGATTTCAAATTCATCGATATGTTTCTGCCGCCACTAAAGGATTTGCCGGATAATCATTTCGATTTCGTGATTACTTTTCAAGTAATCGAGCATATCGAAAATGATGCTTTTTTTTTGCAAGAGGCGGCTCGTGTTTTGAAACCTGGAGGTAAACTATATTTAACAACGGTAAATCGTGATTTTTCTTTAACGCGTAATCCTTGGCACGTGCGTGAGTATTTGGCTAATGAATTAGGGGATTTGATGAAGAAATACTTCTCTGAGGTAATTATGCAGGGGGTTCATGGTAATGAAAAGGTCATGGACTATTATGAGGCGAATAAGAAATCAGTCAAGAAAATTACAAGATTTGATATTTTCAATTTACAATATCGTTTACCGCGTACTTGGTTACAGGTTCCTTACGATATCGCGAATCGTTTGAGTCGATTAGCTATCTCAAAATCGAGTAATGAGTTAGTCAATTCCATTCAGGTGGATGATTACTTTTTGAGTGAAAAGCCGGCTGAATCTTTGGACTTCTTTTACACGGGAATAAAATAATGGAATTCATCGACGAGGCCATCGAGGAGTATTCGCGTCTTTTTTCGGATGTACCTTCTGACTTATTACAATCCCTTGATCGAGAAACGCATGCCCGTATTTTACAGCCTCGGATGTTGTCCGGACATTTACAGGGTCGTTTTTTATCGATGCTTTCGAAACTGATTTCACCTCAATTGATCGTTGAAATCGGTACCTATACGGGTTATTCAGCGTTGTGTTTAGCAGAAGGTTTAAGGCCTGAAGGTCAATTGATTACGATTGATATCAACGAGGAATTGGAGACGTTTACACGGTCTTTTTTTGATCGATCGCCCTATGCCAAACAAATAGATTATCGAATTGCCGATGCACAATTGGAATTAGTGAATATTAATGGACCGATCGATTTAGTATTTATTGACGCAGATAAGCGTAATTATGCCCGATATTTCGATTTGATCATTGAGAAGATGCGACCGGGAGGATTGATCTTGGTGGATAATGTGTTGTGGAGTGGTAAGATTGTTGACGAGAAGGCCAACGATAAATCAACGAAGGCCCTTCGTGAGTTCAATCAAAAGTGTTTGGATGACTCTCGTGTTGAGAAAATGCTTTTGCCCTTACGCGATGGGCTTTACATGCTACGAGTAATCTAATTAGGGTTTCAATTTGATTTTTTGCCCCACCTTGATTGTTGGGTTTTTTCCCAAATTATTCCAGCGAACTAAATCATCCACACTCACCTGATAAACTCTGGCTAATTTAAATAGCGTGTCCCCAGGTTCTACTTCATGAATGTAGAAAACAGGCTCTGTCGGTTTTGATACTTGTTTTTCGACAACAGGTTCTTCCTTTTGAGGTTCTGCTTTCTGAACGTTTACGGTGATCGGCTCGTCTGTTTTTGTTTCCGATTTGATAATGATCTCACGGGATTCTGCCGGGGCAATGTAGAATGATTTTTCCGTTTCTTTTGAAGAAATTTTGCGAACCTCTTCTTCCTCTACTTTTATATCTACTTCAGTTACTGGTGGTGTAGGTCTCTGAGGCTCATTTTTGCTTTTTTCATCCAATTTTTGGGAGATGATTTCAAGCATTGGTACTCTTCGATTCACTTTTATTTTTTGTCCAATAGTTACCATGCTGGACATATTTAGGTTATTCAAGTGAAGTAAGTCGGCTAATTTCATTTCGTATTTCGCGGCAATGCTACTTAGACTTTCACCGGCGACAACAGTATGATTTCGAACCTCAAATTGATCGCTTAGGATTTCCTTATTTTTCGTTTTTATGGACTTAGTGGGTGTATATAACTTGGTTGAATCGACAGATGCGGTGAAAATAGGTTCCTCATGTTTGGGCTCTAGTCGAACATAAGGTTTGATATTGGATGGGTGATAAACGGTGTAGTTTTTATCCTCAGGTATCCAATCTTTTAATACCCAGGCATTGTATCGTTTTAATTCATCATAATTTACCTGAAGTTCATCAGAAAGTTCATATAAGTTCTTCCCTTTGCTTCCTTGGTAGGTAATTAGGTTAGTACTATCATTCGTGATGGGTAAGCTCGCCATTTTTTCAGACCAGAACTCCTTGTAGGCCAAGAAACGTAAAACATACCAATCGGTCGATGAATCTACTTCAATAACCGTTTTATCTGCCCAATTAACTGCATAAGGCAGTTTTTTGAGCGTGCCTAAACCGACGCGATAGGAGAGTAAGGTGCTGACCCAATTGCGCAGCACACCATTATTTCGATTTAAGTAATTAACCGCACCTTTGGTTGCCTCCATGATGTGACGTCTTTCATCAATTTCATCATTTACCTTTAGGCCGACGTCCTTAGCCGTTTCTGCTTTAAATTGCCAATATCCTACTGCATTTGAGGTGGATACGGCATTGGGATTCAATGAACTTTCTTGGACACTCAAGTATTTGAAATCCAATGGGATATTTCCATTCGCTAAAATGGGTTCCATCACTGGAAAATAGAGTCGCATTTTATCTACCTGAGAGGCAACATACTTCTTATTGATGCCCAACATGGCAATTTCTTTTTCGAGAATTGGCTTCGCTGATGAGTGTATGGAAACCCGAACATTCCCGATCGATATCGTGTCAGGAATAGATGGGGACGCCCAAAGATTTCCAACAGATAAAGTAAATAATAGTAAAATGAAGGATTTTTTCAAGCGGGATTTCAAAATGATATAAGACAAAATTACCAAAATATTTCATTTAACGGAAGGCCTCTCTTTTTATTGCGCTTCCTAGATTAAGCTATACCTTTGTAGAAATTTGAACTTGACATGATATTAATAGACGATACTGTAATCAGCGAAGATGTTGCCGATGAGTTTTTTGTGTGTGATTTAACAAAGTGTAAGGGTGCTTGTTGTGTGGAAGGGGATTTAGGTGCACCATTAGAAACGGACGAATTATCGATTCTGGATCGTATTCAGGAGGAAATTCGACCATTTTTATCGGAAGACGGTTTAGCCGAAATCGCTAAACAAGGAAATTACATTTTAGAGCCCGACGGGGATTATTCTACACCTATTATTCAGGGGCGTGAATGTGTATATGCGATTTACGATAATAAAGGATACCTTAAATGTGGCATTGAGCAGGCTTATTTTGCCGGGAAAACAGATTTTCGAAAGCCAATTTCCTGCCATTTGTATCCCATTCGAATTCAAAAATTAGCTGAATACCAGGCAATTAACTATGAGCGATGGACAATTTGTTCGGATGCATGTTCCCATGGCAAAGAATTAGGAGTTCCTGTTTATAAATTCTTGAAAGATCCTTTGATTCGCAAGTTTGGAACTAAGTGGTATGCCGAATTGGAACGTGAAATTGAAGAAAGGAAGCAAGATTAATGGCTGATTCGAATGCATTTGATTTGATATATCAGGTGGTTCGTGAGATACCACGGGGTCGTGTGTCGTCCTATGGGGCGATTGCGGCCTATTTAGGGATGAAGGGGGGAGCTCGAATGGTCGGCTGGGCGATGAATGCTTCCCATGCCTTATCGGACGTACCTGCTCATCGTGTTGTGAATCGTAATGGAGTTTTAACTGGCAAGAATTTCTTTGGTGGCGATCGCATGCAAGAACTCTTGCAATCCGAAGGAATTCAGGTGAAGAATGATCATATCATTCAGTTTAAGGATCATTTCTGGGATCCATCTGCCGAATTATTATAGGTTTTTGAGGAATTTCTTGCCACCCAAGGCAGACATTTGCCTTTTGATAAATGAGGTACGTTTGCTCACATAACCCGATGGGTTTTTAATGGAGAATCGGATGGGGTTGGGTAAGCATGCTGCGATGCGTGCGGCTTCCGTTGTACTCACTTCGGCGGCGGTATGGCCATAGTAGCGACGACAAGCTTCTTCGACACCAAAAGTCATTTTGCCCGTTTCTGCCACATTCAAATACACTTCAAGAATTCGTTCTTTTCCCCAAATTAGCTCGATCAAAACGGTGAAATATGCTTCAAGCGCTTTTCTGAAATAGGAGCGATCTTGCCAGAGGAATACATTTTTGGCGACTTGTTGGGAAATGGTACTGGCTCCCTTAATCCTTTTCCCTTTTTGGTTTTTTACAATTGCTGTAGTCATTGCATCAAAGTCAAACCCGCTGTGCTCAAGGAATAATTGGTCTTCAGATGCAATCACAGCTAATGCACAATTCCGATCTATTTCATCAAGCGATGACCATTGGCTGTGAATTTTGCTTGGCTCACCCTCAATCAGGGCATCGATTTTTCTTGATGCCATCGTTGGAGTGAAGTAAACTGGGACAAATTTAAAAACAACCACTGCCACGATAGTACTTATCCAAATATATAATAACACCCTTCCAATGATACTCAGGATTGATTTTTTGCCTTTTTTGGGGGGCTTGTTCAAACGGTCGAATTTATTGGTTCGAGTAGTATTTAGGTTGGTGTTTTTAAAGTCGACTCGTTTAGCCATGATTGGGTACCTGTGATGAGTAGCAAAAATAAGAAATAAGCATTAAGTCAAATAGCGTTCTTGTTAAGGATTTTAGTTTAGTCTTTAAATTAGCCAGAATATGCATTTGATTTCCAGTATTTTTTTTGGCAACCAATAGAATTGTATGTTGATTTTTGTCAATGAAAAAGTCATTTTTGGATATATTTAGACCGTTTTTTGTTTTGAATGACTGAATTTAATGGCATTGATATTTTTGTAATTTTTGTCATTGATGTGATTATTTTATGTGATTGGAGCTAATTTGGTATCTAGCTATTATTTATTCTTACCATGAAGGAATCTAAACGAAAATCGAAAATCATCAAGGCGCAGCCTACCCAAGAAAAAGTTTTAAATCTGTTGGTTTATTTGTTGGAAGCCGAAGCTCCGGTATCCATGATTAGTTTAGAGAAGTTATATGGAGGAGGGGATCATGTAGATACGGATAAGCGAAGGACGATTTTTCGACACTTGGATTTAATTGAAAATAAGTGGGGGATTGAGTTAATTCGTGGCGATCATTATTCAATCAAGAAAAAATCAGCATTTAAATCGGTAGAATTAAATTCCATCGAAGCGCAGGCCCTCTATTTTTCAGCAGGAGACATTACAGATCCTGATTTACGATTAATGACTCAGGCAAAATTGTTGCGTATTTACCAGGAGCGGCGTAAAAAGGAAGATTTGATTCCTAAACGTACCTTGGATTTGATGGATTGGTGTGAAACGCATATTAACAAGTCGAAAAATCCTGTTCAAATGCGTATAAAGGGATACAAAAGTATTAATTCTGGAGTCATTGCAGACCGCTTGGTTGTTCCTATTTCGTTCAACTTAGAGAATTTGGAAATATATGCGATTGATTTGGAGGGTGCTAATATTTTAAAAGTGTTTAAGCTTGAACGGATGGATGGTATTGAGAAGTTGAAGGAAAAGGCTCCCAAAGAATTGAAACTCGACAAATTTAAGATTGAGCGAGATCCATTTGGTTTTTTACTTAATCAAGAGGAACTCAAATATTTGGACTTACGAATGGATTTAAAGGCCTTTATTTTGTTTTCTTTACATTTCTCGAAATTGGTACCTATGATCGAAAAATTAGATGAAAATGAACACGCAAGACCTTTTCGAATTCAAATGAATTTGTTACGCGTAGACCCTTTAGTTGGCTGGATCTTAGGATTATTGCAACATATAGAAATAGTTGATAGTCCCGCATTTAAAGCCGAATTCATGCGTTTCTACGAAAAGAATGTAGCTTCCCAAATTGGACTTAAGTTTCTGTAGAGGTAAGAACCAGGAACTAAGAACTAAGAATTAAGAATTAAGAACTAAGAACGTAACCTCTAACTTCTTACCTCCAACCTATATAATGAATAGTTGTGCCGCCAGTCCATCTGCGATCAGCTTGCCTTTGCCCACCAAGACCAATTGACCATTTCGTATTTCAGCTAATCCTTTTTTTACCCAATCTTGGATTTCATTCTCCGGAAATGGTACTTGAATTGCTTGGAACTTTTCAATTAGATAACTCAAATCCACGCCCCAATGCGTTCGTAATTGGGTCATGATGTACTCATTAATTTGATTTTCAGGGCTTAAGCTTTCTACCTCCGACGGAATTATGCCTGCGTTGATTTGTTTCGTGTATTTGGCATTATTCGCCACATTCCATTGCCTGCTCACCTGATTAAAACTATGTGCCGCCGGTCCAATTCCTAAGTAGGATTCCTGCCGCCAATAGCTAGAATTATGCTTGGATTCAAACCCCGGCTTTGAAAAGTTGGAGGTCTCGTAGGCGATGTATCCATTTTTTTCCAAGTATTCGTGCGTAAACTCAAAACAGGATGCCATGTTTTGTTCAGGTATTTCCTGTATTTCACCTTTCTTCAAGCGATGTCCAAATACCGTTTTGGGCTCAATCGTCAAACTATATGCTGATATATGTTGGGCTCCCGTCGCAATCGCTTGGTTTAAATCGCTTTTGAGAAGAATCAACTCATTGCCTGGAATACCATAGATGATATCGATGCTGATATTTGAAATTCCAATTTCTTGTGCATCACGAATGGCTTGTAACGATTGTTTGGCATCATGATTCCGATTCAAATAGCGAAGGTTTTCGTCATCAAAAGACTGAATCCCGATGCTTAATCGGTTCACACCTAATTCTTTCAAATGTGTCAGATAATCCCTGGTTAAGTCCTCCGGATTCGCTTCCAAGGTGATTTCCGCATCAGGGTTTACTTCGAAATGTTGGTGGATGGCCTCAAAAAGCCGACTTATTTCGTTCTCGCTGAGTGTGGAGGGGGTTCCTCCACCCAAATAGATGGTATTCAGTTTTGGTCCTCCTAAATAGTCTTTACGTAAGCTTATTTCCTGTATCATCGCATCCACCATGGCTGCTTTTCCATCCATCTTGGTGGAGAAATGGAAATCACAATAGTGACAAGCTTGATGACAGTAAGGGATATGCAGGTAAAGATGCACGGGACTAAGGTTCAAAGATCAAGCAGCTCAATTGGTCGGCCTGCAACATTTCTTGAGCTAATCGCTGTAATTGCTCCGAGGAAACGAGATCGATTTGCTCGAATATCTCGTCCAAGGTTTCGATTTTCTCACGGTCTAGGAGGCTTTTGGCCATCATCAACATGAAGTTCAAATTGCTTTCCTCAGCCATGGCCATTTGTCCCTTCAACTGCGATTTAATCTTCAACAGTTGCGCAGGACTCATCGCGCGGTCTTGCAATTTTTCGAATTCCTTGTGAATCAATTTGACCGACTTGTTAACCTGATTGGATTCAGTACCAAAATAAATCGCCCAAAAGCCGGAATCCACATAAGACGTAAAATTGGCTTCGATCGAATAGACCAAGCCTCTTTTTTCGCGGATCGAAACATTCAAGAGCGAATTCATCGATGGGCCACCCAATAAATTGATCAACATAAAAAAGGCCAAGCGGTCGGGGTGCTTAATCGCATAAGATTGACGACCCAAGGCCACATGCGATTGATTCAGGCCTCTTTTGGTAATTCGTTCCATCGGTTTCATCGCCGGAGGGAGTATCCGCTTTACTTGATTGCGTTTGGCTGGTATATGGCCTAAATGCTTCTCGGCCCACTTGAAAACCTTATCATGGGAATGTTTGCCGATGGACGAAATAACGATCCGACTTGTATCCATGTTTCGAGCGATAAAGGCATTCAAATCCGATTGCTTGAATGAATTGACCGTTTCTTGCGTACCAAGAATATTGACTCCCAAAGAATGATCAGGAAACAATAATTCGTCAAAATCATCCTGTATGGCATCTTCTGGTGCCTCGTAATACATGGACATCTCCTCCAATATGACACTGCGCTCCTTTTCTAATTCCTTCGCAGGAAAGGTCGAATGAAAAGTAATATCGGTGATTAATTCCAGCGCGCGCTCAAAATAGGGGCTTAATACCGAGGCATGGAAACAGATCTTTTCCTTTGTTGTATAGGCATTCAATTCCCCTCCAATCACCTCGAGGCGATTGATGATCTGCATGTTATTCTTCTTTTGGGTACCCTTGAAGGCTAAATGCTCCCAAAAATGCGCTAATCCTTGTTCGTTTTCCAATTCATCCCGACTACCGATATCGAGCATGATACCCAAATGTGAAATTTCGGTATGCATTACTTGTCGGTGAACAATCGTTATCCCATTGTTCAAAGTTGTCAACTGAATTGAATTCATAAATAATCGTTGCGCAAAAGAATTCAAAATTAACTAATTTTATGCCGAATCACGCACAAATTTTTCATGTCCTTCCCAAACAAAGTACTGATTATTCAAACGGCCTTCTTGGGGGATGCCATTTTGATCAGCTCTTTGTTGGATAAAATCCGCATCGAATCCCCGGAATCTTCCATACACTTATTAGTCCGCAAGGGCAACGAATCCATTTTTCAGGCCTATCCGCATACAAACCTAGCCAAGGTGTGGACCTATGATAAAAAGCAAAAATGGGCCTCTTGGCGTGCGTTAAGAGGACAGTTTCAAAAGGAACATTTTGATCAGGTCTTTGTTGCTCAGCGTTTCTTCGGAATGGGTTTATTGAGTGTGTGTATCGGAGCCAAAAAGGTAATTGGATTCGACAAAAATCCATTGTCTTGGTTATTTACTGAAAAGGTGCACCATGAGTGGGGAACGGGAAAACACGAGACCGAACGCAATACCGATTTATTAATGTCTTGGTTAGGTCCTAAAGTCTATAAACCCTTCTTAAATCCGAAAGAAAATTCTTTGCCGGATGGTCTAGAGTCGAAGCAATATATTTGCATTTCTCCGGGTTCCGTTTGGGAGACAAAACGACTCCCCGTTCGCGTTTGGGTCGATTTCATCAAGCTTTTACCCGAGAACCAAGTGGTGGTTTTGATGGGTGCGCCGAATGAAGTTGTTCTATCGAATGAGATTGCACAAGCCTGCCCGAACCATCGAATTTTCAATGAGGCGGGGAAACATGGTTTGGTGGATGCGATACGGATTTTCCAACAGTCCTTGATGTCATACGTGAATGACTCAGGACCCATGCATTTCTGTTCCGCGGTGAACACGCCGACGGTCGCGGTATTCTGTTCCACGATACCTTCTTTTGGTTTTGGGCCATTAGCGGACTGGAATCGGATTATTGAAGTAAAAGACTTGATTTGTCGGCCTTGCGGTGACCATGGGAAGAAATCCTGTCCCTTGCAGCATTATGCCTGTGGAAATCAAATCTCAGGAGATTCACTGTTCCAATCTTATCAAGAATTATTAGCTTCGAGAAGCGAGTAGGTAAAGAACTGCCATACGGACAGCCACGCCATTTTCTACCTGGTCTAGGATAATGGAATGGGGTGAATCAGCGGCATCTGAGCTTAATTCCACGCCTCGGTTAATCGGTCCGGGGTGCATCAAAACGATTTCTTTTGGCAATTCCTCCAACATCTGTCGTGTGATTCCAAAGAATTGGGAATATTCGCGAAGACTTGGGAAGTATTTGATTTGTTGGCGCTCCAATTGAATCCGCAACACATTCGCTGCATCACACCATTCGAGTGTGCTTTTTACGTCGTGGGATACTTCGACGCCCAAGGATTGAATATGCTTGGGAATTAAGGTGCTTGGTCCGCAGAGACGAACATTGGCGCCTTGTTTCTTCAGGGCATAGATATTCGAAAGGGCTACTCGCGAGTGGAGGATATCTCCGATAATCGCGATGTTTTTACCCGCTAGGTCCCCTAATTTTTCTTGGAGTGAATAGGTGTCCAATAAGGCTTGCGTCGGGTGCTCATGCGTTCCGTCGCCGGCATTGACGATATTTGCCTTGATGTGTTTCGCTAAATAATGCGGAGCACCTGGGCTCGCGTGGCGCATGACAATCATATCCACTTTCATCGCGAGGATGTTATTCACGGTGTCTAACAAGGTTTCTCCTTTTTTGACTGAACTTCCAGAGGCAGAAAAATTAATGGTATCGGCTGATAAACGCTTTTCGGCTAGTTCGAAGGATAAACGGGTACGGGTGGAGTTTTCAAAAAATACATTGGCAATCGTAACATCACGCAAAGAAGGAACTTTTTTAATCGGTCGGTTGAGAACTTCTTTAAATTCTTTGGCCGTTTTAACGATTAGGTGAATAGATTCTTCATCTAAATCTTTGATTCCTAATAAGTGTGGCGATTTCAACATATTGTTATTGGGTGATTAACCAAATTTTATCTGCTTCATGTCCTTGTTCTTTCCACTCGACGAGCACTTTTTCGGTTGGGAGTGTATTGACACTCTTGCCTACGTAGTCGGCATTAATGGGAAGATCTCGGTTATATATGCGGTCGATTAAGACACATAGTTCAACTTTTGCGGGTCTGCCAAATGAATTCATGGCATCCAATGCCGCGCGTACCATCCGCCCCGTTGCTAATACATCATCCACTAAAATCACGCGCTTATTCTCAATTAAGAAAGAAATATCGGTGGAGTTTGGTGCGATGGTATCGCGTCTGCGGTAGTCGTCACGAAAGAAGGTGGCGTCTAATCGACCCACGGGAAAGGAGGTGTTTAATTGTTTACCGAGTTCGTTCGCGATGCGTTCCGCGAAATAGATTCCACGCGGCTGTAGGCCTAGAATAACGGTTTCGGTATCTTTGATTTGATTTTCAATGAGCTCTTGGCATAACCGGGAGATGGTTATTTCCAGTAGTGGGCTTGATAGAATCAGCTTGCGAGTCATTGATGCAAAGGTATGAATTTTACTTAAATATTGTTTCGTTTGAATCAAATAGCGGTAAAATTTGGTCTTTATCCGATACAATTGGGTTTTCCACGCCCCATTGGATGTTTAAGGTAGGATCATTCCAGCGAATTCCTGATTCTGCTTCTTTGTTCCAAAAATCGGTACACTTATAAACGAAAATGGTTTCGGTAAGCGCCACAAAACCGTGAGCAAAACCGACCGGAACGTAAAGCATATTGCCTATTTCAGCGTCTAGGATGTACTTACCATGTTGGCCAAAGGTAGGTGAGCTTTTTCGCAAATCCACCACCACATCCAATACTTTACCTGTCATGCAACGAACAAGTTTGCCTTGTCCATGGGGATCTTTTTGAAAATGTAGGCCCCGGATTACACCAGCGGTAGAGAAAGAATAATTGTCTTGCACGAAATTTTCGGTGATTCCATTGGCCGCAAAACGAGTTTGGTTGTAGGATTCGTAAAAATGCCCCCGGTCGTCGTGAAATTTGGTAGGTATATATTCAATGATGCCGGGTAGCTCGTGCTGGATG
The DNA here is from genome assembly GCF_054558655.1 of Aquirufa sp. 5-AUSEE-100C1. Classification (NCBI taxonomy): domain Bacteria; kingdom Pseudomonadati; phylum Bacteroidota; class Cytophagia; order Cytophagales; family Flectobacillaceae; genus Aquirufa; species Aquirufa sp. 5-AUSEE-100C1. Next base: position 680,732 of record NZ_JBPXKO010000001.1, on the reverse strand, counting down.
AATTGCATAGAAATTAAATTCCTTTGTTTGATTTGACCTTGGAAAGGCCTTAATTTGTGCCAAAATTATCGATATTTAGGCATTAATACAAAGCCTTTCTCCCAATTCAGCATGAATTCAAATGAATTAGTTAAGCATATTGAAAATAAGCGCTCATTTCTATGCGTGGGCTTGGATACGGACCCCAAATTAATCCCGTCTTCCTTTCAAAAAGAGGCGGATCCGGTATTTGCTTTCAACAAGGCAGTGATTGATGCCACAGCAGATTATGCAGTTGCTTATAAGCCAAACATTGCCTTCTATGAGGCATTTGGGCCCAAAGGTTGGGAGAGTCTTCAGAAGACGATGGAATACATTCCAAAAGATATTTTCACCATCGCGGATGCGAAACGTGGGGATATTGGGAATACGGCCTACATGTATGCGCAGACTTTTTTTGACCCGAATTCGGCGGGATTGAATTTTGATTCTGTAACGGTAGCACCCTATATGGGTCATGATTCGGTGGAGCCTTTCTTGCGATTTGAGGATAAGTGGGTGATTTTGTTGGCCATGACTTCGAATCCGGGTGGTCTTGATTTCCAAATGACGAAATCGGAGGATTACATTCCGATGTATGAGCGTGTGATGCGTTTAGCGCAGACCTGGGGAACGCCGGAGCAAATGATGTTTGTGATCGGAGCGACTCGTTCAGATTTCCTGCAAAAAGTTCGAGAGATTGCGCCGGATAATTTCTTCTTGGTACCGGGTGTCGGTGCGCAAGGAGGTAGTTTGGAGGATGTAGCGAGGTATGCGATGAATTCGCGTGTGGGACTTTTGGTCAATTCATCCCGGGGAATTATTTACGCGGGAGATAATCCAGCCGTGGATGCAAAGCGTGAAGCGAAGAAGGTTCAGGAAGAAATGGCTATGTATTTAGACGAATATTATATTAAGTAAGATGGAATTAGGCATAGGTACCCCGGCATTATTGTTCTCAACGGTTTCTTTGTTGATGATTGCATTCACCAATCGTTTCATGTCCATGGCTTCTTTGATTCGGGGCTTGCATGAGAAGTTCCAACAGAATCCGGACGATTCGATTTTAAAACAAATTGAAAATCTCCGACTACGAATGAAGTTGATTCAGAACATGCAAATCATCGCCATCGTTAGTCTGATTTTGAGTGTTATCTGCATGTTTTTTATCTTTTTTGAAATGCAGATGGTCGCTCGATGGTTCTTTGGAATTGCACTCTTAGGTATGAGCGTGGCTTTAATGCTGAGTGCCTGGGAGATTACGATCTCGACGAAAGCGCTAGAGGTGGAGCTTTCCGATATGGAAGATATCTTGGCCAAGAAACATTAATTATTCGAAAAGTATAAATTTTCCGCTGAATATTTCGAAAATTGAAATATAGTAGTATTTTTGTGTACAATATTGATTTAAAAGGGCTCAAAAGGGCTTGATTATACAAATACTACTTAGGCGGATTGAATAAAGGCTCGGAATTTTTCTGAGTCTTTATTGTTTCTGCCTATTTGTATTTAAGCCTTTAGGATGAGGCAAGAAAGGGGAGGAAGGTTTACGGAAATAGAGAATGCCTTGCCGTGCCAACCATATTCTTCGGTCATCGCTGCGCCGGAAGTAGGGTAGTCGGACCCACCAAAAACGCCCTTATCCGAATTAAACAACACCTTCCAAACACCCGGCAAAGGTACACCGATGCGGTAATCCTCGCGAGGGGCAGGGGTCAGATTAAGGATAACGATGATTTGATCCTTGGTTTTTTCGCCTTTACGTAGGAAACTAATCACGGAATTTCCTTGGTCATTGGATTCTAGCCACTCAAACGTCTCATGCGAGAACTGTTTTTTGTACAAGGCCGGTTCCTCGCGATATAGCTTATTCAAGGCCTTCATGGTCTCTTGAATCCCTTTGTGTGAGGCATGTTCGGTTAAATGCCAATCCAAGCTAACGCTGTGGTTCCATTCTTCTCTTTGGCCAAATTCACCTCCTTGGAAGATTAACTTCGTGCCGGGATGCGTGAATTGCTCTGCGAATAAGAGACGTAGGTTGGCAAATTTTTGCCAATCATCTCCTGGCATTTTATTCAATAAGGAGTTCTTGCCATAAACCACCTCATCGTGGGATAGGGGGAGGCAGAAGTTCTCCGTGAAGGCATAGATCAATGAGAAAGTCAATTCATTCAGGTGGTGCTGGCGATAAATCGGATCTTTCTGAAAGAAACGAAGGGTATCGTTCATCCAGCCCATCATCCATTTTTGGCCAAATCCTAAGCCACCCATAAAAACAGTTTTGGTTACGCCATTAAATGAGGTAGATTCTTCGGCAATGATTTGAATATCAGGGAATTCGCCGTACATGTGTACGTTCAGGTCCTGCAAAAAGGATATCGTATCTAAATTATGGTTTCCGCCAAACTCGTTAGGAATCCATTCGCCGTCATTACGAGAATAATCCAAGTAAAGCATGGATGCCACGGCGTCTACGCGTAGTCCGTCGACGTGGTAGCGATCCAACCAGAAGGCAGCGTTGGACAATAGGAAACTGCGCACTTCGGTCCGACCGTAGTCGAAGATATAGGATTTCCAGTCTGGGTGATAGCCCTTCCTCGGATCCGGATGTTCATAAATAGGTGTCCCGTCAAAGTCTTTTAAACCATGTGCGTCACCTGGGAAGTGGGAAGGAACCCAGTCGAGGAGCACCCCGATGCCTTCTTGATGGAATCGTTCCACGAGTCGCATGAATCCTTGCGGATCGCCGAAGCGAGAGGAAGGAGCGAAGTAGCCTGTGATTTGATATCCCCAAGAGGGAGCATATGGGTGTTCCATGACTGGCATGAATTCCACGTGGGTGAAATTCATTTCTTTGACATAGGAAACGAGTTTATCTGCGAAATCGTCGTAGCTTAAATATTGGTCATCGAGTGTCTTTTGCCAAGAGCCTAAATGTACTTCATATACCGACATTGGTGCATCCAATGCGTTTATGGCATGTCGGTTTTGCATCCAGGGAGCATCATTCCATTCTTTGTAGGTCGACCAAACGATACTGGCTGTTTTGGGCGGTGTCTCGCAGAAAAGGCCCATGGGGTCTAATTTCTCCAGGTATTCGCCTGATTTGGCTTGTATGCCGTATTTATAGGTTTCCCCGTTGCGAACGCCGGGGATAAAACCTTCCCAAATGCCGGAGCTGTCCCAGCGTTTTAGGAGCGGGTGTGAAAATTTATCCCAAAAATTGAAATTTCCGATGACATGAACCGCGTCTGCGTTGGGAGCCCAAACCGCAAAGAAGGTTCCGATCTCTCCCTCATGTTCCAATTCGAAGGCCCCTAATTTCTCGTAAAGCCGTGTGTGCTTGCCATTTAGGAAGAGCGCCACATCAAAATCGGTCAGTTTAGAAAAGGGTTTTACAATGGCCATAAGGGGTTCAGTTTCAATGATAAGGCTAAAATAGCGAAAATTAATTAGAAAAAAATACGCTTTTTTTTGAGGAGGTAGTTTGTATTTAAACGGGAAAAGTCTACCTTTGTGCCACCAAAATAAATAATGGTCCGTTCGTCTAGGGGTTAGGACACGTCCCTTTCACGGATGAAACACGGGTTCGATTCCCGTACGGACTACTTCGGTAGGCAAAAAACCACTCAGGGCGAGTGGTTTTTTTGTTTTTGTCTATTGAATAAAAAAGAGGACCCTCGCTGAGGGCCCTCTTTTTTAATCGAGGAAAGAATCCTTATGCTTTCGCTGCAGAAGCTCCTTTTGCGATGCTGTATACAACTAAACCGAAACCGATTTTGTTGATGGCATCCGCAATGTTGTAAGCTAAGTCAATGTTACCTGACATGCTGCTCAACAAGTTGCCTGGCAACATCATGTAGCCGATTGGATAGATTGCCCAACCTACTAATGTGAACCAACGCATTACTTTGTAACCTGATTTTACGTGCTCGTTATCAGATGATGCAGCTAATTTAGATGCCTCTCCTGCGTAGATTTCGTAAATGATTACCGCCCAACCCAATGTTGAGATGATTCCCCACATTACGTTTTGCTCAGGTACAACAGCCTCACCGATGTAACCTGCTACCAACATAACAACTGATCCAAAGATCAAACGAGTTAGCATACCTGTCTTTGCACCAGCTGGCTTTAAGATTAAGAAATACTCAATACACATCAATGGAACCGTTAAAGTCCAGTCAATGTAACGGAATTGAGTGGGTGATTCATGCGTCTCTAACCATACACCACGCATGTAAAAATAATGTACTGCAGCAATAAAGGTGATCAAAGCAGAAATCAATAAAGATGTTTTCCACTTGTCATTCACTGTGCCTCTCTCAACGATGAAGAAGATAGATGCTGCAAGCATGGACATATACCCTGTAAAGAAGGTAAATCCGATGTAATCTCCGGCCGCTAGCGTACCATTCAATAAAATGTTTAATGTTTCCATAATAGTAAGCGTTTAAATTGAAAAATAATTAAATAAGATTTTAATGATAAATGTAAAACTCTGATAATCAATAATTTGTTTTGAATGTACTTAAAAAAGTTTAAAAAAAAATTAAAATTTTACAATAGTGCCTTAATTATGCGTTCTATGCGCGATTTGGTGCATTAAAAAAAAATGGGGTAAGGTGAGAATCGATAAAAAAATAAAGGCATGAGCCAACCATTTTTCGGAATCGACAAATGAAATATACCCGATTCCCAGGATGATTGCGACTAGGCTAAGGGGTAGAAGTTTTTGATATAGTTGGCCAAATGTCATTTGCAAGGATTCACTCAAGACACGAAGGCTATAGGTAGCATGACATGCCCCAAAATAACACATGAAGGCAGGAATTAAGGGGATATACATTCCAATGATCAATGTAAGCAGTGTATTGATAAAGTAAGCGAAATGTTCCCTTTGAAAGCCCAATAACATCATTCCCAGGAAATAATAGGTGGAAATGTTACCCAAACGATAGGTGGAACCCATAGGTAAATGAGCCAAAACCGCATTGACTTCCTCCCGGTGACTTGTCAATATAAATCCTAAGATACCGAGCCCCAAAAAGCTAGAGCGAACAATTTGTAGGATATATTCTCCATTCGTTGTAATGGGTGAATAGGTAGCGCTACTTTCAATATCACCAAAATGGAAAATGGAAATGCCGATAAATAAAATAAAGGATAATTCGGGGAAGAAATGCCAACAAACACCATAGGCCAACATAATGCCTAAATACTTGATGATAAAAAGCGCTAGCTTAAATTTTTCTTTTTTTTGTTCAGCAAGTCGCTGTGCCACTAAATGATCAACTGCGCCATGTGGAATTCCAAGGAGGATGAGCATCAAGGCACCAAATAGTAGATCGAGGTGTTTCAGGTCCACTAAAATGAAACTTAGTAGCATATAGAGCATACTGGCCACTATTCCCCCGGAAGTGTATAAGCGTGTCATTGTATACTTTGGAATAAATGCTTTAAAAACAAAGGAATATTGAGGCGGCTGAATAGCACGATTTCCTCCCAAAGGCTCGTTTTTTCATCTAAAAAACGTAAAATCTTTCCAAAAGAAGTCTTTTGAAATAATTGGTCCATCACGTTGGGAATCACATGATTCTCCGAGTGAATCATGTGTAGGAGAATGGAATCATAGAACGCAAATCGAGCACTTCGTTTGGAAACCTGATTCATCACCCGATGCTTCGCATCTCGATGCATTCGGGTAAATGCGTAACCCGTCGACGCCTTAACCTGCCCACCCGCAGTGCCGATCTGAAAGATTAAGGAGTCATTGTTTGCCTTGTGGGTCGTTAGACACATGGGGATGGTGCCAACTTCCGTATCAAGGATTTTGTATTTTTGATTAGGGTAATTGGCCGACATATATTCGTTCCAACTATGATCATAACTAGCCTGATCATAGCCTGACTTACTGAAAACAGTCGTTTCAATCAACGCGCGCTTTTTGTCAAAGGGTAGAATGTAATGGAAGGCTGTAAATTGATCCTGCGATTGTTTTTGACTAAAATCCATCAGCGTTACCGCTGTATCATCCAAAATTTCTTTCTCAAACTCGATAAATTTCCCCCAAAAATGCTGTTGGATCGCGCAAGGCGAAGCTTTTATTCTAGAATCTGCCACGCGTTTAGCTGCGTAATTTCCTCCTTCGCGCAAATTTATTGATACATTTTCCGCTGATTCAACTAATTCATCCACCCATCCTTGTACGACCGTGATTTGAGGATGTTGTGGAATAAATTGTTCAAAAAAATACCGATAATAATTGGTAGACGAGATAAAGTGATAGGACATCGGACCAATTGTTTCCGTTTGTGTTATGTTTTCACTGGAACGAAAGGTTATTTTAGGCCAGGATTTTTCAATTAGAAAAGGAAAGGACTCTCTACCTGATTCAGCCCAGAAGCACCAGCTTTTTTTGGTTCGATCACCTGAATCGATTACTAAAACCTTCGCGTTCGCATGAGCCGGAACTTGATAATATTCATACAATAGCTGTAAACCCGCCGCACCAGCTCCAATAATCGCTAAGTCAAATCGCGCTGCCGACATAAATATGAATATTTTTATAAATTATTGTAAGTAAACTGATTGATTGGTGAAAGGTTTTGATAATCAGTTAATTATCACACAAAAGCAGGATAGGAGCCCCTAGGTGCCTTTTTTATTTTTAGGCAATTGTCGGTACCTTTAAGAACTCATTGTTAATCTTAGTCTTGTTTAAAAAGTCTGTTGTTTTCGTCTTCATTTTTTGCATCGTTCATTCGCTCGATGCTCAAAACATTGCTCGATTACGTGCTGATGATGACTTTTCCTACCTTAAAAAGGATACCTCACATAAATCTTGGGATGAGCGTTTGAAATTTATGTCCCTAACTAATGATGTCAACATCAGTATTGGGGGGGAATGGCGTGAACAGTACCAAAATTATACCCATGCGAATTTTGGGCAATTTCCAGCTTCCTTTACCGAAGAGAGTCCGCACCAGTGGATGCACCGAATCATGTTGCATGCAGATCTTAGGTACAAACAATCCTTGCGATTATTTGCCCAAGTAAACAATACAGCTCGATTTCTCAATCCCAATCCCATAGTTTCCCAAGTAGATCAAAATCTTCTTTCCATTCATCAATTGTTCGTTGAGTTTGAGCCCATTAAAAAAATGCGAGTTCGATTGGGCAAGCAAGAGATGCTATACGGGCAAGAACGCTTTATTGCATCGCGTGAAGGACCCAATACCCGTCAAAATTTTCTTGGATTACATGCCATTTGGAATTTACCCAAGAGCCAATTGCACCCTTTTATCGTGAAACCCATTCGAATGCTTCCCGGCTATCTGGATGACGGCCTTGCCAACGAGGTATTTTTAGGTTCCTATTGGATTAAGCCACGTTTGTATTCAAAATTGAATCTCGATGCCTATTATTTTTTCCTTGAAAGCACCCAGCGTGAATATGTCTTCAAAAAAGGGTTCGAACAAAGGCACACGGCCGGCTTACATGTCTATTCTCCTCTCCAACAAATTAATTACGATGTTGAATTTGCACACCAATGGGGGCGATTTAATTCGCTGGATATTTCGGCTTGGATGCTGGTATGGGATTTAAATTTTGAAGCGAAGAAGCACGTCTATGTGGGATTTAGCGGAAATTATGTTCCCGGAGATGAATCCACGACCGATCAACAATTGAATACATTCAATACGTTATATGCCCGACCGCCTTTTGGGCAAACGGTTGCCCTGAATATCACCAACACGCTAAATCTAAGTCCTTATTTACGCTATCAGGCAGGAACTAAATGGTTGGCCACCGCTCGAGCCTCTATCGTCAATCGAACGAGCAAAGCCGATGGTATTTTTACGCCAAATATGTCTCCTTTACGTCCCCTAAAATTAGATGCGGTGTCTGATCAGACTGGTATCTGTGACATATATGCGTTGGATGTCAACTATGTTCCTACGAAACATTATTTCTTTCAAGCCGAATTGGGATTCTGCAAGGCAGGTAACTACTTGAAAGACTCAGGGCCAGGGAAGGACGTCGTTTATTTCGCCTTCCGAAACGCGATTAAATTTTAGCCTTTTCCCGAATACTCCAAAGTAGCAAGTAACAAATCGCCCCGTTCAAGATTAATTTCGCAAATCCAAAACCGCCAAATAAGGCTTGTGATTGCGTCTCCAAAATAAAAGTAATGATCGGAGAGGCCACGCAAACTAATGGGACATAACGGTCTTTGATCGCTGTTTTTGTGAATAATCCAAAGGCAAATAGGCCCAACAAAGGTCCGTAGGTGTATCCTGCCAAATTAAAGACAGCCCCGATTAATTCTTGGTTATTAAAGACATGGAACAATCCGATTACGATGAAGAATAACACAGAAAATCCAATATGGACACGGTGTTTGATTTTGTTTCGTTTGGCTTCTTGGAATTTCTCAATACGCAAGAAATCTATACAAAATGAGGTTGTCAGAGCCGTTAACGCCGAATCAGAGCTCGCATACGATGCTGCAATGATTCCCAATAAAAAGGTTACGGCCGCCAAGGTTCCGAAATTTCCACCCAAAGCCAACAAAGGATATAATTCATCTGTTTTTGCTGGAATTGCAATCTGATTCGTTTGTGCGTAAATGTATAATAACGCTCCAAGTGCCAGGAATAATAAATTGATAAACAAAAGCACCCAATAGAACCAAAACATGTTCTTTTGAGCTTCCCCAATCGATTTACATGTTAAATTCTTTTGCATCAAATCTTGATCCAAACCCGTCATCACAATAGCAATAAACACTCCAGCCAAAAAGTCTTTTCCAAAGAAATGGGGGTGCTTCCAATCCCACTCAAACATGTGTGAATAGGGGCTTTTTTCGATCGTTTGGATCATATCCCCAATTCCCATATTCATTTGTTGGCCCACCAAAACAATCGTAATAAAGAGCGCAACCAATAAAAACAAGGTTTGTAAGGTATCTGTCCATATAATCGTCTTAACCCCACCACGATGTGTGTAAAGCCAAATCAGCGCAATCGAAATGAAAACGGTCAATACAAATGGGACGCCAATCGGCTCAAAAATCGCTATTTGAAGGACATTAACTGCTAAATACAAGCGTGCCGCCGAGCCGATTGTTCGTGATAATAAGAAAAAGGCAGAGCCCGTTTTATAAGCCCAAAATCCGAAACGAGTCTCTAGATAGCCATAAATGGAAATCAAATTCAGTCGGTAATAGAGCGGCATCAAAACCAATGCAATCGTCAGATAGCCCAATGAATGCCCTAAGATGACTTGGTAGTAGGTGAAATAGGTCTTTCCAACGGCACCGGGCACCGAAATAAAGGTCAATCCGGAAATGGATGTACCAATCATTCCGAAAGCAACTAGCCACCAAGGGGACTGTCGGTTCGCCGTAAAAAAGTCGTTGGTATCCGCCCCGCGCGAAGTGATGTACGAAATGACTAGAAGTAGGCCAAAATAGATGGCAAGAATTCCACCGGCTAATTGTACAGACATAGAGGTTTAACGGATTTTTATTAGATTTGTATGAGGTGAATTAAATCTTTCAAAAATATGTATTTCTCCCAAGAAATTGATTTCATCAACAGTTTTTCTTTTGCTGAACAAGGGCAAGAGCAGACAGATGTCGCAGTCATGTTGGAAGAAGAGACATCTTTCGGTCATCAATTAGTCGTTTACAACGACGATGTCAATTCCTTCGAATACGTCATCATCACCTTAATTGAGGTTTGTCAGCATACGGCTGAGCAAGCGGAACAATGTACCTTGATGATTCATTTTCGGGGTAAATGTGGCGTCAAATCGGCACCTTACGAGGATTTGGTGGCCATGCGCAATGAAATTTGCCGACGAGGAATTTCGGCTGAAATCGAATCTGTAGAATAAGAGCCCATGATGCATACATACCCTTCTCGGATTATTGAACAGGCAGTGGAAGAAATTTCCAAATTGCCGGGTATTGGGAAGAAATCTGCCTTGCGTTTAGCTCTTCATCTTTTGAAACGTCCAGAAACGCAATCCTTGCAATTGGCGCATGCATTGGTTCAACTGCGTACCGAAACAAAGTTTTGTCCGAAATGCCACATGATTTCTGATGGAGATTTGTGCGGTATCTGTTCGAGCACAAAGCGTGATGAGACGATTTTATGTGTAGTGGAAGATTTGAGGGATGTGATGGCCATCGAAAATACGGGTCAATACACGGGATTATATCACGTTTTAGGCGGGATTATATCACCTTTAGCGGGAGTTTCTCCGAGTGATTTGCATATTGATTCATTAATCCAACGAGTTGCTTCAGGAGAATTCCAAGAGGTTATTTTGGGATTAAGCCCGACAATGGAAGGGGATACCACGGCCTTTTACTTAACTAAGAAATTGACCGAATATCAGATTAAAATATCGACCATTGCGCGCGGTATCCCAATTGGTGGGGATTTGGAATACACCGATGAAATTACCTTAGGAAGAAGTATCGTAGGTCGCGTGATTTACGAATAAGCACAAAAATTATGATGAAACGTACCCAATTTTTGAAATTTATGGGAGCTGGGCTCTTATTGTCGAGCTTTCGTTCTCGTCAACAAAATGAAAATACGGGCTATACACTGCCTGCATTGCCCTATTCTTTTGATGCCCTTGAGCCACATATTGATAAATTGACAATGGAAATTCACCATGACCGTCATCACAAGGCATACGTCGATAATTTAAACAAGGCGTTGCCAGGGTCAACCAAATCCTTGGAGGAATTGATGGCTAGCATTTCTACCCAGCCTGTTGCGGTTCGCAATAACGGGGGTGGTCACTGGAATCACAGTTTTTTCTGGCAATTATTGGCTCCTGCGAGTGGAAAACAACCCAGCGCTACTTTGTTCGCTCAGATTCAGAAGGATTTTGGCAGTTTAGATAATTTGAAATCAGAATTTAACAAAGCAGCTACCTCTCGTTTTGGATCCGGTTGGGCTTGGTTAATCGTCAAGGACGGTAAATTAACGATCTGCTCTACACCCAATCAGGACAATCCATTAATGGATGTCGCAGAAGTAAAGGGTAAGCCTATATTGGCGCTCGATGTGTGGGAACATGCTTATTATTTGAAATACCAAAACAAGCGTGCGGACTACATCAATGCGTTTTGGAATGTGGTCAACTGGGATTTTGTGTCCCAACAATTTAACTCTTAACATCAACAAACAATATGTTACTCGAAGAAATTCCTTCTTTAGATTTAGCTGATTTTCAGTCGGCCGACCCCGTGCGCAAACAAAAATTCGTACAGGATCTTGGCCAAGCATTTAATACCATCGGTTTTGTGGCCATCAAAGGACACGGACTCACGGATCAATTTACCAAAGATCTTTATCAAGGGGTTGAATCTTTTTTTCAGTCGCCCGATGAGCTAAAAAAGGCTTATGAAATCCCGGGAATTGCGGGCCAACGAGGTTATGTTGGTAAGGGAAAGGAAACCGCCAAGGGCTTTAAAGTGCCTGATTTGAAGGAGTTTTATCATGTAGGCCAACCGCATCAGGCGGATGGAGATTCGGTTTGGGAGGAATATCCAGCCAATGTTTTTCCTGCAGAGTTCCCAGAGTTTGGTTTGAATGCGGTGAAAGCATTTCAAACGCTTGAGGCGGCAGGGAAGGCCCTATTATCTGCAATTGCATTATACCTCGAATTGCCGGAGGATTATTTTGAATCCCTCGTTAAGAATGGAAATTCGATTCTGCGTGCGATTCATTATTTCCCAATCTTGGATCCGGATAGTTTACCGGAAGGAGCCGTACGGGCAGCTGCGCATGGGGATATCAATCTGATTACCTTGTTAATGGGTGCTTCTGCGGAAGGACTTGAGGTTTTACGCATGGATGGGAAATGGATTCCCATTACTGCTTTACCGGATCAAGTTGTGGTGAACGTTGGAGATATGTTGGATCGTTTAACAAACCATAAATTGAAATCGACCATTCACCGAGTTGTTAATCCTCCTCGGGAAAAGATGGGAACGTCTCGTTATTCCATTCCATTTTTTATGCACCCGCGTTCGGAGATGGATTTGACATGTTTGGAGTCTTGCGTATCTACTGAATATCCGAAACTTTATACGGACATGACAGCTGGAGAGTTTTTGAATGAGCGTTTGATCGAATTGGGATTAAAGAAAAAATAAATTGAAACAGCCAAAGCATCTAAATTTTTTAAGGGATGTATTCGTTTTGGCTGCTACGTCATTTGGAGGGCCTCAGGTACACTGGGCCCTTTTTTTAAAACGCTTGGTTCAGCAAAAGGCTTATTTGACAGAAGAAGAGCTTTTTGAGATTCAGGCCTTGTGTTCGGTGCTTCCGGGTCCTACCTCCACGCAAATGATTACGGCGATTGGGTTAAAACGGGGAGGTGCGACATTGGCCTATTTAACATTGTTGGTCTGGATAACCCCGGCGGTATTTATCATGACTGCCGCAGCCTATGGAATGACTTATCTAACAGATCGTTCCATCTTACAATTCGTATTACCTGTAGGAATTGGCTTAATCTTGCAAGCAGGCTGGGTGATGGCTAAAAAGGTCATTCGTAGCCCGATGTACGTGTTTATTTTCTTGCTGACCCTGGCGATTGGCATTGCTTTCTCCAGTCCTTACATTTTTCCTTTGGTATTGGTCATAGGGGGCATCATTTCCTCCTTAAATTTCAAGGAATTTCCGAGACAGAATAAGCATAAGATGATCATTCCTTGGGCAAATTTTCATTTGTATTGGGGATTTTTGCTAGGGCTTGCCATCTTAGGCCAATTAACGGATTACTTTCCCATTCGTTTGTTTGAAAATTTTTATCGAAACGGCAGTATCGTTTTCGGGGGTGGTCAGGTGCTCGCACCTGTGCTTTACACCGAATTTGTGGAATTTAAAGGCTTGATTCGATCAGATGATTTCTTGACGGGTATGGCCTTGTCACAGTCCTTACCGGGTCCCGTCTTTGCCTTAACATCCTATTTAGGTGTTTTATTGATGAAAGATTATGGTATAATTGGGGAGTTGGCCGGGAGTGCTATCGGTGCCTTGGGCGTATTTTTACCGGGTACCTTTTTGATTTTCTTTGTATTTCGTATCTGGAGCCAACTCAAGCAATATCGCTTTATTCGGGCTTCTTTAGCCGGTATTCAGGCCTCGTCTGTTGGATTGACACTCGTGGCTGTATATGCGTTTATGTCGCCTCTAATCGTCAATGGCGATGGGGTTTCCATCGCCGTTGTTTTGCTATCCTTCTTAATTGCTCAAACCGAGAAAGTTCCTGCGATCGCCTTATTTCTTTTGGCCTTATTCGCAGGATTCGTTTTAGCGTAATAAATTCAACAGGTATTGGCCGTATCCGCTCTTTACCAATGGTTTAGCAATCGTTTCTAATTGCTCAGCATTGATAAAGCCCATGCGATAGGCTACTTCTTCAATGCAACCGATTTTCATTCCTTGACGCTCTTCAATTACCTGAACGAATTGACCTGCTTGCATCAACGAGGCAAAGGTTCCGGTGTCTAACCACGCTGTTCCACGGTTTAGAATCCCCACCGATAGTTTTCCGCGCTTCAAATACTCTTTGTTGACATCCGTAATCTCGTATTCGCCACGTGGTGAGGGAGCAATGTTTTTGGCGATTTCAACGACATCATTGTCATAGAAATACAAGCCTGGAACCGCGTAATTCGATTTCGGATTAGTGGGTTTCTCTTCGATGGAGATGACCTTATTGTTCTCGTCAAATTCCACCACGCCATAACGTTCCGGATCGTTTACCGAATACGCATATACGACACCGCCATCTGGATTATTATTTGCTTGCAATAATTTGCTTAATCCTGAGCCATAAAAGATATTATCACCTAAAACCAAGGCAACTTTTTCCTTTCCGATGAACTTTTCGCCGATGACGAAAGCCTGAGCAAGTCCATTGGGTTCGGGTTGTACGGCATATTCAAACCGACAACCGATGTTGGATCCATCCCCTAATAACTTCTCAAAATGCGGTAAATCATGCGGTGTTGAGATAATTAGGATTTCACGTATCCCGGAAAGCATCAAAATGGATAGGGGATAGTAGATCATGGGTTTGTCGTAAACAGGCATTAGCTGCTTACTTACGGCAAGTGTCAATGGGTGTAAACGTGTACCGGATCCACCGGCTAAAATGATTCCTTTCATCTTATCTTCCTTGATACATGGTTTGGTAATAGTTTTGGTAATCGCCTGATGTGACGTCATCTAACCATTTTTCATTGGTTAAATACCAATCCACTGTTTTTTCGAGTCCTTCTGCGAATTGAAGACTTGGCTTCCAGCCAAGTTCTTTCATGATTTTATTGGCGTCAATGGCATAACGTAAATCGTGGCCTGCGCGATCGGTTACATAGGTAATCAACTGAACGGAGGTTCCAGCTTCACGCCCTAATTTTTCGTCCATGATTTTGCACAATAAATGCACCAAATCGATGTTTTTCCACTCATTAAAACCTCCGATATTATAGGTTTCCCCAATTTTTCCATCGTGGAATACCGTATCGATGGCACGCGCATGGTCGATCACGTACAACCAATCACGAACGTTTTCACCTTTGCCATATACGGGTAAAGGCTTATTGTTGATGATATTGTGAATCATCAATGGAATCAATTTCTCAGGAAAGTGATTTGGTCCATAATTGTTTGAACAATTCGTGATTACGGTTGGCAAACCATAAGTTTCATGAAAAGCACGAACAAAGTGGTCGGATGATGCTTTTGAGGCTGAATAAGGAGAACGTGGGTCATAAGGTGTCGTTTCTAAAAAGAACTCCTTCGGGTCATGCAATTCTCCGTAAACCTCGTCTGTAGAGATGTGGTAGAATCTTTTCCCCTCGTAATTTCCTGCCCAGTGTTTTTTAGCCGCTTGTAACAGGTTGACGGTTCCAATAACATTGGTTTTGACAAATGCCAAAGGATCTGAAATAGAACGATCCACATGTGATTCGGCCGCTAAATGCAATACGCCGTCGAATTGATGCTCAGCAAAAAGGGCATCGATATGGGCTGCGTCGGTAATATCTGCTTTAATGAAGTGATAGTTAGGCTTATCGGCCACATCTTCATTATTAGCCAAATTCCCAGCATAGGTTAAGGCGTCAAGATTGTAAATCTGATAGTTTGGATACTTGTTGACAAATAATCGAACAACATGGGATCCAATAAATCCAGCGCCGCCGGTGATAACGAGTTTTTTCATATACTTATATAATTGCCTCTTGCCACGCCCAGGCATCCCGTAAGGATTCCTCTAGGCTTCTTTTAGCTT
Source organism: Aquirufa sp. 5-AUSEE-100C1 (assembly GCF_054558655.1). Classification (NCBI taxonomy): domain Bacteria; kingdom Pseudomonadati; phylum Bacteroidota; class Cytophagia; order Cytophagales; family Flectobacillaceae; genus Aquirufa; species Aquirufa sp. 5-AUSEE-100C1. The sequence goes on along the minus strand of NZ_JBPXKO010000001.1, from coordinate 665,378 downwards.
TCCAATCGAGTATTTTATTTGATTTTTCTGTGGATGCATACACTGAGGTAATATCCCCAGGGCGTTTATCCCGTATTTCGTAGTTGACCTTTTTGCCTGTTGCCGACTCAAAAGCTTGAATGACTTGCATCACTGAACTTCCTTGCCCAGATCCAATATTAAAGTAATCGTAAAAAGGTGCTTTATCTTGTTTGATTAAATAGGCTAAGGCCTTGACATGGGCGTCAGCCAAGTCACAAACGTGTATGTAATCACGAATCGCCGTACCGTCGGGTGTTGGATAATCCGTTCCCCAAACTTGCAATGGACCCCGTAAACCAGCCACAGACTGTGTTAAATAAGGAATCAAATTTGCGGGAGGTCCCAAGGGTAATTCCCCAATCTTTGCGCTTTTATGTGCCCCAATGGGATTAAAATAGCGCAAGGAAATGGACATTAAATCTTTGGTTGCCAACGTAGTTTCCGCAATGATTTCCTCACAAATCTGTTTGGTGTTTCCGTAAGGGGAGAGCGCACGAAGTACAGGCGAGTTTTCTGTAACTGGCAAGGTTTCCGGTTGCCCATATACCGTGCAAGATGACGAAAATACCAGGTTTTTGATCCCGTATTGTTGCATTTTCTCCAACAATAAAATGGTTGATCCTACGTTGTTTCGGTAATATTTTAAGGGATTTTCGACGGATTCTCCGACGGCCTTAGCTGCGGCAAAATGAATAATTCCCTCGATGCTATATTGAGTAAACAATTGGTCCCAAATCAATGGGTCATTGATATCTCCTTTGACGATTTCAATTGATTCTTGACATATTTCAGCTAATTGTGAAATAACTTTTTCCGTGGAATTGGAGAAATTGTCAACAATAATCGGGGTGAAGCCATGTTCTTTCAAGGCGACATAGGTATGTGATCCAATAAATCCTGCTCCTCCCGTTATTAGTATGTTCATATAAGCCAAACGCTTTAATCCAACAACAAATTTAGGCCGATTTTTCGCCTAAAAAAAGTGAAAAATGGAATAATGTTAAGAGATGTTGACACAAGCAACAAATTACCTATTTTTGTACATCAAAACACATCCATGGAAGAACCGGCAATCAAAGCAATGATCCAATTACTCGACGACACCGATCCGGAGGTCGTAGACATGGTTGAAGCCAAAATGCGTTCTTTGGGTCCCCAAATCATTCCTCTACTCGAAAACGAATGGGAGAACTTAAGTCTTAATCCATTGGTTCAGAGTAAGTTGGAGAATATGATTCATGATTTCCAACTCAGTTCCACGAAGCAACGCTTGTTGCAATGGAAGGAGAGTGGGTCCATGGATTTGTTGGAGGGAATGTGGATTGTTTCTACCTATCGGTTTCCAGAATATTCGTTGGAGCAGTTGCGGGCCGATATGGAGCAACTCTATTTCGAGGTTTGGCCGCAGATTCGCGAGAATTTGCATCCGATGGACCAGATTAAGATTATCAATGGGGTTTTGTTTGATCAGTTGAAGTTTGGGGCGAATACCAAGAATTTCCACGCAGCCAATAATTCCTTCATAAATGTTGTTTTGGAGACTCGCAAAGGCAATCCAATTAGCTTGTGCGTGGTTTACATGTGGATTGCGCAAAAATTGGGTATGCCCATTTATGGGGTTAATCTTCCCAATTTATTTGTCCTAACCTACAAGAAAGACGAGCTTCAGTGTTACATCAATGTGTTCAATAAGGGCTTGATATTCAATAAGGTAGATATTGATAATTACTTGGCGCAGTTAAATTTGTCGCCGAATGATGTCTATTACCAACCCTGTTCAAATTTGGAAATTATCCGTCGCGTATTAAGAAATCTTATCATGGCCTATGAAAAAGTGGGTGATGATTCGCACAAAGATGAATTGACAGATTTGATTGAATCCTTAGATTAGTGATTAATCAATGTCAGGACAAAATCATTGAAAATTTCGTGGTAAATAGGGAAGGAGTCTTGCTGAAGAACTTTACCTGTCATTTGGTCTTGCTTGATGTCGATATGGATTTCTTTTTGTAAGGATAAGCCGGGTTTTTGCCAAGCTTTGTAGATGGATTCTTTCGCAGACCAAGCGAGCGTAAGCTTTATTTCATCCTCCTTCCATTCGGCTAACTCATTGGGATTCAGGAATCTTGGGGCAATTTTTTGAATATTTCGTCCTTTTTTTTCTAGGTCAATGCCCGTACGAGGCTTTTTGCTAAGACAGGCGACTGCGAAGGGAAATGAATGGCTGATGCTCACCTGCCAATCGGAATCTTGGATGAAGGGGCGTCCGCGTTCATCTTGTTCTAGTTTGAGTTCAACAACATGAAGTTCTTGCATTAGCTCCCAAAGGCAAAAACGTGCTGCGATTGATTCGAGGTATTTTTGGGATTGAATTTCCGCGCGTATGGCGGGCATGGACCAGTTGGAAGGAAATTGAGCGAAGAATTCGGCCGACTCGCTAATTTGCCAAACTTTAATGTGCGTATCGGGGCAAAGTTTTGAAAGTCGGGATGAAATTTCGGGCATATCGATTGAATTGCCTGTAAAATTACCAATTTTGTAATGATAATACATGAAGGCATTGAAAATTGAGCGTTTAGATACATTTGCAGGGCATCGCGGGGCCATTTATGCCTTAAGTTCAGGGCATGAATCCCATGAAATCTATTCGGCAGGAGCTGATGGATGGGTCGTGCAATGGAATTTGCAAAAGCCGGATTTGGGGAAGGTGCTTGCGCAGATCACAGGTACCGTCTATGCTATGGCCTATGATGCTCCTTCGGGTATTTTATGGGTTGGGCAGAACTTTGAGGGCATACATGGAATTCGGGTTGCTGATCAGTCCCGTGTTTTCTCGATTCAAATACCTTCTCTGTCAATTTTTGCAATTGAAATTATTGAGGGTCAAGTTTGGTTGGGGCATCAAGATGGTTTAATTACCGTCATCGACCAAGCAACGCAGTCGGTAAAAAAACGGATAAAAGCTGGCGAGTCCAATGTTCGTTCATTTTGTATTTTGCCCAATCGGGCGATGGCAGTAGGGGCAAGTGATGGTTATATTCGGGTTTTTGACTTGGATTTCAGCTTAAAACATGCCTGGAAGGCTCATGCAACGACTGTTTTTTCCATGATTTATCAAGTCGAATCCGAAGCCTTAGTAAGTGTAGGGCGAGATGCCTATTTGAAAAAATGGAATTTAGTGGGGGAAATACAAGGGGAAGCAATACCCGCACATATTTATTCGATTAATGCACTTGTGCAAAGTCCTTGTGGTACTTATTTGGCAACAGGAAGTATGGATAAGACAATTAAAATTTGGGATTCGAGTACGTTGCGATTATTGAAGGTGTTGGATTATGCGCGTTATGGGGGTCATAAAAACTCAATCAATCGATTGATTTGGTCCACTTACGATGATTTATTGGTATCCGCTTCGGATGATAAAAATATATCGGTTTGGAAAATCGATTAACAATTTTTTATAATTTTAGGCTAAATGCTTTTTCATATGCGAATTCCAGAGGTGTCTTTTTCGAAGAGTTTTAGAGGTTTTGATGTTCAAGAAGTGAGTGATTATGTCCAATCTGTAGCATTTTTTGAGGAGGAGATGAATCGCCAACAAACGATTTTGATGGAAAAGGTGCAAGTATTGGAGCAAGAGGTCAACCGATTACGCGAAGTTGAAACCTCCTTATTTCGTGCCATGAAATTAGCGGAAGAGGCACAGAAGAATTGGCAGGAAAAGGTGGAGAAAGAGGCGAAAAAGGTAATGGCTGAGGCAGATAAACAAGCGCAAGCGCTAATCGTTCAGGCACAAAAAGAGGTAGAGAAATCGAAGTTGTTAGTAGAGAATGAGCGGAAGCAAATGCTGGGGCAAATCGATCAAGAGGTAAAAGAACAAACGCGTGAATTAAAGCGTTTGGAAAGCATACAGAATGAAATTGCAGGTCAGTTGGCCAACTTTGCAAATCAAACATTATCGAGTATAGCGGCATGGTCAAAGCCTGTTGAAGTAGCGACTGAGCCTGAAAAAGTAGCTATAAAAAAGCCGATTAAAAAGGAAACGAAGCCTCAAACGGTGGCTAAGAAAACGAAAGCGCGTGTTCAAACGAGTACCGCGAAAGCGAAAAAAACGACTCCATCTAAGAAAGAAAAGCATTTGGATGTGTTGACGATTGAAGATGATGGCTTACCAACCTTGAACAAGGTTTTGGAGGCTTATGCTAAGACGACGGGTCCGAGAGGTAAGGTGGGTGAAATAAATTAAGCTATGCAGGAATATCAGGTAGGATTGGAGGATGTTCGTTTTTTTGCTTATCATGGCTTGTTTTCTGAGGAGCGCATCCTCGGAAATTGGTTTACATTGACGGTTCGCGTTGCGAAGCGAGTAGATACATTTAACTTTGAGCGATTGGATCAAACCTTTGATTACGGTGTGATTTATGATATTTGTCGGGAGATTATGGCGGAACCCGTCGACTTGCTGGAGACGGTGGCATTGCGAATTTCAGAACGTTTAAAGGCGTCATTTGAGGGTTTGTCTCGATATGAAATCCATGTAACGAAGGACCAACCACCTTTGGGGATGAAAAAGGGGAAATCCTGTGTTTCGCTTATTGAGCAAATGGACTTGTAGAATTCAAAAAAAAGCATGTAAATTCGGAGTAAATTAAAAATTATGCGTCACCAAGTTACCATCAAAGACATTGCCAAGCAGTTGAATGTGTCGGTTGCAACCGTTTCGCGTGCTTTACGTGATTTGCCGGATATTCACCCGGATACGAAGAAGGCCGTCTTGGATTTAGCTGCCGAATTGGATTATCAGCCCAATGTATTAGCTGCTAGTTTGGTCAAGAGCAAAACGAAAACCATTGGTTTGATTGTGCCGGATTTGGGATATTACTTTTTTTCGACTGTTGTCAAAGCGATTGAATTAGAGGCGATTAAGGCAGGATATAGTATTTTGATTACCCAGACGCAAGAGTCATTTGAGCGGGAATTAATTAATATTCAGAATCTATCACGAAGTCAAGTGGAGGGAATTATTATTTCCTTGTCGCGAGAAACGGTGAATTTAGACCATATTACGCGATTGCAGCGTCGTGGAATCCCATTGGTGTTTTTTGATCGGGATAGCGATGAGATCCATGCATCCAAAGTGATGGTGGATAATGAGCAATCTGCTTATGAGGCTGTTAAGCACTTATTAGAAAATGGTTGTAAGCGTATCGCATTTTTAGCCGGTCCTAAGAGTGTATCTGTGAGTAATCAACGCCGTTTAGGCTATTTACGAGCCTTATCTGAGGCGGGTATCCAGGAAGATTCCTCATTGATTATTCATTCGGATTATTTTCAGGATACGGCCACTTCTCAAACACATCAATTGATGACAAGCCCGAATCCGCCGGATGGAATTTTGGTTGTTTCGGATCGATTGGCACTGGGTGTATTGGTGGGAATGCGCGAATTAAAGGTTCGTGTGCCTGAGGATGTCAAAATTGTGAGTTTCAACAACGAGCCGATTTGTGATGTTGTTTCACCTACCATCTCATCGGTTGCCCAACCGCTTGAAGATATAGGTAAACTGGCTTTGAAGCTTCTTTTAGATCAAATTGAGGGCCGTTCCGAAGTAGGGGAGCCTGTTATTGAGGTATTGAAGACACAGTTGGTTATTCGCGAATCTTCTGTTGCGCCCAATTAACGAACGATTTTCAACGATTTTTCTTGGCCATTCCAAAGAACTCGAAGGATGTAAGCACCTTGGGCTAACTCATTAATTATTTCGTCGGTCAAATTTCCTTTTTGGTTGTATTCTTTGATCAATTGTCCGGAAGTATTGTAAATTTTGAGCTCATCAAAAGGTATTTGACGTGATTCTAAGGTGCCTAAGGGGGAATTGACCGTTACATTAAACTTCTCAGTAAAGCATTTTTGAGGATCATTCACTTGGAATGTGGTACTCGCTGTCGGGGTAACCGTAATTTTAGAACCTGTCTGATTGGTTGACCAGTTATACTGACCGATCCAAGAAGCCACCAAATCTGCCGACTTGCCATAATCGATGGTTAGGTTGGTCGATGGATTGAGCGGAAGGTTTTTGAAAACGGTGAATTTGTCAAGAACATCGCCATTGGTATCTAAAAATTTGGCGTCCAAGCGATTGTTTTCCACTTCTACATAGAAAGATCCATTGACGGAAGCGTTTGAATAATACATGGCTTTGTGAGGGCCGTCCGGTCTAGCGGGTTTGGTTCCGCCTCCAACGCCATTTACAACATAGAGCGTACCATTCTGGGTTGGTTTGCTTGTTTCGAGTAGGTAAGGGCAAGAATTTTCGCTGCCGTCGTATTTGCCGGTAGAGCTTTGTGGTGCGTGTTTAAAGGGATCAAACGTATCTGATGTTCCAATGTGTCCTTTCAAGGGCTTACTGCGTTCATATATGTGGCTGTGGCCCGTTAATACCATGTCAACTTGGTATTTATCGAAGATGGGAACCAGTAGGTTCCGGAGATTGAAAATGGGAAGGTTAAACCCTGTATTTGAGTCGGAATCGTAGCTTCCTTTGGTATAGATGGGGTAGTGGAAGTATACGATGGTCCAATCTTGTTTGTTGTTTTTGAGGTCTTGTTCGAGCCATGTTAATTGGGCTGATGTGTTCTCCCAAAGTCGAATGTTATCCTCGCCATAGGCATGTGAGTCAAGGCATATAAAGTGTACGTTTCCGTAGTCGAAGGAATAAAACGCTTCTTTGTTCGACGGGATTCCCCCTAACTCACCTTTTTGCGGTAGGCTAAAGTTTTGAAAATAGGCGATGTTGGGATCGTCTTGTTTTTGGTTAGTATAATCGTAGTCGTGGTTTCCTACGGAAGGAAAGGCAGCACTTTGTTTTAGTAGGCTTTGATAGACTTGAAAGAAGTTGGCTTGGAAGTCGGCATCATTGGCGCCAGCGTACACATTATCGCCTACCGTTAGGTAGAGGTTTGTGTATTTATTGCCGATAAATTTTTTGAATCCGTTAAAGACGTCTAATTGCAATTGTCCTGGAAACATGTCGCCGGTGCTCCAAAAACTAATTTTGTTTTTCGCGCCTTTGGTGGGAGCTGTTTGGAAAAAGTAAGTAGAGTCGCCTAGGCTTTGGGTTTCTGTGACAATCTTGTAGAAATAACGAGTATTGCTCGATAATGAATCAATGGTTATTTCGTGTTCTTTGGCTGCAATGGATTGCTTGATGGTTCGGGTCAGACTATTGGCCAACTTGCCAATCAAAATACTTGGTTTACTATCGTTATCGGTACGAAAACGTATGCGCGTCGATGAGCTTGAAGTCATTTGTAAATAGGGCCCTCGGGTGATGTTTTGGGCTAACATGGGAACGGAAAAAACCGTTATCAAGGCGAAAAAAAGTACTTGCTGGCGGAGGTTAAATGTATTTCTCAAGGCTTTCTTTTTTGTTGATGAGACAAAGGTAAATATTGCTCCTTATATTAATCAGATTTACTGAATTTTTTCTTGGAAAAATAGGGAGAATTAGGGATATTTGTAACTATTGAAAAACCGCTTTGTTTTTCTTTTTTGAAAGATTTTTGCAAGCGGTTTGTTCAACGAATCAAATCATTATTTATGTCATTACAAACGAATATTATCCCAATCAACATCGAAGATGAAATGAGAGGGGCGTACATTGATTATTCAATGTCGGTGATTGTATCTCGTGCCTTGCCGGATGTGCGCGACGGTTTGAAGCCGGTGCATCGCAGGGTGCTTTATGGGATGGAGGAGTTAGGAGTTAGTTACAACAAGTCGTACAAAAAATCAGCTCGTATTGTCGGAGAGGTACTGGGTAAGTATCACCCACATGGTGATTCTTCGGTATATGACACGATGGTACGTATGGCGCAGGATTGGTCTTTGCGTTATCCATTGGTGGATGGTCAAGGTAACTTTGGTTCGGTCGATGGGGATTCTCCAGCGGCGATGCGTTATACCGAGGCACGTTTGAAGCGAATAGCGGATGAGATGTTGTCTGATTTGAACAAGGAGACGGTAGATTTTCAGCCAAACTTTGATGATTCATTGGATGAGCCAACGGTATTACCGGCGAAGATTCCCAATTTATTATTGAATGGAACTTCGGGTATTGCGGTGGGTATGGCGACGAATATGGCGCCACACAACTTGACGGAGGTTGTTGATGGAATTACGGCTTACATTGATAACCGTGACATTACGATTCCTGAGTTGATGCAATACATTAAGGCACCGGATTTCCCGACGGGAGGAACGATCTATGGTGTTCAAGGAATTAAGAATGCATTCGAGACGGGTAGAGGTCGAATTGTGGTTCGCGGTAATGCGACGTTTGATACGACGAAGACGGGTAAGGAGCAGATTATTGTTTCGGAGATTCCATATATGGTTAACAAGGCATCCTTGATTAAGCAATGTGCGGATTTGGTGAATGATAAGAAGATTGAGGGCATTTCTGAGATTCGTGATGAGTCAGATCGCCAGGGAATGCGTATTGTGTTTGATTTGAAGCGTGATGCGGTGGCCAATGTGGTGTTAAACAACTTGTACAAGCATTCGGCTTTGCAATCGTCATTTAGCGTGAACAATGTGGCCTTGGTGAAGGGGCGTCCGATGATGTTAAATCTGAAGGATTTGATTCATCATTTTGTGGAGCACCGGAATGAGGTAATTGTTCGTCGGACGAAATATGATTTACGTGAAGCGCGTAAGCGTGCGCACATTTTGGAAGGATTTATCATTGCATTGGATAATTTGGATGCGGTGATCAAATTGATTCGTGAATCGAAAGATCCGAATGCGGCGCAAGAGGGATTGATGAGCAAGTTCAATTTATCGGAGATTCAGGCGAAGGCTATCTTGGAGATGCGTTTACAGCGTCTTACAGGTATGGAGCGTGAGAAGATCATGAATGAATATGCGGAAATCATGAAGTTGATTGATGATTTGGAGGACATTTTGGCGAAGCCGGAGCGTCAATTGCAGATTATCAAGGATGAATTAACGGAGATGAAGCAGCGTTATGGTGATGAGCGTCGTACGCAGATTAACATGACGGATGAGGAGTTCTCGGTAGAGGATATGATTGCGGATGATGAGATGTTAATTACGGTATCAGCGCAAGGCTATATCAAGCGTACGCCGATTACGGAGTATCGTGCGCAGAGTAGAGGAGGAGTAGGTTCACGTGCTGTGGCTACGAAGGATGATGATTATACGGAGCATTTGTTCTCAGCGACGATGCACAATTGGTTGTTGTTCTTTACGGAGCGCGGTAAGTGTTTCTGGTTGCGTGTTTATGCGGTGCCAGAGGGATCGAAAAACTCGAAGGGGCGTCCAATTCAAAATATGATGAATATTGAGAATGGGGATTCGATTCGTGCGGTGATTAACGTGAAATCGATTACAGATCCAGATTACATTGATAATAACTTTATCGTGATGTGTACGGAGGATGGTACGATTAAGAAGACTTCCTTGGAGGCTTATTCTCGTCCGCGTCAGAATGGTATTAACGCGATTACGATTCGTGAGGGAGACCGTTTATTGGATGTAGCCTTAACGAATGGAAATAATCAAATTGTTATTGCGACAAACACAGGACGTTCGGTTCGTTTTGAAGAGACACGTGTTCGTCCGATGGGCCGTACCGCTGCGGGGGTAAAAGGTATTTGGATTGATGAGAGCGTGGAAGGTGAACGTGTTATCGGCATGGTTTGCGTTTCGGATCCAGAGGTTCAGCAATTATTAGTGGTATCCGAGAAGGGCTTTGGTAAGCGTTCTGAGGTTGAAGATTACCGTTTGACGAATCGTGGGGGTAAGGGCGTTAAAGCCTTGAATATCACGGAGAAGACAGGTAATTTGGTTGCGATTAAAGAGGTTAATGACAACAATGACTTGATGATCATCACGAAGGCGGGTATTTTGATTCGTACGAGTGTGGCAGAGTTACGTGTGATGGGCCGAAATACGCAAGGAGTGAAGTTGATTCGTTTGAAAAACGAGTCGGACGAAATCTCATCCGTAACCAAAATCGAGAAAGAACCAGAGCCGGAGGAGGTTGAATTGGTTGATGGAGTTGAGATTGTTGAGGGAGCTGTATTGGATCAATCGGCACCGGAAACAGGGGAGGAGACATCCGCTCAAGAAGGTACTGAAGAATTAACAGAAGAGTAATTTATGGGCCCGTATGTGAATGCGGGCTTTTTTTTAATTTAACTAAACATATGAAAAAAGTAGTTTTAACCCTGATTACTGTAGCGATGGCTGCAGGCTCATCGTTCGCTCAGGTGGACAAGGCTTTGGTCGAAGCACAAAAGAAAAGCATTGTAGATGCCGTAAAGAAGTCTGATGAGGCAGTTAAAAAGGCGCCAGCTAAACCGCGTTTGTGGCTTGAGCGTTCTGTGGCCTATTTTGATTTGGCATCATTTCCAGATTCTACATTATCGACGACCGATATCGATGCGGCGTTTAAGGCTATGGAATTTGCTGCAGAGGCGATTAAGTTAGATACGAAAGAAGGAAAGAAAGGATCTATTGCCAAAGACGCTGAAAAAATGCTTTCGGGCCGCGATAAGGCTTATGGAGCTTTTATGAATATGGGTGTGGTAAAATACCAAGGGAAAGATTATACTTCATCTTATCGTTACATGGCCAAAGCTTCTGAGGTTGCACCGACGGATACCGTTTCGGCGATGTATACGGGTGTTGTGGCGCAGTTGTGTCAAAAAGATGTTGAGGCACGTACAGCTTACGAGAACTATTTGAAGAATGGGGGTAAGGATGTAGCCATTTTATATGGTTTGGCACAGATTTATAAGTCGGCCAAGGAAGAGGAAAAAGCAATTTCATTGATTGATCGTGGGATTGAGATGTATCCGACCAACAAGGATTTGAAGAATGAGAAGTTCAACATGTTGATCGCGTTTAATCGGATAGACCAAGCAATTACTCAGCTGAAAGAATCGGTAGCAAAAGATCCAAAGGATGTGATGAATTTGTTTAATTTGGGTCTATTGTATGAAAATAAGATCAATACACTAAAGGAAGACGCGAATAAAATTGCAGATGCATCGAATAAAGTAGCTGATGCCAATCGGAAAATTACTTCCCATAAGGATAAGGCTGAGGTGTTTATTGATGAATTAAAGCGTACCAAAGCGAAATTAAAGACGGCAAAGCCGAACCTTAAACCAGCAATTCAGAATCAAATCAAGCGTTTAGAGGAGTCAATTGCGAAGGATAACGAGGAATTAAAGTTATTAATAGGGGAGAAGGAAGCGGCTGAAAAAGAGGTAGGCGATGTAGCAGCGAACAAAGCTAAGATTGATGAGCTAACGGGTAAGATTAATGCGTTGAAATCTGAAGTTCCATCATTTTATGAGCGTGCTTTAGCGATTGATCCAGCATATTATGATGCTTTGTACCAATTAGGTGCTTATTATTTCAATGAGGGCGCGGAAATTAAGCGTATTGTGAATGGCATGGATATGGCTACCTACCAAAAAGAAGGAAAGGCGGTTGAAGCAAAATTAGCTGAGAAATACCAAATGGCCGTTCCATTCTTTGAGCGTGCTTTGAAGGTTAAGAAAGATGAAGATTTGAAAGAGATTTTAAAGCAAATCTACCGTGAGTTGAAGATTGACAAGCAAGTTGATTAATTGACTTTAGACTTTGGTCTTTAGACTTTTGACAAAGAGCCTCAGGAATTTCCTGGGGCTTTTTTGTTTGGACATTAGACAGTAGAGACGCGATACTTCGCGTCTGGAGAATTAAGAAGGGTGTTGTTCTGATTAATCGATAATTAACTATTTTAAATTCTGTTTAACATAATATAAATTATACAACAAACAAATGTTCCCATAAGCTTCCGTAGGATTATCGTGGCTCTAGCATCTTAAATGTCTTAACTCTTAGCTCTTAACTCTTAGCTCTTAACTCTTAGCTCTTAACTCTTAGCTCTTAACTCTTAACTCTTAACTCTTAGCTCTTAGTTCTCCAGACGCGAAGTATCGCGTCTCTACAGTCTAACGTCTAATGTCTAACGTTATTGAATCGGCAATAAAACCTTAAACGTTGTCCAACCATTTAATTCGGAACTGACGGTAATTTGTCCGTTGTGTAAATGGATGATTCGTTCAACCAGTGATAAACCAATGCCGTAGCCTTTGGAATTTGCCGTATTTTCTCCACGGAAAAACGGCTGGAAAATAAATGGTAAATCGGCTTCTGGAATGCCTTTTCCTTCGTTTTTTACCTCAATTTCGATTAGGTTATTCGATATTGCTAAATGAACTTGAGCTTGTTTATTGGGGCTAAATTTGCAAGCATTTTCCATGAGATTTTTGATGGCGGTCAACATCAATTTTTCGTCGCCCTTCAACATCAATTGTTCCTCATCATCGGGCAAAAATTGGGTGTCAAATAATACTCGGTATGTAGCATTCAGCTTTTGTGCTAAGCTTCTAGCCTCCCAAATAACCTCGTCGATTCGGATCGTTTGAAAGCCCGCTTGGTAGTCGGAGACGCTAATTTTATTCAGCTCCAACAAAGATTCGGTAATTGCCGCAAGATCCTGTGTATCTTCTAATACCGATGCGATCGTTTGTTTATAATCCTCTGTGTTGCGTTCATTGAGTAGACTTACTTCCAGTTGGGACGAAATTTTCGTCAACGGATTTTTTAGTTCATGGGATACATTCGCAATAAAGGTCTTTTGAAATCTAAATGCGCTCTCAATACGCTCAAGGAGATGATTAATCGTTGCCACCATCTTCCCTATTTCGTCCTCTGAATCTTCGGATTCAAGCCTTTGGTCAAGTCGTTTGGGAGAAAGTAAATCAACCTGTTTAATAACAGCTGAGATGGGATTTACTGCTCTACCGGCGAAAAACCAACCCGAAATCACTACAATGAACACAAATAAGAGAAATAATGCGATCAAGATGTTCTTTAAATCTTTGGCATTCTCGGCGGAATATTGGTCTACAGCACCAGCAAAAACGACTAATCTTCCTTCTGGTGTAATAAATACGGTTCCTAAAACTTCTAAATCATCCACCTCAAAACGTACTTCTTTGCGTTTTAAGACCTCTTTAACCCGATTTACATCCACATGGAAGTTAATGCTATCATTCGACCTGTAAATGCGCTCATAACAGGTGTCATATGCCATGATATTTTCTCGGTATAAGATATCTCGATTCGCCCGGTCGATAATCCGTAAGAGTTTGGAATCGACTGTACTGACGTTGACCAATAATTCCGCGGCCGTATTGGCTTTTTGGCGAAGCCGACTGTAGAATTTATCCTTGTAATTTTCTTGTGTAAACAAATAGATAATCAAATACGAAACGAAAAGAATCGCAGAAACCAGATAGGTAAATTGGTACGTTAATCTGGAGCGTATTTGCATATTATTCCTGTCTAAGGATATATCCCATTCCGAATTGTGTGTGAATCAACTTGCTTGGGAAGCCTTTATCAACCTTTTTACGTAAATAATTCACATAAACTTCAATCAAATTTGAGCTGCCTTCGTCCTCCACTTCCCAGATGTTTTCCGCAATTTCAGCCTTGGAAATCACCTTTTCCTGGTTACGAAGAAAGTATTCCATTAACTGAAATTCTTTGGCGGTTAAATTGATTTTTTGACCAGATCGAGTTACAATTTTACTCGTAAGATCCAATTCCAAATCCGCGAATTTGAGTACTTGTGCTTCAATGAAGGTTTGATTGGATCGCTTAATTAATGCTTTTACTCGGGCCAAAAACTCTTTAAAATCAAAGGGTTTCGCTAAATAATCATCGGCACCGGCCTCGAATCCCACTAATTTATCATCGGTGGTGCTCAGGGCCGTCAACATCAAAATAGGTGTTTGTATGCCCTCCGCGCGTAAATATTTACACAATTCCAAGCCATTCATGCCAGGTATAATAATGTCTGATATGATAAGTTGGTAGGCTGTCCGCATCGCTAATTGCTTTCCCATGTTACCATCATAGGCCACATCGACCGTATAATGGTTCTCCTCCAAACCTTGTTTCAAGGATTGAACGGTCTTGGGTTCATCTTCAATTAGCAGGATTTTGATCATTTATTTGAGTAGGCTTACTAGGTCCGCAGGTGAATAATTGATTGATTTTAAGACTTTATTATCGGATTTCCGATACACCTTCCAAAGGCCATTTTCTTCCACGATTTCAGCTTCTGTACCATCTTTATCTCGGTAGAATTTGACGGTTTGTTCAGCTTCCTCTAAACTTTGACATGCTTTGGACATGTTCGAACGCTGTACTTCATTAAATAAGTCGACAAAACGCTCACCCAAGCCAAATTCTAATACAGCACCGGACAATACATATTGCAAATCACACAGTGCATCGGCAATTTCTACCAAATCATTGGCCGCGATTGCCTCTTTTAACTCATCTAATTCCTCGGATAATAGACTAACACGCAACGCACATCGATCTGCATGAGGAATCGTTGGATTGGGTAAAATAGGCGCCCCAAAGGTTTTATGGAAGTCGGCAACTTGATTTAAAGAATCTAATTTTTGCATAAAAACAGGTATTATTCTTAAAATTAAGCATTTAATTAGGTATTTCTATTAGGCAAATGGCTTATTGAATGGAGAAAAATGCGTCTAACTTGTAAACACTTTTTTCATTTGTACACATTTTATCTACTTATCCACACAAAAATGTGGATAAGTGTTTTTCGATTGTGAAAAGATGTTCACAACTGTGGATAAGTCGTGGATAAGTGGAAAAGTCCAGAAAATTTAATTATATCGGCCGACTCTCTGAAAAAGTGCCATCGGTATAAAAAATTAATACGCGCTCAATTTGTTTTTCCAATCGCTCGGGTTTAGCCGGCTCCATATGGGGAACAGTCGGTGCCGAAACAGTACTTTCTTTCTGACGTCTGAGATTTGATTGTACGATCGTTGGCTCAGGTAAAATATTTTTAGGCGATTCTGAGGGCCTTGTTGAAACGGCATCAAAAAGGGATGGCGAGGTAGCTGCTGACTCCTTTGGGGAACTCACACCAAGTGAAGCTCCTAAACTCCTGTCTTCAAATAGTAAATCCTCTGCACTAATCTCAGGGAAAACACGCAGTATCTTCTGTACAACATCCAAACTAGGCTTATTACGTCCCGAAAGGATGTGCGAGATGCTACTACGTGGTATTCCTAGTTTATCGGCAAATTGTGATGCACTAAGCTGCTTACGCTTAATTAACAATTCGATCTTTTCACTTAAGTTCATGATGTGCTTTTGTAAACAATTTGTATAACAAAAGTAAATCAAAAATTAACAAAAACAAATCAAAAGCTAAGAACAAATGTGAATTACAGAAGTGAAATACAATCAGCGTACAACGTAATCAGTTTACTTTTGTACAATGCTCCAACCCCCTTTTTAAAGTCTTTTTTGGACATACCCATCTGTGCATAAATCTCCTCAGCAGGACTCTTGTCATGCAATTGCAGGACTCCATTATTCTCCTTAAGCGCTGCTAGGATTCGTTCTGCTTGACTGTCTATGCGTACCATCCCCACAGGTTCTAAGCGAAGATCGAGCTTACCATCTGGACGTATGTTAGAAATGTAAACAGTGCAAGATTCTCCAAATGTTAAATTTGTAAACACTTGATTTTTGAATAACATTCCGATTTTACAATTGTTTACTAAGCATTTAATTCCTAAGTCTGTGTGTTCAAAAGGAATTGCATCAACTTTGTCACCAATTGTAAATTCAGTTCCGTCGGTCAATGGTAAGAATTTTTCGATTCGGGCGGATGCGACGATACGATCTGTTTGGCCATCCAGGTAAACATAGACTAAATAGGATCTGCCTACCGACATCTTTTGGAACTGTTGGCTGAAAGGAACGAATAGGTCTTTGGCAAGTCCCCATTCCATAAATACACCCAGGGGTGTAACAGCTTTAACCTCTAGATAAGCAAACTGATTGATGGTTGCTTTCGGTTTAAGCGTGGTTGCAATAATACGATCCTCCGAATCGCGGTATATGAAAACATCAATATATTGATCTATTTCATAGGTTTCAGGGACATATTGCAGGGGAAGTAAGATTTCATCTTCGTATCCGTCGAGATATAATCCGAAGGGTACTTCCTTGATAATGCGTAGGTGATTGTATTCACCAATTTTTAATTCATTTTCCATAAAAAAACCCGGTTGTTAGAACCGGGTTGTAAAGGTAAGGATAGATTTTGGTTTAGACTACCACATTGTTTTCGCGCAAGGCTTGATTTAACGATGTTTTTAAGTCGGTACTCTCTTTACGTTTACCAATAATTAATGCACAAGGTACTCCATAGGTACCCGCTGGGAAGTTCTTTTGAATAGATCCCGGAATTACTACCGAGTTTTCAGGAACATAGCCAATGTATTCTACGGGCTCTGGACCCGAAACATCAATGATTTTGGAACTACCAGTAATGGTCACACCGGCACCTAATACGGCTTTTTTACCGATATGTGCTCCCTCAACGACAATACAACGGGAACCAATGAAGGCGCCATCTTCGATGATTACAGGTGCAGCTTGAGGGGGTTCTAATACGCCTCCAATGCCAACACCACCGCTTAGGTGTACATGTTTACCAATTTGCGCACAGCTTCCGACCGTTGCCCAGGTATCAACCATGGTACCTTCGTCGACATAAGCGCCAATGTTCACGTAGGAAGGCATTAAGATCGTTCCTTTCGCTAAGAATGCTCCGTATCGAGCGACAGCAGGAGGAACTACGCGTACACCCAATTCTTTATAATTTGTTTTTAAACGCATTTTATCGTGGTATTCGAATATACCTACCTCACTAACTGCCATTTGACGAATCGGAAAATACATGACAATCGCCTTCTTGACCCATTCGTTTACTTGCCAACTGCCATCTGCCAAAGGTTCGGCTGTACGCAACTCACCTGCATCCACTTTCGCTACAACCTCTTCAATGGCCGCAATGACTTCTGTGGTATTTCGTGTTTCTGGGGCATCCCAAGCTGATAAAATAAGCTGTTCTACTGAATTCATATGTTAAGTATCCAAAATTTGAAGACGCAAATTACCACTTAATTGGTTTTAATCGAAGCCCCAGTTGAAAAATAAAATGGTTTTATCAGCCTTTAGACAAAGATTTATGCCCAAAATTTCAGGTTAATTTAACTTAAACTTTAAATATGTAAAATACTGATTATCAGTTAGTTGATAATTTGAACAAAATAAAATATGGTGAATTTTGATGCCTAAAATTAGCAAAAAGAACAAATGACATTCTGTCACTCCCCTGCCCCACTGGATCCGCGAAGCGTTTGCTTATACAAATATGCAAAAAATCTTTGAATAAAAAACGTATCCAGCAAAATTTAGTCTAAAATAACTATAATTACCTTTATGGCTAATTAATTTCGTATTATTTACAATTGTTTAATATTGTGTTTTAAACGATTAAATCAAGGTTTTATTATTGAATTCTTGGAATTGTTCAATGAAAATGCTATTTTTGATTTTTAATAAGGAAATCAAATTAATTCATTCCATGAAAAAAATTAAAGTTGCCATTAATGGTTTTGGTCGCATCGGTCGACTTACTTTCCGTCGTTTATTGGAAAAAGAAAATGTAGAAATCGTAGCTATTAACGATTTAACTGACAACGCTACTTTAGTACACTTATTAAAGTATGATTCAGTACATGGCCGTTTTAACGGAACTGTTACGTCGGATGCTGATAGCATTACTGTCAATGGACACGTGATCAAGGCTTTCGCTGAGCGTGATCCGAAGCAATTGCCTTGGGGTGCTTTAGGAATTGATGTTGTTTTGGAATCGACAGGTCGTTTCATCGATCAAGATGGCGCAGGCCAACACTTAACTGCTGGTGCTCGTAAAGTGATTATCTCTGCTCCTGCGAAAGGTGATATTCCTACTGTTGTTTTAGGTGTTAATGATGATACCTTGACGGATGATATGACAATTATCTCAAATGCTTCATGTACAACAAACTGTTTAGCTCCAATGGCTAAAGTTTTAGATGACGCTTTTGGTATTGAGAAAGGTTTTATGACTACGGTTCACGCTTACACAGCTGATCAGAATTTACAAGATGCGCCTCACTCCGATTTACGTCGTTCTCGTGCTGCAGCTTATTCAATCATTCCTACATCTACAGGAGCTGCTAAGGCGGTAGGTTTAGTATTGCCGCACTTGAAAGGTAAATTGGATGGTAATGCGATGCGTGTGCCTACTCCAGATGGTTCAGTAACAGACTTTACGGCTGTATTGAAGAAAGAAGCTACGGTTGCAGAAATTAATGCTGCTTTGAAAGCTGCTGCAGATGGTCCAATGAAAGGTATCTTGGAATTCACAACAGATGAAATCGTTTCGATTGACATCATTGGAAACCAACACTCTTGTATCTTAGATTCTAAGTTAACTACTGCAATGGGTAACCTTGTGAAAGTAGTTGGTTGGTATGACAACGAGTTTGGTTATTCTTCACGGGCTGCGGATTTGATCGCGCGCGTTGGATAATTATTCCCAAATTTATATTTGCAAAAAGAGGCTTTTAAGCCTCTTTTTTGTTTTGTACCCTTGCGTAGTTGATCGAGTAGCCCTTGTCATACCAAATTTTCTCAAAACGCGTCTTGATTCCATAATGATCCTCATTCCATTCCGACTCATAGAGATTTTTCGTTTCGGCTAAAATGGGTAAGCCATACGCTCGGAATTGTTCCATTGAATAATCAAAGAAAGGCTCCGAATCCGTCTTTAAATGAATAATGCCATTCGGCTTCAGTAAATTCAAGTATTTCTCCAGAAAGAATGGGAATGTCAATCGCTTCTTCTCGTCGCGGTCCTTCATTCGAGGATCCGGAAAAGTTATCCAAATTTCATCGATTTCATTAGGAAGAAAAAAGTCTTCAATGAATTGAATCTGAATACGTAAAAATGCAACATTGTTTAATTGCAATGAAACGGCCTCCCGACCACCCGCTGCCAATCGATCACCCTTGACATCTATGCCTATAAAGTTCATGTCAGGGAAAAGCCGACCGAGTCCATTGGTGTATTCTCCGCGACCACAGCCTAGTTCAACGACTAATTTGTGATCATTCTTGAAATATTGGGTGTTCCAAGCGCCTTGGCAGGCCGACCAGAATTCTTTGGGTGATTGAATAACATTTTCTAATCGCTCAGCCCATTCATATTTGTAAGTTTTTTGTCTACTCAAAACGAATCATCAATTTCTGCAACCAAATAGGTGCTTCCAGTTACTAAAATAAAATCGGCATGGGATTCTTGAGCCAATTGGATTGCCTCATTGACATCAAGACTCAAAGTTCCCTGTAATCCATGTATTTGCGCTAAATTTTTCAATTCTTCGGCCTTTAAGGCTCTCGGATTGTGCGCAGAGGTAAAAATATAGTTCGCATCCTTCGGAAATAAGGACAATACACGATGCAAGTCTTTATCGGCAACCATTCCTAAAACGATGGTTACATTCCTAGGATTGTACTGGGCGACTTGCTCCAATACCATTCGAATTCCTGATTCATTATGTGCCGTATCTGCTATAATCCACGGACTTTCTTGGTAAACCTCCCATCGTCCTCGAAGATTTGTATTCGTACGACAGTCCTTGATCCCTTTTAAAATGTTTTCTGAATCGAATGGAATAATATTCAAATCGGCCAATTGTTCGCACCAAGCAACAATACCCGCCAAATTATGGGTTTGATAAATCCCCCCGTAGGGACTCTGACATTCTAAAATCCCCCATTTGTTAGTTTGGACGGACAGATCCATCCCCCTTTGCGCGGGCTTGTGGGAAATTATCGTAACCTCATCGCTTGCAAATCGAATGGGAGAATTTGTGTTTTTTGATTTAACCTCAAAAATGGCCGTCGTATCTACTTGCTTTTCACTAATACAGATTGGAATATTCGATTTTATAATTCCTGCCTTTTCTGCTGCAATCATTTCCAGGCTATCGCCTAGGATATCTTGGTGATCATAGCCGATGTTTGTAATGAGACATCCAAGCGGCTGAATGATATTTGTCGAATCCAAGCGGCCCCCTAAACCCGTTTCAATTATCGCATAATCAACGCCCTGTTCTTTAAAGTATTGAAAAGCCATAATCACCGTCCATTCAAAAAAACTCGGTTTGATTTCGGATAATAATGGCTGATAAGTCATGAAAAAATCAACTATCCAAGATTTGGGTACTTCTTGGCCATTGATTTTTATCCGTTCTGTGAATGACTTTAAATGCGGTGAAGTATATAAGCCTACTTTATAACCATGTGCCTGTAAAATGGAGGCCATAAAATGTGAACTACTCCCTTTGCCATTTGTCCCGGCAATATGCAAGGATTTGAACGCTTGATGTGGATTTCCCAATCGTTCAGCCAATTGTTCAATATTCCCTAATCCGGGTTTATAAGCTTTTTTTCCTTCGCGATGAAAGACAGGCAATTGCGCATACAAGAAGCTGATGACTTCTTCGTAACTCATCATAATTAGTTGGTAGCCTTAATTCGGATGGTTTTCATACCACTAGCGCCACGTCTAATACCATCGCTTTTGGGTGTAAACCGCGCGTTTTTAATTAATTTTTTATATTTCTCAGCCAAAGATAATTTCACATTAGTCCGGTCGATGCGAATCTCAGTTACATTTCCTTTCTCATTGATACGGATGAAGAAGGTTATTTCTCCTGTCTCTGATCCATTATCAATTCCTTTTAAAGAGTTAGTATCAAAGGTCCACTCATCGGCTATTTTGCCCTCTCCATTTCCAGCGCCTGAGCCCTTTCCGCTTCCACCGCTACCGCTGCCTGAGCCTGTTCCGTTACCAGAACCACTTCCCGTGCCCGTTCCCGTTCCTGAACCTGAAGAACCGCTTTTGGCAGCTCTTTTTCCCATGGTTAAACTTTGATCGATGACCGGCTCAACTTCTTTTTCTACGGTAGGGATTACTTCCGGATTTTTTTTCACGGTAACCGTACTCGGAGCGTTACTTGTAATGGGCGTAACTAAATTTGTTTCTTCTTGCTTGGTTGTTTGCGTAATTTCTTCTTGCGCCCTAGGTTCCGGAGCAGGTGCTGGCGGCTCTTGCTCAAAAGTAATCTCGCCTGCCTGAGCTTCTTCCATGTTAGGGATTTTTGGACTCGGGGATTCATTCCAGATTTTAACCTGCCAAATCAATAGAAACAAGATCGTATTTATCAGAATCGTTATAATCAATGCTTTGATTTGATTCTTTTTTTCAAAATCTTTTTGTGAATAGCTAACGCTCATATTGCTTATCTTTTGTAAACCCAAATGTCTAATTTCTTTTCCGACTTTAAACGTGCCGCTGCGGAATAGCCTTCGTTGAAATCGGCTACTTCACCCAAACTAACGCGGAAATGCACCTCTCCTGCTCCCTTTTCAATGATTTTTACGTCTTCAAAACCTTTTGCCACTAATTCAGCTTGACAAAGGGCTGCCTTGGCTTCCGTTTTAAAGCTCCCTACAACCAAATAAATTCCTGATGATACTGGCACCAGTACATCCGCTTTTTCCTCAACCTTGTTTGCTTCCTTTTGGATCTCCGCGGGCTTTGTTATTTTACGTTCAATCGTTTTTTCCTTTTTGATCCGAATCGTTAACGGACTAAAGGAACTAGTGACAAAACGTGAATTCGGTTCTGTCAAATAAAATGCCGCAATTCCTCCAATGAAAAAGGCAAGGAGCACATAACCATAAAATTGACCTTGATTGACTCTTTTGATTGGTTCAGATTCTGCAATGGGTAAATCTTCGCTCGATTTTTCAACAGGACTCGGAATTAATACAGGTTTGCTCTTTATTAGACCAATGCTCACAGGGAACAAACCATATTGATTCAAATCAAAATTAATTTCTTGATTCGGTTCAAATTGGATTCGACCTGAATGACTCAAACTAAATACCCCTATTTTACCAAATTCTAGTGTTTTTTCTGCTTTTAATTTCGATGATAACTCCTCCGCAAAGCGATGTACTGCTGCAAAGGCCTGCTTTTGGTTAATTCCTTTCGCTATTGCCCATTCTGTAGCCACCAATCCATCATCCGATTGCAAACGCTCGTTGAATGCCACACATTTCGATTTTGGTACAATTAGTTGATCGTTTTCACTTAATTGGAAATCTTTTGTATTCAATACAAAACCTCCAAAATGTGGAATAATCACACAATCATGCGTATAAAGCAAGGTCTCAATAAATTCGATCATTGGATTCATTATCGTCCTTATTAAAATGAATAGGCTACCCCTACCGTGTAGTTAAGCCCCTGATTTTTGTATTTAAAATAGCGCTCGTAATTCTTACCTAATAAGTTATTTGCACTAACTGAAATATTAAACTTCTTCGTAATCAAATAATTAACCTTCAAATTCAAATCAATGATATCAGGTAATTGTTCCACTTGTTCTCCTAAGGACTTCTCAAATCGATACAAGCCAGAAATATAAAAGACATCCGGGGATACTATGATTTTATCCTTAAATGTAATCGAATTGGTGAAAGATAAATTCATCATTGGACGATGTATCGGTTTATCTATCCCCGCTAATTCGGCTTCATCATATACAATATCCTGGTAGGTGTTGAAGTCGTATTTTAAGATAGACAGTACCTTGTCAAAGGTCTGATAGTTAACTTGTCCCGACATGTTAAATACCTTGGCTGTCTTTTCCACTTTCGTATTTGAATACACAATTCCGAAGTTAGATGGATCAGCTGTATTATTGACAAACATGGCTAAATTATTGAATTCTGAGTAGCCGAATTTCAATTCAAAATCTAGATTACGCTCATTGGAGCCCTTTAAACCTCCATAGATATTCGAACTTTGCGTGGTGTTTTGCAAATTCGGTGCTGTACGTGGTGCTAACCAATTGTTCTCATTCGTGAATTGATTATAGCTGTTGAAATACGTATCTCCGCCCAATCCCACAAATACATGAAGAAAGTCAGTTGGTTTAAAATCCACCTTCAACAAGGGGAATAAGCGCGTTTTGTTTAAAGTAACCGATTTGTCTTTTTCGTTCACAATGTTTAGCCCTCCTGTAACAGTTAAGCGATTATTCTTGTATAAAAAAGTAGGCTTAACTCGGTATAATTCCCGACGATTATTGTCTTTCACTTTTTCGAAAGTATTCTCTGACAAATTCATTTCCCCCGTCAAATAAGCAGAGAAATTATCCGTTACATGCAGGATTCCATGCAATTTACTTTCCCAAATCCATTCACGGCTCGTGTAGTTATTCGTTAAATAATTTAAACCCGATGTAGCGATGTAGTCGAATTTAGCGTCTTTTTTAGCGTTTGAAATGCTGCCTGAATAATTAAACCGATTGTAAGCGATTTCTAAATCTTTTATGGCTGCTAAGGTAGTAAATGCTTCCTCCGGACGTCCATAGTAATTATTCTCTGTTCTTTTAAAGCTTATCTGTCCATCTAAAAAATAGTTACCCGTGAAAGTTTTGCTATAGACTTTTGCCTCGTTTTCATTGCGACTTGAATTCCCTAGGCTCACCGGTCCCCGGCGATTGGCATCATGGTTTATGTAAACGCCTTGAAACTGATTCTCTTTAGGACTAAATCCAAAATGACCATTTAATAAGGTATGTCCATAATTTCCAGCACCAATTTTTATCAGGTTCTTGAATTTAGGACCAAAGGAGGAAACCAATTCATCCCCTTCCCGAGGATTAATGATCGAAGTGGTCAATAAGGTATTGCTTATTGCCTCCCATTTCCGATCAACAAATTCATATTTCATGCTCCGCCCTTTTTTCGAATTCTCGATTTCATTGAGTGGTTCAAAATTGCGTGAAATCTGTGGCTGAAGGACAATCTTTCTTTCCTTTTCCAAAATGATATCATCATTTTGGATATTTCCTTCCTTCTTGTCTTGGGCAAATAATGACGCTGATACCCCAAGCATGAGTACACCACAAATGATTATTGGATTTTTTTTCATTTGAAATTTCATATTCGTTTATTTAAGGGGTAAGCTTTTTAAAGTTGTTTTGGCTATTTCAATGACCTCATTGTCAGTCGAATTGTCAATGACTGATTTTAATATAGCCTTAGCCTGTGGAAGATTTTTCAACGAAACGAAGTTGGTCGCCAACAAAATATACGCCCGCCCCATCACACTATCCGATGCCTCGGCAAATTCGTTTTTAAACTTCGCGGTGATCATCTCATTCGACTCCTTAATCTTTCCCTCTTTGGATAATTGAACCGCTAATTGATATTGTGCCTCGGCTCCAATATCCCCTTTCGGATCCAATTCAATTGTTTTGTTCAACCATTCTGTTCGAAGACCTAAGCTCGTACTATCAGAATAGGCTTCTGCTAAGCCCCGACTCATCTTTGCTTGTTCTTCCTTTGAATAGAGGTCTAAAGGTTGAATTTCTGTGATGACCTTCCCTACGGAATCCAATAATTTCGCTGCATAAAACGCTTTGAAGATATTATTGTAAGCGTTCAATCGGTTTTCTCCCTCAGGGTTTTTACTCGCATGCATGCGGTAGAATCCGACAGATTCAACATAGTTACCCATTTTGCTCTCTAATTCTGCAGCACGTATAATCGCTTTGTTTAGCTGTGGGTGAGCATTTTGCTCAATCACTTTTTTGTAAGCGACCAATGCCTCCGTCGAATCATTAATTTGATCTGCCGCATCTGCAATTAAGAAATAAGCTTCAACCACATTCTCATCGTTGGGATATTTGCTAGCAAACTCTTTTAAAGCTGGAATCGCTTTATCGAACTTTTTACCATCGTATATACCCTTTGCCGCGCTGTATTTCAAATCCATGGCATCGGCATCCTCGACCGTATTCGTCGAACTCTGGTAATTCTCAAGTACCTGACTGAATTCTTCGGGACGACCGACTTTAATCAGGTTTTCTTGTAATCCAATTAAGGCATCTTTGGCAATCTTATCTCCCGAGAATTCATTAATGATTCGTTTGTAATCTGCTAAAGCGAGCTCAAATTGTTCTGTATTTGTATAAGATTGGGCACGCTTTAAAATGGCCGATGCTAAAAATTCGCTTTTGGTTTTTGCTTCAATAATCTCGGTGAATCCAAGAATGGCCTCCTTGTAATTATTGGCATTAAACAATAGTAAATTCTCTTGATAAAGAGCATCTTCTGCATATTTTGAATCCGGGAAACCGTTACGAACCTGTTTGAAGGCCTGACGTGCTTCTGCATCACGATTCAAATAACTTAAAGTCATCCCCTTTTGATACAAAGCATAATCCTTTTCCGTTTTCGCAACTTCAGCTGCTTGGCTGTAATAAGTTAACGCATCCTGGTATTTACGTGAAATCAAATAGGTATCCGCCAAACGAATTAAGATAGTCGGATTGTTTTTCGCATTCGGTGTCGCTTTTAAGCGATCTACATAGGCCTTGAATAGATTGTTTGCCTTTGTAAACTCCTTGGTATTGAAATAGGCAAAGGCCAAACCAATTCGTACCTGTTGGATGAAATCCTCCGTTTGTCCTTTTCCACTCAATAAAGGACTGTATAATTCAATCGCATCTTCAAACTTCTTTAATTGACTCAAAGCTTCCGCCTTTCCCAAGGACGCCAAAGCCGTGTAGCGATCATTTTGGGCTGTCTCAATCGATTTGTTGAATAAATCAATTGCCGCATCAAAACGTTCATCATTGTACGCCCGAACCCCTAAATTGTAACTCAAGGTTTGATAAGCCTCATTTAAACGCGGAGAACGTTTCGTTATCCCCTTCAAATAATTTATTGCAATCTCAAGATTATTCGAATTAATAAAGGCATCAGCCACTAATTCAGTCGCTTCCTCCGCAAACTTACTTTTAGGATATTGTGCATTAAATGCTTGAATCTCTTGAATGGTTTCCGATGCATGCCCTAAATCCAAATGGACTTTTGCGTGATTGAATGCAGATTCTTCCTGAATTGCCGCATTAAACGGCATTTTACGAGCTATATCAAAGGCATCCAATGTTGCCTGTAAATTGCCTGCATTTAATTGTGCCAAAGCCAAGGTATAGGCTGCATATTGACTTAAGGAGTCTTTTGCGGCCAATAAACCTTTTAACTGTGTTGCTGCATCATTGTATTTTTTAATCTTATACAAGGAATATCCCAAACGATACTGAGATAGAGGGACAATTTTACCATTGCTCGCTTTAATCAAAACCTCATAGCTTTTGGCCGCTTTGTCGAACTTTTCTAGTTTAAATTGTACATCAGCCACTAATTGGGACAACTCATCCACACGATAACCTGAATTCTTCTTCGCCAAAATGGGCTCCGCAAAATTTAATAATTCCGTGAATTTGGATTGGTTGTTGTAACACAAGGCAACCCAGTTGGCAATTTCCCGACGGTATTTACTACTTCCTTCCGCCTTCATGAAATCCGGCACCGCATCCGCATATCGTTTGTCATTAAATTGGATGATGGCCGCATAATAGGCTGCCGAGAATGAATATTCCTCATCCTGCTCCGTCTTGATATCATTGAATACACTTAATGCTTCCGGGAAGTTTTTCAATTCATAGTAAGCAACTCCTAAGCGATATTTTGCCTCTAAATTCGTATCAGACGACCGCGAAAGGTATTTTATCGCCTTCGCATAATCCCCATTCTCATAGAAAAAGGTACCAATTCCACGTAATAACTTGACCGCTTGTGGGTGCTCCGGGTTATTCGCGACGAATCGCTCCGCAAGTATTTCCGCCTCAGGCTGACTCATGTACAAGGCACACATCGTCATGTAATATTCGGCTAATACCTTTTGCCCCGACTGCTCATTACTCATCGGTTCGATGCTTCCTAGATAAGCATTAAACTCCTCACGAGCCGCCACGTAATTTTTTGCATCAAAATATTCTTTCGCCTGACGGAAGTGTAATGTTTGGTCTTTGTAGATGAAGGTTTGCTGTGCGTTAGCACAAAAGGAAAGGCCCGAAATGAATAAGGCCAAAATCCAGCTTGTTGATTTTTTTGTAAGTCGCATTATTATTTGGTTACAGCTTGCACATTTAATCAAAAATACGATTTTTCTTTTAAAATATTGTCGGCGATTCTGAAAATATTTTAGACTATTTTCTCGAATAAATCAGCAAATCATAAAAGATATGGCGTATTTTTTTAATTTTATTCTTTCTATTTCATCTCACTAAAACGTAAACCTATGAATTTGAAGAAATTAGGTCTCTTGGGCCTTTTGTTCCTCGGTTTTAATCTGACAGCGGCACCGATTAAGCACCTTATCCAAATGCCGAATCCTCAGTCACATTATTTTGATGTTACCACAACCTTGGATGTTTCCAAAGAAAAGACACCCTACATCGATTTGAAAATGGCAGCTTGGACGCCTGGCTCCTATTTAATCCGCGAATTTGCCAAAAATGTTGAGCAAGTTTCTGTAAAATCAGGAAGTCAATCCCTTCCTATCTCGAAAACTTCGAAAAACACCTGGCGAATTAACTTGCCTCCTGGACTTAAATCGGTCGAGGTACATTATCAAGTATATGCCTATGAATTATCTGTTCGTACCTCATTTTTAGATGATGTGCACGGTTACATCAATCCAGCCAGCGTTTTATTGTATGTAGATAAATTTGCCAAAATGCCTCAGGAATTGAGCATTGTACCACATAAAGACTTCAAAAAGGTTTCTACCGCATTGAAGAATGTGGGTGGATTCAATTACATCGCCAAAGATCTTGATGAGTTAATCGATTCACCCATTGAAATTGGAAATCACCAAGTATGGAGTTTCAAAGTCAATAACATTCCTCATCAAATTGCCTTTTTCGGACAAACGAAAGTTGATTCCGTGAAATTCATTGCCGATGTGACGAAAATGGCCCAAACGGCGCAAAACGTAGTTGGCCAACATCCTTGCGATCATTACCTATTTATCATTCACAACATTCAACGTGGTACTGGCGGCTTAGAACACCTATATTCTACTACTTGTTCGGTTTCTCGTTCTTCCTATGAAACAGTGAGTGGATACCAAGGCGTATTGAACTTGTTGGCGCATGAATATTTCCACCTCTGGAATGTGAAGCGTATTCGTCCGATGGCTTTGGGACCTTTCGATTATGAGAACGAGAATTATACTCATAACCTCTGGTTCTCTGAGGGAATTACCTCCTACTACGCCGATTTGATTAATCTTCGCACAGGAATGGTGCCTGTAGATGTTTATGTGAGCGAATTGGGTAAAGAAATTTCTGCGGTGGAAAATACACCCGGCAATCAAGTAGAATCAGCCGCTTCAGCGAGTTGGGACGCTTGGATTAAATACTATCGCCCGAATGAAAATTCACGTAATTCAACCGTTTCCTATTACGACAAGGGTTCGCTTTTAGGTGGTGTCTTAAATATGTGGATCATCGAAAAAACAAATGGTTCAAAATGCTTAGATGATGTTTTCCGTTTGTTGTACCAAAACTATTACTTGAAACAAGGCCGTGGCTTTACGGATGCAGAACTTGAAACTGCTTTTACAAGCGTGGCAGGTACTTCGGCTGCCGGATTCTTTAAAGATCACATTTATGGCGTGAAGACTCCCGATTATGCGGGTTTATTCAGTAAATTCGGGTACACTTGGACAGATGCTAACCAAGGAAAATCAATTCCTTATGCGGGTTTTTCAGCCGCATCTAACCGCGTTACGTCAATTTATAAAAATGGACCTGCTTTCATCGCCGGATTGAATGTGGGGGATGAAATCGTTTCGGTCAATCAAGCGAATTTTGCGGGATTGGATAAGTTGATGGCCGACAAAAAAGTAGGTGATCAATTACAATTCCTAATAAAACGGGATGGTTTGGAGCGTAGCTTTGAGTTAAAGCTGGAGCAAACGCCTTTGAAGGCTTTTGAAATTCAATCGGTTGCGAGTCCTACGGAGGCGCAAATGAAACTCCGAAAAAAGTGGTTATCGCTTAATTAAGCTGTTTACCCATTTCAGCATACATTTGCTGAAAGGTTGAAATAACGAATGTTTGAAAGGAGGAGCTGGTTGCCAGCTCCTCTATTTCTTTTTGGCCCGAAAAGTCCAGCACAGAAAATTTATAACTCTGCTCTAATTGCGGTGTCTCGAATTTGAGAATGTATTTGGAATTCCATTCAAATAATGAGATACGCATCTTTTCGTGCGGTATTTCTTTGATAAAATGCATTAGTCGTGGATGATTTTCACGCTTTGAATCACATCTCCTTCACGAACTTGATCGATCACATCCAAGCCTTCGACTACTTTACCGAAGCAAGTATGTCTACGGTCTAAGTGTGCCGTGTTATTGCGTGAGTGGCAGATGAAGAATTGTGATCCACCTGTATTCGGTCCACGGTGTGCCATCGATAATACGCCACGATCATGAAACTGATGATTTCCCGTTAATTCGCATGGAATGGTGTATCCTGGACCTCCTGCCCCTGTTCCATCTGGGCAACCTCCTTGAATCACGAAATCAGGAATCACACGGTGGAAAGTTAATCCATCGTAAAAGCCCTTCTCCGCTAAATCAATGAAGTTTTTCACGTGAATCGGTGCGTCCTCTGTATAAAATTCGATTTTCATTAACCCTTTGTCGGTCAACATTTCTGCGTATGCCATCTTTTTTTAATTAAATTTGAGCCACAAAGATAAATATTAAAATGAAATTGAGGTATCTCGTGCTCTTATTGTCTGTTCTTTTTGTTGCCTGTAACTCGGACGGGGATAAACAGGAGGCTACTAATTTTTTCCTGCGCGGAAATGCTAAATACAAGGAAAAAGAGTACCACGAGAGTATCAAATGGTATACGGAAGCTGTTCAAAAGCAAGAACAATTCCCTGACGCCTATTATAATCGTGGCTTAGTTTACCAAGTACTTGAACAAAATGATGAGGCGCTCGCCGATTTCAACAAAGCCATTGACCAAGATCCCGCCTTTGCTCCCGCACTTTATAAAAAGGCGGAAATGCTTCAGACTCTAGAGCGCGTTGATGAAGCCTATGCATCGGCGCAACTTTTAGTCAAGAATTTCCCGGACTCCGCTGCGAATTGGTCATTGCAAGGTAATATTCAGATGCAAAAGAGCTTGTGGAATGAATCCTTGGCATCCTATGATCGTGCATTAGCTTTGGATAAGAATGCCGTGGAGACAATGATTAACCAAGGTGTTGTTTACCAAGAATTAGATCAATTGGATTTAGCGGAAAAGATGTTTCGGAAGGCCTTGGCAACTGGTAAGTTTAAGGATTTGATTTACAACAACTTAGGTTATTTGGAGATCCGACGTATGCATTGGGATTTAGCCAAAAAATACATTCAAGAGGCCTTGGCTATCGATTCCAAAAACCCTTTGTATGTGAAAAACTGGGAGCGCGTTCAGCAGAAATCAATGCTTGAATAAGGCCATGTAGTGTTGGAGGGCTGTCGTATTCTCTGTCGAATCTGTCATTATCTCCAGAATGATTCCTCTTGAACTTTTACTTAAAAATTGAGCTAGGCAAGATTCCAATTCATTCCAATTTGTGGCCTTTAAATAGCTTAATCCGGCATCCTTTGCCGTATTTTCCGCCGTAAATGGCTGCTGAGTAACCATAAATTCATCCAATTCGGGTAGGTCTTTGGCACCATCCAATACCTTAAATATCGCCCCTCCGGCATTGTTCATCACGATGATGCGCAGATTATCTCTTAAATAGTTATTCCAGAGTGCATTCCGATCGTACTGAAAGGAAACATCGCCTACGAGTGCAATACAAAGTTTTTCCGTGGATTGACTTGCTCCTACTGCCGTGCTTAAGCAACCGTCGATGCCACTGGTTCCTCGATTCGAGAAAACTTCGGTGTGGTGCAACTTCGACTCCGTCCAGTTGATGTAGCGGATGGCCAGTGAATTTCCCACATGAATTTCAGCATCTGATGTATCAATCTGCTGAATCAGGCGATTGTAGATATGTAATTCATTCCACGCTGGGGATTTGAAATAGGCAAATTGCTTAAATTTAATTCCATCTAACTCACTTGTAAACGACTGATTATCAGGTATTTCTAATCGATTCAATTCTTCCAATACCTCAAGCGAATCGGCATGAATCACATTGGTTAGTGACATGAATGGATCAGGTCGCTCGATGGGATTGGGATGAACGAGGTAGGAAAATGCGGGTTTTTGTTGGCGCATAAATTGCTTAATGCGTTTCGAAACAAAGGATTTTCCAAAATGCACGTGAAAATCTGCACGAATATTAGGCCAAAGACTTTCATTGGCCAATAAAACATCGTGATTGACCTCACAGGCGGCAGGTAAATTAGCCGTTGCATCGCCAATTATGGGGATGCCTTTTTGTGCTAATGTTTCAAATAATGCATTCTCTGCCCTATTTTGGGGTCTTTGCCCTACCGTAATCAGCCATTTTTGATTTTCCGTATGGGCGAAAACGGACGAATCCCAAGAATAGGATTTTTGCTCAGAAGTTATTGCAAATTCCGTGGTACGCGCAGGCAGCTCCTCACCCTTTACCGGATAAAAGGGCTCTGCTATCGGAATGTTCATGTGAACGGGTCCTTGCGGGAATTCGAGTGACTTTTCGACTAATTGATGAGCTTGAAAGGCCTGAAAAGACTCAAAATGCTTGACGTGTTTACCGTAAAGCTCATTTTGATAGATCGTTTGTCCGTCCCATTGTCCGATCCATTCTGCGGGTCGGTCGGCCGTTAATACGATTAAAGGTACTTCCTGAAAGAAGGCTTCTACCACCGCGGGTGCGAAGTTTAAACCGGCTGAACCTGAAGTACAGCACAGGATGACGGGTTTCTTGGATTTGAGCGCTAAACCTAGACCGAAAAATCCTGCGGAACGCTCATCCGCGATGGAATAACAGGTAAAGCCGCCGTGGCGCTTTAGTGCCAACATGATTGGGGCATTTCGAGAACCTGGGCATATAACCGCCTCATTTACACCTTGTTGGTATAAATCATCAATCAAATCGACAAGTCCTGCTGGGTAGGCCATAGCAAAAAAAAGCCTCGTGAGAGGCTTTTAAATTATCCAAGATATGTTTTCAAGGCTTTACTACGTGACGTATGACGGAGTCTGCGAATAGCCTTCTCTTTGATTTGACGTACACGCTCACGCGTTAAGTTGAATTTCTCGCCGATTTCCTCGAGGGTCATCGCATGCTCTCCATTTAAGCCAAAGTAAAGCGTCACGACGTCAGCTTCGCGTTGGGTTAATGTAGATAAAGCGCGTTGAACTTCTCTGCGTAGGGAATCGTTGATCAAACCTGAGTCTGGTTTATCTTCCGAATCGTTTTCCAATACGTCTAACAAGGAATTTTCTTCCCCTTGAACGAATGGTGCATCCATGGATACGTGACGACCTGAGATTTTCAAGGTATCAACAACCTCACCCGTCGAAATTTCCAAAACTTCGGCTAATTCTTCTGGTGATGGCTCACGCTCGAATTTTTGTTCTAATTCCGAGAAGGTTTTTGAGATTTTATTCAAAGAACCGACACGGTTTAAGGGTAAACGTACGATACGTGATTGTTCAGCCAATGCCTGAAGGATCGATTGACGAATCCACCAAACGGCATAAGAAATGAACTTAAATCCACGTGTCTCATCGAAACGTTGGGCTGCTTTAATCAAACCTAAGTTTCCTTCGTTAATTAAATCACCTAAGCTCAATCCTTGGTTTTGGTATTGTTTCGCAACGGAAACAACGAAACGCAAGTTGGCCTTCGTTAAACGCTCTAATGACAATTGATCCCCGTCACGGATTTTTTGAGCGAGGATAACCTCTTCATCCGGCGTTAATAAATCGACTTTACCGATTTCCTGCAGGTATTTGTCAAGTGATTGACTCTCCCTGTTGGTAATTTGTTTGCTAATTTTTAGCTGTCTCATAGGATCTTAAACAGATTGAATGGGCAAAAGGTTTAACTTTTGCCCATTTAATGATAAAATTATTCCGCTTTGGCTGGAGCCTCAGGCTTTGGTAGAAGAACTTTAGCAGATAAACGGAATTTGCCCGTTTTCTTGTCTACTTCGACCAACTTAACCTTCACTTTGTCTCCTTCTTTGAAAACTCCGTCCATCGTATCGATACGATCCCATGAGATTTCAGAGATGTGCAATAAGCCGTCTTTTCCTGGTAGGAATTCAACGAATGCACCGAAAGCTTGGATATTCTTCACTTTTCCTTCGTAAACCTCTCCTACTTCCGGAACGGTTACGATGTTTTTCACCATACGAACAGCTTGAGCCATGGCCTCGCCATTCGCT
Source organism: Aquirufa sp. 5-AUSEE-100C1 (assembly GCF_054558655.1). Lineage (NCBI taxonomy): Bacteria > Pseudomonadati > Bacteroidota > Cytophagia > Cytophagales > Flectobacillaceae > Aquirufa > Aquirufa sp. 5-AUSEE-100C1. Next base: position 631,980 of record NZ_JBPXKO010000001.1, on the reverse strand, counting down.
GAGAAGATGCTTACGTATCCACCATCTTCTTTTTCTTCGATGGTTACTGTAGCACCTGATTGTTTTTGGATATCTTGAACGACTTTACCACCTGGTCCGATTACCGCACCGATTTGGTCTTTCATGATCTTGATAACTGTTGCACGTGGTGTTTGTGGCTTAAAGTCCTCACGAACTGCAGGCATTGCTTTCTTCATCTCGTTCAAGATGTGTAAACGACCTTCTTTCGCTTGTGTTAAAGCTTCTGCCAAAACTTCGTACGATAATCCTTGAACTTTAATGTCCATTTGACAAGCCGTGATACCATTTTCTGTACCCGTCACTTTAAAGTCCATATCGCCTAGGTGATCTTCATCTCCTAAGATATCGGATAATACGGCGTATTTTCCAGTTTTTGAATCCGAGATCAAGCCCATCGCGATACCTGAAACAGGTGCTTTGATTTGAACGCCGGCATCCATCAAGGCTAATGTACCCGCACAAACGGTTGCCATGGACGAAGAACCATTGGATTCAAGAATGTCTGAAACCACGCGTAATGTATAAGGGAATTGCTCCATGGGAGGCAATACCTTCTTGATGGCACGCATAGCCAAGTTACCATGACCCACCTCGCGGCGACCTACGCCACGGTTTGGCTTCACTTCACCGGTAGAAAAACCAGGGAAGTTGTAGTGTAACATGAATTTATTGTACCCTTGTGTCATCGGTTGGTCGATGATCTGCTCATCCATCTTCGTCCCTAAGGTAACCGTTGTCAAGGATTGAGTCTCTCCACGTGTAAATACCGAAGAACCGTGTGGAGTAGGTAAATAATCTACCTCACAAGTGATTTGACGGATTTCGTTCAATTTACGGCCGTCCAAACGGTAACGCTCTTGCAATACCAATTGACGAGCAGCTTCTTTCTCGATATCGTGCAAGTAAACCTTCGCTAAAGAAATGTTTACCGTATGATCTTCCGGAAGAGATGCGATGAATTCATCAACAATTGCTTTGAAAGCGGCTTTACGCTCGTCTTTCTTAGGATTCGCTTGTTTTGCTACGGTTAAGTATTTGTCGTAGTAGTTTTTCCACAATTCAGCACGAAGTTCTTCGTCGTGTGTTTCGTGAGAATAAACACGCTTCTCGGTTTTACCACAAGCAACGGTTAATTCATTTAAAGCTTGACATTGTAATTTGATCGCATCGTGAGCAATGCGTAAAGCTTCTAACATTTCTGTTTCCGAAACTTCATCACCTTCACCTTCCACCATTAAAATATCGTTTGCGTTAGCTGCAACGATTAATTCAAGGGATGCGCCAGCTAATTCGCTTACGCTTGGGTTTACTTTATATTCACCGTTGATTTTCGCAACGCGAACTTCAGAGATAGGGCCATTGAATGGAATGTCTGATACTGCCAAAGCCGCTGCAGCCGCTAGGCCTACAAAAGCATCTGGTAAAACCTCTGCATCTGCCGAGATTAAATTGATCAACACTTGTACATCCGCATGGTAATCGTCTGGGAATGTTGGACGCAAAGCACGGTCCACCAAACGAGAGATAAGGATTTCATAATCCGAAAGGCGCGCCTCTCTTTTTAAGAAAGATCCTGGAATACGTCCATTGGACGCAAATTTTTCTTGATAGTCAACTGATAAAGGAAGGAAATCTACACCTTCTTTGGCCTCTTTGTTTGCTACAACGGTAGCGAGCAGCATCATATTTCCAGACTTCACAACGACAGATCCATCCGCTTGCTTGGCTAACTTGCCAGTCTCAATTTGGATTTCCTTGCCATCAGGCATCGAAATATGCTTTGTAATGATGTTAAATGACATACGTTTTGGAATAAATTTTCACGCAACCTTGCGTGAGTAGAATGTTTGTTTGATGAATTCAAACGGGGTAAAAGGAAATAAAACAGGGCTCCTAAATGAAAGGAACCCTGCTTGTATTTATTTACGAATACCTAATTCAGCGATGATCGCACGGTAACGTGTGATATCAGTACGAGTTAAGTAATCGAGTAAACGACGACGCTTACCTACTAATTTCAAAAGTCCTAAGCGTGTGCTGTGGTCTTTCTTGTTTTTCTTTAGGTGCTCAGTCAAATGATTGATTCTGAAAGTGAATAACGCAATTTGCGACTCAGCAGAACCAGTATCGATTTTTGACTTTGCTTTCCCTTTTGATTCGAAAATCTCTTGTTTTACTTCGGGTGACAAATACATCTTTTACCAGTTTATTAAGTTTGAAAAATTAATTCGCAAAAGTACACAGAATTGTCGGAATGCGCAAACGCTTAGCTCGAATATTTCTCTCGGCGGTTTTTCCAGGTTTTGAAACGCTCCCAAAGCACGAGGTAAAAGTCAGATTCGAACAGACGGGAGTCGTTTAAGGCGATCTTCAAGAAATACATTCCGATGATACTCAGGACACCATTGGATATCCAAGCACCAATTTCTACAAGCACCTTCCCTTCCTTGGCCATTTTATCGCCTTGTTGGGTCAATATGTACATCAATATAAAGAAGGATACTGCTACAACCACCGGAATTCCGAATCCCCCTTTTTTAATAATTGCTCCCAAGGGGGCTCCAATCAAGAACATGACGAGGATTGCGAGCGAGGTCGTAAACTTTTTATGCCATTCCAGTCGAGTCGTTTTTAGTTTGTCTTGACGCGTTTCCAGGGATGTCAGGTTACTTTGGGCAAAGGTCTGCATGTTTTGAACCTGTTGGATCGCGATGTCCATGGGGTCACGGGTGGGTTTATTGGCCAAGCCTTTTTTTAGTCTTTCGTCAACCCATTTGAGATTTTTAAGCACTTTAATGGATTGGTTAATAGGTTTGTGGAAATACAAGAAATTGGGCCCAATGGAACGAATAAACCCGGTTTTCATGATTCGCATCGTGTGAATGAGCGAATCTTCGTCGGCCTGCAACTGATTGCTATTGCGCATGATTTCATAGTGCGCGAATTGCGATTCTTCGGTTTTGTGCAAATCAAAGGCATCCAGAGACATCACGATTTTGCTTCTCTTGAAGTTATGGACTGCTAAATCGGTGGCATCGAGGTTACTACCGCGGTCGGCATCATCCACGTAATCTTTCCCGTTAAACAATTCAAAGACGAGGTATTTCTTCCCAAACATCGTGTACATCAATCCCGAGTCGGCCAAGGTGACGTGGCGGTTCCCATCATTGTGTGTATGATCGTAGATGATTAAAGACTTGAGGGTTTTGTTATCGGCGTATTTCTTAGCCACCTTAATTGAATATCCGGGGAGATCGGAATAAAAGATACCTTCCTTGATATTTAAAGTGGTTTTGGTGGTTTTTATATCATATAGAAGTCCCCAGCCTTTGAGGTTGGCCCAAGGCATGGCAACGTTATTAAACCAAAACATGAAGCCTGACAGGAGTACGGCAACCACTAAAATGGGTCTAAAGATTCGAAAAATCGAAACTCCGGCGCTTTTCAATGCGGTTAATTCGAAGTTTTCACCCAATTTCCCGAAGGTCATTAGGGATGATAGAAGCACGGACAAGGGTAATGCAAGCGGTAGAGTAATCAGTGAGAAGTAGAAGAAGAGTTCGATATACACACTTACACCGAGGTCTTTTCCGAATAAATCGGCGAAATAGAACAAGACCAAACGCAATAAAAAGATGAATATGACAACGAGCGTAGTCAGGACAAAAGGGCCCCAGAAGGCATTCAGTACGAGTTTGTCAATTTTACGCATACTAACTCCCTACGATCTCTTTGAGTTTATCGGTTAAATAATCCCACAGTTCTTGGGCGTCGTCGGCCGACTTGAATGTAGAGGCAGAATCGGTAATGACTAAATAGGTCGTGTTACTTAATTCACTGACATCTAATTTGAATTCAATGCAAGCACTCAAAGCAGCTTGTCCGGCTTTGGGAAAGTCAAGTTTGAAGCTTTTATTCGATTTATTATGAACGATGGTTGCGGGATGGTTTTCGTTGTCCCAATAAAAATTAAAACCTTGTTGGGCCACCACCGTCACCTTGTCCGCAAACCATTGTTGCAGTCCAGACGCGGTGCTTAAATACGGATAAAGTACTTTAGGCGAGGCTTTTAACTCATACTCGAATTCATAGCTTGTGTTTGCCATAATCCTATTGGGGTTTAATTTGGGGAGAAAAAGTATTCGTCCTTATCTCCCTATAAACAAAGGTAAACGAATTCAGATGAATCGCAAATCTGACACAAATTTAATAACTATTCACAAAATATTTGTGTTAGTAGCTCCTTTCAATTACCTTTGCACCATATTTCGGCGGGGTAGCTCAGATGGTTAGAGCGTTGGATTCATAACCCAAAGGTCGGCAGTTCGATTCTGCTCCCCGCTACAAAAAAAGACTTTGCGAGAGCAAGGTCTTTTTTTTGTCAATGACTGTAGAGACGCGATACTTCGCGTCTGTTTTTTTAGTTAAAGACGCGAGGTATCGCGTCTCTACAGGTGTTGTTAAAAGACGCGAGGTATCGCGTCTCTACAGGTGTTGTTAAAAGACGCGAGGTATCGCGTCTCTACAGGTGTTGTTAAAAGACGCGAGGTATCGCGTCTCTACAAGGTGTTGTTAAAAGACGCGAAGTATCGCGTCTCTACAAGGTGTTATTTAAAGACGCGAGGTATCGCGTCTCTACAAGGTGTTGATAAAAGACGCGAAGTATCGCGTCTCTACAAGGTGTTATTTAAAGACGCGAGGTATCGCGTCTCTACAAGGTGTTGATAAAAGACGCGAGGTATCGCGTCTCTACAGGGTGTTGATAAAAGACGCGAAGTATCGCGTCTCTACAAGGTGTTGATAAAAGACGCGAAGTATCGCGTCTCTACAAGGTGTTGTTAAAAGACGCGAAGTATCGCGTCTCTACAAGGTGTTGATAAAAGACGCGAGGTATCGCGTCTCTACAAAAGGTCTTTGTAGGCCAAAACCTCTACCCCGAATTTTCGCAGGAAATCGACGCCTTCGTCGGAGGCAATACCTTTGTAGGCCGCGTAGCTATTCAAATAAATCACCCGTTTGATTTTCATGCTGTAGATGATTCTGGCACATGAAATGCATGGTGAAAGTGTCACATAGATGGTCGAACCTTCAATGGATGCACCGTTTTTGGATGCATATAAAATGGCATTTTGTTCAGCGTGAAGCGCTAAGGAACAAGAACCTTTGGAATCTCTTGGGCAGCCTCCCTCCTCGTGAAAATCCTCATCGCAATTATGCGTTCCTTGTGGCGGACCGTTATATCCGATCGAAATGATGCGGGTATCTTTGGTCAACACCGCTCCCACCTGCGCACGCGTGCAATGCGAACGTAGCGCTAGGCTTTGAGCCAAATCCATGTAGATTGAGTCGAAAGAGGGCTTCATATCTTGGTAGTTGAGAGTTAAGAACTAAGAACTAAGAGATCTTTTAATCAAAAATCAACTATTAACTCTTAGTTCTTAACTCTTAGTTCTTAGTTCTTAGTTCTTAACTCTTAGTTCTTAACTCTTAGTTCTTAACTCTTAGTTCTTAACTCTTAGTTGACTAGTGGTGCACCCCACCTTCGCCATGCACGTGACCGTGTGCGATTTCGTCGGCGGTTGCCTCTCTTATTTTGATTACTTTTCCTGTAAATATTAATTCTTTTTCTGCCAATGGGTGATTGAAATCCATCATGACATGATCGTCACCGATGGATACCACCATGCCTTGCATGCGATTACCTTGGTCGTCGGACATCGGAATGTAGTTACCTACTTTCAAAATATCATCAGCCTTTTGCCCCTCGACTTCAAAGATGGATTTCGGTAATGAGATGATGGCATTTGGGTCCACGTTGCCGTAAGCGTCCTCTGCTGCGATTTTGAAATCGAAGCTGTCACCGGCTTTAAGTCCTAACAAATTAGCTTCAAAAGCTTCTGGAAGGCCACTTAGCCCATGAATAAATACCATCGGTTCGTTTTCATCGACGATTTCAACGACATCCGGTTGGCCGTTTTCATCCGGGAATGCTAATTCATAGGATATGAAAACAACGGAATTGGGTGCTATTTGCATGAAAGGGTGTTTTGATTTGAGGGGTAAAGATAGGGAAAAGAGGTTAGAGTTTAGAGATAAGAGGTAAGAATTAAGAACTAAGAGTTATTGTAGTGATTATTTTTTTGATTCTGATTAATTCTAATTTCTTAACTCTTAGTTCTTAACTTCTATATATCTTTGTGACTAGTGACTGAATCCCATGCAAAAATCCATCCAAGACGTACTCAAAGACATCAAAGCTAAAAAATTAGCCCCTATCTACATTTTACATGGGGATGAGCCATTTTTTATAGATCAGGTATGCGATGCGTTTGAGAATGAGGTTTTGACGGATTCTGAAAAGAGCTTTAATCAGTTTGTCTTGTTTGGGAAGGATCAGACGATGGGTTCCCTGATTTCCTATGCGCGGCGGTATCCGATGATGGCTGAAAAACAGGTCATTATTGTTAAAGAGGCGAGTTTTTTGGAGGCTTTGGCCAAAGGAAAAGAAGCCAAAGGGAATGAAGACATGAAGGCTTGGGAGGATTATTGTGCGCGGCCGACGGAGTCTACCCTACTCGTGTTTACCATCAAGAACTTAGTGAATGAAAAGGCTAAGATTCTGACGCTTTTGGATAAAACCGGGGTTGTGGTTTGTTCAAAAAAGGTGAAAGAAGGGCAAGTGGGCCCTTGGTTGAAGGATTATTTGGCCCAACACAAATTGGGGATCCAACAGGCTTCCTTGGAATTGATGGTATCCTATGTGGGGACCGACCTGCAGCGCATGGCGCATGAGGCGGATAAATTAGTCGTCAATTGCCCGGCCGGTGCTGAGATTGGTCCGGAGGAGGTGGAAAAATACGTGGGGATTAGTCGGGAATACAATATTTTCGAATACCAATCCGCCTTGATGCAGCGTAATGTGGCCAAGGCGCAGAAAATTGCCTTTTATTTGGCCGATAATACGAAGCAAAATCCCTTACCGATTTTATTGGCGACTTTATTTGGTACTTTTTCTAAGGTATTGATGGTTCATGATTCGGGTTCCTTAAATGAAGGGGAATTAGCAAGACACATTGGGGTAAATCCTTATTTTGTTCGGGATTATCAATTGGCCAAAAACAATTACCCTTTAGCGAAGGTCGTTCGCATGTTGGAGGCCATAAAAAATGCTGATTTGAAGTTCAAGGGAATTCTGGGAGCGGCGGAATCGGATCGTGATATTCTCTTGGATTTGAGTTTTGAGCTATTGCATCTTTAATTGATGGGCATGTAATCACTCGCCTTGATGTATCCCATTTTACCGCCGACAATACAAGCTACCCATTGATCTTGGGTGTACCAATAATTTATTCGATTCCCTTTTTTGAGGATTTCTTTCACGGGTGCGGCCGAGGAGGCATAATCGCGCACATAGGCCTTTTCTTGGGTAACGATACCAAAACGAAGCAATGCGGGCAGGTTGGTGAACAAGACCAGAAATAATAGATAAGCAGCCACAAAAGCGAGTTGGGATTTCAAAATACGCCTTTTTCGAAGGAATTTACGGAATAGAATCACGACTGCATATAGGCCAAAGAGGATAAGCAAGCCCATGAGGTATGGGAAGAAGGAGAAATAGAGCCATTCGACTTGATCGATGAACGAGATGGAATAGCCTTCGATGTGTTGCTTCTCTCCTATTTCCGCCAGCCGGTTGGCAATAATTGGCGTATTTTGTTTGGCATGTAGGCTGGAGAGTCGGTATAATTCCGAAAGCCAATCGTTTTTCACTTTGGCGATGTAGGCCAATTTGAATTGGATGTTTTCGAATTCGGAGAAATTTGGATTCAGGTTACGCAGGTAAATCTGTTCGGCTTCCAAGAGACGATTGGATTTAAACAGAGAATCGGCTAAATGAATTTGCTTTCTATCTATTTGGCTATGAACAAATTGACTTAGGCCCAAATAAAAAAAACAAAAAAATAGAACTTTATTTAGAAGTCTTGCTTGCATAATTCGAAAAAGCCTGCTACTTTTGCATCGCAATTAGGCAATAAAATGCTTTAAAAGCAAATGAAGGTCGGTCAGTGATCGAACTTCCCTTCGACTCCAGCGTGGGTCAATTGATATACAAGCCTCGGCTTGATGATTCCGTAGCTCAGTTGGTAGAGCAATACACTTTTAATGTATGGGTCCTGGGTTCGAATCCCAGCGGGATCACTTCTTGATTAATTAAATGCCTGTAACACAACATGTTGCAGGCATTTTTGATTTAGTGGTATTTCGAATCTTATTCAACATATTCAAATCCATCCTTTTCTATATAAAACTTAAACCCGGATCTTTGAACGAATAATAGATTATTCCAAAATAAATTTGAATTCAAAATATCATCGTAAACACTTTCATTGGTAGTACTATTTAATTCTTCAAATTCATTGGTATTTAACTTCAATTCCTTGCTGTCGGTACTGATTGAAAAAAATTTATCAAAATCCGATGAATATAATTTTTGGCCATTAGAATGATTAATTAAATTTTTTCCTTTGTCCGAATAATTATCTGAAGAAACGAATGCAAAACCATCTTTGCTAAATTTTGACACATATTCATCTTTTAATTTATAGACTATATTACCTGATAAGTCATAGACAAAGTGATTGAATATTTTATCATTTTGGGTATCAAAAATGATTTTACCATTGCTGAATTGCAAATGTTCCGAATAGAATTTATGTGGGAATGAAAATACTTTTTCTCCTTTTGTGTTAATCGCATAAACACTATCATTTTCTTTATCTTCCACAATGGCTCGTCCCTCCTGAAAGTTTGTTAATTCAAAATTTTCACTTGGTTTAAATAAAAACTCACCCTTTTTGTTGATGTAACCTATTGCACCATTCAATTTAGCGATTGCAAATCCTTCATGAAAACTACCTAAATCGTCATACTTAGTTGGAACGACCTCAACCCCTTTGCTGTTAATGAATCCGTATTTTTCATTCTTTTTTACTAGGGCTAGGCTATCTTTAAAATCACCATTTTCTAAATTTGATTCAATATATTCATAATATTTTTCTCCGATTAAAGGTTTGAATGTAATCGACATATAATCGATTCCCTCAACACTCAGTTCATTTTCATTTTTTAGGTATACTTTGAAAAAACCATTGTTAAAATTACTAATGCCAAATTTTTCTACTTTTGATTTTTGTGAATCAGTATAGTACTTACTTGTTTTTATTAGATTGTCAAAAAATGATTCAGCGGCATCTTCTTTCGATTTAACTATTTCTGAAACCAAAAACATTGGTTTTTTTAATATCGTGTACTTATCAAATTTGTCATTTTCTTTATGTATCATGTAGAAATCACTATCATACATATTGGTTATAAATTCGCAGCCATTATCTTCATTACAAAAATTAATAACTTCATTTTTCTCATTTATTAAAAATGATTTTTCGAATGTATAGTCTTTACTTTTTTCCCAAAAATTATCTTCGGCAATACGCTCATTTTCGCTCGCGCCATATATCTTTTTAGATAATTCAGTTATAAATAAGGATTTTGGAGCCAAAACAAAATTCCCTTGCAGGTCAATGATTCCCCATTTTGATCGAGTTTTAACGAATGCAAATCCATGATGAAAGGGTCGAGCATCATCAAATTCTTGTTCAAGAATTCTAGTTTTTGTTTTTCTTCCAACAAATGCAAAACGACCATTTTTCAAAAGCATGGGAACCGGTTCGTTCTGGGCTGATAAATTGAAATAACCCAACAAAAGTGTTAGTAATGTGATTAAACCCAATGATTGCTTTGTGACTTTTTGCATGATAGTATGAAATGTTTAAAGTTTGAATATTGTTATTTAATGCCCATTAGATATTTGTCTTTATAGGTCTCCTCCTCTATTACTTTCCCATCCTTCTCATACTTGAAATATTTTCCATTGATATAAAAGGTACCTCCTTTAAAATAACCTTCAAATTTTTCTTCGATTCCCCCTTCTGGGAAGTAATGGTAAAAATATCCATCCTTAAATTCTCCTTCGAGAGTGGTATACCTCCAATATTTTTCTTTATTAACCGTCTCAATTCTCACTTTTTCAGTTTCCTTTTTACCAAAAACACGAACGGCTACGATTTGCCCATTGTCTACATCTAATTCAATATTTAATGGCGTTAAAAAACCATCTCTGGGAACTCCAAATCGGGTCCTCCATAATTTTCGCTCATATAATCCTACTACGGTACCTTTATTTATAACTTCTCCGTCGTAGGTAATGAGGTCATCTTTTACATCAATGTGGTTTCCCTCGTAGTATTTCGTTGTGCAACTGCTCAGTGCAAATAGAAAAATAATGACGTAGTAATAGCTTGAATTTTTCATCAGGATATATTGAAAATGAATGGTAGATTTTACCAAATCAATTTATCACTTTAACCTGATTCTAGATAGATAAATTTATCTAACGGTTTATACTAGAAACTATTATTGTAGAACTTATGGTATCATCCATTGAAACTGCATTGTTTCATAATCAAAGAAAGCCCTACGATGCCCCGCATGATTCAGCCATAACCAATCGATGGATTCAACCTGAATGGATACGATTCCAAAATTTTGATACCCCATTTCACTTTCTTCTAAACTTAGGTTTTCTTGTTCAACCGCTTCGCTTAGTCCACTTGTAGGCTGATCAGTAAAACTTGATGGGCTAAATTCGGTTAGGTAGCATCTCCGACTGGATAAAGTCGTTTTTTCCCAAGCCAATGACGTTATTTCATTGTCGACATACAAAACAGCTTGTCCCTTAATTCTCAGTTGGATGCGTTCAGTGGCATCATAAAACAAGGCACTTATCGTTGGATTTAGGCTTAACTCTTCCCACTTAGGACTGCGTCTATCGGTATGGAATCGTAATTCGCGCGTTTCTTCTATCGCTTTACGTAACACGACTGTTCGCAAGCTGATTCCCTCTTTAGCGAAACTTGCCACAGAGGGCGTGTGAAAGGGATGTCTGCTTTTTTGAGCTCCGGTGACTAATCGATGCCAACAATCCTTTTCTAAATCGGATAAATTGTAATCAATTTGACTGAAAGTGATTTGGGGCTGTTTTTCCATTCCCTTTTTAACCCGAAAGCTAATGGGAATGTTTTGGCATGAGGCATGAGGTTTATTACGTTATATGACTATAAAGCGTAATTGGCCCTCAAAACAGTAAAATTCGTATTGATTTCACTTGAACTTAATGCGCGATTGTAAACACGCATGCTGTAATAGGTTCCCGGGCAAGCATCTGTGAACGATGTTCCTGTATTTGCATGTCTTGCACCAAAATATAGCCCTGTGGTACTTAAGCCTCCAGATGGTGCAGTGAAGGTTCCCGTCGAATAACTAACTCCATCTCTATAAAGAATATAGCTTGTTCCATTGACCACGAAATCCCAAATATGAATTGTATTAATACCAGAAACCGATATACTTGCGAGGCCCGTTGGACTACCAAAATTTAGCGTACTATTTGAACCAAAATAAGCTATATACCCTTTGCTTGCACTCCATGACTCATTTCCCCAAAGGGTAGCCCAAAATGAGGTTGGATTTAACGAACAAGCTATACTAACCGTAAATGTGTTTGATAAATTAGTGGGTAGTGAAAAGTATGACGAGGATGTGGTAGTATATCCACCACCATTGGCTGCTGTGTAGGTTGGTGATCCATTAATGGTTCCATGGTTGCCATTCCCGGAAACATCTGTCCACGTGGTCCCAGTGCTTGGTGGATTGATTAAATTAGCCACGAGGCCATCTTGAACAATGTTGTACCTCATTTTGGTGGTATTGTAGTTTTGGGCTATTTCCTCATTGGATAAGGCTTTATTGTAGATCGAAGTGGTTGAAATTTTACCTTGCCAGTAAAATCCTTCGGGAGAAGTACCCGAGCTGGCTTCTGCTCCTACTAAAATACTATTGGATGCATAGGTCATTGTATTATTGGCACTTCCATAATCAACGGTATTCGCTAAACTACCATCAATAAATAATTTTGCATATTGGCCATCAAACGTTGTAACAAAATGATGCCATCCATAAAAATTACTTACCGAGGCAGAAGGAACGAGGTACCTTCCTCCGGCATAGATATAACTGTAAAAGTTTCCATTCCAAATATTGTGTGAATAACCACCTCCTTGGGTACATGAAAGGGAGCATTTATAGCTAGATGACGTCCCTGCAGTCCAGCTATCCGCATTTAACCATTGCTCAATCGATATTGCCGTGCTTGGTTTTAAGCTCGCTGTATTGACCCTCGAGGCGTACTGGTTAGATCCATTGAACGTTAAATAGCCTTTCGCATCGTAGGTTGGGGAGCTCACTAAGGTGAAATCTGAAGCATAGGAAGTTAAATCTTTGAACGTAGTTCCCGTTCCCTGATAGGATTTAATATTTGCTGCATCTAAACGAAGCACTAATCCGTCGGTAATTAGGTTATTGGGTTTGACCAACATCCCCAAACGCATGGTTATGTGGTTCGTATAGGTAACAGGTATAATTTTTAAAGCTTTTGTAAAAATACTTGAAGGGAAAAGCACGCGTGCGTCATCTGTGATGGATGTACCGACTAATTGATCAGTGAGCACCCTCGTCCAAGGCGCACTCCCTGTAGGGCTCGTTTCCACATGGACTTTGGTAACGAATTGATTACCTGACGCTGCCCTGGGTTGAATGACAATTCCTTTTACATAGGCCGGTTCATCATAATTAAGGGTCAGCCATTGATTCGCATCAAATGCTTGCGCCGCCCAGCCTAAATCTGAATTTAGCCAAGGTGTAAAATGAGAAACGCCAAATGGATCCGATGTACCTGTACTCCCAGTTACATAATTCCAAGCACTTGAAACATTCCAATACGTTGGTGATGTATTGGTGTTGGGCGTATGAACGGTATAATCCAACTCATCTTTGCGGAGATTATACTCCCGAAGTATTTCCGTATCATTCAAAGGGACATTGTGTATCTTAAATTGGGCGAGATTGAATTTTCCGTAGACTCCAGAACCCACACTAGTGCTCTCATTTGCTCCAATCGCAAAATTTTGGCTGTTTGTTGGGATTTCTCTGGAGATAGTCAAACTACCCTGTAAGACGCCGTTTAAGTAAGCTTTTAATGTAACTCCATCGTATACCATCGCAACATGATACCATTGATTTAAATTAATGGTGGAAGAAGAAATGGCTGTGGCGGATGGCCAAAGACGGTATTTAAAGATATTGTTGACCAGTTCGATGTTTGTTGCATGCCAACCGCTACTCGGTGTTTGTGAGTCCAATTCGCTGATGATTACTCCACTTGCTGCGGTTGGATAGATCCAGCAACTCATGCTGAAGCTTTTTTGGGGACTTGAATTGACGGATTTAAAATAAGGCCTTAAATTACTGGTTACCAAATACTCGTTGACCCCATCCAAGGAAACATATCCTAAGGAATTGATGAAAATTGGGCTATTGACCAGCGTGGCATTTCCTGTGGAATTACCTGTAAGATTATTGGCTGTTGTTGCATTTCGTATGTAGCTTCCCGAATTAGAGAAGTCATAATTGACGACTAAATTGTTTTTAGGTAAAACGGCTTGTTGGATCGGAAGGGCCATTTGCGCCCACAGCGTATTGGATAGGAAACAAATAACAAAAAGCTTGAATAGACTTTTCATGTTAATTACTCATCTCGCCTGTCACAAGGATACTATTGCTTCCTAAATGCAGAATACTTGCTACGGAATACTGACTCGCGGTTTTGGTGAAGCTGCTCCGATTTAAATAGGTGCCCGAAAAGGTAATTTGCCCCGCTCCCATCTGAACAACCGTGCAATTGAAGCCCGTCGGTAAGCCCGTCGGTATGGTTATCGTAATCGCCGAGGAGGCAGTTGATTGAATCACCTTTCCGTTATCGGTTGCTGAAATGCTGTAATTAGCGCTGATGGATGTTACATTCGCCGCGAATCCGGATATGGAAGAGGTCGAGGAATTACCTCCCGTAATCGTACCTGTAGTGGATATGTTTCCCGCTGTATAAGCAATATCATTCCCAGAACGCGTCCAGTTACTATTCACGCGCGTCCACGTGGGTGATGCCGAGGTGCCTGTGTTGACGTAAAAACCCGCTAATCCATCCGTCTGATAAATCATCAATCCGTTCGCTGGCGTGGGAATAGCCGTTTTTTGGGCATCGGTCATTCGGGGAATCAAGATACCTTTGTTGGTAGACGCAACTTCAAATCTCGCCGATACATCCGGCGCAGTTGTCCCGATACCTGTTTGAGCATACGAACAGGTAAACCATAAACTAAAGGAAACAAATAAGGCAATGCGAATCATAAGCCAAAATTTCCACAAATTTAAGGTAAATAATTCAAAGTTTAAGCTTGGCCTAAACGAATGCACAATTCTTTAAATTACTATTTTTCTGTAAATAACATTCATAAATCTATTTGAATGGATAATTTATGTGGCTCTTTTGTTTTTCGATCGCAGATTCTGCTTCCATGATAAATTTTTAATCCGAAGGATTTTCTCCTATATTTAAATTTTGTCACTTTCCATAAACCTATGAAACGTCTTCTATTCGTATCACCCCTCCTATTTGTATCCTTGTTTAGCTTGGCACAGCGTCAGGCCGATAGCCTTTTTATTAAAAGGATGTCGGACGATATCATGCGCAATGGTAAAGCCTATGATCTTCTGTACGAGCTCACCAAAAAGATTGGTGGACGTTTGGCGGGGTCGCCCCAACAACAGAATGCGGTTATTTGGGGTAAAAAGACCTTAGAATCCTTGGGGGCAGATAAAGTGTTTCTGCAGTCATGCAAGACGCCCAACTGGAAACGTGGTGGGAATGATTTTGCCGCAATCGTAGGTGTGAACGGTGAAGCACGCATGCAACCTTTAGCCGCGATGGCTTTAGGAAATTCCATGGGATCTAATGGTCTATTGGAAGCCGAGATTCTAGCAGTTTCCAGCATGGAGGAACTCGAAAAGCGCCAAGCGGAGGCGAAAGGTAAAATCGTTTATTTTCACAGTGTTTTTGACCCTACCAAAATCCAAACCTTCCGTGCCTACGGCGAAAGCGGAATCTTTCGCCGGGCAGGTGCCAGTCGGGCAGCGAAATACGGCGCCATCGGCATCATGATTCACTCCTTGAGTACGGCGCCCGACAATGAGCCACATACCGGTTCGATGGTCTACGATGAGGCGTACCCGAAAATTCTGGCGGTGGCATTAGGACCGAATGATGCCAAAATGCTCTATGAACTTACTAAAAAAGGCCGCGTTCTTGCGCAATTGCAAACCTATGGTTTCTTCTTGCCGGATGCGGATGAGAATAATGTGGTAGCAGAATTGAAAGGAACTGAGTTCCCGGATCAATACATTGCCATTGGAGGACACTTAGATTCTTGGGACGTCAATGAAGGTGCCCACGATGACGGTGCGGGAATTGTACATACGATGGAGGTTTTACGTGTTTTGAAGGCAATGAACTACAAGCCCAAGCGTACGATCCGTTTTGTTTTGTTTGCCAACGAGGAAAATGGTGTGCGAGGAGGCAATGAATATGCCAATCAGGCCAAACTAAAGAATGAAAATCACATTTTTGCGCTTGAGAGTGATGAGGGTGGATTTACGCCGCGCTCGATTGGAATCACGGCCAGCAAGGAAGCTTATGCGAAATTTCAGTCTTGGACTCCCCTATTAAAGCCCTATGGAACTGAGGTTACGCTGGGCGGAGGCGGTACGGATATTGGTCCCTTGGCTCGTGTAAATCCAGCTACGGTAATTGCGGGTTTAGTTCCCGATAGCCAACGCTATTTTGATTTACACCATGCGAAGACGGATGTGTTTGAGAATGTGAATAAGCGCGAATTATTATTGGGCGCTGTGAATATCGCGGCGATTGTGTATTTGATAGATCAATACAGTGTAAATCCTTAACATGAAAAGACTTCTCATTCTATTTTTGGTTTTGGGTCTATTTGCCGCGGAGGCGCAAAAGTCGAAACTTCCCAATTCAAAGGTTTTGGTCTACACCAAAAACGGGCCAGGTTATGTGCACGATAATATTCCCTCTACCGTCGCCTGTATTCAGAAATTAGCCAAAGAACATCAGTTCTTGGTTGAGGTTTCGGATAATCCGGCCGTTTTTAGTCCAGAAAACTTGAAGCAATATCGGCTAGTAATCTTCACGAGTACAAACAATGATGTCTTTGATACCGATGCACAGCGTTTAGCCTTTCGTCGGTATATCGAATCCGGAGGAGGCTTTGTGGGTGTGCATTCAGTAACAGGAACGGAGCGGAATTGGACCTGGTTCAAAATGATGGTTGGGGAAAGTTTTTCCTGGCATGCCAAATACCAAGCTTTTAACGTGATTAACATCAATCCCTCTCACCCATCAATGCAAGGAGTTCCCACCAAATGGACGCGGGAGGATGAGTGTTATTTTGGGAAGGAATTGTATCCGGGGATAAAGACCTTGATGATGCACGAGTTGAGTAGTTTGGATAAAAGCCAACAAGATCTCATCACAAAGCATGCGGGCGTTTATGGCTCCTATTTTCCGGCGGTTTGGACCCAACAATTTCAAGGAGGTCATGTTTGGGTAACCACGCTAGGTCATTCCAAAGAACATTACTCGGATCCCGTTTATGTCAATCACCTATATCAAGGAATTGAGTACATCGCCAATCAGGTAAAGGGAATCGATGAATCCAAGGCATTTTCAAGTTCAAAAGATGATGCGTTGCGTTTCCCATAACTGAATGACTTGATAATATTTCTGAATTATCAGGTCATCAACACTCGATTTATCCCTTAGCTACTATCTTTCCCAAACAATAATTTAGTTTGCAAAATGCAAACTTTCAATTAATTTTGGGATGAAAATTTTAGTCCGGCGGACGATTCTTTATTACGCAAAAAATTATCCGTCAGCATCTGATGCTTTGCTTGTTTGGTATCATGAATTTTCAAAGTATGGATTTGTAAATTTCAATGAACTTAAACGAGTTTATCGAAATGCGAGTATTATTTCCCATCAGCGTGTTGTTTTTAACGTGAAAGGGAATTCTTACCGATTAATTGTTTCCATCAATTTTCAGCAGCAGGCTTGTTATGTGATTTGGTTTGGAACCCATAAAGAATACGATCAGATAGAAGCTAGCACGATTACATTTGATGTAAGAATTTTATAAAAATTGTCAATATGACTTGGAAAGTACTAAAGTCGTCAGATGATTATCAAGCTGCCGTTAAGCGGATGATAGATATTTTTCACGTGGAGGATGCGGGTCCGATTCGTGATGAGTTGGAACTTTTAATTGTTTTAATTAAAGATTACGATGATCGAAATCATCCAATTCCCAATTTAGATCCTACGCAAGTCTTAGTTTATAAAATGCGCGAGATGGGATTAAAATCAAAAGATCTCATTCCTATCATCGGTAGCAAAGGGCATGTTTCAGCCATCTTAGCTGGTAAACGTGAAATTACGCTTAAAATGGCCCAAAAGCTTTGTCGGTTCTTACAGATTCCGCCAGACGTTTTTTTTCGCTCTTAATTACTCCGGCCGATAAACTCTTTTGGCATTCTTTAAGACCTCGGCCTTATCCAAGGTCATCACTTTGGTTTTCTGTGCTTGGTACATTTCACGTTGGTCTGCATAATGCGGTGAATCCGGATGTGAACTTGCTCCAAAGGTGTTCACCGTTTCAATGTGCGGCAATCCACCTCCTTTTGGAAAACGTATAAATCCGATGTAGGCGTCCCCACTATTCATCCGACGTTTCGTTTCGCCCCAAGCTTCGGTTTGAACGGCCGCTAACACATCGGGCATGCCTGCCTGAGGCCAATCTTCATTGCCGCGCACTAATCGTTGGAATTCTCCTAATTTGACCTCAATTTTCCCGTAATGTTTCAAAAGAAAATCATTCACATATTGGCAAAGTGTTACAGCCTCTGCTTCTGTCAAAGGCGCCTTACTCCCATTGTTCCGAATTTTAGATGCTTGATAGTATGCAATGTTGTAATACAAGGCACCGATGCTCTCCACATCCGTCACATGATTCCAATTTTTGATTCCTTGGATGATGGGTTTTAGTGTCGGGTATTTCATTTCATCCAATTGAAACAAGACGCTGGCATCTAATCCATAGGGATATAAGATCTTCGCAGGGAGCTGGCGATCAAACTTAATTCGCTTCAAATCCTCCCAAGAGATTTTATCGTAACTATCAATGAGTTCCTTGGCGCGAAAACTACGGTTATTGTGATAGGTCTCGTACCCATCATTCGTGTCAAACTTCGCGGGATCTAGGTTTTCCTTCAAGTCTGTTGCCATGAAGGGCGAATGATTTGTGTTAAATAAATAACCACTCGCTGGATTCAGGTATTGAGGCAATTCGTTCACTGGTTTAAATTTATCCCATAATGTAGCACGGGTGTTACCGGGTAGGGTTCCCGACCAATTATATTTCTTATCCGGATTACGGTAAGGCATTTTCCCATTTGAGATGTAGAAGATGTTATCATTCTTATCCGCATACATGATATTAAACATCGCCAAGTGGTTCCGATCAATCGCGGCTTTGAATTCGGTCAAGTTGGTCGCCCGATTCATCGCATACCATTGTTGGAGCGCTCCGGCATCCATCAACGCAGGCAGTCGGATTGAGAAATATGCCCCCGATGGACTCTTGACCGTTGGGCCATAAATCGATTGATAGGCTACTTTACTTATTGGGATAGGAATTCCCTTGATGGAAAGTTTGACTTTGCGTTTCTCGAGATTTAACCATTGGCCGTCTACGAGATATTGGTTGGGATGCGCTTTGTCGGTCTGCAACTGATACACATCAATCTTATCCTGAAAATTCACCGTATGCGCCCAGGCTAAATTGGGGGTTACGCCATGAAAAATCAATGGACCACCCGGAAATAGACCGCCTAGTATGTTCCAGCCTTCTTCGCTTTGTACATGGGCCTCATAAAAGGCCGTTGCGCCTTCAATCGGTTGATGCGCATTAATCACGAGCATGGGTTCACCCGAGGCGGATTTATTGCTTTTGATCGCAAAGGCATTACTTCCTTCCCCCGTAAATCCTGGAAGTGAAGCGATTGAGCCGTCGAGGATTTTGGGTAAGGTGCGATCCACCCCACAGAATACGGCCACCGAGAACATGGTCGTCGCAATGTAATCTTCTAGGGCGATGGGAAATACGTGTTTATTTAATACTTCGGCGGGATGTGCTTTTCCGTAGGCCTCCAATCCACGCAGGTATCCTTGAACGAGTTGGATAAAGCGCGGATCCATTGATTTGATTTGTTGGTCCACCACCTTCCGTGTATTCAACAAGCCAAACACATAATCCACGGGAGCCCCTTTCTTCCCTAAATAAGTTGCCAATTTTCCTTTACCCGTCAAAATCAGTGTTTGAATGGTTTTGAAATCATCTTCCGAATGCGCCCAGGCAAGCCCATAGGCAACCTCAGTATCTGTGGGGGCAAAAATATGGGGTACTCCATACGAATCGCGCGCGATTTGAATTTGCTCGGGATGAATGGCGGGAACTTGTGCTTGGGTAGAAAAAAAGGAAATGAGGCAAAGGAATAATAAGATTCTCACAGGCAGGGGTTTAGTATAGTATTTTAACGAATTTACGCAAAATTTGTTTTGTGTTATGAAATCAAATTTGGGATTGCAGGAAGGAATTTCTTAATTTTATGGTACACTATTTAACTAAAAAAAAACATGAAAATGAACAAATTGCTAGCCTTTGCGCTAGGCCTAAGTGCGGTTTTGAGTATTGCACTAGTTTCTTTCAGAGCTGCCGACAAGCCTTTTGGTGGATTAGCTTTATACACGGTTCGTACCGAAATGGGTAAAGACGCGCGAGCAACCTTGAAGGCTGTTTCTGATGCGGGATATGTGAATGTGGAGTCGGCTGGGTATAACAACGGTAAATTCTATAACCTCTCGCCTGCTGATTTCAAGGCTTTATTGGCGGAGATGAAATTGAATCCGATTTCGGCGCATCAAGGGTCGGCGACATTGGATAATATCGACCAACAAATTGCAGATCTGAAGGCAGCGGGATTTAAGTATTTTGTGATTCCGGTTCCTCCGATGGGTTTATTTACCTATGATGCGGTAAATAAGAAATTAGGAATGAAAGGAGGCGCAAAGAATTTGGCAGATATTTTGAATAAGATGGGTGAGAAATGCCATGCAGCAGGATTAGAGTTATTGTATCATAACCACGATTTTGAATATGTGAAGGATTCGGAGGGTATCGTGACGATTGATTATTTGTTGGAAAATTGCAATCCGAAATACGTGAATTTTCAAATGGACTTGTATTGGGTAACCAAGGCGGGTGCTGATCCGGTCGAATATTTCAAGAAGTATCCAGGACGCTTCAAATTATGGCACGTGAAGGATATGGACGATCAAGGTCGTTTTGCTCCAGTAGGAAAAGGTCATATCGATTTCAAGCGTGTCTTGGCCAATGCAAAATTATCCGGCATGA
The DNA here is from genome assembly GCF_054558655.1 of Aquirufa sp. 5-AUSEE-100C1. Classification (NCBI taxonomy): domain Bacteria; kingdom Pseudomonadati; phylum Bacteroidota; class Cytophagia; order Cytophagales; family Flectobacillaceae; genus Aquirufa; species Aquirufa sp. 5-AUSEE-100C1. The sequence goes on along the minus strand of NZ_JBPXKO010000001.1, from coordinate 611,395 downwards.
AATACTACTACGTAGAACAAGATGCTTGTGTGAACGAGACGCCATTGGAGGCGATTGTAATCTCGCACAAGGGATTGGCGGATATCGGATTTAATTAAGATATTTATAGAAAAAGAAAAGCCCCAAGAGATGATCTTGGGGCTTTTTATGTTTAAGGGTTAAAATCATTTTCGAAAAGAAATTTAACTTCTTCATCAGTTAAAGCTCTGTTCCAAACTCCTAAGTCATCTAGGTTTCCATTGAAAGCATCATACGCAGGGTGGTTCATTCTACCTATAGTAAGGTCTCTTGCTAATATTGGATTTCCATTACCGTTTGGTGTTGTTCCAACTAATCTACCATCCTGATAAAATCTACAAGAAATACCATCATTAACGTATACTAAATGTGTCCAAACATTTGGTCCCGTTGGGAAAATAGCTGAGTTGATATCAGTTCGATTTGATTTTTGTTGCGCAACAGACCACGAGTTTTGATAACTAAACATCCACTGAAGTTGCCCAGGACCATCAATTGGAGACGATGCAAAATCTAGGATTCTCGGAGAAAGTGCACACCCATTTCCTACCTGCTTAACCCATATCGAAATAGTTAAAGCTTTTGTTATTGAAGTTGTATTAATTGCTGCTTCGATTCGAGGTGAACAATTTACTGAAGAAAAGTAGTAAGCACTATTCGATTTACCAAATCTATTGATTGTGAGTGCTGCACCTATAACATTTCCATTGTTTCCATTACCACTGGCATCAATTGCATTACCATTAAAAGGAAAATATGCCACTAATCCGCTTTTAATGTTGTTTGGAATCGAATTTCCTGTTGTAAAGGTTTTTTCTTGCCCATAACCAACTCCAGCTCTATTTATCGCATAGCCTCTTAAATAGTAGGTGGTATTATTGTTTAAACCATAGAAGTAATCCATTTTTCCGGGTGAATTGGTTGTCCCTAGAATTATTTTCCGATCAAAAATTGTAGGATTTCTATTGTTTGAAATGCATACACCAAATTCCGTTATATCAGCACCACCATTGGATATGATTTCTACTCCGGATCGCACAGAATTTGTTGTAATTTCTTGAAGATCATTGGTGACCACGCTTGGGATGGTCGCTTGTAAAGTTGTAAATACTGTTTCAGCACCGTATGAGATACCTTTTATATTTTGAGCGTATGCCTTTACAAAGTATTTTGTTGAGGGCTCTAATGCTGTTATTACTAGCGCATAATTCCCTAAATCATTATTTGAAGATTTTACTTTAATATCCGTTATGCTTGGATTAGGATTTTTGGATAGACAAAAGCCTTTTTCAATAATTTCGGTTCCTCCATTATCAGATAAGTTCCCAAAGAGAGTTGCTAAATTTGAGCTAATATTTTGAGTTGCATTTGTTGAAACAGTTGGCAATTTAAATGCATTTGTAGTGAATTTTTGTTCATTTCCATAAGCAATTCCCTTCCCATTAATTGCATAAGAACGAACAGAGTAATTACTTCCATCTTTGAGTTGGATGACAATATTGGCAAATGGACCTATTCCTTTGCCATTTACTATTTTTATGTCGTCAACGGTTGGAGTTTTGTCTACAGCAAGACATACTCCTTTCTCTGTAACGGCAATTCCGCCATCCTCAATAACATTCCCTCCCAATTCAGCGCTGGTATAAGTAATATTTTTGGGTAAGTCTGTTGTTAATGTTGCTAATAAATAATCCGCTGTTTTGACCGTTTTTAATTCGCCGTACGATGTCCCTTTGTCATTTGTTGCAAAGGCTTTATAATAATAAGTTGTATTTACAGACAGTTTTTCTAATGTATATGAATATTGGCCTTTGCCATAACCCACGTTTATTTTATTGTCACTTACTGATGGATTTGAGTTGGTGGTGCTCCAAACGAATCCACGTTCTTTTGCGGCATTAAAGCCTTCATCGGTGACATCGCCATTCAATATAAATGAATTGAGCTTAACTTCGGTTGGGTCAAGCGTTAATACCGTTGGAGATGATTCAGGGTTACTTAAATCAGCGCAAGATGATAATAAAATCAATGCAAGAACAAATTTATTTAGTTTACTGAGTTTATTCAAAACTTTAGATTTAATTGGAGTACACATTAATTTTAAGACTTAGTTTATTATGAAATAATGGATGAAAATTTGAATGACTAAATAATTGGTTAATAGCTGAGCGTAAAGAAAGGCTATTAGAAAAAAATAATGGATTTGTAATTATGTGTTTCGCGCAATACACATAAATTCTTTAACAATGCTTGAATGATAAATTAAATAAAACCTGTAAATGAATTAATTTACTCTTTAAATCATTTTCGTATTTATATGAAGCAGTTGATTCTCATGCTCTTTTTGGTTTTTATTGAATTTCAAGTAAATAGTCAGATTCAATTTAAATTGCCTAATGAAATTCTTCATTACCGTATTGACTTAGAAAATAGTACTATTTGGAAAGAGCAGATTTCACAAAGCTGGTTACAATTAGGGAAGATTAAATGTGACAGTATAGTATCTAGTGATTTGCCTCCAAATGCTATTATTAACACGTTCTTATTAGATAATAGTTACATTTTAACAGTTTTAGGTACTGGTCAGGTCTATCAGTTAAACCTTTTGAAAAAGGAATTAAAGCGATTGGATAAAACTTTTTATCGTGGTTATAATTTCGGCGCAATTCAATATGTTAGAAATGATACTTTGTTTAGTGTTGGTGGAAATGGTTTTTGGCATGCAAATAATATTGAAACATATTTCTCTTTTAGGTCTAAAGAATGGGAATTGACAAATGTTCCCAATGAAATGGGCCCCAAGTATATGAAAAGTGATTTTGGCGGCTTTGATGTTAAACGAGATGTTTTAAGCATAATTGATTTTCCCGCCTTATATCACGAAGGTAGATTTTCACATCCATATCGATACTTTGAAAAATCATTAAAATCTAATCAGTGGGATTATAAAGGGGATATTAATACAGATTTGTTAGTTAAGTTAGGATTGACCACCTTTGAATCAATTTTTCTTAATGGTAAATATATTTTCATGAAAGGTCCATTTATTATTATTGCGGATCCTGTTTTGAATAAAGTTTACCAATTGAAATACGTATTTACAAATTTGAACCAATATTACGAGTTGAGTGAAAATAATAATTGGTTATATATTTATGTTCCAGAAAAAACGCAAAACACATTAAACCCAGCTATAAAAATCGACTCCATCTCAATTGAAAAACTCAAATCAATCAGTACTTACAAAGGGCCTTTTTATATAAAACCTTATTCTGTTAATTTATTAATATATTGGGGAGTTGCTTTATTATTTTTGATTGCCTGCTTTTACTACGTGTACAGACGTAGAAATTCGAAAAATGCGCGTGTAAGTTTATCTGTAGCCTTAGATGGTCTACCAGATGGAGCATCAGATTTCCTCATTGATTGCTTGGCATATCCCCAAGGGTACAATTTTAGTTCTCAGCTTTTTACCGAAATGATGGGTTATGGTTCCTATGCTTATGAAACGCAAAGACAAGTTCGTTCAAAATTGATCAAAGGAATCAACAGCTATTTTTGGGCACATTACCGCTTGAAAGATGTGATCATTCGTCAAACGGCTTCTGATGATAAACGATTTTCCGTTTACTTGATTTCAGAGGAGCATTATGAATTTTTGAAAAAGCTATTAACTAAATAGTTTCTTATTTTTTCCTCGTATCAATCAGATACTGAATTTTCCATTGATTGGCCAACTTCACCAATTGAAAGGAATTGGTACCTCGGTGGGAAAATTTACCTTGGTAGTAAAATTCATAGGGCGTCCAAACACTCGCCAAACTATCATCCCATTTAACGCTTTTGAATTTGATTCGTTCATCCAAGGCGCCTTTGGGATATTTTGATAGACTCTTGACGAAACCCTCGAAATCTTCGGATTTTACTTGATTTTGCCCGTTTTTAGCAACAACCGTTTGGAAAATGACAGTCGGTGTGAAGCAAGAACGAAATAGTGCCGTGTCACCCGTTTGCATGGCAGTAAACATGTTGTTAACGACTTGTTGGATCGCACGCTTTTCATTAACCTCCTGTGCAATTAAGGGAGAGCTTAGCAGTAAGAGTCCGAAGATGATTTTTTTAGACATGTTTATGGAGTGTTTCTTGTAATTGTTTTTGTATAGATAATTTAAGTTTTTCGGGTGCCAAAATACGCATTTCAGCCGCATAACGAATCAAAAAGTTTTCTAATTCCTGTTCAATTTCCAATTTGTATTGGAATACCGCCGAATCCTCTTGCTCCTCGGATATTTGTTGGGATGCGTGAATCGGGTATTTGATTAGGTAATTAAACATCCAACTGCTTTTCAATACCTCAATCCGAATCGTTTCCGCTTTCATCGTTGAACTTCGGAAAACCCCCAAACTCGCCTTGAAGTAATCGGCCGGTTTGAAATCCTCCGCTTTTCGAATTTTAGGCTCTTTTTTAACCACCTTAATTCCCGTAATTCGGTCCAAAGCAAATACACGTAAGTGATTTAAGTCCAGTCGAATAAGGGTATCTTCCACGGAAGCGGGTTGGAAAAGAAGGTACCAACCGGTATACCAACCGTTGTTATACTCCTTCAAAAGCAAGGGTATTCCCGTGATTTTCTTCATCTGGGATTTTTTACTCAGACCTTGGTGGGTGAATTCCAAAAGGTCTTGGGCATAAATGCTTTTGAGTAGATCTTGAAAGAGCGTCTCGCCAGACCGCGCTCCGTCGTTGATGAGTTGGATTGCTGACCAACTTAACAATTGATGCTGCTGAGCCAATTCATTTTCCAAGGCAATTGCCCGTAATTTATTCACGAGCCCCTCGCCTGCTCCACCGCTGAAAAGGTGTTTATTCATTTCGATGGTGGAGGCAATTTGGCGTAATTCTTTTTCGGAGATACTGGGAAATGCGGATATGTCATCACGCACATAGTAGAATCTATTCGTGGCGCGCGCGTATTTAATCAGTTCGCCAGCTTTATCATGGAGTAAAGGATAGCGCGTTTGTAGTAACTCTTTGAGGGCTTTCAGGTCCCGACTAAATGACCTTTCTGCATAATTTGAGAGATCAAATTGTTCGGTGAAATAGGCCGAAACGTTTGCATAATTAACGATAAAGGACTTTTGAAGAAAAAGCCCATTGATTTCCTTGATTCGCTCGGTCGTATGCATCTTTTTTTCTACAATATCTGAAATTGTTCGCAAGTCGCCAAATTTTGGCGGACTACAAATCTAATTTTGAATCAAGAAAAACAAATAGATATGAATATGAACAGCATCAAAACCCTTGCCTACAGCCTCTTGATTATTTTCCTTTTCAGTTATGTGTCAGAAGGAATTCTCTTAGCCTTTGAAATGAAAAAAACGCGTCGCAACAATTGGATTAAATTGGTATTGATTGGTCTATTGTTCGTGAGTACCTTAGCGCTTCTTTGGGCACCATACCATGTGTTCGGTCAAACCCCAGCAGACGGCTTGTTTACCTTGGCATTTACGTTCTATGCCGCTGTGATGGTGATTGGGGGTGGTTTGCGGGCTTTAGCGCGATAATGTAAAGACGCGATACTTCGCGTCTTTTATATTTGGCACGTTTTATTGTAAAGACGCGATACTTCGCGTCTTTTATATTTGGCACGTTTTATTGTAGAGACGCGATACTTCGCGTCTTTTAACATTATCAAAATTATAACTATTATACCTAAATAGACGCGAGGTATCGCGTCTCTACAGGATGCCGACGCGAGGTATCGCGTCTCTACAGAATGCCGACGCGAGGTATCGCGTCTCTACAGATTGCCGACGCGAGGTATCGCGTCTCTACAGGATGCCGACGCGAGGTATCACGTCTCTACATCATCGCTTTCAGCGCAAAATATAACACCGACGGGCACATCAAGCATCCCAGTCCCGTATAAAATGTCGCTGTCATCGCACCATAGGGAACTAATTTGGGATCAGTAGCAGCTAGTCCCGCCGCAGTGCCACTAGTCGTTCCCATTAAACCGCCAAAGATCATGGCCGATTTAGGATTGTCCAAACCGATGTAAGGCGCAATAAAGGGAGTACCTATCGTTACCAAAATAGACTTCACAACGCCGGCTGCGATGCTTAATGCGATGATGTCGGAACTTGCTCCAACGGCAGTTCCGGTCACAGGCCCTACCACAAAGGTACATGCCCCCGCACCAATCGTTGTTAATCTCTCGGCATCGGTGATTCCGAATGCATAGGCAATTCCTACTCCGGCAATAAATGAGAAGATCACGCCCAAAAAGAGTGACAAAATGCCCACAGACCCCGTTTTTTTAATAATCGCAAAACTCGCTCCCATGGCCGTCGAGACAATCGCAAAATCCCGAAACATGGGACCTCCCATCACCTTAAAGCCGGTCAAGCCCGGTAAATCGCCAATTCCACTCTTTCCTTCGGTTAAGATCCCTCCGATGTATGCGATGACCAATCCCAGAAAGATGGCAATGGCGGAGCCAGGTAATTTTTTGTTGGTCAGTTTGATGGAGATGCCCTCCGACAAATACACCAATATCCCAGTGACCAAAAATGCCACAATCAATCCATTTTTATCCAATAATTCAATGATGTATTCCATGTTATTCAGATTTGGATTTGGATAAAATGGGCATAAATAAGAGGCAGAGTACTACTGGCAAAATACCAGCTAAGAGTGCTAATATCCCATTATTGAAAGCTACGCGGACATTTTGAACGGCTGACATCGCCACGATCACGGGAATGTACATCTTGCTCCAAAACATGACCCCCTCACCCATTTCCTCATGAAATAAATTCCGCTTTTCTAATTCGTTTTGGGCCAAAATGAGTAGCAACATGGCAAAGCCCACACCGCCTACATTATTATTGATCCCGAGTAATTGTCCGAGACTTTCTCCTATGATTTGGCCAATGATATAGCATCCGGCCAATAAAGCAACTCCGCGTAATAACATGTTTATTTGATTAATTGAACAACATCTTTTTTCGTGACTTTTCCCATCGCATTTCGCGGTAAATCCTGAACCACGACATATTTTCTAGGTGTTTTGTAAGCCGGCATTTGTTCCCGCATCCATGTTGACAAGGCTTTTTCATCGATGGCAGACTTTGTTACAATTGCTGCAGCAACTAATTCGCCCCATTCGTCGTTGGGCAAGCCCACCACCGAACAATCCGCAATGCCAGGGTATTGACGCAATACTTCTTCAATTTCCAAGGCGGATATCTTGTAACCTCCCGATTTAATGATATCGACCGAATTACGTCCTAAGATTCGGTAACCGCCTAGTTCATCGATCGCAGCGATGTCCCCTGTTTTGAACCAACCATCTTCCGTGAAGGATTCAGCCGTCGATTCGGGTTTGTTCCAATATTCCTTGAAGACCGTCGGCCCCTTTACTTGGATCTCTCCCTCTTCGGATAATCTGACCGAAACGCCTGGTAAAGGATATCCCACATGACCCGCTACGCGTGGTCCATCGTACGGATTACTTAATGCCATCCCGATTTCGGTCATGCCATACCGTTCCAATAATAAATGACCCGAAATAGCTTGCCAACGTTCCATCACGGAAACCGGCAAAGCCGCCGAACCGGATATCATAAAACGTAGTTTTTGTAAGGCTTCGCTAACTTGTTTTTGGCTATGGTCTTCCAACGATTCCCAGTAGGCAATCAATTTGAAATAGATCGTGGGTACAGCCATAAAAACATTGATTTTGGCTCCCTCAATCAAGTCAAAAATGGCTTTCTCGCTAAAATTAGGCATGAATTCACAACTTGCCCCCGCCCATAAAGAACAGGAAACTACATTAACGACCCCATGTACATGGTGTAAGGGTAAGACACAAACGGTGGAATCCTCCGATGTCCATTTCCATGCCTCAATCAACGAACTAATCTGGGCATTTAAATTGCCATGTGTGCTGACAACACCTTTGGGTAAATTTGTTGTTCCACTCGTGTAAAGAATCATCGCGCCGCGCGAATCAGCTATTTCCGGTAAGGCTTTGGGTGCTTTCGCTTGATCATTTTTTCCTAAGACGATGAACCGACAGCTCAACTCGTCGGCGAGATCTTTCAGCGTCACTTCAAACTCCGGAGAAACCACAATAACCGATGCCCCTGAATTTTCAATCGTATAGCGCAAGGAAGGCAGTGGATAGCTTAAACACAATGGCACCACAATACCTCCCGCCTGCCAAATTCCCCACTGTACCCGGACATAATCAAAACCCGGTTGGACCATAAAGGCCACTCGTCCCTCTGCTAAATCTGCTTGTTCTTCTAATAATAAATGCGCAAAATCATCCGCCGCTGCATGTAAATCCGCATAGGAATAGGAATTTCCACCCGAGATAATTGCCGTTTTTGGGCCGAATGAACGTGATTTTTGAAATATTTGAATCATATATAAGTCGCTAGTAATCAGTAATCAGTGGGCAGTAGTCAGGAGTCCAAAGTCCATAGTCCGAAGGTAGAGGGCCCAAGCATCTTTAATTTCTCTTAGTTCTAACCTCTAACCTCCCTAAAGTCTATCTCCTGCCACTTTTCCACCCTCGGAATCCAAACTTCCTGCACGAAATGATTATGAATCGGATGATTGGAATAAAAATCATACGCTGCTTGGTCCTCGAAATCCATTCCCAAGCCATGGGTAAAAGGATTCGTGGCATTGAATTCCTCCAAAACCTGTAGATTTTGAACACCGGGAATTTGGGCTAATTTTCTGGATTCCTGGATGAAATAGTCAATCTCCGACTCCGTTGTCGTCGATTTAAAGGTTAAAAATACACTGTGATGTAACATTACTTTTCCTGTAGAGACGCGATACCTCGCGTCTTTATGTATAATTTAAAAAAATAGACGCGAGGTATCGCGTCTCTACAAAATTAGCGACTTAACAAATTCGCCATCAATCGCCACGCCCCCGGAATGCCCGCCGGTAATTCCCGGAAGAAAACCAATCCCGTATAGATGAATTGGCCTTTGCCATACTTACAAACGGCAATATTTCCTTTTTGCTCAGGTTCTCCTGGATCCGTGAAGGCCAAAGGAAATTCGAAATGAGAATCTGACGACTCAGCCAAATAGATACTCCGCTCCTGAATCCAATCATCAAAATCAAGTGCCGTAATCGCATTGGGAGACTTAAATAATCCATGTTCCATCAAGAAATGCGGCTCCGCTTCCTCCTTGGTAATCCGATTACGTGTAATGCTCATGGGATAGGGTCCCATCGAACTCTTCAAGGGTCCCAATGTACTTTGCGTGTTGTATTGTACCACGTAATTACCCCCTTGCTCCATATATTTCATCAATTCTCCATGCACATTCCCCAAGTATTCCACCGTATTGTGCGCACGAACTCCCGTTAATACCACATCGTATTTCGCTAAATTACTTGCTTTCAAGTCGGCCTCCTGTAAATAATCCACCTGATAACCCATTTGCTCCAAGCTTTCGGGTACCTTATCCCCCGCTCCTTTGATGTATCCGATACGCTTTCCCGCTTTCTTGAAGTCGATGTGCAAGACATTTAAGGCCACCGGTGAAAAATACCGTTGGACCGGAATATGGGGATATTGTATGCTCTCCATCTGTAAAGAATCCACCCAATTTCCCTTGCTGGTTTCATAGGCTAAGCGCAATTTCCAAGTCATTTTTCCATCCACCTCTTGATCCTTCTCGCGTAATTGGATGCTCACATTTTGGCTCATCCCCGCAGCGATTCCATTCGGTAAATCCAATGTCCCCAACACTTTTCCGTCTTGGTTCATCACCGAGACCTTGCCGGCAGCGATATTTCCCATGGCCTTTAGACTTACTTCGGCCGATTTATTTTCGCCGGAACCCTTAGGCAACAAGATATTCGGATGATTAATCTGGAAGATACTGCGTGGCGTGATCGTGATGGGTTGGGTAAATTCCCCTTTGACGGGGTCTACAACGATTTCTTGAACAGGTCTACTCACCGCGATCAATTCGCCCTCTACTGTAAATTGAGCCGTTATTTGCATCGCGGGATCAGGAGCGGCTTGACCGATTTTGCTTGGGTCTTTGACCACGAAATGGCCGGTTTCTTTGGTATTGACTAACCAATACGGTTGGGTAATGGCTTGCTTGACGATTTGTCTCGAATTCCAAACGATTTTTTGATAAGGAATCGCATTGTCCTTAAATAATGTATCTTTTTCACCTACTCGTAAATTCAGCGCACCCACATGAATGGGGCTTCGCACGATGAATTCCGTTTTAATCGAAATAGGATCCCCCTGTGCTATCGTTCCACGATTCGTATTGCCCGCAAAATGGATACCAGCCGCTGCCACAATCCACTCATCGATTTGCTTCGTTTTCTTAGCGATTAAATAAGAATTGGGTAATTTTTGAATCGCCCGACGAACCTGAATCATGTCAGGGACACTCAAATAAGGCTTTTCGGCCTGGTAGTTACGAATGATCAAACGAATCAGGCGCTCCACTTCAGCACCCGCTGCGCTTTCTTGCCAATGGTTGGGCACCCCTTCATCAATCGAATTTTTTGGCGCAGGCCCTGCCAAGGTTTGGAAATACTCGGTCGATTTACCATGATCGACGGCAAAACCGAAGCCTTGGGATTTATGTTGGCTCCGACTGTACGCTGCCATTTCGCCCGTGCTCTGTCCAATGCTCGGCAAGAAATTCCCGATTTGCATCTTGAATTGATCCTCAGATACTGTCGATGAGCTACCAAAACGAAAGGTATTCCACAACAATCGCGTCGCCTTCCAAGGTTTGATATCCCCTTTCAATTGTTCAGGGAAGCGTTTTGGGTCGGCTGCCGCTTGATAAGCTTCAATTGCCATCACAGCCGAAGCCGAATGATGTCCATGGCCTGCACGTGCATCCGGAGGAAAACGCGTAAAAATGATATCTGGACGCAATTTTCGGATCACATACACCAAATTGGACAAGACCAATTCCTTATTCCAGAAGCTCAAGGCCTCGTCGGTCGATTTAGAGAATCCAAAATCAAATGCCTGGGAAAAATATTGATTGGCACCATCGATTTTACGCGCCGCCAAGAGTTCCTGGGTCCGAATTAATCCCAGAGGAATTCCCTGCTCATCACCAATCAGGTTTTGACCCCCATCCCCTCGTGTGAAGGCGAAATAATTCGTTTCCCAGTGCTGTTCTTGGGCAAACCAGGTCAACATGTGTGTGCTTTCATCATCGGGATGTGCCGCTACGTGTAGTACGGTCCCCGTTGATTCGATACGTTTCAAGTTCTCCAGTAATTGAAGACCATTTTGTGCCCAAGCCAAGCTTGGAGTTAACAGACAGATGATTAGGAGTTTTTTCATGCGTTTAAGCTATTTCGTGACCAGGGTTGACGATAGGTTCTCGCTAATAATTGAGTTGCCTCAGGGTCGTTTATGACCGTTTTACTTGCTGGATCATAAGAAAGTGGTCGGCCTAATTTCATCGAGACATTTGCCAAAATACACGATGCCGTTGAAATATGCCCTTCCTGAATATCTGCGACAGGTTTCGTGCCTTTGTCGATGGCAGCTAAGAAGTCCAACATGTGTAAGCGAGTTGCCGGAGCTGCATTTAATTCAATGCGATCTTCCGTCAAATCCTCCGGATATTTTTCCTTTTCAAAAAGACAAGAACCATGAATTTTGGCAGCTTTGGGATCGACCGGCGTGAAATCGTATTGCATGGTACTCAGACGAAGCGTTCCTTTTTCTCCATAGATTGTTAATCCCCACGGATATTCGGGATCGGGTGGCGTGCCCCATGTGCGATGTTGCCAAACACAGTTTAAGCCATCGTATTCAAATACAGCGGTTTGTGTGTCGGCAATATTCGATTTCCCCTCTTTCTGGACATAGATACCTCCTTCGGATGAAATGCGTTTTGGCCAACCTAAGCCTAATAACCAACGCGCTGTATCGAACATGTGGACACACATATCGCCCATGATTCCATTTCCGTATTCGTTGAATGTTCTCCACCAACGGGTATGTGGTAAGCCGTCATAGGGACGTAAAGGTGCTGGGCCAGTCCAAGTTTCATAATCAAAGAAGTCGGGAACCGCTTGCACCGGTGGATTGCCATTGTTACGCATGTGATAGTAGCAATACATCTCCACATGAGCGATTTTGCCCAACATTCCGGAGTCTACAATCTTATTTTTTGCCTCAATGATGTGCGGGGTTGATTTCCGTTGAGTACCTACTTGAACTGTTTTGCCATATTTTCTGGCGGCGGCGACCATGGCTTCCCCCTCCAAAACATCTACCGAGATCGGTTTTTGAACATATACATTAGCTCCGGCCTTCACCGAATCAATCATTTGCAAGGGATGCCAATGATCTGGACTACCTATTAAAACAATGTCTAATTGATTGTCTGCCAAAAGCTTTTGGTAATCACCGTATAATCGAGGTGTTTTACGTGATTTTTGTCGGGCAGCGACCAATTGACCCGCTTGCGTCAACATATTTCGGTCCGGATCACAGAGCGCCACAACTTCCACGGGTGCTACCTGCATCAAACGGAACAAATCACTTTTCCCATACCATCCCGCACCGATTAGACCGACGCGCAAAGGTTTGTTGGGATTCACTAAATCCAGCCCATAGGCTCCAAAAGTTGTCATCGCCAATCCTGCAGATGCCCCTTTCAGGAAATGACGGCGGTTGATGTTGAATGTTTTCATAGGTTATAGTCGCTAGTCACTAGTCTCTAGCAGGTTTAAATTTTAGTTGTAGTCGCTAGTATATATATTAGTTTCTGGTCCAAAGGTAGATTGACTAATCATCTTTAATTTTACCTCTTACCTCTTACCTCTCACCTCTTTGTCCAATAAAATCGTCACTGTACTTTCCTTTTTTAACTCCAAATTCCAATATTTTCCACCGAAACCTACTGAAGTATTGATGGTATTTTGTGTTTCATTTTGTAATAGAACGGCCACTTTCTGGTCAGGCCGTTGAACAGCCACTCCATTCACTCCTTTAGGTAAATTACTGATTTCTATTCGTTTTGATTCGGTTGGGATGAATTTCGAGGCTTGCGCAATAATGTAATAGGCTTGATTTCGGAGAATTTGCCCATTTTTATCAATCGTCAAAGCGCCCTTGCATTCCGTACATCCGCCGGGTGTATGCGGTTCCCAATTGGGGTCATTCGCCAAGTTCCACTCCAAAGCCGTTTTGGCATCGTTATTGAGGGAACCAATAATGACGTTTTTCATATGCCAATGGAAATCGCCGGCAAAATCTCCTTTGGCACCTGTCCATTGTTCGGTGAAATATACATCCTTATCGGGATGTGCTTTTCGAACTAGTCCAAGCGCTGAAATATCCCCATTATACAAGTGAAAGGCTGATCCAGCTACGTATTGACGGGTTATGGTATCATTCAAAATTTCCAAGGGATACTCCGGCTTATCGCAGTTATGGTCATAAACGATGATCTTTGTTTTTAATCCTGCTTTTTGAATGGCGGGTCCCAAATGCTTTTTGATGAATTGGTTTTGTTCGGAGGCCAACATCAATAAACTGGGATTATTACCCGGATGCAAGGGTTCATTCTGAGGCGTTAAATAGTCCATTTCTAATCCCAAGGCCTTCATTTCGCGTAAATAGCGAACAAGGTAGTTGGCATATACCTGATAATTCCCGGGTAGCAAGCTTCCCCCTTTCGAAGATTGATTATCCTTCATCCAAGCGGGTGGCGACCAAGGCGTTGCCATGAATTTTATCTTGGGATTGATTTTTTTGATCTCCTGCATTAAGGGGATTAAATCCGATTGCGAAGCTTTTAAGGAGAATTGTTTCAATGACGGGTCCGTTTGGCCTGATGGCACATCATCGTAAGAAAATACCTGGCCATCTAAATCACTGGCTCCTACAGCAATGCGTAAAACGGAAATACCGATGGACGAAGGTCCTTGACCAAATAACTCTTCAAGGAGTGTCTTTCTTTTCGGGGCTTCGAGTGCATAAATCAATTGTGCACTTCCACCCGTTAGGGTATATCCAAATCCATCAATTACTTGAAATTGCTTTTGTGTGGTAATGAGAATACCTGTCTTGGTTGTTGTAAGTTGATTCAATACTTGTTTTGCAAGCATTTTTCCTAGACTAGGTTCTGAAACCCAAATTTGTCCGAAACTTGAAATACAATAAAAAGAGATGACCAGCGTCAGCAGCCAAGGATTTCGTTTCATGCAATAGGTTTAAATTGATTTAAATATATTCAAAATTATTCGAATTGCAAGTCAGATCAGATGGAACTAAGAGTTAAGAACTAAGAACTAAATTACTCTTAACTTTTAGCTCTTACCTCTAACCTCTTACTTGCTTTTCAGCGAAGCCAAAAACTCCACCACATCCCGAATCTCTCTTTTGCTCATTAATCCTCCCATCGGTGGCATGCTCGATGGATAGTTCTCGCGCGATTTGATACGTGCTGTAGCTATGCGGAGGGGTTCAGCTTCGCTTGTTTTCAACTGAATTTCATCGTCAGTTTCTTGAATGACCGTTCCGGTTACTTCTTGGCCATCAGTCAACTTCAATGAAATCATTCCGTATCCCGGGGCAATTCGCGCGCTTGGTTCAATCAAGGCTTGTAGAATTTGCTCGCGCGTCAATCGGCTTCCGATACCCTTTAAAGACGGGCCAACCACCCCTCCTTCGCCACCAGCATTGTGACAACGGATACATTCCACGGATTGATTGCGGTAAAAAATGGCATTTCCCAACTGCAAATTGCCGCCATATAAGGCATCCTTGTATTCATCCGTTAACGTTCCTTTCGTTTTCAAGGCATCCAATTTAGCGACTAGCTTTTCGGCTTGCGTGGCTTCTACGGCCTCAATTAAATCCAAACGAATGCCGGCGGGTAATTTATTGGCCACCATGCGCTCGATCAAATCAGCTAATACTTCTTGTGAATTGTCAACCGGCATTTTAGCAATACTTTGTAGCAATTGCTGTTGCTCCGGTAAGCTTCCCTTCTCGAAAATCGGGTTAACGATTCCCGGTAGTTGAGCTTTCGGGATTGATATCTTATCCAAAGATCCTAATGCCTGCGCACGCACATTTCTATCGACATCCTCAATTCCCTTTTGTAAGAGCAAAGGTAGATTCACATCATTCAATGCAGTCAATGAACTCAATTGACCCGCACGAACCTTCGGACTTGGGTGATTTAAGAATAATTGTGTTTGCTCCGATTTGGCATTTTGAATTCCCAATTCTGCGATTAATTGACCCGTAGCGAACAATACCTCTGGATTCTTACTTTTCAAGAAAGCCGGTACGATTCCCGCAACTTTATCCACTACGTCCGATGCCTTGCGGTCTAAAACCCCTCGGTATCTTCCATCGACACGATCCAAAACGGATGGACTTCCCCAGGTTCCCAAGGTCGCAATACCCTCCGCACGTAATGCATCTGGAATATCTTGTCGTTGAATATAGGCAACCAAATAATCGATTTCCTTCGCCGTTCCCACGCGTAAACAAGCATTAATCGCCCGACGAATCAAGGGCTCCGATGTCCATTTATTCACCGTCAGCGTTTTTGCCAATGCGGGTAAAGCGGCAGGAATCGACTCATCATCGTGAATCGCACGCGCTGCCTCAGTAACGATGTATTCATCCGAATCGTACAAGAATTGTTCAACTGCTGGATTCTTCAGACGACGTAACACCAATACAGCAGCTATGCGCAAGGAGCGATTCGATGACGTCGCCAATGCAACGATGGGTTCTACTTGTCCAATCCGACTCAAGGCAAATACCGCCGCATGGCGGATATAAACGTCTTGATCACGGTTCATTTCCACCAATTTTAACAAGGGCTTAACGGCTTCAGCCTCTTCCATTCGTCCCAAAGCTTGCGCCGCGAAGAATTGTACGCGCGCTGATGTTGACGCTAAGCTTGGAATGATCGCTTTTGCGGCATTCTTGTATTTATTATCCCCTAAGGTTTTAATGGCCTGCGCTTGAATTTCCGGATCTGCATCTTGGATGAGGCCTATCAATTTATCTGCGAATGCTGGCGTTTTTCTGGCCAATTGGCCGATGCCCCAAATTCCATGCACACGAGCTAATTGGTTTTCCTTTTGATTAATGGCTTGCTCAAAGGCATTAGAGTCCCCACGCTCCACTAATTCAAATTGTGCCTTTTGACGCACACGCATATCACCGTAATAAAGCAACTCGCCTAATTGACTCAATGGTGCTTTGGAATAATCCATTTGAATGTATTCCTTCGTTTTTTGGCGTTCTGCCGCTAGGTCATTTTCCTTGGATGTAACATCCAGTTTCCATACACGGCCATAGTTTTTCGCATCCCAACCATTTACCCAGTCCGCCGCATAGAGTGCTCCTTCCGGACCAAAACGAATACCCGTTGGTAAAATTCCACGCACCACATCCTCCTCAGAATGGAAGTCAAAGGATGCCCCTTTTGGCTTTAGGTCAAATGCCCAGATGTGAGAATTGTTGGCATTTCCCACGAATTCCACCAAGAAAAACTTGTTCTGCCACTTTTTACCCAATGCCGTTCCCGGATTAAATACCATACCCGTCGGTCCATTATGGTAATTGCGAATCGGAGGAATGATATAAGCCGCTTGCCCTTCCCAGCGCGGTAAATACAATTTCTCGTCCATCCAAACCTTATACAGGTTGTTTTTGGGATCCGTATACTTTCCATATTGCCAGTTGGACCGCCATCCAATATCCGCTCCTTCCACAATATGTACTAAACGCTCACTTTCACCCGGATGATCTCCGTCGTTATCGGAGGATATGATGTTTCCATAATGATCAAACACAAATTCGTGTGTATTTCGGATGCCTGACGCCACAATTTCTAAATCCGTTCCATCGGGGTTTGAGCGCACCAAAACGCCTGAATTGGGATTCGGTAAGTTACGTCCATCTATGGTCGTGATATTTGCCCCAATGTCTCCAATCTGCCAATAAATCTTTCCATCAGGTCCTTCGATGACACTCGACATGCCATGTCCTCCAAAACCAATATGTACCGCAAAACCGGTCGCGATGGATTTAGCATTCGTCCAAAGTCCTTTCTTGTTTGTATTATCTAGGCGCCATAAATCAGGTCCTACCGCTACGAATGCGTCTTTCTTACGAACCAATAAACCACCGGCTACATCCGTTACCTCTTGATTGAATTGATTTAAGATACGCGTACTTTGGTCGGCATAACCATCTCCATTCTTATCCTCCAACTTCCATATTTCTTCCTTTTCGATTGTCAAGTCATGCCAATCGTGTATTCCATCACCATTTAAATCAGGTAACCAAGAATTCTTTTCCGAATTTTCAGGTGCAAAGGTGCGATGCAAGAATGCTTTGCGGTCCTCGACCGTTTGGAAACCAATGGATTCGGTCATCCAATCCCGGTGGCCCCGAATATCGAATTCGGATACCTTCCCTCGGTTTGTTGAATTCAAATAGATCGCTCCTTGATCATCGATGTCGATGGCCACAGGGTCGGGCGCAAGGCTGTCGGAGGCCCAACGGGTAATCTCCATGCCCTCGGATATCTTAATGGGAAGCTTTTCTTTCGAAGCTTTGGCTCGTTGGGCGATTTGATCTTGGTCCTCAAAAATTACCTGATACACGGATTTTTCTTGTGAGCTCGTACAGCCAAACGCCAAAATCTGCATGAGACCGGCGGCTAGTAAAATTCTTTGTTTCATAGGTTTACGCTTAATTCTCTTCGTCCATCATGCTTCGTCGCTGTTTGGCGGCTTGCTTGGTGGTATTTAATCGGTAGTTAAAAGTAATATTTATTTGTCTTAATCTGCCCTGCATTTCCCGGTTTGTGTAAAATGTTCCGCCAAATGTCTCCGTCCGCATAATGCGCGAGTTGAATAGATCGAGTACATTCAAACTCAATGTTCCCTTTCCTTGTAGGATATCTTTCGTTGCCGATAAGTCCATCCAAGCAATGTGCCCACGCGTTCCCTGGGCTGTTTTTTGCGGAGCTTCGTAATTTGCTCTTACTTGCGCATCGATACCCCCACCTAATTTAATACGTGAGGTATGTCGCATGAACCACGAATAGGTGTCCACTAAATAATTCGCATCAACGTTTGTGGCATCAATCTTCGCTCGGAATGCATTCAAACTCAAATCTGCCTTATAGGCCTTGGATACATTGAACGAACTCGTTAATTCGATTCCCATGGATTGTTGGTCCGCAAAGTTTAATGGCATACTCTTCGAAAAACCCTGTGCATCCACCGTCCGAATTTGATCGATTTTCCCAGTCGTATAGCGGTAATAAACCGATGAACTTAAACTCCCCGCATCAAAATACTTTAAATGTCCTAAATCGAAGGAATTGGTGAATTCGGGATTCAGATTTGGGTTACCCGAGAAGAAATTTCGGTTGTCTGAGAAAGTTACAAACGGACTCAATTCATTGTAAGTTGGCCGACGGACCCGTCTCGAATAGCCCAATTGAAAGGAACTATTTGGATTCATCGCATAGGTAAAATGCGCGCTGGGAAACAAGTTCGCATAGTTCCGTGGGTTCTTTTCTTGGGTTTGTTTCAATTCAGTTTGGATGTCGGTAACTTCCCCCCGTAGACCAAATTGGTAAGAGAATTTATGCTGCTTATTTCCCAAAATTACATAGGCCGCCGAGATGTTTTCTTGGTAATCAAAAAGGTTTTGCAAACCGGGAATCACCGCGAAGCTGCCATTGGCTTGCTGCTGGGTCACAATGTAGTCGTTGATCATATCCCGGAAACTCGTCCGCAATCCCATTTCAACTTTACCGTCTTTTCCTAGCGGATTGGTGTAATCAGCTTGCAGAATCCATTGACGCTCGTATTCATCATTTAAGGCTTTTTGAACAAGGGAATTTGCAGGGTATGGACTTCCATCGCCAAACTTACTCGTCTGCGTGTAAATCTGATCCGATTGTTCCCAATAGTCCAAATAGCGTAGGTCGGCCGAAAACTCCTTCCCTTTCTTCGCGAAGGATTTCTTAAAGGTTAGGGCATATTCGGCATTCGGTTCTGTCTCCTTTTCATCTTGTTGGCGATAGGTATCCGAATACAAATTGCTTAAGGCCTTGCGATAATCCAGGTAATAAAAATCGGTTATCCTTCTTACGTGCGTACTGCGGAAAATGTAGGATGCCGTCAGAATGGTTTTATCATTGAAAAAGTAATCTGCTCCGCCGCGAATATTATTCACTAAGCCCCTCACATTATTGGAGCTGCTTTGTTCGAGGTAATTCGTTTGTTCACCCGTATTGACTTCCTGATAGAGTTTTCCTCTTCCGGGTGTCCGACGGTAAAAGAGTCCGTAGTTTAGGAAGAAGTTCAACTTATTCTTGCGGTAGTTGATGATTGCTGTTCCCCCAAAATTCTCTGGATAGCCTAAATTGGTTTCGATAGCTCCATTGAATCCTTGGTTTTGATTCTTCTTTAATACGATGTTAATAATCCCTGCCATTCCTTCTGCCTCGTAGCGTGCAGATGGATTGGTGATGATCTCGACCTTATCGATTAGATTTCCTTGTAAGGATTGCAGGCCCGACGAACCATTGATACCCACTAGAGTAGAGGGTTTTCCATCGATTAGGATACGCACATTCTCACTTCCTCGAAGACTGACCCCTCCTTCACCACTTACTTGAACCGAGGGAAGATTTCCTAAGATCTCGGCTGCCGTGGCCCCTTTATTAGCCGCGTCCGTTCCCACATTGAATATTCGTTTGTCCAGATTAAGTTCCATGCTCGCCTTTTGGCCTTTCACGGTTACTTCGGAAAGCGTCTGTGAACTTGCCTTCGCCGAAATACTTCCCAATTGCGTCGTTTTGCTGATTTGTACACCTTTTACGGTCGTCGCTTCATAGCCCACGCTCTCAATGATGATGTCATAGACGCCTTGATTTACTTCGATGCTAAATTCACCTTTCTCGTTGGCAATGGCGCCGGTAATGAGTTTTACGGGGTTCGCTGTTTGAATACGAACACTCGAGAAAGGAATGGGATTGTTGGAATTCGCCTCGACCACCTGCCCCGTCAATTTGCCTTTCGACTGATTTTGACCGAAGCTGAGAAAGTTAATTCCAAGAAAAAAAAGGATGTATAAATTTTTCAATAGAAAAAGGTTTAGATGTCCTGCAAGTTAAAAAGACATAGGCCGACAATTTATACCTACTTGTCGGTTTATGTTGCAGAATTTCCCGTTTTTGTCGAATTTGTGGTCTTTAGTTCTTCTGTAACCAACATATTTGAAAAAAAAACAACCCTATGAAAAACAAAAATCTAATCAGTTTGACCGTGGCGATTGCCTTCTTTATTTTGGCAACGACTGGTATTTTGCTTTACGTAAAGCAAAAGGCCCATTTTATTGAGATGACGCATACCATCTTTGGTTTGTTATTTATCTCATTTGCGATTTTTCATATTTTGAACAATTGGGATTCGATCAAGGCATATTCCAAAGATCGTAAGAGTGGATCCATCAAGAAGGAATTGGTCGTGGCTTCGTTAATCACTGGCATCATCCTCGTTTTATCCGTGACCGAAGTGCTGGAGCCCGTTGCTGAATTTGGTAAAATTTTCGCAAGTGGTGGAAAGCGACCAAGTACAGTGAACTTTGCTGAGAAGAAGACCTTAGATTCAACGAATGGCCATGCGGTGGTTTTATTGGTGCAAAAGGGTAAAGAAGCTGTATTCTCAGGAGTTTCGGTTGAGGTAGCAGATACCACCGGAAAAGTGCTTGAGACGCTTTTAGCCGCGGATAAAGAAATGAAAGGTCCGCCGGCCAATCTTTTGTTACAGACGAAGATTTCGACTGTAGCTCCCTTTGATTTGGTATTGACATTTGAGCATGAAGGTAAATCCCAAAAAGTTACGCGTCGTGTGAAGGCGTTGGAAACGGGTGTTCAAGGCTTGGCGAAAGAAGAGGGTTTGGTCGAAAGAGCCTATTTGGACGTTCAATAAGAAATTAGTTAGTCAGATTAGAAAGCACGCAATCGCGTGCTTTTTTTGTGTTCGGGATAGGATGTGGCGGCGAAATTTCTATTTTTGTTTACATCCCGACAACTATGAAAAAGCTATTACTTCTATTCCTTCTTTCTACATCCATTTTTGCTAATCCGATTCCGGAGCGCTGGAAGGCGCAAGCAAAGCGTGTTACGATTTACCGAGATGCCTATGGTGTGCCACATATTTATGGGAAATCGGATGCCGATGCGGTTTTTGGAATGATGTATGCGCAATGTGAGGACGATTTTTCGCGGGTGGAGCGGAATTATATGGAGAAATTAGGCCGTCTGGCCGAGGTGTATGGGCCGAGTGAACTAGCGAACGATTTGTATTTGCGTTTGATCATCGATCCGCAAGAGGCAAAAGAAGATTATGCGAAGGCCCCTGCTTGGTTGAAGCAATTATTGAATGCCTATGCGGATGGAATCAATTATTATTTAGCGAAACATCCGGAGGTTAAGCCAGCCTTATTAACCCATTTTGAACCTTGGTATCCCCTTTTATGGACCGATGGATCGATTGGGGCGATATCTACGGGAGATATCACCGAAAAGGAAGTTGGGCAATTTTACGGCCTCGCCGATTTATTGAGTGCACGTAACGTAGTTAAAGTGGAGGATGAGGATTTACTGGGATCCAATGGTTTTGCGGTGGGGAAATCTTTGTCGAAATCTGGCAATGCGATGCTTTACATTAATCCGCATGTGAGTTTTTATTTCCGTCCGGAGATACATGTGAATAGCGAAGCGGGCTTACATGTTTATGGTGCGGTAACTTGGGGACAGTTTTTCGTGTACCAAGGATTTAACGAATATGGCGGTTGGATGCATACATCCAGCCAGGTCGATGTTTCGGATATGTATCGGGAGCAGGTGGAAATGCGGGGCGGTATCCCCTATTATTTATTGGATGGGAAATGGCTTCCGATGCAACTCAAAAAGATTCAATTGCGGGTAAAGGGTGAATCCGCGCCTCGTGAGTTTACGACCTATTTCACACATCGAGGGGCCATCATGGCCAAACGCAATGGGCATTGGATTTCGGTTCGTTCCTTTAATCGTTCGATGCGGAGTCTAGAACAGAGTTGGCTTCGCACGAAAACCACAGGTTTAGCATCCTTTCAGAAGGTCATGGATTTGCGTGCGAATACCTCGAATAATACGGTGTATGCTGATAAGTTTGGCAACATAGCCTATTGGCATGGAAATTATGTACCTAAACGAGATCCCAAGAAAGATTGGGGAATAGTACAAGATGGGACAAATAGTGAAAATGATTGGAAGGGATTGCATGCGGTCAAAGATATCGTTCATGTAGTTAATCCTGTGACGGGATGGATTCAGAATTGCAATTCTACGCCTTTCACCGTTTCAGGGTCAGCAAGTCCCTTGCGTTCGAAATATCCGGTGTATATGGCCCCCGATGGAGAGAATTTTCGGGATAAAAATGCCTTTCGCTTATTTTCACAGGTGAAATCATTGGATGTGAGGGATTTGATTGCATTGGGTTATGACCGGAAACTTACGGCATTTGAAGTGTTAATACCCGCTTTAACGAAGGCCTACAGCTTAAAAGAGCGTGTAGAACTTAAGGAGTTAATTGATCATTTGAAATCATGGGATTTTCAGGCAGATGAGAATTCGATTGCCCAGCATGTTGCGATTCGTTGGGGACAGGCTTTATTACCCAAGATACCCAAGTTGGAGCAATTCGGAGGCGAAACCGATCCGGTGATTAATTTTACTCAATTTGCCAAAGAGGCTAATCCGTCCGTTCTATTGGATGCTTTAGCTCAAGTAAAGAAAGATATAGAACAGCAATGGGGCACTTGGAAGGTGACCTGGGGTGAGGTAAATCGTTTTCAGCGGATTTCGAACCAACAGCCTCCTGTGTTTGATGACAACAAACCAAGCCTTTCTGTGCCATTTACTTCGTCGGCCTGGGGACAATTGCCCTCTTATACGAGTCGGCCAGTTAAAGGAACTAAGAAATGGTATGGTGTGAATGGCAACAGTTTTGTGGCTGCGGTAGAGTTTGGTTCGAAGGTAAAGGCTGTTAGTTTATTGGCTGGGGGGCAATGTGGGGATGCCAACTCGCCTCATTTTTTTGATCAATCTGAGATGTATGTGAAAGGAGAATTTAAGGATGTGCTTTTTTACAAGAATGATGTTATCAGAGGATATAAAAAAGTATACCAACCGTAAAATCAATCATTATTTAAACATTTGTTAAGATTTTTAGAATTTAGTCCAAAAAAAGCGGTTAAAATATTTGTTTACATGGCTTTAAGGTATAGTTTCGTACAACTACTTCATCAAATAGGTTTTAAGAATATTAACTGCCTAGTGTTCTAATTAAATTGATTTTTTTTGTTACAGTTCTTGGAATTATTTTATCGTTCTTGATTTTCATTAATCGAGCGGAGCGTTTTGGCCCCAATTTTTATTTCGCTCTTTTTTTCTTTTCCCACTCTTTTTTTGCAGTAACATCGTTTGCTTTTTTGAGTGAAGGATATCGAATGTTTATAGCTAACATTTATCCTTATTCAATTATTTTAAACATGGCATCTGGTCCATTTCTATATATTTATTTTTTGGCAGTTTTTAAGCCAAATTTTAAATTTAAAAAGGTTTATTTGCTCCACTTTCTACCGTCTTTACTTTTTTTCATAAATGGACTTCCATACCTGTTTATGGATTCAGAATTAAAAAATCGGTTGATTAATGAGTTTACGACAAATCCAGCTACAGTATTTAAGTTGCCTACCTTGGTTTTGCCGTATATTTTTCATGTTATTTTCAGGGTCGTTCAATCATTTATTTACCTTTTGATCGCATTCCGTCTGTTTTTCAACAGTTTCAAAGGAAATAAATTTAAACTCAAAAATGATCAAGGGTATCATTATAGCTATTATTGTTTAAGTTTTCTATTTGCTTTTGGTTACTATGGGACGTCAATCTATGCAGGATTGAATATTAATCCATCAAACACCTTATTTTCAAGTCAACCCGAGTATATTAACTCCTTGATCGCTTCGCCCCGACTGCTTAATGCACTCTTTATCTTAACCGCTTTGTTTCACCCTAGGTTGGTTTTTGAAAAATATTTTGTGGTGCAAACAAGAAAACCAAACACGTCTACACGTAAGCCAAATATTACGAATGAAGCGGATGTTCAGAAGTATGATTTGGATGAAATCGAACGACTATTTACCGAATACATGCTTACTAAACCATGTTTGGAAATGGGATTTTCCTTGAATTCAATCTCTGATGGGACGAAACTACCTGTGCATCAAATATCTTATTTCATAAAGCAGCGATATAATCAAAGTTTCAACGATTGGAAGAATGAATTACGCATCAATCATGCCGTTGAATTAATTGAATCGGGTGAGGCAAAGCAATTAACCTTAGAGTCTATTTCCATGCAATGTGGTTATCGTTCACGTGCCAATTTTGTGGACGCTTTCAAAAAGGTGATGAACATGACACCCTCTGAATACCTGGCCAAACACAATAAATCCTAGCCCAAAGAGAACATTTTTCGGATAATCCATTCAGGCGGGTGTACTTTTTTTCAAATTTAGTTCTTAGGCTGTTTCTTGTTTTTAGCAGTTTTAGGACCCTAAAAGTCCTGTTTTAGGCCCAAAACGTGTTCTTATTTGATTTTGGTACGCCACTTTTGACTTGAAATCGAAATCCGATACAATTTTTGGTACATGTTTATTCAATTCTGAACTAGAATTTAGTCAAGTTTGTATTGTCGAATAGCAGAAATAGCTACTCCGTGTTCTTATTTAAGTCTATATAGTATGTTTGTAATTGTATCACTCTTTGGATTGATGGTATCAGCGTTGCTGATCGTCAATACCACACCAGAAAACAAACTGGGAGTTTACTTGAGTTTATTTTTCTTATCAGTCAGTATCTTCTCCCTAACTCGTAATTTCGTATTTTATACAAACCACCCCTACATTCTTTATTATTTTGTTCCCGGAGCGCTTCCCTTGTTTAATTTGTCGGCACCGCTCCTTTATCTATATATAAAGAAGTCGATGTTGCCGAATGAACCGGAAGAAATGACTCGGCAGGAATATTGGCATTTATTACCTTTTGCCATTTCTATATTGAATATTATGCCGCATGTTTTATTAAGTTCAGATCTCAAGATCGAATTTATTCGGGCCATCATTCAGAATCCATTTAAAATGATGCAGCTAAAGACTTTATTGTTTCCAATTGAGTACAATATTTTTCTGAGACCATTGATTGGATTCATCTACAGTATTGCGGCATTCCGCATTTTTATGAATCAGCGTGCGAGTTACCTGAGTAATGAGAAGACGTCAAATGATTCCAACTTAAACTGGTTTTTACTTCTGATTCTTTGTGCAGGTTTGAATTTTTTAAGTTCATTTTTGATTGGCTTATTTGCCCAACATGGAGCTTACCGCGTGAATGATGTCGCCGAAGTTAAATTGTTTATGTTGGTGCCTACCTTATTCCTTATTGTAATGAATACGTCCATTTTCTTCTTTCCACGTATACTTTATAATGGATACAAGCGTAAAGCTGTAAAAAGGGAATATGCGCCAGAAAAGTTGATTTTTAACGATTATGCTAATTCGCCTGTGCGTACAATGCAGCCAGATGCAGCGGATGCTGAAACGTCCAACGTTTTAATATCTCGGAAGTTATCGGAATATTTTCAGAATAAGCCATTCTTACAGCCTGGGTTTACGCTTTCCGTGATTACACAGGATACGAATATTCCTTATCACCAACTGACTTCCTACTACAACAATTATTTGGGGATCAATTTTAATGATTGGAAAAATAATGCACGTATCGAATATGCCATGGAATTGATTAATGACGGTCGGGCCAAAAACCTCACCCTCGAATCAATTGCGTATACCTGTGGTTTCCTGTCGCGTTCTAATTTCGTGAATTCATTCCGTAAGAAAACGGGTAAAACGCCTTCCGAATATTTAAAGAGTGTTGCCAAACAGCAACATGCGCATGAAGATTCGGGTTTGGTCATCAAACTAGGGTTTAGCTAGAAAAATTACAACAGATTAGTCTTTGATTCGCGAATCCCTCTCCATGATGTATGGGGAGGGATTTTTATTTACACCCATATACTATTGTACATCAGAAGCATTCATTGACGATCACATTGTAGCAGGTAAGCAGACTTAGTGATGTTTACTCGTGCCATGGATTAATTCGTTATTCGTTGTTCTCTTAATTACAGATTCTTAAGCTGGATTATAGGTGCTTTTTCGATGAATTAGCCATTATAAACAGGGCTATTTAGAAAGAATCCATCGGAGTAAGCATAGCTATAAGCCTAATAGTAGTTGATAATCAGCTACAAATGATTGATAAATCCCAGTAAATCGCTCATGCAAAACACCAGATTTAAACAGATATTTGTCTTTTACCGTGAATTTTTCGGAACGTAAGCAGTATTTATTCGAATTATCGAATCAAATAAATTAACATTTGATAAATAATTTCTTTGCTTTATCTGATTTCGCACATTTTTTCTGCTTCTAAAGGTTTAATTCTTGTTCATTTCTCCTGAAATCAGCTGACATCCCGCATAAAATCCCTTCGAATTTCTGTGAATACGTGTTAGCGTACCAATTTTCTTGGACTTGTATCAAATAAAAAATGGTACGTACCTCCTCTTTGAGTCCTGTGTACTATTATCCATGTACTAGATTTTTATATCAGTACAAAAACTGATTTTAAACGGCTTTTGAGGCGTTTTTTATTGCTGTAGGTTTGTTGGACCAATCCTGAAGTGGCTCCAAGAAATTCTTAGTGTCTCGATAGCATTGGAAACAGTTCTAAAAATTATAAACGTTTTGTAAAATGAAAATTTCACTTTTTTACATCAAAGCATTTGTCTTGATGCTTATCTTCTTCGCTCTCGTATGTGGGATCGTTGGCGATATCAAGGCGCAGACCTACAACTTAGCTGTAGGTACGAATGTGTCCACCTATCAGTTCACTAATTCGGATGGTGTGGCAATCGATTTTCTTAAAAGAGGTTCTGGTTCTCATTTTAAAATTGGAGCCGAATTTAAGATGCTTGATACGACGAACAACTTTAGCTCGTCTAGTAAGAAAGCGATCTATTTCACCCAGCACACAGGGCTTGCAAGATTGTTATCACTTATACATGCCGATGTACATGTTGAGGCCAATCAGTTTAACGCTGTTGGAGACAATCAAAATGTTACATTCTCCTACCAGACAAATTACGTGGGTTTGTCGGGTGGCCTTGGAATATCAACCCCCAGTTTTAAAAACTGGACATTGAGTTTGCAAGGTCGTGTGGCTGGCCACAAGCTTATCCAAGGCAATCAAGCCTTAGGTAACCGATATATTGATTTAAATAAGGATAGTCAATTTGCTGATTTACAGTTGTTTGTGGGTTTTTCCGGCCAGATGCAGAAAAAGTTGAACGACCGTCTCTTTGCTTTTTTGGATTACCAGCAAATGCAAACGCTTCGAAGCGAGCAGTTGGGTAAGCCAACCTTAAATTTTTTAACAGGCACCATCAGTTTTGGTATCAAGATTCTTAAATAAACGAGTGCTCAATTGGTTCTAAAAATTTTCATACCGTTCTAAAAATACGTCTTACACGTTCTAAA
The DNA here is from genome assembly GCF_054558655.1 of Aquirufa sp. 5-AUSEE-100C1. Classification (NCBI taxonomy): domain Bacteria; kingdom Pseudomonadati; phylum Bacteroidota; class Cytophagia; order Cytophagales; family Flectobacillaceae; genus Aquirufa; species Aquirufa sp. 5-AUSEE-100C1. Next base: position 583,628 of record NZ_JBPXKO010000001.1, on the reverse strand, counting down.
ATCATGAAAAAATTTCTACTAGGTTTTTGTCTTTTTGCTGTTTCGTACTTGTCCCAGGGACAAACGAAAAGCTTGAATTATCAAGCAGTCATTATGGATCCCAAGCCCATTGAGATTCCTGGGAGTCCTATTACAGGCCAGCCGTTGAAGAATGGTAAGGTAACTGTAAGGTTTACGTTGTTATCGAAATCGGGCTCAGTAGATTATGAAGAGTTTCATCAAACGACTACGGATGAGTTTGGTTTAATCAATTTGTCAATTGGTGCAGGTTTGATTGGAGGGGCTTCGGGTATTTCTACTCAGTCTACTACCGCTACCTATCGAACTTTTGATGCGATTAAGTGGGATTCCAACGTCAAGCAGCTTCGTGTTGATTTAAGTTTCGATACGGGAAAAACATTTTCTACGGCAAGTGTTCAGCCCTTTAATTACATGGCCTACTCTTTATATGCTGAGTCGGTGGAATACAAGAATGTTCGTGAGTCACCTACTACTCTTTCTTATTTTAACAACGATGTGGGTTACATCGTGCCCAAGGATTTAGATCCTATGAAGCGCGAAATGGTTAAAAATAAGGAAGAAACGGATGAAAAGTTTTTAGTTGTCAACCAGGCTATAACTGATAATCAAAAAGTAGCTGCAGATAACACGCAAAAAATTGATAATATCAATACAACAATTGCACAGCAAGGTGGTGAAATCATTAATCATGAAACTCGTATAACTAATGTTACCGAACGTGTTGTTGTGACTGAAAAGAAATTGGAAGAAGTGGCGAATACTTTTGAAAATTACAATAACAAATCAGCAAATATTCAAAGTGACGGAACCAGTGATACCAAATATCCTTCTGTTAAGGCAGTTAAACAATATGTAGACCAGGCGACACAAGGAATAGCCTTACAAACTACAGTTGATGGGAAAGAGGATAAGCAAAATAAATCAAGCAACATCAAAACAGATGCTAATCCCAATTACAACTACCCTACTGTGGCGGCTGTCAAGCAATTTGTGGCGGAATCTGCATTGAGTGCAGATGCTCAATTGGTCATTGATGGCAAGGAAAATGTTTCGAACAAATCAACCAACGTCGTTACGGATGCTGGTTCGAACGATAAATACCCTACGGTAAAGGCAATCAAGCAATATGTAGATGAGACCACCTTAGGTAAAAATTTAGCTGCGGATATCAACGCGAAGGAAGAGAAATCTAATAAGGTAGATGTCATTAAGCAAGATGAAACAAATGGAAATTTATATCCGACGGTTTTAGCGGTTCGTCAATTTGTGAATGATGCGACGATTAATTCATTAACGGTTGAGAAGCAATCGATCGCAATGAATGATTCGAAGAATGTTATTTCATTAAAAGGTGGCGAATCAGAAAGTTCAATCACCTTACCCAATGCATCGAATACGGTTGCCGGTTTAATCCAATTGAAAGGTGATTTGGCAGGGACATCTGATGCCCCTACAGTTCCGGAATTGGCTAATAAGGAAAATGCTGCCAATAAAACGAATGAAATCAAGTCGGACGAAACGAATGCAAATTTATTCCCAACTGTTTTAGCGGTTAGTAAGTTTGTGAAAGACGCGACAATTAATTCATTGACGGTTGAGAAACAATCCATCAGTTTAAATGATGCGAAGAATGTCATTACCCTTGCGGGTGGTGACAAACCCAGTTCCATTACATTGCCAAATGCATCGAGCACGGATGCGGGTTTAATTCAGTTAAAGGGTGATTTGACGGGATCCTATGATGCTCCGGAAGTTAAGGCGAATGCCATTACTACGGCGAAGATTTTAGATGAAAATGTGACCGATGCGAAAATCAAATCGCTTTCATCGTCAAAATTAACGGGAGAAGTGAGTCTGGCCAATGGTGGTACGGGTGCTTCTACCAAAGATGGAGCTCGTCAAAATTTAGGGATCAATTTGGTGGATAATACATCCGATGCGAATAAACCTGTCTCTATTGCTGCTCAAGCTGAATTAGATAAAAAAGAGTCTCTTTCGAACAAAACATCTGATTTTGTAAAAGATGCGGATTCGGAAACAAAATACCCAACCATAAAATCAGTAAAAAATTACATTGATACGAAAGCCGTATCTAACGAGGGTTTGGTAGAAGCAGAAAAAGCGCGTGCTATTGCTGCTGAAAATACGAAGGAGGATTTAGTCAATAAATCAACTAACATTTTAGCGGATAAAGATTCTGATGTAAAATATCCATCGGTAAAATCTGTCGTTGAATATACCTATGAGGAAGTTGATAAAGAACGGAAACGTGCGATTGGGCGTGAAAATGGAATAGGCGATGAAATTTCAGCTGAAAGAAGACGTTCATTTGATAAGGATACAGAACATGAGAATTCAATAGCGAACAACAAGTCATCACAAGATGCCAAAAATGTTGAGATTGAAGGTAAAATTAGTAATCAAGCCGCTGGTTTAGCTTCTGAGAAAACGGAACGTGAGGCTGCGATACTAGCAGAGAAGAATGCGCGTGAATCAGCTATTTCAGCTGAAAAGGCTGATCGTGAGGCAGCATTATTGGCAGCAAAAAATGCTCAGGATGCGAAAAATAATAACTTAGATTCAAAAATTGCTACACATGAAACAGCAATTACGAATAATAAGTCGGCCCAGGATTCCAAGAATACAGAAATAGATGGCAAGTTAAACAATCAAGCAACAGCTTTAGCTACGGAAAAATCAGATCGCGAAACAGCGATTTCAGGTGAGAGTGCTGCGCGACTTGCAGGATTAGCAGCAGAGAAAGCGGATCGTGAAAAGGCTATTGCTAGTTTGACTTTAGCAAATGGTGACGTTAAATCGGCTTTGGAAACTGAACGTGCTGCTCGTGAGGCGGCAATTTCGGCCGAAAAAGCGGAACGAGAAGCGGCAATTTTAGCTCAAAAGACAGCCCAAGACACCAAAAATGCTGATATAGAGTCGAAAATTGATACACATGAATCTAAAATTAATAATAATAAATCGGCTCAAGATTCGAAGAATACTGAAATCGATGGAAAATTAGCGAGTCAAGCATCTGCACTAGCTCAAGAGAAAATAGATCGAGAAGCGGCTTTAGCAGCTGAAAAATCTGCACGGGAATCAGCAGTTTCAGCTGAAAATTCTGCTCGAGTTGCAGCTTTAGCGTCAGAAAAGGCAGAGCGTGAAGCCGTACTTTTAGCAGAGAAACTGGCTCGTGAAACAGCAATTAATCTTGAAAAAGAGGCTCGCGTGGCTGGATTAGCATCTGAGAAATCAAATCGTGAGGCTGCCCTGTTGGCTGCTAAAAGCGTTCAAGACACAAAGAACAGCGAGATTGATGGTAAGTTGACCAGCAATGCTGCGGCGATTACAACTGAAAAGTCGGATCGTGAAGTTGCAGTATTAGCAGAGAAGAATGCACGTGAATCAGCTATATCAACAGAGAGTGCTGCTCGTATTGCTGGATTAGCATCTGAGAAATCAGATCGCGAAGCTGCGATGTTAGCTGCTAAGAATGCTCAGGATACAAAGAATAGTGAGATTGATGGTAAGTTGACCAACAATGCTGCTGCAATCACGACTGAAAAGTCGGATCGTGAGGCTGCCGTATTAGCAGAGAAAACAGCTCGTGAATCAGCTATCTCAACAGAGAGCGCTGCACGTGTAGCTGGATTAGCATCTGAGAAATCAGATCGTGAGGCTGCCCTATTGGCCGCAAAAAATGCACAGGATACAAAGAATAGTGAAATCGATGGTAAATTAGCAAGTAATGCTGCTGCGATTACGACAGAAAAATCAGATCGTGAAGCTGCTATTTCTGCAGAAAGTTCTGCCCGTGTTGCTGGTTTGGCTGCTGAGAAAACAGATCGTGAGAAGGCGATTGCTAATTTGACTTTGGCAAATGGTGATGTAAAATCAGCTTTAGATGCAGAGAAAGCTGCTCGCGAATTAGCAATTTCAACTGAGAGTGCTGCTCGTATAGCTGGATTAGCATCAGAGAAGTCTGATCGCGAAGCTGCGATGTTAGCTGCTAAAAACGCACAGGATACAAAGAACAGCGAGATTGATGGTAAGTTGACCAGCAATGCTGCGGCGATTACAACTGAAAAGTCGGATCGTGAAGTTGCAGTATTAGCAGAGAAGAATGCACGTGAATCAGCTATATCAACAGAGAGTGCTGCTCGTATTGCTGGATTAGCATCTGAGAAATCAGATCGCGAAGCTGCGATGTTAGCTGCTAAAAATGCTCAAGACACAAAGAATAGCGAGATTGATGGTAAGTTGACAAGCAACGCTACGGCAATCACGACTGAAAAGTCGGATCGTGAGGCTGCCGTATTAGCAGAGAAAACGGCTCGTGAATCAGCTATCTCTACAGAGAGTGCTGCTCGTGTAGCTGGATTAGCATCTGAGAAATCAGATCGCGAAGCTGCGATGTTAGCTGCTAAAAATGCTCAAGACACAAAGAATAGCGAGATTGATGGTAAGTTGACCAGCAATGCTGCAGCGATTTCTACTGAAAAGTCAGATCGTGAAGCTGCATTACTTGCTGCCAAAAATGCCCAGGATACCAAGAATAGCGAGATTGATGGTAAGTTGACAAGTAACGCTACAGCGATTTCAACAGAAAAATCAGATCGTGAAGCTGCAGTATTGGCTGAAAAAACGGCTCGTGAATCAGCTATATCAACAGAGAGTGCTGCTCGTATTGCTGGATTAGCATCTGAGAAATCAGATCGTGAAGCTGCGATGTTGGTTGCGAAAAATGCTCAGGATACAAAAAATAATGAGATCGATGGTAAGTTGACAAGCAATGCTGCTGCGATTACGACAGAAAAATCAGATCGTGAAGCTGCAGTATTGGCTGAAAAAACGGCTCGTGAATCAGCTATATCAACAGAGAGTGCTGCTCGTATTGCTGGATTAGCATCTGAGAAATCAGATCGCGAAGCTGCGATGTTAGTTGCGAAAAATGCTCAAGACACAAAGAATAGCGAGATTGATGGTAAGTTGACAAGCAACGCTACGGCAATCACGACTGAAAAGTCGGATCGTGAAGCTGCAGTATTGGCTGAAAAGACGGCTCGTGAGTCATCTATCTCAACTGAGAGTGCTGCACGTGTTGCGGGACTAGCATCAGAGAAATCAGATCGTGAGGCTGCCCAATTGGCTGCTAAGAATGCCCAGGATACGAAAAATAGTGAGATTGACGGTAAGTTAGCAAGTAATGCGGCTGCAATTACCACGGAGAAGTCAGATCGTGAAGCTGCAATTAATGCAGAAAGTTCTGCACGTGTTGCGGGTTTAGCTGCTGAGAAAACAGATCGTGAAAAAGCAATTGCTAATTTGACTTTGGCAAATGGTGATGTGAAATCTGCTCTAGATGCTGAAAAAGCTGCACGTGAATTAGCTATTTCAACAGAAAGTGCAGCTCGTGTAGCTGCATTAGCAACAGAGAAATCTGATCGTGAGGCAGCGATGTTAGCTGCTAAGAACGCTCAGGATACCAAGAATACTGAGATTGATGGTAAGTTGACCAGCAACGCTACTGCTATTACAACCGAAAAGTCGGATCGCGAGGCTGCGATGTTAGCTGCTAAAAATGCTCAAGACTCGAAGAATACTGAGATTGATGGTAAGTTGACTAGCAATGCTGCAGCGATTTCTATTGAAAAGTCTGATCGTGAAGCTGCATTACTTGCTGCCAAAAATGCCCAGGATACCAAGAATAGCGAGATTGATGGTAAGTTGACAAGTAACGCTACAGCGATTTCAACTGAAAAGTCGGATCGTGAGGCTGCGATGTTAGCTGCTAAAAATGCCCAGGATACAAAGAATAGCGAGATTGATGGTAAGTTGACAAGCAATGCTACTGCAATCACGACTGAAAAGTCGGATCGTGAGGCTGCGATGTTAGCTGCTAAAAATGCCCAGGATACAAAGAATAGCGAGATTGATGGTAAGTTGACAAGCAACGCTACTGCAATCACGACTGAGAAGTCAGATCGTGAGGCTGCCCTATTAGCAGAGAAAACGGCTCGCGAATCAGCTATCTCGACTGAGAGCGCTGCACGTGTAGCTGGATTAGCATCTGAAAAATCGGATCGCGAAGCTGCCCTATTAGCTGCTAAGAATGCTCAAGACACAAAGAACAGCGAGATTGATGGTAAGTTGACTAGCAATGCTGCTGCAATCACTACTGAAAAGTCGGATCGCGAGGCTGCGATGTTAGCTGCTAAAAATGCTCAAGACTTGAAGAATACTGAGATTGATGGTAAGTTGACTAGCAACGCTACTGCGATTTCAACTGAGAAGTCGGATCGTGAGGCTGCAGTATTAGCAGAGAAAACGGCTCGCGAATCAGCTATCTCGACAGAGAGCGCTGCACGTGTTGCTGGATTAGCATCAGAGAAATCTGATCGTGAGGCTGCCCTATTAGCTGCTAAAAATGCTCAAGACACAAAGAACAGTGAGATTGATGGTAAGTTGACAAGCAATGCTACTGCAATCACGACTGAAAAGTCGGATCGTGAGGCTGCGATGTTAGCTGCTAAAAACGCTCAAGACACAAAGAATACTGAGATTGATGGTAAGTTGACCAGCAACGCTACTGCTATTTCAACTGAGAAGTCAGATCGTGAGGCTGCCGTATTAGCAGAGAAAACGGCTCGTGAATCAGCTATCTCAACTGAGAGTGCTGCACGTGTTGCAGGATTAGCATCAGAGAAATCGGATCGCGAAGCTGCGATGTTAGCTGCGAAAAATGCACAAGAGACGAAGAATAGTGAGATTGATGGGAAGTTGACTAGCAACGCTACTGCGATTTCAACTGAGAAGTCAGATCGTGAGGCTGCCGTATTAGCAGAGAAAACGGCTCGTGAATCAGCTATCTCAACAGAGAGCGCTGCACGTGTTGCGGGATTAGCATCTGAGAAATCAGATCGTGAGGCTGCCATGTTAGCTGCTAAAAATGCTCAAGACACGAAGAACAGTGAAATTGATGGGAAGTTGACAAGCATCGCTACTGCAATCACGACTGAGAAGTCGGATCGTGAGGCTGCCGTATTAGCAGAGAAAACGGCTCGTGAATCAGCTATCTCAACTGAGAGTGCTGCTCGTGTTGCTGGATTAGCGTCGGAAAAGACTGAACGTGAAAATGCAATTTCTAGTTTAACATTAGCTAATGGTAATGTTAAATCAGCTTTAGATGCTGAAAAAGCTGCTCGCGAATCTGCTATCTCTACAGAGAGTGCTGCTCGTATTGCTGGATTAGCATCTGAGAAATCTGATCGCGAAGCTGCGATGTTAGCTGCGAAAAATGCACAAGACACGAAGAATAGTGAGATCGATGGTAAGTTGACAAGCAACGCCACGGCAATTACGACTGAAAAGTCTGATCGCGAAGCTGCGATGTTAGCTGCGAAAAATGCACAAGACACGAAGAATAGCGAGATTGATGGGAAGTTGACTAGCAACTCAACTGCAATTTCAACTGAGAAGTCAGATCGTGAGGCTGCGATGCTAGCTGCCAAAAATGCTCAGGATACAAAGAATAGCGAGATTGATGGTAAGTTGACAAGCAATGCTACGGCGATTTCAACTGAGAAATCGGATCGCGAAGCTGCTATTGCTGCTGAAAGTTCAGCACGTACTTCTGCAATTTCAACTGAAAGAGCTGCACGTGAGTCGGCTATTTCTACTGAAAGTGCTGCTCGTTTAGCTGGATTAGCATCTGAGAAATCGGATCGCGAAGCTGCTATTGCTGCTGAAAGTTCGGCACGTACTTCTGCAATTTCATCTGAAAGAGCTGCACGTGAGTCGGCTATTTCTACTGAAAGTGCTGCTCGTTTAGCTGGATTAGCATCTGAGAAATCGGATCGCGAAGCTGCCCTATTAGCTGCGAAAAATGCTCAAGACTCGAAGAATACTGAGATTGATGGTAAGTTGGCTAGCAATGCTACTGCAATCACGACTGAAAAGTCGGATCGCGAGGCTGCCGTATTAGCAGAGAAGAATGCTCGTGAATCTGCTATCTCAACAGAAAGCGCTGCACGTGTTGCGGGATTAGCATCTGAGAAATCAAATCGTGAGGCTGCGATGTTAGCTGCTAAAAATGCCCAGGATACAAAAAATAATGAGATCGATGGTAGGTTGACCAGCAATGCTACTGCAATCACGACTGAAAAGTCGGATCGTGAGGCTGCAGTATTAGCAGAGAAAACGGCTCGCGAATCAGCTATCTCGACTGAGAGCGCTGCACGTGTAGCTGGATTAGCATCTGAGAAATCGGATCGCGAAGCTGCGATGTTAGCTGCTAAAAATGCCCAGGATACAAAGAACAGTGAGTTCGATGGTAAGTTGACAAGCAACGCCACGGCAATCACGACCGAAAAGTCTGATCGCGAAGCTGCGATGTTAGCTGCTAAAAACGCTCAAGACTCGAAGAATACTGAGATTGATGGTAAGTTGACTAGCAACGCTACTGCGATTACAACCGAAAAGTCTGATCGCGAAGCTGCGATGTTAGTTGCTAAAAACGCTCAAGACTTGAAGAATACTGAGATTGATGGTAAGTTGACCAGCAATGCTACTGCAATCACGACTGAAAAGTCGGATCGCGAAGCTGCAGTATTAGCAGAGAAGAATGCTCGTGAATCTGCTATCTCAACAGAAAGCGCTGCACGTGTTGTAGGATTAGCATCAGAGAAATCTGATCGCGAAGCTGCGATGTTAGCTGCTAAAAACGCTCAAGACACAAAGAATACTGAGATTGATGGTAAGTTGACCAGCAACGCTACTGCTATTTCAACTGAGAAGTCAGATCGTGAGGCTGCCGTATTAGCAGAGAAAACGGCTCGTGAATCAGCTATCTCAACTGAGAGTGCTGCACGTGTTGCAGGATTAGCATCAGAGAAATCGGATCGCGAAGCTGCGATGTTAGCTGCGAAAAATGCACAAGAGACGAAGAATAGTGAGATTGATGGGAAGTTGACTAGCAACGCTACTGCGATTTCGACTGAGAAGTCAGATCGTGAGGCTGCCGTATTAGCAGAGAAAACGGCTCGTGAATCAGCTATCTTAACAGAAAGCGCTGCACGTGTTGCAGGATTAGCATCAGAGAAATCGGATCGCGAAGCTGCGATGTTAGCTGCGAAAAATGCTCAAGACACAAAGAACAACGAGATTGATGGTAAGTTGACTAGTAACGCTACTGCAATTTCAACTGAAAAATCGGATCGCGAAGCTGCTCTATTAGCAGAGAAAATGGCTCGTGAATCAGCTATTTCAACTGAGACTGCTGCTCGTATTGCTGGATTAGCATCTGAGAAATCTGATCGCGAAGCTGCGATGTTAGCTGCTAAAAATGCTCAAGACACAAAGAACAACGAGATAGATGGTAAGTTGACCAGCAACGCTACTGCAATTTCAACTGAAAAGTCGGATCGTGAGGCTGCCCTATTAGCAGAGAAAACGGCTCGTGAATCAGCTATCTCGACTGAGAGTGCTGCTCGCTTAGCTGGATTAGCAATAGAGAAATCGGATCGCGAAGCTGCTTTACTTGCTGTTAAAAACGCTCAAGAAACGAAGAATAGCGAGATTGATGGTAAGTTGACTAGCAACGCTACGGCGATTTCAACTGAGAAATCGGATCGTGAGGCTGCTGTATTAGCTGAGAAGAATGCACGTGAGTCGGCTATCTCTACAGAGAGCGCTGCTCGTGTTGCTGCATTGGCAACTGAAAAATCAGATCGTGAAGCTGCAGTCTTAGCAGAAAAGAATGCACGTGAGTCGGCGATTTCCACAGAGAGTGCCGCGCGTGTCGCTGCTTTGGCATCCGAAAAAGTCGATCGTACTACTGCGATCAATGCGGAAAAAGCTGCTCGCGAATCAGCTATCTCGTCAGAGAGTGTTGCCCGTATCGCGGGATTGGCATCCGAGAAATCGGATCGTGAGGCTGCGCTACTGGCTGCGAAAAATGCCCAAGATACCAAGAATGCGGATTTAGATTCCAAAATCGCGACGCACGAAACAGCTATCACGGCTAACAAGTCTGCTCAAGATTCAAAAAATACGGAGTTAGATGGAAAAATCAACACGCAAGCCGCAGCGATTTTAGCTGAAAAGTCAACACGTGAGGCTGCATTTATCGCTGAGAAATCTGCCCGTGAATCAGCCATTGCTGCCGAAAATTCAGCTCGTATTGCTGCATTGAATGCCGAGAAGTCTGCTCGCGAAACAGCTATATCTGCTGAAAGTACAGCTCGTACCGCAGCGATCGCCTCTGAAAAATTAGATCGAGAAGCAGCATTACTTGCCGCTAAAACAGCACAGGATACCAAGAATACGGAAATCGACGGTAAATTAACAAGTCAAGGTGCCGACATTAGTGCACAGGGTACAGCTATTGCTTTAAATACGACGGCCATTAATTCAAACAAATCAGCCCAGGATGCGAAAAACAACGCAATTGACGCAAGTTTGAATTCGCATACGTCTTCAATCGCCGATAACACTGCCGCAATTTCTTCGCATGAAACCAAGATTTCTGCGAATGTTGCCTCAATCAATGCGAATGCCAATGCAATTATTGCCGAAGTAAGCGCAAGAGAATCCGATATCGCGAAAGAATCCGCTGCTCGTGCCGCACTTGCTAAGAAAGTAGATGATAACCTGGCTAGTATCCAAACTACCTTAGCTGCGGGTGTTACCACGGTTGGTTCAACCCTAACACAAGGGAATATCATCGTAGGTAATGCGAGCAATATCGCTGCCGCGGTGACGATGACGGGTGATGTAACGATTAACGAATCCGGTATCACGAGCATTACAGCGAATGCAATCGGTTCGAGTGAAATCATCAATGGAACGGTGACCAATGAAGATCTTGTCAACAAATCGATTTCCATCGGTTCGACGCAAGTTGATTTAGGTGGCACCACTTCTACCCTATCCGGCTTAACTTCCGTAAGCGCCACGATCTTCACGGGTGCTTTAACTGGAAATGCAAGTACATCTTCGAAATTAGCTACCGCCAAAACAATCGGCATGACTGGCGATGTAACCTGGACAAGTGCTGCTTTTGATGGTTCCGATAACGTTTCTGGTGTCGCTACCATTGGTACGGGTAAAGTGACCAATAGCATGTTGGCCGGTGGAATTGATCTTACTTCTAAAGTTACAGGGATTCTGCCTTTGGCTAATTTGCCGGCCGATTTGACCGCGAGGGTGAACATTGCAAACACAACGACGACGGGTTTATTGTCTTCGACGGATTGGAATACCTTTAATGGAAAACAAAATGTAATTTCATTGACCAACACGGGTTCTGCGGGTGCTGCAACGCTGACAGGTTCTACCTTGAATATCCCGAATTACAGTTTAGGTAATTCAGCTGGATTCACAGGTAATTTATCTGGTGACGTCACGGGTACACAAAACGGTACAGTTGTCTCCAAAATCAATGGCGTTTCTTTAGCCGGTTTGGGAACAGGTATCTTGAAAAATACGACAGGAACTGGTGAACCATCGATTGCGGTGGCTGCCGACTTCCCTATCTTAAATCAAAATACAACGGGATCAGCTGCAACTGCGATTGCTTCTTCTACGCAAGCTTTAGGTGATTCGACGACGAAGATAGCAACGACTGAATTTGTTGCCAAAGGTTTGGTGAGCAAAACCAACAAGACTTATGTAGACAATGCATTGTCAGCAAAAGCCAACCTAGCTTCCCCTACATTTACCGGGGCACCATTAGCGCCGACTGCCACTTCGACGGATAGTTCAACTGTCATTGCGACCACAGCTTTTGTAAAAGGAAGTTTATCTGCGAAAGCGTCTAAATCATATGTCGACAATTCAAATGCCCTCAAAGCGAATTTGGCCTCTCCTACATTTACAGGAGCTCCATTAGCGCCAACGGCCGCATCGAATGATAGTTCTGCAACGATTGCAACGACAGCCTTCGTAAAAGGAGGCTTAGTTTCCAAAGCGAGCAAAACCTACGTTGACAATGTGATCGCTGCCAAAGCGCCAGCTGCATCGCCTACATTTACAGGTACGCCAGTGGCTCCAACGGCCATCTCGTCAGATAGTTCAACAACACTAGCGACGACTGCTTTTGTAAAAGGTGGAATCGCTTTGAAAGCAAGTAAGTCATATGTCGATAATTCAATTGCTTTGAAAGCAAACTTGGCCTCTCCTTCATTCACGGGTTCGCCAGTGGCTCCAACGGCAACCTCAACGGATAGTTCGACGATTCTTGCAACCACCGCCTTTGTGAAAGGAGGTTTAGCGGGCAAAGCTTCGAAAGCTTATGTCGATAATGCAAAAGCATTGATGGCACCTTTGGCTTCTCCAGCGTTAACAGGTACTCCGACAGCTCCTACGGCTACTGCGGGGACAAACACGACGCAGGTTGCAACAACGGCATTCGTGAAAGCAGCCGTTGATGCTGCGGTAACCGGTAATGGTGTAACGCAAGATGCAAATGATAATTCGACCAATTTGGCAACGACCGAGTATGTGGATCGTGCGGATGCTTTAAAAGCAAATTTAGCTTCGCCAATATTTACGGGAGCTCCTTCTATGCCGACAGGAACTACGGGTGTAACTCAAGCTATATCTGATAATTCGACAAAAATTGCTACTACCGCTTTTGTTAAATCAAAAATGGAAGCATCCACAGTTACGATAGGTACTGACGGAACAACAAAAGGTAATGGGGTTAGAATTGGTAATGCACGATTTACGATAAATAAACCCTCCGAACCAACTTCTAGTTCAAGTGACACAGATTTATCTATTTCTCAAGTGTTAGAGGAAGGAATTTTTGTTGGAACATCCACATCATCAAATAAAACAATTAAAATTCCTACAGCGAAAGGCTCAACTGGTCTTGTCCAAGCTTTGCCAAATGCCGAAGTAGGTGATATTGTCTCAGTTTTAATTGTAAATGGAGGCAATAAAAGCCTTTTAATTGATGGTAGGGATTCAAGTGTAACCAAAGTGCCTTCCACTATGACTGTTCCTGCTGGTACTTCAAGACTAGTATATATACGTGTAACATCTATCACTTCGGGTAGTGAAACAGTTTCAATTTACTAACAACATGAAAAAACATTTAACACTCCTTGTTCTCTGTTTGATAGTTTGTTTGACATCCCGCGCGCAAAAGTTGATGAACTCAACCTTAAGCGGCGGAGGTGTCAGCAAGATGGTCAACGGACGGTATTTTTCAGGTGTAGTTGGCCAAACCAGCGTCGCGGGTTCCTATAAAAATGGGAATATGGCTATCCGACAAGGGTTTAAACAACCAGGTATTGGGGTGATGTATAAAACTCAGCCCGTGCCTTCTGTGACGAATCCCAACAAAGATCCGGCGGATGACATCGTCTTCACAGCCTTTCCCAATCCCTTTTTGGATCGGGTAACCATTTCTCTCTCGGATGTGATCGATTATCCTACTCAAATCATGATTTACGATTTAGTTGGAAACCCAATCTTCGAAAGGTCATTTCCTAACCTGATTAAAGAAATTGAAATTACCAATTTAGGCACCTTACGCGCGGGACAGTATATTTTACATATCACCCAGAAAGGCAAGCCAACCACAATGGTTTTAGTTAAACAGTTATAAGATATTAGTTCAGTCCATTAAAATTTTTAAGTTATTTTTAGAACTAGGAATACCCAAAGCTAATTCTCTTTGAGAATTAGCTTTATTGTTTTTGGCCTATCCCCTATTAATTCGTAAATTGAAACTATATTTTTGTTGACTTTGGATTCACATTTCCCCCTTCCCGCTCATTTCGAAGCCATCTTTCATGAGGCTGCCATTGGGATTATCGTCACCAATGCCTCCTTTGAAATGATCCTCTCGAATGAATATGCCCATAAACTTTTTGGCTATTCCGGGGAAGAACTTCAAGGACAAAATATCGCCATCTTAATCCCGAATCATCTTAAATCAAGACACGAAGGTCACTTAAGTAAAATCAACCACAGTCCAGTCTCCCGTCCTATGGGCGTCGGTCTGGATCTCAAAGCCAAACGCAAAGACGAATCCCTCTTCCCTATTGAAATTTCGCTAAGTCATTTTAAATCAGGGGACGACATGTTTTACATCGCCTTCGTGAGCGATGTAACCCTGAAACGTAAGGTAGAAATGGAATTGATTCTGCGTAATCAGGAAATCAACCAACTCAATGAATCGCTCGAGGCGGAAGTCGAACATCGTACCCAAGCCCTGAAAAATACCTTGGAGAAATTGGAGTTACAGACCCAAGAACTCGAAAGCTCCCTGCAAAAGGAAATCGAATTAGGTGATCTGAAAACCCGTTTCGTTTCCATGGCTTCCCATGAGTTTCGCACACCGCTTACCTCCATCCTATCTTCCGCGTCCTTAATCGAGAAATATAGCCAAACGGAAGATCAAGGAAAACGAAGTCAACATATCCAACGAATCAAATCGTCCGTTGCACATCTTACTGAAATCCTCGAGGAATTCTTGTCGGTCGGTAAACTCGAAGCCGGTAAAGTTGAGGTTCGCCCGGATCAATTTGACATTGCCGAATTCCTAAACGATCTCGTGACCGAATTAGACGGAATGCGTAAACCCGGTCAAACCATCGAACTACATATCGAAGGAGATTTGGCCGAATTTACCTCCGATACATCTATGCTGCGAAAAGTACTTTTGAATGGACTTTCCAATGCGCTGAAATTCTCGCAAAGAACCGTTTACCTCAAAGCGAAACGCGATGAGCTACATTTGAGCATTCAAATCATTGACCAAGGCATCGGAATCAGTGAGGCCGATCAAAAACATTTATTCGAACGATTCTTCCGAGGAGGCAATGCGAATGTCATTCCGGGTACCGGGCTTGGTCTACACTTGATGGATCGGTATATGCGCCTCTTGGGAGGCGAATTGACTTTATCGAGTGAACTCGGTCTCGGAACTACGTTAACCATTAAATTACCCAATTTGAGCCATGCCAACTAAAATACTGATCATAGAAGATAATAGCGATATCCGCGAGAACACCGCAGAATTATTGGAACTTTCCGGTTATCAAGTCGAAAAAGCCTCCGATGGAATCGAAGGGGTTCGCTTGGCGAAAAGTACCTTGCCCGATGTCGTCATTTGTGATATCATGATGCCGAATTTGGATGGCTTTGGTGTTTTGCAAGTATTCTCGAATCACCCGGAACTAGCGCGCATTCCCTTTATTTTTCTAACTGCTAAAACCGATCGAGCCGACATGCGTAAAGGCATGGAAATGGGTGCCGATGACTACCTGACCAAACCTTTTGAGGAAGTTGAACTTTTACGCGCCATTGAATCCCGTTTGAAGAAACAACGCCCCGCCACGGTACCTGCCGAAGTAAATCCATCCGAAATCGCCTTTGCCGAGGAGGCCTTATCCTTCTTGGATTTCGAGAACTATAATGCCGAGAAAAAAAATCAAAACCTGCCGAAGAAAGCACTGATTTACCACGAGGGTGATACGCCTAACCGGCTGTATTATTTAGTGAAAGGAAAAGTCAAAACCTATCATACGAATCGGGAAGGCAAATATTTTATTACCTCTTTCGTTAAGCCAGGAGAATTCTTTGGTTTCGTCGATGTCTTGGAAAATCAAGCCTATCGGGAATCCGCGGAGGCGCTCGAAGATGTACAAATTTTGAGTATTCCCGTTCGTGATTTCAAAGATAAATTGACGCAGAACATTCACATTGAGATTCATTTCCGCAAGGCATTGACTGGCTATTTATTGACGAACGAAGCCATTCTTTTCTCCATGGCCTATCAATCGCTTCGTAAACGTGTTGCACAAGCGCTGACTGAGTTAGTTAAAACCTACGGTGCCTCAACTGACGGCCCCGTTACCATGCGATTATCCCGAGAAGACCTTGCATCCCGCGTAGGTACGGCGACGGAATCCGTTATTCGTACGTTGAGTGATTTCAAAAAAGAAGGTTTGATGGATGTAAAAGGAGGCGAAATGACCATTCTTAAACCCAACGAATTAGCGAATCTTAAATACTAGAAAAGGGATGGCAGATGATTGGGCTCAAGGGAGAATGCTGTAAATAAGCTGATTGCGTCATGGCAATTCCCCAGGCTCCTCTGAATAAGAGCAAAATTGCCACTGCCCAGGCAATGTATTGGATAACATGATTGTAGTGGCCTACTTTATTCATCCCCCAAAGCGTGAGTTTCAGAGCTGGCAAGGTCGCAATTCCAAAGGAAATCATGCATAAAGCTCCCAGCCAAGCATGGGCTTGCAATAAGGCGATACTCAATCCACCCAATACCAATCCACAGGGTAACAAACCATTGCTCATCCCGAGAAAGAAATAGCCTAAGTGACCTAATTTCTTTCCAATCGAAATCAAAAATTTCCCTAAGCTTTGATGTAAAAATTTCAGTAAATGGTCGCCTATTTTCTTGCTCAACAACAAGACTAAAACCAATCCTGTAAACAGGTAATAGATATGCCACCAAGCTGGAAAAAGCCAAATGGAGCCAATTTTTGAAACAAAAAATCCCAAAATTCCATACATGAATAATCGTCCGAAGGTGTAAATCCACATTCGACTGGTTTGTATACCTCGTTGTTCAATTTGCTGCATAATCGGTCCACACATGATGGCGCAATGCCAACTTCCTGCTAAACCAATAAAAAAGGCATAATACCACGTATTCATTATTTCTTATTCGAGACGATACGATCTTCCTGGAGATAGGTTTTCCCATTCACCTGCCAGGTAATTGTTCTTTTCCATGGGCCGGGAACCAAAAAGTTCGTTGGCATTGTCCATATTTTACCCAATTTCTTTTCCCAGCCAATCTTTCTATCAAGCGTCGCATTAGACGGTCGGAAAAATTGTACGCTCGCTGATTCACAATCCTTGGGTAATTGGATCAATAAAAAATCATCATTGGCAATCCGCTGAACGCTAATCTGGTGCTCTTGCGGTATAGCTTGATTTTGCAAATTGATCTTTTTCTGATAGGCTTGCCCATCTGCATAGTAATTTTCTCCCACCAATTCGATCTTTTCGTGCGACATATGGATGTAGAAATAAGCCATAAATGCTCCAAAAAACACAAAGGTGAGAATGATTCCATGTCCCCAATGCAGGCCTTTTTTTGTTTGATTAATATCCATCAGGTTGTATAAAGCTTGTTTTTAATGTTTCTTCCTTGCCCTCTCCATTGCGTATGTGTATCGAGATTTTCTCTCCTTGTTGCCAAGCCCCCATTTTCGTACGAATGAAAAATTCCGTTTTGACTTGCTTACCCTTTTGAACCTGCTTGATACCCTCCCCAATCCAAATAAGTTCAAGCGGTTTGTCGACGCGCACGCTAAATTCCTGGTCCTCCATCGACTTATTCAGTATTTCTAAATTATAAATATTGCTCACGGTATGCAATTTTTCATCTACTTGAAAAGTCATGCCGGGTGTTCTCAATAACGTGGATTCCCAATTTCGACGAGTAATTAATAAGTAACCGAGTATCCCGAGAATCAACAACAATACGGTCGTATAGGCACCAATGCGTAGGTTAAATTTAAGTTTGGTCCCTGAATTGACCCCATTCAACGAATCATAACGGATGAGTCCCTGGGGCTTCTCGATTTTTTCCATGACTGCATCACAGGCATCAATGCAGGCGGTGCATCCGATGCACTCCAACTGATTACTGCCGTTTCGAATGTCAATGCCCGTGGGACAAACGCGCACACACCAGTGGCAATCAATACAATCCCCTTGGGTTTCCGATTTATTAGCTTTTCCTCTAGGTTCACCACGCTTGTGATCATATTGAACCAAAATGGAATTGTTATCTAATAAAACGCCTTGCAGTCGGCCATATGGGCAAACCACCATACAAACCATCTCACGAAACCGGGCAAATACAAAATAGAACACGGCTGTGAAAATGAGCATCGCGGAAAGTCCCTTGATATGCTCCAACGGATTTCCTTGCACGATTTGTAACCATTCTTGCTTACCAATAAGGTACATCAAAAAGGTATTTGAAATCGTGAAGGCAAGTAGGACGAACAGCGTATGCTTGCTCCCTTTTTTAAGGATTTTCTCCTGAGTCCAAGGCGATTCATTCAAACGTCTTTGAGCCTTATCATCTCCCTCAATCCAATATTCAATCTTCCGGAAAAGCATTTCCATGAAAATCGTCTGAGGGCAAGCCCAGCCACACCAGATCCGACCAAAAAGCACGGTGAACAGACTGATGAATATTAGGAAACAAACCAAGCCCAAGGCCACCAAATGAAAATCCTGAGGGAAAAAAGGTACGCCCCAGAAAATGAATTTTCTTTCTAAGACATTGAATAAAAAGATGGGTTGGCCCTTATGCTCGAACCACGGCAAGCCGAATAATAGCGCTAATAAGACATAGGAGACATAGCTCCTATATCGATAAAATGGACCGATGACACGTCCTGGATAAATCCACAGGCGTTTACCATCCTTGCTCTGGTTATAGAGATGATTACGAAAATCATCATTTTCAATACTAAACTGGGACATAAAAAAGAAGGTCCGATGTGAACCGGACCCTTTAAATTAGTTGAAACGAGGAGGTTCTTCCCGTAAGGTACTTTTATGCAATATTTTGTACAGCGGACAAATTCGATAAATTCCAGTAAGTCCAATAATAAGGGCTACTGCGTAAGCACCTAGACTAAAATCATTTGGAATTATCTTAGCGTAAGCTAAAATGATGATAACCGCTGAAATGGAAAATCGTACGATGCGATCCATTTTTCCGACGTTTTTTTTCATTTTGATATAGAGTTTAAATTTAGTTAACTTCTTCACCTTGTGGTTCTTTGGCCCCGGCAGGATTCGTTCCTTGTAGCGTTAAAATAAAGGAAGCTACTTTTTGCACCTGCAAAGGATTCAATGTTTTTTCCCAAGCGATCATACCCTTTTCGGGTACGCCATGCGTAATGGTCTTGAATAAATCCTTGATGCCACCTCCGTGTATCCAAAATTTATCCGTCAAATTAGGCCCCACGCCTCCCTGACCCTTATCGCCATGACAAGCTACGCAATTTGTTGAATAAATCTGAGAACCCTCTGTTAAATCTTTCGCTGACGTAGATGCGCTAACATTATCTTCATTAACTGAATTTGCAAATTGTTTCATGTAGGCTTCACGTGCCTTTTCTGCGATGGCTACCTCATTTTTATATTCAGATTCCTGAATATTTCCATCTTGATAGATATGATAATAGCCTAAGTAAATGACGCCAAAGAGGATTGTGAGGTAAAACAAATACATAAACCAGGGCGGTGTAGGATTATCCAATTCCGCAATGCCATCGTACTTATGTTCCATCAATAACTCCCCTTCTTGCTCCAAAGGTTTCAAGCCCTTAAATTTCTCCCACCAAGATAATTCCTCCTCCGGGTGAACTGCGGGATTGTGAGTTAGTTTCTTGACTGCTGCGTTCAGTTGTAAAGTCACAACCAAAATGATGATCCCCGTTAAGAAGATCAAACTAATCAGCCATATTTCCATCAATGTTAAAGCCATAATAATCAATTTTAATTCTGTTTTACGATTCGCTATTTCTCAAAGGGTAGATTTTTCATCCGATCCAAATGCTTGCGATCCATCCAAAACATGTAGATGCCTACCGCGGTAAAAAATACCATGAAGGTCAATAAAGAGAATATCATGTAAGAGTCAGCTCCTGGGATATTCGATATAAATTGCTTGAACATAGTTTATTTATTAGCGATGTCTGTTCCTAATCTTTGTAAGTAAGCAATCAAAGCAATGATTTCTTTGTCCGCTCCTACTTTAATCTTTTCAGCGGCCAATCGAGCTTGAATCTCCTTGGATTGCGTCGTTAAATCGGCAACCGCATGTTGGATTTGACTTTCATCATAGGGAACCCCCAATTTTTTCATGGCCTTCAATTTGTCTTGCGTCTGGCTCGTATTTAGACTTTGCTCATACAACCAATCGTAGGATGGCATAATCGAACCCGGCGACATGGATTGAGGATCACGCATGTGGTGATAATGCCAAGAATCGGGGTATTTACCTCCCTCACGATGCAAATCAGGGCCCGTACGCTTCGATCCCCATAAGAACGGATGATCGTAAACAAATTCCCCTGATTTCGAAAATTCACCATAGCGCTCCGTCTCCGAACGGAAAGGGCGTACCAATTGCGAGTGACATCCCACACAGCCCTCACGGATATAAATATCTCGACCCTCTAATTCCAAGGAGGTATAAGGTTGAACCGCCTCAATGCTTGGTACATTTGATTTGACCATAAATGTAGGAATCAATTCCACCAAGGATCCCACCAAAATCATAATCAAGGATGCAATCAATAATTGTATCGGTTTGCGCTCAATCCAACGGTGCCAATGTGCCCCCGCTTCGCTTTCCTCTGTCACCGACAATGGTGCTGCTTCAGCTGCTTCATCTGCTAATAATGTCCCTTGTGCCATTGTCTTGAATAAGTTGTAGGCCATGATAATTGCCCCAACTAAATACAAGGTTCCACCCACCGCACGCATCATGTGCATGGGTAAAATTTGCAATGTGGTATCCAAGAAGTTACCATATTGCAAGGTTCCCTCTTCGGTGAATTGTTTCCACATCATTCCTTGTGTAAATCCAGAGATGTACATCGGAATGGCATATAAGGCAATTCCAATCGTTCCAATCCAAAAGTGGGTTTTGACTAATTTTTCAGAAAACAGCGTAGTTTGGAAAATGCGAGGGATCAACCAATACAACATGGCAAAGGTTAAGAAACCATTCCATCCCAAGGCTCCCACGTGAACGTGTGCGACGATCCAGTCGGTAAAGTGCGCAATCGCATTAATATTTTTTAAACTCAACATTGGGCCCTCAAAGGTGGCCATACCGTAACTGGTAATTCCCACCACCATAAATTTCAATATGGAATTTTCGCGTACCTGATCCCATGCACCGCGTAAGGTCAATAAACCATTAATCATACCTCCCCAAGACGGAGCAATCAACATAATCGAAAATACCACGCCAAGGGATTGTGCCCAATCTGGTAAACTAGAGTACAACAAGTGGTGTGGCCCCGCCCAGATATAGATAAAAATCAATGCCCAAAAGTGGAGTATTGATAGACGGTACGAGTACACAGGGCGATTCGCCATTTTGGGTAAGAAATAATACATTAAACCTAAAAAGGGCGTTGTTAAGAAAAAGGCCACCGCATTGTGTCCATACCACCATTGAATCAAGGCATCCTGTACCCCGGCATACACGTAATATGATTTAAATGCCGAAATGGGTAATTGCATCGAGTTCGTCAAGTGCAATACTGCAACCGTAATAAACGTAGCAATGTAAAACCAAATGGCTACATACAAATGACGCTCACGACGCTTGAAAATCGTTCCAAACATGTTGACGCCAAAGGTCACCCAAATCAAGGTAATCGCGATATCAATTGGCCATTCTAATTCCGCATATTCATGCGAAGAAGTGATTCCCAAAGGCAAGGTAATCGCTGCCGATACGATGATTAATTGCCATCCCCAGAAATGAAGATTAGACAAGAAATCACTAAACATGCGGGCTTTCAATAAACGCTGTAAGGAGTAATATACTCCGGCAAATATGGCATTACCCACAAAAGCAAAAATGACCGCATTCGTATGCAAGGGACGAATACGACCAAATGATCCATATTGAGTGATGTTGGCTGCCGGTTCAACGAGTTGGGTGGCGATGATTACGCCGACCAGCATCCCGACAATCCCCCAGATGATCGTCGCAATCGCAAAGTTTCGAACAATTTTATTGTCGTAGGTAAATTGTTCCAAATGGGTAGACTTTGTGCTCATAAGCAATTATTTAGTATTTGTACTCTCTTTTTCTTCCATTAAAATGCGCATACCCGGCGTAATCAAATCATCTTGCTGCCCGGAACGTATTGACCAAACAAAGGCAAACAGAAAACCTATCGCCATTAGTAGACTCAATCCAATCATGACATACATAATTTCCATTATCCTTCATTTAGTACCTCAAAATTCTATGTATATGTGCGTAAAAAACATGACGCTAATCACCTTTAATTCTAGATAAATATGATTTCAATCGCCTTCCCTCCAGATTCATCCCAATATTGGCAATCAACAACATACTTATTGAGTTAACGGGCATAAGGATGGCGGCGATGAGCGGAGAAAGATTTCCTTGCACCGCATAACTTAAGCCAAACAGATTGTAAACGAGTGATAGCAAAAAGCTTGCTTTGATTAGCTTCAGGCCATATTTAGCAAACTTGAAAAATGCTGGTAAATGGATTAACTGGCTACCGCTTACTATTCCATCACTCGATGGTGTGAAATGAAGATGATCCTCCGAGACTGCAATGCCTACATGTGCCTGCTTTAATGCGCCTGCATCATTTAAACCATCCCCGACCATGGCTACTTTTTTTCCTTTAGATTGTAACCGTTGGATAAAATTCATCTTGTCCATCGGGCTACATTCAAATTGATAATGCGACGAATCGGGAAACCAATCCAATAATGTTCCCGCATGATTTTTCTTATCCCCCGACAGTAAATACACCTCGTAGTTGGCCTGCATCGCATGAAGCATATATTCCACGCCCGGTCGATTTGCCCACGGAAATTCGATGTACCCTATTCGCTCCTCGCCGATCCGAATAAACAATTGACTTTCCGAACGGATGAAATCCTGTTGTTTGGGCAATGCATGGCCGGTAAACCGGGCATTGCCAATTTGAAATAGAATTCCATTTAGGGTTAATTCCAAACCCTTTCCCATTTTTTCCTGCATCGAATTCAATTCAATCAACTGCGCTTTATTTTCCTCGGTCAGGAATTTGGTCAGTTGGCGCGACATAGGGTGCGTCGACTGGTTGACCATTGAATAAATCACATTCCACTCCCAGTCACTTACTTCACGATTTAAATGTAGGCTTGGTTTTTCATCCGTATGCAAGGTTAGTGTTCCTGTTTTGTCGAAAACCACTGTATCCACTTGGGATAAGCGTTCAAAGGCTTGTATGTCTTTGATGAAGAAGTTGAATTTAGCGAACCAACGAATTCCGTGTCCTAAGGCAAACGGATAAGATATCGCCAATGCACATGGACAAGCGATGACCAATACACTCACCACGGCATTTTGCCATTTGGTAGGATCTTGTTGGAACCAATAAATTCCAACCCCGGCAGCTAAGCTTAATAAGACGATGGTGAAATACATCCCAACTTTATTAGCAAAATTTTCCCAATTCTCCGTCTTATGTAAGGGGTCCTTGAACGCCTGCTGTTCCCATAATTGGGTTAAATGACTCTGATTTAAGGCTTTTTTTATTTCGATTTCGATCAAATCGCCATGATGACGGCCACCCGCATACATACTATTGCCGGCCTCTAATGCGATGTATTCACTTTCTCCGGTCACAAAACTATAATCCATTTGACTTTTTCCTTTGACTAAAATGGCGTCTGCAGGTATAATCTCTTGGTTTCGGATAATAATATGATCCCCTACCGCGATTTCTTCCAATGGACAAGTGACTTCTTTGCCTTCCATGAATTTGCTGATGACTAAGGGGAAATAGGCTTTGTAATTTCGTTCGAAGGAAAGAAAATCGAAGGATTTTTGTTGGAACCATTTACCGATCAACAGGAAAAATATCAATCCCGAAACGGAATCTATATACCCGGCTCCAGTATGGGAAAACACTTCATAAACACTGCGGGAATAGCCTACCACGATACCTAATAATATGGGTAGCTCGATGGTTAATTTACGTAATTTCAAATGCGACCATACATTGGAAAAATAATCCGAACCCGAGTAAAATACAGCGATGGTACCTAAAGCGATGTTTAGGTAGCCAAATAGACTTTTTAAATCCCCAGATTCAATTCCTAGATACTCGGGAAAGCTAAAAAGCATGGCGTTTCCGGCACAAAAACCAGCAATGCCTAATTTGAGAAATAAACGAGTTTGTTGGCCCGTCTTCTCTTGTTGATTCGTTTGCTCTTCCCCCGAATCAATCAAGGGCTCATACCCCAAACTTGCCAGTAAACTTGCCAACGAACCTAAATTTGTATGGCTCTCTCTAAACCAAATGGTTAACTCTTTTTTGCCAAAGTTGAGGCTTGATTTGACAACGGCCGTTTCGATTCGATTCAGGTTTTCCAATAAGTATAAGCATGATTGGCAATGAATCGCGGGTAAATGAAAATGAACTTTCGAAACTCCATTACCTGAAAAACTGATTAGAATATCTCGAAAATGAGGATGATTTAAAAAATCAAAGTTTTGTGCAGAGGGTGTCTTTCCAGGTTTGATATCGCAGGTATAATAATCCCCCAATGCATTCGAAGAGAGTAATTGGTAGACCTGTTCGCAACCATGGCAACAGAATGCCTTTTCTTCAAAAAGAATAATTTCTTCGGGGCAAGTCTCACCACAATGAAAACAGCTCGTCTTTGTTTCGATTTGAGGTATTTCAAGATCCAGCATGCGAATGATTTATTTACTCAACAAAATTGCTTCTAAACGGTCAAAGAGAAATTGACCAATCGCACCCCTAAACATGAGGATTATCATAATTTAACTGGTTGAATGCTTCTACTTTTGGGAAGTCAAAAAGACGAGGCATGAACGAATTGTTGGAAACAAGCAAAAAAGTACTGGCGAGTGGTATTGAGATCAATTATCTCGGGGATGAGTTTTTATTCCGTCAGGGTCAAAAGGCCGAATTTGTTTTTTACCTACAAGGAGGCTCACTTCTATTGGATTGGCCTAATGAGAATAAGCGTGTGACCGTGATTGATAAGCCAATTTTTATCGGAATTGATGAGGCGATGCATGGAGATAAATATGCTTGCTCGGCAATGACAACGAAGGAATCCACGTTTTTGGTTTTTGATCGATCTTACTTCAATCAATTAATCACGGAATTCGATCAAGCTAAATCGTATTTTGAAGCGATGCACTTGGATTTTATCCAGCAAATCAAGCAATTAGAAATCGCCTAAGATAGGTGTACAATATAGAGTGGTAAGTTAAATGGGTACAAGCACCTGCCAGATTTTATCTGGCAGGGCTTTTTATTTTAGTGGGCTATCTTTTTCCTTTTTTAGCGTATTATATACGAGCTTATCCATGAGACTATTGGCCCATTTGTTTAGGAATACAGTTAATTTACCCTGAAAAGTTAAGACCAAGGTCTTTTTCTTTTGCTCATATGCCTTTCGGATTTCGAAGGCAACCTCTTCAGCACTCATCATTTTTTCCTCTTCCCGCATACTCTCACCGGCAACGGATCCGTCGGCCGTCAAGGAGGCATTACGTATATTCGAGGCTGTGAATCCAGGGCATGCCGTTAACACATGAACTCCCGTGCCGATTAACTCGGTTCGAAGGGCTTCTAAAAAGCCATTCATCGCGAATTTAGAGGCTGAGTAACCGGTTCTTACGGGTAGTCCGCGATATCCTGCAATGGAAGAAATACCGATGATTCCGCCTTGGCTAGTTTTTAAATAGGGCAAAGCGGCATGGGTGGCATAAACCGTTCCCCAGAAATTAATATCCATCACTTGTTTCAAGACTTTCAAATCAACGGTCTCAAACATGGAGCGCATGGAAATCCCCGCATTGTTAATGAGTAAATCGATTCGCCCGAATTTCGTTACCACTTCGTTAATCATAGCTCGTGTTTGTTCCTCGGAACTACTGTCGCAAACGATGGGATGAGCATTTATTCCAGTCGAATTTAATTCGGCTGCTGCAGTGTTAAGATTGGCTTCGTTACGACCTGTTATGAAAACAATGGCCCCTAGGTTTCCATATTCGTAAGCGAGGGCCTTTCCAATTCCTGAACTTGCCCCTGTGATGATAACAACTTGATTCTTCATGCGCGTTAATTTCTTTGCGAAGTTAAGGTTTTATCGGGAATTGGTTGGCGTGCCCGCCAAAAGCCGTATTTTTGCGCATATTTTAATCGCATGAGTAAGAAGAAAGAAAAGAAAGCCCCGGTGGTGTTGGAACAAATCCCGATTTTGGATTTTGCAGCGGAAGCGAAATGCATCGCTAAAGTAAACGATGAAGTGATTTTTGTGCAAGGGGCCGTTGCGCCAGGTGATATTGCCGATTTACGTATTTTAAAATCGAAAAAGAGCTTTAAGCAAGCCCAGGCGATTAATATTCAAAAGCTTTCTAAACACCGTACCGATGTGGCTTGTAGTCATTTTGGGATTTGCGGGGGATGCAAGTGGCAACATGTAGATTATGCGTCGCAGACTGCCTTTAAGGCCCAACAAGTGAAAGACAATTTAACGCGCATTGCGAAGGTTAAATTGCCTGAATTTCAGCCTATTCTCGGCTCTGAAGAGACCTATTATTACCGAAATAAATTGGAATTCACCTTTTCTTGTGCCCGTTGGTTGACGGAGGATGAGATTGGAAAAGAGGATTTGGGTTCCATGAATGCGCTAGGATTTCACGTCCCAGGTCGTTTTGATAAGATTTTGCCCGTTGATCATTGCTATTTACAGCCAGATCCTTCAAACGCGATTCGCAATGGCGTCAGAGATTTTGCGCAGGCCAATGGTATTTCGTTTTATGAGTTGAAGTTTCAACAGGAAGGTGCACTCCGGAATTTGATTATTCGAAATACGGTAACAAATGAATGGATGGTCACGGTCCAATTTGCCTATGCGACGGAGGAGGAAATTCGCTTGGTGATGGAGTATTTGAAACAAAATTTCCCCATGATCACCTCGCTGAATTATGTAATTAACCAAAAAGGCAATGATACCTTCCATGATTTGGAGGTACAATGCTACCATGGAAAACCTTTTATGGTGGAAATGATGGAGGATTTGCAATTTCAGATTGGTCCTAAATCTTTCTTCCAAACGAATGCAAAGCAGGCTTTGAAATTGTACCAATTGGTTCGCGAATATGCGGATTTGCAGGGGAATGAGGTTGTTTATGATCTGTACACAGGAACTGGAACCATTGGTTTGTTCTTGGCCAAACATGCCCAAAAGGTTGTTGGCCTTGAGTACGTCGAAATGGCCGTTGAAGACGCGAAAATCAATGCAGAATTAAATGGAATTACGAATGCCACTTTCTTTGCGGGTGACATGAAGAAGGTGCTAACGACTGAATTTATTAATATTCATGGCGCACCTGACGTTATTATCACGGATCCTCCGCGTGCCGGAATGGATTTAGATGTCGTGAATCAAATCTTGGAAGTTAAGCCGAAGAAGATTGTCTACGTAAGTTGTAATCCTGCTACTCAAGCGCGTGATTTAGCCTTATTAGATGTTGCCTATGAGGTAGATGTCGTCCATCCGGTGGACATGTTCCCGCAGACGCATCATGTGGAGAACGTTGTTAGGTTGGTGATTAGACCTTAGACTTTGGACTATAGACGTTAGATCAACAAATTTAGAGACGCGATACTTCGCGTCTTTTTTTTGAAATATGAATTTCAATCATATTAATTACGCCACGTCTAAAGTCTAAAGTCTAAAGTCTAAAGTCCAACGTCTAACCTAAAAAGGGCTATTCAACGGATCAAAATCCCCTTCCGGAGGTAAATTCATTTTACTTCCTTTAAACACCGAATCCCCTCCGCCTTGTTCGAAATTGGACGTTTGATCGCCGAGATTACTTAAGTTGAAGCTCTCCCCTCCTTCAGCACCGCCAAAGGGTTGGAAATCCAAATCACAGTATTTAGTGAATTTACCAATGAATTTCAACCAAACGCTGTCCAATGAACCGGAACGGTTTTTGGCCATAATGATCTCTCCCATGCCGGCCAATGAATTTCCATTTTCATCCGCGGTGATTTGGTAGTATTCCGGACGGTAGATAAACATTACCTGATCAGCATCCTGCTCGATGGCTCCAGATTCACGAAGGTCAGATAATTGTGGTTTCTTATTTCCTCCACGTGTTTCCGTGGAACGATTCAATTGCGAAAGCGCGATAACAGGTACATCCAATTCCTTCGCTAATTGCTTCAAGGCACGCGAAATTTGAGCAATTTCCTGCTCACGGTTTCCAGATGCTCCCTTACCGCTTGTATCTCCTGTCATTAATTGTAAGTAGTCAATGACGATCAACTTAATATCTTTCTGTGCCTTTAAACGACGGCATTTCGCGCGTAATTCAAGAATGGACAAGGCCGGGGTATCATCGACGAAGATAGGTGCCTCGTATAAACGCTTGATTTTCGTGTGTAGTTGTTGCCACTCATGGGGCTCCAACTTCCCTTTACGAATCTTTTCAGCCTCAATTTCAGCTTCCGCCGAAATGATACGATTCACAAGTTGAACCGCACTCATCTCAAGTGAGAATAAGGCAACGGCATGTCCCCATTCAACAGCAGCATTCCGACATGCCGAAACGACAAATGCCGTCTTACCCATACCGGGACGAGCCGCAATAATGATTAGTTCCTGTTTCTGCCAACCCGATGTCAGACGATCCAAATCGGTAAAGCCTGATGGAATACCCGTCATTCCGCTCTTCTGTTGTTGTTTCTCCTCTAATTCGGCAACGGCTTTCAAGAGGATGTCCGACATACTTTCGTAGTTCTTACGAATATTGGATTCGGCTATCGTGAAAAGCTCTTGTTCCATGCGATCCAAAATCTGGAATACGTCCGTCGTATCTTCGTACGATAAGCGTTGGATTTCAGATGAAACATGAATCAGTTGGCGCTTAATGTATTGCTCAATGATAATACGCGCATGGAATTCCACGTTGGACGTTGAACTAACCCGAGAGGTTAATTGAGCCAAGTAAGCTGTTCCTCCTGCTTTCTCTAAATCACCAGTGGATTTTAAATGGTTATTGACCGTTAATAAATCGACAGGTTGAGACTGTTGGAACAAGGCCTGAATCGCACCAAAAATCTTATTATGAGCCTCTTTGTAAAAACTATCCGGTTTCAATAATTCGATGACATTCGCCAAAGGCTCCTTCTCAAGCATCAATGCTCCCAGAAGTGCTTCTTCTAAATCAACGGCTTGAGGGGGTAATTTACCTAAACCTAAATCACTTAGCCTTTGTGGCATATTTGACCGATTTGATGAATTAATTCCCTGTTTACCCTTGTTAAAAGCCTGCGATGTGTTATTCGAATCCATAGCTACAATTTTACAATTTTTTATCAAAAATATCACCTTGTTGGTGATATAAAATTTCAAGTTTTCGCTATTTTAGTACTTTAAAACATTTAATACCGAAACTACTTGCTAGAGAAAATTATTTCCTTGTCGGACATCTCCTTAATCGAATTTCTAGGTGTGTCCAATTCCCATTTTCAGTTGTTGACGGAGGCCTTTCCTCAGACAAAAATCATTTCGCGCGGCGACCAAATTATCATTCGTGGTTCCGATGACCAAATGGCTTTGGTTGAAGCAATTGTGAATCAATGCATTCAGCACTTGAATAAACACAGTACCTTCACGGCGGTGCATATGAAGGCGTATATCGATTCGATTTTGAACCCAACGGGCGAGGAAATGGAGACGCCATGGGTGGAGGATAAAGATGTATTGTTGTTTGGGAATAAAGGCATTGTTATTAAGGCAAAGACTCCGAATCAACGGAAGTTGGTCGATGCAGCGACGAATAATGATATTGTCTTTGCTATCGGTCCAGCAGGTACCGGTAAGACCTATACGGCGGTGGCTTTGGCGGTCAAGGCATTAAAAAATAAAGAGGTTAAAAAAATCATCATCACGCGACCAGCTGTGGAAGCGGGAGAAAATTTGGGATTTCTTCCAGGCGATTTGAAAGAAAAGATTGACCCCTATCTCAGACCTATATACGATGCATTGGATGATATGATTCCTGCGGAGAAATTGAAGTTCTATTTGGAGAATCGGACGATTGAAATTGCACCATTGGCTTACATGCGTGGTCGGACGTTGAATAAGGCCTTTATCTTGTTGGACGAGGCGCAAAACACGACTTCCATGCAAATGAAGATGTTTTTAACGCGTATGGGTATTCAATCTAAAACGATTATTACAGGAGATAAATCACAAGTGGATTTGCCCAAGAACCAAACTTCCGGTTTGGGTGAGGCGGAACGGATTTTGAGTGGGATTAATGGGATTTCCTTTGTGGAGTTAGATGGATCCGATGTGGTTCGACATCGTTTGGTACGTAAAATCATTGAGGCCTATGGAAAGCAAGACAAGTAGGATTATTCAGGCGGTTTCCGACGAACAAATTGCGCAAGTTTTTGAGATTCGAACGGAAGTTTTTGTTCATGAGCAAAAATGTTTGCCTTCGGAAGAGTTCGATGAATTAGATGCGCAAGCGATACATTTTGTTTTGTTGGAAGATGATAAGCCCGTTTCCACGGGTCGTTTTCGCAATACAGAAAAGGGAATCAAAATAGAACGGATTGCTACCTTGAAAGAATCCCGAGGAAAGGGATATGCGAGCCAAATGATTCGCCATGTCATTCAAGAAGCGAAAAAACGATACCCTGAAAACAATTATTTCTACTTACATGCGCAGGTGGATGTCATGCCATTGTATGCTTCATTAGGTTTCGAGCCATTTGATGGAACTTTTATTGAGGCGGATATTGTTCATCAAGCCATGGAAGCTCATATTTAGGCTTCTTTAATTTCATCGAATATGTCAATTAAAGCAATTGAGGCAGTTTATCCGCCTGGTCCTCCCCATTTTGTGGGCGATGGTTTTCGCGTACATAATTTTATACCGAGTCGGCATGGACTCGATATGCATCGCATGTCCCCTTTCATCATGATGGATTACGGGGCTAAATTCCACGTTCCTCCATCGGATAGCCCGAGGGGCGTGGGTGTACATCCGCATCGCGGCTTTGAAACGGTTACTATAGCCTACAAAGGGCGTGTGGCGCATCATGATAGTGCCGGTGGTGGCGGAATCATCGGTGAGGGTGATGTTCAATGGATGACGGCGGCATCAGGTGTTTTGCACAAGGAATACCATGAAGAAAGTTTTAGTAAGATGGGTGGTGAATTTCAGATGATTCAACTATGGGTCAACTTACCTGCCAAAGATAAAATGTCGGCACCCAAGTATCAGGCGATTGAAAATGCTGCCATGCCTAAAGTCGCTGTGGAAAAAGGATTTGTGGAGGTCATTGCTGGAAATTTTCAGGGAGTTCAAGGGAAAGCTAGTACGTTTACCCCCGTAAACATGTTCAATGCCCATTTAGAGGCTGGCGGAAAATCGGAGTTTGAATTTCCGGCTGAATTCAATACTTGTTTGGTGGTTGTCGAGGGAGAAATACGCATCAATGGTTCCGAAGAATCCGTTCCTTTAGATCATTTTGTACGCTTTGAGAACGAAGGGGAAACCTTCCAAATTGAAGCAACCGAAAATTCGAAGATTCTTATCCTAAGCGGTGAGCCCATTCGTGAACCTATTGCGGCTCATGGTCCGTTTGTGATGAATACAAGACAGGAGATTTTGCAGGCTTTTCAGGATTTTGAGGAAGGGAAGTTTGGACAACTTGAGAACTAAGAACTAAGAGTTAAGAACTAAGAACTAAGAGTTAAGAACTAAGAGGTAAGAACTAAGAACTAAGAGTTAAGAACTAAAAGCCAAATATTTCGAACTGAAAATCGTGAGTAGTTCGTATAAAACGAAAAGGTTAGAATTAAGCTTCGTAAGCTTAACTCTAACCTTTAACTTTTTAACTCTTAGTTCTTAACTCTTAGTTCTAAAAAGGCAAATCATCCCCACTCTCCGCCGCTAATGGAGGAAAGTTATTAGCTGGTGCCGCACTAGGAGCTGCTGCTGGAGCAGAAGTAGGTGCCCAGCCCGCGTTATCTTGTGCCGGTGCAGGCGCTGCTGCTCCCGAACGATCTAAACGATAGGCACGAATTTCGGTGTACCAACGCTCATTGTATTCTCTTGATTCCACATTGAATTGTACTTTCACGATTTCACCCTCTTGAATCGGTGCTAAATCTTGCGTCTTGTCTCCCCAGACCGACATACATACTTTCTTTGGGTATTGATCTTGAGTTTCTAAAACAAACTCTTGTTTAATCCAGTTTGTTCCGGTTCTGCCTGTCCCTGTAACCTCAGGCATTTTCTTAATAAGTTTTCCGCTTAGTTCTAAAGCCATTACTTGATATTTTTGAATGATTGAATTGTTGGCAAGTAAGTAAATATTTGGTAATTTTACTAACCGTTTTTGGCGATGTGGTGAAATTGGTAGACACGCTACTTTGAGGTGGTAGTGCCGCTTTAGGTATGGGAGTTCGAATCTCCCCATCGTCACTTAATTTTTTGTTTAATCTGTAAATCATGTTGAAGATGAAGCCTTACAGTGTATTACTTTACTATAACTATACTCCTATCCCTAATCCCGAGGAGTATCGTGTCAAACATCACCTTTTCTGCATTGAAAATAACCTTTTAGGGCGCGTTATTGTCGCTTCCGAAGGTTTAAATGGAACGGTTTCGGGTTTAAAGGCCGACTGTGACGCCTACATGAAATGGTTAGAGAATGACCCCATTTTTGCAGGCACTGATTTTGATTTCAAAGTCGATTACCACGAAGCTCATACGTTCAATAAACTTCACGTTCGGGTGAAGTCGGAGATCGTGCATTCTGATTTGCCTGTCAATCCACGAGTAAAAACGGGCAAACACCTTAAGCCAAAGGAGTTTAAAGAAATGTTGAAGAACGACCCAGATGTTGTTTTGGTAGATATGCGTTCCAACTACGAGCATGAGCTCGGAAAATTTAAAGGTGCCTATACCTTTGATATGGAGAACTTACGTGATCTTCCAAACCACGTGCAGGAAATAGAGCACCTAAAAGACAAAAAGGTTATCACATATTGCACCGGAGGAATCAAATGCGAAAAGGCTTCCGCCTATTTATTGGAGAAAGGTTTTTCCAACGTCTACCAATTACATGGTGGGATCATTAAATATGGTTTGGAAGAAGGCGGTGAAGATTTTGATGGTTCCTGCTATGTATTTGATAACCGTGTGGCAACTCCCGTGAATACGATTAATCCAGAGGTTATTTCAAAATGCCACGTTTGTCAGGAAACGTCCGATCACATGGTCAACTGTGCAAATCCAGAGTGTAATGAGCATTTGGCGATCTGCCCTACCTGCTTGAGGGAAATGGATGGCGCCTGTTCGCAAGCATGTAAAGAACATCCCCGTAAACGGCCTTACAATGAAAAGGGATATTATTCGAAACAATCCGTGGGTTATTCACCCGAATTAGGATTTAAATCCTTTGGACGAAACGAAAAAATAGAAAAAAGAAAAATGGCTCAATCTTGAGCCATTTTTTATTTACTGACTTCCTCCACGCGAAATCGCGTGATATCTTTTATTAATTCCAGCGGCATGGGTAAATGATATGGAAACTTTACCGCCCCTTTTGATCCTTCGAAGGCACTCAAACGCTCTTGAAATACGACCAATGGTTTTGGTGTCGGATAAAATCCCAAATGATTATTCCAGGCCGCAAAATGGACTAAATTTTTCTTGTACTTAAAGGTTGGCATTCCGTAAGCCATTGTTTCCTCCGTTCCTTCCGGTACGACTGAACGAATCGCATCTCGCACTTCTCGCAAGATTTTCTGAGTGGCTTCTGGGAATGTATTGATGTATTCTTCCATATTAGGCTAATTGACGATGTCTAACGAATAAAAATAAGGGAAATGCGAACGCAAACCCGATTAACACGGTTGCCAATAAATACAAGTATAGGTATTTGATTTTGATGCGGAGTCCTTCGACTAGCATAAAAAATGTCCCCGCTATGGCACCCGTCCAAAAATCAAAAGTTAAACTTTTGGCGTAGGGATTTGAAATCCATGTACTTTGAATAAAATTTAAAACATCAAAATTTCCATTGTTTTCCTGTATGCCTATGAAAACATAGGATACGGTAATTCCGCCTCCAACAAGTGACAGGAATAAATATAAGTAATGTGCGTTTTTCATGAGATTTGTTTTATGATGATGTTTCGTCCACGTAATTCAATCGTATCTCCCACCCTTTTCCCTTTCATTAATTCCCCCAGCGGTGATTCCGCAGAGATGGCATAGATCGTTCCAAAGCTTCCGGGAATAGCCCCTAATCCGATTGAAATATAATAAGTTTCAAAATTAGTCTCGACCAAATGGCCCAACCCAATTTGCTCATTGGTTTTATGACTCATTAAATGCTGCATGGAAACCAATTGCTGTTGATAGGTATCGATACTCGCACTCAGTTTATCCATTTCACGCTGCATCATTTCCCGTCCCGTTTCATATTTATCCCCTGCACTACTCTTGGTATCAGAATCCCGGGATTCTTTCGCCAACGCAAAATCCAGTCGGGCCTGATGGAGTTTCTCCTCCAAAAGAGCTAGCATTGTTTCATGAATTTCTGATTTGTTGGCCAACTTATTTAATTTGATTTCGGAAATTATCAATAATTTCGCGTATGACCTATTTCTCACCGACCGACTTAATCATTAATCCCGATGGAAGTTCGTATCATTTGGCAATTCGCCCCGATCAAGTTCCTGCGCAAATCATTTTGGTTGGTGACCCCGAACGTGTTCCCAAAGTATCTCAATACTTTGATCGGGTCGATACTAAAATTCACAAACGAGAATTTGTTAGCCATTTTGGTGAGTTGGGCGGAAAGCGAATTAGCGTGATTTCAAGTGGAATTGGAGCAGATAATGTTGAGATTGTATTGAATGAGTTGGACGCCTTAGTGAATATTGACTTTGAAACGCGTTTAGAAAAATCAAACAAGACATCCCTTGAGCTCATTCGTTTAGGGACCTCAGGAAGTATTCAAAAAGATGTACCCGTCGATACCTTTTTAATCTCTGAAGCGGCCATTGGTTTTGATAATTTAGGCCAATTTTATGGCTTTGAGGGTCCCCATATGCTTCATCAAGGCGCCCTGAACGACTGGTGTCAGCAAATACAATATCCGATTCCGGTTTATGGTGCCAAAGCGAGCCCCTCATTAATAAAAACGTTTGATTCGATTCCTTACAAGGGTTACACGCTCACCGCACCTGGATTTTATGCACCCCAAGGACGTACCGTGCGAATGCCATCTCGGTTGCCTGAATTTTTACAGGACGTATCTGCAACCCACTTTGAAGGTAATCCGATTACGAATATTGAGATGGAAACGGCTGCATACTATGCCTTTGCGTCTACATTAGGCCATAAAATGATTTCCTTGAATGCGATTTTGGCGAATCGAATGACGCATGAATTTTCAATGGATCCGGAAGGTCAAATGCGGAAACTTATTGAGTTGGCCCTAGATTCAATTGCATAACGTAATCATCCATCACGTAGCCATTGCCGATATCTAAAACCATTTCTTTTGCTCGGATAAAGCCTTTTTTCTCGTAAAACTGAACGGCTGAATTGTATTTATTCACATTCAATTCGATTTGATTAACACCCTTATCTTGAGCGATTTCCTTGATTCGTTCAATGATTTTCGTTCCCGCACCTCGAGATTTAAAACCGGGACGTAAGTAAATCTTGTGTAATTTCATTTTACCGGGTTCGGTGACCTCAATGGAAAAATATCCGAGCGTATTTCCATCCTCTTCGGCCAAATAAAAATCGATGCTCGAATCTATTTGTCTTTCAAGTACCTCGGTGCCGTACATCATGTCCAACATGTAAATTGTCTGCTCCTCGGACAAAATATTTCCATAGGTAGGCCGCCAAGTTGCCTCGGCGATTTCTTGGATGGTAGGAATGTCAGAAATTCGTGCTTTTCGGAATTGCATAGTCAAATTTAATGCGCGCAAATTTGTAAATTGCATACAAATATACAATCTATGAAGCCACTTATTTTAATTGCTAACGATGATTCGATTTCTTCCAAAGGAATTCGTGTTTTAACTGAAATTATGTCCGAAATGGGCGAAGTGGTTGTCATCGCTCCGGATACGCACCAATCGGGAATGGGTCATGCAATCACGATGGGGGTTCCATTGCGCGTGACCGAAACGCAAGATTTCGGTCCAAACGTAAAATCTTACAAATGTTCAGGTACTCCTGCTGATTGTGTGAAAATTGGGAAGCACTTAATTTTAAAGGATCGAAACATTGATTTAGTCGTTTCCGGAATCAATCACGGTTCCAATGCCTCGATTTCCGTGTTATATTCAGGAACCATGTCGGCCGCAATCGAAGCAGCGATGGAAGGAATTCCGGCGATTGGTTTTTCCTTGTGTGATATCAAGTCGGATGCCGACTTTAGTCATTGTCATGATTTTATCATCAAAATTTGCCAACAAGTATTAGTTCATGGTTTGCCGAAGGGTTTAACCCTAAACGTAAACTTCCCGGCTAAGTCAGACGTCGCCCCCAAGGGCATCAAAGTGGTTAAACAAGCCGATGCAGTTTATAGGGAGCGATTTGCGGAACGTAAAGATCCGTATGGGCAATCGTATTATTGGATGGATGGCGACATCGAGCATTTTGATAAGGGGCAAAATACCGACCTCGACGCATTAGAGGAAAATTACGTGAGTATCGTTCCGATAAAATATGATTTAACAGACTACGATGAATTACGGGAGATGCAATCCTGGGACCTTTAAGGCGTAAGTCAATAAGGTCGTAATCGATAAAATATCTTTAATTTCCCCGTTTAAGGCCATTTCAATTGCTCTTTGAACGGGGATTTTTTTGATTTGTAATTGTTCGGTGTCCTCAGGTTCAGATTCGGTTAATGTTAATCCTTCTGCGAGGTACATGCTCGCTTTTTCATCAGTCACCGAATTAGATAGGTAATTCTCACCGAGCAAAGTCCAGTTATCGGCAAGGAGTCCCGTTTCTTCCTTTAACTCTCTTTTGGCTGCATCCAAGGGAAGCTCGTTTTGGCAGCCTCCCTCGGGTAATTCCCAGGAATAGGCCCCAATCGTATAGCGGTATTGTCCCACTAAATATGTATTCCCCTCAGTATCAATGGGCAGAATGGCGATGGCATGATTCTTAAAATGTACCTTACCATAGATTCCCGGTTGGCCATTCGGTTTTATAACCTCATGATGTTCTAAGCGAATCCAATCGTTTTCATAGGGAATACTGATATCTTGTGTTTTCCAAGGGTTTATTTCCTGTTCCATCCGACAAAAATACTATCTTTGTCCAGATTTTCCCTGTATGAAACAAAGGCTAATTTTATTCTCGTTCTTTTTGAGTTTGCTGATCATGTCGGCGAAATTCTATGCCTATTACGCAACGGGATCCACGGCGGTTTTAACAGATGCATTGGAGTCAATCATCAATGTGGTTGCGGCAGCATTTGCCTATTATTCCGTTTATTTGGCCTCTTTACCGCGTGATTTGAATCACCCCTATGGGCATGGGAAAATTGAGTTCTTTGCCTCGGGATTGGAAGGTGTTTTGATTCTATTGGCTTCCGCATACATCTTTTTGCATGCCTCGCAGCATTTATTAGCAAAACCTGCGCTTACTCAGTTAGACTTAGGTCTACTCGTTTCCCTTTCATCCACGGTTTTAAACGGTTTGATGGGATTCTACCTAGTTCGTGCGGGAAAAGCATCCCATTCGCCCGCATTGGTTGCCGATGGGAAACATTTGACATTAGATGCCTACAACGGTATTTTAATTGTCATGGCCATTGCCCTGACTTTGTTTACCGGTTGGCTTTGGGTGGATGCGGTTGCTTCAATTGCTTTTGCGCTATTGATGTGTTGGCAAGGTATTCGTCTGATTCGTGAGTCGGTCGCAGCCTTAATGGATGAGACAAATCCAGCGGTATTTACGAAGGTGATCGAATGGATCAAGAAGCACCAAAAAGCGAGCTGGATCGATTTACACAATTTACGTATCCAACAATATGGAGGTGATTTGCACATCGATTGCCACTTAACCCTACCCCGTTATTGGGATTTAAATCGGGTTCATGATGAAATCCATGATTTTGAGGTGAAGATGGCTGAAGTTCTACCAACTGAAATCGAGATTTTTGTGCATGTGGATCCGTGTTTGGATGCTTGCTGTTCACATTGTGAAATAGCAGACTGCCCAATCCGTGCGCATGCTTTCA
The DNA here is from genome assembly GCF_054558655.1 of Aquirufa sp. 5-AUSEE-100C1. Classification (NCBI taxonomy): domain Bacteria; kingdom Pseudomonadati; phylum Bacteroidota; class Cytophagia; order Cytophagales; family Flectobacillaceae; genus Aquirufa; species Aquirufa sp. 5-AUSEE-100C1. The sequence continues at coordinate 545,457 of NZ_JBPXKO010000001.1, read as the reverse complement.
AGCAGAAGATTGAATGGAACGCCACTAACATGGCGCTCAATCAAAAACATTTCAACGAGCTCTAAGCAGGCTTAAGACTTCCCATTCCTCCATCGACGCCGATGATTTGACCCGTTATCCAAGAATTTGCCGGAGATAATAAGAATGCGGTTAGGTTTGCCACATCGCTCGATTCTCCCACACGGCCCAAGGGATGACGTTTTCCGCCAGCTTCAATTTTCTCAGGACTACTTAATAAATTAGCCGCTAAGGGGGTATTGGTCAAGGAAGGTGCAATTGCATTCACTCGAATTTGTTGGCTTGCTAACTCAGCTGCCAACGATCTTGTCAATCCTTCGATTGCTCCTTTCGAACTCGCAATGGACGCATGGAACCCCATTCCTGTTTGAACAGCTACCGTACTGTAAAGTACGATGGAACCAGAACCATTTTGCTTTAGGTTGGGTAGGTAGTTTTGTATTACCTTCACAGCTCCCAATACATTCAATTGAAAATCAGTACTAAAATCAGCCTCTGTCAATCGATGAAAGGGTTTTAGGACAATACTTCCTGGGCTGTAAACAATTCCAGCAATGGGACCTTCGACGTTGGGTAATGTCTCATTTGAAGAGGCATCCCAAGTATGATTTTCACAAGCTGGGTTTGCAGTTCTAGCAATGTTGATAACGCGATGACCTTCTTTGATTAAGGCGTCAGCCGTTGATGCGCCAATCCCATGACTAGCGCCCACGATAATAAAAGTTCCCATAAGATTTAGCTATGAAGTGAATCTAAAAATTCGCGTTTGGTTGATTCCTCTTGGAATTTACCCCCATAATAAGATGTAATCGTCGAGGTTGCATCATCCTTTACGCCTCTAGAGGAAACACAAAGGTGTTTTGCATCGATGAAAACAGCCACGTGTTCTGTCTTTAAGACTTTTTGTAAATACTTCGCGATTTGCATCGTTAAGCGTTCTTGTACTTGAGGACGTTTAGCGAAATACTGAACGATGCGATTCAATTTCGACAAACCAATTACTTGGCCAGAAGAAATGTAAGCGATATGTGTTTTACCCATGATCGGTACAAAGTGGTGCTCACAATTCGAATAGAAACTGATGTTCTTTTCAATAAGCATTTCATTGTAACCGAATTTGTTTTCAAACAAGGCAATTTTAGGCTCATTCGCTGGATTTAATCCATTAAAGATCTCCTCCACGTACATTTTAGCAACACGCTTTGGCGTGCCACGTAATGAATCGTCTGTTAGGTCTAAACCTAAGGTCAACATGATCTCACGAAAATGTGACTCGATTTTAGCAATTTTTTCTGCATCAGAAAGAACAAAGGCATCCTCCCTCATCGGTGTCTCGATGGAGGTGGCTACATGATTGTCTCCAATTTCTTCGTCGGTCAACAAGAAACGGTCTGTATCAATTAGCAGGGAATTCAACGAAATTTCTTTCTGTTTCATACAATTTGATTTTTAAATCTAGCTCTGCAGCAATTTCTGGTCTTAATTTATTATAAATCACAATGGCAATATTTTCGGCCGTTGGATTTAGGTTAGCGAATTCGGGTACATCTAAATTTAAGTTCCGGTGATCGAATTTCTTGCAAACTTCGCGCTGGACTAAATCGGATAAAACCTTCGTATCGATAACATAACCCGTTTCTGGATTAATTGTTCCCGTAACTTGAATAATTAATTCATAATTGTGCCCATGATAGTTCGGATTATTACATAAACCGAATATTTCCTTGTTTTTTTCTTCACTCCACGCTGCGTTGTGCAAACGATGTGCAGCGTTGAAATGCTCTTTCCGGAAAATGCTTACTTTAGGTGAGTCGCTCATTTTTTTATAAATCTTATAAATTTACAAGAGTAATTTCATTAAATTTCAATTTCATCATCTAATTACCTATTTAATCAAATATGAAACGGAGAAATTTTATTACTAAATCTCTTGTTTATACTTCAGGTGCAGCTCTTTTGCCACATTTATCTCAAGCACAGAACATAGAACAAACAAAAGTACGATTAGGTTTCATTGGTGTCGGATTACGGGGTCGAAATCACCTTGAAATGGCCTTGTATCGAGACGATGTCGAAATCGTTGCCATCTGCGATGTGGATCCCAAAGCAATTCAGATAGCTCAAAAAATGATTAGCGATAAAGGCCGCAAACCTGCGGTAGCCTATCAAAAAGGGGATCATGATTTTGAAAACCTAGCTAAACGTTCGGATATCGATGGCGTTGTCATCGCAACCCCTTGGGAATGGCACGTGCCAATGGCACTCGAAGTGATGAAACAAGGGAAATATGCGGGTGTCGAAGTATCTGCAACCGTGACCTTGAAAGAATCTTGGGACTTAGTTAACATGTACGAGAAAACGGGATCACATTGCATGATTCTGGAGAACGTATGCTACCGCCGGGACGTTATGGCGACCCTCAACATGGTTCGTCAGGGGATGTTTGGAACGCTTTCACACGTTCAATGTGGCTACCAACATGATTTACGTGAAGTGAAATTCAACGATGGGAAGCAAGCCTATGGTGGTGGAGTGGAGTTTGGCGAGAAGGGATTTTCGGAGGCCAAATGGCGCACGCAACACTCCATTGATCGCAATGGTGATTTATATCCAACTCACGGTTTGGGACCCGTGGCTGAGATGTTGAACATCAACCGCGGAAATCAATTTGCCTATTTAACATCCATGGCCTCACCTGCTTTGGGTTTGCATCAATACATTGAAGAAAAAGGCGGCAGGGATCATCCTAACGCCAAAGTAAAGTTTAAATGTGGGGATGTGGTGCAAACCATGATTAAATGCCACAATGGGGAAACCATTTTAATTACGCACGATACGAATTTACCTCGTCCTTATTCCTTAGGCTTCCGAGTTCAAGGAACTAAAGGAATCTGGATGGATGATAATAAATCGATTTATTTAGAGGGCGTTTCTGCTAAACAACACCGTTGGGAGGACTTCAAGCCTTATCAAGAGAAATATGATCATCCATTATGGAAATCGCATTCAGCTGATGCCGAAAATGCAGGTCACGGTGGAATAGATTATTTCGTTTTACGAGCCTTTATCGAATCCATTAAAAATAAGGTAGCCCCACCTATCGATGTGTATGACGCAGCGGCGTGGTCGGCGATTTCGCCTCTATCCGAGGAATCTATTGCGAAGGGCTCCGCTCCTATTCAAATACCAGATTTCACCCGTGGAAAATGGAAAACCAATCAACCAATTTTTGCTTTAAACGATCAATACTAAACCTATGTCAACTTCAAAATCTTCCAACGGACCTTTAATCATGATCGGAATACTCTTTTTTGTTTTCGGATTTGTGACGTGGGTTAATTCAGTACTTATCGCATTCTTTAAGGGTGCCTTCGATTTGAATAATTTTCAATCGCTATTAGTTACCTCCGCTTTTTTCATCTCCTACTTTGTGATGGCGATTCCTTCGTCATGGGTTTTAGCAAAAACAGGCTTTAAGAATGGAATGTCTTTTGGGCTTTTAGCCATGGCCGTAGGAACTTTATTATTTATTCCTGCCGCTAAGGTTGAAAATTATGGGCTTTTCTTGGTGGGTTTATTTGTGATTGGAACGGGTCTAGCTTTGTTACAGACAGCCTCTAATCCTTACGTGACCATTTTAGGTCCGTCGGAAAGTGCGGCTCAACGTATCTCGGTGATGGGTATCTGTAATAAAGTGGCAGGTATTTTAAGTCAAGTTATTTTTGGAGGACTCTTTTTGTCTTCCGCAGCAGGGGCAGCCAAATTAGAAACTGTGATTATGCCTTATGGAATTATGACGGCCATCTTAGTTGCGCTAGCTATATGGGTTCGTTTTTCTTCTTTGCCGGAAGTGGAAGCAGAAGAAACGGAGGAAGAAAAAAGTGCGTCCAAAGCTAGCGTTTGGGCATATCCAAACTTAGTATTAGGCCTCGTGGCCTTCTTCTTGTATGTAGGCGTGGAAGTGATGGCGGGTGACACGATTATCAATTACGGCGTGTCCAAGGGCTTTAGCATGGATGTGGCCAAATCATTTACGAGTTACACCTTGTATGGCATGTTGGCGGGGTATATTGTTGGTATTTTATTTATTCCTAAATATTTAAGCCAACAAAAAGCCTTGAATTATTCTGCACTTTTAGGAATCCTTTTTTCAGTAGGTGCTGTAGTGTTGGACGGATATTTATCTGTTTTATGCATCGCGCTTCTGGGATTAGCCAATGCATTAATGTGGCCAGCGTTATGGCCTTTGGCGATCCAAGGATTAGGTAAGTTTACCAAACTTGGTTCTGCACTCATTATCATGATGATTTCTGGAGGCGCATTAGTGCCTTTGTTGTACGGTTCCATTGCTGATCGCATGGGAGATACCCAAACCGCCTATGCGATTATGGTTCCATGCTATTTATTTATTCTGTACTACGCAACAATTGGCCATAAAATGAGTTCTTGGTAATAGAAAGATAATTCACAGAGGCCCCATCTTTCATTGTGAGATGGGGCTTTTCTTTGTAAATTTGATTTATGAATCGATTATTTGAATCCCCCAATGCGCACCTAATTGCCGATGGCAATCAATATGCGCCTTCGCTTTGGACTTACCAACGACGTGAAACCATCCCGGTTCAGATTGGGGATTTATATATGGGCTCCGACTTCCCTATTCGCATTCAATCGATGACAACTGTCGATACAATGGATACGCAAGGGTCAATTGAGCAATCGATTCGTATGATTGATGCTGGATGTGAGCTAGTTCGTATTACAGCCCCATCTGTCAAAGAGGCCCAAAATTTAGAGAATATTCGCAAGGGCTTGCGCGAACGAGGATATAATACCCCGTTGGTTGCCGATATTCACTTTACTCCTAATGCCGCGGAATTAGCCGCACGCATCGTAGAAAAGGTTCGTATTAATCCCGGAAATTATGCGGATAAAAAGCGTTTCGAAACCATCGATTATACAGACGCTTCTTACCAAGCTGAATTAGAACGCATTCGTGATAAATTTTTGCCATTAGTAAAGATTTGCAAGGAATATGGAACCGCCATGCGCATCGGTACAAACCATGGTTCGTTGTCGGACCGTATTTTAAGTCGGTATGGCGATACGCCCCTCGGTATGGTAGAATCCGCTTTGGAGTTCTTACGTATTTGTGAGGATGAGAAGTATTTCAACATTGTGCTTTCCATGAAATCTTCCAACACGCAAGTCATGGTGGAAGCCTATCGTTTGTTGAGCAAAAAACTTGCCGACGGTAATTTTAAGGCCTATCCGATGCATTTGGGTGTTACCGAGGCAGGCGAAGGCGAAGATGGTCGAATCAAATCTGCAGTTGGCATTGGAACGCTTTTAGAAGATGGTTTAGGTGATACGATTCGTGTTTCCTTAACGGAAGATCCAGAATTCGAGATTCCTGTGGCGCAAGAATTAGTTCGTCGTTATCAATTTAGGGCACAAAATAGTACACCAATCGAGCCAATTCAATTAGCTGAAAAACAATTGGTATCCCCGATCAATCCATTTGCACATGAACGTCGATTGACCAAGGAGATTGCCAATTTTGGAGGTCATCAAGTTCCTCGTGTGCTAGCTGATTTTTCACACAACCCGCATATCCAAATGGAGGATTTAAAAGCCATCGGGCATTTTTATCTTCCCGAACCGGATAAATGGGTGATGAATGATTTAGGCGCCGATTATATATATACAGGTAAGTATGCTGTGGATTTCATGTTACCTAATGGTTTGAAGCAGATTGTCAATGCAGAAAATTGGACGGGTGATCCACAAGTTTTCCCATTGTTTAATTTAGAAGAATGGCAACAGGCAGATTCAAAGCATGCCAGCTTGAACTTTGTAGCTATTAATGCAGAGGATTTATCTGAATTGAATGCCTTGAATTTAGAAACAGTGGTTCTTGTCTTGAGGAGTGAAAATGCACACCAAATGGCAGCACTTCGTCGGGCCTTTTTTGGATTGATTCAATTAGGTATTCAAACGCCGGTTGTACTTCATTTAAGCTATCCGAATGTAGATGCGGATCAATTGCAGCTTTTTGCTCCAACGGACGCAGGAGGCTTATTGATCGATGGATTTGGGGATGGGATTTTGTTATCCATGCCGTATAGTCAAGACAAAAATGCGTTGATGAATGCAACGGCCTTTGGTATTTTACAGGCGAGTCGGGTTAGAATCTCCAAAACGGAATACATATCATGCCCTTCTTGTGGTCGGACCTTATTTGATTTACAAGAAACAACCGCTCGTATTCGCCAAGTCACCGATCACTTGAAAGGAATCAAAATCGGGATTATGGGTTGTATTGTTAATGGCCCGGGTGAAATGGCTGATGCTGATTATGGCTATGTGGGCATTGGAAAAGATAAAATTGCTTTATATCGCGGCCATGAGGTTGTGAAAAAATCCGTTCAGGCTGATTTAGCTGTGGATGAATTAATACAATTAATTAAAGAGGACGGAAATTGGCGTGAGCCCCAACAAACCAACTAAACATGAGTAGATTAAGAGAACAGTTCCGTATTGGTGAAGTATTCACGTATTTCATTCGTGTATTTCAAAAGCCTAAGCCCGGTGCACCCACGAATTTTAATATTCGTACAATGCATACGATTAACAAGATTTCTATTGTCATGTTCTTGTTCTGCGTATTGGTGATGCTTTATCGGGCGTTTACGCGTTAATTAGCGCATACCAAATTTACACCAATTCGTTTGAGCGAATTTTAACGCTGCTTTGTCTTTTGTTTTCGACTTAACGAAATCACATAAGTACTGGTATTCCTTTGGCCCAGGTGCGCTTGGAAGTTCATTAATCAGATTCTCGATTACTTTGATAGCTGCCATAGCCTTTTTTTGCTTGAATAGCATGATACTTTCTGCCATCCAAGTCCGACGAACGATTGATCCTTTGTCGATACCCGCTTTAGCCATTTGGTTTTTCAATTTTTCAACATCAGCCTTACTCAATTTGTTAACCTGAGAGCTGGTCATTACAATTTGGAATACATTCTCATAAATCATTTTAACCATGGCAGGATCAGCAATTCGATTGTATTGATCTAAATGGCCCACAAAATACTCAAATAAGGTATTGTTGTTGTTCATCATGATTAGTTGCATCATATTCAATGCACTTTGATTGATGTACTGAGTAGTAGGTAGAACTCGGACTAATTCATTCACCATCTTGATATTGGTAGCCGTATCTGCCGTCAAACGTGCAAATTGTGCGTAATTGTAGAGAAATGCGACACTTCGTTCTCCCGACTTAAATTTATTCGCAAAATTACCCGCTTGTTCAGTTGGATTGGCTGCTTTCTGGGCAATCGCATTGACATTGACTAAACTATTTTCCTTCTCTCCGAATGCTCTTGCCTGAACTAATTTCATGCTCTTGGGATCAAAGAACAAAAACGTTGGAGTGGCATTGATGATAATTTTTAACTGTTGGAGAATTTTTTGATTCTCCGGTTTACGAACATCTAATTGATAATTGATGAATCTCGCATTGTAAATGGCCCCAACTTGCGGTTGGGCAAATGTTCCTGTGAAGGAATTGCAAACATGGCAATCCGGGGCATACACCTCGACAAACAATAGTTTATTTTGCTTTTTTGCCAAAGCAATAGCAGTATTTAAGTTGCTGTTTTTGAGGAAGTTAATCCCTTTTTGAGCAAAAATACTTGAAGTAATTAAGCAAAATGTCAGAATGAATTTGAGGTGTCGCATATGACTGAATTATTGCCCCTGTGATGCGGCGGTGATTTCTTTCTTGAGGTTTTGAGAAAGCTTTTTACAAACTTGTTCTACTTCCAAAGCAAACTCGGAATCGCCGGTGGCTTGCAAGGCAGCATCCCCCACCGTTCCCATGATTTCGATGAAAAAACGCTTCATATCGAGTACTTCCATGTCTTTTGTCCATAGTGGTAAGGCTAAGGTCCCTTTGTGATAGGGATCCCATGTGGCAACTAGAATGGCTTTGGTTTCCTCAATCCCTTCGTTGGGGTTGTCGGTCGCCGACCAAGATATTTGTTCCGGAATGCTATTATCGTCTAACTGTATTTTGAAATTGATTTCAGATTGTTTCATGATGGCTTTTGTTTTTCGATTCATCTCTGTGTTTCCAAAGCAAATAAATCGTATTTTCGTACAAAAGTAAGAAAACTAAATGGTTCGAGCAGAAATAATTACCATTGGCGATGAGATTCTCTATGGCCAAATCTTGGATACCAACACCCAATGGATCAGCTTAGAACTCGATAAAATCGGGATTAAAACCGTGCGTAAGTCATCTGTGGGTGATCAGCGTGAAGAAATCGTACAAATCCTTCAAGAAGCGCAAAAACGTGCTGATATTGTCTTTATAACGGGTGGTCTAGGGCCAACCAAAGACGATCTAACGAAGAAAATCTTGGCAGATTTCTTTGATTGCAAGTTGGAGTATCACCCGGAGGCTTTGTCGGATGTCACGGAATTTTTTGCAAAACGAGGACGTGAATTGAGTGATATTAATCGCGATCAGGCCTTGTTGCCTACTAAATGCACATTTATCCCGAATAAACAAGGTACAGCTCCTGGGATGTGGTTCTATGAGCAAGATACCATTTGGGTTTCCATGCCAGGCGTTCCTTTTGAAATGAAGGCAATTATGGAGACGGAGGTATTGCCGCGAATTACCCAGCATTTTAAATTACCTGTTATTGTTCATCAAATTCGCAAAGTCGTTGGAATTGGGGAATCTTATTTGTCGGATTTAATTCAGGATTGGGAATTGCAATTACCCGCGCATCTTAAGCTCGCATATTTGCCATCTTTAGGGATTGTGAAACTTCGGTTAACAGGATTTGGACAGGACAAGCAAGAATTACATAAGCAGATTGAAGCTGCTTTTGAACAAGTTATGCCTTTGATCAAAGGCTATGTTTTCGGAAAGGAAAAGGATGAATTAGCTGCGGTGGTGGGCCAACTACTTGTTTCGCAACATGCGACGCTAGCTGTTGCAGAAAGCTGTACGGGAGGTTATTTGGCACATCAGTTTACGCAACATGCGGGTAGTTCTGCATTTTTTGAGGGTGGCGTTTTAAGTTATTCGAATGCTGTAAAAATGAAACAATTGGGTGTTTCTGAAGATATTTTGAAAAATCATGGAGCGGTAAGTGCAGCATGTATTTCAGCTATGGCGACTGGTGTCAGGACCGATTTGGGGACAACGTTTGCTTTGGCTACCTCAGGTATTGCGGGTCCAGATGGAGGAACGGACGAGAAACCGGTTGGCACCATATGGATCGCTTTAGCTCATCCCAATGGCGTGATAACTCGAAAATTAACGCAAGGTGGTACTCGCTTGCAGAATATACATTTAAGTTCTTTGGCGGCAATTAATTTGTTGCGTCGCTATTTGTTAAACGATTTAGCAGACTAATATGGCTATTACAGAAATCATCATGCCTAAGATGGGCGAAAGTATCATGGAAGCGACCGTTTTAAACTGGTTGAAGCAGCCAGGAGATTACGTCGAAGCAGATGAATTTATTTTAGAGGTTGCCACGGATAAGATAGATACCGAAGTTCCTTCGCCTGTCGCGGGAATCTTGAAACAAATATTGATTCCTGTGGGTCAAGTGGCGACCATCGGCAAGGCAATTTGTGTAATTGATGCCAATGATGATGTCCCAATTGAAAAGAAGTCCTTTGATGCTGATGAGGTATTTCATCCGGAGCCTGAATTAGCTGTCCTGACCGATCTAAGTTTAGGGAATATTGATGTAAGTACTGATAAGGCCAATCCATGGGTTTCTCCGTTGATTAAGCAGATTTGCCAACAAGAGAAAGTATCACAGCGTGAATTGAGTGAGATTCGTGGATCAGGCATGGACGGTCGGGTAACGAAAAAAGATGTTTTGAATTACATTGCGGTCCGCAATTCGAAGCGTATGATTGCTTCTGGGACTTTGAGTCAAGGGCCGGGTTTGCGTTTGCCTGGTGATGAAGTGATTGAAATGGATCGCATGCGTAAGATGATTTCGGAACGCATGTCGGATTCAAAGCGAATTTCACCCCATGTAACATCATTCTTGGAGGCTGACATAACGAATTTGGTACAATGGCGTGAGCAAAATAAGACCAAGTTTCAGGAAAAATACAAGGAGCCGATTACTTATACTCCCCTCTTATTTATGGCAACGACGAAAGCCATCAAGGATTTTCCAGGAATTAATATTTCCGTTGAGGGTAATTACATCGTACAACATAAACAAATCAATATCGGAATGGCGGTCGCCTTACCGAATGGAAATTTAATTGTGCCTGTCATTCACAATGTAGATGAATTGTCTTTGCTTGAATTAACGAAGAAGGTCAATGATTTGTCCAACCGTGCACGTAAAAACAAGTTGACCCCAGCAGATTTAGAGGGAGGAACCTATACAATATCAAATATTGGTGGTTTCGGTAATTTGATGGGAACTCCGATCATCGTACAGCCTCAGGTGGCGATTATGGCTTTTGGTGTCATTGAGAAAAAACCAGCCGTGATTACTGGACCGAATGGCGAAGATCAAATTGCTATTCGTCAGAAGATGTTTATTTCTCATTCCTATGATCACCGCGTGGTGGATGGTTCATTAGGAGGAGGATTTATAAAAAGAGTAGCGGATTACCTCGAGAATTTTCAAGTTGATTTAGAAATCTAATAAAAAAGGCTATCAATTTTGATAGCCTTTTTTATTCATTTAGAATTTCGCATTCGGGTCCTTGACATTAGGTCGAATGATTCGTAACCATGTCAGAAGTTTGATCATTGGGTAGGTAGGATCAAATTCAAACCACTTCGTTGCGAAGTTTACACGATTGGGTAATTTGTGGTGGTTATTTTGAAATAACTCACCCATCATAACGACATCAAAAACCAATGAATTACGCGAATGATCGTGATTATCATAGTTTTGGTAGCCATATTTATGTCCAGACCAATTGACAATTGCGCCATGTACGGGTCCCATTAAGAAGTGTACTGGAAGCAAAAAGAAAAATGCCCAATGCATATCAAAATAGATGAATGCTACAATGTAAAGCGAAGCATATGCAACTCCCCATCCAATTCGAGAAATCCATGAATCACCAATCTTCTCAATCGTTTTAGAGACAGGGTAATCATGCTCAAAGCGCTCTTCAATTTTTTGCTTACGGTTCAATACCGCATTGTAAATATCTTTGGTCTTCCACATCATGGTAAACACATTACTCGAAAACATGGGTGAATGTGGATCTTTTGCTGTATCTGAAAAAGCATGGTGCATGCGGTGTAAAATTGCATAAGCACGTGGACTTAAGAAGGAAGAGCCTTGCGACAAGTAGGTTAAAAAATAAAAGAATTTCTCCCAAAATTTGCTCATTAAGAACATTTTATGTGCCGAATAACGGTGTAAAAAGAAAGTTTGACTAAAAAGAGATACGTACCAATGAATGATAAACGCGGGAAGTACTAACTGCATAAAAAATATTTAAAGTTCTATATTACAAAATTACAACTGAAATTCTCCCGATTTTGTTAATTAAAAAAATACTTTTCTGATTTTGGTCAGGTTAATCATTCTCCCGAACTAAATGAATGGCAAGTGTACAGGCGATTCCTGCTGTTTCAGTTCGCAAAATGGCCTTTCCTAAACTGAATGGAAAAAATGAGTTAGAAAGCATTTCTTTAGTCTCTTGCTCTGTAAAGTCACCTTCGGGTCCGATGAAGATATGATAATGCTTTACCTTTTTCATTTGTTTGGATAATGTGACGACGGGCGGCTCACTAATGTGTGCAAAGAGAATTTGGGATTCTGTCGTTGATTTAATCGACTTGATTATTTCATTAAGGGCTTGCAGGGGTTGAATTTTTGGTAGATAAAGATTTTTGGACTGCTTGAGCGCTGCAATGGCAATTTTTTCCAACCTTAAAGTCTTCATCTCTTTGCGTTCTGAATTCTTCGATGTGAAAAAGATGATTTCATGAATTCCAAACTCGCAGCACTTTTCTACCATCCATTCCATGCGTTCCATTTGTTTGGTGGGCGCAACATAGAGATGTATTTGATAATTGGGCTCGGTCTGTCTTTCTATTAGTTGAACATTCGTGAAGCTCGTTTTTTTCGCATCAACCTTATCAATTGTTGCCTCAAAAAGTCCACCAATGCCATCTAACAAGCGTATTTTATCGCCATTTCGGATACGCAAAACCCGACAAGCATGAAACGATTCCTCCTCATTGAGGGTTCCGATGCTAGTCGGGTTGGGTGCATAAAATACATATTTACTCATGTATTACTCGGGGTCTTCTGATCGGAATGAAAAACGAGAGGGATCTAAGGATAGTGTTCCTCCGTTAAAATCAGCGATGAATTTTTCAATAACCTCATCCTCCAAGGAAGGCACATACAAGGCAGCTTCTAATCCAATACCGAAATCGAAATTTTCATCGATTTCAATGTATTCACTCACTTTAATTTCGTCGTTTTCTTCTAACTCATCGATGATTTCGAGAATCATTACTTCAACCTCTTCATCAAGTGATTCGTTTTCTACATACGTCTCATCTCGATTTTCGATGGGTACATACAATGGAAAATGGTGAATAGCTTCTTGTTCCGCAGCCTCGTATACAGCACTCGCATAATGCAATTGGAGTGTGCATAAAATGGCATCGTAAATCACTTCTTGTTTATTGAAATGGCCCACGAATTGAATGTGAATCATTTCTTTCTCATTACCTGTAGGCAAATCATCGTCTTCAATAACGATAAATGATTTTTTAGCCTGTGTACACTGGTCTTTTAATTGTTGGATTTCTTCCGCAGAAAAACCAGGGTTTGTGGGAGTTGCCATAAGGTTAATTTATTTAATAAGTAATAATTCGCGGTATTTCGGTAATGGCCACTCATCATCGTCAACGATAAGTTCGAGTTTATCTACCGCATAGCGAATTTCTTCAAAATACCCTTTTACCTTAGTTCCATAAAGTTGAGCACGCTCTTCAAGATCTTCTATATTATTGGCTTCTTTCCGTGCTTCTGTCATTTCATTTTGCAAACGAACAATCGTTGAGGTGTATTCTGATATCTTTTTAATCATCTCAACGGTCGGCGCGAAATATTGAGGATCAATACCAATCTCTTTTTGTCCTTTCACATTTTCAACCAACTGAGTTTGGTACTTTAGTGAAGTAGAAACAATGTGATTGATGGCCATATCACCAATAACACGTGACTCAATTTGAATTTTCTTTACATAGTTTTCCAATTCAATTTCATGGCGTGCATGCATTTCCTCTTTTGAGTAAATCCCGTGTTTGGTAAATAATTCAATCGATTCAGGACGCGCATAAACTGCCAAGGCCTCTGGAGTAGTTTTTAGGTTAGATAATCCTCTTTTTTCAGCTTCGATGACCCATTCATCCGAATATCCATTTCCTTCGAAACGAATTTTCTTTGACTCTTTTACGTATTTCTTGAGAACTTCCATGATGGCAAGTTCTTTCTTAACGCCTTTTTCTAAAATTACCTCAACTTCCTTGCGGAATTTAATTAATTGATCGGCAACAATGGTATTCAAAACCGTCATTGGTGCTGCTGAGTTAGCTGATGAACCTACAGCGCGGAACTCAAATTTGTTACCGGTAAAGGCAAATGGAGAAGTTCTATTCCGGTCCGTATTATCTAAGATAAGTGAAGGGATTTTGTTGATACCTAACTTAAGGTAAACATTGTCTCCCTTTTCCAAAGTGATGTCATCGATATCACTCATGTTTTCCAAATCATCTAACACCTGGCTCATGGTAGAACCTAAAAAGGCTGAAACAATGGCTGGAGGAGCTTCATTGGCACCTAAACGGTGTTCATTGCCCGCTGAAGCAATCGATGCTCTTAATAAATCAGCCTTATCGTGTACAGCCTTCAATGTATTAACGAAGAAGGTTAAGAAACGAAGGTTTTCCTTTGGTTTTGAGGATGGTCCCAATAAATTAACACCGGTATCCGTTGCTAACGCCCAGTTGTTGTGTTTACCCGAGCCATTGATTCCTGCAAAGGGTTTTTCATGGAATAGTACTTTCAATTTGTGTTTAGAAGCAACTTTATTCATTAAATCCATCAACAAGGCATTGTGGTCACAAGCTAAGTTGGCCTCTTCAAATGTTGGAGCTACTTCAAATTGCGCCGGCGCTACTTCATTGTGACGCGTACGAACTGGCATACCCAATTTCAAGGCCTCGATTTCGAAATCAACCATAAAAGCATTCACGCGATTTGGGATAGATCCAAAATAGTGGTCTTCTAACTGTTGGCCTTTAGCTGGAGCGTGACCAAAAACGGTGCGCCCAGACATAACCAAGTCGGGTCTTGCATTAAATAATGCTTCATCGACTAAAAAGTATTCTTGCTCTGCACCTAATGTAGGGATTACTTTACTGACGTCTCGATTGAAAAATTCTTTTACCACAGCAGTGGCAGCTTTATCAATTAATTCGATTGATTTTAACAAAGGTGTTTTGTAGTCTAGTGCTTCTCCTGTGTAGGAAACAAAAACGGATGGGATACATAATGTGGCTGTCCCTGCCGCGTTTTCCATAATGAACGCAGGTGATGAAGGATCCCAACCTGTATAGCCTCTAGCTTCAAAAGTAGAACGGATACCTCCGTTAGGGAAAGATGAAGCATCAGGTTCTTGTTGGACTAAGGCAGAGCCTTTAAACTTCTCAACAGCTTTTCCTGTGCTTAAATCAATATCAAAGAAAGAATCATGTTTCTCAGCTGTTGTTCCCGTCAAAGGTTGAAACCAGTGTGTGTAGTGAGTTGCACCTTTCGATATAGCCCAAGATTTCATGGCAGCTGCAACTTCGTCAGCTGCATCGCGGTCAATCTTTGACCCCGTTTGTATCGCCGTATTGATTTTCAAATAGGCTTCTGGAGACAATAGAGAACGCATAACCTCATCGCTGAAAGTCATGCTACCATAATAATCACTTACTTTTTCAGTGGGTAATTTCACAGGAGTTCCTGCGCGCATTTGAGCTAATTCAAGTGCTTTAAATCGAGTTATAGCCATGATTTATCTTAATTAATTGATTTATAAAGCTAATCAAAATGGCTGACTTTTCCACGTTAGCATTTGCTTGATTTCAAATTGCATTTCCGATGGTATTAATTTGATTTTTTGCGGATTTAGCAAATATGAGTTTGATTTTTTATGTTTTTGTGAAATTTTCTGTTGGTTTTGTTAAAATCTCGTTTAAATTTGTATCAAGTTTTCGCAAAAAAGTATTTTTATTATCATTTTAAGTATAAAATCATGGCTAAATCAAAATTAGAGTACATTTGGTTGGACGGTTACAAGCCAACACAGAGTTTACGTTCTAAGACTAAAATCGAGAACAATTTCAGTGGTAAATTAGAGGACCTTGATATGTGGTCATTCGATGGTTCATCTACGCAGCAAGCTGAAGGTGGTTCATCTGATTGCTTGTTAAAGCCTGTGTATGTTTGTCCAGATCCAGCACGCCGTGATGGTTATTTAGTGATGTGCGAAGTGTTAAATGCGGACGGTACTCCACATGAGACAAATGGTCGTGCGACAATTGATGATGATAATGATTTTTGGTTTGGTTTTGAGCAAGAGTATTTCTTGTGGGATCCAGAAACGAATAAGCCTTTGGGTTTCCCAGCAAATGGTTACCCAGGTCCACAAGGCCCTTACTACTGTTCAGTAGGTGCAAAAAATGCATTTGGTCGTGAGATTATTGAGGAGCACATGGACTTGTGTATTGATGCTGGTTTGAATATTGAAGGTATCAATGCGGAGGTGGCTGCTGGTCAGTGGGAATTCCAAATGTTTGCTAAAGGTGCAAAACAAGCAGGTGATGAAATCTGGTTGGGACGTTACTTATTGGAGCGTTTAGGTGAGAAATATGGTGTTGCTGTTAACTGGCACTGTAAGCCGCTTGGCGAGTTGGATTGGAACGGTTCAGGTATGCACGCGAACTTCTCAAATACGGCTTTACGTACAGCAGGTAATAAAGATGTATACGACAAAATTTGTCAGTCTTTCGCTCCATTTGTTAAGGAGCACATTGAAGTATATGGAGCTGATAACCATATGCGTTTAACAGGAAAGCACGAGACGGCATCGATTCACGATTTCTCTTATGGAATCTCTGATCGTGGTGCTTCGATTCGTATTCCTATTGCTGCAGTAGAAAAAGGATGGAAAGGCTGGTTAGAAGATCGTCGTCCAAATTCAGCGGCAGATCCATATAAAGTAGCTGCGCGTATCATCAAGACGGTGAAAACAGCGAAACTTTAATACGTTTTTATCTTGCATTTATATACTTTATGATTAAAAATGGCGGGTTTTCCCGCCATTTTTGTTTTATTTTGTATCCTCAATCGCAGGCATGAAAAAAGTTGCTTTTTATACATTAGGTTGTAAGTTGAATTTTGCGGAGTCAAGTTCCATTGCTCGCTCTTTAGAGCCCTTGGATTTTGTTCGTGCGGAATTTCAAGATTCTCCCGACTTGTTCGTGATAAATACTTGCAGCGTTACCGAGCAGGCTGATAAAAAGTGTAAAAAAGTTGTTCGTGAGGCAAAAAAAATCAATCCAGATGCGGCTGTTGTGGTTATCGGTTGTTATGCACAATTGAAGCCGGAAGAGATTGCAGCCATTCCGGGAGTTGATTTGGTTTTAGGGGCAAATGAAAAGTTTCAAATTCCTGATTTGATTTCTCCTTACTTGTCGCGTGAATCATCTGATTTGCCCAAACTCATCGCTTCAGAGATCCGGTATGATTTAGATTATCACGCATCTTATAGTTTGAATGACCGTACGCGTACTTTTTTAAAGGTGCAAGACGGTTGCGATTACCCTTGCTCCTATTGCACCATTCCGCTGGCGCGTGGTCAATCGCGTTCGGATTCAATTGAAAAAGTGTTAGGTTTAATTGAAGAGGTTGCCGCCAATGGGGTGAAAGAAGTTGTATTGACAGGTGTTAATATCGGTGATTTTGGGATCCAACAGGGTAAGCGAGTTGAAACATTTTATGATTTAGTTAAAGCGATAGATTCTCAATCTAGCATTGACCGTTTTCGAATTTCAAGTATCGAGCCTAATTTGTTGACGCCTGAAATGATAACATTTCTTGCACAATCTAAACGCTTTGTCCCACATTTCCATATTCCGTTGCAGTCGGGCTCCAATGCCGTGTTGCGCCTGATGAAGCGTCGGTATCAACGAGAATTATATCATGATCGGGTTAAATTAATTCGTGAGGTGATGCCAAATGCTTGTATTGGTGTCGATGTCATTGTTGGCCACCCCGGCGAATCACCTGAATTATTTTTTGAGACCTATCAGTTTCTAAATGAATTGGATATCTCCTATTTACATGTATTTCCGTATTCGGAACGAGCGAATACCTATGCGGTTGATATTTTTCCCAAGGTAGACGGCATGCAAAAAGCGGAACGGTCAAAGATGTTACATATTCTCTCCGATAAAAAACGTCATGCATTCTATGCGAGTCAACTCAATAGAGTTGGTTCTGTATTATTTGAGGAATCTACCTCTAATGGATTCATGGAAGGTTTTTCGGAAAACTATGTTCGTGTATCCGCGCCTTACGATCCGCTCTTGATTAACACTATACAGCCCGTTCGGTATAAAGCAATCACAGATACAGGTGATGTTAAGGGGGAGGTATTATTAGTCAGTAGTCCGTAGGCAGTTGACAGTATTTAAGTCCGAAGTCCATAGTCCGAAGTCCGAAGGCTATTCTCTTACCTCTAAGTTCTTACCTCTTTTCAAACGTCCAAAGTCTAACGTCTAAAGTTCAGTTTAACAAAAAAGCCAGCAACTAGAAGTCACCGGCTTTTTGATTGAAACAAAACCACAAGAACCATTACTTGCGGTCCTGCTGTTTGGATTATTCTGCAATCGATTCGTCGTGTTGCGAGATATCTAATCCTAATCTTTCTTCTTCTTCGTTAACACGCAATGGGATAATTTTATCCGTGATGATTAACAAAACATAGGATAAACCAAAAGCAAATGCAGAAACAATTGCCAAGGCTAATAAGTGCTTTAAGAATAAAGTGGTCTCTCCGTAGAATAATCCTTGTTCAGCCACGGCAGCATTGACAGCGGATGTTGCGAAGATACCAGTCATCAACATACCTACCATACCCCCTAAACCATGGCAAGGGAATACGTCTAAGGTATCATCAAGGTTTGAACTTGCTCTCCAATGTGCAGCAATGTTTGAAACAATCGCTGCAATTACTCCGATGAAGATGGCTACTGGTACAGTTACGAAACCAGATGCTGGAGTGATCGCTACTAATCCTACTACAGCTCCGATACAGAAACCTAAGGCAGAAACTTTCTTACCACGCGTCACATCAAATAAGATCCAAGATAAACCTGCTGCAGCTGCTGCTACGTGCGTTGTTGCAAAAGCTGTGACTGCCAATCCGTTAGCTCCTACCGCAGATCCTGCGTTGAAACCAAACCATCCGAACCATAATAAACCTGTGCCTAACAATACGTAGGGAATGTTTGCTGGAGGCAAGATGTTTGATTCAATATGTGACTTACGACGACGTAAGTATAAAGCACCTGCTAAGGCAGCCCAACCGGCCGACATGTGAACGACCGTTCCTCCCGCGAAATCAAGTACTCCTAAGTTGAAAAGGAATCCGTCCGGATGCCAAGTCCAGTGTGCTAAAGGTGCATAAACAACTACGCAGAAAAGTACCATGAATAATACGAATGCACGGAAATTGATACGCTCAGCTAAAGCCCCAGAAATAAGAGCTGGGGTAATAACGGCAAACTTCATTTGGAAAAAGGCAAACAAGGCAAATGGAATCGTAAACTTCAATTGGTCTGATGAGCCTAAAGAAAGCTTATGGTCAAAAACACCATTGAACATAAAGAAAGTACGAGGGTCTCCGATCCATCCGCCTAGCGAATCTCCAAATGCTAAAGAGAAGCCAAATACAATCCAGATAACCGAAATAACACCCATTGCAATGAACGATTGCAACATGGTCGAAATCACGTTCTTGTGATTAACCATACCTCCGTAGAAATAAGCTAATCCGGGTGTCATTAATAATACCAAACCGGATGCTACAATCATCCAGGCGGTATCACCTGTGTCTAAACCTTCCGTCGGCATTGCGCCCGGAACAGAAGTTGTGAATAAGGCAAGTACTGCAACGGCGAGCAATACGAGCAATGGAATCCATGTTGGTTTTTGTGAAGTCATGATGGTTCTATTTAAAGTGAAAAAATGGTTTTATTAAAATTTATAAATGAAATGCATTCCAAGAGTTGTTTGTGATTTTTGCTCCTTGCCATCGCCATCAACAAACTGTGCTGTTTTATATGCATCAGAGCGTAATTCTGGCTTAATCAATAAGTGTCCGTCTGCTGCCGTGAATGTAGCTGTCAATGTTACAGAACTTACATCGGTACCAGATCCATCTGCAGCACGCAAAGCTCGTGCGCCAGATGTATTATCAAATACCTCATAACGACCACCTAAGCTGAATTTATCAGTAAAGGCATAGTTCGAATAAAGAGCAACTCCACCCCATGTTTTGCTATCCCCAACATTTCCTCCACCTTGAAAATCACCAGTTTGAGATCCGTATGCTGCGTTTAAGCCTAACAAGTATTTAGGAGTGATTTGGTAAGAAGTTGTCAAATCCAATAAATTGTAACTACCAGAATCGTCTTTTCCAGAAGCTAATGGAGCAGATTCGTTCGACGTAATTCCGTTTACGTAGACATTCCAACCTGAAGCAGGAGAAGTAAATACTTGATAGATAAATCCTTTAGATGAATTGTTATCATTTAAATTATCCACATTGTTGACCAATCCAACCATGGCAGAAAATTTGTCAGAGAATGCATAATTCGCTTTAGCGCCAATGTGATAAAATGGTCCATTGTTAAATAAATTAGAAAGTGAATAGTTATAATTTACCGGGGCATCAATTACCTCGTATCCAATATGTGTTCCGAACTGTCCAACCGTTAAGGTTAATTTATCGGAAGCTTTCCAGTTGAAATATGCTTGTTTGATGGCTAAGGCAGTCGACCCCTTCCCAGCACCCAAAGGTCCAATGACGTTACCGTACTGTCCAAGGTCTGCGTTTGGTCCAAATGTTAAGTCGACAACCACATCTGAATTTTTAGTCGCATAACCGAACTTTGTTTGAACAAGTCCTAAAGAAAATTGACTCGACTTTTGATCGAATGCTCTTTCATAGCCAGATGCGCCTAGGTTACTCCGACTATTTGGGCTGTTGAAGTTCAACATATAGTACGAATCAATGTAACCGGAGAAAGTAAACTTTGGTGCCTCGGCTTCTTTTTCTTGGGAAAATCCACTAAAAGCAGTTGCTGCAAAAAGGGCTGTTAGGATAGATTTCTTCATGTGCGGAATAATTTAAAAGTTTATAAATGCTTGATTACATATCAAAGATTGAACAAAAAATAATAGCGTGCAAGCTTTTTGGTATTTTTTTTAACCTGTTTTTGCGTAATTTTCAAAAAAACATGAAAAGTCGGTCTATTTTTAAACGTGTTTTTCAGTATTTTACAAAAAATATTAATAAATGAAATAAAATTGAAACCTCTTTTTTATCTATTGGAAAAATACAAACCGTAGATAATTATGATGATTGATCATAGTTGGACAAAAAAAAGAGCCCAACTAACGTTGAGCTCTCAAATCTATAGGAACGAAGTCTTAGGCTTCTGCATGAAGCCATGCTTTCTTAGCTTCTAATGTTTCTTTATCTTCTACATGGTCAGGATCTGGTACACAGCAATCAACTGGACAAACAGCTGCACACTGTGGTTCCTCGTGAAAACCAGTACATTCGGTACATTTATCAGGTACGATGTAATAGAACTCTTCCGATATAGGTTCAATAGCTGCATTCGCATCCATGGTAGAGCCATCTTCTAATTCAACCTCAGTTAAAGCAGTTCCGCCAGCCCAAGTCCATTCTACTCCCCCCTCATAAATTGCTGTATTTGGGCATTCTGGTTCACAAGCCCCACAGTTAATACATTCGTCTGTAATGATAATTGCCATAACAAGTATTAAAAATTTTGTGCAATTTACACAAGAAGTTTTGAATAGTATATAATTTATCAAGAGTATTATAAATTTTTAAGAACTTTGCATTTCAATATTTAGTGTTTCATCTCTCCGATTATGCCAAAAGAACGATTCTTGTCCTTAATTAAAGCGTTACATCAGTATTTTTCAGATTCATCTAATGAAGAAAAAATAGAATTATTTATAGAAAAAGCAAAAAATGAAAATGCTTGGTTTTCGGATTATTTGATTCGTAATGCCATGAAGGCGATTGATGAACAATTTTTGAATCAGGAAATTTGGGTTCATTTTTTCGAGAAATACCCTGACTCTTCCTCTAATTCCAAGAGGATTGGATTAATTCTTTCAGGTAATCTTCCAGCCGTAGGTATGCATGATGTGTTAATGACTCTAGCGGCGGGGCATCAACTTGTTGTTAAATACAGTTCGCAAGATCAAGCCTTAATGAAATTATATATTGATGCAATTAAGTCAATAGATTCTCATTTTATAGTTGAATCCGTGGATCGCTTGCCCGCTGTTGACGCGGTTATTGCGACCGGTTCAGATTTTTCATCCGCTTACTTCAGTAATTATTTCGCTAAAATACCTCATATCATTCGTAAAAATCGTAGTTCCGTAGCTGTTTTAACAGGCAATGAAAATGAGGCGGATTTTAAAGCTTTGGCAGGCGATATTTTTACCTACTACGGGCTAGGTTGTCGGAACGTTTCTACCCTCGCTGTCCCAACTGATTTTGACCTAACTCCCCTATTTGATGTGTTGACAAAGGTTGATTGGGTGTTGGAGCACACGAAATACTCCAACAATTATCAATATCATAAGACATTATTGCTGCTCAATCAGATTCCTCATTTTGATTTAGGGAATTTGATTGTAACCGAAAATGAACAATTGGTTTCACCAGTTGGGGTATTGCATGTTCATCGCTACGAGACTGAAAATGATTTGTCAAAATGGCTAGACCAACATGCCGATAAGATTCAATGTGTTGTTGGATCACATACGATTCCTTTTGGTCAGGCTCAAATGCCAGCCTTGGATGATTTTGCAGACGGCATAAATACCTATGAGTTTTTGGTTAATTTATCGTAAACCAAGTTTTTTAGAATAATTGCACCGGATAACCCGACCAAGGCTCCTGTCATTACATCTAAGGGAAAATGAACTCCCAAGTAAATACGACTGTAGGAAATGAGTGTCGCCCAGATAAACAATGGGATGCTTAACCATTTGTTTTTTGTCAATAAGTAGAAGCCCATGGCTATCGCAAATGAATTAGCCGCATGCGATGAGCAGAATCCATACAAGCCCCCTGCCCCATCAGGTAAATGAATCCAGGATTGAAAATCAGCTTCATGGCTTGGGCGCAAGCGTTTTATCCAAGGTTTCAGGACGCTGGATGAAATTTGGTCAGCCCAAAGGATAGCTAACACTAAATAAAACAGAGATGCTTTAATCGCTTGAGGCTTTACTTGATATATCTTGTAAATCAAATAGGCATAAAGGGGAATCCATACCAACTTATTGGACAAGAATCGCATGATTATATCTAACTCAGTTGTGTACGACTGGTTGATTACCCGAAATAAAGATTCATCCCATGTCGGAAACATTACTTAAAATTTAAAAACGTTTCGAACTCTTGCCAATGTCGCCGCTGCAATCGGTTCCACCTTCTTCTCGCCTATTTCTAATTTTTCCTCTATGAGCGTTGGATTGTTGATGTAATAATCAAACTTTTCCCGTGCCTCTTTGAAATACTCCAACATTAACGCGTGCAAGGCTTGTTTTGCATGACCATAGCCATAGCCGCCTGCTGAATATAATTTACGCATTTCCTCTGATTGTTCCGGTGTGGCGATTAAATTATATAACTTAAAGGTAATGTCTTTGTCGGGATCCTTCGGATCCTCTAAAGGCGTTGAGTCGGATTCAATCTTCTTGATCTGCTTCAACAATTCCTTTTCTGGTAAGAATACGTCGATGTAATTATTCAAGGACTTACTCATTTTATTGCCATCAATCCCCGGAATGGTCATTACCTCCTCGTTGATCGCTGCCTCAGGAATGACAAATATCTCTTCATTAGCTACCCGATTGAAAGCACCTGCCATGTCGCGCGTCATTTCGATATGTTGGCGTTGGTCTTTCCCGACAGGAATGATTTGGGCATCGTAAAGCACAATATCTGCTGCTTGCAAAACAGGATACGTAAATAATCCCGCATTGACTTTGTCCATGGTGGTGGATTTATCTTTAAAGCTATGTGCATTAGCCAACATCGGATAAGGCGTCACACAGTTTAAATACCACATGACCTCAGTATGGTAAGCAGCTAATTTGGATTGACGGTAGAAATAATTTTTATCCGTATCAAAACCAAAGGCCAACCACGCAGCCGCAATGGATAAAGTATTCGCACGAATTTGTTCACCATCCCGTAGGCTGGTAAGCGTATGCAAATCGGCAATAAATAGAAAGGATTCATTCCCAGGCTTTTTAGAAAGCTCGATTGCGGGCATGATTGCTCCTAAAATATTACCTAGATGGGGTTTTCCAGAAGATTGTATACCGGTTAAGATGCGCATATAACTAATCAAAAATTTTACAAAAATCACGAAATTCATTCAATTCTCCCAATATATTTTTTGTCATTCTTTTGCTTGCCTTTTCGATATAAATTCTCCTAAAATTTCGCTAATTTCGTTCAATCAATTTTTATTCTTTTTTCATGTCTGTCTCCCCTGACTTACTCCGATTTTTGACCGATTTGAAAGCAAATAATTCGCGCGAATGGTTTGCTGCCAATAAATCTGTTTATGATCTGGAGAAGCAGAAATTTGATCAATTGATCGAGCGGTTGATTCAAGAATATGGGGCTTTTGAGAATATGATGGGTGTAGAGCGAAAGCATTGCTCCTATCGTTTATATCGCGATGTGCGGTTTTCAAAAAACAAGGATCCCTACAAAACTTGGTTTTCAGCCAGTTTCTCGGAGGGTGGTCGGCGATCCGGTTACATGGATTATTATCTACACATTGAACCCGGCGGTAAATCTTTTTTAGGTGGTGGGATGTACAGTCCTACGCCGGAGCAAATTGCGAAGTACCGACAAGAAGTGGATTACAATGGTGCGGCTTTGCGTAAAATTGTGGAATCTCCTTCATTCTTGGCCACATTTGGGAAAGCTGAGGGTGAAATGTTGCAAAAGGTTCCGAAAGGATTTGATCCAGATCCCGCAGATGTCGAATACATTCGTCGGAAACAATTGTTTTATTGGCGGCATTATTCCGACAAGGAAATTACTTCTCCTGATTTTGTCTCCAAACTCATGCAGGATTCGAAGCTTTTAAAGCCATTTTTGGATTTCTTGAATTTGACATTTTTTGATAAAGAACCTTTTTAACACCCATTTACATGCAATTTTCGCATTTACATAATCACTCTCAGTTTTCATTATTGGATGGGGCGTCGAAGATTTCGGCGATGTTTAAAAAGGCAAAGGCAGATAATATGCCAGCGGTTGCGATTACCGACCATGGAAATATGTTCGGCGTATTTCAATTTGTGGCAGAAGCTGGTAAGCAAGGAATTAAGCCCGTTGTAGGCTGCGAGTTTTATCTTGTAACAGATCGTCACAAGCAGAGTTTTACGAAGGAACAAAAGGATAAGCGTTACCATCAATTGTTTTTAGCCAAGAATCCGGAAGGTTATCAAAATCTGGTCAAACTGTGTTCGTTGGGATTTATGGAAGGAATGTATTCCAAATATCCACGGATCGACAAAGAATTAGTCTTAAAGTATCACAAAGGTCTGATTGCCACGACTTGTTGTTTAGGGGCGTCGGTACCGCAGGCTATATTGCGTTCGGGTGAAGAGGAAGCAGAAAAGGAATTTAAATGGTGGCTAGATCTTTTTGGTGAGGACTATTACATCGAAGTTCAAAATCATCATATACCTGAGCAACAGACAGTTAACGAGGTCTTGTTAAAGTTTGCAAAGAAATATAACGTCAAGGTAATTGCCTCGAATGATAGTCATTACTTAGATCAAAAGGATTCCAATGCACATGATATTCTCTTGTGTATCAACACGGGTGAAAAGCAGGCCACTCCTACCTACAAGGATATCGATGATGGATCTGAGATGAAAGGAAAGCGTTTTGCTTTCTACAATGATCAGTTTTATTTCAAGACGACAGAGGAAATGACCAAACTTTGGTCCCACGTTCCCGAAGCTATCGATAATACGAATGAGGTGGTGGATAAAGTAGAAACCTTGAAGCTCACCAAAGATGTATTATTGCCTAACTTCCAGATTCCGACCAATTTTCAAACGCAGGATGATTATTTGGAGCATTTGACGATGGAGGGCGCAAAAAAGCGCTACGTGGATATCGATCAGGTGGTTGAGGAACGTTTACGTTTTGAATTATATACCATCCGAACGATGGGTTTTGCGGGTTATTTCTTGATTGTTGCCGATTTTATCCAAGCAGGTCGTGATTTGGGTGTTTACGTTGGTCCGGGCCGTGGTTCTGCTGCGGGCTCAGTGGTAGCCTATTGTTTAGGGATTACGAATATCGATCCCATTAAGTATAATTTGCTATTTGAGCGTTTCTTGAATCCCGATCGTAAGTCATTGCCCGATATTGATACGGACTTTGATGATGAAGGCCGACAAAAAGTTATCGACTATGTGGTCGATAAATATGGTAAAAACCAAGTGGCGCACATTGCTACGTATGGAACTATGGCCGCCAAAATGTCGATTAAAGACGTCGCACGCGTATTGGATTTGCCACTATCCGAGTCCAATGCGTTGGCGAAATTAGTTCCAGAGAAGCCAAAAATTACCTTGGAGCGAATATTTAACGCGCCTCTGAATGGAGATAAGAGTTTGGCTGATAAAGAAGGTTTGAATCCGGAGGAGATCGAACAGGTGAAGCAATTGCGTCAAATCAAAGATTCAGGTGGTTTGCCTTCCACGGTGATTGAGAATGCCTTGGTTTTGGAAGGTTCTGTGCGCGGAACAGGTATACATGCTGCGGGAATTATCATTGCACCCTCTGATTTAACGGATATTTTACCGGTCGCCACTTCGAAGGACGTTTCCTTGTTGATCACGCAATACGATGGTTCAGTCATTGAAAATGCCGGTGTTATTAAAATGGACTTTTTGGGTCTAAAGACCCTTTCCATCCTTAAAGAGGCAGTTCGCCTAATTAAACAGAATCACGGGATAGAAATTGTCTTGGATGATTTGCCCTTGGATGATCAAAAGACCTTTGAATTATATCAACGTGCAGAGACGAATGGTACCTTTCAGTTTGAATCCCCTGGAATGCAAAAGCATTTAAGGGATTTGAAGCCGGATCAGTTCTCTGATTTGATTGCCATGAATGCCTTGTTTCGTCCAGGCCCGATGGTTTATATTCCGAACTACATTGCTCGTAAGCACGGTCGGGAGGCCATTGAATACGATTTGCCGGAAATGGAGGAGTATCTGAATGATACCTACGGGATTACGGTCTATCAAGAGCAGGTAATGTTGCTTTCGCAGAAATTAGCTAATTTCTCGAAAGGTGATGCCGACGTACTTCGTAAGGCCATGGGTAAGAAGGATAAGGCGACGATTGATAAAATGAAGGGTAAGTTCATGGAAGGTGGGCAGGCCAACAATCATCCGGCGCCTAAATTGGAAAAGATTTGGACCGACTGGGAAGCATTTGCGCAGTATGCCTTCAATAAATCGCACTCGACCTGTTATGGTTTGGTGGCTTATCAAACGGGTTACTTGAAAGCAAACTATCCGTCGGAGTACATGGCAGCCGTCTTGTCCAATTCCCTAGGAAACATCGAGAAGATTACCTTCTTCATGGATGAGTGTAAACGAATGGGGATTCCGTTGTTAGTTCCGGATGTTAATGAATCATCCCGATCGTTTGCTGTGAATAAAAAGGGACACATTCGTTTTGGACTTGGAGCGATTAAGGGTGTGGGCGAAGCAGCTGTAGACGTGATTGTAGAAGAACGGAATAAGAATGGGGAGTATAGGGATATTTATGATTTTGTTTCTCGAATCAATGTTCGCCAGGTAAATAAGCGCAGTATGGAATCTTTGGCATTAGCTGGAGCATTTGATTGTTTTACGGAGGTTCAGCGTTCACATTATTTTGCCATGGAGGACGGGACATCGTTTATTGATAAAATTGTTCGCTATGCTTCTAAAATGACCGAATTAAAGGCTGAGGCAACGCAATCATTATTTGGGGACTTGGGAGCTGGAACAGGAAACGATATCGCTAAACCGCGTCTTCCCTCGAGTGAATCTTGGTCTGTGATGGAGCAATTAAAAAATGAGAAGGAAGTCGTTGGGGTATATATTTCGGGTCATCCTTTGGATGAATATAAAGTTGAGATTCAGAATTTTACGAATTCAACTGTAACCCAATTAGATTCAAAGCCTGGTGCTGTTCAATCCGTCGCTGGCATTGTAACCAAAATGAATACGCGTACTTCGGCGAATGGAAATCAGTTCATGATTTTCACGCTAGAGGACTACTCAGGAAATTATGAGTTTGCGTTATTCGGTAAGGATTACATTGAATTCGAGCGTTTCATTGGTCAAGATCGGATGTTGTTTTTGCAGGGTTCTTACCAACAAAAGAACCGCTATGTAGAGCAGATGGTCTTTAAAATCCAATCGATTGAGTTGCTTTCAGAGGTTTTGGAAGAGCGTACCAAAGAAATGAAACTGTCTTTACATCTCAAGCACCTTACTCCTGCTCTGATGGATAATTTATATTCGGTGTTGGATCGGAACAAAGGGAATAAGAAATTGGTTATTGAGGTATTCGATGAAGAAGAGAAGATTCAGATGGATTTCTTGTCAAGAAAGATGCAGATTCGAATTGGAAAAGGTTTGATTGCCGACTTGCAAGCGCTTGATTCGGTAGGTTTTCGATTAATTTCATAAATATTTACGCGGGAACTAAATCTTGTATTTGATTTGTTATAATTTTGAATTTTAAAATAAAATAGAAAATGGGAAAATATGTAGAGGCAACGGATGCCAACTTTCAGGAATTAATTAATGGACCAACACCAGTATTAGTCGATTTTTGGGCTGAATGGTGTGGACCTTGCAAAATGATCGGACCAATCGTAGAGGAGTTAGCAGGAGATGTTGAAGGACAAGCGGTGGTAGCTAAAATGAATGTGGATGCGAATTCTGCGGTACCTGCCTCTTTAGGTATTCGTTCAATTCCTACCTTGATGGTATTTAAAAATGGTGAAATGGTGGAGCGTTTAGTGGGTGGAAATATCCCTAAATCTGTTTTAGCAGAAACTTTGTTGAAGCACGCTTAATTTGCCCGATAAACCTTATCCATGGCTTGTAACAAGATGTTGCAAGCCATTTTTATTTCCGCTTGGGTGATCACTAAGGGAGGTGCAATGCGTAAGGAATTATCGCAGAACAAAAACCAATCCGTGATTAAGCCCAGATGTATACATTCATCAATGACCGCTTTGACGGTTTTGAAATCTTGCATTTCCACGGCAATCATCAAACCTATTCCGCGGAATTCTTTGATAATGGGATGCTTTAATAAATCTTTAAATAAATCGTGTTTCGCTCCCACTTGATCAAGAAGTTGATTATTTTCAATGTATTGTAAGGTCGCTAATGAAGCCGCACAAGAAACAGGATGTCCCCCAAATGTCGTAATGTGACCTAATACGGGGTCATAGGAAAGCGATTGCATAAGTGATTCGCTGGCCATAAATGCACCAATGGGCATTCCGCCCCCCATCCCTTTGGCGGTTAATAGCACATCGGGAATGATGTTTTTAGATTGAAAAGCCCAGAAAGTACCCGTCCGTCCGAATCCAGTTTGTATTTCGTCAATGATTAATAGGCAGCCTACTTCGGAGCATCTGGCTCGCAAAGCTTTAAAATAGGCTTCACTGGCCGTTCGAATTCCCGCTTCACCTGCAACAATTTCAATAAAGACGGCGGCGGTTTTGTGGGTAATTGCGTTTAAATCCTGCAATTCACCATGTCGAATATGTCGGATATCTGGTAATAAGGGCCGAAAGCTGTTTTTAAATCCTTCATCCCCTGCTAAGGATAATGCACCTTGACTAGCCCCATGATAGGCATTGATGCAAGCAATCATCTCAGTCCTTTTGGTATATCGTTTGGCTAATTTCATGGCCCCTTCTACAGCCTCGGTACCAGAATTTGTAAAATAAACTTGGTTGAGGGTATTGGTTTGGGTCGATTTAACCAGAGCTTCAGCCAGTAGTACTTGTGGACTTTGGATGTATTCGCCATACACCATCAAGTGCATGTATTGATCAAGCTGATTTTTGATGGCTTGAACTACTTCAGCATTTCGATGCCCCACGTTCGATACCGCAATTCCAGAAATTAAATCGATGTACTTTTTATTGGAAGTATCCGTTAAATAAATATGCTCGGCATTCATTATTTCTAATGCTAAAGGGGCATTAGACGTTGGAGCCATGTGTTTCTGAAAGAGTTGTCGGTGAGTCAATCCCATAAGATTTCAAATTTACGCCCTTTTATTAAATTATCAGTTTTTAACATGGTGTATTCCAATTATCTTCGAAACTTTGTGCTATGAAGCTACTCTTACTATTAATTCTTTTTCCTATATGCCTGACAGCTCAAACCTTACAGGGACGTGTAATGGACGCGAAAGGTGAAGCATTAGCTTTTACTTCAATTTGGGTGGAAAATACGAATCAAGGAACCTTGGCGAATGAGGATGGCCGTTTTGAATTGCGTTTAAAACAGGGAAAGAATCGGTTGGTATTTAGGCATTTGGGCTTTGCTCCTAAGCCTGTTGAAATTGAATTAGCTAATCAGGAATCCAAGGAGGATGTAGTGGTTATTATGCAGGAGCAAGCGGTTGCCTTGGATGAGATTAATGTGCGTGCACTCAAGGAAGATCCTGCGATTGGTATCATGCGTCGAATGATCGCTATGGCCCCTTTTCATTTAAAAGAACTAAATTCTTATCAGGCGAAAGCTTATGTGAAAGGTGGTGGTAAAATAATATCTATTTCTAAATTAGCCGATTTAGCAATCGGAAAGCAGTTGGAGAAAGATGCGGGTATTAAAGTAGGGAGAACGTATGTTTTAGAGGGGATTAACCAAGTAACTTATAAGCGTCCCAATCAAGTCCAGGAGCGTGTGATATCAAATCGTAGTAATTTGCCACTTGCTTTGAAGGGAGCTGATGCACCTAATTTAAGAGCTACTCAAACTAATTTTTACCAGCAGAAAGTATGGGGGTCTTTGATTTCACCCCTTGCTCCTCAAGCCTTTCAATTTTATAATTTTAGTTTTTTGGGAAGTTTTACACAAGGCGGAAAAACGATAAGTAAAATACAGGTTCGGCCAAAGGCTTACGCCATCGATTTGTTTGATGGAGAATTGTTGGTCGTGGAGGACACATGGAGTATTTATTCGCTTCGATTGAATTTTAAGAATAGTTCGGGAGGTTTTACGTTAAGCCAACAGAATGCTGAATTTCAGGGCGTATGGATGCCAATTAATTATGAAATGCGTGCGACTCTGCAGGTTTTAGGCTTTGGTTTCGCGGTTAATTATGTAACACAGGTAAAGTCCTATCAGATACAGGTTAATCCGGGATTTGTGGTAAAGCCCCAGATTATTGAAGAGCGTTTAGATAAAGCTTTGGCCAAAGAAATAGATCGTTCGAAGGTTACCAGAAATCCCCAATCAGCGTTTAATGGAGAGATTACGCGAAAAAAATTAAAAAAGGTACTTAAGCAGGTTGCCAAGGAGGAGGTAAAAGAGGATTCTTTAGCCAAAGAAGGAATAAGTGGGATTTATGAAATGACAGTAGATTCGCTTGCTCCTACGCATTCGGAAGCGTTCTGGAATAAAGAAAGAGAAGTCCCTCTGACGGAAGCTGAAATTAAGGGATTCAAGGAAGCAGATAGTTTATATGTATTTGAACGCGCGAAGATGACGAAAGACTCTTTAAATGCGTTACCTAAGTTTAAATTATCTCATTTGTTTTTTGCGAAGCGGTATACTTATGAAAAGAATGGCTTGGGTAATTCTTTCAGTATTGGTTTGTTCGGTTTTGGATTTACTCCCGTGGATGGATTTTATTTAAATCGGGATTTAGAATTCAATCATCAGCGGACAAAGACTGATTATTTTAAAACGGGAGCCTATTTGCGTTACGCCTTTGCGCGCCAAGGATTTAATGGAGACTTTTTTGTGGAGAATAAGTCGGATGAAGGTAGAAACCTCCTTAACATGACAGTAGGATCTCAAGTGGCTAATTTTAGTTCTGCCAAAACACTTCCATTGACGCTCAACTCAAGCGCGGCTTTGTTTGATTCAAGGAGTTATTTGTATTGGTATCAAAAGGATTTTGCTCAAATAAGCTTTAGGCGTCAGGTTCGAGCTTCTTTTCAATGGCGGGCTGAATTAGAATATCGTAACCGTAGTCCATTGACTAATGTAGTTTCAAATGGATGGTTTCAAAGACAGAATTCATTTCGAGCGAATTATCCTTTAGCGAATGAAATTGCAGACACAAGGTTTGAGACGCATAATCAATGGAGCATAGGAGCATCTATTACTTGGAAACCAGGATCTACTTGGCGATTGATTAATCAAGTCCGTCGAGTAGCTAGATCTGAGAGTAATTTAACGATGAAGTTAGAAACTCAGGCTGTATTGGGTGATTTTGGCTTTTCAAGAATAGGTATTCAGGTAGATCAAACGGTTAATTTAAATCGTTTAGGTCAATTGGCTTATCAGGTTCGTTACGATGATTTCTTCAGGAAGCCACGTATTTTTATGGATTTCACCCATTTCAATGCCAATGAATTAAATGTTGTTTCAAGTTTACCTTTTGGATTTAGCACCTTACCTATGTATCAATTTAGTACAGCGGGCAGATCACTCGTTTTTCATTCGAAATGGAGTCCCCGAAAATTATTATATACCCAAAGTCAATGGTTCTATATGTATGGACTACGTGAACATATTCGTTTCAGTTCATTGCAGACGGTGTCTAGGAATGGGAAAGATGGTTTTTATGAAGTGGCTTATTCCTTGCAAGGAATTTTCAGGACATTTGGTTTAGAAGTTGCAAAACCGATTGGTAATTGGGTTCCATCTGAGTGGAAACTTTCAATAACTGCACCCTTCTAGTTGGAAATTTGCGGGAAAATCTCTTAATTGTGCTAAATTTTTTTGAAAAAATCTAAATCATTATTTATGAATCAAATTGTTTACTTAGTCCCTGCTTTTGGTATAGTAGGATTGCTGTATACAGCATGGAAATTTAGTTGGGTATCTAAACAGGATGCGGGAAATGACAAGATGCAGGAGTTGTCCGGCTACATTGCGGATGGGGCGATTGCATTTTTAAAAGCAGAGTGGAAAATTTTAGCCTATTTTGCCATTCCAACGGCAATTTTATTAGCGTGGTTGGGTACACAGACAGGAACTGTGGATAATCCCATTCACTCATCTCCTTACATTGCATTAGCCTTTCTTATTGGCGCCATTTTCTCAGCTACCGCGGGGTACATTGGTATGATTGTAGCTACAAAGGCCAATGTGCGTACTGCTGAAGCAGCTCGTACTTCTTTAGCTAAAGCATTGAACGTATCGTTTACAGGAGGTTCAGTTATGGGTATGGGAGTTGCTGGCTTAGCGATTCTTGGTTTGGGTGGTTTGTTTATCGCCTTCTATCAATTATTTGCGGAAGGCAAAGCATTGACTTCTGATGAGATGAAGACGGCTATTGAAGTATTAGCAGGTTTTTCATTAGGTGCGGAGTCGATTGCCTTATTCGCTCGTGTTGGAGGCGGTATCTATACGAAAGCTGCCGACGTTGGAGCTGACCTTGTAGGTAAGGTAGAGGCTGGTATCCCAGAAGATGATGTTCGTAATCCAGCGACGATTGCTGATAACGTGGGTGATAACGTAGGTGACGTAGCGGGTATGGGAGCTGATTTGTTCGGTTCTTATGTGGCTACGATTCTAGCTACCATGGTATTGGGACAAGAAATTGAAGTTACTGATAATTATGGTGGCTTCTCCCCTGTTTTATTGCCGATGTTAATTGCAGGTGTGGGTCTATTAGCTTCCTTAGTTTCGACATTCTTTGTACGAATTTCGAAGGAGACAGATTCGGTACAAAATGCGTTGAACGTAGGTAATTATGCTTCTATTGTTATCACATTTATTGCCTCCTATTTCTTGGTAACCAATATTTTACCTGAAACCTTAGTATTACGTGGAACAACATTCAGTTCAATGGATGTATTCTATGCGATTATTGTAGGTTTGGTAGTTGGTGCATTAATGTCAATTATCACGGAGTATTATACGGCGATGGGTAAGCGTCCGGTTGATTCAATCGTACAGAAATCAGGTACAGGTCATGCAACGAATATTATCGGTGGTTTAGCGGTTGGTATGGAATCTACTGTATTGCCAATTATCGTTTTGGCTGCAGGTATTATCGCTTCTTATAAATTTGCGGGTATCTACGGTGTTTCTATTGCTGCTGCGGGTATGATGGCAACAACTGCTATGCAATTAGCAATTGATGCTTTTGGTCCAATCGCTGATAATGCAGGAGGTATTGCTGAGATGTCTCAATTGCCTTCTGAGGTTCGTGATCGTACGGATAATTTAGATGCGGTAGGAAATACAACAGCAGCTACGGGTAAGGGTTTTGCCATTGCATCGGCAGCTTTGACTTCTTTGGCATTGTTTGCGGCTTTCGTTGGTATTTCTGGAATTACTGCTATTGATATCTATAAAGCAGATGTTTTGGCAGGTTTATTCATTGGTGGTATGATTCCATTTATTTTCTCAGCTTTATGTATTTCAGCTGTAGGTAAAGCTGCGATGGAAATGGTTAATGAGGTGCGTCGTCAATTCCGTGAGATTCCAGGTATCATGGAATACAAAGCAAAGCCAGAATATGAGAAATGTGTGGCTATTTCTACCGAGGCATCAATTCGTCAAATGATTTTGCCAGGTGCAATCGCTTTGACAGTACCTGTTGTCGTTGGTTTCACGATGGGACCTGAGGTTTTAGGTGGTTTATTGGCAGGTGTAACGGTATCAGGTGTTTTGATGGGTATTTTCCAATCAAACGCGGGTGGTGCTTGGGACAATGCAAAGAAATCATTCGAGAAAGGTGTGTTGATCGATGGTCAAACATTTAAGAAAGGTTCTGAACCTCATAAGGCTGCTGTAACGGGTGATACTGTTGGTGATCCATTCAAGGATACTTCTGGACCATCGATGAACATCTTGATTAAATTGATGTCGATCGTTTCTTTAGTTATTGCTCCTTACATTTATGCCGGAAAAAGCAAGGCACACGCAAGTGTGAAAAGCCCCGCGCCTATCGTTAAGGTAATTGCTAAAAAATAGATTACCATGGAGCGTTTCATCATTTGATGAAACGCTTTACATAAAAAAAGCCATCCGTAATTTGACGGATGGCTTTTTTAGTTCTATCAGAAAAATCTCTAAGAGAATTAAGCAGTTAATTTACCTCTTAATGCTCTTGGGATATCGATGGTAGCAACTGGGTTAGAAGCTGGATTTAGGATTTCGCAACCCTCAACTTTCAACTTGTTAACCTTCACTGTTTGACCTAAGTCAAGTCCAGAGATATCCGCTGTTACGAAATCAGGAATGTTAGCCACTAATCCACGTAAAGAAACTTTACGTAATTTTTGAACCATTTTACCCCCTTTGATAACGCCTGGAGAGTTTCCAATGATTTTAACTGGAACGTCGATTTTAACTGGCTTGTCAGCCGTGATCTCCAAGAAATCTACGTGAAGAATCATTTCGTTTACTGGGTGGAATTGAGCATCTTGCAAAATTGCACGGTGGATATCTCCTTCAATGTTCAATTCTACTTCGTACACATCTGAAGAGTACAATAACTCACGGAACAAGATCATCGGAACTGCGAAATGCAATTGCTCTTTACCACCATACAATACGCATGGAGCTAATGCCTCTGCACGTAAATCTTTTGAACCTTTGGTACCTAATGTAGCGCGCTTATACCCTACGATTTCTAACTTTTTCATTTTGTTTTTGTTAGTGTTTCCAGTCTTTCGCACGTAGGCTATCCCCTGAAAACGGTTGAAATTAATATTTAATAAATAATGAACTGATAGACTCATGATCACGGATACGACCAATTGCTTTGGCAAATAACTCAGCAACGGATAATACCTTAATTTTGTCGCATTCCTGTTTTTGTGGAATCGTATCTGTTACCAATAATTCCGTTAAAACAGAATTAGAGATATTTTCATACGCTTTTCCAGATAAAACGGGGTGTGTTACCACCGCGCGAACTGAATTTGCACCCTTGTCCATGATTAACTGAGCGGCCTTACACAAGGTACCTCCGGTATCAATTAAGTCATCGACCAAGACCACATCTGCACCTTTCACATCTCCGATTAATTGCATAGATGCAATTTCATTGGCACGCTTACGGTGTTTATCGCAAATAACCATCTCCGCATTGAAGAATTTGGCCATATTGCGCGTACGTACCACACCACCTACGTCCGGTGATGCAAATACAATATTTTCAAGATTTAACGATTTCAAATAGGGTACAAAGATGGCATTGCCTTCCAAGTGATCCACTGGAAAATCCATAAATCCTTGAATTTGACCCGCATGAAGGTCAATCGTCATTAAACGATCTGCTCCAGCCGCAGTCAATAAATTTCCAATCAATTTAGCTCCAATACCTACACGTGGACGATCTTTACGATCCTGACGAGAATAACCAAAGTAAGGAATTACCGCCGTCACGTAGTGTGCTGAAGCACGTCTTGCTGCATCAATCATCAACAACAATTCCATCAAGTTATCAGCTGTAGGGAAAGTTGATTGAATAATAAATACATCACAGCCGCGTACTGATTCATCAAAACTGGGTGACATCTCACCATCTGAGAATCGCAATGTGGTTACTGCACCCAAATCCTTTCCATAATACTTCGCAATTTCCTTCGCGAGGTAATTAGAGGCCGAACCTGAGAAAATTTTAACTGCGTTAATCGCTGCCATGTTAGTATTGTAAGGGCTTAATTATAAAAATTAAGGCGCAAAATTAGACATTTTACGCCTTAAATCAAATCTATTTTACAGATGCACGAATAATGTTCAATGCGCCACCTGCTTTGAACCACTCGATTTGTTGAGCATTGTAGGTATGATTCACCGCAAAACTCTCTTTCGAACCATCTGCATGCACCAATTCAATCGTCAATTGTTTTTCTGGTGCGAATGAACCTAAGCCAACAATATTAATGCTGTCATTCTCTTGAATCTTGTCATAATCAGCTTCGTTGGCAAATGTTAATGCCAACATACCCTGCTTCTTCAAGTTGGTCTCATGAATACGAGCAAATGACTTCACCAAAACCGCACGAACACCCAAGTGACGTGGCTCCATCGCCGCATGCTCACGAGATGAACCTTCACCGTAGTTGGTATCCCCTACTACAATTGTTCCAATTCCTGCCGCTTTGTATGCACGTTGTGTCGCAGGTACCGGACCGTATTCTCCCGTTAATTGATTTTTAACATTGTCTGTTTTCTCGTTAAAGAAGTTGACAGCTCCAATCAACATATTGTTTGAGATATTATCCAAGTGACCTCGGTATTTCAACCATGGACCTGCCATTGAGATATGATCTGTTGTACACTTACCTTTTGCCTTAATCAATAATTTCAAGCCGGATAAGTCGGTACCTTCCCAAGCCGCAAATGGATCCAATAATTGTAAACGATCTGATGTAGGTGAAACCTTCACTTGAACGCCTGATCCATCTTCTGCTGGAGCTTGATAGCCTGCATCTTCAGCCGCAAATCCCTTTTGTGGTAATTCATCGCCTGTTGGGGCATCCAATTTAACTTGCTCACCTTTCTCATTGGTCAAAGTGTCAGTCAATGGATTGAAAGTCAAATCTCCTGCAATTGCTAATGCGGTAACCATTTCTGGGGAAGCAACGAACGCAAATGTATTTGGGTTACCATCCGCACGTTTTGCGAAGTTTCTGTTGAATGAGTGAACAATCGTGTTCTTCTCTCCTTTTTCAGCACCTGGACGAGCCCATTGGCCGATACATGGTCCACAAGCATTCGAGAATACGGTCGCACCAATGGTATTGAATGTATCAATGAATCCGTCACGTTCAATCGTGTAACGTACTAATTCAGAACCTGGCGTAATGGTAAATTGCGCTTTGGTCTTTAATCCTTTAGCCGCTACTTGTTTTGCTAAAGATGCTGCGCGCGCGATATCTTCGTAAGATGAGTTGGTACAAGAACCTATCAAACCAACCTCCACTTTTGTAGGCCAACCGTTTTTCTCGGCTAATTCTTTCATTTTCGAAATTGGTGTAGCCAAATCGGGTGTGAAAGGACCATTTAAATGGGGTTCTAATGTATCTAAATCAATTTCGATTACCTGATCGAAGTATTTTTCTGGATTTGCATATACCTCAGGATCCGCCGTCAAGTGCTCACGAACTTGATCCGCCATTGCAGCAACATCCGCACGACCCGTTGATTGTAAATAACGCGCCATGGAATCATCGTAACCGAATGTTGAGGTAGTTGCACCAATTTCCGCTCCCATGTTACAAATAGTACCTTTACCTGTACATGACATAGAAGTTGCTCCTTCTCCGAAATATTCAACGACACAACCTGTACCACCTTTTACGGTCAGGATACCCGCTACTTTTAAGATAACGTCTTTGGGTGCAGTCCAACCGTTTAATTTACCTGTTAATTTAACACCGATTAATTTCGGGAATTTCAATTCCCAAGCTAATCCTGCCATCACATCACAAGCATCTGCACCACCCACACCGATAGCGATCATACCTAATCCACCCGCGTTAACCGTGTGAGAGTCAGTACCGATCATCATTCCGCCTGGGAATGCATAATTTTCTAAAACGACTTGGTGAATGATACCCGCACCTGGTTTCCAGAAACCGATACCGTATTTATCTGAAACTGATGACAAGAAATCGTAAACTTCTTTATTCTTATCGACCGCAACGGCTAAATCCGTTGATGAAGCCACTTTCGCCTCAATCAAGTGATCACAGTGTACCGTAGATGGTACAGCTACCTGTGGGCGTCCTGCTTGCATAAATTGCAACAAGGCCATTTGAGCCGTTGCATCTTGCATCGCTACACGGTCCGGTGCGAAATCAACATAAGAATTTCCACGAGCATATGCCGTAGAAGGCGTTCCTTCCCATAAATGGCTGTAAAGGATTTTTTCAGTTAACGTAAGCGGCTTACCAGTTAATGCACGTGCTGCTGCAATGCGAGCCGGCATTCTTTCGTAAACAGCTTTGATCATTTCAATGTCAAAGGCCATGGTAATTATTTTTATATAAGAAATTGCTCGCAAAATTAATAGATTAGCTTGAAAATTGCCAATTTTGAAGACTATGATTTCCTATGATTGAAATTTTATTGAAATTTGGCAATCGTTTCTGAATTAAATAATGTTTTTGGCTGTTTTGTCAGTCATTTAAACCTATTAAGCTTGAAAATTTTCCGTCATTTTGTTTGCCTTATAGGGCTATGCCTGCCTGGGATGGTATGTGCGCAAATGAATGATTTTCAGGCTGTTGTAGATTTAGCAATCGCCCAAGCTCCCTCCCATGCCGCCCAAATTAGACACCTGCAATTTGATGTGGAGATTGCCGAAAAAGGTCGTTTTGATCGTTTCCCCTATGTCGGTAAGCAACGTTTACAAAAATTGGAGGGGATTAAGATTGGGCAATGGTACGGTAAACAAACCAATTCGCATGTTTTTATGGGTGCGATGAATCAAATGATTCATCGAGTGGAACAAGTGCAAGGTAATCAAATCAAATATCCACGTCCTACTTTATTCTTTTGGACAGATTTTTATCAGGATTTTGTTGGTTCACAGATCATATCACCGCTTAATTTTCAGGCTCGTGCTTATTACGATTTTACTTTCAAACAGACTTTTCTTTTACAGGGCCAAGCGGTATACCAATATACCATTACGCCTAAATGGAAAACAGATCGTTTATTTTCGGGTGTTTTGACATTGAGTCAAGAAGGTATGTTTGTTGGCTTCGAAGGAACAGTTGAATCCGACGCAATTGATTATCAATTGGATATCAAGAATCAATATAAATATGACATTTGGCTTCCTTTATCTGCCCGTTTTCAAGTCAAAGGAGGACTCTTAGGAATAACGGGGGAATATGAAATCTTTCAAAAAGTCAATGGGGAAATTCAGTTTTGGTTACCCGCTGTAAATGACTTTGAAAAACCTAAAGCGATTAAGGAAGTATTAAATATTTCTGATCGAGCATTTGATGAAACATTTGTTAGCCAATTGCTCGCTAATTTTCATCAAGGTCTTATTCGAAAATGGAAACAGAGGCCACAATCAGCGCTCGTGAGTTCAGATTCCGTTGTTATAGCTCCTACAGTACAGAAGAAAATACAAACGCCGAATTTTTTCCCTGTACCCATGGATTCCTCAAGTATCGCTTATTTTGATACATTGAGGAAGGTTCCTTTTCGTTTGGATCAATTGGTATTTAGTCGGTCTTTTTACTTTGGCCAACGAAAGCAAGATTATTATCCCTTTGAAATCTATTACAAATCCCCCGTTTTTGACTCCAATTTCAACACTGCCGAAGGTTTCGTAGTCAATACAGCTGTCGTTTTTCGAAAACGATGGGCGCGCTATCGCATGTTGGAAGCCGAGTTATTAGGCCGAAGGTCTTTTGAGCTTAATCGAAATACGGGATATGCCCGACTCCGTTATCGTTCGGAAACATTAGATATTTCCGCCACGCAAGGAGATTATGTAGCACAATTCAACCCTGATAATACCATTTCACCCGAAATGAACTCGCTTGCGACGCTTCTTTTGAAAAACAATCAAATGAAGATTTATCGAAAACAGTTTTGGAATATTTCCTTATTGAAACGGATTTCATCACGCCTTTACATTAAGGCTCTTGTTGAATCAGCCTTGAGAATGCAAATGGATAATACAACGGGCTATTATTGGATCAATTACATGAACCGTCGATTTAGTAGCAATAACCCAACAAATGAGGAAAATATGGTAGAAGGTTTTGATGCTAACCGGGCACTTATCACACAATTTACGCTCGGGTATCGTCCTTTTCTTACACAATCCTATTTTAATTCTACCCGACAATCGGATTGGGGGTCTTCTCCTTTGATTCAGGTAAAATATCGTGCCGCATGGCCCGAAATCATGGGTGCTAAAGTGGATTTCCAAATGCTTGAATTATCTTATGTTCAAAATTTGCAACTTTCCCCATGGGCAAAATCGGGTTTTGTTATTAATGCGGGTACTTTCTTTGGGCATTCACCGAGATATTTTTTAGACTACAAACATTTTAATGGCGGCCTTAATTTGATAAACACAGGAGATATGTTGGCCTCGCACCGCTTAGTCGGTTATTATCAGAATTTTACTTCGGGGGCCAACCAGCGGCTAAATGTCAATCATTATGCTTACAGTACCTCAGGAAACTATGTTGAGGCTTTATCTCAATTTCAGTTTTCCAACCTTTGGTTAAAGCCCTTGCTTGGAACAAAAAAAGCCTACGTGAAAGAACTTTTGATCGCGAATGCCGTTTACCTACCTAAACAGAATTTATTTTACCAGGAATTGGGGTATGGATTGGATGGCGTTATTAAGGTCCTCCGATTGGAGGCTATTGCTAATTTTTCCAATGGAAACTTTAATTACCTTGGATTTCGGGTAAACATCAATTCGCGTATTCGAATTGGTAATATTCCTGAATAATATGATTTTTTAGATTTTTTTTGGTGCTTTCGCTGTAATTGTAAACAAATACATTTTAAGCAACTATATTTGAGGTCATTTCGAAAATTTAACCTGTAACGTTTATCTGATGGCAAAAAATTTGGTCATAGTTGAGTCCCCCGCAAAAGCAAAAACGATAGAAGGTTATTTGGGTAAGGATTTTATTGTAAAATCTTCTTTCGGTCATGTGCGGGATTTACCTACCAAAGGTGATAAAGTCATCGATGTGGATAATGATTTCACGCCCACGTATGTTGTATCCTCTGATAAGACACAGGTTATTTCGGAATTAAAGAAATTAGCAAAATCATCCGATGAAGTTTGGTTAGCAACGGACGACGACCGTGAGGGAGAAGCCATTTCTTGGCATTTAAAAGAGGCGCTAAATTTAAAGGATGATACGAAACGTATTGTATTTCGAGAAATTACGAAGTCGGCGATTTTAAAAGCGATCGAACAGCCTCGGGCTATTGACATGGATTTAGTGAATGCCCAACAAGCGCGTCGGATTATGGACCGTTTAATTGGTTTTGAACTATCCCCTGTTTTGTGGTCAAAGGTTCAAAAAGGATTATCTGCAGGTCGTGTTCAGTCGGTTGCCGTTCGTTTAATTGTAGAGCGTGAGCGTGAAATCGAAGAACATAATAGCATTGCTACTTTTAAAGTAACTGCATTATTTGATTTGCCTGGAAAAAAAGTATTGAAAGCGGAATTGGCCAAGAATTTTGCCAAAGAAGGTGATGCATTGGAGTTCCTTAAGAAGTGTGTTGGGGCAACCTTCTCCATTAAGAGTTTAGAAACGAAGCCTGCAAAGAAGACACCGGCTCCGCCATTTACCACTTCTACGCTCCAGCAGGAAGCATCGCGTAAATTGGGATATGCCGTGGCAACGACCATGTCCATTGCGCAAAAACTATATGAATCAGGTCGTATTTCTTACATGCGTACCGATTCAACGATGCTGTCACAAGAAGCGAGAGATAAAGCAAAGGCGGCGATTGAAGCGAACTATGGCGATAAATTTCACCATGCGCGTCAATTTAAAACGAAATCAGATAGTGCTCAAGAGGCGCACGAAGCCATTCGTCCAACGGATTTTGGTTTATCCACGCTATCGGGAGATTCTCGTGAGCGTAAACTATATGAATTAATTTGGAAGCGTTCAATTGCCTCTCAAATGGCAGATGCGCTTTTGGAAAGAACTACTGCCCAAATTGAAATTTCAACCACCACCGAAGTTTTAGTGGCTCAAGGTGAGATGGTCGCTTTCGAAGGTTTCTTAAAAGCCTATTTAGAAGGAAAAGACGATGAAGAGGAGGATGAGAACAAAGATATGTTGCCTCCTTTGACCGTTGGCCAAGTTCTCCAATTAGATGAAATTAAGGCGCAAGAGCGTTTCTCTCGTCCTGCACCCCGTTACACGGAAGCTAGTTTAGTGAAAGCATTGGAAGAAAAAGGTATCGGCCGTCCATCTACTTACGCTCCTACCATATCTACCATCATTAAACGGGCCTACGTTGAGAAAGAAGATCGTCCCGGAAAGGAACGTAGCTATCAAACGTGGACGTTAAAAGATGAAGAAATTGCAGGTACTAAGGCCACGGAAATGGTGGGTGCTGAAAAGGCGAAATTATTCCCGACCCATATTGGTACTTTAGTTACGGATTTCTTAGTTGAAAATTTCCAAGAGGTCGTTGATTATACCTTTACCGCTGAAATGGAAAATGAATTTGACCACATTGCACAAGGGAAGTTGCCATGGGTTAAATTGATGAAAGATTTTTATGGTTCCTTCCATAAGACCATTGAAGAAAGTAAGAGCATCTCGCGTAGTTCTGTGGGCGGAGGTCGTGAATTGGGTGTGGATCCGGAAACAGGCAAAAAGATTTCGGTTCGCTTAGGAAAATTTGGACCATTCGTCCAATTAGGTGAATCAGGAGAAGAAGATAAACCCGTTTTTGCGAACCTAGCGAAGAATCAATCGATAGCTACCTTAAGTTTAGAAGAAGCCATTGCTTTATTAGCTCGTCCGAAATTGCCACGTGAGATTGGTATCCATGAGGATAAACCGGTTGTAATTGGGGCAGGTAAATTAGGTCCTTACATTAAGTTTGATGGCAAATTCGTTAGTTTGCCAGAGCCTTATGATCCGTTTACGATCGAAATAGAACAAGCCTTGGTGGTCATGCAGGCCGCTCAAAAAGCTGCTGAATCAGCAGGTTTAGGGTATTTTGAGGATCAATTAATTGAAACAGGTAAAGGCCGTTTTGGTCCATATGTGAAGCATAACGGTAAGTATATATCACTAAGTAAGACAGACAATTTGGCGACCTTAACGCAAGAGCGCGCAATTGAATTAATCTTAGCCAAGCGTAATTCCGAGGCGAATAAGATTATCAAAGAATTTGCCGAGAATGCAGCTGTCAAGGTGGTAAATGGTATGTATGGTCCCTACATTCAAATCGGAAAACGAAATGTAAAGATTCCTAAGGATCAAGATCCCGCAAGTTTAACATTGGAAGATTGCCTGGCTTTAGGTGATGCTGCCCCTGCGCCGAAAAAAACAACTAGAAAAAAATAAAATGAGTCAGATTATTGATGGAAAAATGGTCGCTGAATCCATGAAAGCGGCTATTGCCTTGGAAGTTCAGGAGTTGCTTGCTTCCGGTAAACGTGCCCCCCATTTAGTAGCCATTCTTGTAGGTAACAATGGTGCATCTGAAACCTATGTGGCCAATAAAGTGAAATCATGTGAGGAGTTAGGTTTCTCTTCTACCCTACTTCGTTTTGATCCTTCCATTACTGAAGATGAACTCTTGAAAGCGGTTGAGGACGTGAATAATAATCCTGACATGGATGGGTTAATTGTCCAACTCCCTTTACCCAACCACATTAATCCAGACCGTGTCATGGAAACAATTCATCCTTCGAAAGATGTGGATGGTTTTCATCCAATCAATATCGGTCGGATGGCGAAAGGATTACCTGCTTACATTTCAGCAACTCCGCAAGGAGTATTGGATTTGTTAGCTTATTATAAAATCGAAACTGCGGGAAAACATTGTGTGGTAGTTGGGCGTAGCCAAATTGTCGGCTTACCGATGTCCATTCTCATGCAACGCAATCATCCACAAGGAAATTGCACGGTGACTTTAACTCATTCGCGGACTGCGAATTTGGAAGAGATGTGCCAACAAGCTGATATTCTCATCGCGGCATTAGGTAAACCCGAATTTATTAATGCTTCACACATTAAGCCAGGCGCGGTTGTCATCGATGTAGGTTTAACGCGTGTAGAAGATTCGTCGAAGAAATCTGGATTCGCCTTAAAAGGGGACGTCGATTTCGATTCAGTTTCGCCAATTTGCTCTTACATCACTCCGGTGCCTAAAGGAGTTGGTCCGATGACTATCGTTTCTTTAATGAAAAACACGCTTTTAGCAGCCAAAGGCGTGATTTACCCGAAGAATTAAGCCTTGAATAAATAGCGATGGAAAACTCCCAATGGGAGTTTTTTGTCGTATTGGTCATTAAGGTATAATTCACCCGACTGAGCATTGTCTGGAACACTGAAAATTCCATTGACTAAATTTTCAACAACCAATGTTGAAAAACCCAATGAATAGACATTC
Organism: Aquirufa sp. 5-AUSEE-100C1; assembly: GCF_054558655.1. Classification (NCBI taxonomy): domain Bacteria; kingdom Pseudomonadati; phylum Bacteroidota; class Cytophagia; order Cytophagales; family Flectobacillaceae; genus Aquirufa; species Aquirufa sp. 5-AUSEE-100C1. The sequence continues at coordinate 500,642 of NZ_JBPXKO010000001.1, read as the reverse complement.
GTTAACAAGATGTGCTCTTTAGGGTCCAAAATCTCTTTCACAGAGCGTAACATATCATCAATTTGTTCCTCGAGAATCCATTTCTCTCCGTCAGGTCCCCGACCGTATGCTGGAGGATCTAATAAGACACCTTGATAGAAATTTCCCCTTCTCGCTTCTCGCTTGACAAATTTTAAGGCATCTTCAGCCATCCAACGAATCGAATCCAATTGGGAGACTTCCATGTTTTCCCTTGCCCAAGATAGTACAGGCTTCACTGAATCCACGTGTGTGACATCGGCTCCCATTTGACGGCAAACCAAACTAGCTCCTCCTGTGTAGGCAAAAAGATTTAAGATTTTTGGTTTTGGATTGCTCAACAAGGGAATATGCTTAGCTAAAAATTCCCAATTCGATGCTTGTTCCGGAAATAAGCCCACGTGTTTGAATGAGGATAAGCTTATCTTTAGTTTTAAATCCAATTTCTCCGATTGATAAGGAATAAACCATTTATCGGGAACTCCTTTTTTGATATCCCAGATACCACGCTCTGTACTCCCTTTTTCTTTGCGGAAATGGGCATTGGCTTTCATTGCCCAAAATTCTTCAGATAAGGATTTTGACCATAAAGCCTGAGGCTCTGGGCGTCTTACCACAAAATCACCAAACTGTTCTAGTTTTTCAAATCCGCCTGAATCGATGAGTTCGTAACTTTTTCCCCAGTTTTGAGGTGTTTCAATGGCGATGGATTGTTGATTGGTAGACATTAAGGGTTGAATTGAATTTTATTTAAATAGAAAACTTGACGTTTCCCATCCGTTTGGTTAACAATTTGTTGGGTACCGGAAGCTAAAAAATAAGTATTGTACCAATATGTTAAATCGGAATCACCGGATTTACGCACACGGTCACCTTCTTGATTGGTTTCAATCGGCATCACATGTTCGGTTTCTTTGGTTCCTTGCGCTTGGATTATTTTGGAAACAATCTCATTATTTCGGCTGTAGCTTAGTATAATTTGGTCTTCTTGAACTGAAGTTTTGATTTTCTGAATGAGTTTCGGCTCCTTCATATCTTGTAAGGAAATACAGTGATCCCACAATAATTTTCCAGTTTCATCTAATTCCGCTATGACAGCGTGGGTGTAGACCCATCCGTCAAACTGTTGCTGATTTCCATAATAATTAAATCCTCTGTATCCCCACGGACTGTAATAGCTTGAGAATGGCGAATAAAGACCATAATAGCCATATCCCCAGCGATAAGGATTATACAACATGCTCCAAGGAGAATAGAAGCCACCCATGGACATCATACCTGGAAAGAATCCACCGCCATAAGGGCCGAAATTATTGTATTTATAATCGGGATAAAAAGCTTCTGCAACAACGATGTAATGATCACCTTTTCGAATGATATCATGCATTAATAGTCGGTAATCCAGTCGCAAATCCTCCCCTTTTTCTTCCTTATCTTTGATTTTACGGTTTTGTCGTTCTTGTTGTTTTGGGCTCAAAAAGTTAAAGAAATTATCAAATTTCGTAAAGGAAGTATAGCTGGCATGGGTTTGTTCACCATCCACAAAGGATTGAAAATATAATCCTTGAGAACTTGGTCCCCTCGATGATCCAATGGTATTTTTATGCCCATAGGTACCCACGATGACTTGCAAGGAATCATTAATCTGCGCTGATTTGGCATTCATCATGGCATATTCCTCATTCGGTTTCATTAAGATTTGACTCACCTGATTTCCATCTTCATCAAATGATTTTAAGACCAATTGGTACTCTTTAGCCTTTTTCCCAACCGAATAGGTCACATTGATCTGACGGTAAACCGTATCCAAATCCATGGATTGAATTTCGGTTTGTCCTTTTACTACCGCGGGTAAAATGCGTGTTTTCTTTTCGTTAAGATTAGTAAATAGGATAACCGGCTGAGAATTTACCATTCCTGCGATAAATAGGGATGCGTTTAGGGCTTTGAAATTCGAGATCTCGATTCGGTCGACCGAAATAATTTGAAACTTTTCGACTTTTGCTTTCTCCGTATTCACTCGAAAGATTACGTAAGAGTTACTCTTAAATCGACTGAACAACAGATACAAATCTTCTCCATCATAACTGTGTGTTACAAAATCTTGGTTAGGGTCGATGTTGGCATTGCTTGACCATTCTTGCTCCAAATTTGTAGAGAATTTTCGAAGGTTAAAAGCCTGTTTGTTTAACTGACTCATTAAAATGACCCCCTTATTGCCAAGTGGAATCGTAAACGTTTCTACCTGATTCGATTCTTGAGGAAATTCAATTCGCTTATTGGTTTGACCATATCCTGAAAACAGGATCGCCAACAAACATACAAGAATCGAGATGGACTTTTTCATGATTATTCAGTTAGGCTCAATATTATATCAAACTCGGCTTTTTGAACTGGAGTTACGGATAGTCGCGATTGCTTTATTAATGCTAATGAGCTCAATCTTTCATCCGCTTTCATCGCTTTCAAGGTCACTGTTTTTTCGAATTTTTTCACGGGAATTAATTCGACAACCACCCAGCGCGTGTCCTCCGTGGTTGGATCTTGGTAAAATTCTTTACTTACTTCTGCGAGACCTACGACCTCCATGCCTTCGTTTGAGTGATAAAAAAACACCCAATCGCCTTTTTTCATGGCCATCATGTTATTTCTAGCTTGGTAATTTCTTACTCCGTCCCAAACCGACTTCCCTTCTTTAACGAAATCATCCCAAGAATATTTGAATGGCTCCGATTTTACTAACCAATAATTCATCTTTATGGGAATTTAGGGAATTTAGAGAAATTAGGTTTGCGCTTTTCTAAAAATGCATTTTTTCCTTCTTTCGCCTCATCCGAAAGGTAATATAATAGCGTTGCATTACCCGCTAATTCTTGAATACCTGCTTGACCATCTAATTCGGCATTGAAGGCTGATTTCAACATGCGTAGTGCCAATGGACTTTTTTCCAAGATTTTTTCACACCAGGCTACTGTCGTCGCCTCTAATTCCTCCAGAGGAACAACTTTGTTGACCAAGCCCATTTGTAAGGCATCTTGCGCATCATATTGATCACATAAGAACCAAATTTCACGGGCTTTCTTTTGACCCACGACACGCGCTAAATAAGAAGCGCCGAAGCCTCCGTCAAAGGAGCCAACGTTTGGACCTGTTTGACCGAAACGTGCATTTTCAGCAGCAATCGATAGATCACAGATAACATGTAAAACGTGACCGCCGCCAATGGCCCATCCAGCAACCATCGCAACAACGGGTTTAGGTATTGTTCGGATTTGACGCTGCAAATCCAACACATTTAAACGTGGTACATAATCTTCTCCAACATATCCACCATCCCCACGGACACTTTGGTCTCCCCCAGAGCAAAAAGCTTTGCCTCCTTCACCTGTTAAGATGATTACTCCGACAGACGTATCTTGGCGCGCTAATTCCATGGCCTCCGACATCTCCTGTACGGTTAAAGGCGTAAATGCATTGTGCTTGTGTGGGCGATTAATGGAGATTTTTGCAATCCCTTTGTATTGTTGGAATAAAATTTCTTTATACTCCTTTATCGTTTTCCAAGGAAAATTTGATGTCATATGGCTTTAATTTGATTCTTCGTTATACGTAACATCCCAAGTATGGTCTGCTAATAAAATGACTTTGGCTAAATAGCGGCTGTATTTAAATGAACGTCCCCATTCATGTGGCGCTACGAGGGATAATAAATCTGTCCCGTCTTCTTTTTCGTACATGTAATAGGTTTCACTGATAATGGGCTCAAAACCCATCGCGGCATCATAGATGCGTTCTGAAATTTCTTTACGATCGGCTAATAGTTTAGCTTGTTTGGCTAAAACCTCCATCTGCTCATAGAGCTGATTCATCTGACGATCGGTTTGTTGGCGCATGGCCATAATACTTCTCCCCTTCGTTTTCCCAGTATCCTCTGGTTTAATCACTGCGCCCCCTGCGGTATGTGCATAAGGAAGTAAGCCCGGGTTTTGAGCTACTTTGTCAGGATTAATGGGATTTAAAAAAGGATCTTCGTTCATCTGGGCAAGGTTATTTGATTAACCTCTTATTAACTCACGAAATTAGAGAATGTTTGGTTAATTTTGGAATGATTTGACGATTTATGCTGCTATTTTCTCCCCTTTCAGATGAATTACCTCAAGGCTCTACGGATTTTGAACGTGAAGCCTTGGAATTTTGTCGGCAATGGAAAAGTGGACAGCAACAATTTTTATTCCACACGTCGGGTTCGACAGGGATCCCTAAACCCATTTATGTCCAACGAGATGCCATGGTTGCATCTGCAAAAGCAACGGGCGAATGGCTAAATTTAGTACCCAATGATCTAGCATTAGCCTGTTTGCCTGTCTATTACATTGCTGGTGCGATGGTTTTGGTTAGGGCAATGGTTTTGGATTTACGTATTTGTTTGGTGGAGCCTTCCGTGAATCCATTGCGTAATTTGTCCCCAATTTCCATACAATTGGCATCGTTTGTACCGAACCAATGGCATGATATTTTGGATTCTTCGATTGATTTAAATTCTTTTTTTAGTCATTCCAAAGGTATTCTGCTGGGTGGTGCAGCCCTCTCGGAAAGTTTAGCTGAGCGCACGAAAGTTTTAGCCTACCCAATTTTCGAGACCTATGGAATGACTGAAACGGTTTCACATGTGGCTTATAAAAAACCTTTTGATTTAAATTTTCACGTATTGAAAGGGGTTGAGTTTGGGGTGGATGAAAGAAGCTGTCTTCGTCTAAAGGGGGCGGTTACCCATGATGAATGGATTCAGACAAACGATATAGTCCAACTTCAAAATGATGCGTTTTTTGAATATTTAGGTCGATTCGATCGAGTAATTAACTCAGCAGGTCGAAAAATACATCCGGAAAAATTGGAACAATTTATATCGAAGCATTTGCCCGTGGGGGTCGATTTTTTTATTGATTTCTTGCCTGATGATCACTTGGGTCAAATGGCTTGTCTATTTTACCGAGGTGAATTTTTGGAAATTAAACAAAAGGCACTTTTGCAAGCTTTGCGTGAAAATTTTGAATCCTGGGAATTACCTAAACAACTTATTCAATTACCAAGCTTCCAATTTACCACCTCAGGCAAAATAGATAGATTGAAATCCGTAGCTTTGTACCTTAAATTCAAGTAAATGAAAGCAGCGCGTCTCGAAAAAAAGTTTCAATTGTTTTACGAAAGTCCGAATAATGTACCAGCCCCCTATCATTTGGAGGCCTCATTTACATTTGAAGGTTTTTTGTCCGACAAGCCTCGTGTAGAGGTTTCTATACATTACATTGATCGGGATGATTTTTCGAGGGAGGAGTTATTGGCGGAGGGATTAAATGTAGAAGATCAATTTTCGTGGTCAGGAGATTTATCAATAGCCTGGCGTAATCGATTAGAAACAGCCTTTTTATTATTTCAATCGGGATCCTGTAATCCGAGGGATGAAGAACCTTTCATTACGCTTGAGGCTGCCGATACCAGTACAGCGGTACCCATTAGCTTAGAGACGGAAGATACATTGATGCAGGAGTTTATGCAGGCGATTTTAGAGGTTGCGGGAAATGAAATGCCCTTGTATTTGGGTTTTCAATTTACGGATGCAGATGGAGAATGGACCCGGATTGAAGGTGAAATGTCTTTTTTTGATTTAAAATATACCTATCGTTCGGTTGGTGAAAATGGTCCTGTTCGATTTACGGATCAATGGAGTGAACTTCAAGAATTGATGCAAGTCTTGTTTATTGGAGAATTTATCTTTGAAAAAGGTGTCGAGGATTTAAAACCAAAAACGCAGTTTGCAGTTTATCCAGGCGATGGCAAGTGGTATGTAGCTGGCGATACTTGGTATAGACCTTCGGGTAATAAAGGATATTTTGATTTAATTGAAGACAAATTGCGTAACCTATTCACTATTTAAAGTCCCTGATTATGAATCAAACGACTGAGGAAAGAATCCAAGAGGTTTTATTGTTGCAAAAATCAGCCTTGCTGCGCCTTAAAAATGCGAGTGCGGATGAACGGATTGAGAAGCTAAAGAAATTGCAAAAGTATATGTTGGCCCACCAACAAGACTTATTTGATGCCTTGTTTCAAGATTTTCGTAAACCGACCTCCGAGGTTATAATTGGCGAATTATTGGGTGTGAAACGAGAAATCGATCACATGATTTCCCACATTCGTTCTTGGATGAAGCCGCAAAGCGTGTCAACTCCGCTTTTGTTATTTGGAACTCGTGGACACATACAATATGAACCGAAGGGTTTGTGTTTGATTATTGCACCTTGGAATTATCCTTTCAACTTGGCGATTAATCCATTGGTACATGCCATTGCGGCCGGCAATGCGATTATTTTGAAGCCATCTGAAATGAGTGAGCATACGTCTGCTTTTATCAAAAAGATGATAACAGCCCTGTTTGATCCATCTGATGTCTTTTGTGTGGAAGGTGATGCTCAGATTTCCACCTATTTATTGGCACAAAAGTTTGATCATATCTTTTTTACGGGCTCTCCTGCCATTGGTAAAATCGTCATGGCAGCGGCAGCTAAAAACCTAACATCCGTTACACTCGAATTGGGTGGGAAGTCTCCTGCGATCATTGGCCCTGATGCCGATATGCCGAGTATCGTTCAGAAGATTGCATGGGGTAAGTTTTTAAATAATGGACAGACCTGCATAGCACCCGATTATGTGTATGTCCATGAAAAGGTTCACTTTCAGTTTTTGGCGGGACTTGAAAATACCATTCAGGCCTTTTACAATACGGATTCAAAAGGAATTGAGCAGAGTAAAGATTATGCCCGTATCGTTAATCGTCGCCATTTTGATCGAATCGTTCGATTGTTAGATGATGCTAAAGAGAAAGGTGCGAAGGTAATTTTCGGTGGCGATTTAAATCCAGATACGAACTTCATTAGTCCAACCATATTAAGTCAATGCACTTTAGATATGGCAATCATGCAGGAAGAGATTTTTGGCCCTATTCTGCCTGTACTCACCTATCGCTCGGAAGAGGAAATTATTAATTATTTGAGTAAGGAGGAAAAGCCTTTGGCCTTGTATATCTTCTCAGAGGACAAGTCCTTTATCGATTACATAAATAAAAATACATCGGCCGGATCCACCGTGGTGAATGATTGTTTGATTCAATTTGGACATCCTTCGTTGCCTTTTGGGGGCGTTAATAACTCAGGTATTGGAAAATCGGGTGGGAAGTTCGGTTTCCAAGAATTTTCACATTCCAAAGCTGTGCTTGTTCAAAAAACAAACGCACTTCGATTCTTTTATCCACCGTATACCTTTCGAACAAAATGGCTAATCGAGCAGGTGTTAAAATGGTTTTAAGAATCTATTTTAGATTTTTACTATTTCTGGGTGTTTCGAATTATTCTTTGGGTCAGTTTGCTACCTTAGATCAAAATCGTACTTCGAGGCAATTCTATCGCATTTCGTTGCATAAGGCGCCTTTGGAGTTATGGTTTCCTGCCGGTTACGACTCTGTAGCTCAATCGACAGCGCGATTAATGGATTCCACCTGGTTGAATATTGGTGGAGCATTTCCTAAAACCAATAATCGTTTTCGTGTTATACTGCAAAACCAAGGAATGGTCTCCAATGGTTTTGTTAGTTTAATGGCGCCTCGTGCCGAATTATTGACAACGCCCACGCAGGATGCCTCTTTGTTGGGAACCAGCGATTGGCTTCAATTATTAGTTTCTCATGAATTACGACATGTGCATCAAAACAATGCAGCCCGTCGAGGATTAGGGAATGTGATTCATTCCATTTTTGGATCATATGGTCAAGCGGTTTACGGTAATTTGTTAATTCCCAATTGGCTTTGGGAGGGTGATGCCGTGGAGACCGAATCCCGTATGAATGGAATGGGTCGATCCAATATTCCTCAGTTCAAAATGCCATTGAAAGCGTATGTAAGGGAATTTGGTGTGCCTTCCTATGCTAAATTGATGGGTAAGTCTTACCGCCAACTCGTTCCGAATCATTATGTGGTGGGCCAATTCTTAAGTCAATCGATGACAAATGATTTCGGTCATGATTTGATACCTCGATTATGGCAATCTACCCTTGACCATCCTACCCTGTTTGGTTTCTCCCGACAATTTAAAAAGGTTGCCGGAAAGTCCATTGATAAATATGCGTCCGAAAAACTTGGCGTATTTTCTCAAGATTTGGGTACAATAACAAAATGGAAAAAAGGCTTTACACAATATTTATACCCCAATGTATTGCCTGACGGTCGGATAATTGCCGTCAAAAGTGGTTTTTCGGATATCAAGCAATTGGTTGAAATCAAGGGTAAATCGGAACGTCGTTTAACTTATTTAGGCCCCTGGTTGGATCCTTCCATGTTAAGCAGTTCTTCGGAATTTAGTATTTGGGCTGAAATGGTTTATCATCCACGCTGGGGGCAAGAACAACGTTCTCGCTTGGTATTTTTTTCTCACCGTACTGGTCAGAAAAAATATTGGAATCAACGTTCAAGGTGGATAAATCCAAGTATTTCATCGGATTCCAAAATATTCTCGCTCATTCAGTTACTTGAGAATGGGGGGTCGAAGCTGCTAGTTTACGAATTGGTCTCGAAACGATTAATTGCAGAACGCCTTGCCAAACCGGGTGAACAATTTTTACATCCCCGTTTAGGAACGAATCATGATCTAGTTTTTATCAGTAAAATCAATTCAAATAAAACGCTGATTCGTTGGGATTATGAGGCTAATAACGATTCTTTTGTTTATTCCATGGGTGACCATAATATTGCACATCCTTTTCTGTCTGGAGATTGGATTTATATGAATTACCCTGATCTAGAGGTGGATCAAATTGCCCGTTTGAATTTAACAAATCAACGATTCGAGGTAGTAAGTAAAGAAACCTGGGGCGCCTATTTCGCGTTTCCGCTTGGGGATTCCTTGTTGTATTCAGCATATAGCCCCAAAGGTCATTATTTAGTTAAACAAGCGATTACTCCTCAATCATCGCCTTTAGTCTCCTCTCAAGTAGATAATTTGACACTTATCAAGGGGACGGATTATCCAATTAAACGAGTATCCAAATGGAATATTTTTCAGCCATTTACTTGGGGGCCTTTAGTTTCTTCTTCCGGTAATCAATTGGAAGTCAGCGTTATATCAAAGGATGTTTTGAATTCGCTTCAAGTATCTACTGGATTTCAATACGGTATGAATGAACGAAATTTGACAAAATTTGCGCGCCTCTCCTACCAGGCTTGGTTTCCTATTATCGACTTTAATTTTCAGTCGGCCGATCGTAAAACGCAATTGTACATTGATAATAAACGACCTTTGGACAGTTTACGGACCGATGAATGGAAGCAAACAACTTGGGATATAGGATATCGTATTCCGCTCAATTTGACACATGGGGCTTATCAAGAGAATTTACAATTTGGGTCTAATTTAGGTTTTTTACAGGTTCAGGGTTATGATTTGAGAAAACGTTATTATTCGGAACCTTTTAATGGTACCTACCAATTTTTAAAACATCAATTCGTCTACAGTAAGTTACTCGCCCGAAGTCTTTGGGATGTACAAAGTAGAAAGGGATTTGTTTTAAGGGCTAATTGGAATGGTACGGTATTTAATCAGAATTTGAACGGTGAATTATGGAATGTACAAGCTCAAGTGTATTTGCCAGGTTTATTTAAACATGATGGAATAGCGTTGAGGTATGCTTACCAACAAGAATCTTCCGGAAATTATCGTTTTGCTAGTTCTGTATTCTTTCCTAGAGGTTATTTGTATACTTCCTTTAATCGGCTTTCGACGATGGGAGTCGATTATCGTTTTCCGATATCAAATACCAACCTTAATTTAGGCCGTCTGATTTATGTGACTCGATTGAAAGGGAATTTATTTGGAGATTTGGGAATGGGGCAAGATAATTCAGCGCCTAAAACGCAATCTTTTCATTCATTCGGTGTAGATTTGTCGGCACAGTTTCATGCTTTACGTTTTTCGGAAGAGTTTGAAATGGGTGTTCGAGCGATGTATTTGTCGGCAAGTAAATCGTGGGTATTTGTGCCATTAGTAATAGATATCGGATTTTGATTAAGCAGTTTATTCTATTTTTTATTTGTTTGTTCGTTCTTTTTTCCTGTGATCAAACGCAGGATACCAAGGGTGAGACCATTCCAGCCCTGCAAGAATTTTCAAAGGTTCAAAATCCAGTGGTAACTGTATCCTATTTGACCAAACTTCTGGAAAATCAAGATGGGGCTAATCTCTATTTCTTGCGCTCTAGGGCTTATTTTGATTTGAGAGCTTATCAAAAAGCGGAAGAGGACATCGAGAAGGCTTTGAATAAAGTACCGGGAGATATTGATTTTCTTTTATTATCAGCAAAAATTAAGAGTAAATTAGGCTTGTTGGATGAAGCGATTGAGGATGCCAAATTAGTTGAATCAAGTGGTTTAGCTTCGGCAAATCTTTACCTTTTGTTAGCTGAGTTACACTTTAAACTGCATGAGAAAAGGATTGCCTTATCTTATATCAACAAGACACAAAAAGCAGGAATTCCGCTCGGCGAAAAGGTTTATTTTCAGTTTTTAGCAAGACAAGTTCGTTCGGATAGTATAGGGGCTTTAGAATCGATTGCGTGGAAGAGTATTGGGCATCCGGATTTAGCGCATGCTTATTTCAGTTTCCAACTTGGTCGTTTGGGTAATATTCAATATCAAAAATATATACTTGGCGAACTAAAAAAGTATCCATTAGATCCGTTTTTAATGATGTCTTGGGGGGATTTTTTGGTTCATGTTAGTCAATTTAGTCAAGCTGAAAAAGTATATAATCAGGTATTGCTATGGCTTCCGCGTAATCCGAGTGTTCGGATTCGTATGGCTCGTTTTTATTTGGGGCGCAAAAAATATGATTTTGCGGACAAGCAGATCGATCAGATTAATGCAAATTATTTTATGAAGGAGGTGCTTTATTTACGTGCTTTAATTCGTTTTTCAGCAGGTCAGAAAGAAAAGAGTATTGCTTTGCTTGATTCGGCCAAGAAATTGTATGGAACCGATGCGCGAATCATGAATTTATATGATCGTATTGTGGGGAAGAAAATTGATTCAACCCGAGTGAAAGTAGATTCTACCATACAATTGACACCTTAATTTTCCTATTTACACAACTTAAATACGTGTAAATTTGTACCTTTGCAAAAATTTTTTTCTATGATAAAAATATCTTTTCCTGATGGTCAGGTGCGTGAGTTTGAAAAAGGTGTAACGCCGATGGAAATTGCTTTGTCAATTTCGGAAGGCTTAGCACGTAATGTGTTGGCGGCAAAATTGAACGATGAAGTAGTGGATGCTTCTACGCCGATTGAATCGGATGCAAGTGTTCAATTGTTGACTTGGAATGATACGGAGGGTAAAAAGACGTTTTGGCATTCATCTGCCCACTTAATGGCGGAAGCTATTGAAGCCTTGTATCCGGGAACGAAATTTGGTATCGGTCCGGCGATTGAGAATGGTTTTTACTATGACATTGATTTGGGTGGTAAGGAATTTGGGTCGGATCAGTTCAAGGAGATTGAAGATAAGATGGTTGAGCTCGCTCGTCAAAAGAGTGAGTATATGCGTAAATCTGTTTCAAAAGCAGATGCGATTGCTTATTTCAAGGAAAAGAATGACGAGTATAAACTAGAATTATTAGAGGGTTTAGCGGACGGGAAAATTACGTTTTACACGCAAGGGAACTTTACGGATTTATGTAGAGGGCCTCATATTCCAAGTACAGGCTTTATTAAGTCGGTTAAATTACTAAGTGTCGCTGGAGCCTATTGGCGTGGAGATGAGACGCGTAAGCAAATGACGCGTATATATGCTATTACTTTCCCGAAGGCAAAAGAATTAGAGGAGTATTTATTCCTTTTGGAGGAAGCTAAGCGTCGCGATCACCGTAAGCTTGGTAAAGAATTAGAATTGTTCGCGTTCTCAGAAAAAGTGGGTATGGGTCTCCCCTTGTGGTTGCCGAAGGGTACTATTTTGCGCGAGCGTTTAGAGAATTTTTTAAAACGCGCTCAAGTTCGTGCGGGATATTCACCAGTTGTGACACCCCATATTGGCTCAAAGGAATTATATGTGACTTCAGGTCATTATGCTAAATATGGAAAGGATTCTTTCCAGCCAATTAGCACGCCTGATGAGGGAGAAGAGTATTTATTGAAACCCATGAATTGCCCGCATCACTGCGAGATTTATAAGACTAAGCCACGTTCTTACAAGGATTTGCCTTTGCGTTTAGCGGAATTTGGTACGGTCTATCGTTACGAGCAATCAGGTGAATTACATGGTTTAACCCGTGTGCGTGGTTTTACGCAGGATGATGCGCATATATTTTGTCGGCCAGATCAAGTTGAGGAAGAATTCATGAAAGTGATAGACCTTGTTCTTTACGTATTTAAGGCGCTTGGCTTCAATGAATATTCGGCTCAGGTTTCCCTGCGCGATCGTGAAAATCGGGAGAAATACATCGGAAACGATGAAGATTGGGATCGTGCGGAGCAGGCCATTATTAAAACAGCTGAACTGAAGGGATTGCCAACGGTGGTTGAATATGGTGAAGCGGCTTTTTATGGTCCGAAGTTGGACTTCATGGTTCGCGATGCACTGGGCCGTAAATGGCAGTTGGGGACTATTCAGGTCGATTATCAATTACCACAACGATTTGAATTAGAATACACAGGTTCAGATAATCAAAAACATCGTCCTGTGATGATTCACCGCGCACCGTTTGGTTCTTTGGAGCGTTTTGTAGCTATTTTAATTGAGAATACAGCAGGTAACTTCCCATTGTGGTTGTCACCTGATCAGTTAGCGGTTTTACCAATCTCCGAGAAATACGAGGATTATGCAAATGAGGTTTATTTACGTCTTCAAGAGCGTGATTTACGTGGATATGTGGATCATCGTAATGAAAAGATGGGACGTAAGATTCGCGATGCGGAAGTCGGAAAGGTTCCTTTTATGATTATTGTGGGCGAAAAAGAGCAAGCAGAAGGAATGGTAAGTATTCGTAAGAAGGGTGATGGGGATTTAGGCATGATGACGCTGGATGCCTTTATGGCCTTGGCGGGTGAGGAAATTAACCAACATTCGTATTCGTCTTAGAAAAAACTGATTATTTAGGCGCTTAACGGACATTTGTTTGCAATTGCGCGCTTTTTAAATTAGCTTCGAAGTGATTTTTATTTAAACCAAAAGATAATTTATGGCTTTACGCCCCAACAACAATTACCGAGGAAATAAACGAGAAGAAGAACCTTATCGTATTAATCAACTGATTCGTGGAGTTGAAGAAGTTCGATTAGTAGGTGAAAACATTGAGATTGGAGTATATCCATTTGCGAAGGCATTGGCTATTGCAGAATCACAAAACCTAGATTTGGTTGAAATTTCGCCGAAAGCGGTCCCTCCTGTTTGTAAGGTAATTGATTATGCAAAGTTTAAATACGATCAAAAGAAGAAGCAAAAAGAGATCAAGGCGAACGCTACAAAGACGGTTATCAAAGAAATCCGTTTTGGTCCTAACACAGATGAGCACGATTTCAATTTCAAATTGAAGCATGCGGTTAACTTTCTAAAAGAAGGTGCTAAGGTTAAGGCTTACGTTCATTTCGTAGGTCGTACCATCGTTTTCAAAGAGCGTGGAGAAATGTTGTTATTAAACTTCGCGAAAGGCTTGGAAGATGTGGGTAAACCCGATGATATGCCTAAGTTGGAAGGTAAGCGTATGAGCATCATCTTCTCCCCTAAAGTTGCCAAGAAATAATTTTTATATTCGGGTGGAATTTTGAGGTAATTTCATTACTTTTGCATTCCAATTTTTACATTTAATAATTTTAAGAATGCCAAAAATTAAAACCAACTCTGGAGCCAAGAAGCGCTTCAAAGTAACGGGAAATGGTAAAATTAAGCGTAAGCACGCTTTTCATAGCCATATCCTTACTAAAAAAACCACGAAACAAAAGCGTAATTTAGTTCACGCTACTTTAGTTTCACCAGTTGATATGGATCGCGTTAACTTAATGTTAGGTCTTTAATTATCAGTTTAGTTATTGTTAAACCAGAAAGAAGGCCATTAAAGTAATCATTTGATTCGCCTCATTTCAAAAAACAAAAAATTATGCCAAGAAGTGTCAATCACGTAGCCTCAAGAGCTAGAAGAAAGAAAATCCTTAAGTTAGCAAAAGGATTCTACGGTCGCGGAAAAAACGTATGGACTGTAGCCAAAAACAAAGTAGAGAAAGGTTTGCAATATGCATACCGTGATCGTAAGGTTAAGAAAAGAGATTTTCGTGGACTTTGGATTCAGCGTATTAACGCAGCCGTTCGTCAAGAAGGTTTATCTTATTCAGCGTTCATGGGTAAATATAACAAGTCTGGAATGGCGATGAACCGTAAGGTTTTAGCTGATTTAGCAATGAATCACCCAGAAGCTTTCAAAGCAGTTGTCAAAAAACTTGCTTAATTAGCAAAGGAAAGTCCCGAATTATTCGGGACTTTTTTTTTATCCCCTATCTTTGTTATCAATTCGTATAACATTGAAAAAGCCCATTTATTTCGATTATGCAGCCACCACTCCGGTTCACCCTCAGGTGATCGAAGCTATGTTGCCTTATTTTTCGGAAGAATTTGGGAATGCGGGTTCAAGCCAACATTATTTTGGCTGGATGGCCGACGAGGCTGTGGAGCTTGCACGAAAAAACATTACTTCGTATTTTGGTTGTAGTCCGAGTCAATTGGTGTTTACCTCGGGAGCAACCGAATCAAATAATTTAGCTATCCAAGGTTTTTTGCATGCCAAGAAACCGGGCCATATCATAAGTTCATCGCTGGAACATAAAGCGGTTTTACAAGTATGTGAGGAAATGGAGAGGCAAGGTTGGGCAGTTACTTACCTGAATCCTAATTCTAGCGGTTTAATTAGTTTATCGGAAATCGAGGCAGCTATTCGTTCAGATACGGTGTTGGTTACATTGATGCTCGTCAATAATGAAACGGGTAATTTGTTGGACTTTCAGTCGGTTGCCCAATTATGTCATTCCAAAGGGATTTGTTTTCATTCCGATGCTACCCAAGCATTAGGAAAGATTGATTTATCAAATCAAGAATATTTACCTGATCTATTAAGTTTTTCAGGTCATAAAATGTACGGTCCGAAAGGAATTGGAGGATTATTGATTAATCCCAATATAGGTATAAGCCCTTTGGTATTTGGGGGTGGTCAGGAAAGAGGTTTACGGCCGGGTACTTTGCCTGTCCAACAAATCGTGGGTTTTTCAACTAGTTTTTCTAAAGTTCCTTTGGCTATTGATTCAATAGCGAAACTTAAATCCTTTCAAGGGAAAATATTGAACGGATTTAAATTTCCATATGTTTTAAATTCCAACGATTTAGCATCTGTACCCCATATCATGAGTATTTCTATTCCAAGTTGGGATTGGGAAGAATTGTATCGTAAGATACCGAGAATAGCAGTTTCTAATGGTTCTGCATGTAATGCGAAATCTCAGTTGCCTTCACACGTTATGAAAGCCATGGGCCACTCCGATGGTTTAGCTTTAGCCACTCTTCGGATTTCATTAAGTTATTTAACGACAGAAGATGAAATAGATTTTTTAATCTCCTATTTAAACGAACAATTGATTGACCTATGAAAGAATTAATGCTTATTCTTGAGAAGTTATCGGAATTCTTGAAAAGTGGAGAATCCATTGCTTTGGCAACGGTGGTTCATGTGGAAGGATCTGCCTATCGTCGCCCAGGGGCGCGCATGTTGATTGATTCCTATGGAAATTGGTGGGGAGGAATTTCTGGTGGTTGTTTGGAAGGAGATTTATTGAAGAAGGCAACTTTGGCGATGCACCAACAAACCATTAAACGAATCACCTATGATACACGTGAGGACGATCCTTTTCAATTGGGTGTCGGTTTAGGTTGCCAAGGACTGATCGAAATACTGATTGATCCCATTCGTGAAAATATTGAACAAACATTTAATGTTCTGAAACAGGCTATTCATAGTTCTGAATCAAATTTTATCCGTACGCAGTGGTCTGGCACCAACTTTTATTGTCGTCTTCAGGACAAGGCAGAAATTGGTTGGAATGAACAAGCACAAATATTTATAGAGTATTTACCTGCCCGCACGAGACTTTGGGTTGTCGGCAACCATTTTGATGCATGTAGCCTGATTGAGCTATGTTTGAATTTAGCTTGGGATGTCCGTTGGGTAGGTAATACCCAGAAAATGAGTAAAGATATCGTGAAACGAGTTACGGCATCCTATGATTGGGATTCCGTTGGTGGCATTAATTCGTCCGATTATGTCGTGATGATGACCCATGATTTTGATCGAGATGTCGCATTTATTAATCAGTATCTAGTGGGAAATACATTTCAGTATGTGGGTATTTTAGGTCCCACCAAACGTTTTGATCGTTTACAAAAACAAATAAACGGAAAGCTTGTTACAGACGTAGCGAGTCCTATTGGCTTAGATATTGGAGCTGAGGGGGCCGACGAAATCGCAGTAGCTGTCGTTGCTGAGATTTTAGCTGTCCAGCGAAATAGAAATGGACAACGTCTTAAATTTAGAGAATCAACTATTCATTAACATGAGTCAAATTAATCGCCTAAGAGAACAAATTAAGCCTTACCAAGAAGTTCTTTATCAACACCCTATTAATCAATTCATTCAAAAGCCAACTGATTTAGCTGTTTTTATGCAGCATCATGTTTTCGCTGTTTGGGATTTTATGTCTCTGGTTAAGAAATTACAAGCTGAGTTGACTTGTGTTTCACAGCCCTGGGTACCGAAGGGCTCAGCAGATGTACGTTTTTTGATTAATGAAATTGTATTGGGGGAAGAATCGGATGTTGACCAGCATGGCCAAGTCATCAGCCATTTCGAATTATACATTCGTGCGATGAAGGAATTATCCATCGAGCCCTCTCCTATTTTAGATACGTTTTTGAAAGCCTCATCGATTCAGGAAGTCTTGAAATTAATTGGTGATTCCAATTTGGCACCTTCGATCAAACAGTTTCTAACATTTACATTTGAATCCATCTCAAATCGACCGATTGAGGAGATTGCCGCGATCTTTACATTTGGTCGGGAAGATTTAATTCCAGGGATGTTTCAATTGATTGTCGATCAACTCAAGCAAGATGCTCCCGAGCAAGTGGAAACGCTTGTTTACTATTTAGAGCGACATATCGAAGTAGACGGAGACCACCACAGTCAATTGGCCTATCAGATGATGGAGGAATTATGTGGTTCAGATCAAGATAAATGGAATCGGGCTACACAGGCGGCCATTGAATCTTTGGAGGTGCGGAAGGTTCTTTGGGATGGGGTTGTTGCGAATTAAGAACTAAGAGTTAAGAATTAAGGACTATGGATATATTCTCGGCTTTCAATTATTTGGCATAAAAAAAGCCCGATCCAAGATGGTCGGGCTTTTTAATTAATCAAACACTTACTATTTCACTTCTTCAAAAGAAACATCTTCTGCTCCTCCGTCTGTGGCTGTATCCGTTGGTTGAGCACCATCTCCTCCTTCACTTGCACCGGCTGCATACATCTCTTGTGAAGCAGCGGTCCAAGCAGCGTTCAACTTCTCTAATCCGGCATCAATCGCTGCTACATCTTGCGATGCATGAGCTGCTTTCAATTCAGTTAAAGCTGATTCGATGGCAGTTTTATTACCTTCTGATAATTTCTCGCCGTATTCTTTCAATTGTTTATCCGATTGGAAAATCAAAGCATCAGCTTGGTTGATCTTCTCAACACGCTCTTTTTCAAGCTTATCTGCTGCTTCATTCGCTTTTGCCTCGTTACGCATTTTTTCGATATCCTCATCCGTCAAACCACTGGAAGCCTCAATTCGAATCTTTTGCTCTTTACCTGTTCCTTTATCTTTCGCCGAAACATTCAAGATACCATTCGCATCGATGTCAAAGGTTACTTCGATTTGAGGTACACCACGTTGTGCCGGTGGTAAACCATCTAAGTGGAAACGACCTAATGAGCGGTTATCTTTGGCCATCGGACGTTCTCCTTGCAAGACATTCAATTCAACAGATGGCTGGTTGTCTGCTGCTGTTGAGAATACCTCTGATTTCTTCGTTGGAATTGTTGTATTCGCCTCAATCAATTTCGTGAACACACCACCCATCGTTTCGATACCTAATGATAATGGCGTAACGTCAAGCAATAAGACATCTTTCACTTCACCCGTTAGTACACCACCTTGAATCGCAGCACCTATCGCTACAACCTCATCTGGATTAACTCCTTTGGAAGGTTTCTTTCCAAAAAACTTCTCCACCTCATCCTGAATACGTGGAATACGAGTCGATCCACCTACTAAGATAACCTCATCGATATCTGAGTTAGTATACCCTGCATTCTTCATCGCACGTTTGCATGGCTCCAAAGTACGTTGGATCAAGCTGTCAGCTAATTGTTCGAATTTGGCACGGCTTAAGGTACGAACTAAGTGTTTTGGAATTCCGTCAACGGGCATAATGTATGGCAAGTTGATTTCTGTAGATGCTCCTGAACTCAATTCAATTTTTGCTTTTTCTGCCGCTTCTTTCAAACGTTGTAAAGCCATTGGGTCTTTACGCAAGTCAATGTTCTCGTCAGCGATAAACTCTTCTGCTAACCAGTTGATGATTACTTGGTCGAAGTCATCCCCTCCTAAGTGCGTGTCACCATCTGTTGATTTTACTTCAAATACGCCATCGCCTAATTCGAGGATAGATACGTCGAACGTACCACCACCTAAGTCGAAGACCGCAATCTTCATGTCCTTACCACCTTTATCAACACCGTATGCCAAAGCAGCCGCTGTGGGTTCGTTGATAATACGCTTCACTTCCAAGCCAGCGATTTGACCCGCTTCTTTGGTGGCTTGACGCTCTGCATCATTAAAATAGGCAGGCACCGTGATGACAGCTTCTGTTACTGTTTGGCCGATATAATCTTCCGCCGTTTGCTTCATTTTTGTCAAAATCTGCGCAGAGATTTCTTGAGGCGTATATAGGCGATCACCGATGCGAACGCGTGGTGTGTCGTTATTACCTTGTTCTACTTGATATGAAATGGTTTTTAATTCTGAACCTACTTCAGAAAACTTTTTACCCATAAAACGCTTTACAGATGAAATCGTATTCTGAGGATTTGTAATGGCTTGTCTTTTGGCAGGATCACCCACTTTACGCTCGCCATTTTCCAAAAATGCTACAATGGATGGAGTCGTTCTTCTTCCTTCTGAGTTCGCGATAACCACTGCCTCATTTCCTTCCATAACCGCCACACATGAGTTGGTGGTTCCTAAGTCAATTCCAATAATTTTTCCCATGATATTTTTAATTATTTTTTCTCCCTTTTCTACAAGGATAATGCCATTTCAAAGCTTGTTGTCAGTTAATGACATATTGTCATATTTAAATATTATTCGATTAATTTCGTCAGTGAATTGGGCTTTGATGTATCTTTGTTTATTCTAAAATAAGAACATAATGTCAATATCATCTGATTTTACTTGGGTCGAAGGTTCTGAGCCACATCGCCAGCGAACTAGAGAAATAATTAAAAAACATCCTGAGGTTAAGAAGTTAATTGGTAAGAATCCAATGACATTTTTATGGATTCTCGTGTGTGTGGGTATGCAAATCGGTATTGCCTATTTTGTGAAAGACTTATCTTGGGCCTGGATTATTGGAGTTGCCTGGTTTGTTGGAGCCTTTCCTACGCATACGCTGTTTGTTTGTATTCACGAATCAGCACACAATTTGATTTTCAAAAAGAATAGCTTGAATGTAGCCGCTGGTATTATTGCGAATTTTCCGTCCTTGTTTCCAACAGCTATTTCATTTAAAAACTACCATTTGAAGCACCATGCTTTTCAAGGAGTTCATGAACTGGATGCGGATTTGCCCGATTACTATGAGGCTAAATTGATCAACAATTATTTTATTGGTAAGATTCTTTGGTTAATGCTTTATCCCTTTTTTCAGGGTATTCGTACGATTCGTTGTATCGAATTAGCGGTTCTCGACCGCGGTGTAATTATGAACATATTAGCCCAATTAACATTTGATTTTCTAATTGTGTATTTCTGGGGCTGGCCAGCCTTGGCTTATTTGGGTTTAAGCTTTCTTTTTTCGGTGGGACTTCATCCGTTGGGAGCTCGTTGGATTCAAGAACATTATTTGGTTCTCGATAAGAATCAAGAAACCTACAGTTATTATGGCCCTTTGAACGGGATTAATATGAATGTAGGATATCACAATGAGCATCACGACATGCCATCCGTACCTTGGAACAACTTACCTAAGTTGAAATCTTTTGCGCCTGAATTTTACGAGAACTTGAAGTATCATACTTCCTTTGTGAAGCTCTTGTTTACTTTCATCTTCTCTCAGGAAATTGGCTTATATTCTCGAATCGCGCGAAAAGAGCGCGCAGGTGTCCCCTTAACGGATAAGTCGACACCCGATATCGATATCGCATAAAAAAAGGTCAGCTTTACGGCTGACCTTTTTGTTTAGATGGATTGCTTACTCTTGGCATCAATTGTATAGCTTTTTCCTTTTATCCCTAAGGTGATCGGAGTAGCGGAAAGATTATCGATTTCAATTCCCGACTTATGGATCTTGATCGCTAATTGATTCGCGCGGAAATTAATTTTGAATGAATATTCTTCCCATTGGGCTGGTAAGAACGGTTCAAAGTTCAATTGGTGATTGGAAACTGTCATGCCTCCAAATCCCTTCACGATAGACATCCAAGTTCCCGCCATCGAAGTAATGTGGCATCCATCTTCTGTATCATTGTTGTAATCATCCAAATCCAAACGGGCTGCACGCGTGTAGAATTCGTAGGATTTATCCTCTTTACCTAATTTGGCAGCTAAGATGCTATGAACACACGGGCTTAAGGAGGACTCATGTACCGTGATAGGTTCGTAGAAATCATAGTTTCGAGCTATTTCCTCTTTCGTAAAATCGTTTTCGAAGAAATACATTCCCTGCAAAACATCCGCTTGCTTGATGTAGCAAGAACGCAAGATGCGATCCCATGACCAGTTTTGGTTGATCGGTCTTTGACCCGCTGGGATACTATCCACTGGAGCAATTACTTTATCCAAGAAGCCATCCTGTTGTAAATAGATTCCGCGATTTTCATCACGCGGGAAATACATATTCGCTATGATATGTTCAAATTGTGCTATTTCGCTTGCCTGGAAAGCTGTTTTGGCTAATTTTTCTTTCGCTTCGTTCGGATAATTTGCTTGAATCTCAGCTAATACTTCTAAGGTATATTTCAAGCACCAAACAGCGAAGTAATTTGTGTACCAGTTGTTATTGACGTTGTTTTCGTATTCGTTGGGGCCTGTGACACCTAGCATCACGTATTTTTGGTGGTTTTCCGACCAATTGACACGTTGTGCCCAGAAACGAGAAATACCAATTAAAACTTCCCAACCGTAATCCACTAAATGCTTACGATCATTCGTGTATTCTACATAATCTTTAATGGCATAGGCAATGGCTCCATTCCGGTGAATCTCTTCGAAGGTAATTTCCCATTCATTGTGACACTCCTCTCCGTTCATGGTTACCATCGGATACAAGGCAGCACCTTGATCGAATCCGAGTTTACCTGCGTTTTCAATGGCGCGATCTAATTGTTTCCAACGATAGATTAAGAGATTCTTAGCAACCTGTTGGGGTGCTGTCGATAAATAGAATGGAATACAGTAAGCCTCCGTGTCCCAATAAGTCGATCCTCCATATTTTTCACCTGTAAACCCTTTCGGTCCAATATTCAAACGATCATCGGCGCCTGTATAGGTTTGATTCATCTGGAAAATGTTGAATCGAATTCCTTGCTGGGCCGACACATCTCCTTTAATCACGATATCATTAATCGCCCATTTAGCTTCCCAAGCGGCAGCTTGTTCGATTAGCATTTGCGCAAATCCCTTTTTGCTAATTCGATTTAAATAGGCTTCTGACCGAGTAAATAGTTCTTGCGTGGGATGATTTTCAGAACTTAAATTAACGGCATATTTGAAAATAGTTAGGCTATCCCCTTCATTGACAGGAATGGAATAAGTCAACGAACTGTATTTTTCAGAGGTATTTGTTTGAGGGCTAATGGCAAGCGTTTGACCATTTAAGTCGATTTGAACTTGTTGGCCAGTTAATACTTCAAATCCCGTTTTCTTTGTCTTTGACCAAACATACGATGTATTTCCTACCGCGCCTACTTGAACTTGGTCCCAAAACTTTTCATCGTAATTCGAATCTTTGTTCTTAATATCTCCATCCACAAAAGCTTTTACTTGAATAGTGTCTGAGAAATTTAATGCTTTCAAGCTAAAAGAAATAACACCTGATTCATCATCGGCCATACTGTTTAACCGGATCGATTTGATTTCAAGTGATTTTCCGGAAGGCAAACTTATTTGGCAGGTACGAAGGATATAACCATCCTTCATGTTTAATTCCCGGTAAAATGCATGAACGGTACTTTGGTGAAGGTCAACGATTTCGTTGCCAATTTTAATTTCTAAACCATTCCAATTGGCTGCATTTAATACTTTTGCAAAGTATTCGGGATATCCATTTTTCCACCAACCCACACGTGTTTTATCGGGATAATAGACTCCAGCTACGTAGTTACCTTGTAGTGATTTTCCGGTATAAGTCTCTTCAAATGAACCTCTTTGCCCCATTCGTCCATTTCCTAAAGAGAAAATGGATTCAGTAATTTCATTAAATTCAGGATGAAATTGATCTTCGATGATTTTCCACTCATCTAATTTTAAGTATTGTTTCATGGGGTAATTAGGTCATTGATTTAATCAATCACAAAAATAGAATATTGTCGCTTTTTGTAATTTCTGTGCTACGCTGTTTCTTAAAATTGTAATAATTTCACTGCGTTCACTCCAATAAAGTTGGGGATGATTTTATCCGCTTGATTGAGTGTTTCTGCATCACCAATGCCGATAGCTTTCATATTGCCAGCCTTGGCTGCTTCTACCCCTGCTTGGGCATCTTCAAATACAATACAAAGCTCTGGGTTTAAGCCTAATCCCTCTGCGCCCTTCAAGAACACTTCCGGATCTGGTTTGCTTTTGCTTACTTTATTTCCATCGATGATTAAGTCGAACCATTCTAGTAACCCCGTCTTTTGAAGGATGATTTCCGCATTTTTACTCGCTGAACCCAAGGCAATCTGATAACCTTGTTCTTTAATTTGTGTCAGAAATTCGACTACTCCGGGAAGAATTTCACTTGGATTCATGTTGGAGATTAAACGCAAGTATTCTTCGTTTTTCTCGACAAGCCATTCGGACTTTTCGGCTTCAGTGGCTGAATAGTTTGCCCAAGCTAAAATTTTGTTCAAAGATTCTACACGGGAAACCCCTTTTAATTGTTCGTTTTGTTCTTCCGTTAATTCGTAGTTGAATTTCTTTCCAAGATTTTTCCAAGCTTGAAAGTGATAAATGGCTGTATCGACGAGAACTCCGTCTAAATCAAAGAGGCATGCCTTGTAATTCATGAGGTAAATTTTAGCTTTTCTTTAGTAAATGAAGCATCAAAATTATTACATTTACGGATGCCAAGAAAGCCTTTTTTGCTGTGCTAGGCTGTTTATTTTCAATTATGCGCAATTTACGTCTTACTGTTATTTTTCTTTTCGCGATGCTTGTTTCATCGCGTCTATTGTTTTCCCAATCGCCTATGTCTGTTAAAGCTACTTCTGAAAAATTCGTGGTCTATCAAATGATGTTTCACCTTTGGGGAAATAAACAGACGGAATTAATTAGAAATGGTTCTTATGTTCAAAATGGTGTAACCAAGTTTAAGGATGTTTCTGATGTTGCCTTAAAAGCGCTACATAATAAAGGGATTACCCATTTGTATGCAACTGGATTGATTGAGCATGCGACCATGGAGGACTTTACAGCTTATGGATCCCCGTTGGATCACCCCTCAGTCGTAAAGGGGCGTGCGGGTTCTCCTTTTGCAATCAAGGATTATTACGATGTCAATCCCTTTTTGGCGGATAATCCTGCGAAACGTATGGATGAATTCAAAGCGATGCTTAAGCGTATTCATGCCAATGGACTTCAGTTGATCATTGATTTTGTCCCCAATCATTTAGCAAGACAATATCAATCGGACATGAAACCAAAGGGAGTGGTGGATTTTGGGGTGAATGACCGACAAGATGTTGCGTTTGATGTTAATAACAATTTCTATTATTTACCTGGTACGAAATTTTCGGTACCCGAAGGAGTTCATCCCCCCGTGCCTGTGACGATACCTTATACAGAGGTTCCTGCAAAAGTGAGTGGGAATAATGTTTTTTCATCTCAGCCCTCTATTCACGACTGGTTTGAAACGGTTAAATTGAATTATGGAATTGATTTCCAACGGAACAATGAAACTCATTTTGATCCGATACCTAATACATGGATTAAAATGCATCAGGTTTTGGCTTATTGGACGGAATTGGGGGTTGATGGTTTCCGTTGCGATATGGCAGAAATGGTTCCTGTGGAGTTTTGGACCTATGCGATTGGACAAGTTAAAGTACAGAATCCCAAGATAATTTTTATCGCAGAAATCTACCAACCAGATAAATACCGGGATTATATATTTAAAGGTGGTTTTGATTACCTTTATGATAAGGTGGGATTATACGATGGTGTTCGCCGCTTGATGGAGCAAAAACCCGCGGGTAATTGTGCGGATATCACGAAGGTATGGCAACATGAGTCGGGTGATTTTGCGAACCACATGCTGCGTTTTTTAGAGAATCATGATGAACATCGTTTAAATACGCCAGCTTTTGCAGCAAATAATTTTTGGTCGACGATACCAGGAATGATGATTACGGCTGCCTTGCATGATGGTCCTTTGATGATTTACATGGGACAAGAATTTGGGGAAAAGGCGAACGAAATTGAAGGATATAATGAAGCGGATGATCGAAGCTCGATGTTTGATTTTTGGCGAGTGGAAACGCATCAGCGTTGGATGAACGGAGGTAAGTTTGATGGTGGTCAATTAAGTGCTGAGGAGAAGCAGATTGATGCCTTCTATCAAGATTTGATTAAGCGTGTTACAAAATCAGAGGCAATTTCGAAAGGGGCATTTTTTGATTTGCAATATGCCCAAACGGAAGCATATCCGCATCAAAAGGTTTATTCGTTTATTCGATATACTCCAAAGGAGCGTTTATTGATCGTATGTAATTTTGATTCACAAAATGAGCATCAGTTTAATATTCAAATTCCCCAACTAGCTGTGGAGATGATGGGTGTTAAGCAAATTAACCCTCAATTAGTACATGCCTATTTACCGCCTCATGGGGCTGAGAAAGCGCAAGTATTAGGAAATAAAGTCGTTATCCCTGCCAATAGTGCATTAATCATTCAATTATAATTTATGAAAAGCTTTACTAAACCTCGATTGTCGCTAGCCCAAATCTTTAACATGAGTGTAGGCTTCTTGGGAATTCAATTTGGCTTTGCGTTGCAAAATGGGAATGCCTCGCGTATTCTCCAAAGTTTTGGTGCGGACGTTGAACAGTTATCTTGGTTTTGGTTAGCCGCTCCACTTACCGGAATGATTGTGCAGCCTATTATAGGTTTTTATTCTGATCGAACATGGAACTGGCTAGGTCGTAGAAAACCATTTTTTTTAACGGGTGCCATTTTAGCAGCCTCAGCCCTATTCTTTTTTCCACATGCCGGCGCATTAGCCGGATTTATGCCACCCGTGATTGTCGGGGCTAGTATTATGATGATGATGGATGCATCATTCAATGTTTCGATGGAACCCTTTCGCGCATTAGTAGCGGATAATCTTTCTGAGGAGCAAAATACCTTGGGCTTCTCGATTCAAACATTTTTGATTGGAATTGGAGCGGTAGCAGGTTCTTGGTTACCTTATATTTTGGGTGAATGGGCCGGTATAGCCAAAGATGCGGCTCCGGGTCAAATTCCAGATAATGTTACCTATTCGTTTTATGTCGGTGGAACCGTGTTTTTATTGGCCATTCTATGGACGATTATTTCAACGAAGGAATATTCGCCTACGGAACGTGAGGCGATGGGATTTGAGGAAGATGGACAAGATGATACCTTGTTTTCCTTATTTCGATACATCAAAGAGATGCCATTTACCATGCGCCAATTAGGGGTGGTACAATTCTTTTCTTGGTTTGGTTTATTTATGATGTGGGTATTCTCGACACCTGCTATTGCGCATCACGTATTTAACGTGGCTTCAGATGATCACAGTTCATCGGGTTTTCAAGATGCGGGTAATTGGGTTGGAATAATGTTTGGTGTTTACAGTGCCGTTTCAGCTGTTTATGCAGTTTTTTTACCTCAAATAGCTAATAAGATTGGGAATAAGGCGACGCATGCTATTTCATTGTTGGCCGGTGGAGTTGGTCTTATTTCGATCTATTTTATTAATGATCAATACTTATTAATCGCAAGTATGGTGGGAGTTGGCATGGCTTGGGCGAGTATTTTGGCGATGCCATATGCTATTTTATCAGGTTCTATCCCTTTAGCCAAAATGGGGGTTTATATGGGTATATTTAATTTCTTTATCACGATTCCTCAAATTGTCAGCAGTATAATTGGTGGCCCTATCGTAAAACATGTTTTTGGCGGGGAGTCTATTTACGCGATTTTGACGGCCGGCGTTTTCCTATTAATGGCAGCGACAAGTGTTTTATGGATCAAAGAAAAATAGTTTTATCCTTTCTTTTTTTAGCTAGCTTTTGCGCTTTGGGTCAAAGGTCAGCTAATGATGATTTTGTTGTTATCGCGAAAAAGTTTTTAGGTCGACCCTATCGAGGCCACATGCTTTCATCTGGAAATCCGGAGCATTTAATAACTTCTCAAGAGGCTTTTGATTGCGTCACTTTTATTGAGCATAGTTTAGCCATCAAAATTTCAAATGGCGATTCTAGCAAATGGTTTAGCGCTTTGAAGCATGTTCGTTATGCAGGGGATTCTGTTCAATTTGAAAAGAGGTATCATTATTTTTCGGATGCGATGCGATACTTGGGTTATGCCTTGATTCAAGATCCTAAACACCATTCCATTGCTACAAAAGACTTTAGCTTTCTATCTAATTATCTTAAAGATAAGGGAGATAAGACTGTGAATATAGGTTTATTGGCCATGCGGGAAGGCCAACTGAAATCCAGAAAATTTGAATATACTTCAGTGAAGGATTTACCTTATCTATTACCGTTGATTCAAGATGGTGATTTGATTGGGCTCGTAGGAAAAAATGATCATATAGACTTTCTTCATACAGCCATAGCGATTAAGAAAGGTACTCAAGTACATCTTTTGCATGCTTCGCAGGAGAAAAAGATGGTAATTGTTTCGGATGAAACATTGACAGATTACCTTAAATTCCATCGGCAATTTATTGGTATTACTGTATTTAGACCTAAATTTAGTATATGAAAAAATACGACTTTGATCGGGTTGTCGATCGTAAAAATACCTTCAGCTTTAAATGGGATAATGTAAGCTATGGCGATCGGGATGTTTTACCAATGCCTGTTGCTGACATGGATTTTCCAGTTGCCGAGGAGATTTTAGAGGCATTAGAAAAAATCACTGACCATCAAATTTTAGGCTATTCGATTGTTCCTGATGAATTACGAGTTGAAGCGCAAAAAAAGATTGCTCGTGATTATGGTTGGGAAACTGAACAAGATTGGCAGGTATGGATACCTGGTATTGTACCGGGAATTACAGCAGCCTGTGCGGCATTCAGCTCTCCCAATGACGGGATATTAACCGCAGTTCCTGTTTATCATCCATTTCATTTAGTAGCAGGTTGGCTTGGACATCCGCTTCATACCTTCCCTATGATTGAAGAGTCGGGACGTTGGACCTTTGATTTTGTGGCATTTGAAGAAGCGCTCAAGCAAGGTCCTAAGGTTTTCTTGTTCTGTAATCCCCATAATCCTGGAGGAACCGTATTTACAAGCGATGAGATTAAGCAGATTAAATCATTATGTCAGCAATACGATTGTATGATTATATCCGACGAAATTCATGCTGATTTGATTATCGATTCCAAGGTTAAACATCAAACGATTCAGTCGGAGATTTCATTCTTCGCTACATCTAAAGCTTACAATACCGCTGGTTTAGGAGGTGCTGTAGCTATTATTCCTGATCCTGCAATTCGTTTGGAGTTTCAAAAGAAGACTTTTGGATATTTTCCGATGCTTTCACGTCATAGCATTGAGGTAATGTTAGCTACTTATCGGATGCCCTCGACATGGATGGATAATCTCCTACCCTTTTTGCGTGATAACCATGCGTATTTATTGACTCGGATGAATCAATTGCCAGGTATCAAAATGTTGCCCTTGGAGGCTACCTATTTAGCTTGGATTGAATTTGATGCAACCATGCATGGGGATTTCCAAAAGCGATTATTTGAGGCCGGATTGCATGTGCTACGTGGCGATCAATTTTTAGGAGGGAATTTTATCCGACTTAATTTCGCATGTCCACGTGCTTCTTTGGATAAAGCAATCGAAATCATTGAAAAAGTAGTTCATGAGGCTCGTTAAATTTATCGTTCTTATTTGTTTTATCGTATCCTTGGGGGCAATATTCTATTATGTCCAAAAGTTAGACGATGAATCCGTGGCGGTTAATTTAAATGATCAACTAGTTGTTTCATCACAAGGGAACTCATTGGCCCGACAAGTGGATGTAGATACCCATTCAGTAAAATCTACTTCGACGATTTCTACTCTCTTTCAAGATTATGAAGCTAGAATGAGTGGAGATAGTTTGTTATTCGTGAAAGGTAATTCCATTGTATTCAAGGAAGCTTTATTTAAAATAGATGTTAGGCAGATTCTTTTATCTGATTTAAATGAAAATGATGCTCCTGAATGTTGGGTAATAGGACTTAATTCGAATAAGTCTACAACTATTCGCGCCTACGAATATCATTCGGGACATATCAATCGAATAAATTTTCCTAAATTGAAGGGTAGTCAAGCGTTTGGATATGTAGGTTCGGATTCGCTATTCTTTGATAAAACGGGTATCGTTCGTCAGTTTAATTATGAAAATGACCCTTATGCGGATTTATCAAGTGGAAAACGAGCTTGTTATTACCAATTTGGCAAAGACCAAAGTTTTATACTAAAGAAAACCTTAGACCTAGAATAAATATGAAAACGAATTTACGTTCACAACAATGGTTTGGAAAAACCGGTAAAGATGGATTTATCTATCGTGCTTGGATGAAAAATCAAGGTATTCCTGATGATTATTTTCAAGGTAAGCCAGTGATTGGAATTTGCAACACTTGGTCAGAATTAACACCTTGTAATGCGCATTTTCGTGAATTAGCTGAATTCGTCAAAAAGGGTATCATTGAGGCCGGTGGTTTCCCGGTAGAATTTCCCGTGATGTCTTTAGGTGAAACCTTGATTAAACCTACCGCCATGTTATACCGTAATTTGGCGAGTATGGATGTGGAGGAATCGATTCGTGCCAACCCCATTGATGGGGTTGTTTTAATGTGTGGTTGCGATAAGACCACTCCCTCCCTCGTTATGGGGGCATGTTCCGTCGATTTACCTACGTTGGTTATTTCTGGAGGTCCAATGATGAAAGGAAAATTTAAGGGAAAAGAAATTGGGACATCCGATGTTTGGCGATTTGCCGAAGCCTACAAATTAGGTGAATTATCTCAAAAGGAATTTATTGAAGCAGAAGCTTGTATGGCTCGTACGCCTGGGCATTGTGCGGTGATGGGTACTGCGTCAACTATGGCAACGATGGTTGAAGCCTTAGGATTAAGTTTACCTCAAAATGCAGCAATTCCTGCCGCAGATGTTCGTCGTAAGGTATTGGCCCAACATTCAGGAAGAAGAATTGTGGAGATGGTGAATGAGGACCTAAAAATGTCTAAGGTATTAACGCGTCAAGCTTTTGAAAATGCGATTCGAGTGAATGCAGCGACTGGTGGGTCAACAAATTTCGTAATTCACCTATTGGCAATCGCGGGTCGTATTGGCGTTGACTTGCATTTAGATGATTTTGATAAGTTCTCCTTGAATATTCCGTTGTTGGCTAATATCCAACCATCTGGAGCGCATTTCATGGAGGATTTGTATTATGCCGGTGGTTTGCCTGCTTTGATGAATCAAATGAAGGAACATTTGCATACATCAAGTATTACGGTAAATGGAAAGACCGTCGGTGAGAATATTACGGATACCCCTATTTACGATCCGAATATCATTTCGAGTTTTGATGAGCCATTTAAACCTGATTCGGGTATAGCGGTTGTACGTGGAAATTTAGCACCTCAGGGAGCTGTTTTAAAGCCTTCAGCAGCATCACCGGAACTTTTTAAGCACCGCGGAAAAGCAGTTGTTTTTGAAAATATTGAAGATTACCATGCACGCATTGATACGCCTGAATTGGAAATTGATGAAACTTCGGTCATGGTCCTAAAAAATGTAGGACCCAAAGGTTATCCAGGTATGGCGGAAGTAGGCAATATGGGAATACCAAAAAAACTTTTGGAAAAAGGTGTCAAGGACATGGTGCGTATTTCGGATGGACGGATGAGTGGTACGGGTTTCGGTACCGTAATCTTGCACATATCGCCGGAATCGGCCGCCGGAGGACCGTTGAATTGGGTTCAAAATGGTGATTTTATCAGCTTAGATGTGGAGAGCCGGTCTATTCATTGGGAAGTTAGTGAGGAGGAATTGGCTAAGCGAAAAATTGAGCAACCCTTCACGCCTCCTTCCATGCCACGGGGCTATGTAGGTTTATTTATTGATCATGTGGAACAAGCAGACCAAGGAGCCGATTTCGATTTTCTAAAAGGTGGTTCAGGTTCTGTTGTAACGAGAGATTCCCACTAATGAAAAAATATGTCATTACCGGGGCTGGCCAAGGAATTGGCTTTGAATTGGTCAAACGCATGTTGGCCCAAGGTAACTTTGTCATTTGGAATGATGTGGATGAGCAGGTTTTTAATCAGGCTAAGTCCCATTTAAATTCAGCTGGTTTACATCAATTCATTGGAATTGTTGCGGATGCCTCTTCGGACGCTTTCCGTACAGAATTACTGAAGGTAATCGAATCGAGTCCCGGTGACTTGGCCGGGGTAATTTGTAATGCAGGGATTACGACTTTCGGGGATTTTTGGAATTATTCACAGGCGTCCATGGAACAGATTCTTCGTATAAACATAACGGGAACCTTTTTCTTAACACAGTTAATCGCGCGCTATTTAAAAGAAAATCAACTATCCGGGTCGATTGTCATTATGTCATCGGTCACAGGACATCAGGCTCATCCCGATTTGGCAGCCTACGGTATGACAAAAGCAGCATTAAATCAATTGGTTAAGAATTTGGTGATTGATTTATCGCCTTATCAAATACGAATCAATGCGGTTTCTCCGGGTGCGACCATTACGGAGAGAACATTGCAAAATACAGAGTATCAGTCAGATTGGGCTGCCATTACCCCATTAGGGAAAGCCGCTGAGGTTAGCGACATCGCTTCTACTTGTCTGTTCTTCTTGTCGGAGGAAGCCAAGCATATTACCGGCCAAACCTTGGTCGTAGACGGCGGTTGGACCTCCATCAGTCCTCCTCCCCAGCATTAAGCCCAGGCGCGCTCTAGAAAATTTAACCAATTTTGGTGACAGATTTTTTTAATATCGTCGCTCGAAAAGCCTCTTTGGTGTAATAAATCAGGTATTTTCTGTAGATCAGCTATTGTTTCAAGGTCAGCCGGACATTGCTCTTTTCCGAAGCCACCATCTAAATCGGTTCCCAATCCTACATGATTCGTATTTCCGGCTAATTCGCAGATATGCGTTAGGTGATCAATCATAGTATTCAAGGTTACGCCCATCGATTGGGGTGTCGATTTTCCTCTTTCCCAACCCGGAACCATCATCCAAGCGTCTAATGGCATTCCGATTACCGCACCGCGATTGATTAAAAGCTTGAATTGCTCGTCGGAAAATTGGCGATTGTGGTTTACGAGGGCTCGACAATTGTGATGACTTGCCCAAACAGGCCCATCGAAATGCTCCATGGCTTCATCAAAGCTATCATCGCAAAGGTGTGTTGCATCCAAGATGATGTTTAATTCCTTCATTTTTCGCAATAAATCTCGCCCCTGTGGCCCCAGTCTTCCCGTTGCGTTTGTTCCTTGTGCATACCTGCCTGGGCCGTAATGGGCTGGGCCAAGCGCACGTAAGCCATATTCATGGGCAATTTCTAAGTATTCCAACGAGACGATTGAATCTGCACCTTCCAAGCTAAGTATGTAACCAATGGTATGTTGGTCGGTAGGCCATGTATTCAAATGCTGGTAGAGTTCTGGGAGATTATGTATAGGACGAAGGTCGCCACTTCGTTCCAATGCCTTGTAATAGGCTAATTGGCCTTGGGTTTGTGCCCAGGCTTGTTCTGGGGAATGCCAACCGGGTAATGGATTATTTCGGTCAACATACCGTGCAATTTGCGTAGCTACCACTAATCCAATATTCCCTTTTCGTAATTCTTCTAAAGAGACTGTGGCAAGGCCTCGATCGGGTTTATCCGTTAAATGTTTTTCACGCGCATTAATCTCTTGAATGGATGATCGCAAATCGCGGTTCCATTCCAAGGCATTCATGCTTAAATCTAAATGTGCGTCGATTAAAAACATTTATACAGTGATTTTACGATTTCTGGCAATTACATCCCAATGTGATCCATCGGCTAATTGAAGGTATTGATGCAATGCAACCGTTGGACAGATGTGATATGGATACATGCGAACGACATCCCCTATTTTAAAGGTTGAACTATCCCCTACCTCTACAATGCCATGTTCTTCACTCTGGCTCATTAATTTCCAATCTGGATGATCAATGAATTGTAATCGGTTATCAATACCATTTTCTGGTGCGATGGATTTATGTCCTACATCGATCGATATGGTATGGTTCGTAGGAATAGAAATGATACGTCCAATAACTTGAACGGCTAACTCTAGACTATTCTCAGGATACAGTTTGGCATAACCCGTATCAAAAAAGACGAAGGTACCTGGGCTACAAACGTATTGGGGATTCGAATGATGCACTAAAAAGCTGGGTGTTCCGCCAACTACGAGTTCTAGATTTGATGAGATATTTTTCCGCAATTCATGAAAAGTGACAAAATCGGTCTCAACGTGCTCTTTTCGATCCGCTAAATTCAAATCCCGGATATGACCATCATAGGCATGTAATCCAGCCAATTTAAGATTGGCAGATTGTTGAATGTATTCGATTAAAGGTAAAGCGTCTTCCGATTTAATACCTGTTCGATTCATTCCCATGTTTAAATCCACAAAAACGCGTTGGGAACTTGCAACTGAATTCAAATTATTGGCTGCTTCGATATCATCCAATAAACAAGCAAATGAGGTTTTAGGGAATTTTTCAACTAATTCGATAAAACGAGCAAGTGTTGTTCCTGTAGGTTGCATGGATAGCAACACATCTTTGGCCTTGTCTAATGCCAAAAGCTCTGCCTCTGCGATGGTCGCTGCTTTAAACTTATAAACACCGGCGGCCATCAATAATTGGTTGACCTCGCGTGTTTTATGCGTCTTAATATGAGGTCTTAATCGGTTGGGATCGTTATCTACTTGATTCAACACCCACTGGATGTTCTTTTTGACGATGTCAGGATTAACCAATAATCCCGGACTTTCAATACGATCAAAATTTATCATAATGCTCGATCTAAATGTACATAGCCCCCATCCACATGAATGAGTTGGCCTGTCGTGTGACTCGATTTTGGTGATAACAAAAATGCAACCATCGCTCCTAATTCATCTGCGGTTGTCATTCGTTGGCCCAATGGAATTTTAGATTCAATTTCGGCTAATTTCTCTTTGGGATTAGGAAGCGTTTGTATCCATTTTTCATAGAGAGGTGTATAGCATTCTGCCACGATGACTGCGTTTACCCGAATGTTATGAGGCAGCAACTCGACGGCCCATTCGCGCGTCAATGCATTTCTTCCTCCATTGGCGGCTGCATACGCTGAAGTCCCACCCTGACCTGTTTCCGCAGTTTTAGAGCCGATATTTACGATAGCGCCTTTCGATTTGATGAGGTAAGGTAAACAAGCTTGAGTAACTAGGTAATAATGAACTAAATTGGCATGCAAGGATTGCATAAAGCGCTCATAATTTCCATTGGCTAATCCAACTCCGTCATTCACACCGGCGTTATTGACTAGTCCATCGATTCGACCAAAAGTTTTAACGACTTCTTCTACCACACGCGTACACTCACATGGATTTGTTAATTCGGCCACAAAGGAAAATGCCTGTCCTCCCGTCGCCTGAATCAATTCGATACAGGCTTGATTATCTGCTTCGTTTCGACCCACGATGGCCACCATGGCAGATTCCAAACCTAAAGCTTGGCTAATTCCTGCACCGATGCCTTTAGCACCTCCCGTAACGATGATTACTTTTTCTTTGAGTCCTAAGTTCATATTAATCCAATGCGTAAAAGTGCTGACAATTTAATTCGTTGATCTTTTTTTGCTCGTTTTGACTTAATTCGGATAAAGCATCTTGACAGACCTTGATCCAGGTAGCTAAATCAGAGGCCAACTTTAGAACAGGATAATCTGTTCCAAACATGAGTCGGTCTGTCCCAAATACCTCCAATGCAACTTCGATGACTTCTTTCATTTGCTCTGAGGTCCATGTTGACCAATCTGCCTCAGTCACCAATCCTGAAATTTTGGCATAAACATAATCCAATTCTTTGAAGGATTGAAGACTTTGCTTCCATGCCTTCAAATCTCCTGATTTGATCGGAGGTTTGGCTAAATGATCAAGCACAATTTTTTGTTCGAGACCTCGGCAAAATTGGATACCAGCCTCTAGTTGATGAGGAAGGATTAATAAATCATAGGTAAAGTCAAACGCATCGAGTGCTTTTACCCCTTTTTGAAATTCGGGTCTCTGTAGAAAATGGATGTCTTTTTCAGCTTGAACGATATGTCTAAACCCTTTCAATGTTTCAAATTGTGAAAAATAGGCTAAGCGGTCCTCAATATTAGTTTGCTGTAAGTCCACCCAACCCACAACACCTTGAATGAAATCAGATTGCTCTGCTAATGCCAATAGAAACAAAGTTTCCTCCTCGGAAGAGGATGCTTGTACCGCGACACAGGCTTCTATTCCCAACGAATTGAAATGAGCGGAATCGGGATAGAAATCCTTTTGAATTGCCGACATATCTGCCGTTATCCACGTATCTCTTTCCAGATCGTAATTCCAAAAGTGTTGGTGTGAATCAATCATTTTGAATATGCAATGGCTTCTTGTCTTTGTTCTCCTAATCCATCCATCCCTAGCGTAACCACATCACCTGCTTGTAAGTAGATTGGTGGCTTAAATCCTAATCCTACCCCATGTGGTGTTCCCGTAGAGATAACATCACCGGGAAGTAGTGTCATGAATTGAGAAATGTATGATACTACCTGAGGGACATTGAAAATCAATTGATCCGTATTTGATGTTTGAAAACGCTTTCCATTGACATCCAACCACATATTAAGGTTATGTACATCGGCAATCTCATCCTTGGTTACCAAGGTGGGCCCCAAAGGAGCAAATGTATCACAGCCTTTGCCCTTCGACCAGTTTCCACCACGTTCTAGTTGGTATTCTCTTTCCGAATAATCATTGTGTAAACAATAGCCCGCTACATAATCATATGCCTCATCTTCGGAAACGTATTGTGCTTTTTTGCCTATAACAATGGCTAATTCTACCTCCCAGTCGGTCTTCGTAGATCCTTTCGGTATCATAACCTGATCATATGGACCGCACAAAGCTGTTGTACTCTTAAAGAATAAGATGGGTTCTGAAGGTATTTCTGCACCCGTCTCCCGCGCATGGTCGGCATAGTTTAGACCAACACATATAATCTTGGAGGGACGGGCCACACAAGAACCGATTCGAGAAGGTGCCTTGATTTCAGTCAAATCCTGATTTGCGATAATTTGCGCTAACTTATCTAAACCGCCACCCGCAAAGAAGGCTTCATTGTAATCACTTACGTAATTCGAAACGTCAAAATACTTACCATCGATTAGGATAGCCGGCTTCTCCTGTTCAAATGCTCCAATTCTTATTAATTGCATGTACTATAAAGTTTTGATGGTTTCCCACATCGTTTCAGCTAGAAATTGATTTCCAGCTTCCGTTAAATGAACACGATCCGTTGTCAAAATTCCGGATGCTTTGTTTTCAATGTTATTCTTTTGTTCATATGCCATAAATGCCTTGCGTAAATCGATCAACTTGCATTGATTATCGGTTGCGATTTTACGAATGATGTTGGCATAAGCATTTAAGTCACCATCGTTCTCATTGGTGTTATCAAACTTTTCGCCAATTACCGTAGGTGTACATATAACTACTTGTATATTAGACTTTTGTAACCTTTTGATTAAAGCGTTGTAGAATCTTTCGAACTTATCAGCATCGGTTCCTGTACGTGAAGTAGTTTTATGCCAAACATCATTAATGCCCACGTAAATGATTACGATATTGGGTTTCTTGGCGATAACATCATCTTCATGACGTAAGTATAGGTCATAAATTTTATTTCCTCCGATACCGGCTCCAATTAATTCATATTTACTAGCTAGACCTAATGACCCAAGCATTTCGGCCATTTTGGTGATATAGCCTGTTTTGTTTACCCCTGCTTGCGTAATGGAATCGCCAAAGAATACGATTCTTGTAGGGTTTTCTAATGTTTTATATGAGGTTAAACTCATACTTACTAATAAGATAATGCTAAAAATTTTCGTTTTCATAGGTTTTAGTTGTTTAAATAGATAAATCCACCATCGATCGGATAATCACAACCTGTAATGAAGGCTGCCTCATCCGAACATAAATATAATGCTAAATTGGCAATTTCATTAGGTTTTGCCATCCGACCTAGTGGCTGGGTTTTGGATAATTTTTTAAACATCTCTGCTTGGTTATCGGGATAGTTTTTTGCCAAAAATCCATCGACAAAGGGCGTATGCACGCGACCTGGAGATATGCAATTGCAACGGATGCCGTGTGAAATATAGTCTTTCGCGACTGATTGCGTCATGGAGCGAATAGCTCCTTTCGTCATGGAATATCCGAAACGGTCGGGAATGCCTACGGAAGCCGCCACGGAGGCCATGTTTAAAATAACTCCCGATTTCTGTTTAACCATAAAAGGAATAAAGGCCAACATACAATGATAGGCGCCTTTTACGTTTACATCAAAAATTCGTTGGAAATCAGCTGGGCTCGTTTTTTCCAAATTTCCAATTTGAGGTATGCCGGCATTATTGATTAATATATCGACCGGTGAAATACGTGTAGCAATTTGTTCTACGATTTCAAACTGCGTGATATCGGCTTGATGGTAGTTGATTTTGAGATTGGCATCTTGACCAGGTGCGGATAAATCAATGACATGTACCTCAGCCCCCTGCGATTGAAATAAATCGGCAATGGACTCTCCTATTCCGGAATTTCCTCCTGTTACGACGACTTTTTTACCTTTTAATGAAAATAGCATAATTTCTTTAGTTAGGAGACGCGATGTATCGCGTCTCTACATATTTTATTCCAGGTGTCTAACGTCTAGCGTCAAATGTCTACAATGAAACCCCTCTTCTCCAGAACATAAAATCATCTTGTCCTAGGTCCATGGCTTTGGTAGTAATTTCTCCGGAAGCCAATTGGATGATATATTCCAAAACCTCTTCTCCCATTTCTTCCACAGTTTTTTCTCCACGAATAATCGGACCACAATCGATATCAATGATTTCTGGGAGTTTCTCGGCCAAACGGGTATTTGTCGACAATTTTACCATTGGACTAATCGGATTACCTGTAGGTGTTCCTAATCCCGTCGTAAATAATTGAACGGTAGCTCCCGCTCCTGCCATACCCGTGGTGGCTAGTACGTCATTTCCAGGCGTACAAACTAAGTTTAAGCCATTTTTAGTGGCATATTGGCCATAGCCTAAGGCATCTACAATCGGGCTAGAACCTGCCTTTTTTGCAGCTCCGGCTGATTTGATAGCATCCGTGATTAACCCATCCTTGATATTTCCGGGTGAAGGATTCATGTCGAAGCCGGCGCCAACTGCTGCCGCACGTTTGGCATATTCGCGCATCATTTTTCCGAAATTATCGGCTACCTCCGCATTAACGGATCGATTTTGTAATTCTTGCTCTACACCACACAATTCAGGAAATTCTGCAATCATGACGGTACCTCCTAGTCCTACTAATAAGTCGGCGGTGTGACCAATGGCCGGATTGGCTGAAATTCCAGAGAAACCATCCGACCCTCCACATTTAACACCTAAACGCAATGCCGAAAGTGGTGCGGGTTTCCGTTCAATTTTATTGATTTCAATTAATCCTTCAAAGGTTTTTAGGACAACTTCGTTCAACAATTGCTCCACACCACTACCCTCATCTTGCTGTTGCTCAAAGAAATGAATTGGCTTACTGAAATTAGCATCTTTTACCCTTAACTTCTCTTTAAATACCTCAATTTGTGAATGTTGGCATCCAAGACTTAATACGGTTATTCCTCCCACATTCGGATTAACACAATAACCGGCCAACAAAGCGCATAGGTTCATCGAATCATCCTTATTTTCCCCACAACCACTTTCATGAGTTAAGAATTTAATTCCATCGACATTCGGGAAGAGTGGACTTTTGGCAATAATCGCTTCCGACGAACTGATACCGAGGCTTAATTTTTCGCCCGACTCAAACTGTTGGCGCAAACGAATGACTTGTTGGGT
This sequence comes from Aquirufa sp. 5-AUSEE-100C1, assembly GCF_054558655.1. Lineage (NCBI taxonomy): Bacteria > Pseudomonadati > Bacteroidota > Cytophagia > Cytophagales > Flectobacillaceae > Aquirufa > Aquirufa sp. 5-AUSEE-100C1. Next base: position 461,583 of record NZ_JBPXKO010000001.1, on the reverse strand, counting down.
CACTGAATCATTTTTCTGAAAGCCCAAACCCTGCACAAACGCATTCTTTAATAGTTCGATATTGCGATTTTCGCAGAATACGAGTGGGATGACCAACCAATAATTTTGCGTACCCACTTGACCATCTGCGCGGTGGTAACCATTAAATGTCCGGTTCTTAAATTTGCTTACATCAGGACTAGACCAAGTATAGTCTTTTTGCTTACCCACAAAATCCTGTGAAGCGTGGTGTAAATTAAATGTATGAATTAAACCACCCTTTGGTATATCTTGGCTTGCATGCCCAACCAATACGCCGTACATATAGGCGTTGCTATCTTTGGCAATGGCTTCGGTGGTAAATTTGTGTTTGGCAGCAATGTCGTCTTGAAGCGTAATTTGATTGCCATCATGCTCAATGACAGTACCAGCTTTCAAATCTTGAAGCGCTACTAATAAGTTATCGGATGGGTTGATTTGTAAAAAAGAACGGGACATATGTATTAATTAAGGCTAAATATTCGTTTGGTTAATACCCATTTTTCGTTGGGCCTTGATCCAGGTATTCTTTGTTGGAACTCATTCATCAGATTCTCCCACTCTTGAACAGCAGGGTTTTCTGCATCTAATTTACTTTTGGCTTCAAATGAAAATGAATCATTGACAACCATTTCCATAACTAATCGATTACCAAATCGAAAAATTTCCATCGAAGTAATTCCTGCGTTTCGAATACTTTCTTCAATGGCTTGAGGAATCTTTTCATGGTAAGCTTCATAACGCTTGATGGAACTTTCTTCATCAACTAAATCCAATATCAGCATGTATCTATTCATGAGCTGCTACTTTATATCCAGCATAGGCGTAATAAACGATGTAGGCAAAACAGAACATAGGAACTGCCAATGCAACATTTGTATCAATTTTAAATAAAGAGGCTGCAAATGGAGGAACGATGGCGCCACCAACAATTGACATGATGATTAAGGAAGAAGCTAATTTAGAGCCTTCACCTAGATTTTTACAGGAAAGGGCAAAGATGGTTGGGAACATGATGGATTGACAGAAATAAACCAACATTAATGCTACGACTGCTACTATCCCACCCCCTAACATCGCTACAACTAAAGAAAGAACAGCCCCAATGGCATAAATACCCAAAATTTGACTTGATTTAAACTTACCCATTAAGAAAGTTCCCAAGAAACGACCAATTAAAAATAAGATAAATGCGAAGGATGCATGAAAGCTCGCCATTTGCGTCGCAGACATGTTAGCATTGATTTGATAGATTTTTTCAACGATCCATAGGTTCGTGTCTGGAGCATAATCAAGTTTCAAATCCACAAAATTTCCCCACAATGTAACTTGTGCGCCCACATTTAAAAATTGTGCCACTATCCCTAATACAAGATGTTTGTGTTTTAGTAGATCTTTAATTGTAATGTTAGATTCTTTTTCTTCAGCCGTTTTTAATTCAGGCATTTTGGTGATAGCGAACAAGATAGCCACGAAGGATACGACACAGCCTACTAACAAATAGGGAGTTTGTACCGATGCAGCGTGTGCGGCTCGAATGGCTTCTGATTCGGCGATTGGCATGGCAGCAAGTGCTTCCCGACTGTACTCCTTCTCAGAAAAAATAAATAATCCACCGATGACAGGTCCCAAAATAATACTCATACCATTAAAGGATTGCGCAAAGTTTAAGCGAAAATCACCTTTGGAAGGATCGCCCAACACCGTTACATATAGATTAGCGGCTGTTTCAAGGAAGGCAATGCCACTCGCAATCATAAACAAGGCAATCAAAAAGAAGGAATAAGCTCGAACATCTGCTGCTGGGTAAAATAGGAAAGCACCAGCAGCATAAAGAATTAAACCAAGTAGAATTCCCATTTTATAGCCGTATTTCTTCATGACGTATCCCGCGGGCAAGGCCATGACGAAGTAGCCGAAATAAAATGCGGTTTCAACAATATTGGCTTGCCATCGCTGTAAATCTAAAGCAGTTTGAAATTGCTTGACCAAGGTTCCATTGAGGCTATTGGCCAAACCCCAAAGAAAAAACAAACTTGTTACTAAGATTAATGGGAGCGTATAATTCGTTTTGCCGTTGGATTGTAAGCTAACATTATCCTGATCTGATTGTGGTAAAGCCATGTTAATTTGTTTCTTGTTAAAGTCAAAAGTCCTTTCAATTTACCTTCTTTTTTCATTAAATTTAAACAATTATCAACTAAACCAAATTCATGAATTTCCGTCTTACGCTTCTAGCCTGTTTCATTTCATTTTTATCTTTTTCTCAAATTAAAAGCCCTGATCAATTTTTGGGCTATGAACTTGGCACTCGATTTACGTATCATCATCAATTAGTTGCTTATTGTAAATATATAGCTGAGCAAAAGCCAAGCATGGCGACTTGGCAGAGTTATGGGAAAACGAATGAAGGACGTGAATTAGGAATTTTGCTACTGAGTAAGCCAGGTTTAAGCAATAAGCTCGAATTAATTAAAGAACAACATCGTCAAATCATTATTGGCCAAAAAGCCATTTCCAATGACTTACCTTTGATTATCAATCTTTCATTTAATGTTCATGGCAATGAGGCAGCGGGATCTGAGGCAGCTTTGGGAGCTATTTATGATTTAGTGAAAGAAGATGGTTTATTGAGTAAGGCCACTAGTAATTATGTAGTTTTAATGGATCCTTGCATCAATCCAGATGGCCGGGACGCCTACGTCACCCAATTTAATCGTCGGAACTTCACGCCAGGTGGAAATGCAGATCCTAATGATCAGGAACATTTTGAAGGTTCGACTTCGGGTCGTTACAATCATTATTCATTTGATTTAAATCGGGATTGGGTATGGCAAACGCAAGTGGAAACCCAACAGCGCATTGCTTTTTTTCAATCATGGATGCCGATGGTGCATGCAGATTTTCATGAGCAGAGTTACCAACATACTTATTATTTTCCTCCTGCAGCGAAACCCTATTTAAATTTCATTTCAAGCTCAACAAAAGATTTACAAACAAGCGTAGGAAATTCATTTGCCAAATTGTTTGATCAAAATCATTGGCCTTATTTTACTTCTGAGGTGTATGATTTATTCTATCCGGGATATGGGGACACCTACCCAATTTTAAATGGAGCGTTGGGTATGACACTCGAGCAAGGAGGTATACGAGGCGGATTACAAGCACAAAAATCCAATAAAGACACCATTCGGTTTGTAGACCGGGTAAATCATCACCGTCAATTAGCGGTTAATTTAGTGGATTGGGCAATATCAAATAGTTCAATGGTGAAATCGAGTTATTATCAAAATCACCAAAATGCTCGTACCAATCCTTCTAATTTGTATAAGACTTATATTATCCCACAATCTGAAGTCGCCAAATCGTCAGAATTACTGAAGATTCTTAAGTCAAATCGGATTCTGGTTAGTCAATTAGACAAGGATTACCCACTGAATGCCTTCTCCTTTTTAGAGCAAAAAAATATACCACTTAAAGCGACTAAAGGTGATTTGATTGTTTCAGCCTATCAGTCGGCCGCTCCAATGATTCAAGCCTTATTAGACCCAACTCCTGCTTTGGAGGATTCGGTTACCTATGATATTACGGCTTGGAATCTTTTCCAAATACATGGTGTAAAAGGATATGGTGTCAAGGAACGCTTAATTGGTGTTGACATTAGTTTATTGGAATCAAAGGATAATGTGTTCGATGAAAAGCAGGTATCCTATGTTTTCAAACCTGATAGCAAAGCTGTTAATTTCGTGAATCAAGTATTGAAGGCAGGATATTTGGTCGTTTATAACGACAAAGAAGTAGGATTTACTGGGAAGAAATATGAGGCCGGCCATCTTTGGGTTATTAAGAAGAAAGGTTCATGGGATGCACTACGTAATTTAGCGAATCAAGCCAAAGTACAGGTTGAGGGGATAAATACGTATCGTTCAGAATCAGGTGCCGACCTAGGTTCAACTCATTTTATTGAAATAAATCCTACCCGAGTAGCTGTGGTGGTGGATGGTTCATTTGATGTAAACCAACAAGGTGAATTGGCATATTATTTAACACAAAAAATGCAGTTGAAGCCTAGCTTTATTCCCTTGAATCAGGTTAAACGTGCTAACCTGAATGAGTATAGTCATTTGATTTTTCCCAATACACGTTACTTGGAGTTCTCGAAAACAGAAACGGTCCTTATAGAGGATTATGTTCGTAAAGGTGGTCGTGTCTTGTTGATGGAAAATGCCGCGAGCAGTATCAAGGATAAGGAATTAGCTATATTGGCGAAGGATTTGAGCGATAGTACCGAAGCGGTCGTAGCCTATGAGGATGCTGAGCGAAATGAAATTTCGAAGACTTTAACAGGTAATTTGATTGAGGTAAATTTGGAGAAAACACATCCATTAGGTTTTCGGATTCAAAGAGACCAGGTAATTGTATTAAATCAAGTGGAGAATTTAATTGTACCAAACATACGATGGAAATCCATTCTTACTACGGAGAAATCAAGTAAATATTACGGTTTTATGGGAGCTAAAGTGAAGGGGAAACTTGATCATAGTATGTTTTTAGCTACTTATACCCTAGGAGCGGGAAATTATATTTGGTTTGGATTTAATCCACTATTTCGTGCTATCCCGAATCAAACCATGACACTATTTGAAAACGCTTTATTATACCATGCGGAATAATATTATCATCACGTCCTTCTTTCTTTTTGCGTCATTATTAGCTATAGGACAAGCAATTAAGCCGATTTACCCTATTCCAAGTGCTAAGCAAATAGCATGGCAAGAACTGCGTTATTATGGATTTGTTCATTTCAATATGAATACATTCACGAATGTGGAATGGGGTGAAGGCAAAGAAGATCCTAAATTATTTAATCCGTCAGCTTTGGATTGTAATCAATGGGCTTGTATCGCGAAAGCTGCAGGGATGAAAGGTTTAATTTTAACTGCCAAACATCATGATGGTTTCGCCTTATACCCATCGAAATATACAGCGCATTCTGTTGTGAAATCTCCTTGGAAAAATGGTCAAGGTGATGTAGTTCGCGAATTAGCGGATGCTTGCAAACGCTATGGTATCAAATTAGGTATTTACCTCTCTCCATGGGATCGATTCCATCCAGCCTATGGAACCGATACGTACAATGAAGTATATGCGAATATGCAAAAAGAACTATTGACACAGTATGGACCTATTTTTGAGTTTTGGTACGATGGGGCAAACGGTGAAGGACCCAACGGAAAGAAGCAAGTATATGATTGGAAGCTATTTCATTCGATGGTCAATAAATACCAACCCAATGCTGTGCAGTTTTCGGATAATGGACCGGATATTCGATGGGTCGGCAATGAACGTGGCTACTCCTATGAAACAATGTGGTCCCCTTTGAATAAAGATGAAATATATCCGGGTTATCCCAAGTTTGATGATTATCGCAATGGACAAGAGAATGGTCGTTATTGGGTAGCACCAGAAGTGGATGTAAGCCTAAGACCAGGTTGGTATTACCACCCGGAACAGGATAACAAGGTGAAATCTCCGGATTCTCTGATGAAGATTTATGTGGCTTCGGTGGGAAGGAATGCCAACTTACTCATCAATATTCCAGTCGATACGAGAGGATTGGTTCATGAGGCTGATTCTGCCGCATTGATTGGATTAAAGAAGTTGATGAATGTGGGGTTAAAAAGTCAAATAATTAAGAACGATGTGATTAAGACATCCTCTTTTGTCACCTCTCACCCGGTTTCATTTGTACGAGATTCGAATGAAAAGTCATTCTGGGCTGCTAAAGAAAATGATAAATCACCTACTTTAACTTGGAATTCGAACGAAGCTCGTTTGATTAATGCAGTTGTTTTGCAGGAGCCAATTGCTTTAGGTCAGCGCGTTAAATCCTTTCAAGTGAGATTGACCGACGAGCAAGGTCAAGTCGAAATAGTGAAAGGAAATACGATTGGGAATATGCGTATTCTGCCTTTCAAAGCTAAAAAAGTAAAAAGCATCCAAGTGGAATTCTTGGATGCTCGCGGCCAAATATTATTGGCAAATTTTGATTTATTGTACCTTATTTCAACACATAACGAATCGCTGTACCACTAAACGTGTAGCCATTGGCATCTTTCGTTGTGTAAACTTGATATTTGACATCCATGATGGCAGAGGCACCTAGTTCTTCGGCTTTCTCTACCATTTTGTCTAAGATTTCTTTCTTTTTGTTTTGATGAATTCCCCGATTTAACATTTTTCCGTTCTGAGTTTGATCGGCCGACAAAGGTATTTCATCTGAAAAACTAATGCTTTCGATGACAGCATAACTTTGTTTAGGTTGTTCATTGAAATAAAACACATCAATGGCATATTTAACAGGAATCTCGAAACCTATACCATCATGACGTTCTACGCCACCATCCTTGAAGTTGGGACTATAATAGGTAGATGGTTGTACATGTTTGGAACAACCAATCATGGAAGCAACCAAAACCAGTCCAAGAAATAATTTAAATACTTTCTGAGTCATAGATTAATACTTTTTCCCATAGGGATGCGCAATCCTCAATAAATTTTAAATGAATCGGATGGGTTTGATATACATCATGCCCAGCCTCCGTTTCAAAAGTAGTTAATAGGCAATAGTCATACGAGCGATCGATTACAGGACGATTCGTATTTGCAGGCTTTCCTACGCTGAAAACATCGACTGTCTCAATTTCTGCTAAGGAGCTCACTCCAGCTTCAAACATTTTGATATCATTCGATGATAATCCCTTTTTTAACCAAAAGTTAACGACGTGTACAAACATTAGTTAGATAATTTTACTTGATTAATAATTTCATTTAATTTTTGACCTAAGCCTTCTGAAGCTTCAGCTAATGGCATGCGAACTTGTGCTTGAATTAAACCTTTCAGTGCTAATATTTTCTTAACGCCCACTGGATTACCCTCTTCATAAAGATATGGGTCGATGGTTAAGAATGCTGCTAATGCTTTTTGTGCTGTTTTGTAATCACCTTGTAAAGCAGCATGTATCATTTGTGTAAATTGTGATGGGAATGCATTTGCAATAACAGACATAACACCTACCCCACCAATGGAAATGATCGGCACTGCCTGAACGTCATCACCGGAGATTAACAGAAAATTTTCAGGTTTATGAAATGCGATTTCCATGCATTGCTCAATGATGCAAGATGCTTCTTTGATACCAATGATATTCTTATGTTCAGCAAGCGTTAAAACAGTTTCTGCCGACATGTTTATCCCCGTTCTTCCTGGAATGTTGTACATAATTACTGGTACAGGACAAGCATCTGCGATAGCTTGGTAATGAGCAATTACCCCACGTGCACTTGGTTTATTGTAATATGGACATACGGACAAAATGGCATCAATACCCTCAAAATTCGTTTCCTTAATTTGTTTAATTAAGCTTTCGGTATTATTTCCACCTAATCCATAGACAATTGGTAATTGGCGGTTATTGCTTTCCTGAATTGTCGCAACAATTTTTTTCTTTTCATCCGCTGTTGTGGTAGCAGATTCTCCTGTGGTACCTTGAACAACAAGGTAATCAACGCCTCCGTGGCTGACATGCCCTACTAACTTAGCTAAACCTGTCCAATCAATGGAACGGTCGGCATCCATTGGTGTTACTAAGGCTGGAGCAACGCCATGAAATTTTGGTAATGATTGTGATTGCATAAATTAGGTAAGAAGTGCTATAAACTCTTCTTCGCTTAAGATTTTAATATTTAATTGATTTGCTTTCTCTAATTTGGCGGGTCCCATATTGTTGCCAGCCACAAGGTAATCGAGTTTTGATGAAATACTAGAAACAACTTTACCGCCATTTGCTACTATTTTATCCTTCAACTCATCACGTTCGAAGTTTTCAAATACCCCCGAAATTACGAAACTTTTTCCGACTAAGGCTTGCCCCTCCAAGACTATTTCTTGGATTTCTTCAGCCAACTGAACATTTGCAATTCTGAGCTTTTCGATGATACTTAAATTATTGGGATCATGGAAATACTCTTGGATACTGACAGCAATTCTTTCTCCTATCTCGGGAACTGCAACTAATTCTTCAAAACTAGCTTCTTTCAATCGATCGATACTCTGAAAAGCAATAACTAATTTCTCAGCAATTGTAGCTCCTACATGGCGAATACCTAAACCAAATAAGACTTGTCGAAATGGTATTTCTTTTGATTTTTGGATCGAACTTAAAATATTAGATATGGATTTAGCTTGAAATCCTTCCAAGCCTAGAAAACTTTGTTCATTTAAATCATACAAATCTGCTGCATTACGGATAATTCCTTTTTCAACGAAAAGATCAATCGTTTCTGTACCAAGGTTTTCAATGTTTAAAGCCTTACGTTGAATAAAATGTTCGATTCGGCCTTTAATTTGTGGCGGACAGTGAGTCTCGTTTATACAGTAGTGATTTGCCTCCCCTTCATTTCTAACTAATTCCGTTTCACATGCGGGGCATTGAGTGGGGAATTGAAATTTATTCGCATTAGGAATTCGTTTAGATGCATTTACCCCGGTAATTTTTGGGATGATCTCTCCTCCTTTTTCGATAAAGACCGTATCTTTTTCGTGTAAATTCAAGCGTTCCATCTCGTTGGCATTATGAATGGATGCTCGTTTAATGACTGTTCCTGCTAAATAAACCGGTGCTAAATTGGCCACGGGTGTTACATTCCCCGTTCTTCCCACTTGGTACGAGATACTCTCAATGCTTGTATGCGCAATTTCCGATGGATATTTGTAGGCTATAGCCCAACGAGGAGATTTAGCTGTAAATCCCAATCGCTCTTGTTGGCCTAAATCATTGATTTTTATGACAATACCATCTGTATTGAGCGGTAGATCATTTCTTTTCTCTTCCCAATCTGAAATGTACTGCAGTACTTGGTCTATATTTTTGCATTTTCGGTAGGTAGGTGAAACGGGGAATCCATTCTTTTCTAGTAGTAATAAACCTTCCTCATGTGTTTGAAAAGGAATTTCATTTCCAAGGTATGCATAGACAAAGCATGCCATATTTCGTTGGGCTACGATACTGGAATCTTGTAATTTAAAAGTTCCTGATGCTGCATTGCGAGGGTTAGCTAAGGGCGCCTCTCCTTGTGCCATTTTTTCAGCATTGATTTTATCGAATGAGCTTATGGGCATATAACCCTCTCCTCTTACCTCAAAACGGCTCGGAAGTTCGTTGGATGAAATAAAGTGAGGAATGCTTTTAATTGTTTTTACATTATTGGTAATGTCATCACCACGCGTTCCATCTCCACGGGTTACCCCTTTGACTAATTTTCCCTCTTCATACCAAAAAGAAAGAGCCACACCATCAAATTTCAATTCACAAATATATTCGTAGGCTTCATCGCCTAATGCTTTTTGAATTCTTTCGTCAAAATCTCTTAAATCAGTTTCATTGTACGTATTCCCTAATGAAAGCATCGGGAATTGATGGGTTACCGACTTGAAGATTTTGGTAATCGTTCCACCCACACGCTTCGTTGGACTATCCGCCAAGGCAAACAAGGGATTTTCAAATTCAAGTTTTTGAAGTTCAGCGAGGAGTTTATCGAAAGCTTCATCCGTAATTAGGCTTTCATTTAACTGATAATATGCATGGTTGTAGTAATTGATTTGGTCAACCAGTTCCTGCATCTTTTTTTGTATGTCCATACGCTAAAATTTAATAAACAAAGTTAATCCTAATCTCATCAGAAATAAACCTTAGCGAATATTTTTCATACCTTTGTTGAATGGAAAAGTTAATCATTGCACCCTCTGTTTTGGCAGCTGATTTTGCCAATCTTGAAAGTGAAACCAAAATGTTAAATGAATCGGCTGCACAATGGATTCATATTGATGTGATGGATGGCGCTTTTGTACCCAATATTTCTTTTGGATTCCCCGTTTTAGAGGCTATTGCAAAGCACACAACTAAGTTTTTAGATTGTCATTTGATGATTGAAAAACCAGAGCGCTACATTGCACAGTTTGCAGCAAGTGGAGCTAACATGATTACTGTACATGCTGAGGCGTGTCCACATTTGCATCGTACCATCCAACAAATTAAGTCAGAGGGATGTATGGCTGGAGTTGCCATTAATCCTGGTACACCTGTGTCCGTCTTAGCGGATGTAATCGGAGATTTAGATTTGGCATTAATCATGTCGGTAAATCCAGGTTTTGGTGGGCAAAAGTTTATCCCACATGCGATACAAAAAACGGCTCAACTTAAAGAGATGATTCGTATGACAGGGAAAGATATTTATCTGGAAATTGATGGTGGCGTGAATCAAATAAATGCAGCTGCCTTGCATCATGCGGGTGCGAATGTATTAGTAGCGGGTAGTTTTGTTTTTGCATCTGAAGATCCGAAAGCTACAATTCAAGAATTACTCTCTTTGGCCTAGGTATTTATGTTTAAATCACTTGGAACGTTTTTATTGACGTGTTTGCTGTTTCAGACTACAGCGCAATCCGTTCAATGGGCCTCTAAAGTGATGTCTTTTTCCAGTGAATATGCTGACCCACTTTTAGGAAAAGAGTATCGTGCTTTGCATATACTCGGTCGGCCGAGCAAATATCCTAAATTCGAAGCTAGCCCAAGTGCATGGCAATCGTTAACTCCAGACAATCCCTCAGGTGAGTTTATTATTGTATCCTTTGATACGGCCAAAGTAATAAAACAAATAGCGATATTCGAAAATTATGGAGCAGGTTCCATAACCCGAGTGGATGCTTTGGATGAAAATAATAAGATATTCCTTCTAAAAGAGTTTTCGCAAGGTTATGCACAATCAAGCGGTCAAATCACTCGAATTCGTTTGCCTAATCCAAGCAATTTTAAGGTCAAGTCAATCAAAATAAGTATGAATTCGCTTCGCGTTCAAGGGTTTTCGCAATTGGATGCTGTGGCAATATCGGATTCAGAATTACCTATTGAAGATAAAATCAAATTAGAGTCAGATCCGAATGCCTATTTGGTAAAAGAAAATCTAGGAACAGGTATTAATTCGAAATTCAATGAAATCTGCCCATTAGTAAGTCCCGATGGGAAGAGTTTATATTTTACACGTTGGAAACATCCAGATAATTTGGGTGCGATGAAAAACCAAGATATTTGGGTCGCCCAATTAGGGGAAAAGAATAAATGGGAAAAAGCAACACTATTTCCAGCCCCGATAAATAATGAGGAGAATAATGCAGTTTGTGGAATTTCGCCCAATGGGAAAACCATGCTCTTAAACAATGTCTATGGTAAAGATGGCCAAATGGAAAAGGGAGTTTCACTTTCATTTAAATTAAGAACCGGTGATTGGAGTTTCCCAAAACCAATTAGAATACAGAATTTTAAAAATAAGTCGGAGTATTCAGAATATACCTTAGCCCCTAATGGTAAAGTTCTTTTGATGACAACTGAAATGAAGGATTCCTATGGGGGAAAGGATATCTATGTTTCTTTCTTAAAGCCGGATGATACCTGGACTGAACCAAGAAATATTGGCCCCGTGGTGAATACTGGCGAACCCGAAAGCACCCCCTTTATAGCTCCAGATGGTGTTACGATGTATTTTTCTACCAGTGGACATGTAGGATATGGGAATAATGACATCTTTTTAACGCGTCGCTTGGACGATACGTGGTTAAATTGGTCTGTTCCTGAGAATGTTGGACCAATTGTCAATACAAATCAATGGGATGGGTATTTCACTGTATCGGCACAAGGCGATTATGCATATTTTAGTTCGGTTGAAAATTCCATGGGTGCGGAAGATATCTATCGAATTAAAATTCCTGAGAAGGTAAAGCCACAAACCCTCGTTCAAATATCTGGGAAAGTGATTAATCAAAATACGAAGGAAGCGATTGCGGCAAAGATTTTTGTTAAATCGACCATATCAGCTGATACGATTCACATAGATTATGATCCTTATTTAGGTGATTTTAGTTTTATGTGGCCTTCCAAGAAACCATTTACGGTCGAAGTTCGAGCGAAAGGCTATATCAGTAAAAGAGAGAATTTTGATTTTCGAGATACTAAAAAATATACCGAATCGGTTCAATTAATGAGCTTAATTCCGGTTGAGTTGAATAAACAATTCAAAGTCCCCAATCTTAATTTTGCCCAAAGCAAATCTGAAATTAGTAAGGAAGCCTACCCTGCCCTAGATGAAATTGTTAATATATTACTTGCTAATGAAGAATTGCAAATTTTGGTTGAGGGGCATACAGATAATCAAGGCGACTGGGATGCTAATCTTACCTTATCCGTGGAGCGGGTTAATCAAGTAAAAGCATATCTTGTCGACAAGGGTGTAGCGAATGATCGTATTCAAACAAAAGGTTGGGGAGGAACAAAGCCTTTAAATAGTAGTAGCCAAGAGGACAGAAGACGTTTAAATCGTCGCGTTGAATTTAGTTTCTTCGTAAAGCCATGACCAAAACAAAGGATTTATATTTTGAGCAATTAAATGGAATTCGATTCATAGCCGTGTTTTTAGTGCTATTGGATCATTGGTTGATTCCAATTAATCCATTTTCTTTTTTAGGTCACTTGGGAGTTGTCATATTTTTTGTACTCAGTGGCTTTTTAATCACTCGAATTTTGTTTCAAAATGCAGATGATTGTAGAAAAGTTCAAACGGGTATAAGCGTAAAAGTGATACGATTTATATATCGTAGGTCCTTGCGTATTTTCCCAATTTATTTTCTACTACTTTTTATAGGATTTCTCTTCTCATTATCTAATTTCCAGCAGTTTTGGTATTATCTGGTATTCTATTTGCCCAATTATTACATCATGTCAAAAGGGACTTGGTTGGGCATTTGGGATCATTTATGGTCTTTAGCGGTAGAAGAGCAATACTATTTAATTTTCCCCTACTTTGTTTTGTTGTTAAGCCCGAAGAAATATCCATGGCTTATTTGTTTGATGATATTGATGGGTATCGGAACTCGGTTAGGATTTGCAGTAGTGGCTAATCAGGATGTACAAGAACATAATTGGATGTGGTGGTATGTTAATCCTTTTTCAGCGTTGGATTGTTTTGGATTAGGCGGTTTATTGGCATATGTTTTTCATTACCAACAAGCTTATTTTCAGGAATTTAGGTATCTTTTTTTAGGTTTAGCTTTAAGCTTTTTAGCTTACCTAACCGTATTGTATTTGGCTTATTTAGCTGAATTTGATCATGCTAATTATTGGTCTATTGTATTTGAGCGTATAACAGCAGCATTAATGGCTTTTTTCTTAATTGCTTTGTCAATAAGGAAGCAGGCTTGGTTTTTAACCTCCTTTTTAAAATGGAATTCGATAGCCTATCTAGGTCAAATTTCCTATGGATTATATCTTTATCATAATCTAGTGATGAATTACTATCATGATAAGGGTAACACAATTTGGTATTATTTAAACAGGTTATTACCCGATTTTCATTTAGAAATAGTTAATTTTACAATCTTTAAATTCATCATCTGTTTAGTTATTTTAATTTTTATCTCAAGTCTTTCTTGGATATTGATTGAAAAGCCAATCAACAAATATAAAAACCGTATTTAATGCAAAATGAGTTAGATTTAGTAGTTGTTATTCCTGCTTACAACGAAGAGGCTTGTATACGAGATGTTGTGCCTAATTGGATTGATGGAATAGCTAAAACAATTTCCAGTGACCGTTTTAAGTTATTGATTATCAACGATGGTTCTCGAGATAATACAGGTGTTATCCTAGATGAGTTAACGGCATCCTATCCTAATCTAATTGCCAAACATCAATTAAATGGTGGGCATGGAAATGCTATCTACAACGGATATCAGATGGCGGTGGATATGAATCCAGCCTTTGTGTTTCAAACAGATTCTGATGACCAGTTTGATCCAAAGGACTTCCATAAATTTTGGGAAAAACGGAATGAATCCGATTTTGTACTTGGATTCAGGGAGGTTCGTCACGATGATCCATTTCGATTAATCATTACGCGAATTCTAAAATTCTCCCTCCTATTCATCTATGGGACATATATTCATGATGCCAATATCCCGTTTCGATTAATTCGAACTAGTTTTTTGAAAAAATTATTGGCGGCTTTACCTAGACAAATTCCATTTGCTCCAAATATTTTCTTATCTGTTTTAGCTAAGAAATCGGGACAGAAATTATTCGATATTCCTGTTTTACATAAAGAAAGAGAAACTGGGGAAGTTTCCATTCGACATATGAAACTGCTAAAAGTTTGCTGGCAAAGCTTTCAAGAACTGAGTTCATTTCGCTTCCAACTAAATCGAATGGTTCGGGAAATAAAAAAATAATAAAAAAGGCTAGCTCATAACGAATTAGCCTTTTTTGATTACAATAGAACGATTAAGCTCTTAAAGATTGCGGTTAATCGTACAGCATCTAAAATTCTGGCTTCCGTCGCTCCGTGGCTTTTTACAGATTGCTCATGTGATGCAACACACATTTGGCATCCGTTAATTGCGGATACAGTTAAGCTCGCTAATTCAAAAAACTCTTTTCCTAATACCGGATTCATCATGATTGACATTCGAATTCCAGCAGGTGCTGTGTTGTAATATTCCTTGTCGACAAAGTGTTTAAATCGGTAGAAAATATTGTTGGCGTTCAATAATGAAACTAAGGCATGTATTTCATTAATTTCCGCTTCTGTGGCTCCTTTTTCTAAAGCTATAGTAGTTAACGAATCAATCGTTACTTGGTGTTTTTGATTCACGGATACTGCTAAAGCTAATAAGTAGGCTTCCTTTTCACTTAAGGTTTGAGCGCGTAATGAATTCGAAACATTGATTTTCAAATCTTTAATGTAACGATGATCGGCAGCATCCAAAGAATCTAAAAGGGCAAAAGATTCTGTGGCAGGGATATTAATCTCTGCCAATAAGTTGTCTCTAGTCTCACTCATGTTTGGATTATTTTAAAAAGCCCCAGAGATTCTGGGGCTTAAAGTTGAATTATAATGTAGCGTCACCAGCTTTCCAGTTGCAAGGACAAAGTTCATCCGTTTGCAAGGCATCTAACACACGTAACACTTCGTCTACGTTACGGCCTACTGATAAATCATTTGCCGATACCCAACGAATTATACCATTTTGGTCAGCGATGTAAGTAACACGGTATGCCACCTTCTCTCCTTCTGTCAAGATTCCTAACTCTTCAGCTAAGCTCTTAGATGTGTCTGCCAACATCGGGAATTTTAAACCACGCAAATCATCGTGATCTCTTCTCCAAGCAGCGTGAACGAATTCAGAATCAGTTGAAGCACCAATTAACGACGCATCACGATCAGCGAAATCACCTGCACGGCGATTAAATTCAGCGATTTCTGTTGGGCAAACAAAAGTGAAATCTTTTGGCCACCAAAACATAACTAACCATTTGCCATCTTTCTTGTGGTCTTCTGAAGTGATAGTTGCAAACTCTTTACCTTGATCTAAAGAAACAACCGCTGTTTTTGAAAATGTAGGAAATTGGCTTCCTAAACCTAACATGTAATTTGCCATTTGTATAATAGTTTTGTTTTATCTTTTAAAATGATGGTGCAAATATGAGGCGAATAATCATATCAATCAAATCTATATTTTTTATATTTGTATAGTTTTTGACTATAATATGACTATAACGCAATTAGAGTACATTGTTGCACTTGCCGACTTACAAAGTTTTTCGAAAGCAGCTGATTTTTGTTGTGTGTCCCAACCTAGTTTGAGTATGCAAGTGCAAAAATTGGAAGATGAATTAAACATGACCTTGTTTAATCGAAAAGCTAAACCGCTTGAACCCACATTGGAGGCGCGTGAAATTATAAGTAAGGCTCGAGTAATATTATCTGAAAGCAAATCCATACTTGCTCTTACTAAAGGTTGGAGTACACAAATAAATGGTCATCTATCCATAGGCGTAATTCCAACAATTGCCCCCTACCTTATGCCAAGATTCTTGGCGGATTTTCAAGAAAAGTATCCTGATTTAACGATAAGTGTTTCAGAGACAACTACCGAAAATATAAAAAGTGAGATCTTCGAAGGCAGGATTGATATAGGAATACTCGTTACCCCACTTAATTCAAATCTAGTAGAATTACCCTTGTATTATGAGGAATTATTTCTTTATTCCAACGTTTGGGAGGATGATGGCTCTAAATTAAATGCTGTTTTAGAACCTTCAAAACTTTGGCTACTTGAGGAAGGTCACTGCCTAAGTAATCAAATCAATTCTATTTGTAATTTGAATGCTGGGGCAAGAATATCTAATTCACTCACCTATCAAACAGGAAGTTTAGAGACCATTGTTCGTATGGCTGATTTAGGCTTTGGTCAAACAATCATTCCTCAAATGTTTGTAGACTACCTCGATAATAAATCCAAAGAAAAAGTACATTCGTTACCTAATCCTGTGCCTGTTCGTGAGGTTTCACTTGTTCATGCCAAATCGTTCTCACGCAGAGCAATTATAAAGGCTTTACAAACAGAAATTTTAGCACATATTCCAATGCAGTGGCGAAGTATCGAAAATAGAGCTATTATTCCGATATAGGAGCTAATTCTTTGGTATTTCGAATCGATCTCAATAAATATAAACTAACTAAAAACACAAATCCCAAAATTAAAATTCCGGTTCGCATACTTCCGCTTACTTGAATAACAAATCCAAAGATAAAGGTTCCCAATACAGTTGAAAGTCGATCGCAGGCATCGTAAAAACTAAAATAGGAACTTGTATCCTTTTCGTTGGAAGGACACATTTTAGCGAAAGTTGCCCGACTATTTGATTGTATACCCCCCATAACAAAGCCTATTCCGGTTGCTAATAGGTAAAAGCTTAATTGATCTTGAACCGTATAAGCAAAACCACAAATAAATATCCAAACGATAACGATTAGAATTAAGGCCTGAATATTACCTAATCTTTGAGATAATTTGGCACAAAAATAGGCGCCTGGTATTGCTACTAACTGGATTAATAAAATGGTAATGATTAATGCATCCGTAGGTAAATGTAATTCTTCACTTCCAAATAAGGCACCTAAGTACATCACCGTCTGAGCGCCCATATTGAATAGAAAGAAGCTAGCGAGAAAGCCTTTCAACGATTTGATTTCTTTAACCTCATGATATACTTTCATGAGTTCTTGCCAGCCTCCTAACCAGATGTTTTTGTTATCACTGGTTTTTTGGTTGCTTTCGGGTAAGTAATGAAAGGGGATTTGCGCAAATACCAACCACCAAATACCCACACTAAGAAAAGATATTCGAGATGCTAAATCACCTACGATGTTTCCATACCATTGTGGCATCATAACCATAGTTAGATTCTGAATAAGTAATAATACGCTTCCAATGTAGCCAAGCGTAAATCCTTTAGCACTCAAACCATCAAACCGATCAGGACTCGCAATTTCGGGTAGAAACGAATTATAGAATACCATACTCCCACCCCATCCAATGATAGAAAATAGAAATCCAAATGTGCCAATGTAGTAATTACCCTTTTCAAAAAAGAATAGGCTCATACAACTTAATGAACCTAAATAACAGAAAAAGCGCATGAAGGACTTCTTATTTCCTCGGTAATCAGCGATTCCTGAAAGAATGGGCATTAAAAAGGCTAATAATAAAAAAGCTGCCGAAACAGTGTATGAAAATACGACGGCATTAGGTAACTCAACTCCAAGAAAATTAATTAATTTGGAATCAGAGGCACTTACCGCCGCATATGGGTAATAAATTGGAAATATCGCGCTCGTTATCGTTAAAGAATGAACCGAATTAGCCCAATCATAAAATGCCCAGGCATTCAACACTTTCGGGTTATTCAGTTCGTTCGCCATGGTTAAAATAAGCCTAATTGCTCTCCTTTATTTGTGTCCTTTGGAATATTTTCACTCGGGTAGTTTTTGATTTCCAATGGAATATCATCCACCTCGGGAGTTTCCTCAAGGGAATTGTTCGGAATTTCCTCCTCAAATGTAACAGTTTGCCCTACTGGGACGGTTTCTACATTTGGTGAATTTTCTTCACTTGGCTGGCTCTCAACCATCTCATTTAATTCCTCCTTTTCATCTTCATCCAAGTTGGCTGGGACCTCTTCTGTCTCCGGCATCGCCGTCTCAGTTTCTATCAATTGAACATCCGTTAATTTCGGATAATTCAATTTGCTACCAATAGCCTTCCATCCTCTTACATCCACCAATTCTTCAATTGGAATCAATTCAATCTCAGCAGTTTTGCCATCCGGCTTATGCTTAATTTGAACATTCGGCGCATAATTGATACTTGAAGCGACTAATTTCGAAGCCTTGTGATCCGCGATAAACAAGAACTTTTTATCGATCGTCGAGGTTTCGATTTTAAATCGCTTGATGAAATACGTTTTATTAGAACCATCAAAATATACCGCTGATATAATTCCTTTCGGATTGAATTTTGCGAGTAGTGCTATTTCCTCTGCAGGATAACGATTCGTTAATTCAAAATTGGTTAACTCGTAATTTCCAGAATTATAAATGGCTAATATATTATCATTGGGCTCAAAATTGCCAACATAATCACCATGCTGATCACGATTCAATCTTCCAATGGTTGGATCATACCAAATATCTACCCCACCTAGAGTAGAAACTCCCGCACTCTTTTGAACGATTTTACGCACGGGGTATTTGGTTAATACATTGCCAAGTGATTCTCGACCTTTGATGGCCAACTTCGCAAAGTCATAATCAAATTGTTTGTTTTTTGCCGTACAATTCGCCGTTAGATTAATGCTGATTACTTCAGCTTCTCCATTTTCATTCGCAGAGAAATAGGTAATCTTAGATTTATTGTCTTGGCTAACAATTCGATATTCACGGTCCCGGGTTACCGACGTAACCTTAAAGCGCTTTACGTATGAAATTCCTGTTTTTCCATCAAAGTATACCAGATTATATACCTTCCGGTCATCGTTCTTCTTAAATACACTTACGTAAAGTATATCTTTACCTACGAATACCTTTTCCTGCACTTTAGTGACTACACAGGTTCCATTTTGTCGGAAAACAATGATATCATCAATATCAGAACAATCCATTACGAATTCATCCTTCTTCAAACCATATCCAATAAATCCGTCTTCCCGATTTACATAGAGTTTTTGATTGGCTTGCGCAACAACTGTCGCCGTAATCGTATTGAAACTCTTGATTTCCGTCTTACGCTCTCTCCCTTTTCCGTATTTTTGAAGTAAGTTTTTGAAATAATCAATCGCATAGCGAATCAAATTCGCAAGATTATCCTCTACTTCGGCTAATTCATCTTGAAGACGCTTCATGGCTTCATCTGCCTTGAAACTATCAAATTTGGATATACGCTTAATTCGAATTTCAAGTAATCTAAGGATATCATCTTCCACAATCTCACGATAGAAATCCTTTTTATAGGGTTCTAAGCCCTTATCGACCATGGCAATCACCGATTCGAATGTCTCACATTCCTCGATATCACGATAAATTCGATTCTCGATAAAGATTTTTTCCAAAGAGCTAAATAATAATCGCTCCATTAATTCTCCCCGCCGAATCTCTAATTCTTGTTTTAATAAGTCAACGGTCTGATCCGTGCTAACGCGTAATATCTCCGCTACCCCGATGAATTGAGGTTTCTCATCTACGATAACACAAGCATTCGGAGAAATGGATACCTCACAGTCGGTAAATGCATAAAGCGCATCAATCGTAACATCCGGTGAAATACCAGGTGCCAGTTGAATCTGGATTTCCACATCCTTGGCTGTATTATCTATGACCTTCTTAATCTTGATTTTACCCGTATCATTGGCCTTAATAATGGAATCAATTAATGACGTAGTTGTAGTTCCAAATGGAATTTCCTTGATTAATAAGGTCTTCTTGTCAAATTCTTCAATTTTAGCTCTTACACGGATACGTCCCCCACGTAATCCATCATTGTAATTGGAGACGTCGATCATGCCGCCCAACTGGAAATCGGGATATAATGTGACTTTTTTATTATTTAATAAATCAATGGAAGCCTGAATAATTTCACAGAAATTATGGGGCATGATTTTGGTTGCTAAACCTACTGCAATACCTTCAACGCCCTGAGCTAACAATAAAGGAAATTTAATCGGTAAAGTAATAGGCTCTTTCTTACGTCCATCATAAGATAATTGCCATCGAGTCGTTTGGTTATTAAACACAACATCGTTGGCAAATTTAGATAAGCGCACTTCGATATAACGCGCCGCTGCCGCACTATCCCCTGTCCGGTTATCTCCCCAGTTACCTTGACAATCGAATAATAGATCTTTTTGACCTAGATTAACCAAGGCGTCATTGATAGATGCATCCCCATGTGGGTGATATTGCATCGTTTGACCGATAACATTAGCTACTTTATTGAAACGGCCATCGTCCATTTCTTTTAATGCATGCAAAATACGACGTTGAACGGGTTTTAAACCATCCTCTACCGCAGGCACAGCACGTTCTAGAATAACGTATGAGGCATACTCCAAAAACCAATTTTCATACATGCCGGCTACGGCTATCTGATTTTGTAATGCCCCTTCTGTCGTCTCACTCATTGCGAATATGCGAATCTAATTGTTGAATTAATTGGTACAGCATAATAGCTGTTGCTCCCCATATTTCCTCCGATTCATAAAAATAACGAGGAGCTGTTATCTTTTCCTGCATGAATGTCAACTCATGATAGTCCAAGGAATCGGCCTGTTGGAAAAATGCCACAGGTATTTCAAAAATACGATTAATTTCTCTTTTATTAATGCTGTAGTCGAGCTTTTTATCAAGAATCACAAAGTAGGGCTGAATCCAGAAATTTGAAACATGAACCCAATGCGGATTTAGTTCGATTAATTGCTCTTCTGACAACCTGATCCCTATTTCTTCTTCTACTTCGCGAATGGCTGTTTGTTTTAAATTTTCATCCGAATCTTCTTTTTTCCCTCCAGGAAATGCCATCTGTCCACTGTGATGTCCATCGTAGTCATTTCGTTTAATTAATACGATTTTAGCTTCATCCGTAGGTTCTTGGATCAATATTGAGATGACAGCCGCTTGTCGGGCATTTTGCTTCAATGACTCATTCTCTGCAAGTCGACTCAATAACTCCAACAAACGATCAAATGGACTATTCAAAATATCAGATAGAAGCGATAATTGATTCAGCGCAACGGATGCCATCGAGTGCGGCGGACATGATTCCTCCAGCATAACCGCCTCCTTCTCCACAAGGATATAAGCCTATAATTTCTGGGTGCTCCAAGGTTTCACGGTCTCTTGGAATTTTTACAGGTGAAGAAGTTCTACTTTCTAAACCAATTAATTGACCCAAATTACTACTAAAGTCTCTTATTTTACGATCAAAGTCTTGCAAGCCCAATGCCAAAGGTTCTGCAATAAAATCAGGTAAAAAATCGCGCATATCTCCTGGTTGTAAGCCAGGTACATAAGATGTGTCATGCGAAGTATTACTGCTCCGACGCTTAATAAAATCCCCCGTTAATTGAGATATGGCTTTTTGGGTACCTCCTACTAATTGGTGTGCTTTTTGCTCCAATTCTTCTTGCAAATACATGCCTGCTAATGGACCAAATTCCTTATACTTAGCCAAATCTTCCGGCATGATACTCACAACGATACCTGAATTTGCATATTTCGAATCTCGCCTAGAGGGAGACATGCCATTCACAACTACTTGATTTTGTTCAGTTGCGGAAGGTACAATAAATCCTCCTGGACACATACAAAAAGAGAAAACGCCTCTTTGCACTCCCTTGAATTTAGTTTGTGTAACTAAGCTAAATGATGCTGGTGGTAAATAATCAGGGCGCTGCGGTAAATTATATTGGCAACGATCGATCATTTTCTGCGTATGTTCAATACGGACACCGATGGCAAAGGGTTTTACCTCAATGGCAATCTTTTTATTCAATAATAGATGAAATATATCGCGAGCAGAGTGTCCCGTTGCCAAGAGAACTTTAGATGCTTCAAAGCTTCGGCCATCCGCTAACGATACACCTCGAATTTGATTTTTATCTACGATGAAATCGGTAACCTTTGCATTAAAATGCACTTCCCCACCTGACTCAATAATGGCATTACGAATGCCCTCAATTATTCCAGGTAATTTATTCGTTCCAATATGTGGATGTGCTTCATATAGAATATTTGCATTAGCCCCATAAGCGACAAATGTTTCTAACACGGAATCAATGTCACCTCGTTTTGTACTTCGGGTATATAACTTACCATCCGAATAAGTACCCGCCCCTCCTTCTCCAAAACAATAATTACTATCTGGGTTTACAACATTATGACGGTTGATGGCTGCCAAGTCCCTCCTCCTTTCACGGACGTTATTTCCTCTTTCAAAAACGATAGGCTGTATCCCAGCACGTATTAATCTCAATGCCGCGAATAAACCAGCTGGTCCGCTGCCAATGATAATAACTTGCTTCGCATTTGCTTTTAACTGGGGCAAACGCATCCTTTCGGATAAATCCACTTGGAAATTATGGTCTAACGGATAAAAGCCAATTTTAATATTTGCTTTAATTTGCCGACTTCGTGCATCGATTGATTTTTTTTCAATGCGATACTGACTTGAATTTAATAGATTTGCACCAAGTTCTGCCAGTAAGAAATCATGTAATAATTCAGGAGAATTAGCAACGGCAGGATCAAGAACAAATGACTTATATTCGGGCATATCGATTATTTGTACAAATTTACTAATCTATTCTTAACATTTTGATGAATCAGCTCCAAAACCAAGTTAGTCCTTATTTATTACAACATAAAAATAATCCGGTTAATTGGTATCCCTGGGGTGACTTAGCTTTGAATAAGGCTATTAGTGAAGATAAGCCAATTATTTTAAGCATTGGATATGCCGCTTGTCATTGGTGCCATGTCATGGAACATGAATCCTTTGAGGATGAACAAGTAGCTGATTTAATGAATGCTAACTTTGTTTGTATTAAGGTGGACCGTGAAGAGCGGCCAGATATTGATCTGATCTATATGGATTCAATTCATGCAATGGGATTACACGGGGGATGGCCACTAAATGTATTTTTGATGCCTGATCAAAAACCATTTTATGGGGGTACTTATTTTCCGAAAGCGAATTGGGTACAATTGTTACATTCTATTACAAATGCATTTAGAGAGCATCGTTCGGAGCTTCAGACTTCAGCTAATGGCTTTGCCGAAAATTTAAATGATAACAAAGTAGGGCTTTATCCGATAGATCTTTCTACAATTAACCCCATTCTATTCCATTCCATCGAGCGGATAAAAACGGGCTTGGATCCTGTTTTTGGAGGTACACTAAAAGCACCGAAGTTTCCAATTCCATCGTTGGGATTGCTATTTGAAAAATTACCTTCCCCTTTGTTAGTTGAAACTGATATTGAATCCTTGGTAGATTTGCAGTTGACCAAAATGGCCTTAGGAGGCATATTTGATCAAGTTGGAGGAGGTTTTTCGAGGTACTCGGTTGATTCGGAATGGTTTTGTCCACACTTTGAAAAAATGCTTTATGATAATGGTCAATTAGTCCGAGTCTATGCTTTAGCCTATCAAAGAATAAAAAATCCATTATACCTCGAGGTTGTCCAGCAGACTGTTGATTTTCTTCAAAAAGAATTATTGGGTGAAAATGGATTGTACTATGCTTCCATCGATGCCGATAGTGAAGGAATTGAAGGAAAGTTCTACGTCTGGACATTTGAAGAATTAAATCAATTGTTACCTTATGAGAAGCATCAAGCCTTTTATCAAGCTTATTCCTTAAGCAAGATGGGGAATTGGGAGCATGGAAATAACATTTTGTTCAAAAAGCATGAAGTTTGCAATTCACTGTATCAAATTGAACTAGATGTCTTAAAAATGGTTCGTCAGTCACGTGTGAGACCTGGTACAGATGATAAGCAACTTTTATCGTGGAACGCGTACCTCGCAATCGCACTTTTGGAATCAGGGCGGTTAATAAAGGATTCTAATTTTCAAAAATTTGGAGTTGATTTGTTAGAAGCCATGGTGCTTGGTTTTGTCCACCAAGATAAAAATCAAGTTCTTCATCAGATAACTTATTCGGATAAACCCATAATAGCTTTTTTAGATGATTTAGCATCCTTAGGATTAGCTTTAATTCAAGGCTACTTGATTGATGGTAATAAGAAATATGTACAAATAGCAAATTTCATCAATGAGCAAATTGAACTGTTACATACTGAGCAGAATAATTTGTATAATTTTCATTCAAATGCGAACGAAAGCTTAATCGCACCAAAATTTGAAATCGTTGATTCTGTATGTCCATCAGCGAATTCAATGGTCTGTGAATTCTATTTATGGTTAGGGTTCTTAAATTCGGATGCTGCATTAACAGTAAAAGGCAGAGCTATGTTAGCCGCTGTGATTGAACAAGCGCAAGGGAACCCCATCTACTTTGCCAACTGGCTTCGAATTCATTCCGAGTGGATAGAGAATCCGCAAGCCATCATTAAGTATAATCCAACAAAGATTCCGACAAAAGATTTCGAAAATCTTACTTATTTATCTATACCTACCAGTGATCTAGATTATGCAGCTTTGGTTTGCATTGGAGATCATTGTTTATCTCCCTGCAATTCAATGGAAGATTTAAAGAAGCAATTGGCAACTATTTAATTCGGTCAGGATTTTCATTCACAAAAGCACCCCAACCCTTTTGCGTACCTTTTACGGAAGAAGTAAGATTTTTATTATGAAAATGGTGACAGATGGCAATTCCTAAGGCATCCGTTGCATCATGTAACTTGGCATCTAACTTGATGCCACTTATTATTTCCACCATTTTGGCTACTTGTTCTTTGGATGCATTCCCATTTCCGGTAACGGATTGTTTCACTTTTTTGGGTTCATATTCGGTAATGGGTATACTTTTTGAAAAGGATATAGACATGACCATACCTTGTACCCGACCAAGTTTTAACATCGATTGAACATTTTTACCAAAAAATGGAGACTCGATGGCAATTTCATCAGGTAAAAACTCATCAACAATGCCCACGACACGTTCATGTATTTTAAGGAATTTAGCCCCCTGAGTCGTATATTTTGTCAAGTTTAATACGCCATACTGCAAGACTTGTACCTGATTATTGATAATTCTAATTAATCCATATCCTAAATAACGGGTTCCTGGGTCAATACCCAAGATTATTTTTTCTGCACGATGGTTTGTAATTTGCGTCATATTCAAGATTTATGTTCATTCATCAACTACCCAGTATTATCCCAAGTATCCTACCCAAATTAACTTGGTCAAGATTGGATTCCCCTGAGTCGAGAAAGGTTTATTTTACCTTTGATGATGGACCAACTCCTGAAATTACCAAATTTGTGTTGGATTGTTTAGCCGACTATCAAGCAAAAGCCACATTTTTTTGCATCGGAAAAAATATGTTGGCTTATCCTCAAATTGTGCAGGATCTTGTATATGCTGGTCATCGATTAGGTAATCATACGATGAATCACGCGAATGCTTGGAGGTATTCGACTGGTGATTATCATACTGATTATTTAGCCTGTGAAGCTGTTTTTAAAGATATGCAAATTGAATCAGTAGGCTTCAGACCTCCCTATGGTCGGGTAACCCCATTTATTTACAATTCTCTAACATCGAAAGCGGATGTATATATGTGGAGTGTATTGACGGGCGATTATAATTCAGATTTGGCTTCGGAGGATATCGTTTTATCGTGTACGAAATTAATAAAATCGGGTAGTATTATTGTCTTTCATGATAGTGAAAAGGCATTTCCGAGATTGAAAGTGGTTCTCCCACTGTTGTTAAAATATTGCTTAGATCAACACCTTATCCCTTGTTCTTTATGATTGATACCCATGCGCATCTTTATGATCCTCAATTTACATCTGTAATTGATAAACATATTCTTGATATAAAAGAAGCTGGAGTATCTGAAGTGTGGTTACCTAATTGTGATTTAGAATCTTGGAAACAATTGGAGTCATTACATCAAATGTATCCTGATTTTGTATTGCCGATGATAGGCCTCCATCCTACCTATGTGAAAGAAGGTTATCTCAACGAATTAAAAGAGTTGAAGTCAATTCTAGAAAATCAGAAAGTTTTAGCTATCGGAGAGATAGGATTGGATTATTATTGGGATACGACCTATCAAAGCGAGCAAATAATGGCCTTTGAAACTCAATGTCATTGGGCTTTGGATCGTGGATTGTGGATCGATGTCCATTGTCGGAAGGCTTATGCCGATCTTATTCGCATTCTTAAAAAAGAAGAATATAAAGAGTTAAGCGGAATTATTCATTGTTTTTCCGGCGATTTTCGTGAAGCAAAAACCTTGGTTGACTTAGGTTATACCCTGGGAATTGGTGGTGTGATTACCTATAAAAACACAACGCTATTTGATTCAATCAAAGATATCTCTTTAGAACACATTGTTTTGGAAACGGATGCCCCCTATCTAACGCCTGTTCCTTATCGGGGCCAAATGAATTCACCCAAATACATTCCGTTGATTGCTCAGAAATTGGCCGACTTATATGAAGTCTCTTTAGAAAAGGTTATTCAAGTGACCAATGGAAATGCTAGCAGACTAAAACTTAGTGCAGATTATTAAGAATAGAATCTGTTTCTTTCTTCCAGTCGAAAATTGCCTGCTTTAATCGAATAGCTATTTTATTTTTGGAATCCCAAAACTTATTCCACGTGCCCTGGAAAGCCATTTTGCCATTCTCGATAATACCTAGTTTGTGACTCATTTTTAGTATATCAACCAAATCATGTGAAATTAGAAGACAGGGGATATTTTTATACTTTATTAATTCGCGAATAATCTCGATAAACTCTATTTTTTGAGCCGTATCTAATTGGCTGAAAGGTTCATCTAATACTAAAAATTCAATATCCTGACTAACGGATTCTAAGAGAGCTATTTTTTGACGTTCTCCCCCTGAAAGTTGGTTGATTTTACTATCGAGTAAATGTTTGATATGAAACAGTTGAATATAGTATTTAATCGTTTTTGAACGCTCTTTTTCAGTCATTCGTTGGAATAACATATCTAAATAGGCCTGAACGGTATGATGTGGTTTTAAATGGAGATTTTGTGGGACATAACCTGCTGATTTAAACTGAGGGATTAATCGATCTACCCCCGTATTTAATTCTTTCTCGTGTATGGTTATGGATGCTTCTTGGCATGATTTTAAACCTACAGTCAATAAAGCCACCGTACTTTTTCCAGATCCGGATTTACCCACCAAGGTAAAAATTTCGCCTTTTTGAATGCCAATTTTTATGCCTGATAGATTAAAATGAGGATTAACTGAGTATCTTGGTATGGTAATTTTTAACATCTAAATCTATCAATATGCTTTTGTGTGGAATCGATGTCGGTACATCGTCTATTAAAGTTAGTGTAGTTGACGCTGCAAACCAACAATTAATTTATTCTACTTCCTATCCGGAAAGCGAAAATGAAATATCTAGCCCGGCACCAGGTTTTGCTGAACAGGAACCTGAACATTGGTGGCATTGTGTCCAACAAGCGATTCTAAAAGCCAATGCAAGTAGGACATATGATTCAAAAGATATTGCTGCTATCGGGATTTCCTATCAAATGCATGGCCTTGTCGTATTGGATGATCAGAATCAAGTTGTTCGTCCTTCGATTATTTGGTGTGATTCAAGGGCGGTAGAACTAGGACAAACAGCGTATCAAGGAATCGGTGAGAACTATTGCCAACAAAATTTATTGAATTCGCCCGGAAACTTTACCGCTGCAAAATTAGCATGGGTAAAAGAGAATGAGCCTAAATTATATGCACGAATTAAGCAGGTGATGTTGCCTGGGGATTTTATTGCGGGTCGATTAACTCATCAATTTACAACTACCCCATCAGCCTTGTCAGAAGGTATATTTTGGGATTTTAACGCTAAAAAACCGTCCAAGCCTTTGTTAGAATATTTTGGTTTTGATGAAACATTGTTACCCCTGATTCAAGATGTGTTTACAAACCATGGTACAATTGATTCGAAGGTAGCGGATACGCTTGGCCTAAATAATCAAGTACAAGTAACCTATAAAGCAGGTGATCAACCGAACAATGCCTTTTCATTGGGCGTACTTTCTCCGGGTGATATAGCTACCACTGCAGGAACTTCTGGTGTGGTTTATGGGGTAAGTTCAGAATTAAAATATGATTCAAATAACCGAGTTAATTCATTTGCTCACGTTAATCATAATAGTCAGCAAACGCGCATCGGCGTTTTAATGTGTATTAATGGAACAGGTATTCTTAACCGCTGGGTTCGTCAAACAATTTGTCCAGAACTTAGCTACCGAGAAATGAATCATTTGGCCTCTGAGACTGCAATTGGAGCTAAGGGTTTATTATGTATTCCGTTTGGAAATGGGGCTGAACGTATTTTTCAAAATAGACAGATTGGCGCAAGTTTCGAAAATCTAGATTTTAATCGACATAATCGTCCAGAGATAATTCGTTCTGCACAGGAAGGGATTGCTTTTTCGATGGCTTATGGAATTGAGATGTTGGCAGATGCGGGTATTCAACCTTCCCGACTGAAAGCGGGATTTGCAAACATGTATCTAAGTGAAGTGTTTAGTCAAACTATTGTTAATGCAGCTAATGTATCTGTTGATTTATTAGAATCAGATGGAGCATTTGGGGCAGCTCTTGGCGCAGGGCTTGGCTTAAATTATTATAAGAATGAGCAAGAATCAGTCGCTAAAATAAAACATATTAAAACGATTAACCCTATTTCTTCTGAGATAGAATCGACGAAAGAGGCTTATTTACGTTGGAAAGAGTTGGTCAATAAAAAGGTCTAAAAAAGGGAAAGCCTCTCAATTGCTTGAGAGGCTTGTACCCAGAGCCGGAGTCGAACCGGCACGGGCTTGCACCCACGGGTGTTTGAGACCAGCGCGTCTACCAATTCCGCCATCTGGGCAATTGAATCAAACCAATTGGCTCAATTGCCTTGCAAAAGTAGTGTTAAATTCATGATTTAGCAAGTACGAAATAATTATTTTCTTAACTATTCGTATCGTAAAGCTTCAACTGGATCCATCTTGGAAGCTTTAAAAGCTGGGTAAATTCCTGAGAATAAGCCAACTAACACACAGATAATTATTCCGACAGTCATCCACAGCCAAGGTATAATAAAACTTGCATTTCCTGAACTAATCCCTTGGGCAATTAAATTACCGATAGGTATAGCTAGGATAATACCTCCTACTCCACCTAATAAACAAATGACAATCGCTTCAATTAGGAACTGTTGTAGTATTCTTCCAGGCGTTGCGCCCAAAGATTTTCGAATTCCAATTTCACGTGTACGCTCCGTAACCGAAACCATCATGATGTTCATTAGTGCTATGGCTGCACCTAATAAGGTTATAAATCCAATCACAAATCCACCTAATTGAAGACTCGAAGTAATATTTTCAAAACTTTTCGCAATCGAGTCAGATCGATCAATGGAAAATGAATCATCCATACCAATCGGATCCATCCGTACTTTACGCATCACTCCTCTCGCCTCTTCCATAAAATCATCGAGGTTTTTCACCTTAGTCGATGATGTGGTTATATCAAAAGTTAAATTTCGACCGACAGCCATTTTCCGACCCGTTTCTAGAGGGACCATGATCACGCGATCGTCGCCCCCTCCCATCATATTACCCTTCTTAGCTAATACTCCAATAACTATTAGCTTAATGCCACTGACAATGATCTCTTTATTTAATGGATTCGTCTTTTCAAAAAGTTGGTCAATTACATCGACGCCCAAAAAACAAACATTGATTGCATTGGTAAACTCATTGGAAGAAAAATTTCGACCTTCCGCAATTTTATACCCTTTTAATTCAACGAAATTATCATCTATACCGAGTAATCGAACATTCGGATTGGTTTTCTTGCTTTCATATTTAGCAATCGCATTATTCGTTACATTCGTCTTTAAGGAAACTTTCCCTTTAGAACTAAATAAAGCTTTATAGCGACTCGCTTGACGGAAATCTATATTCTTAAATCGCTTTTCGCGTTGTCCCTCTCTTCTAACTTGCATAGCTGGACGATTGCGAATATCAAATGAATTAGCACCTAAACCTGAGAAACTATTGTCTACTGAACTTTGAATCCCATCAATAGCTGTTAAAATACCCACCAGGGAGGTAATACCTAATGAAATGATAAGCGCAGTTAAAACGGTTCTTAGGAGATTTCCCTTAATCGATCGTAAACCTTCGGCAATATTTTCTTTGATATTCATAGAGCTAAATACTTACTGCAAGGTATTAGGAAATTTTAGTTTTATAAAACCAGTGGTATTTCTATTTAGCCACTAATCACATTATTTAAGTTTCCTTAAATAGTAATCCTCCCCTTTGACAATGATATGCTCGCGTAGCGTTGTATCTGTACCAAGTCTTAAATCGGTTGGAAGTGGATTAATAACACGCTTGCTAAAGAATAAATATTGAGCATCTTTGGGAATCGGTTGGAGGCCTTTTTCAAATGGATTAATTGGAATTAATTTCCGACCGAATTTTTCACCCCAGAGCGGATATTCGTAATCATCATTAATCGTTCCGAGAGCTACAATAGCATTCTGAGGTACGATACTGTCAAATTTTTCATAAGCACGTGTGATATCAGGTCGCGAAATTGTCAAAATTTGGATGCGGTTTTTATTCCATATTGTGGGAATTCCCTTCGTCGAAAATAGCGCCGATCTACCGTGAAAAGCAATCGTGCACCACGCCGATAGGATAACAATGACGAAAACAGGAATTACGCGCTTATACGTATTCGCCATAACTATTCTTTCAAAATATAATGTTGAAATAGGAATTAAGAATATGATGGAGCTTATCATATACCTACCCTTCCAAGGATCATAAGCTGCCGTAAAGGCAAGTGCACTGAAATGCATTAAAAATCCGAGTAGAAAAAGATAATAGACAAGTGGCTTCTTACGGGTTAATAAGAAAATGAAGGAAGGAACGAAAATTAATAAAAATATACTCCCATATATGGGTGTACCATTGTAAAAATCAAATTGTCGCGTAAAGTTAAATGGTACGATGGTAAATGTTTGAACACTTTCTAATCCCCAATTAAATTGGGTATCTAAATAGCGAAATAATGAATTTATCTTTTCTTGACCAGATTCTATAAAGCTAATATTTCGTAAACCGTCAAAATTTAACAAATCGAAAAAATATCGAGCCATATTCTTCGAACCATGTACTACTAAATTAGATAATGTACCTGCGCGTTCAATAGATTGATGTTTTGTTGCGGTTACGGGGCCGATCGGATGTCCATAGTGTACTATATTGGCCAAATACCCCGTTGGCATACTGACAAGTATAATAAAGAGGGAACTGTATAGGAAATGTTTCAAATGTTTAAACTGAATTGCTATATAATTCTTATAAACTACATAAACGAATAGAATAAGTAAACTTGGAACGACAAAAACGAAAGTTATTTTGTGACTAAATGCGATAGATAGTGCGAAAGTGAAAATGTAAATGTAATAAACCTGTTTACTTCTTAGATAACGGAATAAAAAGTAAAGTCCACTCACAAAGTATGCGGCCAATACAATATCTGTATCCGTAGTCGTGGATTGAATTAATACGATAGGTGTAAATAAAATTAGGCAGGAACTTAAAAGTCTCACTTTAAACTCAACCCTCAACTGCTTTAAAATGGCATAGCTGCCAACAAATAACATCCAGTAGGCAGAAAAATTAGGAAGCTTAAAAAAGTGTTCATTAAAGCCCGTCATTAAAAAGGGATAAAATTGAACAGAAGAGAAACTTTTCGGATAGGTATCAATGTTCCAATTAGTTCCTATAAAATGGCTTGTACTATGGTTTTGATTGAAATATAGAATTCGGTTTAAATGACCAGTCATACTATCCCATTCGTTCGGGGGAAGATAGAAAAAGAGAAATAACTGTGTTACTACAATGACAGAGATACCGATAAATATACAAGCAAATAGAAATTTTTCAGATTTACGCTGCTGCTTATAAACTTCATGAATTTGCTGAATACTTAAACCAACAAGTTTAAAAGAGGAATGATGTTCTAAACTAGGAAGAGCTACAATATTTTTAAAAAAAAGGTAAATGAGAAAGGAAACAAAGAAAGGGATAATCGACCAGGCTATGGCACTATGCCAATAATTTACAAAGGATACTAAATAACCACTTAGTATTATACTACCCGCTTGCACAATAAATCCAGTGATTAAAAATTCATCAAAGTTTTTATTGGAAATTTTTGACGCAATGCGATAATTAAATAGAATAAAAGAGATAAATACGATGTAAAGCATATGGACTCTTTAAACAACGGAGTTAATGATTTGAGAGATTCTTAAAACATCTTCCAAAGAGATTTCCGCAGATAACGGAAGACAAACTATTCTTCTCGCAATATCTTCGGCTATTGGGCAACTTTGATACTCTAAATACGGTAATTCATTCAATGCTGGGTAAAAGTATCGTCTGGGATATATGTCTTGACCATTCAACGTAAGAATGACCTTTTCTAATTGTGCTTCCGAATCAAAAATTACGGGAAAATAACTGAAATTTCGAGTATTTGATTGATTCCAATTAATTCGAGTAACTCTTGAATCTAAATTAGACTCATAAATTTCGGATACTAGTTTACGATGAGCTTGAATCTCATGGATATGATTTAAGTTAATCAAACCCATAGCGGCATGAAATTCCGAATTCTTACCATTGATACCCGCTGCAAAGTAATGATCACCTTTATGGCCAAAACTTCTGATACCGCGTATTTTTTCAGCCAAATCAGCATCCTGTGTCATGACGGCTCCCCCCTCAATGGTGTGAAATATTTTGGTCGCATGAAAACTGCATGTGGATACATCTCCAAAAGAAAAGATAGATTTTCCAGCATGCTTAACTCCAAATGCATGGGCGCCATCATAAATTAGCGGGATTCCTTTGTCTTTTGCCCATGCTTCTTGGGAAACTAAATCACCTGAGTTACCGTATACATGTGTAGTTAAGACACCTTGAATGTTTTGATTCCAAACCTTCTCTAATTCGGGCACTTCACATGTTAAAGATTTCAATGAAATATCAGCAAAAACAGGGTTACATTGTTCCCAAATTAAGGAGGTTGTTGTCGCGCAATAGGAGAATGGAGTGGTAATCACTTCACCCTTCAATTCAAGGGCTTTTATAGCTAATTGTAATGCAATGGTACCATTACTTACATACAAGAAATTATCTACTTCTAGATACTCGGCTAATTTACGCTCCAATTCCAATACCAAAGGGCCATCATTTGTTAATTGGCCATTTGCCCATATCTGTTCAAGCAAAGAAACATATTCTTTGATGTCGGGTAAATAAGATTTGGTTACGTGAAGCATTATAAATCGCTTGTTTCTTGTTGCATGTAAATTGGAAAATTAGGTCTTACATAGCCTGGCCATTTCCCATACCATGTTGTATTTTCTCGATAATCTGCTATTTCAAATTCAAATAATTCATCAAAATTAACCAAAACAATACTTGAATTTTTCACCACCATAATGGATAAAAAATAGGATCCATCATTTAAAAAATGTCCTGGAATTTCCACATTCGTGGAAATAATACCTTTGTTGTATTTTTTGGGTTGATTACCTATGTTGAAAATACATTCCCCTGTACTCGCATATAAATGTATACTCACGTTAAGGTCAACATCATCGAGCGTATTCCAAAACTCAAAGTTTAATTGAAATGCATCATTTACGGTCCAATAATCTAAGCCAGAAGCTAATTGTGGTTTTATTTCAGCATATTTTAAGCGTATTAACTCATTACCTAAGCCTGCAGAAAACCGATCGGCCGAAAACTTCATTTTCTTTGACTGAACCTCAGACATGTAATTCTTTAAAACCTGAGCTGTTTCACCCATCTGTTTAACTGTACCACGCTCTAAATGCAATGTTTTATTACATAAATTGGATACCGCAGTAAGGTTATGACTAACAAATAAAATGGTCTTGTCATTTGCTGCCACCTCTTTCATTTTTCCAAGAGACTTTTTTTGAAAATCAGCATCACCAACGGCTAAAACTTCATCTACAATTAAAATTTCTGGATTTAGATGGGCTGATATTGCAAAGCCTAAACGAACATACATACCCGAAGAATACCTCTTAACGGGTGTATCCAAAAAGTTAGAAATTTGTGGCCCAGCAAATTCAACTATTTCATCAAATTGAGCTGAGATTTCACGCTTACTCATTCCTAAAATAGCACCGTTTAAGTAGATATTATCTCTTCCCGATAGTTCAGGGTGAAATCCAGTACCTACCTCCAATAAGCTAGCCACTTTACCTTTTACATGGATGCTTCCTGAAGTTGGATTTGTAATCTTACTTAAGATCTTCAAAAGCGTTGATTTACCAGCTCCGTTATTACCTATAATACCAAGCTTATCCCCTTTCTGTATCGAAAATGAAACATCATTTAGGGCATAATAATCTTTGGCTTTATCTTTCTTTTTAAATAAGGATTTTAACCCATTTCGTAAAGAAACAGGCTCTGTCATCTGATTGAGATTATACTTTTTTGTGATATTATTTACCTCTACAATATTCATAACACCTTATAAATAATCAACAAACGAACTTTCCTTCTCAGTAAAGATAAAAATCCCCGTAAAAAATACGATAAAACAACAAGTAACTGATAAAAACACAAAATCCCAAGATTGAAGTACGTAGTTCGGAATCAACAAGGTCCTCGCATATTCAACGAGTCCTACTAGGGGATTTAGAAAAGCATACACATTAAACCAAGAAGAAATTTGTAATGATTTGGCTGTGTAAACAATTGGACTAACAAAAAATCCATATTGAACAATTAATGGGATTAATTGCAAAAAGTCACGGTATTTAATTGAAAAGGAGCAAAAAATTAAGCCTAACCCAATACTAAATAAAAGTAATAGCAAGATTACTAGAGGTAATAACAAAATACTTAGTGGAATCGTGTGTAACAAACTGATACATAGGCCAAGATAAACGATAAAGCCTATTAAAAAATCAAAGAGTGATACGGCTATGGAAGAAAATGCTATGATTAATCTTGGAAAATATACTTTCGAAACTAAATTATGGTTAGCAAGAATTGAATTGCTTACTGCCTGAAATGTATTGGCAAAAAGATTCCAGAAGAGTACACCTGAAAAAATAACTAATTGAATAGGAAAGCCTGAAATATCACTAATTTTTGCCACATTCTTGAACGCAAACAAAAAAACGAGCATTGTTAAGACGGGACGAATGATCGCCCAAATTATCCCTAAATAGGTTTGTTTGTAACGGATAGAAATATCACGTTTGGCTAAAATATATAATAGTTCTCGTTCATGAACTATTTCTGAAAACAACTTTGAATATAAGTTCATCAATGTTGTTGTTAATAATTAATACGATACAAAAAGCGTAAATACGCCAAAAAGCAACCAAGTAGAAAGCCTAATAAGGTTCCAATTAGCATAATTTTACCCCATTTATAAGGCAACACAAAAATAGGCAACTCAGAATCCTCGATAATGGTAAGAAGCGGTGCTTCTTTGACCAACGAAAATTTCAAATTATCATAATTACGTAAAGCTTCAAAATACATGGCTTGCAATTGACTCGAATTCATTTGTAAACGCTCAGCGATTATTCTTGCCCGTTGAAAAATAATTTGTTGGTTTTGATCATTATAATTTGCCAATTTCCCCTGTGTATAATACAAGGCCGAACGCAGCGAATCTACTCGTTTGTCCATTAATACTAATAATTCTTTTGACTTCTTCGTTTTAGAATTAATGTAATAATCGGTAATGGTTTTCAAATACAATTGTGCCCAAATATGAGTTAGTGTATCGTCTCTTGTCTCCACACTCAGTGTCTGAAAACTTGCTTTCGGGTTATCTAAATAAATATCTGTGTTATCATTTAAATAGAGGGAAATTGTATTGATTATATTTTTGTCTTGAACGTCTATGGAATCTAAATTCCCAGTTTTAAAACGATGCTTGAAGAAATCCTCTGGTAAATCATTCCATTCATGATTTTGTAAATCAGAACGTTTTAAAAATACGTTACCAAAATAATCGACTTTATTCCCAACCTTAACCTTCGTCAATATAGCTTGCCGGTAGATATTTTTGGTTCTTAATAATTCTTTAAAATTCTCTCCACTAAACATTGAACTACCCGAATTTAATCCGCCAAAACCCAAGGAAGCAGCGATATCTCCTAATCCTCCGGACCCATTTTCGGTTTCTAGATTAAAGACAATTTTAGTCTTTTTTAAACTGTTCGTATTTCGATAAATTTCTACACCCAACCCTATCAGAAAACCTAAAATGGTCGTTATGATGATGAATTTTTTATTCTTTTTGACAAATGGAATAAAACCCATCAATTTGACCAATACAGTAGAAAGTGTAAACTGTTCGTTATTCTCTTCTTTCATCTTAATGCTTATTGGGCCGTTGCCTTAATCAATGTAATGATACCAATTATACTTGTTACTGTTCCAGTTAATACAGAAACGACCGAAACGATTTGTTGGCTTGTATTTCCAGACTTAATCTTCTTCGGTACGATAATTTCTGAACCTCTTTCCACACGTGGATAAAATTTCATAAATAAGAAATTACGTGTTCTTTTAACCGAACCATTGGAATATATTACATAGACCCGCTTTCTGGCTGAACTTGATGTAAATCCCCCTGCGCTTGAAATATAGCTACCCAATGATTTTGATTCTGTATATTTAACGTTGTTGGGATATAAAATCTCCCCCGTAATCTTTACCGTTTGCGGTTCTCTAGGGATATTTATTACATCACCATTTATAATTTGAATATCATCAGGTCCTCCCGGTTGAGCTAAAGCAGCAACCAAATTAATACCAATGGTTTCATGGTTCGTTCCAGAATTTTCCGATGCATTGTTTACGACAATACCATTGAAATTATCATTGATATCCTTCAACTGATTTTTCTTTATTTCCGATTCAGATTCAGATAACTCTGTTTTTCTAATAAGCTTGGCGCCTTCGGGATATGCTTGTTTATTTAAGCCTCCCGCACGTTTAATCAAATCAGATAAACGATCATCTTTCTTTTCTAATCCATATACGCCCGGGTATAATACTTGACCTTGTAGCGTGATAAATTGTTGTAACTCATAATTAGGTGATGATCGAACAAATACTTCATCAAATGGACTAAGTTCGAATTTGGACGCACTTTCATCAACAATTAAATTTTTAGAAATGGAAAACTTGTAGACTTCAGCTATTTGTGAACTTGAGAAATCTTGATTATCCCCTATTTCATTCTTTTTTCGACGAACGACTTCAACAAAACCGGTAGATGCGGATTCCCGTAAACCACCTGCTTTGACGATTAAATCTTCTACCGTCATATTACTTTCAAAAGGAATGGTAATTTTAACCTGACGATTTAATAAAACATTACTTTCATTATTCGACTTCAGCTTATCCGAAATTTCACTCGATTCTGTATTCTTTGGCTTTTCAATATCCTGACTAACTAAATTGTTGTTATTCTTATCATCTTTGGCCTTCTTTTTGTTTAAATCTTCCCTGATGCCATTAATTTCTCCGTGAATGGTGACTGTATAAGCTTCTCTCAATTCAGTGATTGAAAAGACACGAATTCGGTCTTCTCGTTCTAGTGGAATATCAGTTGCCTTACCATTAAATATATCTGCTAGGTTAACGGAAATATTAGAAGGTGTAAAATCCTTGTTCATGCGATTAATTGTCACACGAGTTAAAAATGCATTTTCTTTGACACCCCCTGCTTTTTTAATCAAACTAGAAAGAGTCAATTTTTGATCCAAAGAAAAAATACCTGGTCGGAATACTTCCCCCTCTAAAGTCACACGATTTTCATAGCGGTTTTCAGTAATAGCTTCGGCTAAAATTATATCTCCATCGGCTGGAAAAAACGAATTAGCAATTGAATAATTGATATCAATCAATTTACGCTCTGTTTTGGTAATTCGTTCAACTTTCAATAAATCCTTGTAAGCATTTTCAAGGAAACCACCCGCATAATTTTCAAATATTGTAGCAAGGCTTTCTGATGGTAATGGCTCAAAAAAGGCACTTCTTTTAACTCTACCCTTGATTTCAATTCTAGATTTATATAATCCAATTTTAATGATGTCTTGATCACGAACCGTAATATCACTTTTACTAAAGCCTTGCGTGATAAATTCATACAAGTCTAGATGTGCTATAATTTTATTATTTCGAACTAACTGAACATCACGGAATGAACCATTTTCAGTAGGCCCACCAGCCAAGTACAAGACATTCATTACCTTGGAAAGCGAGGGAACGGAATAAGTTCCTGGAAATTGAACCTCTCCTACTACGGAAACCTGAATGGTACGTATATTTCCCAAGGAAATACTCGCATATAAACCATTGATATCCGTACGTCCTTTAAATTTCTTTAATCCAATATAAATGCTTGATAATTTGTAAATTAATCTATTTTGAGCTTCCTCAATGGTTAATCCAGCTACGTAAACATTTCCAATTTTATTTACTTTCACATATCCATCTGCATTCACTGTCAGATTGTAGTGTTCTTCTGAATACCCATTAATATCTACAATTAATTCATCATCTGGACCTAAAACATAATTTTTCGGGGTGGCTATTTTAAGATTTGGTTCAAATACGCCTGCTTTTTTATTAAAAATCGAAAAGCCAAATATCTTATTCTGTAAAGCAATTTTAACCTTTTTAATGGAATCCTCTTCTGTGTTATTGGTATTAAAATCTTGAGCTTGTCGAGCGGCAACCAAGCTATCCATTTCACTTTTTTGCCCTTTTGTATTAATCACTTCACGTTTCAATACTTTAGACGACCCGATTGGTTTATTTGAAGGACCCGCTTGGTTCATGGGACCCGTGGGAATATAAGAGGATGGTACTTGAAATTGAGATAATACACTTTGTGTGCCAAGTAACCAGATAAGTAGCGTAACAAAATAAATTCTCTTTGTCATAAAGAAATTCTTTTAAAGGGATACAAAATAAGTCAAAAAAGAGCACATTTCCACTTAATTTTATATTTAGATAGAATGAATGTAATTTATTTATTCTTTGGTATTTTTGTTTATTAAAAAGTAAGACATGACATCAGAACCGATTTATAACGACGACAGTATACGATCTCTTGATTGGAAGGAGCATATTCGTTTGCGCCCTGGTATGTATATCGGAAAATTGGGAGATGGTTCATCAGTCGATGATGGTATTTATGTGTTGGTTAAAGAAATCATGGATAACTCCATCGATGAACACATGATGGGAAATGGAAAACAAATCGATGTTAAGATTTCAGATCAAAAGGTAGAAGTACGTGACTATGGTCGTGGTATTCCACTCGGAAAAGTTATTGATTGTGTTTCAAAAATTAATACGGGTGGTAAATACGATTCTGGAGCTTTCCAAAAGTCTGTGGGATTAAATGGGGTCGGTACCAAAGCGACCAACGCTCTTTCAAATTACTTTAAGGTTCAATCTTACCGAGACGGTCAGACCAAGTGGGCGGAATTCAGTAAGGGTGAATTAATTAATGAATCTAAAGGTACTGAACCTTCCTCAGGCAAAAGTGGTACATTTATTTGTTTTGAGCCCGATAATACTGTTTTTAAAAACTACCATTTCATTCCTCAATTCCTCGATAGCTTATTTTGGAATTATGCATTTTTGAATGCTGGTTTAACCATTAATTTTAATGGAGAGAAATATTTTTCTCAAAACGGACTTTTAGATTTATTATCTAAAAAAACAAACGCAGAGGAAAATCGCTACCCAATCATTCACTTGAAGGGCAGCGACATCGAACTAGCCATAACACATAATAATCAGTACGGCGAAGAATACTATTCATTTGTCAATGGTCAAAATACAACCCAAGGAGGAACACATCTGGCCGCTTTTCGTGAGGCAATTGTACGAACAGTTCGAGAATTCTTCAAGAAGGATTTTGATCCTTCAGATGTACGCGCAAGTATTGTTGGGGCAATTGCTATTCGTGTTCAAGAACCTGTATTTGAATCACAAACAAAGACTAAATTAGGGTCCACAAATATTTCACCTGACTCCTCCTCTCCTTCTATTCGAACATTTGTTGGAGATTTTGTAAAAACAGAATTAGATAATTATTTACATCAAAATCCCTCCGTTGCCGATTCTTTATTGAAACGTATTTTACAATCGGAAAGGGAGCGAAAAGATATTGCTGGAATTAAGAAGTTAGCCAACGAGCGTGCTAAAAAAGCGAATCTGCACAATAAAAAGTTGCGCGATTGTCGGGTACACCTAACCGACGAGAAGGCTGAGTCCCGTCAAGAGACCATCTTATTTATCACAGAGGGGGATTCTGCCAGTGGAAGTATCACCAAGTCCCGTGATGTGCAAACGCAAGCTGTATTTAGTTTGCGCGGAAAACCGCTCAATAGTTTTGGACTCACAAAGAAAATCGTTTACGAGAACGAGGAATTTAATTTATTGCAGCATGCGTTAGATATAGAAGATAGTTTAGACAATTTGCGTTACAATAAAATCGTCATCGCTACCGATGCAGACGTGGATGGTATGCATATTCGACTTCTTATTTTGACATTCTTTTTACAATTCTTTCCCGATGTCGTACGGAATGGACACCTTTATATTCTAGAGACTCCTTTATTCCGTGTACGGAATAAAAAGGAAACGATCTATTGTTATTCCGATGAGGAGCGTAGAAATGCGATAGAAAAATTGGGTCCTAAGCCAGAGATTACCCGATTTAAAGGTCTAGGTGAAATTTCACCCGAGGAATTTGGAGAATTTATCGGTGAAAACATCAAATTGGAACCCGTAATTCTTGAAAAAGATTTTACCATACCTCAATTATTGACGTATTACATGGGGAAAAATACACCAGAACGTCAAAAATTTATCATCGAAAACTTAGTGATTGAAAAAGATCTTGAAGAGGTCTTATTATCCTAATCATTCAATTCAACTAGTTGAACTAATTCATGATAGGCCTTCATTAATTGAAGGCCTTTTGTTATTTCCATACCCTTCTTCGCTATTCTTGTCCCCTCATCTATTTGATCTAATTGATAATGGATTTCAGCCAATACATAATAACTTGGATGGTAATCAGGAAAGCGTTGAATGAGCAGTTGAAGTGATGCTATGCAAGCAACCCAATCCGATTCACGACGGTCTTCCAAAGCCAACAGATAGTAATTAAGCGGGTTTTCAGGTTGATTTTCTATTTCTTTTAAAATTATTTCCCTCCTATTCATTGTCATAATAAAGAAATTTAGTATGCTTGCATAACAAATAAATGCCTTATGAAAATATTAGTCTGTATTTCTGTTGTTCCAGACACAACATCAAAGATAGGTTTAAGTTCCAATAATTTTGTAAATCTGGAGGGCTTAACCTTAATTACGGGTCCTTATGAGGATTATGCTTTGTCGAGAGCCATTGAAATTAAAGAAGCCTCATCAGAAAATGTCGAGATTGTAATTTTCCACGTGGGACTTGAAAGTTCGGAGACTATTATCCGGAAATGTTTAGCTTTGGGAGCTGATTCAGCCGTGCGTGTGCACTCTCATGCAAATGATGCATTTCAGGTAGCCCAAGAAATTGCCAATTATGTTAAAGCTAATCCATTTGATTTAATTCTAATGGGTAAAGAATCGATTGATTACAATACAGGACAAGTTCATCAGTTTACAGCATCTCTTTTAGGTTGGCAAAATTTCAATCCAGTCATGGGTTTAGAAGTGAACGGTGCTACAGTTCAAATCAAAGTAGAGACAATTCAAGGTTACGCAAATATAAGTGCTAACCTGCCCTTAGTTTTAGGATGTCAAGAGCCAATAGCGGAATGGAAAATTCCATCTATGAGAGGAATCATGGCAGCCCGAACAAAAGAAATTCAAGTTCTACCCTCAACGTCCCAACCAAGTTTTAAGTATTCGAATGACGAAGTGAATGAACAAAATCGTAAAGGAATTATGTTCACTCGAGAAAACTTAAATCAATTAGTCGAAATCATCAAAAAAGAATCTAAGTCATGATCAATATAGCCGCTTTTATAGACATCAAAGACAATAAATTGAGTGCAAGATCTGCTCAATTACTGTTATTGATTCAAGACATGCTAAGAAGTAATCCTGAGGTTAAATCTATTAATCTGTTTACAACGGATGGTGTGAGTACCTTGGATATACCAACTATTCAGGGAGCAAATTTAACCTCCATTCATGGTTTATCTGACGCCGGCATATTTTCATCGGCCCAAATGCAAACAATTTTGGCTACTTTATCGAGCCATCAAATCAATTGCGTTATTGGATATAAGAATTTAGTGACTGATCAAGTTTTTCCGGCATATTGTGCGAAAACGAGTTTGCCTCTCTTAGGTCAGGTTATTAATTTAAAATTAGCTGAAAACGACATTGAAATACGACAAAGCATTTTTAGTGGAAAGGCATCAACATTGGTCAAGGTAACTTATGCTAGTGTCCTCAGTTTCAATAATGCTTTTGAATTTGGTATTCTTCAAGGAGATCAAATTACCTTGCATGCTAATCAATTAAAGCTAGAAGCAAACGATAATTATCAAATTAAGGATTTACATAAAGCGTCTGCAGGTATGAATTTAGCTGATGCAACCTATGTAGTAGGCGCCGGAAGGGGCTTAAAAGATCCAAGTAATTGGAATATAATAGAAGATTTAGCAGCCAAAATAGGCGCGGCAACAGCTTGTTCAAAACCTGTCTCAGATATAGATTGGCGTCCACATAGTGAGCACGTAGGTCAAACTGGAATTAAAATAGCTCCTAAATTATATATAGCTTGTGGTATTTCCGGTGCGATTCAACATTTGGCAGGTGTAAATGGATCTAAAACAATTATTGTAATAAATAACGATCCTGAAGCTCCCTTTTTTAAATATGCCGATTATGGAATTGTTGGCGATGTATTCGATGTAGTTCCTGAACTCATAAAAAATCTATAAATTCAAGCCTTAAAGGCTACACTTTCCTTATCTTTGTATTTTAAATAAATACTTTGGGAGAGTTAGTTCAGTTACAAGTTATTTCGTTAAGCCCAAGTGCTGCTGGTGCCTCATCTTACATTCTATTTTTGCAAGCTGAGACAAGTAGCCACTTGGGTTTTCCTATGGTAATCGGAATAAATGAAGCCCAGGCTATTTCGATGTTTATGGAAGATATCATTCCTGCAAGACCACTGACACATGATTTATTTGCAAACTACATCAAAGCATCCGGAGGAAATATCTCTTATGTAGAGATAACATCATTTACAGATGGTGTGTTTTATGCCAAAATATTCGCTTCAAATGGAGATTATATTTTTGAAGTAGATGCTCGCCCCTCCGATTCAATAGCCTTAGCTCTGAGATTACATATACCTATATTCATTAAACAGGCGCTACTTAATGACATTGCAATTCCTTTGGAACACCTCAGTTCTGATGAAGACGAATCAGCAGAACTTGATTATCCATTGAATGAAACATCACCAGAGGAGATTATTGCTGCATTAGAAGAATCCTTGTCGAAAGCCCTAGCAGAAGAGAATTATGAGGAAGCGGCTAAATTAAGAGATCAATTAAATCAATTAACTAAATAATATGCGGTACACGAAAGGGAAAGCTCAAGCCTCCAATCAAATCATCGTTATTTCAATTGCTTGTTTATCAGTTGTCATTTCTTTACTGTTTCAGCTTTTAAGTGGAGCTTATAGTTGGGGTGAGAATTTACAATCACAAATGAAAATATATGTTTATTTAGATGATAGTTTAAATACCTCCCAAATCGATTCAACAGTCCAAATAATTAAAGCTAAAAAGGAGGTAATTCAGAATTCAATTAAGTTGGTCGATAAGCAAAATATTGCCAAAGATTTTTTAAGTACAACACATGAAAACTACGAGGAATTGTTGGGTGATGTGAATCCCTTCAAGAATCTTGTAATTTTAGACATCAAGCCTGCTTATCGTAACAAAAAAGATTTTGAAAATTTAGCCAGGGAGTTACGTGCTTCACCAGCAATTTATGAAGTAAGCTACCCAATTAATTACCTCGAATTAATCATCCCTAAAATCAAAGTTATTACGTCTACAGCTTTGGTATTTATACTTTTGATTTCAGTATTAGTCTACCTTCAA
This sequence comes from Aquirufa sp. 5-AUSEE-100C1, assembly GCF_054558655.1. NCBI lineage: Bacteria > Pseudomonadati > Bacteroidota > Cytophagia > Cytophagales > Flectobacillaceae > Aquirufa > Aquirufa sp. 5-AUSEE-100C1. The sequence goes on along the minus strand of NZ_JBPXKO010000001.1, from coordinate 417,126 downwards.
ATTAGCAATTATACTAAGTTACATATACATGCTAATCGAAATTTAATAAAGTCGATGCAGTTATTAGGTTCAACTAATGGATTTATTAAAAAGCCCTATCTGTTAAAATCTGTTATTTTAGGGATTTCAGGGGCTTTATTGGGATTTTTACTTACAAATATGTTTTATTTTTATTTAAATAATCAGTTACCCGAACTAGCTAGTTATTTATTTGAAGTATATAATCAGCTAACTATTCTAGTCGGCACAATCGTTATTTCTACTTTATTCAGTTCATTAAGTACATTATTGACGCTTAACAAGTATTTAAAAATTTCAGCATCCAATCTTTATTAATTATGAATAAGAATTCTTCTAAGCCAGCCTTCCCATTAGATGCTAAAAGCATTGCAATTTTAATTAGTGGTTTTGTGGTAATGTTCATCGGATTTATCATTATGAATCTCGATCAGGAAGCTTTTGGTTTCGGATTTTTAGGTTTGACATTAGGACCTATTTTGGTTTTATTGGGTGTCATCATTCCCATATTCTCCTTATTTAGAGCTAGAAAATAATGATAGATTATTTACAAGCAATAATTCTTGGCTTGGTGGAAGGTCTAACAGAATTCTTACCAGTATCTTCTACAGCCCATTTAATTATAAGTGAATATATTTTAAATCTTCATTCAGATAATTTTTTAAATTTCCTGACTGTATTTATTCAATTAGGGGCAATATCTGCAGTAACTATTTTATATTTTAAAAGACTTACATCAAGTATACAAGTATACCTTCTAGTCACACTTTCATTTATACCGGCTGTTATCTTTGGTGTTTTATTGGATGACTTTTTAGAATCACTTTTTGAAGGTTATGCCTTTATAGCTATCTCTTGGCTTTTGGGTGGAGTTATTTTGGTTCGAATCGATTATTGGTTACAAAACAAAAATGTTAAAGCGAAAGACCTTTCTCAAATGACCCATATACAAGCATTTAAAGTCGGTTTATATCAATGCTTAGCAATGATTCCAGGCGTTTCTAGGTCCGGAGCAAGTATCGTAGGAGGTCGTCTTGTTGGTTTGAGCCATCAAGCCGCTGTCGAGTATTCGTTTTTATTGGGTATACCTACCATTTTGGGTGCAAGCGCTAAAAAGATTTTAGATTATCGATCAGAAATTCCTACATTTCTGGATGCTGCACATCTACCAATGCTAGCTGTTTCCTTTTTAGTTAGTTTTATCGTTGCGCTTCTAACGATACGCTTTATGGTATCCATAGTCAATAAATACGGTTTTAAATATTTTGGTTATTATAGAATACTCGTTGGATTAGCGCTAGGAATACATTTATGGTTGAAATAGAGGAAGATAGAGTTGATAATCAGTTCTACTTAATAGACAAGCCCTTAACCTGGACTTCTTTTGATGTAGTTCGTAAGATGAAAAATCTAGGTCGATTTAAAAAAATTGGGCATGCGGGTACTTTGGATCCATTGGCGACTGGTCTTCTGATTATTTGCGTAGGAAAGCACACTAAAAAAATTGAATATTTTCAGAGTTTGCCTAAAACCTATACCGGAACATTGGTATTCGGAAAAACGACACCTTCTATAGATTTAGAAACAGATTTCGATGGGGAATACCCAATCGATCATATTTCATCTGATTTAATTACTCAAATGATTGAAGCTAAATTTATAGGTGAAATAAAACAGCTCCCTCCTATTTATTCAGCAATTAAATTAGATGGCCAGCGATTATATAAACACGCTCGAAATGGTCTAAAAGAAGACGAATTAAATATTAAACTACGGGAGGCAACGATCTACCAATTTCAAATAAACACCACTAATTTCCCTGAAGTTGATTTTGAAATACAATGTTCAAAAGGGACATACATAAGAAGTATTGTTAGGGATATTGGTCAAGAATTAAAATCAGGAGCGTATTTGAAGAAGTTAGTTCGAACAAAAATTGGGGATTATTCGTTAGTAAGTGCACAAAACTTAGAACATTTCAACAGAGAGCAATATGAAGTTTTATCATAGTCTAGAAGATATAAACTTAGATAATTCTCCAAGTGTTTTGACGGTTGGAATGTTTGACGGCGTTCACTTAGGTCATTTATCGGTTCTGCAAAAAGTGATTCAATTAAGTAAGGAAAGTAATATACCTTCGATTGTATTAACTTTTTCGAATCATCCCTCGAGCTATTTTCAACCAACGAATTTAGTTGGTCAAATTTCTAATTTAGACGAAAAAATTAATCTATTAGAGTCATTGGGTATCGATATAGTCATTGCATTACCATTTGATTCGTATATGGCAAGTTTGAGTGCTCAAAGCTTTGCTGAAAATATTTTAATTGACAAGTTGAATGTCCGCGAAATAGTATTCGGCTACGACAACCATTTTGGTCACAACAGAGAGGGATCGAAGGAATTTATTGATAAAAGATTCCCTAGTATCAACACTCATCGTGTTGAGGAGACTAAAATCGACAATGAAATTGTCAGTAGCTCTTTAATTAAAAGTTATATTCAGAAAGGTGACGTAGAAAAGGCTAATCAATTATTAAATTATACTTATTCGTTGCAAGGAACGGTGATTAAAGGGGACCAGTTGGGACGAACAATTGGATTTCCTACCGCTAATATTAATATGCAAACATATAAATTGATCCCTCCTATCGGAGTTTACTTTACACGTTCGTATGTAGATAATCAAATTTTGTATGGTATGACAAATATTGGAGTTAGGCCTACTGTTACAAAGAGCGAAGAATTACGCATAGAAACTCATCTACTTAATTTTGATCAAGATATTTACGGCCAAACACTTCGCGTAGAATTCATCAATAGAATGCGTAATGAACAAAAGTTTGATTCCTTCGCAGCTTTAGTTAATCAATTAGAGAAGGATAAATCAGAAGCTCAGAATTTGTTAGCAAAGATTCATGTAACTCCCTAAAAATTTGATTTCATCAGCTTTACTGGTAAGAATATCAAGAATATGATCATCTAGCTTATTCCCTTCAATATCGATAAAAAACCAAAATTTAAAGTCATTCTTATCTTTTTGTGGACGAGATTCTATTTTCAGTAAGTTGATATTTTTATCTTCAAACTCCTTCAACAACCTTAGTAAGGTTCCGGGTTTATCATCATTTTTCAGCTTTACAGCTAAAGTTGTTTTATCACGGTTTGTTTTCTTGAGGTTTTCAACTTTTGAAATAATAATAAAGCGGGTTTGATTACTATCGTTATCCTGAATATTATCAAACAAAATAGGTACCTGGTAAATTTTGGCTGCTATATGAGAACACAATGCAGCTGTTCCTACATTTTCGGAGGCTAATTTAGCCGCTTTGGATGTGGAATCTACCTGAACGTAAAAATCATCTGATTTGCTAGAAAAATAGTCCTGCGTAAAGCCTTGACATTGATTAAAGGCTATATCTTTCGAATAAATCTTTGTTATTGCATTGATGTCGTGTTCCTTGGTTGCTAAACAAAAATTTACAGGAATGATTATTTCAGAAATGATAAATAATGACTTTTCATTAAGTAGGTCTAACGTTTCCTTGACCATACCCTCTTGATTATTTTCAATAGGAACGATACCATATTTGGCGCGACCAGAATCAACCGAATCAAATATTGATTTTATCGATGGAAGTGAAATGTAATCGGCAACTGCACCGAAACGTGATTCGGCTGCCTGGTGAGTAAAGCTACCCTCAGGACCTAAAAAACTGATAATTTCAGGTAACTCTAAGTTCCGAGATACACCAAAAATTTCCAAAAATATGGCTTCTATGGCTGCTTTTCTTAATCTCCCAGTAGGTTGAGAAGATAATCTGTCAATAATTTCTTTCTCTCTATCTGGATGATAAATTAAACTATTATTAGCTCTTTTTAAGTTGCCTACCTCATCTACTACGTCCATACGTTGGACAAGTAACTTTAAAATTGAATCATCAATTTCATCAATTTCCTTCCGTAAGTCACTTAAATTCTTCATGTACTCCTGTTTTAAATGTCATTAGATGCCTCTGAAGAGGTGTCATTCATGCGTAAACGTTCAACTTTATTAACCTCTCTAAATTTAATACGATCAACAACCGCATTATCAATTTTCTTAGAAAGAAAATAACTCGTAAGACAGTATACGGCAAAGATTAATACTAAATATAACAATAATTGATTATTACTTTCTAATCGCACCCGACTGAGGTAATGAAACAAACAAACTATTAAGATATTGAAAATCAATAATACAGCGGTTGCCCTCTTATGAGATAAACCTATATCAATTAATATATGATGAAGATGTTTTCTGTCGCCCTCAAATGGTGATTTTCCTTCCATTAAACGAATAAAAAACATACGAATCGTATCAAATACCGGTAAAATTAAAATCGCTAATGCATACAAAGGTGCATCCTTAGAAAGTGAAGGATTCAACATGTAATTATGGTTAATAACAACATATTTAATCGCAAAATAAGACAACAGAAACCCTACAATAAGTGAACCCGTATCGCCCATAAATATTTTATTCTTTGTCGACCAATTATATCTCAGAAAACCTAGCAAAGAGCCCGATAAAGACATTGCTAAGGTAGACTGAGCATATAATCCCAATTTGTAAAACAAAAAAGCAAACATTAAGCTAGCAAATAACCCAACAGAACCCGCTAATCCATCAATTCCATCAATCAAATTAATTGCATTAATTAAGGATATAAAAATAAAAATTGTTACAAATAAACCTACGTTATATGATAACTGAGAAAAACCAAGTAAACCATATAGGTTAGAAACTTGAAGATTGCCTAAGCTTATGACTAACAAAGAAGCGGCTATTTGAATCAATAACTTTTTTTTCGGTGATAAAATGAGAATATCATCCTTTATTCCTAAAAAGAATAGAATAATAATAGCCGAAATTGTAAGATGTAAATCATGACCTTCCTTAGGATTATCCCAGATGAAATAAGTAATTAAGGTGGCAGCAAAAATTGCAACACCTCCTAAGGTAGGAGTAAGCTTTTTGTGAGAACTTCGTGATTTAATTTCAGCCATTAAATCCTTCAGCCGTGAAATATTAATTATGACAGGAATAGCTGTTAGCGTAATAAATAAAGCTACAACAAAAGAAATAATAAGCTGAAAGTCCTTATTCTCAATTAATTCTAAATAATTCATAAATTATTTGATCACACGTTTCTTACTAAGAGTTGTTGAACCATTTCCATAAATTTCAAATGGTTGAGTATTTTTTGTAATAATTTGTCCGATTCCAACGACACTATGTGAAGCAACAGTGACCCCTCCTACTATGGTAGAATTAGCACAAATCCATGCTCCGTTTTCAATATTAATGGGTTTACTCATCAAATCAAATGAAGTCGAAGTATAATCATGATTTCCCGTTAACAATAATGCATTTTGTGAAATACACACATGATTACCAATCACAACATCTGAAATATTATCAATCCATGCCGCTTCGCCTATCCAAACATGATCACCAATTCGCAACTTCCAAGGCAACTTAACCTTTACCCAGGGTTTAATCACGCATGATACGCCTACACGAGCACCCATCAACCTAAGAATACCTACTTTAAATCGACTTGGGTAAGGGATATTCGTTAAGAAAAATAGATTGGAAAGAATTAGCCAGATGAGATATCTTAACTTATCCCAAATATTCACATGCAGCGAGTGCTTAAACGAAGATAAATCAACGACTTTGTTATCCATTTAGGGTATTCTTTTTAGGTAATACTAACAAAAACCGAATCAAGATAATGTAAAATACCCAATACGAAAAATCCAATGGCCTACCACCAGTAAACACAGACACAAACAAATTAATATAAAATAGACTTATAAAGTTTTGAAATACGTTTTTGGTCTTAATTCCCAGAATTATGTAGTAAACAATAAACAGGTTGAAAATACAAAATAGAAGACACCCCAGGATACCAAAATTAACGAAAGCTTCTAAAGCTGGAATATCGACATACCAAAATTTATACCCCTTACCAAAAATAAAATCAAACCAGTCCCTTGAAATAATTCGTTTGATAAAAGCAATATTTTGAACACGGTTAAGAGCTGACGCATCCTGCGGAGTAGATGAGTTATTAATTCCTAATCCCGTATTAATTGCACGTAGTAAAAAATCATAAGCCTGATCCGAGTACCTATTGAATGTTTCGACAATACGAAAAGCCTTATTTAAATACTGAAGTATTAAAAAAAGTACAAAATAGTAAATTAAAATATACCGATTCGATTTAAAAGCGTTCTTAAAACTATAATTAGCGAATAATAGGTAAAAAAGGATACTCAAACCCAGAGAAATAAAATTTCCCCTGGTTTGAGTTAATATTAAAACAATAAAACTTACCAATAAATTGATGTGTGCAATTAACTTTAAAAGGATACTCCGATTACCAATAAAGTCATAATTGCTTCGCTGTATTACTAAAAATGACATAATTAGTCCCGCAACTGCATTACGACCAAATACGATGGGATTACCTGAAAAATCTTCTCCCGTCCCCTTATTGTATTGGACAGTAGCACGAGCACCAAGTACATAATTAGGATTCGTCGAAATTGAATAAATTAACGATACATTATTCAATAAGGTAACCAAAATGATCAATAGCGGTAAATAGTATTGAATGGAATTGTCAACCCGAAAAACGCAGTAAATAAATCCTATTAAAATCGTAAAATTAATTGCATCAACGATTAATGATGACTTTTGGCTATTGTAAAAAAGAAAATAAAAAAAACCTAAGAAAAAAAAACTTAAGCCCGTGAAGGCCAAAGTCTCATTCCCTTTATAAAAATACTTTAACGGAATATGATTCAGCATCAACACCAAACCTATACAGTAAACAATCCCAGTAAAAACAGATGTTTGACCTATTCCAATTAATTCTTTTAGAAAATAGATAAAAGGAGGGGCGATCCAGATAAGCACTATACCCAGTGAAACTTTCCAATTAAATAATTTATTATCTAACAAAATAAAAATATATTATAATGGAAATAGTTGAAGTGATTCCGTTTGGATTCGAACCAAAGACCTACTGCTTAGAAGGCAGTTGCTCTATCCAGCTGAGCTACGGAACCAAAATTAAAAAGTCAATTTAGCTAAACGTGCAAGCACTCTTAACTAAATTGACTGTGTCGGGGTGGCAGGATTCGAACCTACGACCTCTTGGTCCCAAACCAAGCGCGATACCGGGCTACGCTACACCCCGAAAAACACTGCGGAGAGAGAGGGATTCGAACCCTCGGTACCGTTTCCAGTACGCATGTTTAGCAAACATGTCCTTTCGGCCTCTCAGGCATCTCTCCTAGCATTTAAGAGAGTACAAAAATAAGATTATTTATTTAAGATGCCAAATATCTGGCAAAAAAAACAACATTTTTATAAATCAAATACAGACACCGACTTACCTGGTAAAGAGGTTTTACCCATTAATTCAAGGTCAACTTGACGAGCTGCTTCACGGCCTTCCGAAATAGCCCAAACGACTAATGACTGACCTCGACGAGCATCCCCTGCTGTAAATACCTTGTCTACCAAGGTTTTATAAGATGAAGAGGCAGAAATATTACCGCGATCATCTAAAGATCCCCCTTGATCCTTTAACTCGTCAATTAAACCTGAATGATCCGTATGTAAGAAACCTGCAGCAATGAGAGCCAACTCACAAGGAATTTCCCGAATATTTAAAATTTCTTGTTCAAGTTTACCGTCTACATGTTTATAAGAAATATCTCCAATCAATAATCCTTTCAACTCTCCCTTTTCATTTTTAATAAATTCTTGCAAGGATATAGACCATAAACGTTCAGCTCCTTCTTCATGAGAGGTTGATGTTCGTAACATATTTGGCCAATTAGGCCATGGTGTATTATCTGCCCGACCTACAGGAGGCTTAGGCATAACCTCTATTTGTGTAATCGATTTGGCCTTATGACGATTTGATGTTCCCACGCAGTCAGAGCCGGTATCTCCCCCACCAATCACAACTACATTCTTTCCTGTTGCCAAAATGTCTCCTGAAGTATACGCTTCACCCTTATGGTTTTTTATTACATCAATACCCGACACACGTTTATTTTGTTGAGACAAAAATTCCATGGCAGGATAGATACCAATCGCATCATTCCCTTTGGCCTGAATTAGACGCGGCGTTGTAGAACCTGTTGTCAAAATGATCGCATCAAACTCCTGCTGTAACTTATTCAATTTAATATCAGAGCCAATATTGGTATTGGTAACAAAACTGATACCTTCTTTCTCCATAACGGAAACTCGACGATCAATAGTTGATTTGTCTAATTTAAAATCAGGTATTCCAAAACGCAACAAACCACCAATGCGATCCGCGCGCTCATAAACAGTAACTAAATGACCTGCTTTATTTAATTGACTAGCGGCTGCCAATCCTGCTGGACCCGAACCAACTACTGCCACCATCTTACCAGATCGTTTTGCTGGAATCTGAGGGACAACCCAACCTTCGGCATACGCTTTTTCGATAATTGATTTCTCAATCATTTCAATAGCAACAGCTGGCTTATTGATTCCTAAAACGCAGGCCGATTCACATGGAGCAGGACAGATTCGTCCCGTGAACTCTGGAAAATTATTTGTCGAAATTAAAATTTCAAACGCATACTTCCAGTTTTGCTCATATACGGCATCATTAAATTCAGGAATGATATTTCCAAGCGGACATCCATTATGACAAAAAGGAGTACCGCAATCCATACAACGACTCGCTTGAGACTCGGTATCTTGAGGGGATGCTAATAATTCAATTTCATTATAATCATTAACGCGCTCAGCGACAGGACGCTTTAACGCTACTTTCCGATCTACTTCTAAAAAACCAGTTGGCTTGCCCATTTTACTATTTTTTTAACTCAATTTGAATATCTTGATAAACTCGGTCTTTGTCATTTAATACATCTGAAATCGTTAAATTTCTCGATGTCAATGCATTTCGGTAATCGATTGGGAGAACCTTTTTAAATAAACTTATCGAAGACGCAAAATTGTCTAGGATTGACTTACCCTTGGTTGAATTGGTTAATTCAACATGCTTTTCCACGTACATCCGTACGATTGAAACATCTTCAGGAGTCAATTCGGTAATTTCAACCATTTCACGATTCACCTTCGCTTCAAAGTCATTCTTTTCATCCAAAATGTAAGCCACACCTCCTGACATACCCGCACCAAAATTACGACCTGTTAAACCTAAGATAACGACTAATCCACCCGTCATATACTCACAACCGTGATCACCAATACCTTCGACAACAACCTTGGCTCCTGAATTACGAACACAGAATCGCTCACCCGCCATACCTGCTAAATAGGCTTCACCCGAAGTAGCACCATAGAAACTTACATTTCCGACAATACTATTTTCTGCTGCATTAAATGTTGCAAACTGGGAAGGATAAGCGATAATCGTTGAACCACACATACCTTTACCTATGTAATCATTCGCGTCACCTTCAATCTCTAATTTTAAACCCTTCACAGAAAATGCACCAAACGATTGACCTGCAGTACCTTTAAATTTCATATGAATCGTATTTGCTGGTAAACCTTTTTCGCCATACTTTTTCGTAATCTCATTTGAAATGATAGTTCCTACAGATCGATTTACATTTATAATTGGTAATTCTCCAAAAACTGGTTTTTGACTTGACAAAGCATCTTTCGCCAATGCTAAAATTTGCCAATCTAATTGATCTTCCAAACCATGATCTTGCTCCTCCGATTTAACTACAGAAACGCCATCTTCCCTTGGAGCAAAAGATAAAATAGGAGATAAATCTACATGCTTGAATTTCCAGTGATTGGATAAATCAGTCATTTCCAACAAATCCACGCGACCTACCATCTCGTCCAATGTCTTAAATCCTAATTCAGCCATTATTTCACGCATATCCTGTGCCAAGAAATGGAATAAATTAACAACATCTTCCGGTTTACCCGTATATAATGCACGCAATTCAGGATTTTGGGTAGCTACCCCTACTGGGCAGGTATTCAAATGACACTTACGCATCATAATACATCCTGCGGTCACTAGGGCAGCTGTCGCTACACCAAACTCCTCCGCTCCCAAAAGTGCGGCTATGGCAATATCACGACCCGTTTTAATTTGACCATCCGTTTGAACTGTAACACGTCCACGTAATTTATTCTTTACTAAGGTTTGATGAGTCTCAGCCAATCCAAGCTCCCATGGTAAACCTGCATGACGAATTGATGACAACGGAGATGCTCCTGTCCCACCATCGTATCCTGCAATTAGTATATGGTCAGCATGTGCTTTTGCTACACCAGCAGCAATAGTTCCTACCCCAGCCTCTGATACCAATTTTACAGAAATTCGTGCAGCGCGATTGGCATTTTTTAGATCAAATATTAGCTGAGCCAAATCCTCGATTGAATATATATCATGATGCGGTGGAGGTGATATTAATCCCACACCCGGAGTAGAATGTCGAGTCTTACCAATCCAGTCATCTACTTTATGTCCTGGTAATTGACCTCCTTCACCCGGTTTTGCACCCTGAGCCATTTTTATTTGTAATTCCTTGGCATTCGTCAGGTAATTGGCAGTTACTCCAAATCTTCCCGAGGCAACTTGTTTAATAGCCGAATTCATCGAATCCCCATTAGCCATAGTTACAAAACGTATGGGATCCTCTCCTCCTTCGCCTGTATTCGACTTTCCTCCAATACGATTCATCGCAATGGCTAAGGTCGTATGCGCTTCATACGAAATAGAACCAAAGGACATTGCTCCTGTGGCAAATCGCTTTAAGATATTTTCAATCGGTTCAACCTCATCAATTGAAATCGATTGAGTCGATTTAAACCGCAATAAACCACGTAAGGTGATGGCCTTTTTTGTTTGATCGTCAATGATCTTCGCGTATTTTTTATATACCGAATAATCATTCGACTTCGTTGCTTGTTGTAACAAGTGGATAGTAGCTGGATTGAACAAATGTTCTTCACCGCGTTGTTTCCACTGGTAGATACCTCCTACTTCTAATTTCGGATAATCCGACTTTAATAACTCATAACCTGCTTGGTGCTTAACCAAAGCTTCTTTAGCAATTGTATCTAAATCTATACCGTTAATCCGGCTAATTGAGCCAGAAAAATAGAGGTCTACTACTTCTTTAGCAATACCTAAAATTTCAAAAATTTGAGCACCCTGATACGACTGAAGAGTAGAGATTCCCATCTTTGAGAAAATTTTTAACAATTCACCGTTAACCGCTTTGATATAATTGTATTCAAGCTTCTCATACGACAAGGATTGGTCAACTAGATTTGTATCCTTCATCGCACGAATCGTTTCAAATGCCATGTATGGATTAACCGCAGAAGCGCCATACCCAATCAATGTCGCGAAATGATGGGTTTCCCAAACGTCACCAGCCTCAACGATAATGCCCACTTTAGCACGTTTTTTGGTACGAATCAGGTGATTATGAACAGCCCCTAAAGCCAACAAACTTGGAATTGGCGCATGAGATGAATCGATTCCTCGATCTGTCAATAAAATAATAGAATACCCATCGTCTACGGCATCTTCCGCATATTGGCAAATTCGCTCAAGTGCCTTCTCCAACTTACCTTCCTCACCACTAGAGCGGAATGTCATGTGAATTGATTTGGTTTGAAAATTCTCGTGGTCAATCCAACGAATTTTTTCTACCTCCTTATTTCGTAATACGGGTTGTTGTATTTCAATTTGCTTACAATGGTTTGGCCCTTCTTCTAATAAATTAGAAAGTCCGCCAATATCAGTCAATAAAGACATAACCATACGCTCACGAATAGGGTCAATCGGCGGATTAGTTACTTGTGCAAACAATTGCTTAAAGTAAGACGATAAATGTTGTGCTTTATCTGATAAAACTGCCAATGGCGTGTCAATACCCATGGAACCCAACGCTTCCTTACCCGTTTCAGCCATTTGTGCTAATACGACACGAATATCCTCCGTTGTAAAACCAAAAATTTGTTGGCGTGAAATTAACTCGATTGCCTTTGGTTGGCGATACTCACTACCTGCTTCAGGTAAATCCTCGACACGAATTTTATTTTCACGTAACCATTGTCCATAAGGCTGCTGTTGGCAAATTTTCTCCTTCAATTCCTCATCAGGAATAATTCGTCCCTGCTCCATATCCACCACAAACATTTTACCGGGTTGTAAACGTCCCTTTGAAACAATACTGGATGGATCTAAATCCAATACACCTGCCTCGGAAGCCATGATCACATGATCATCTTCAGTAACCCAATAACGGGATGGACGAAGGCCATTCCGATCTAAGGTTGCACCAATCATTTTTCCATCCGTAAATGAAATACTAGCTGGTCCATCCCATGGCTCCATCATTGCTGCATGATATTCATAAAAATCACGCTTGTAGTCGGCCATACTATCATTGCCATCCCATGCTTCAGGAATTAACATCATCATGACATGAGGTAAAGAGCGACCACCCAAGTACAACAATTCGATGGCGTTATCTAAAATGGCAGAGTCCGATTGTCCAAGGCTACAAACCGGAAGAATCATATCTAATTCCTCTTGACTAAAGTACTTACTCGAAAACAAAGCTGATTGTGCTTGCATCCAAGAAGAATTCCCTTTTACCGTATTAATCTCACCGTTATGCGCAATAAACCTAAATGGTTGCGCTAATTTCCATTCAGGAAATGTATTCGTTGAAAACCGTGAATGAACAATCGCCAACGCAGAGGTAAATGTATCATCATGCAAATCCTTAAAATATCCAGGAACCTGCATCGTTGTCAACATACCCTTGTAGATTATCGTTCTACATGACAAAGAAGTAAAGTAAAACTTGTTTTCAAGACTTGGAATTGTTTCGTTTAACAAACGAGTAACATACTGTCTAAAAACATAAAGTTTACGTTCAAAATCGATCTCAGTAGCACAAGTCTCGGGACGTTCAATAAATAATTGTTGAATCGAAGGCTCTGCCTTTCCAGAATCGGCACCTTGAATATCACCATTGTCCAAAGGTACCTCGCGATATCCAATCAACCGAAGATTTAATTTTTTTGCTTTACGTTCAATTACTTCTTTACATTCCTTAATTAATACGTCATTTTTGGGAAAGAAAATCATACCCACACCATATTGACCTGGAGCTGGTAAAGAATAACCTAGCTTTCTCGTCTCCTCCAACAAAAATTCATGTGGTATTTGCAATAACACTCCCGCACCATCACCTGAATTTGGATCACATCCACAAGCACCACGATGATCCATGCGAATCAACATCGTAATTGAATCTTGTACAATACGATGGGATTTAATTCCCTTCATACTAGCAACAAAACCTATACCACAGGCATCATGTTCAAACTCTTTCCTGTAAAGACCCTCTTCGGCAATGTTATTCATAATAATATATAATTATTCTAACAAAAATTTTAAAATAAGATTATCGTATAAATTCTATTCGAAAGAAATTCTCAATAGAATAGCCACATATTTCAAATTTAACTAAAAATATATTTGGCTAAAATCAATTTTTACAAAATAATATACTGAATATAGTAATATCACTATTGCGATATAGTTATTCCTTGAATAATCCTATTTTACGTTAATAGTTGTCACCGTAATCACTTCCATCAATACCAAATTCATCCGTATTCGCATCGGATTCATCTTCAAAATCATTCTCTAAGTCATTTAAGTAAATGGCATCTACCCCCTCTTGAACGGTATTCATGATGGTTAAATTTTCTATTTTAGCTTGATCTAATCGGTCTGTGATTTCTTCATTTTTGGATACAACAACGAAAAGTCCCAATTCATTGGTACAAATTTTAGTTGCTTTACGAATTGCCGAAACACCAAAACCATCTAATTGATTGATTTTAGCTATATTTAATATCATGTTGCCGTAATCTTTCTTGAAAAGAATTCGTACAGCAGATTCTAATTCTTCATGATTTTCTTGAATTAATCCTTCCCCTAACCACTCAATTAAGGCATAACTTTCATTTTGCTCTAGTTGGTAAATTTTCGTCGACATATTAAATTAAAGATGAAATTTGATTGTAAATAAATTCTTTGTAATTGTCAGGTAATGTCTCTTTCACAAATTTCTTTCCAGTAATCTCTTCATAAAGTAAAATATATCTTTCAGAGATCTGCATGACAAACTCATCTGTGATAGTTGGCATAATCTGACCCTCTTTTCCTTGAAAATTATTGGCAATTAACCACTCTCTAACAAATTCTTTTGACAGCTGCTTCTGTGGCTGACCGGCAACAAATAATTCTTGATACGGTTCTAAATAAAAATAGCGTGAAGAATCAGGTGTATGAATTTCATCCATCAACATGATCTTACCCTCATAAAATCCGAATTCATACTTGGTATCTACCAAAATTAAATTCTTCTCGGCAGCCATTTGCTGCCCACGTTCAAATAAAGCAAATGTCTTTTCACATAATTCATCCATGGTTTCTTTGGAAACAATTCCTTTTTCCAAAATTTCAACAATAGAAATATCCTCATCATGTCCTTCACTCGCCTTCGTTGTTGGAGTAATTATGGGATTTGGTAGCTTTTGATTTTCTTTTAGCCCTTCAGGTAACTCAACACCACATACGATACGTTTACCTGATTTATATTCTCGCCAAAGATGGCCAACCAAATATCCTCGAACGACCATTTCAATCGGAATGGGTTGACAGGCTAATCCAAAAGCAGCATTAGGTGCTGGTGATTGCAATAGCCAATTGGGAACAATATCTTCAGTAGCTTTAAGAAAGTGTGCAGCAATTTGATTTAAGACTTGACCTTTAAATGGTATTTCACGAGGCAATACAACATCAAATGCTGATATTCGATTTGAAGTAATCATAAGCAAATGTTTACCAAATGAGTAAACGTCACGAACTTTACCACGATAAAATGATTTCTGACCTGGGAATTCCAACGGGGATGTAGACATATTATAAAATTAAAACAGGGTTTTTTCTTTTCGTTTCATTAAATCCAACAAATTCATAGCTTCGTTGAATCGAATATTTAAAGGAGATTGATTCTGGTTACTTTGCTTTTTGTCGCGAAAAATTTTAGGTGACTTAAATGCTACTAATTCATAAATTCTAATTAATGAATCGGAAACAGAAACATCCTTTATACTATTCTTACTATAATTTAAAGCTTCCTCGAAATCTTTATTTTGATAAAGAGTTAGTGTCTTTAACACATAATCCCCATGAGTCTTCGGGCTGTAATTTAAATCAAACTTCTTTCGATCAACTTTAATCGCTAAATAACGTTTTACACGGGACAAATCATTATTTGTAAATATACTCTTACGCTCCATGGCAATAACAACTTGAAGCGCCTTAGAATAATCTCGTTGGTCAAGATACCTATTTACTCCCTGAATCTGTGCGTTATATTCATAGTTACTTTCAGCGTAGAAAGTTTGTAACAATAGAATAAATATGTAATAATAGGTTGTAAACACGATTAAATTTTAAGAATTCGATATTTAAAGCTTAAATCGAAAGCAATTAAAATACCTACCAAAATTAATAAATAATGGACCAAAAAAGGTGAAACAAGCTCATTTTCAAAGTCAATTAACTGTAAAAAGTTAAAATTATCTTGATTGGTATCAATTCGTCGCCAAGTTCCACTTTCACTTTGGTACATTTCAATTCGATTGAGAGAATTAAAATGCTGATCAGGCAAAGGAATGAGCTCTTTCGGTACTAATTTATTTTCCCGTTCAATCTTTAATAGATGTCGAAATGTGTTCTCTGAAGTTCTCGGAATAAAAATATAGTATTTTCGAGTTGATGAATTATAAAGCCAAATTTCTAATTCAGAATACTTTAATTCTGAAATACGAGAACTTATATTTACTTGATCATCCTCCGATAATTTAAAGTTTAGATGCGTTTTACAACTAATTACAAAGATCGCATTATTGTATTCTTGATTAGACTTTTGAGGAACCTGAGTCAAATTTTTCGTTACAATTAACAGACAGCATAGAATCAATGATCTGATTAGAAATTTAATCACCAAAAGACTAGATATTCCAAATTGATTCTTTGACATTCGACGGTAACGAATGTATTGAATAATCAAGCTCAAAATAAATACGCAGATAAACAAGATGGAATTGTTCATAAAAATCATGCATCAAGCCAAGTAAGTATCAAAAGTAAATTACTATTTTTACAATTCTATTACAATTTGATGGATATATACAAAAGTTCTCGGTTAGATAATCTTAAATATGAGATTAGAGGTCCAGTTTATGAAAAGGCAATTGCCCTACAAAACCAAGGCTACAAGATAACCTCTTTAAATATTGGTAATCCTGCTGCATTTGGTTTTGAAACACCAGATGAAATCGTTCATGATATTATCGTCAATATTCGGAGCGCACAAGGCTATGTGGACTCAAGAGGTCTATTTGCGGCAAGAAAAGCGGTCATGCAGTATTATCAAAACCAGGGTGTCAAAAATATTTTAATCGAAGATATATATATCGGGAATGGAGTCAGTGAACTAATCTCTCTTGTATTAACAGCGCTTTTGAATGCAGATGATGAAGTTTTAATTCCTTCGCCCGATTACCCTTTATGGACAACGGTGGTAGGTTTAGCCGGTGGCAAAGCTATTCATTATGAGTGTGACGAAGATTCTGACTGGAATCCGAGCATCTCTGATATTGAATCAAAGATTACGAGTAAAACGAAGGCCCTTGTCATTATTAATCCCAATAACCCTACGGGTGCTGTTTACACAAAAGAAACCATTAATAATATTGTTAAGCTTGCAGAGAAACATAAGCTTCTCCTATTTGCGGATGAAATTTATGATAAGATCTTATATGATGAAAATATTCATCATTCGGCGGCCGGGTTAAGTGATGAAATATTGATATGCACGATGGGAGGATTGTCAAAAAACTATCGTGCAGCAGGATTTAGAGGAGGGTGGATGATCCTAACCGGTGCAAAACACAAAGCCAAGAGCTATATCGAAGGTTTGAATTTTCTATTTAGTACACGCCTTTGTGCGAATGTGATTACGCAAGTAGGTATTCAAACGGCACTTGGCGGTTATCAATCCATAAATGACCTAGTTCTTCCATCGGGAAGATTGGCACGCCAAATGAATTTGGCGCATGAAAAACTAAATGCAATTCCAGGAGTAAGATGTGTCAAACCCAAAGGCGCATTGTACCTCTTCCCCAAATTTGATTTAAATCAATTTGATTTTGAGGATGATAATCATTTTGTCATGTCGCTTTTGGAAGAACAAAAAATTCTAGTTGTTGGCGGACAAGGATTTAATTTCACCGATAAAGATCATTTTCGGATCGTTTTCCTTCCACATGTGGAACAATTAACGGTAGCTTTAGATAAAATAGCCCTTCATTTTGATAATCATCGTATATGATTTTTAACCAATTTTCACGGAAGCAAAAGTTATTTATATTTCTCTTTGGAATATTTTTGACTAATGCTATTATCGCGGAAATTATTGGAGTAAAGATAGTCAGCATCGAGAAAAGCCTAGGATTTAATCCCCTACATTTAGAGACATCTTGGGGAACATTATGGGATTTAAATCAAACAGCAGGGGCGTTAAACTGGCCCATTGTATTTATAGTTTCGGATATCATTAATGACTATTTCGGTAAAAAAGGGGTTCGATTTATTTCATTTACGACAGCTGGATTTATCGCTTATTCGTTTATTATCATTTACTTAGCCACCTTATTAGTGCCGGCAGATTTTTGGTTGGACACCAATAAAGGTGATTCGAATTTTAATATTAACGAGGCATTTAGTCGGATATTCCGACAAGGTTTAGGGATTATAAGCGGATCATTGTTTGCCTTTTTAGTTAGTCAAATAGCAGATGCATTAATATTCGAACGAATCAAAGCCAAGACAGGTCAAAAGATGATTTGGTTGCGCGCTACAGGATCGACTTTAGTTTCCCAACTAATTGATAGTTTTCTGGTGATAGGAGTCGCATTTTACTTATTTGGAAATTGGACAATTGGCCAATGGATGAATGTATCCTTAAACAACTATTTATATAAATTCTTTGTCGCCATTTTGTTTACCCCCCTACTCTACTTGGCGCATCATTTAATTGAGCGATACTTAAAGGAAGAAAATTAATTCCTTCGGAGATTATCCAAAAATACGGCCGTGGATATCCCAACATTCAAGGACTCAGCTAATCCATACCTAGGAATAGTAACACGATGCTTTACGTATGGAATATTTTCGGTTCTTATGCCATTGGATTCATTTCCAAACAATAAAAAGGACGCTTTAGGAAAAGTAATTGTATGGATATCATCACCATTTAATAAAGCACCGTAGACAGGTATATCTTTATTGGTAGAAAATAACTCCGCTAACTCCATATACGCAAAACGAACGCGGGCATAAGAACCCATCGAAGCTGAAATTACTTTGGGATTAAAAAAATCGGTACAATCGGGCGACATCACAAGTTGATTTACACCATACCAATCACAAATACGAATAATCGTACCCAAATTACCCGGATCCCGAATTCCATCCAAAACAACCGTTGTCATATTTTCAAATGACAAAGTGGATTTGAAATGCTGCATGGATACCACAGCAAACCCGAACGAATTTGTCACCAACGTAGATAATTTGGCTAATAATTCTTCGTTCTCAATATACACTTCTGTCCTTTTGAATAAGGTTTCATATTTATCGGCAAAAACATCTGACGTGACTAGAAACTGGACGGGTATATCTGAGTCGATTAATTCAACTACCGCCTTCTCGCCTTCTACTAAAAATAGTTGATTATCAATTCGCCCCTTTTTAGA
This sequence comes from Aquirufa sp. 5-AUSEE-100C1, assembly GCF_054558655.1. Classification (NCBI taxonomy): domain Bacteria; kingdom Pseudomonadati; phylum Bacteroidota; class Cytophagia; order Cytophagales; family Flectobacillaceae; genus Aquirufa; species Aquirufa sp. 5-AUSEE-100C1. Next base: position 398,144 of record NZ_JBPXKO010000001.1, on the reverse strand, counting down.
ATGTAGGGAATTAATTAACTTTATTTGTCTATTCGTTAGCATCAAGAAATTGTGAAAAAGGTATACGCTGTATTGTTTGTCATTCTATGGTTTGTTTTAAATTCCTGTCAATCGGTAAATACCTATCAATTGCCCACAAACACGGTTCATAAAATTACGATCAAAGGAAATAAAATTCAGTCCACAGATGACATTAAGGCAAATATAAGTGGATTAAAAGAAAGTAATAAGTCTTTTTTGTTTATTCGTGTAAATTCCTTGCTAGCAAACAAACGTAAAAGAATTGATTCAACTGGCGCCAAACAAGCCTCCATTCAATTCTTCAAAAGAGTCCCGTCTCAATTAGATAGTATAGAATTAACCAACATAAAGAATAATTTAATTCTTTATTATCGTAAACATGGATTTTTGAAGTCGGAAATTTCATATTCTGTCAGCAATACGGAAGGTAAAATAATTGTAGATTTCATTGTACGAGAAGGTCTCCAAAGTATCTTTTCCACTAAAGATTCAGTATTGATTGACAATCCTCAATTGGCTTCTTCCATGCAGGAATATTTGGTCAATAGAAGCCTAATAAAGAAAAATACACCTTTGTCAATGGAAACCATTAATGAACAGAGGTCAAGTATCGTAAATTACTTTAGAAATAAAGGCTACTTTTATTTTAATCCTGAAGTAGTGGGAATACATATTAATGATCTTAAAGACTCCACATTAAAGAACATAGCACTCATATATAAAATTCCATCTTTTGCGTATTCAAATGTAGATTCCAAGAAATATGATCGTGTTTATCGTTTTGGGAAATTAAAAATAAATGAAACAACGATTGATCAAAAAGACGAGTCTTCCACTTGGATAAAAAAAACCATCAATTCGAATCAATTAAAACGAATTATCAATATCAAAGAAGGGGATATTTATTCATTGGATAAAGTCAATCAATCCTTATTGAATATCTATGCAACTGATCAATTTAAAACAGTCAACGTAAACTTTGACACGACATCGAACAAAGTATCACCTACGATTGATTTGGTCAAAAATAATAGATACACATTTTCATCAGAACTGGGTGGAAGTGTATTTAGAGGAATACCGGGTCCATTTTTGACAAATACCTTTAAAATTCGGTCCGTATTTTCCTATTTAGATTATTTAGATTTTACAGGGAGAATCGGATTTGAGGCCCAAACCGGTTTTATAAACACCGAAACAACAAGAAAAAATTTAGAAGTTAACCTAAGTACTACACTGAATTTACCCTCTTTATATATTCCCAAAAGTTTAGATAGCTGGAAACAGTCATTAACTGCATCTCAAACACAAATCGGAGTAGGATACGACTACATCGACCGTCCTGAATATATACGAACGAATGCAAAAGTATTTCAACGCTATAATTGGAAAAAATCAAATAATAAATTTTTCCAATTATCATTGATAGACTTAAACTTGTTAAACACAAATTATCCCATCACACCTACTTCAGAAGCATTTAAAAGTTACTTAGAGGAATTACGCCTTAAGGGAAATAATTTATACCGTAGTTTCAATCCAAGTTTTGTATCAAGTATTAATTTTCAATATAACTACCGATCTTTTATTCCAAGCAATTCGTTAGTCAATGGCGAATCGTTATTACTAAATTTAGAATCAGGTGGTACAAGCTTGAATTTCCTTGGAAACAAGCGCATTAGCTTTATTGAAAATGTATTTTCAAGTAACCAAGAAATTCAATTCTATCGATACCTTCGGGTAAACCTTGATTACCGTAAATATTATTTATTAGGTAAAAGACAAAAGAGCCAATTCGCATTCAAATTCAATGGCGGAATTGCGTATGCATATAGTGGAGAAAATAATTACGAACTACCTTATGAGAAAAATTTCTTTATTGGTGGTCCAAGTAGTATAAGAGCTTGGAAACCACGTCGACTAGGTACCGGAGGGTATAACACGTTTAGCAATTTGATTGAACAACCAGGAAGTATGATTTTGGAAAGTTCAATCGAATATCGCTTTCCTATTGTTCAATTTCTAGGGAAAATAAATGGAGCAATTTTCGTTGATGCAGGAAATATATGGAATGTAGATCATGGTCAATTGAATACCATCGGCACGTTCAAATTGAATACTTTTCTAAATGAAATTGCAGTTGGAACAGGTTTTGGTATTCGATGGGATTTTGATTATTTCCTTTTGAGATTAGATTTGGCGTCAAAAGTAATCAATCCAGCAAATCCTAAAAACGAAAAATGGGTTCTCCCCAAAACTACCTTAAGCAGTGGGGAAAACCCAATTGAATTTAATATTGGGATTGGCTACCCGTTCTAATTATGCTTTCTTTCTCGCAATTGCTTTGATTGATTTCTCAACAATCGCCTGTGCATTTAAACCATATTTTTCCATTAAATCAGCTGGTTTACCTGATTCGCCAAATGAATCGTTTACACCTACAAATTCTTGAGGTGTCGGCATATTCAAGGCAAGATATTGAGCGATCGAATCGCCTAAACCTCCGTTAATTTGATGTTCTTCGGCAGATACAACACAACCTGTTTTTGCCACCGAAGCATGAATTGCCTCTGTATCCAAAGGTTTAATTGTGTGAATGTTAATTACCTCTGCAGATATACCCTTTTCTTGTAGCATTTCAGCTGCAATAATGGCCTCCCATACTAAATGACCTGTTGCGAATATACTTACATCTGTGCCTTCAATTAAATGAACGGCTTTGCCAATCTCAAATTTCTGATTTTCAGGTGTAAACACAGGAACTACAGGACGCCCAAAACGTAAATAAACCGGACCTTCGTAATCAGCAACTGCAATAGTAGCTGCTTTCGTTTGATTATAGTCACAAGGATTAATAACTACCATTCCCGGTAACATTTTCATTAAGCCTATGTCTTCTAAAATTTGATGTGTTGCTCCATCCTCACCTAATGTTAATCCAGCGTGTGAACAGGCTATTTTAACATTTTTACCTGAATATGCTACGGATTGGCGGATTTGATCATAAACGCGACCGGTACCAAAATTAGCAAATGTAGTTGCATAAGGTACGTAACCTCCGATTGACAAACCAGCAGCTAATCCAATCATATTTGCCTCAGCAATACCTGTTTGAAAGAAACGCTCAGGTGAATTCTTAATAAATGCCTCTAATTTTAAAGATCCAATTAAATCAGCGCATAAAGCTACTACCTTAGGATTGTGAAGGCTTAAATATTCCATTCCAGCACCAAAGCCCGAACGTGTATCTTTTTTTGTTTCGTAAGTAAATAATGCCATTTCTATTGATTAATAATCGCCTAAAGTTTCTTCTAATTGACCTAATGCCGCCGCTAATTGTTCATCATTGGGAGCTACACCATGCCATTTATGACTGTGCATCATAAAATCAACACCTGCACCCATTTCTGTTTTCATAATTACCATCACTGGCTTTCCATTTTGCAACAATTGTTTTGCTTGTGCAATGATCGCAGTAATGGATGCCATATCGTTACCGTTAACACGCAATACCTGCCATCCAAAAGCCTTATACTTAGCCTCTAAATCAAGGTTATTCATTACTTTCTCAGTTGGCCCATCAATCTGCTGACCGTTCTCATCAATGAAAGCAATTAAATTATTGACATTGTGATGAGGTGCATACATCGCTGCCTCCCAAACTTGACCTTCATTCTGCTCACCATCTCCCATTAAACAATAAACGATCGAAGCATCACCATTGAGTTTTTTCGCTTGAGCTACACCAATGGCGACACTTAGCCCTTGACCCAATGATCCCGATGCGATACGAATACCTTCTAAATGCTCATGTGGCGTTGGGTGACCTTGCAAACGTGTATTTAATTTACGAAAGCTAGCTAACTCGGACACATTAAAATACCCACGACGAGCCAAAACGCTATATAAAAGCGGTGAAATGTGACCGTTTGAAAGGAAGAATACATCCTCATTCAAACCATCCATTTGAAAAACTACTTTTCCCGAAGCATCGGTTTTCAACATCATGGAATTAAAGTATAATTCCACCAATAAATCAGTACATCCGAGAGATCCTCCAGGATGCCCAGATTGGCAGCCATGTACTTGACGTAAAATATCCCGACGAACCTGAGAGGCTACTTTTTGTAATTCAACTGTTTGCATAATAAAATTAGTGGATTTGTTCCGTATGATTTTTGGTATCCACTTTCGTGATAATATCTGTTATAATTCCTTTTTCATCAATGACAAATGTCGTACGAGCTATCCCCATGTACGCTTTACCATACATAGATTTCTCTACCCATACACCAAATGCATTGACAATTTCTTGTGATTCATCTGAAACTAATGAAAATTTTAGTTGGTATTTCGCTATAAATTTATCGTGAGACTTATTTGAATCTGTACTTATCCCGATAACTTGAAAGCCCTTAGCAGCTAAATAATCTAAATTTTCATTCAAATTACAAGCCTGAGCGGTACAACCAGGCGTATTATCTTTCGGATAAAAATAAAGAACTGTCTTTTTCCCCAGCAACGACAATGCCTGTCCAGTTGAGTCAACAAATTCTAAAATAGGCGAAACTGAACCAATGCTTAATTCCATGTTATTTTATAGCTAAATCAAACAATTTATTTCCTTGTAATATCCCCGTCAATGTATCCCCCATTTGAACGGGTCCAACTCCAGCTGGAGTACCTGTAAAAATATAGTCCCCTGTTTTTAAGGTAAAATATTGAGATATTTCCTCGATCAATTCAGCAATATTCCAAATCATTAAATCGGACGAGCCATTTTGAACCTCTACTCCATTTTTATGTAATTGAAAATGAATGGGAGTAGTAAAATCAGATTCTTGAATTGGTCGGAAATCAGAAACGAAAGCTGAGCCATTAAACGCTTTCGCTTTTTCCCAAGGTAATCCTTTCTCTTTTAATTTACTTTGAAGATCACGTGCGGTAAAATCAATTCCCAATCCGATCGAATCAATGTATTTATGCGCAAACTTAGCCTCTATATTCTTACCTACTTTTCCAATCCGAAATACTAATTCCAACTCATAATGAACATCGTTCGAAAATGAAGGAATATAGAAAGCGGATGAGGAATCCAACAAAGCCGTATCTGGCTTAATAAAAATTACTGGATCCGTAGGTCTATCATTCGATAGCTCCTTGATATGATCCACGTAATTTCTACCAACACAAATGATTTTCATCTGAAATTATTTTAAAACCTCAGATACCAACTTAGCAGCGTCTTTTAATAAAACAGCCGAAAATACCTTCAATCCTGAATTATTGATAATGGCAGCTCCCTCTTCCGCATTGGTACCTTGTAAACGTACGATGATAGGAATATTGATTTCCCCAATGTTCTTGTAGGCTTCAACCACTCCATTAGCAACACGGTCACAACGTACGATACCACCAAAAATATTGATCAAAATAGCTTTTACATTAGGATCTTGTAAAATGATGCGGAATCCAGCCTCAACCGTTTTCGCATTCGCTCCACCCCCCACATCTAAAAAGTTAGCGGGATCTCCACCCGATAATTTAATAATGTCCATCGTTGCCATCGCCAAACCAGCACCATTAACCATACAACCCACGTTTCCGTCTAGTTTTACATAGTTAAGGTCATTTTCAGATGCTTCAACCTCCAATGGATCTTCCTCTTCAATATCACGTAATACAGCTAAGTCCTTGTGACGATACAAAGCGTTATCATCTAAATTAACTTTAGCATCAACCGCCAATATTTTATCATCCGAGGTTTTTAATACCGGATTAATTTCAAACATGGACGAATCTGTTTCAACATAAGCACGGTACAAGGATTGAATAAACTTAACCATCTCCTTGAATGCTTGACCACTTAAACCTAACATAAAGGCAACCTTACGTGCCTGAAAATCTTGTAAACCCACACGTGGATCAATCCACTCTTTGATGATTTTTTCAGGAGTATGTTCAGCTACTTCTTCAATATCCATTCCACCCTCCGTCGACGCCATAATGACATTACAAGCACGCCCACGATCTAATAGAATTGAAATATAGTATTCTTTAGGCTCAGAATCACCCGGATAATATACATCCTCACTAATTAAAACCTTATTAACTTTCTTTCCTTCGGGACCCGTTTGGTGCGTTACCAACTGCATACCAAGAATTTGAGAAACTCTTTCTTTTACTTCATCTAAATTCTTTGCCAACTTCACTCCGCCACCTTTACCGCGACCACCTGCGTGAATTTGTGCTTTTACGACAAACCAACCAGTTCCAGTTTGTGCCTTTAATGCTTCTGCGGCTGAAATCGCATCTTCGATTTTGTCAATAACAATTCCCTCTTGAATTCTTACTCCGTAGCCTTTTAGAATTTCTTTTGCTTGGTATTCGTGAATATTCATTTAGTAAAAATTTTAATTTCGTGAAATTACTATTTATTTGCCAAACTTTTAAAAAGTTCTCGTATCTCTTTAAAAATCTAAAAAAAAGCCAAAAAAATGTTAGAATTAAAAAATATTTCCAAATCCTATGGAACACAATTGATTCTAAACAACATAAATATAAGCGTTCAGAACAGTCAATTGGTTTCCATCTTAGGGCCGTCTGGTTCCGGAAAAAGTACATTACTCCAATTAATTGGCCTTCTCTCTATGCCGGATTATGGCGATATCCATTTAAATGATATTTCCTACAAAGATTTAAAAGAGAATCAATTAGCTAAATTCAGAAATGAAAACATAGGTTTTGTATTTCAATTTCACAATTTATTGGGCGAGTTTACCAGCGAAGAAAATATCAAATTGCCCCTATATATTCGAGAAAAGAATATAAGCGAAGAACAAGAAGCCTATTTTCAAGAAATCATTCATCACCTGGGTATACAAAACCTCATTCATAAATTTCCGAGTCAATTATCGGGTGGAGAACAACAAAGGGTCGCTGTTGCACGTGCGCTCATCAACAAACCTGCTTTAATATTGGCAGATGAACCAACAGGAAACCTCGACAACAAAAATGCCGACGCATTATATGAGATGTTTGTTCGATTAAAAGAAAACTATGGCCAGCAAATCATTATGGTAACTCATAATGAGTCATTAACGAGTCAATCTGATCAAGTAATTTATTTAAATTCAGGAAACATCATTTAGCTTTCTCTGACAAAATGTCATAACTTTATAAGTCATTTAGAGATTTACTAATCTATGCAAGCGTTAAAGGTTTTATCTACAGAGGAAAAAGAAGCATTGGATTCTCCAAGAATATCCACAGATTATCAGCAAACGGATTTATTGGGAAAGGTATATATAGAGAGCTACGGCTGCCAAATGAATTTTGCTGATTCTGAAGTTGTCACATCCATACTAATAGATAAAGGTTACGGAACTACATCCAACATTGATGAGGCAGATACTATCCTACTCAATACCTGCGCCATCCGAGATAATGCAGAAAATAAAATTCGACACAGATTACAGACATTTAAAGGGTTAAAAGCCAAAAGACCCGAAATTACCATTGGAATTTTGGGGTGCATGGCTGAACGTTTAAAAACCAAGCTAATCGAAGAAGAAAAATTAGTTGATTTAGTTGCTGGACCTGATTCTTACCGCGATTTACCCAATCTATTAGAACAAATTGAAAATGGCCAAAAAGCCATCAATGTATTTCTATCAAAAGAGGAAACTTACGGCAATATTGAACCGGTTCGACTGCACACCAACGGTGTAAGTGCATTTGTGAGTATCATGCGAGGATGCGACAATATGTGTTCTTTTTGTGTAGTGCCATTTACAAGAGGCCGCGAAAGATCTCGTGATCTGGATTCAATCATAAATGAGTGTCAAACATTATTTAATCAAGGTTACCGAGAAGTAAATTTATTGGGCCAGAACGTTGACTCTTATCGATGGAAAAATCCTAATACAGGCGAAGAAATCAATTTTGCCTTATTACTCGAAAAAACAGCACAAATACATCCTGATTTGCGCATCCGTTTTTCAACATCCCATCCCAAGGACATCACCAATGAAGTCCTTTACACAATGGCTCGGCATGAAAACATTTGCAAGAACATTCATTTGCCAGCCCAAAGTGGCAGTAATCGGATTCTTGAATTGATGAATCGAACATATACACGTGAGTGGTATTTAGACAGAATCAAAGCAATAAAAACCATATTAGGTGATGAATGTGGGATTTCACACGATATTATTGCTGGATTTTGTTCAGAAACAGAAGAAGAGCACCAAGATACATTATCGCTATTGGAAGAAGTTCAATACGATTTTGGGTATATGTTTATTTATTCCGAACGTCCAGGTACGCCGGCCGCTAAGAAATATAAAGATGATGTGCCCGACGAAGTCAAATCAAGAAGACTAAGCGAAATAATTGAACTACAAAGAAAGCATTCAGGAATTCGCAATAATCAATACATTGGAAGAGTTCAGAAAATACTTGTCGAGGGAAATTCCAAGAAATCAGATAAGCACCATTTTGGTAAAACGGATTCTAATAAAGTTGTTGTTTTCCCAAAAGGATCGGAAAAAATCGGTGACTATGTTCATGTGAAAATTACTTCTAGCACGACCGGAACATTAATTGGCGAACTCGTAAATTAAAGCAATATGGAAACAAGTCACTTGACAGCTTTAAAAGCACGATTTGGAATTATCGGAAATGCCCCTTCCCTACTTCATGCTATTTCGATAGCAGAACAAGTGGCGCCAACTGATATGACCGTATTAATTACGGGTGAAAGTGGTTCCGGCAAGGAATCATTTTCTAAAATTATCCATACGCTATCCAAACGTAAACATGGCCAGTTTATAGCCGTCAACTGCGGAGCTATTCCCGAGGGTACGATAGATTCGGAATTATTTGGGCATGAAAAAGGATCTTTTACTGGAGCCATAGAGGCACGAAAAGGGTATTTTGAGGTAACTGACGGAGGAACGATATTCTTAGATGAAATTGCTGAAATGCCACTAGGGACGCAAGCTCGTTTACTGCGTGTCCTGGAAAATGGTGAATTTTATCGCGTCGGTTCTTCCAAAGTTCAAAAAACCAATACTCGTGTCGTTGCTGCAACCAATCTAAATTTACAGGACGCAATTAGTAAAGGAAAATTTAGAGAAGACTTGTACTATCGATTATGCACAGTGCCTATTTATGTGCCACCATTACGAGAGCGTGGGAATGATATCGAATTACTCTTCCGAAAATTCACAACCGATTTTTCTGAATCACATCGAGTAAAACCCATCACACTTACCAATGAGGCTAAATTGTTGTTACAAAAACAACATTTTCCAGGCAATATTCGTCAACTAAAAAACTTGGCGGAACAAATTTCAGTCCTTGAATTAGGTGACCGAATTGTTGATGAGGATAAACTACAAGAGTATCTAGCATTTAACGAACCCAAAATCAAATCCAACGTCATAAAATCTGACTTTTTTCAAAGTTCAGATGGAATGAACGAACGCGAAATACTTTACAAAATTCTATTTGATTTAAAGCGCGATGTTACCGAGCTCAAAAAAATCTTACTGAAAGTTATTGAATCGGGTAATGGTGTTAGTTATGATATTTTGCATGAAAATGCGAATTTATTTGCCGACATTAAACCCGCCGAGGGATTTGCATTACCCGCTCAACGAGTGGAAGAACCCATGGAAGCTATCTCAATAATCAATGAGGAACCTATCGATTTAAATTATGAAGAAATCATTACACCCAGTCAGGATGTAACTTTATCGCTCGAAAAGCAAGAAAAAGAAATTATCATCAAGGCATTGAAGAAAAATAAAAATAAACGTAAACATGCCGCCAAAGATTTGGGGATTTCTGAACGTACCTTATATCGTAAAATCAAACAATATGATTTGGAAGACTTGGCATAGTGCCCTATTTACCGTGTTATTGGTTTGCCTAAACAGTTGTTACAGCTTTAAAGGCGCTAGCTTATCGGCGGATCTTAAGACAATTCAAATTAATAATATACGTCTTGAAATTGCTGGCGGTCCTACCAATTTGAGTCTTACTTTTAATGAAAAGTTAAAAGAGTATTTCCAACGAAATACCACGCTAAAGTTGGTAAACCAAAATCCTGACTTATTAATCGAAGGAACGATTGTTGGTTACGAATTAACTCCCCAGGCACCTACTACAGATGATAAGGCTGGTTTAAATCGTTTAACCTTAAGAATATCATTTAATGTCGTAAATCGATTAGATGATACGAAGAATTTTGAACAGGAATTTTCATTTTATCAAGACTTCCCTCAAAATCAAACACTATCTCAGGTAGAGAAGACATTAATTCCTAAATTGACAGATCAAATTATTTTAGATTTGTTTAATAAAATAGCAGGTGATTGGTAATGGAACTGAATAAATCACAGCGTTTATGGTATTTACTGAACCGATTTGATCGAGATAATGAATCGGTGATGACTGACTTAACTAAGGATCAGGATCGTTATCCGTTTTTTTACCTACTCAATTGGAATAGTTACCAAGGAAAAAGCCTTTTGAGGAAAACTGCTTTACGTTCACCAATAAGAACACAGTTTTATCATACCCACCATGATGCTCCTGAAGTGAATCCTTCCATTGAGTCGGGAATCGATCAAATAGACATCATAAATCAATTTTTAGAAAACCTTCCAACATTAACTAAATCCAAAAAAACGTCCATGGGAGACGAGTTTGAACCATCATTGGACCTATCGGAAAAGCTTTGGACACCTCCCGTATCAGAGACATTTGCAATTATCTTGGTAAAACAACAAAAATATCAACAGGCTATCGAGATATATGAACAATTAATCTTGGCAAAACCTGAAAAAAGGCTTTACTTTGCATCTCGAATTTCAGATTTACAACAAAATATAACCGAATAAATATGTTTACGCTATTAATTTCACTTATCGTTCTTTTTTCAGTGCTACTGATTATCCTTATTTTGGTACAAAATCCAAAAGGTGGCGGTATCAGCGGTGAGTTTGGTTCATCCGGAGCAACTCAAATGTTTGGTGTACAAAAAACAGGCGATTTAGTAGAGCAATTAACTTGGGGCTTCTCTATTGCCATATTGGTATTGGTACTTGTTACAAACTTTACGATTTCCAATGGTACGACAGATGCAACTCAATCAGTAAACGTAGAAAAAGCAGCTACGAAAACTGTTCCTGCGGCTCCTGCTCCAATGGCACCAGCCCCTGCTACGGCTCCTACATCAAAATAAATAGCTGACATTTTTTCAGTATAAGATGCGTGGCATACATATTGTTTATGTAGTCACGCATTTCTATTTATTTAGAAATTATCATTTACAAAACTTAAATTTATTATAACCATGTCAAAATTAACGATCAAACCATTAGCAGATCGCGTTATTGTTGAGCCTGCTGCTGCGGAGGAAAAAACTGCATTTGGAATTATTATTCCAGATACTGCAAAAGAAAAACCACAAAAAGGGATCATTGTAGCTGTTGGTAATGGCAAGAAAGATGAACCTATCACAGTTAAAGTTGGCGACGAAGTATTGTATGGCAAGTATTCTGGAACTGAAATCACGATTGAAGGAAAGGATTACCTAATCATGCGTGAATCTGACATTTTTGCAGTTTTGTAATTTAGTTTAACCTATTAATCATTTTAATATATCATGGCAAAGGAATTATATTTCGACAGCGAAGCGCGCGAAAAGATGAAAAGAGGGGTTGATACCCTTGCAAATGCGGTTAAAGTTACTTTGGGCCCTAAAGGTCGTAACGTAATCATTGATAAAAAATTCGGGTCACCTTCAATTACAAAGGATGGTGTATCTGTGGCTAAAGAAATCGAATTAGAGGACGCAGTGGAAAACATGGGTGCTCAATTGGTTAAAGAAGTTGCATCGAAGACAGCTGATCAAGCGGGTGATGGTACAACGACTGCGACTGTGTTAACACAGGCTATTTACACGATTGGTTCAAAAAACGTTGCAGCTGGAGCAAACCCAATGGATTTGAAGAAAGGTATCGAAAAGGCTGTTGAAGTCATTGTGGCCAATCTAAAGTCTCAATCACGTCCCATTACTACTTCCAATGAAATTGCTCAAGTAGCTACTGTATCAGCTAACAACGATTATGAAATCGGTACAATGATTTCATCTGCGATGGATAAAGTTGGCCGTGAAGGTGTTATCACAGTGGAAGAGGCTCGTGGTACAGAAACGGAAGTTAAGACGGTAGAAGGTATGCAGTTCGACCGCGGCTATTTATCTCCTTATTTTGTAACCAATACGGAGAAAATGGAGGTTGAATTAGAAAAACCTTTCATTTTAATTTCAGAGAAGAAGGTGTCTTCAATGAAAGAATTACTACCTGTATTAGAAGGCGTTGCACAAACGGGTCGTCCATTGTTAATTATCTCAGAAGATGTAGATGGTGAAGCTTTAGCTACCTTGGTAGTTAACAAAATTCGTGGTGCGCTAAAAGTGGCTGCGGTAAAAGCCCCTGGATTCGGCGATCGTCGTAAAGCGATGTTGGAAGATATTGCTATCCTAACAGGAGGTACTGTTATTTCAGAAGAACGCGGATTCAAATTAGAGAACGCAACGATTGAATATTTAGGTCAAGCGGAAAAAATCATTATCGATAAAGACAATACGACAATTGTTAACGGTGCAGGTTCAGCGGATGACATTACCAATCGTGTGAATCAAATTAAAGCTCAAATCGAAAATACAACTTCGGATTACGATCGTGAGAAGCTACAAGAGCGTCTAGCTAAATTATCAGGTGGTGTTGCTATCTTATACATCGGTGCAGCTACTGAGGTTGAAATGAAAGAAAAGAAAGACCGTGTCGATGATGCATTACACGCAACCCGTGCGGCTGTTGAAGAAGGAATCATCGCGGGTGGTGGTGTTGCTTTAATTCGTGCTATTTCATCATTAGATGGTTTAAAAGGCGAAAACGAAGATCAAACAACAGGTATCAACATCATTCGTCAAGCAGTTGAAGCTCCATTACGCACCATTGTTGCTAATGCGGGTGGCGAGGGATCGGTAGTCATCAATGCGGTTAAAGGCGGAAAAGATGATTATGGTTACAATGCACGCGAAGATAAATATGAAAATATGATTGCGGCGGGTATTATTGACCCAACGAAAGTAACACGTTTGGCGTTAGAAAACGCAGCTTCTATTGCTGGTTTATTATTAACGACAGAGTGTGTTATTGCCGACAAGCCTGCTAACGAAGCACCTCACTCACACGCACCAGGTGGTGGAATGGGTGGAATGATGTAATTCCTCGTTAGAATATCTACTAAAAACTCCCCATATTTGGGGAGTTTTTTATTTGTAAAAACCATGAAAAGAATTGCAATCGACATGGATGATGTAATGGCAGACACAACTGTCAAAATCATTCAATACATAAATAAACGAGTACAAGGTAATTTTACCTATGAAAATTTATTGAATGCTACCAACGAGCAGAAAAAGCATTTTTACGAATTGTACCTCGCTAATAATGACTTTCTATGGGATGAAGGCTTTTTTGAAGATATCCCGGTTAAACCCGATGCTGTTGAGGTGATTCAGGCATTAATGGAAAAGTATGAGGTATTTATTGTATCGGCTGCCACAGAATTTCCAAACTCGATGAAAGAAAAATTAAATTGGATGAAGAAACATTTTCCATTTATTGGTTGGCAACATATCGTATTCTGTGGACATAAACACATGATTTTAGCAGATTACTTAATCGACGATCATGAAAAAAATTTAAAAACATTTACAGGTACGCCTCTCCTATTTACGGCGCCACATAATTTGCATTTGAATGAATATGAGCGAGTAAATTCATGGTTAGAAGTAAAAATGCGCTTATTATCATGAGTGAATTAGTTAAGAACCGCCTAAGCATAGGTATTTTATTTTTTCTATGTGGATTGAATTTCGCCACATGGGCCACTCGGATTCCAGATTTTAAATATTATTTAAAGCTGTCTGATGCACAATTAGGTGGCGTATTGATGGGTTTACCTTTGGGTTCACTCGTTTCATTACCTATCGCCGGTTGGCTTATTTCTAAGTTCAATTCAAGAGTCATATGTATTGTAGCCGTCTTCTTATATATTGTCATAATACCCGTGATTGGCTTTAGTAATAGTTCAATCAGTTTATTTACATGTTTATTCTTTTTCGGAATGGCAGGTGATATTCTCAATATCGCGATGAATACTCAAGTTGTGGCATTGGAAGCAAAAATGAATAAAATAATCATGTCTTCTTTCCATGCTGTCTTTTCGATTGGGTTAATGATAGGATCTATGATTGGAGGAATACTTGCTAAAAATGGATATTCATTTCAATCTCATTTTGATATAATTGCAGCAGTCAATGTAGTAAGTATCCCCTTCTTTTATCCTAGCCTTATAAAAAATGAGAAAAAAGAAGAGCAAGAAGCTAAATCGAAATCATCTTTTCTTAACCTCGGTAGCTACCTATTTGTACTTGCCTTGGTAGCCTTTTGCGGTATGTTATGTGAAGGTGCTATGGCCGACTGGATTACGTTGTACTTCAAAGAAAATGTCACTACGATAAATTATCCATCAACCATAGGATTTTCTGCATTTGCCATGGCAATGGTTGTTGGTCGATTTCTCGGAGATTATATTTCTCAAAAATTTGGAGTCAAAAATGTTCTGATTGGAAATGGTTTATTCGTGAGTATTGGAATGTTTCTCACATTAATGATGTCACAAGTTGAGTTTAAAATTTTCGGATGCTTTTTAACAGGTTTAGGAATTTCAACCATAGTACCGTTAATTTATTCGCAGGCAGGAAATCAAAAAAGAATTGAACCTGCGATTGCCATTGCCGGGGTATCTACAATTGCCTATATTGGATTTCTAATTGGTCCTGTTTTAATTGGTTTCTTAGCTGATTTTTTTGAATTACGAAAAGCGCTAATTTTATTGATCATATTAGGTTTAAGTGCAAGTACGGTAGCTAACAGGTATATTAAATAGTTTGGCCATGCTCATACATTATAAGAAACCAGAAGGGATTTTAGCTAATTTTATTGACCATTATTGGGAAAAGAAGATGGAGTCCACCGAAGATATCCCTTATGAAGTAGAAACCATTTTTCCCGAAGATCAAGTTGTTATCACTTTTTCATTGGGAAATGTATTTTATCGTGCTGTCCAAAATCCAACAGATTTTCTGCCGATAAACGGGTCACTAATTGAGTCCCTACATACGTTACCAACCTATTATAAACATCAAGTTGGAAATCACATATTCGGCATTAAATTCAAATTAGGAGGACTGGCTTGTTTTTCAGCGGAATCCTTTAAAAATTTCAACAATACCAATTGCTCAATCGATAAGTTTCTAATCCCACCACCACAAAATTTTCACTCGCTATTGTTAGGTTCAAACAGTTTCGAAGAAAGAGTTCAGTTATTTGAAGCTTATTTCTCTCCACTCCTAATTCTATCAAAAATAAAGAAATGGGAGCGTTTGAATCATTTTGTGGAAATACTAGAATCTGATCAGGATATTAACGCAGCTTTATACAAAACAATTACCCGATCATTTATCGAATTGACAGGTATTACTCCAAAGGATTATTTACAGCTTAAGCGAATTAATCAATCACTTGCCTATTTTGCCCAAAATAAGAGCTCAAAAAATCAAGAATTGGCAGAGATCCTTGGCTTTTATGATACGGCCCATTTTAATCATACGTTTAAAAAATTCACTGGCAAAACTCCACAAACATTTGTTCAAGAAATCGAGCAAATGCAGCCAAATGAATTTATCGAAGAATTCAAACAATACATTTCACCTGAACATCTTCTATATTACTCTTCTAAAAAACATACCTAAGTCAAAAAGTCCGTTTATTACAACCTTATATAGCTAATTTGGTATTAAATTGTATGTCAAAATAATAGCAAATGAATAAACATGTAATCTTTTGGTCAATCACCGTTGGTCTGGGCGGAATGTTATTTGGAATGGATATGACGGTCATTTCAGGCGTTGAAAAAACAATCAAGACACTTTGGAATTTAGATGATTGGACCCATGGATTTGCTATGGCTACTGCACTTTATGGTACCGTCCTAGGTGCGGCATTTGGAGGTATTCCAGCTGATAAATTTGGTCGAAAAAAGACTTTATTTTGGATCGGCTTAAGTTTTCTAATCTCCTCGATTGGTGCAGCCTTAGCTAATGATGTCAATAGCTTTATGATTTTTCGGTTTTTAGGAGGACTTGGTATCGGAGCATCGTCAGTTGTTGCACCTATTTACATATCTGAAATTGCGCCCGCAAAGCATCGTGGGAAATTAGTTATCTCTTTCCAATTAAACATTGTATTAGGAATACTCATTGCATATGTATCAAATTATTTTCTTAGTGGTTTAGGTGAAAACGATTGGCGCTATATGTTGGCCATTGTAGGACTTCCAAGTCTTTTATTTTCCATCCTAATCTTATTCACACCTGAGAGTCCCACTTTCTTGTTGTTACATCGTAATGATCTAGCTGGAGCAAAGAAAATCTTAGAATTAGTTGATGATGAGTCAGATGCCACAATTCAAAGGATATTAGAAAACAAATCGGTATCCGTTCAGAAAGAAAATATATTCACCAACAAATACTATCGCCCACTTTTATTGTCATTTTTATTTTCTTTTTTCAACCAAGTTTCGGGTATAAATGCTGTTTTATATTACGCACCACGAATTTTTGAAGAAGCTCATTTAGATAAATCGAGTGCCTTATTACAGTCAGCAGGAATTGGTGTAGCGAATCTAATTTTCACCTTAATTGGCTGGTACCTCATTGACCGAGTGGGTCGGAAAGTATTGATGTATATCGGTTCAATTGGATATATAATTTCATTAAGTCTTATCGCCTATTCATTTTATAGTTCATCCTTCGAATGGGTACCGATGTACATTTTTGCCTTTATAGCCGCACACGCTATTGGTCAAGGTTCTGTTATTTGGGTATTCATTTCCGAAATATTCCCAAATTCGGTTCGGGCAACAGGTATGGCTTGGGGCTCCTTAACGCACTGGATTTTAGCTGCCTTAATCACAAATTTCTTCCCTATCTTCACCACATTACTTGGGGAAACTAGCATCTTTGCATTTTTTGCCATCATGATGGTTTTCCAATTGGCTTATGTCAAATTCATGATGCCTGAAACCAAAGGAGCAACTTTAGAAGATATTGAAAAACAAATTGTCATTCATTAATACCTTTAACGATGATCCAATTCGATCCTACCAGCAATAAGCCCAAATATCAGCAACTGATTGATAGTATCGTGGATGCCATTGATTCAGGTAATTTTGAGCGTGGAAAACAATTGCCATCAATTAACGTGGTAGCCAGTGAATTTGGCATGGCTAGAATGACCGTTACTAAAGCCTATGATGAATTAAGAGAACGCGGATTAATAACATCCCATCATGGAAAGGGGTTTTACGTTGCTTCAACAGACACACGGAGCAATTTAAATGTATTCATATTAATGGATGCCTTAACCCCTTATAAAGAAATATTATTGGATAATATCTTAGAGCATCTTGGCGAAGGTGTTACCCATACCCTATTCTTTCATTACCATGACATTAATCTTTTTGAAAATTTGATTAATGATAATTTAGGGAAATACAATCACTACATCATATTGCCCCACTTCAACAAAAGTGTTTCCGCTATCTTATCGAAAATACCCAAGGATAAGTTGCTAGTCCTCGACATCGATGTGAAGGAATTTGGATCAGATTCAGCTATTCTATTTCAAAATTTTGAATCCAATATTTATCAAGGATTATCAGAATGCTACGCTAAGATTAAAAAGTATAAAGCCATCAATTTGGTCTTAAGCAGCAAGAGTTTTCAATATACGCCAAATGGGATAATAAAAGGGTTTACAAAATTCTGTGCTGATAATGAATTGAATCATGACATTATCCCCGACTTAGAAGAGGAACTGGACATAAAAGAAAATGAAGCCTATATCGTTTTCCGCGAATTTGATTTAATAAAAATGATAAACTGGTGTACGAAAAAACAATGGAAATTTGGCCGAGAAGTAGGTGTAATTTCCTATGACGATACACCGCTAAAAGAAATCATTTCAGAAGGTATTTCTGTTATTTCCAATGATTTTGCATTGATGGGTGAACGCGCAGCGAAAATGATCCTTGAAAAAACAAAAGGACGCTATTCAAATGAATATTATTTCATTGATCGAAATTCACTATAAATTAACATTGACGTTAATCCATTCCCCATCGAATTTTGCATCATATTGCTTATAAAATTCAATAGCTGGTGTATTCCAATCCAATACCTGCCACATCATGCCTGTACAATTAGTTATTTTAGCTTCCTCAAAGCAAATTTCAATTAATTTCTTACCGATTCCTAAGCTGCGAAACTCATCTTTCACATACAAATCTTCGAGGTAAAAACGTTTCCCCTTCCAAGTAGAGAACCGAAAATACCATAAAGCAAAGCCCGCTAATTTCCCTTGATAGAAAGCAAGATAAGAACCAAAAAGAGGATTTTCTCCGAATCCATTAACTTCATAATCCGCCAAAGTAGCCGTAACTTCCTCCGGCGCTTTTTCAAATAGTGCTAATTCCTTTACTAATTCAAATATGATAGGGATATCCTCCCGTGTAGCTCGTCTTAATTCTATCATGTTTACTCGTTGGTAAATTGTCTCAATTTATTCAATAAATTTTTAAAATCGTTTGGGAATTCACTATCAAATTGAATCCATTCATGCGTCATTGGATGTTCGAAACCTAACGAATAGGCATGCAGCGCTTGTCTAGGACATAGCTTAAACATGTTGTCGACAAATTGTTTAAAATTTGCCCTTGTGCTCATAAAACGTATTTTATCGCCACCGTAAGACGCATCCGAAACCAAGGGATGTCCCATGGATTGCGCATGAGCACGAATTTGATGAGTCCTCCCCGTTTCTAAATTAAATTTAACAAAAGAACAAAAGCCAAAGGATTCAATGACTTCGTAATGCGTAATGGCCAACTTGCCTTCTTCGCTATCTTCAGGAAGCATAAACATGATTTTACGATCCTTGGGATGCCGCGTGATATTTCCACGCAAGGTCCCTTGGGGTTCTTTAGGTACCCCCCATAAAATGGCATAATAGGTACGCTCTATGCTGTGGTCGAAAAATTGCTTGGCTAAAAAAGTCATGGCAAATTCCGATTTAGCAATGACCAATAAACCTGAGGTATCCTTGTCGATTCGATGCACTAAACCGGGTCGGATATTGTTATTACCAGGTAAATGTTGACAATAATAAAGTAAACCGTTGACCAAAGTACCATTCCAATTGCCATGTGCCGGATGTACGACCATGCCCGGTTCTTTATTGATAATCATCAAATCATCATCCTCATAAACAATATTGATCGGAATATTTTCCGGAATAACTTCCGTATCTCTTGGCGGCGTTGAGAATGAAACAGAAATCTCATCAAAGGGCTTTACCTTATAATTCGATTTAACTAATTGGTCATTGACCTTAACTGCTCCCGCTTCGATGCCCGTCTGAATTTTAGACCGACTCGAATTCGCAATTTTTAGTAATAAGTATTTATCTATTCTGAGTAATTGCTGACCTTTGTCAACGACAAAGTTAAAATGCTCAAATAAATCATCTTCTGATTCAATTGGGTCTATTTCTGGATCTATGGACATCTTACAATTTGAAAAACAATTCTTGAACTTACCATCACCCGTGGAAGAAATTCATGATGCGTTGTTTGAAGAAAAACAAATTAGTGTTTTTGTCAAACGAGATGATTTAATTCACCCCATCATCAGTGGCAATAAGTGGCGCAAATTAAGAGAATATATTCAATTCGCCCAATTAAATGGAATTAAGCAAATTATTAGTTTTGGTGGGGCCTACTCAAACCACTTATATGCGTTGGCCTTTGCGACAAAAGCATTCGATATTAAGTCCATTGGAATCGTTCGGGGTGAAGAATTAAACACCAATAGTAATCCCTATTTAGAACAGATGAAGGCATGGGATATGGATCTGCATTTTATCAGTCGGTCCAATTATCAAGCCAAACAAATACCCGAAGCTGTTCCTCAAACCAATAGTTTAAACATAGCAGAAGGTGGTTTTGGCAACAAGGCTATCGTCGGGATAGCTGAATTAAGTAAAGAAATCGAGAGCTTTAAAAGTTTAGACTACTTGATTTGCCCTATCGGTACAGGAGCCACCTATTTGGGACTCTGTCAATTGCTACAAGGTGTAAAAATAATCGGTATACTGACGCTAAATAATAAGGCTGAAATTGAAGGTAATTCCCAAGAATTAGGTATTCCTATTCAAACGATAAACGATCAATATGTGTTTGGGAAATATGCCAAACAGGCCAATGTATTAGACACTTTTTGTGAACAATTCCATCAAAAACACCAGATAAAAATAGAGCCCATATACACCGGAAGGATGTTTTATGGACTCTATGATTTAATTTCAAAAGATTTCTTTAAACCAGGTAGCCAAATCGTGGCATTACATACAGGTGGTAATAAAGCTTAACCTACGGAACCTTCTAAAGAAATAGCCAAAAGCTTCTGAGCTTCTACAGCAAACTCCATCGGTAATTGGTTTAAAACTTCTTTAGCATAACCATTGACGATTAGTGCGATAGCCGTTTCCGTGGATAAGCCTCGCTGATTACAGTAGAAGATTTGATCTTCTCCAATTTTAGACGTAGTTGCCTCGTGTTCAACCGAAGATGAACTATTTTTGACTTCTAAATACGGGAACGTATGCGCTCCACATTTATCCCCTAAAAGTAATGAATCGCATTGCGAGAAGTTCTTGGCTTTATCAGCCTTACGCGCGACTTGAACTAATCCACGGTAAGAGTTTTGAGAAAAACCTGCGGAAATACCTTTCGATACAATGCGTGATTTGGAGTGTTTACCCAAATGTATCATTTTGGTACCCGTATCAGCTTGTTGGTAGTTATTGGTTACCGCAACCGAGTAAAACTCACCGATCGAATAATCTCCTTTCAAAACTACAGATGGATATTTCCACGTGACTGCTGATCCCGTTTCTACTTGTGTCCAAGATAATTTAGAATGCTCTCCATCACAAATTCCACGTTTGGTCACAAAATTAAAAATACCACCCTTACCGTCCTTGTCACCAGGATACCAGTTTTGAACGGTTGAATATTTTACCTCTGCCCCCTTGTGTACAAATATCTCTACAACAGCCGCGTGCAACTGATTTTCATCACGTTGCGGTGCTGTACATCCCTCTAAATAACTTACATAAGAATCTTCATCAGCGACAATTAACGTACGCTCAAATTGACCCGTGCCTGCAGCATTTATTCTGAAATATGTAGATAATTCCATCGGGCAACGAACACCTTTCGGAATGTAGCAGAAAGAACCGTCAGAAAATACGGCAGCATTCAAAGCGGAGAAAAAATTGTCTTTAACAGGAACGACACTCCCTAAGTATTTTTTTACTAATTCGGGATGTTCCTTAATGGCTTCGGAAATAGAACAAAATATAATACCTTTTTCAGCTAAAGTCTCTTTGTAGGTAGTAGCCACAGAAACAGAATCAATTACTGCATCCACAGCTACAGCAACACCTGATATACGTTTTTGCTCATCAAGGGAGATTCCTAATTTCTCAAAAGTCCGACGAAGTTCTGGATCAATTTCATCCAAAGAATTTAAGGTCTTCTTGGGTTTCGGAGCTGAATAATATTTAAGCGCTTGGTAATCTGAGGGAGTATAGGTCAAATTAGCCCAATCGGGTTCCTTTAACGTTTTCCAATGATTGAATGCCGCCAATCGCCATTCAAACATCCACTCGGGTTCGTTCTTCTTATCAGAAATAAATCGAATAATCGATTCATCCAATCCCATTGGGGCTTCATCAGTCTCAAAATTCGACTCAAAACCATACTTGTAGTCGGAATTCGTTACCTCTAATAAAATATCATCTGGATGCTCTGCCATGTTCTTTTGTGATTAGAACACAAAATTACAAAGCGAAAAGATAAAATAGAAGCATTTAAGTAGAATGAATCTAAATAATCTAAAATAATGGGGTATTTCGAATCAAACTTTCCTCCAAGGATATAAAGGTTTCTGTCCGCTGAATTCCACTAACACGCTGAATTTTATCATGCAATACCTCTCGAAGATGTTGGGTATCCCGACAAATAATCTTCGCAAAAATACTATAGATACCGGTTGTATAGTGAATATTAACTACTTCTGGTATCGCCTCTAATTGCTTGGCTACATCCTCATAGAGTGAACTTTTATCTAAGTAAATGCCTAGAAAGGCTGTGATATCCCAACCTATTTTAGAATAATCGATTAATAATTGAGCACCTTTAACAATACCCATAGATTCCATCTTTTTCATCCGGACGTGTACGGTACCGCCTGAAACATCTAAACGCTGCCCGATTTCGGTATAAGGTAAATTAGCGTCCTCTACGAGTATTTTAAGAATTTTATAATCTAAAGGATCTAAATCTGTCTTCTTGTCCATTCGAAATTTTCAATATTTAGGTTAAATTTTTAAAAAATATCCAACAAATTGATATTTTTTTTAAAATATTTTGAAATAATTAAAATCATCTTTTATATTTGTCTTAAGATAATTACAAAGGTAGTTATTTTTTCACTGTAGGGTGATGAAATTGGCAGACGTGCCCTCCTGTCTCGGGGGTGGTGAGTTCAGGATAAACACGGCATAATGGGTTGACCACTAAATCAGTTCTGTGTCGAGGCTAACTGCACCTTGGAGGTTCGAATCCTTCTCCTACAGCATTTTAATTATTTGGTTTTTAGTTTGTTGATGAAGTGTAATGTTAAAAGCAATCTTATTTTAGGATTGCTTTTTTTATTGTAGCAATAATCTATATATTTGATAGAATAAATAGTTTAAATTTTAACCCTTTTCATTATGTCAATACATTTAGGCGATATCGCACCGGATTTTAGTGCTGACACAACACAAGGTCCTATTAACTTCCATGAATGGATAAAAGACTCATGGGTATTACTGTTTAGTCACCCAGCGGATTTTACTCCTGTCTGCACGACTGAATTAGGGAAAACTGCTCTTTTGGCTGGAGATTTTGATAAACGCGGAGTTAAAGCAATTGCTATTTCTGTGGATGATTTAGATTCTCACAATCAATGGGTTCCTGATATCGAAGAAGTCAATAACGTCAAAGTTAACTTCCCGATTATCGCTGATCCTGAAAAAAAGGTTGCCTTATTATATGATATGATTCACCCGAATGCATCAGAAAAAGCTACTGTTCGTTCCGTATTTATCATTGGACCCGATAAAAAGATTAAACTAACACTCACCTACCCTGCTTCCACCGGCCGTAACTTTACAGAAATTTTACGAGTAATTGATTCGCTTCAATTAACGGCTAATTACCAAGTTGCCACACCAGCAGATTGGAAAAATGGTGAAGATGTAATCATTACCCCAGCAGTATCCAATGAAGATGCTGTTGCTAAATTCCCGAAGGGATTTACAACAGTCAAACCTTATTTGCGTAAAACTCCACAGCCTAACCTATAGGTCTGTTTAGTTATATTTAAGGGGTGCAAGGACTACTTGTACCCCTTTTTTAATCCCAGAAAAATTGTATTTTTGAGAAAATTTAAGCCAAAAGTATTTATAATGACCTTATCCAATATTGCATTCGCTGAGACCAAAGCTTTTCAAGAATTAGCAAAAGACCGTGATCGTTTAGCAAAAAACAATCTTAAAAATTTATTTAAAGACGAACCTAACCGTCAATCAAAATACAGTATTCTTGACCAAGATATTTTACTTGATTTCTCAAAGAATATATTAGACGAGTCAGCATTTAAACACCTCATTGATTTAGCGAATGAATGCCAACTTGAACAAGCCATAAAAGCTCAGTTCAACGGAACAAAAATCAACCAAACCGAAAATAGATCCGTTTTACATACTGCCTTACGTGCAAAATCTTCGCAGAACATTCTTGTAGACGGAGAAAACGTTATTCCAAAGATACAGTCGGTCAAAGAACACATGAAGTCCTTTACCGAAAAAATCATCTCGGGTGATTGGAAAGGATATTCAGGAAAAGCCATCACGGATGTTGTCAATATTGGAATTGGAGGGTCAGACCTTGGTCCTGTCATGGTAACAGAAGCGTTAAAACCTTATAAAAACCACCTAAATATACATTTTGTAAGTAATGTTGACGGAACACATATTGCAGAAACCTTAAAGAAGGTTAATCCTGAAACCACCTTATTTCTAATAGCTTCCAAAACATTTACGACACAAGAAACCATGGCAAACGCCTTTTCGGCTAGAAATTGGTTTTTAGAGGCTGCTAAAAATGAAGCATCTGTGTCTAAACATTTCGTAGCACTTTCAACCAATGCTAAAGCAGTTAGTGACTTTGGAATTGATGTAGCTAATATGTTTGAATTTTGGGATTGGGTTGGTGGTCGTTATTCATTGTGGTCAGCCATTGGATTATCCATCGCGTTATCGATTGGATATGCCAACTTTGAATTATTATTAGAAGGGGCCCATGAAATGGATACCCATTTTGCGACAGCTTCCTTTGAAAAGAACATGCCTGTCATTCTCGCATTATTGGGAATTTGGTACGTAAATTTCTTCGATGCATCAACCCATGCAATTCTTCCTTACGATCAGTACATGCATCGCTTTGCGGCCTATTTCCAACAAGGAGACATGGAGTCCAACGGAAAATCAGTTGATCGCAATGGAAAGCGTGTGAATTACAATACAGGTCCGGTGATTTGGGGTGAACCAGGAACGAATGGCCAACATGCTTTTTATCAATTGATTCACCAAGGCACGCAATTAATTCCAGCGGATTTTATCGCTCCTGCCATCACGCACAATCAAATTGGCAATCACCATACATTGTTGATGTCAAATTTCTTCGCGCAAACTGAAGCTTTGATGAATGGAAAAACCAAGGAACAAGTTGACGCTGAATTAGCCAAAGCTGGATTAAACGAAGAGCAAATCGCAAAATTAAGTCCCTTTAAGGTGTTTGAAGGGAATAAGCCAACTAACTCAATCCTAGTAAAACAAATCACTCCCAAAACCTTAGGCGCATTAATTGCTATGTACGAGCATAAAATATTCGTACAAGGTGTTATTTGGAATGTATTTTCTTATGATCAATGGGGCGTCGAATTGGGTAAGCAATTGGCAAATTCTATCCTACCTGAACTAGAGAATAATGAAAAAATCCATTCGCATGATAGTTCTACGAATGGATTGATTAACCAGTTTAAAGCCTGGAGATAATTATTTTCCCAAATAGTCGATTAAACCTGAGATGGAGAGTACTTGTTGCTCTCCATTTTTCATATCTTTCAGACTTACTGTCTGATCTTTAATTTCCTGATCACCAATTACCCCAACAAATGGAATACCTTTTTTATCAGCAAATTCAAAAGACTTCTTGATTTTTGCGATATCGGGGTAAACCTCGGTTGGAATACCACTATTTCGTAAGGCAGATGCCACACGAATAGCCTCTAATTGGCCAGTAGAATCAAAATAAGTCAACAAAACTTTACTTGCACTCAACTGAATTTCTGGGAATAAATTCAATTCGCGCATCACATCGATGATTCGCTCAATTCCAAACGAAATACCTACTCCACTCATATTAGGCAAACCAAAAGCCTCTGTCAGATTATCATATCTTCCACCACCAACGATCGATCCAAAAGGTAAATCAACAGCCTTTCCCTCATAAATTAACCCCGTATAATAACTTAAACCACGAGCTAATTTAAAATCAAAAATGACATTTGAATTATCGTATCCGTTCAATTCAGAAAGCTCCAGAACTGATTTAATTTCTTTTAATCCGGCAACTCCCATTTCGTTAGTACCTATAAAATCCTCCAAAAGATTTAGCTTGGAGGAATTATCTCCAGTAAACTGAAACAGGGTTTTCAATTTATTGGTTTGATCATTGGTAAACCCATTCGAAATAAGTTCTACCGCAACAGCATCCCAACCAATTTTATCTAATTTATCAATAGCAACTGCGAAAGGAACAAATAGATCAATGGCTCCTAGACAATCCACAATACCTGCTAAAACCTTTCTTGAATTAATAATCAAATTGGTCTTTAAATTCAGAGATTGAAAAATAGCTTGAAACAAAGCGATTAATTCCGCTTCGTTTACCAAGGAATCGGAACCAATAATGTCGGCATCGCATTGATAAAACTCACGGTAACGCCCCTTTTGTGGACGATCTGCACGCCAAACAGGTTGAATCTGTGAGCGTCTAAATGGAAAGGCTACATCATTCCGATTCATCGCGACAAACCGCGCAAATGGAACTGTTAAATCATATCGTAAACCCTTTTCTGAAATTTGAGGCAATAAAGCTTTGGATCCAGCTTGAATTACTTGAGGATCAGCTTTACTCAAATAATCACCTGAATTTAAAATTTTAAATAGTAATTGATCCCCCTCGTCCCCATATTTACCCGTTAATACGGAAAGATTTTCCATCGCAGGAGTTTCAATAGCCTGAAAGCCAAAAGCCTCGAAATGCTTTCTGATAATAGAGAAAACATAATTTCGAAGAGCCATCTCCTTAGGACCAAAATCTCTTGTACCGCGTGCGTTGTTGGGCTTTTGTATTACTTTCATGAAACAAATTTAATTATTCGAGGCAGATTATTTGATATATAAGCAATAATTCCTATTTTTGCACACCAAAATTATTATCGACATGGCCGTAACTAGACTAAAAAGAAAAGACAGAAGAAATAAAGCAGTAGCTAACAATAAAGTGGAAGCTATTAAAATCTTGAAACAAAGACCAATTATTAAATTAGTAGATATTGAGGCTATCAAAGCTTCATTTGCGAAATAATAATTATTTCTTGAAATTGGAACCGGTATAGACTACCGGTTTTTTTTTGTTCAAAATATAAATCCTCTTAATATGAAACGTACTTCCCTATTAGCAGCATTTTTAGGCTTAGGAATCTGCTTTGCCAGTTATGCGCAAGATCACCGTCATGTAGTAACCAATCCAACTAAACCCGACGTTACTGAATATTGGGATCCTGAAGTTCGCGTGGTTACACCTGGTTCTATTCCGTCAGATGCCATTGTCTTATTTGATGGCAAAAGCCTTGCAAATTGGGAATCAGCGAAAGATGGTAGTCCAGCTGCTTGGAAAGTAGAAGATGGTAAAATGACCGTCGTTCGCGGAGCAGGCAACATTTCAACGAAACAAAAATTCACCAACTATCAATTACACATTGAATGGCAATCACCTATTGAGCCAGAAACTTTGAAAAGCCAAGGTAAAGGTAATAGTGGTGTATTTATGCAAGGTATGTATGAAGTTCAAGTTTTAAATTCCTTTAAAAATCGAACTTATCGTAACGGACAAGCAGGTAGTATTTACAAACAAAGTGCACCTTTAGTAAATGCAACATCGCCAATGGGTGAATGGAACGTGTATGATATCATTTACACGGCACCTGTATTTACAATTAATGGAGGTATAGAAACACCCGCATACATTACCGTAATACACAACGGAGTAGTTGTACAAAATCACACAAAGATTCAAGGGACTACAGAATACATAGGCCAACCGAAAAATCCCGTACATGGAGCAGGACCCATTAGTCTTCAAGACCACGGGAATGCAGTAAGTTTCCGTAATATTTGGTTGCGTGAATTGTAAGATTTAGAAAAAATATACGAGGAAGGTTTTTTATCCGAAAAACCTTCCTTTTTTTTGTTGTATGAAACATATCATTAGCTGGGTACTTCGTCACATTCCAAGAAAAATTATCCAATTATTTGCCCATCGATTACTGAAAATCTACAGCCTATTTTTGGTTGGAAACAAAGTTTATTGCCCCGTTTGCGATCATTCTTTCTCCAAATTTCTTCCCTACGGAAGACTTCAACCGAGAGAAAATGCATTATGCCCGAGTTGTTTGAGTCTTGAACGACATCGTTTGATGCACTTATACTTAAAGAACGAGACTTCATTTTATACATCAAAGCCCAAAGTACTTCACGTGGCACCTGAATACTGTTTCATTGACCGATTTGAAAACTATTTAGGTGACAACTACATTACGGCTGATATTGAATCCCCATTAGCCAAGGTTAAAATGGATTTACATCATATTCCATTTGAGAATAATTCATTTGATGTTGTGTTCTGTAACCATGTGTTAGAACACGTAGAAGATGATGTACGCTGCATGCAAGAAATAAGACGTGTATTGAAACCGGATGGATTCGCTTTGTGTCAAAGTCCTCAACGTTATGACTTAGCGACAACGTATGAAGATTCCAGCATTACAGATCCAAAAGAACGCGAAATTCATTTCCTACAAGATGATCATTTACGTATCTATGGGCGTGATTTTGGACATCAATTAGAAAAGTCGGGGTTTACAGTTAATCCAGTCAATATGATTGAAAAATTAGGTTTGCAAGAAAGCCAACGGATGGCTTTGCCTTTGGAAGAAATTATTTACCAGTGTAAAAAATAATATGCGCTACAGTCCATTTCCCTCAGAA
Organism: Aquirufa sp. 5-AUSEE-100C1; assembly: GCF_054558655.1. NCBI lineage: Bacteria > Pseudomonadati > Bacteroidota > Cytophagia > Cytophagales > Flectobacillaceae > Aquirufa > Aquirufa sp. 5-AUSEE-100C1. Next base: position 369,408 of record NZ_JBPXKO010000001.1, on the reverse strand, counting down.
TTATTTGTCAACAACCGTCAAAAATTAATAGCTGAATTGCCACCTAAATCGATGGTGCTTATCAGTTCAAATGATATCATGCCCACCAATGCGGATGGAACGATGGGCTTTAAACAACAGACTGATTTGTTTTATTTATCGGGATTAGATCAAGAGGAAACGCTATTATTACTCTATCCTGATGCACCCGAGGCTCATTTGCGAGAAATAGCTTTTGTCAGAGAGACTTCCGAACTCATCGCTATATGGGAAGGGCACAAATACACAAAAGAAGAAGCACGAAACATTAGTGGCATTCAAAACATTCAATGGACGACCCATTTTGAGGCTATCCTAAAAACGTTAATCTATTCTGCTGAGACAATCTATATGATCGATAACGAGCATATGCGCAATAGCTCGTTGGTTGAAACCCAAAACGATCGTTTGGTATTAGAAATCAAAGACAAGTACCCCTTACATCGAATTGGTCGCCTTGCTCCTATGCTAAATACCTTACGAATGAAGAAGGAAAAAGCGGAATTAGACGCCATGCAAAAGGCAATCGATATCACCGAATCTGGTTTTCGACGAGTTTTACAATTCACACAACCCGGTGTATGGGAAAATGAAATCGAGGCTGAATTCATTCATGAATTCATTAAATCGCGCAGCGGCGGATTTGCCTATACCCCGATTATAGCATCTGGAGCCAATGCCTGTGTCTTACATTACATTGAAAATGAGCGTGAATGCAAGGATGGTGATTTATTATTATTGGACGTAGGGGCTTGCTATGGAAATTACAATGCAGATATGACTCGAACGATTCCTGTTAACGGGAAATTTAATCCGCGTCAACGCCAAGTATATCAAGCGGTTTTAAATGTTCTAAACTTCGCCACGGATTTAATGCGTCCAGGAATTTTTTGGGTAGATTATCAAAAAGAAGTTGAGAAATTCATGGAAGGTCAATTGATTGAACTAGGTTTATTTACTCGCCAAGATGTTGAAAATCAAGACCCTAACAACCCTCTCTTTAAAAAATACTTTATGCATGGAGTAGCCCATCATTTGGGTTTAGATGTGCACGATGTTTGGGATAAATATAAACCTTTTGAAGTGGGCATGGTTCTAACTTGCGAACCAGGAATATACATTAGAGAGGAAGGCATCGGAATTCGACTAGAGAATAATCTATTAATAACGAATGGACCAGCTGCCAACTTAATGGCAAATATTCCAATAGAAATGGATGAAATTGAAGCATTAATGTCAAAAGGATGATCCAAGGAGAATTATCGATTTTTATAAGTCTCATTATTATGCTAGCAGGTATATTCGCCTTAGCTAAATTAGAAAATCGAATCTTCAAACTGGTTTTTTCCGTCATCCCACCTTTATTGTTTTGTTATTTTCTTCCTTCCTTATTTGTCCAATACGGAATTATTACCATTGGTGAGAGTGATTTAAATGGGACGTTGGCAAAGACAATTTTACCTTTTTGTATCTTTTATTTCAGCCTAGGACTTCCCATAAAAAAGCTTAAATTAATTGGTAATCAACCGCTTATCTTATTTTTAGTAGGAGCCATAGGGATTATTATCGGTGGGCCCCTTTCATTAGTTATTAGCCATTTTTTCTTCCCCTCGGAATTCAATGCTGAATCCTACAAAGGCATGGCGACCATCGCTGGATCTTGGATTGGCGGAACAGCGAATCAGATGGCTTTAAATGCTATTTTCTTACCTAAGGCAGATGAATTAGCTAAGGCCGTCACAGTAGATGTATTTTTCGGAGAAACCTGGTTGGCTGTTTTGCTATTTTTGATTCCGTTCCAACAAAAAATTAATGCCTATTTCCGAGCTGAATACAATCATAAATCCGTTGATTTAGATTGGAGAGACGATAGCAATGAGAAAAAATTCACTTTCTCCAACCTGATTTACATCTTGGGCTTAGGATTTCTTGTCGTAATGCTTTGCAATGTATGTGGCAAAAACCTTGCTGTGCTAATCGGAATCTCATTTCTCAATTCAAGCTTTTGGACTTTCCTATTGTGTACCTTGGCTGGAATACTTTTAGGATTAAGCACATTAAGAAGGTTATACATACAGGGCGCCGACGTCATTTCAACCGTATTTTTGTATTTTATTATCGCATCCATCGGTTTAAAAATATCACTTAGTCATTTATTTTCCACTCCGCTCCTACTATTTACTGGATTTATATGGATAAGCATCCACGGCTTAGCTATATTTGTAGTTGGAAAGTGGATCAAAGCTCCCTACCACTACATGGCGATTGCGTCACAAGCCAATGTGGGAGGAATAGCATCTGCCTCAGTTGTAGCTACCGCTATAAGTCCATCATTAGCGCCATTGGGTGTCATCTTGGCTTTATTGGGCTATGCAATTGGGACCTATGGTGGATACCTTTCTGCAGTATTAATGCAATGGGTTAGCCTAACATATTAGTAGTAAAATAGATACATGAAAAACATTCGTAATTTTTGCATTATTGCACACATTGATCACGGTAAAAGTACCTTAGCTGATCGATTGATTGAGTTTACCAATACCGTCCAAAAGCGGGACATGATGAACCAATTATTAGATGATATGGATTTAGAGCGTGAACGTGGTATCACCATTAAGTCTCATGCGATCCAAATGCAATATCCCAAAGATGGTGATGTATATACCTTTAATTTAATTGACACACCGGGTCACGTCGATTTTTCTTACGAGGTTTCCCGTTCAATTGCGGCATGTGAGGGTGCTTTATTGATTGTTGATGCCTCACAGGGCATTGAAGCACAAACGATTTCCAATCTATATTTGGCTATCAACCATGATTTAGAAATCATACCGGTATTAAATAAAATCGATTTACCTGGAGCCATGCCGGATGAGGTATCTGATCAAATCATCGATTTGATTGGATGCAAGAAAGAAGATATTATTCACGCATCTGGAAAAGAAGGAATAGGCATTCAGGATATTTTAGATGCAGTTGTAGAACGTGTGCCAGCACCTAAAGGAAATCCCGCTGAGCCCTTGCAAGCCTTAATCTTCGACTCAACATTTAACTCATACCGAGGAATTGAAGTAATATTCCGTGTATATAATGGTGAAATCAAAAAAGGTGATCGTGTTAAGTTTATTAATACGGGCAAAGAATACTTTGCGGATGAGATAGGAACCTTGGGCTTAGAACAAGAGCCGAAGCCAATTATTAAGACAGGTGATGTGGGATACCTGATTTCAGGTATCAAGGAAGCCAAAGAGGTAAAAGTAGGTGATACCATCACACATGTTGCCAATCCTTGTCTTTCGGCCATTCAAGGATTTGAGGAAGTAAAACCAATGGTTTTTGCTGGAATCTATCCGGTGGAAACCTCGGAGTTCGAAGATTTACGGGATGCCATGGAGAAACTTCAATTAAATGATGCCTCTTTAGTTTGGGAACCGGAAACATCGGCAGCCTTAGGATTTGGATTCCGTTGTGGATTCTTGGGAATGTTGCACATGGAAATTGTGCAAGAGCGTTTAGAGCGTGAATTCGACATGACAGTCATCACAACTGTTCCGTCGGTGAAATTCAAGGTATTAACAACCGCAGGAGAAACCCAATGGGTTTCTGCGCCGAGCGAATTGCCGGAACCTAATTTGATTAATGTCATCGAGGAACCTTATATAAAAGCGCAAATTATCACCAAGTCCGAATACACGGGCGTAATTATGAGCTTGTGTATGGATAAGCGTGGTATTTTGGTGAATCAAATTTATTTGACGACCGACCGCGTAGAATTAACCTTTGATATGCCATTATCTGAAGTTGTATTTGACTTCTTCGATCGCCTAAAAACCATATCCCGTGGATATGCTTCTTTGGATTATGAATATAAAGGCTATGAACCAGGTTACATGGTTAAGCTAGATATCATGTTAAATGGCGAAAAAGTGGATGCGTTGTCGGCCATCGTTCACCGGGATAAAGCCTATGATTGGGGTAAGCGATTGTGTGAAAAGTTACGTGAATTATTACCGCGTCAACAGTTTGAAATTGCCATTCAGGCAGCAATAGGTCAAAAAATCATCGCGCGTGAAACTGTGAAAGCATTACGTAAGGATGTATTGGCCAAATGTTATGGGGGTGATATCTCTCGTAAGCGTAAATTATTGGAGAAACAGAAGAAGGGTAAAAAACGGATGCGTCAGGTGGGTAATGTAGAAATACCGCAAGAGGCATTTATGGCGGTTTTGAAACTCGATTAAATCAAATAATTTTTTAAAAAATCTTTTAAAATAAGCGTTTAAAGCGTATTTTTGAATTTCAAATATAAAAGCATGGCTGAAGTAATTAGAATGCCCAAGATGAGTGACACCATGGTTGAAGGTGTTATTGCAAATTGGCTAAAGAAAGAAGGAGACGTAATTAAGTCGGGAGACATCATCGCCGAAGTAGAAACTGACAAGGCAACGATGGAACTTGAGAATTACGAAGATGGCACTTTGTTGTACATCGGCATAAAAGCCGGCGAAGCGGTTCCCGTAGATGGAATTATCGCCGTTGTGGGTACTCCAGGTGAAGATTATTCAGCATTATTGCAAGCACCTGCAGCAGCCGCAGCCTCAGCACCCGCTGAACAGGCTACTCCTGCAGAAGCATCGGCACCTAGCCCTGCTCCTGTGGCAGCTGCTCCAGCAATCGATCTAAGTGGAATCAAAGCCAAAGCTGTTCGTATGCCAAAGATGAGTGATACAATGGTAGAAGGGGTGATTGCCAAATGGTTGAAGAAAGAGGGAGACGTCGTAAAGAGTGGAGATATCATCGCAGAGGTGGAGACGGATAAGGCGACGATGGAGTTGGAGAATTATGAAGATGGTACGCTTTTATATATTGGAGCAAAAGAAGGACAAGGAATTATCGTTGATGGCATTATTGCGATTGTCGGTGAACCAGGAACCGATTTCCAACCCATATTAGCAGCTGAATCAGCCGCACCTGCACCTGTGGCAGCGGCTCCAGTGGCAGCAGCACCAGAACCGGTTAAAGTAGCTGAAGTAGCCAAGCCTGTTGAAACAAAAACGGCAGCACCGACAGCAAGCAAGGAGCGTATTACAGAGGATTCGATTAAGGCATCTCCTTTAGCACGCGCATTAGCGAAAGAAAAAGGATATAATTTAACTTGGATTAAAGGAACAGGCGAAGGTGGTCGAATCACCAAAAATGATGTAGAAGACTACAAGCCTAATACGGGAGGAGCCATGTCCACGTTTGTTTCAGGTGTAGAAAGCTTTGAGGATATTCCGAATAGCCAAATGCGCAAGACCATTGCGCGTCGTTTGTCAGAATCTAAATTCAGCGCACCAGAGTTCTATCTTACGATGGAAATCAATATGGATAAAGCGATAGAAGCGCGTGTTAGTTTAAATGAAGTATTACCTGTTAAGATTTCATTTAATGACATGGTAATCAAAGCAACGGCATTGGCATTGACAAAACATCCAAAAATCAACTCGTATTGGATGGAAGACCGAATTCGTGTCAACAAACATGTTCACATTGGAATGGCAGTGGCTGTGGAAGATGGTCTACTCGTTCCAGTTATTCGTTTTGCGAATGAAAAATCCATTGCACAAATTTCGGCAGAGGCGAAAGAATTAGGAGGTAAAGCTAAGAGCAAGCAATTACAGCCGAAAGACTGGGAGGGTAATACATTCACGGTAAGTAATTTAGGTATGTTTGGCATTGACCAATTTACATCAATCATTAATTCGCCTGAGTCGTGTATTTTGGCTGTAGGTGGAATCAAAGAAACAGTTGGTGTGAAGAACGGTCAATTCTACGCAACAAACATTATGAAATTAACATTGACATGTGACCATCGTGTGGCGGACGGAGCAGCAGGAGCAGCATTCCTATTAACCCTAAAACAATACCTCGAGGATCCACTTAAAATGTTTATTTAACATCTTTTTTGTCAAGCCTCGAAGAATTTCGGGGCTTGATTATTTTTAGCATACAAACAGATGGAGTCACAAAATATTAGAATTGCCGTACAAAAATCAGGACGCTTAAGCGAAGAATCCTTAAAGTTATTTAAGGCCTGTGGTATTAAATTTGAATCAGGAGGTTCAAAGCTTAAAACTGTTTCGAGTAATTTTCCGATTGAGTTTTTATTTCTACGCGATGATGACATTCCAGGTTATGTTGAAGATGGCGTAGCTGACTTAGGCGTTATTGGTGAAAATGTACTTATGGAACACATTCGACAAGTGAATGTTGTTAAGGAATTAGGATTCTCTAAATGTCGTTTATCTTTAGCGATACCTCGTAATGAGCAATATACCGACTTATCATATTTCGAAGGAAAGAATATAGCTACCTCCTACCCCAACTTAACGAATGCCTTTTTAGCTAAGCAAGGTATTAACGTAACGACGCATGAGATTTCAGGATCTGTTGAGATTGCACCGAGTATTGGGCTTGCAGAGGCAATTTGCGATATCGTATCTACGGGTGGAACGCTATTAAGCAACGGCCTTAAAGAAGTGGCAACCGTTTTTCAAAGCCAAGCTGTTTTGATCGCTAGCAAACAATTAAATGCAGAAAAACAGGCTATTTTGGATAAATTGTTGTTTCGTATTGACTCTGTACAACGCGGACAAAATGCGAAATATGTGGTATTGAATGCAAAAGAAAGTGATGTTGCCAATATCAAAGCTTTATTACCAGGAATGAAAGCGCCATCGATTATGCCATTGGCAGAAAGTGGTTGGGTATCCATTCATTCGGTAATTTCTGAAAATGATTTTTGGGATATTATTGAAGCCTTGCGTGAGGCAGGTGCTCAAGGAATTTTAGTACTACCGATTGAAAAAATGATTCTATAAGATGTTTTCAATTATCAAATTTCCGGAAAAATCGACTTATAAGTCCATTCTTACCCGTCCCTCATTGGATGAGCAGTCGTTAGATGAACTTATCAAATCGGTATTTGATCAAGTAAAAAAAGATGGGGACCATGCCTTAAAGGCATTAAGCTTACAATTTGATAAAAAGGAAATTGACCAACTAGCCTATACGGAAGCTGAAATTGAGTCCAACGCGAAGTTGGTACCCGAATCGCTCCAAAATGCTATACGGGTAGCCTATAACAACATTTATAAGTTTCATGCGTCCCAACAACACATTAGCACAAAAATTGAAACAAGTCCGGGAGTATTTTGCTGGCAAAAATCCTCGCCCATCGAACGCGTAGGTATTTACATTCCTGGTGGAACGGCTCCTTTGTTTTCAACCATCTTAATGCTGGCCATCCCAGCTAAAATTGCAGGTTGCAAAGAAATCGTATTGTGCACGCCAGGTGAACATCCTGCCCTATTCTATGCTGCTAAATTATGCGGCGTTACTCAAATGTTCAAATTAGGGGGCTCGCAGGCTATTGCTGCGATGGCACAAGGAACTGAAAGTGTTCCTGCCGTTTATAAAATATTTGGACCGGGTAATCAATATGTGACAGCTGCGAAAATGTATGCCAATCGAATGGGTATTGCCATCGATATGCCAGCAGGACCTTCAGAAGTAGCCGTTTTTGCGGATGAAACAGCCAATCCCGCTTATATCGCATCAGATTTACTCTCACAAGCAGAGCATGGGCACGATTCGCAAGTGATTTTGATAAGTACAAAAGAAGAAATCATTCAACAAACCTTTGTGGAATTAGAGGTGCAATTAGCGACTTTACCCCGCAAAGATTATGCCGAAAATGCATTAAAGAATTCTAAATTCATTTTAGTGAATTCAAACGCGGAAGCGATAGAATTGCTCAATGAATATGGAGCAGAGCATCTAATTTTGGCCTGTGAAAATGCCGAAGAATTAGCAGAATCAATCACGAGTGCAGGATCTATATTTTTAGGACATTATACACCCGAATCTGCGGGAGATTATGCTTCAGGGACGAATCATACACTTCCGACCAATGGATTTGCGAAAGCATACTCAGGTGTAAACTTGGATAGTTTTGTCAAAAAAATCACCTTACAATCCATTACACAAAAGGGACTCCAAGAAATTGGCCCAAGTATCATTGAAATGGCAGAAGCAGAATCTTTACAGGCACATGCAAATGCTGTTAAACTAAGATTGAGCTAATGAATTATCAGGATTACATATTACCGCATATTTGGAATTTAAAACCCTATTCATCCGCAAGAGATGAATTTAAAGGTTCTGAAGGTGTATTTTTAGATGCCAATGAAAACCCTCTAGGTTCCGGAAATGAGGGGAACGATTGGAATCGTTATCCAGATCCCTTGCAACATGCGATTAAATCCAAATTGGCAAAGATTAAAAATTGCTCGGAGGACCAAATATTTTTAGGAAACGGTTCAGATGAAGCCATTGATTTAGTCATGCGCATGTCCTGTGAGGCACAAAAGCATAATATCATCATTTGCCCGCCTACCTATGGAATGTACGAGGTAAGTGCATCTATTAACAATATTTCTATTAAACGCGTTAATTTAACTCCTGATTATCAATTGGATGTTGACGGCATTTTGAATTCAATTAATGAAAACACCCGTATAATTTTCATTTGTTCCCCCAATAATCCGACAGGGAATAAGTTGAATCGCAATGACATTTATACAATTCTGGCCAACTTTACTTCGGGATTTGTACTTATCGATGAAGCCTATATCGATTTTTCCGATGAGACTAGTTTCATTCAAGAATTGAAAAAATTTCCTCAGTTAATCGTGCTACAAACTTTATCGAAGGCATATGGTCTTGCATCCCTTCGTTTAGGAATGGCATACGCGAATCCCGAACTTATCAAGCTTTTAAATAAAATCAAGCCTCCCTATAATATCGGTGGTGCAACCCAAGAAATCGTCGTGGAGGCGTTGAACAATACGACATTTGTTCAGCATTCCATTGAACTAATAAATGAAGAGAAAATCAAATTACTTGTTGAATTCTCAAAAATTCCTCAAGTAATTCAAGTGCATCCTAGCCAAGCCAACTTTTTATTAGTTAACTTTGAGAAAGCTCAAGAATTATTTGATTATTTGATTCATGAAAAGGTCATAACGCGAAACCGGTCAAATGTATCCTTGTGCGAAAACAGTATTCGGGTAACAATAGGCCTACCTATTGAGAATGCCTTGTTAATCGAAAAGATTAAATCGTTTTACCTATGAATGGTCAACTTGCTAAAATAACGCTCATTTTTGCATTGTTGCTGTCAAGCACAGTTACATATGGTCAACTGAAGGATTGGGCAGCGGGTTTTCGTGTAGGCGAACCTGGTGGTTTCATGGCAAGGAAATATTCTGAAAATGGCGTTAATGCGATTGAAATTAACCTAGGTACATATGGAGGACTTTGGGGAACCGATCGAAATTATCAAGATGGTACCTTTCGAAATATTGGTTATTCAATTAACGCTTTGTATCTCTGGCATCACCCTACTTTGATTAATCCAGATCTTCACACCTATTATGGTTTTGGGCCGCAGATTAATTCAAGGGACTGGTATCCTAACAAACCTAGCAATAATCAAGCTGATGGTCGTGATCGTGTGACAGGTATGGGGGGAGCTGCAGTGGGTGGACTTGAATATTTTCCTATCGACGCACCCAACTTAAGTTTCTTTTCAGAAATCGGCTTTTATGCAGAAATGTTTCCAAATCCCTTTTTCATGAATTTGCAGGGGGGAATTGGCGTACGTGTTAATTTTTAAATTTTGGGGATGTAGCTCAGTTGGCTAGAGCGCTTGCATGGCATGCAAGAGGTCGTCGGTTCGAGCCCGATCTTCTCCACAAAAAAGGACTCCATCGGAGTCCTTTTTACTTATAATCGATCTTTAAATGATTCGTAACCAAAATGTTTAAATCGGTGATACTGCCCTTGCCGATCTATCATTCCGATGTCCGGTAAGTTTACCCCATTAAAAGTCGTCGTTTTCACCATCGTATAATGAATCATATCTTCAAAAATGATTTCATCCCCAATCGATAAAGGTGTTTCAAAGGAATAATCCCCGTAATAGTCACCTGCGAGGCAAGTCATACCTCCAAAACGGTAAGTTGGCTTATCCACCACCGGCTCCATCGAAGCATGTCGAATACGAGGCTTGTAAGGCATTTCCAGGGTATCTGGCATGTGGGCGGCAAAAGATACATCTAGAATAGCAACATCAATTCCCGCTGAATGGACAATATCCAAAACCGTTGATTTCAAGAAACCGGTTTGCCAACCTACAGCTGATCCAGGCTCAAGAATAATGTGAAGGTTGGGATATTTAACTTTAAATGTCTTTAAGACTTGAATTAGATGTTCGACATTATAATCCGCTCTCGTAATTAAATGACCACCGCCTAGGTTTAGCCATTTAACTTGTGTCAACAAATCTCCAAACTTCTCATCAATCACCTGAAGTGTACGCTCTAACACAAATGAATCATTTTCACATAAGGTATGCGAATGCAAACCTTCAATACCTTCCGGTAAAGACTCCCCGATATCATGCCGACGAATTCCTAAGCGAGAACCTGCGATACATGGATTATACATATCGGTCTCCACCTCGGCATATTCGGGATTAATTCGAATACCACACGAGATACCCTTACGTGATGCCTTGGATGCAAACTGATGGACCTGGTTCAAGGAATTAAATGTCATGTGACTCGCATAAGACATAAACTCATCAAACTCAGCGGGCAAATAAGCTGGCGTGTATGCATGACACTTCTTTCCCATTTCCTCAAACGCCAGACGAGCTTCATGTAATGAACTTGCGGTAGCACCAGCCAAATATTGTTTGACAACGGGAAAGGCATGGTAAAAGGAAAAACCCTTCAATGCACAAATAATTTCAACACCTGCTTCCTTTTGTACTCGTTGCAAGAGCTGTAAATTATTAATCAATAAGTTCTCCTCTAATACATAGGCGGGAGAGGCTATTTCAGGGTATTGCGACATACTAATATTCGTGTGGCAATTCGCCGTTAATTTCCTCATTCCAAGGTAGTCCGTGGACATTTAATAATTCCATGAACGGATCTGGATTAAATTCTTCCACATTGTAAACCCCTGGCTGAAACCAAGTGCCTTCGCACATCAATGCCGCACCAATCATAGCTGGTACACCTGTCGTATAGGATACACCTTGCGCTTGAACCTCCTTGTAGCAGTCGGCATGATGGCAATTGTTATATACGTAATACGTCGTATCCTTACCGTCCTTAACGCCTTTAATCTGACAACCAATCGATGTTTGACCCGAATAATTCTCGCCTAATGTTCCTGGTTCAGGCAATACAGCTTTCAAAAATTCCAAAGGAACGATGTCCATACCATTAAACTTAATGGGCTGAATCGAAGTCATTCCAACATTTTGCAACACTTCCAAGTGTGTTAAATAAGCCTGACCAAAAGTCATCCAAAAACGAGCCCGTTTAATGCTAGGGAAATTCTTCGTTAAAGATTCTAATTCCTCATGATATAATAGATAGGATTCCTTAGGTCCAATATTCGGATAATTGATCGGTTTATGAATTGACATCGCATCAATTTCCACCCATTGACCATTTTCCCAATACTTACCTTTCTGTGTAATTTCGCGGATATTAATTTCCGGATTAAAATTGGTCGCAAAAGCCTTACCATGATCACCCGCATTACAATCGATGATATCTAAATAATGCATCTCATCAAAATAATGCTTATTGGCATAAGCTGTATAAACCCCAGTAACACCTGGATCAAAACCACAACCTAATAAAGCCATCAATCCAGCTTCTTTGAAACGCTCTTGATAAGCCCATTGCCAAGAATATTCGAACTTGGCTTCATCTTTAGGCTCATAATTTGCTGTATCCATGTAATGAACACCTGTTGCTAAGCAAGCATCCATAATGGTTAAATCCTGATATGGTAAAGCCACGTTAATTACCATAAAGGGTTTTTCTTCATTAAATAACTTGACTAAAGCTGGCACATCATCCGCATCCACTTGTCTGGTTTGAATGGATGTAGGCAGGCCAATTTTCTTAGCTTCTTCTGCAATTGCATCACATTTTTTTAATGTCCTAGAAGCTAATATAACCTCTGAAAAGAATGCAGGATTCATCGCACATTTTTTAGCAACAACATTGCCTACTCCACCTGCTCCAATTATGATAACTTTTTTTCCCATATGTTTATTAAAAAAGAATGCAAAAATACGTCAAGTCAACGGAGAAACCATCGTTCAATTTGAATTATTTTTATATGGCCGTATAACTTTTTGAAAAGCCTTAAACCAATAATTATTGTATAAATTATCCTCTCGAACTCCTTTACTTGTACTTGAATGTATAAATAAAACCTCATTGGGTCCATGCACTTTGGTAACCAAACCAACATGATTAATGTTTTCAGAACCAATCGTTTTGAAAAACAACCAATCCCCTTGAGCAATGCCATCAATAGATACCGGCAAACCAAATTCCGCTTGTTGAATAGTCACTCGTGGAATTATATAATTTTGATCTGAATAAACTCGAAAAAGTAAGCCTGAACAATCCATTCCCAAAACATCGGAACCACCATAACGATATTCAACACCCTTGTAAGATTTAGCTACTTCTACTAAATTATCTATTTCTCGATTCGTAAATTGAGATGTATTTTGATGAAAAATTGAACGATTAATGCGCGAAACCAATCGGCAAGAATCGAGAAATAAACTTGCCAGAAGGCAACATATGACTAGGCTAAACTTCTTCAATTTGTTGATTTTCAATGTAGATGAGAACAGCTTTAATCTGTTTATAGCCTAGTTGGCCTAATTTCTCCTTATACTTTTCTAATTGAGTTCGATGTTTTTCATCCACCTTACCCGTCTTAAAATCGATAATAATTGTCGAATCCTTTTGTTGGATAACTCGATCGGGGCGAACCACCTCACCATCTGGACAAAGAATATCGCGTTCCACAAATAAAAGCTCACCCTTTTTAAAATAGGATTGAATCTGCTTGTTCTCCATAATGCAGTTCAACAAATCCTTTGTCTCATCAGCGAGTGCATGAATAATTTGCGAATAATAAGTTTGGTAAAATTCAATATCCTTGATTTTGGCTAATAAATTATGAACCATTTCACCATGCTCCCGCTTGGATTGCGCACTTGTGTATAAATCTTGTTGGTAGGTTTGAATACGAAAATCAACTTGACTTTTAATTTGCGTATTTAGGTTTAACAACTTCTCATCAACCAACTGATTGTCAACACTTTGCTTAATAAATTGAGACGCATCTTGAGGAACAAAATATTCACAATTTTGCTTTTCTATCACATAGGTTGGTACAGCACGTTCAAAATCTGGGTTGTTCAAACAATAATCATAAACAATTTGACCCAATGAATCCTGAAATGACTTTTTTGTCATTGCATGCGCTTGTGCATTGGGTTCTGCCAAAAGAATATGCAAATGCTGCTTTGGACGGGTAAAGGCGACATAAAGCATATTTAAGGAATCTAAAAACACCGCATCATACTCAGATTTCTTCTGCCTATGTAAGATTTCGAAATTCGTTAATTCCTTCGGTGTTACCCGACCGTAATAATGATTGAGTGCTACATTCTTATCTAATTTTAAAGCTGGAATATCTAAAGGCCTTAAGTCAAACCAGACTTTTTCGGATTGAGGTTGGTGAGTCCAACTCACAAAAGGGCAAATAACAACGGGATACTCCAAGCCCTTGGATCGATGTATACTTGTGATTGTTATGGCATTCCCTCCCTCTGGACTTGCAATACTAAATGTTGCTTTATTCGAATCATAAAAGACCAAAAAAGCCTCAAAATCATCCGTTTTTAAAAGTACAAACTCATTGATGAGGTCTAACAGTTTAAATAAATATTCGATCTCATCTGTAAAGTGGGTCAAATTGAAAGTTGAAACCAATCCATAAACCCATGAAACTAAATGACCTTCATCTTCATGAAAAAGGAAACCTAATTGCTTAAAGTATAACAGGGCTTCCTGGTAATAATCCTGATTATTTTTTAAGTCAGCACTAATCAATTCCCAATCAACCGGCTCATGACATAAATCGGCATATTGAAACAGTAATTCTTTGTAACGAAAGGCATTACGTGAATCGGTTTTCAAACGCATAAAGGCAATAATGAAACCAACGACATTGGCGTAGTGTACCAACAATGAATCGGAAGATATAACCGGAATGTTTCGCTCTTTCAGTTGGATCGCTAAGTATTTCGACTGCTTATTTTTTCGAGTCAAAATGGCTATGTCACGGTATTGAAATCCATTGGCTAATTCTTGTTGAATCAACTCCAAGGTACGGTCTAACATCCAAGCAGACTCTAATTCTGCGTGATTATCAACCAAGGGTTTATGATATACTAAAACGTCGACTTTACCAGAATATTTATTTGGGCTTACCCGAGGAATTTGGTTTAAATCCATCCCATAGGTGGGATCAACCAACGAAGACCACGCTTGAAACTTAGGATTAGACGCTACCCAAGTAAAAAAATCATTATTAAAATTGACTATTTCTATAGCACTGCGATAATTTGAGTCGAGATTTTTAAGTTGGCGATTCGTCCTCAAATAGTCAAAACGTTCCAAATCCAAAGGCTTGTCTTGAAATTTTTCCTCCATAAAGGGATGATCAGAAACCTTGAGTGAAGAAATCAAGCCTACTTCTCCCCCTCTAAATTTATAAATGGATTGCTTGGCGTCCCCAACAAGCAAATTTTTCTTACCCTGCGAAACAGCGTTCTCCAATAGGGGCATAAAATTCTGCCATTGTAAAATAGAGGTATCCTGAAACTCATCAATTAATATATGATTAAAACGATCCCCTAATTTCTCATAAATAAAGGGTACTGGGTCATTTGCGATGATTTCATTTAATCTTTTTGAAAACTCCGAAATCGAAACCGCTCCATGATCATTTTGATATTGAAGCAATTCATCCGTAATTGTTGCCAACAAGGCTATTTTCTTAATATCCTTTTTGATCAATTTAAATAAGAAATATCGCGTTGAATGAGTATCATAAATTTCAATGAATTCGGATCCGGTTTCAACAAGTTGGTGAGCTATTCCTGCAACAGTTAACTTAATCGATTCCTCCTGACTTTTTGATGTCCACTGCCCACTGACTACAGATGAACGCAAATAACTTAATCCATGTTCTTCGAATTCACCGGCTTCTACAATTCGATTAAAATAGGAAGCCACCGAATTTTTGCCATAGGCTAGCATGTCTCCCGAAATTCCAGCATCCTTGAGAATATTCAAGAACTGTGATGCGAGATTAATAAGGTTTAGATTAACCTCATTCATTTCTTCGATTAACTGCTTTTCTATTTGTAGAAAGTCCTCAATACGCAGAGGGTCCATTTCCTTTTTAATCGTGTAGTACTCCTCATTCAAACAAATCTTTAAGAAATCGTGTAGATTTTGTCGCAATAAATTCCAGCTTCGGCCTTCATTTACTTCAGACTTAGCAAAATCCAAAAGCAAATTGGTTATGATTGGGTCGCCTTGTTGGTTTACCTTATCCAGCAATTGATCCAGCAATTCATTCATTAATTGATTGGAATCTAAAAGCACCTCAAATTGATTTGGCAAATGCAATTCCTCGATAAACGTTGAACTTAGACGCTGAACAAAACTATCGATCGTCATGACCGAAAAAAGACCGTAATCTTGTAATAGTTGTTGTTGGGTATCGCGTGCTCTACGAATCAATTCATCTTCTGAAATAAACAATTGCTCCGATGCATAGTCGGCAAGTATCGAATTTATCATTGACCTAAATGTGGCCTTCTCCCTTTCGGGCAATTGATTCATGTGCGCTATACCATGTAAAAACTCGCTAATTCTTGAACGCATTTCTTCCGCCGCCTTGGTCGTAAACGTAACAGCCAAAATACGTCGAAAATATCCTCTTCTTTCTACTTCACGAAGCGCTAATTTGATGTACTCCACCGTAAGAGTATAAGTTTTACCAGAACCGGCTGAGGCAGAATAAAGTTGGAGTGACATAAAAACAGAAAAAAACTATCTACAATGCAAGATAAAATAAAAATAGGATTAATTCGATGTGGTTATTATTCGTATCTTTGTTTCCCGTAATCAATAAACAATTCAATCGAATGTCTGGCAAGGGGAACATTAAAAAAGCGAAGTACATTTTTGTTACGGGCGGAGTAACAAGTTCATTAGGAAAAGGCATTATCGCCTCATCATTAGCCAAGTTACTGCAAGCAAGAGGGCTAACTTGCACCATCCAAAAATTTGACCCCTACATTAATATTGATCCAGGAACCCTGAATCCTTACGAACATGGCGAATGTTATGTGACCAACGATGGAGCAGAAACGGATTTAGATTTAGGACATTATGAGCGTTTTTTAAATACGCCCACCAGTCAAGCCAATAACATTACGACTGGTCGAGTGTACCACAACGTCATTACCAAAGAACGTAAAGGTGATTATTTAGGTAAAACGGTCCAAGTGGTACCGCACATTACCGATGAAATCAAGCGTAATATTTTAATACTCGGAGAAACAGGGAAGTTTGATATTGTGATTACGGAAATTGGTGGTTGCGTAGGTGACATCGAATCTTTGCCATTTATCGAGGCTGCACGTCAATTAAAATGGGATTTAGGAGAAAAAAATACTTTGTTTATCCACCTAACACTTATCCCTTATTTGGCATCTGCCGGTGAGTTAAAAACGAAACCCACGCAACACTCTGTTAAGCAATTGTCGGAATCCGGAATTCAGCCAGACATTTTAGTTTGTCGGACCGAGCATGCCATTCCGCAAGAAATGAAGCGTAAAATCGGTTTATTCTGTAATGTTTCGGAACAAGATGTCATTGAGGCACGTGATGCTGACACGATATATGACGTTCCATTATTGATGAAACAAGAGCGCTTAGATAGCCGGGTTCTTTATAAATTAGATATTTACAACGATAAGGATTCCAATCTTACAGCTTGGTCCAACTTCTTAACTAAATTAAAAAATCCAAAATTTGAAATTACCGTAGGCCTAGTAGGTAAATACGTAGAATTGAAAGATTCGTATAAATCAATTGCGGAGGCATTTATTCATGCAGGCGTAGCCAATGAGATTAAAGTAAATGTAAAATGGATATCATCGGAAACCGCTGAGGATAACATTGAAGAATTATTAACAGGATTGGATGGTATTTTAGTGGCACCTGGGTTTGGAGAACGAGGAATTCAAGGAAAAATCAATGCGGTTCGCTTTGCCCGTGAAAACAGTATTCCGTTTTTAGGTATTTGTTTAGGTATGCAATGTGCAGTAATCGAATTCGCGCGCAATGTAGTTGGACTCGAAGGAGCACATTCATTCGAAATGAATCCAGAAACCGCCTATCCAGTCATTGATTTAATGAATTCCCAAAAAGACGTGTCCGAAAAAGGAGGAACCATGCGATTAGGCGCTTATCCTTGTAAAATCGAAAAAGGAACACATGCTTTTAAAATTTACGGAAAATCCTTAATTCAAGAACGCCATAGACATCGTTATGAATTTAACAATGCCTATTTAGAGCAATTCCATCAAGCCGGAATGGTTACATCGGGAATTAATCCAGACACCAACTTAGTGGAAATTGTTGAACTCCCTAATCACCCATTTTTTGTAGGCGTTCAGTTTCACCCAGAATACAAATCAACCGTAGAGGCACCTTCACCCCTATTTGTTCAATTTATTAAGGCGGCATACCAACATGCCGTACCTTTCATCAAAAACGCTAAATAGATTTAGTAAAAGATACTATGGATAAGAATTCAATATCAGGGATTGTACTTATTATGGCCATGTTACTTGGCTATCAATACTTTTTTGCCCCCAAAGAACCACTACCTGTTAAAAAGGAAGTGGCAGCACAAACTCCGACAAAATCAAATCCTAAGACTGCTGCAGTAGCAGTCATTGCGGATTCTACAGTTCAAATTAAAGAAAGCTTGAGCACGCTCGAGAATGAGAACTTGAAAGTTACCCTTTCGAACTACGGAGCTAAATTAGTTCGTGTTGAATTGAAAAATTACAAGAGTTACAAGAATTATACACAGGGTAAAAATGCCGGAATTGTATTGTTTGATGCCAACAAAGATGTATTTGATGTAGAAGTTCCAGCAGCAGGTAAAAAGCTCACACTATCCAAACTGGTTTACCAAGCGCAATCATCTCAGAATCAAGTAATATTTACGAGTACCCTTCCTAACGGTAAGAAAATAAGTCAAACCTATCGTTTACCAGAAAGCGGCTTTGAATTATCTTATTCCATCGATGCCAAAGAAATCAGCGCAGAGTTAACGGGTAACGAATATTTCATTCATTGGAAGGAAAATGTTTCTCAGACTGAAAAGGATGCTCAAGAGGAAAGAAAAGCAACCATCAACTATTTATTGACGGAAGATGAGGAATTTGACTATTTAAGCGAAAATCCATCGAGCGTTACGAATGAAAACCTAAGTCAATCGATTCAATGGTTATCTTTCAAAAAGAAATATTTTCTAGCGGGTCTAGTGCCGCAAGGTACTTTATTTACAAAAGCGAATTTAACAGCTACGCCTAACCCAACAGACTCTGTTAACATCAAAACATTGGACGCTCAATTAGTGGCTCCGATGGGGGATTTAAGTACAGGAAAATCAAATTTCAAATTCTACTTTGGACCGAATGATTATTCCATCGTAAAGAACATTGCACCTGCTTTTGGCAAGAATGTTAAGTTGAGCTACGATTTCTTATTACCGATCACGAAATACATATTCGTACCTCTATTTGATTTCTTAGAGAGCATTATTTCCAATTACGGTTTATTGATTGTTTTATTAGTATTGATTATTAAAACAGCCTTATTACCATTGACTTACAAGTCCTACATTTCGATGGCTAAAACAAGAATTTTAGCACCTGAAATTGCTGCGATTAAAGAGAAAATTGGGGATGATCCGGCGCGTGTCCAACAAGAAACGATGAAGCTCTACGGTGAAGTTGGGGTTAATCCATTAAGTGGATGTATTCCCGTTCTTGCGACTATGCCGATTTTAATGGCTGTTTTTATGTTGTTCCCGAATTTGATTAATCTTCGTCAGGAATCCTTCTTGTGGGCAGAAGACTTATCCACCTATGACTCGATTTTAAATTTACCGTTCGCTATTCCATTCTATGGTTCTCACATCAGTCTATTCTGTTTGTTGATGACCGTATCACAGTTAGCCTACGGATATTACAACAATCAAATTACACCTGATCAGCCAGGTCAACCGATCAACATGAAGATGATGGCTTACATTACACCTGTTATTTTTATGTTCGTCATGAACTCCTTCCCTGCTGGACTTAGCTTTTATTACTTCATTTCAAACTTAGTGACGATCGGCCAACAATTAGCTATTCGTAAATTTGTTAATGAAGACAAAATCAAGGCACTTTTGGAGGCTAATCGTGCCAAAATCAAAGCGGGCGGTGGAGCAAAGAAATCTCGTTTCTCATCCTACCTTCAAACACAATTGAAGACGATGGAGGAACAACAAAAAGCTGCTGCAGAACAGAAAAAAGGTAAGAAAAAATAATGGCTACATTAAGTTCTATTTATTTCGAGAAAGCAAAAACACTGATACCTGGCGGTGTAAATTCACCTGTTAGGGCTTTTAAATCAGTGGGTGGAAATCCTGTATTCATTCAATCAGCGAAAGGAGCCTATTTAACCGATGTAGACGGAAATTCATATATCGACTTAATTGGTTCTTGGGGTCCGATGTTGTTTGGCCAAGCGCATCCTGTCATTGAGAATGCCGTACGCGAAGCATTGTCCGATGGTTTTTCATTTGGCGCTCCTAGCTTAAAGGAAGTTCAAATTGCAGAGAAAATAGTTTCCATGGTTCCCTCGATTGAAAAAGTTAGACTAGTGAATTCGGGTACCGAAGCAACCATGGCTGCTATTCGATTAGCGCGTGCCTATACCAAGCGGGATAAAATCATCAAATTTGAAGGATGTTACCATGGACATGGAGATTCCTTTTTAATTGCAGCTGGTTCTGGGGTAGCTACCTTGGGAACTCCTGATAGCCCAGGCGTAACCGTATCCACAGCACGCGATACCTTGACTGCCATTTATAATGATTTAAACTCGCTTAAATCCTTGTTTGAAGCAAATCCAACCGAAGTCGCTGCGGTTATCGTTGAACCGGTCGTTGGTAATATGGGACTCGTAATTCCTGAACCTGGCTATTTAGAAGGTTTACGCGAATTATGCGATGAGTACAAGGCTTTATTGATATTCGATGAGGTAATGACGGGTTTTAGGCAATCCCCAAGCGGATACCAGGGTGTTTGCGGTGTGCAACCCGATTTAACCACCTTAGGTAAAATCATCGGTGGAGGTCTACCTGTTGGCGCCTATGGAGGAAAATCCGATATCATGGACATGATTGCACCGGCCGGCCCTGTTTATCAGGCTGGTACATTGAGTGGAAATCCGTTGGCAACAACAGCCGGCTTAGCCATGTTAAATCTAATTACCTCCGATGAGGACGTATATAACCGTTTAGCTCAAAAAGGAAAAGCGTTGAAACACGGTATTCAGTCACAATTAAAGCAATTGGGGAAGAATTACACAGTCAATCAATTGGGATCCATGTTTACACTATTCTTTACAGATACTCCCGTAAAGAACTTCAGTGATGCCAAAACATGTGATTTAACTTTATTCGGACAATATTTTCAAGGTATGCTGAAAAGAGGCGTATACCTTCCGCCTTCCCAATTTGAATCGTGGTTTTTATCTGATGCTTTAGGGGAAGTGGAAATGCAGAAAATTTTACAAGCCAGCGAGGAAACACTCTCGGAAATGTTCTCCTAACATGCAATTCAGTGTCATCATACCCGTTTATAATCGTCCACAGGAATTGGATGAACTATTAGCGTGTCTGACAAAACAAAACTATAAAAATTTTGAAGTTCTCGTCATTGAAGATGGTTCCAGCATCAAAGCCAATGATGTTGTAGCCAAATACAACGGCCAACTTGATATTCACTATTTCGAGAAAGAAAATGGTGGACAAGGTTTTGCCCGTAATTATGCCTTTGAACGTGCAAAAGGTGATTTCTTCGTTATTTTAGATTCAGATGCCTTAATTGAATCCAATTACCTAAATGAGGTGATATCGGGTATTGAGAAAGGCCAACTTGATATCTTTGGTGGCCCCGATAAAGACCACCCCTCCTTTACACCCGTACAAAAGGCCATTAGTTTTGCGATGACCAGTTTGTTTACGACAGGTGGCATTCGTGGAAAAGAAAAGAATGTAGGCGGCCAATTCCATCCGAGAAGTTTTAATATGGGTATTTCAAGGCAAGTTTGGGAGGCTAGCCAAGGGTTTAAAATCACACGGATGGGAGAAGACATCGAATACAGTATTCGCTGTATTTCTTTAGGGTTTAAATCAGGGTTAATTCCAAACGCTTTTATCTACCATAAACGCAGAACAAGTTTCAAACAATTTTATAAGCAGATTCATTTCTTTGGTCGGGCACGCATCAATATCAGTCGGTTTTTTCCAAAAGAACTGAAGTGGGTTCATTTTTTTCCTGCCTGCTATTTCATCTATTTCTGGAATACGATCTTGCTTAACATACTCTTGCCAACTTTAGGCAACCTATTGTTTATAGGATTATTGATCTATTGGTTGGCCATCTTTATGGACGCCCTTAGGCAAACAAAAAGCCTAAAAGTCAGTCTTTTAGGCTTAATTGCGGCAAATATCCAATTGTTGGCCTATGGCCAGGGCTTTATCGAAGAGGGTCTCAAAAAACTTACCAATACTTCCCAGGAATAAGGTAATTCTGCACATAATCCTTCACCCCTTCTTCCAAACTATAAAATTCCTTTCCGTAACCAATCGAACGTAATTTCTGCATATTGGCCTCCGTAAAATATTGATATTTATCTCGAATATCTTCAGGAGTATCGATGTAATTGATCGACACGGGTTTGTCCATGGCGATGAAAGTTGACTTACCTAAATCGTTGAATTCACGGGCAATCCCTGTTCCTAAATTATAAATACCTGAATTCTTCCGATGCTCCATTAAGAAAATACAAACTGAAACTAAATCCTTCACATAGATAAAATCTCTGCTTTGTTGGCCATCCTTATAATCCGAGCGATGCGACTTAAAGAGTCTTAAACTTCCTGTTTCATTAATCTGACGAAAGGCATGCCATATAACTGACGCCATTCTTCCTTTATGGTATTCATTTGGACCATATACATTGAAAAACTTTAAACCGGCCCAAAAAAATGGCTTTTTCTCTTGTTGTAAAGCCCAAATGTCAAATTCATTTTTCGAGTCCCCATAAGGATTTAAAGGCTTAAGCATAGGGATATTGGACTCATTATCATCATATCCCAATTCACCCAATCCATAGGTTGCTGCGGAAGAAGCATAAACTAATGGGATTTGATAGGCTATGCATTTACTCCAAATCATCTTCGAGTAAGTAACATTCAACTCATCGAAAATTGATTTATTAAATTCGGTGGTATCTGTACGCGCCCCAATGTGGAAACAAAATTCAACTTCTTGATAATGATTATCTAACCAATTCGAAAACTCAGAACGATTGACACGTTGCATGATCTTCTTACCTTCCAAATTCTTATTTTTCTCCGGAAAAGAAAAATCATCTACCGCAATGATGTAATTAAAATTCAACTCATTCAAACGAGCGATCAAACAACTCCCAATAAATCCAGCGGCACCCGTAACAATAATCATAATAAAGCTATTTAAGCAACAAATTTACGCATATTCTCAATAGCTTTTGTACCTTTGTCAAATAATTGGATTGTCTGCTATTGTTTTCCCAGACATCCTTCACAAAAACTGAAAACAATGGTCTACGTAATCCGAAAGGAACATTTTAATGCCGCACACCGGCTCTTCAATCCCGCCTGGTCAGAAGAAAAAAATCAAGAAGTATTTGGCTTATGTGCTAATAATAATTGGCACGGTCACAATTTCGAATTAATCGTTACCGTCAAAGGATTACCTGATCCTGATACGGGTTTTGTATTTGATTTAAAGACTTTAGGTGATTTAATTAAAAGAGAAATCATTGACAAAGTCGATCACAAAAACCTCAATTTAGATGTGGATTTCATGGAGGGTAAACTAGCAAGTTGTGAGATTCTTATCATGGAATTTTGGAAAATCTTGGCACCACAAATTAAAGCCAATTCAAAAACGGCTACCTTGCATAAATTGCATCTGATAGAAACAAACAAAAACTCCGTCGAATACTTCGGTGAATAAGGCATGAAATACTTTATTTTGGCAGGCGAAAAATCAGGGGATTTGCACGGATCTCATCTGATTCAAGAGATCCGACAAATGGATCCGCAGGCTGAAATACAAGCATGGGGTGGCGATGGCATGGAGGCGGCCGGAGCTGAAATATTAATCCACCACAAGGAATTGGCCATCATGGGCTTACTCGGGGTTTTACAAAATCTAGCAAGACTAAAAGGTTTATTTCAACGATTTGCTCAGCAAATCGAAGCCTTTAAACCCGACACCATTATATTTATCGATTATGGTGGATTTAATCTTAAAGCAGCACGAATAGCAAAATTAAAAGGCTTTCACACGCAATTTTACATCGCTCCAAAAGTTTGGGCTTGGAACAAAGGTCGAATTGATGATATCAAAAAATGGGTTGACGAATTGTACGTCATCTTCCCATTTGAACTAAAGTTATTTCAAGAAAAGGGTGTTAATACACATTATGTAGGGAATCCCTTACAAGATGCCGTTTGTCATTTTAAAATAAATGAACAGTTTCTAACGAAGAACCAATTAGAAAAACCCTACATCGCTTTACTCGCAGGAAGTCGGAAACAGGAAATCAAAAGTGCAATGCCCGTTTTCAATCAATTAAAATTGGAAAATCCACAATGGAACTTTGTGGTTGCTGGCCTACGCGAATGGCAAGAACTTTATAGCGCTTATTCCATCCCGATCGTTTATGACCAGACCTATGATTTACTTAGTCATGCTCAAGCTGCAGTAGTCACCTCAGGTACGGCAACCTTAGAAACAGGCCTATTCAAAGTACCTCAAATTGTAGTATACAAAACGGATTGGTTATTTTACTCACTTGCCAAATTATTGGTGAAGATTAAATTTATCTCACTCGTTAATATCATTTTGGATAAATTGGCTGTGCCCGAATTGATTCAAGTGGAATTTACAAGCCAACATATTCAATGGCGCCTCAAGGAATTACTAGATACGAAAAGTCTTGTACGAAAACAACAATTATCAGACTACGATCAACTAGTCAAATTAATAGGCCCGGCCGGTGCTTCGAAAAAAACCGCTCAGTTAATTGTTGGAGCCACTCAATCAGCTAAATAATTCTTTATCCAAGATTTTTGCACTCCTGAAATAGTCTCGTAATAACGAGCAATATCTTTCTTGTCGAGTTCAAAATCGCCCGTTGGAAAATAAGGCTCTCGAATCCGAATTTCCTTATTGACATAGTCAAACCCAATCATCATGATGGGAACCTTTGCTTGAACAGCAATATGGTAGAATCCTGTTTTTAATTTGTCTACATCTTTCCGAGTACCCTCTGGAGCAAGCACAGCATGAAAGCTTTCTTTGTTGTTGTAGATATCTACAATGGAACTAACGAGGTTCGTATTTTTAGATCGATCCACGGGATAGCCTCCTAACCAGGAAAAAATACCACCAAAGGGCCCTTGAAAAAGCTCTTGTTTACCCCAATATAATATCGGCATTTTCAACATGGAACGAGCTCCCAAACCAATTGGAAAATCTTTCCAAGTTGCGTGTGGACATACAATTACCACCGTTTTGGGAAGGTCTTGGGGAATATTTCCCACCAACTTCCATCCGGAAACCTTAAAAAGAAAATCAAAAATTGGACTTGAAACTAACATAAGCTTTGAATATGCTGATTAATTTGTTGAAGCGAAGTACTTGGCTGAATAAGAACAGCATCCCAACCATACTTTTGAGCTGCATTAATGTTGTGCTCATTATCATCAAAGAACACGATGTAATGATTATGTAAGTTGTTTAATTCGATGACTTGTTGGTAAATATGAACATTCGGTTTCACCATACCCATTTCAAAAGACAAATGAATATTCGTAAACGAATCAAATAAATTGAAATTAGGATATTGCGGACTCAAAAATAAATCCGAATGAATTTTACTCGTGTTACTCAATAAATAAAGCGGAAATATTGATTTAAGTTCAGCCACATAATTACTTGTCTCCTCTTGAATTGGTAAGAGCAAAGCATTGAAAGCGCTTGTAAACTCCCCCTGACTACAAGATAATTGAAAGCGCTGAATGATTCGATTCTGAAATTCAAGGCATGTCTCTAAACCCGATTCATAGGCTACCCATAAACTTTCATCCAAAGTAATTCGCTTTATTTCTGAAGCCGAAAATGAGGAACCTAAATCAGCGAAAGCTTGATAGGTCTTATCTAAATCAATGGGAAGCAAAACATTCCCTAAATCAAAGACAAGAGCAATAGGCTTTTCCATCGATTATTCTACGACTACACCCATTTTACCAAACTTCTCAATGCGAGCCATGATGCGCTCCTGAGGGTCTATTTGACTTAGCTTTGCTAATTCTTCTTTAATAACAGCTTTAATTTTAGCGGCGGCAGCATCTGCATCTAAATGAGCACCACCAAGAGGCTCTGGAATAATACCATCGATTAATCCATTTGATAGCATATCTTCAGCCGTTAATTTTAATGCCTCTGCAGCTTGTTCCTTGTAATTCCAAGAACGCCATAAGATGGATGAACATGACTCAGGAGAAATAACCGAATACCATGTATTTTCCATCATAAGCACCTTATCACCTACGGCTATACCCAGGGCACCTCCTGAAGCTCCTTCACCTATAATGATACAGATTACCGGAACCTTCAACATGAACATATCCCGTATATTGCGTGCAATCGCCTCTCCTTGACCTCTTTCCTCAGCTTCTAATCCTGGAAAAGCACCGGGCGTATCGATGAAACAAACGATGGGCTTATTAAATTTCTCAGCCATCTTCATCAGGCGCAATGCCTTACGGTACCCTTCCGGATTTGGCATTCCAAAATTGCGTAACTGACGCTGCTTGGTATTCCGTCCTTTTTGTTGGCCGATAAACATCACCGAAAACTCATCATCAATATTCCCAAAACCACCCACCATTGCTTTATCATCGGCAACAGAGCGATCACCATGAATTTCAATAAATTCGGTGCAAATTTTCTCGATGTAATCAAAAGTATAGGGACGATCAGGGTGACGGGATAATTGAACACGTTGCCAACGAGTCAAATTAGCGAAGGTTTCCTTTTTCAATTCTAAGATTTTATCGGTGAGCGAAGCCACAGCAGCTGTAACGTCCACATTATTTTCTAATGCCAATTTTCGCATCTCGATCAACTTGTCTTCTAACTCGGCGATTGGCTTTTCAAATTCTAATAATGTTCTCATGCTAGTTCTAATTGTACGAATACAAAATTAAAGATTAAAGTGTGAATGTCTCAGACTTCTCGGGTAAAATAACGTCTGAAAAACCTAAACGTCTAATTTCATCTCTAAATTCTAACATACTTTCTTCTTCCCCGTGGGATAAGAAGATGGTTTTCAATTTATCTAGTTTTTGGTCCGATACAAACTTCAATAAACCTTTTTGATCCGCGTGTCCAGAAAACACATCAATTTTACGAATCGTGGCATTTACACGATATTCTCGATCTTTCACTCGAATCAAATCCGTACCCTCCATCAGTTGGCGGCCCAATGTCCCATCAGCGGCATATCCAATCAATAAAATAGTAGCATAACTATTCGAGATATTGTCCGCGATATGTTGTTCTACCCGTCCCCCGGAAATCATACCTGAAGATGAAATGATGATACATGGCTCGTGGTAATTACGAATTGCGCGCGATTCTTTTTCACTCTGCAAAAAGATGAGATTCTCGACATCGAATAAATCATCATATTCTTTATGAAATTCACGTGCCTCAGGATTTAAATACGCTAAATATTTTGAATAAATGCGTGTTGAGCTTTTACCCATGGGACTATCCGTAAATACACGAATGGCGGGAAAGCCTCTCTCTTCGATAAGACGATTCAAGGTGTACAATACGGCTTGCGTACGGCCAACAGAAAATGCTGGAATAATCAAACGACCAGGTTTATCTAAACAAGTTTCCTTAATAACAGCAGCTAAGGCATCAATAGGTTCCTGCTTATCTTCATGAACCCGATTGCCATATGTACTTTCACAAACCAAATAATCGCAAGGAGGCATCGGGAATGGGTCAATGTGTAAAGGATAATTATAACGTCCAATATCACCGCTGAATCCTAGTGTCTTCGTTTCGCCACCCTCCGTAATTGAAAAATAAAGATGCGCAGCACCCAATAAGTGACCGGCAGGGATAAACGTTAATTCAAGTCCCGGCTTAATAACAAACCTCTTATTAAACTGTAGCGTCACAAAATTTTCCAGTGAATCTTCGACGTCTTTTTGAAGGTATAAATCACCTCGACGTAGCAAACGATCCATTTGCTTATGCTTCTTCCGACTTTCGCCTTGCGCAGACCGTAATTTCCGTAAATGCAAATTAGCTGAATCCATCAAAAGCAATGCCGCTAATTCAGCCGTGGGTGGCGTACATAAAACTTGCCCCTCATAACCCTCACGATACAACATGGGAATATTACCCGAATGATCAATATGCGCATGGGTTAATACAACTAGATTAATTAAGGTCGGATCAAAAGGAAAAAAAGGAGCCGGCTCATAGGGTACATCAAAATCAATGGAACGCTCCATGTCAGTACCACAATCAATTAGAATTTTATAATCATCTTCGAGCTCCAACAAATACATAGAACCTGTAACTTGTTTAGCCGCTCCTAGAAACTGTAACTTCATATGTAGAAAGAAAATAGGGCCACGAATGGCCCCAATACTCTACAAAAATACAAGTATTTTCCTTAATTACGAATTATTTAACCTCACTTGCAAATTTAGCTTGCGCGGTATCTAACTCTTCTTTAGTCATATCACGGTCGGCAATAATTGTCCGATAACGAAAAGTTACCGACTCCCCTTTCTTTAAGGTATAATTTAGAGAGGCTTTACCATTGCTAAATACGGAAAGTCCCAAGGGGTTAATTGCAAATAATCCATACCCACGGGCATGCCAATAACTTGGATAGGTCACATTGGAGGGATGATCCAAAATAGCCACATTAATCGAATGATTATCCATTTTACCAGTTAAATTCATCCATTTCGCACGTGTACTCCAGACTGCTTCTCCCTGAACACCTTCACTACTGATGTAATTACCTGTAACACCCGTATTATCCATGACAGGCACCTTTGTCTCCACACCATGCGCATCTGTAAAAACATCAGGCTTATTAGACGGAATTTCTAATTGACGAGCTACGCGAATCGCAAACATACCATCTTTAACGTCTTTGAAAGTAACAATATCTGAAACAGCCTTCAACGTAGTGATTCGATCGATAATACGAATATCCTTGGAACCCGAAAAAACATAAGATGTGGATTCATCCAACACCTTCTTCCCTTTTCCATCTTCATCAATCCAAGATGCTGTTACAGCAAGTGAACCATTGAGTCCTGGGACCATTTTCCCAACACTTTCATGTCGAATGGTACCCATTTTATGTGATTTTAAAGACTCAACGATATTATTCGAATTATTCCAATAATCATAGCCATTCACATCTTCATAATTTAACCACATACCCACGTGATGCGGGTGATCAACGCGCTCACCCGGTCGAGGTGCCATTGGATATCCACGCGTAATTACTGTCCCCTGAGCAGATAAAATGGGAAAAAGAACCGCTTTTTTCAATTGACTTTCGGCGGGAAAAAAATAGGATGTAAAATACTTCCCTCCTACTAACACATCTACTTTATCCGATTTCTTTACGAAAGAAACGGGTTCTTGCGAAAAACCAGTAAAGGACAAGCATGAAAATAACAAAACAAAAATACGCTTCATAGTAAGGTGTTTAAAGTAAAATTCCGGAGAAAGATTCTCCGGAATTATTACAAAATAAAGAAATCAAATGTTAACTAGTAACCTGCGTTTTGTGGGAAACCACCGTTTTCAGATAGGTCAACTTGTTTTTGAGGAATTGGACGGACATAGTGAATGTCACGTACATTTGTCGCAGCATCTGAGTTATACAACTTCACACGCTCAACTAAATTACCCCAACGCTTCAAGTCCATCCAACGTGTTTGCTCACCAGCAAGCTCACGAGCACGTTCTTCCATAATCAAGTTCATGTCTACCGAAGTAACTTTCATGTTTTCAGCTTTTCCTGCTGCAGCTGCACGAACACGAACCGCATTGATTGCTGCAACAGCCTCAGCTTGCTTACCTAATTTGAATTGAGCTTCAGCCAACATCAAATAGGTATCCGCTAAACGATGAACAAAAAAGTCACGGCTACCGTTCTCATACGTCATATCTGGACGAAGTGGATCGAAGAATTTTTTCAAGGTAGGGAACAAAGCAAAGTTGTATAAACTTGGTACCAAAACTTGGTATTTCTTGGCCTTACGCTCTTCCAAAGACATCTCATATCCTGGAATAAAGATTGTCGTATCACCAGCCTTGTAAGTTACGGTAGCTTTTGAACCATCAAAAGTCGTGTTATATGTACCCGGCTTGTTAGACAACCAAGTATCCTTGAACGTCTTCTTGTAGCGTGTATCATTTACACGATCAGCAAATACAGTATTCAACAAATAAGGAGTCGGCTTCAAACGCTTGAATGGACGACCATTCACTACGTCACGTTGCATACCCGGTTGAGTATCGTATTGCATACCAAAATACAAGTGAAGCTTGTTCCCTTGATTATCAACAAAACCATTTGTTAATGGATCTGAAGTATATTGTACAGCAAAAACTACCTCATCATTTAATTGGTTGGCCTGATCAAATACTTGATCGAAATCAGCTAATAATTTGAAGCCATAGTTATTGATTACGTTGTTACACAAAGTAGCAGCATTCGCGTAATCCGTCGCCTCAGCAAACTTCGATGAGGCACGAGTCAAATAAACTTTTGCTAACAAGTTCTCAGCAGCAGCTTTCGTTGCACGGCCATAATCTGAAGAAGCCTTCTTGTTCTCTAAAGCTGGAATTGCTGCTAATAAATCAGCCTCAATTTGCTTATAAACTGCCTGCTCAGTAGCACGAGTAGCCGTTTTTGTAGGACCTGTTGTTTCTTTCAAACGCAAATCCAAAGGACCAAACTGTTGAACCAAAATAAAGTAATAATGCGCACGCAAATACTTCATCTCAGCCACACGCTGATTCTTAACAGCATCTGAAATACCCGTTACAGCCGGAGCGCGGTCGATAACTGCATTGATGGTATTGATACCCCTATACGTCTCATCCCACAATTCAGCTAAAATAGATACCGAGGAAGTTAATTGAGAATCATAAAAGTGAAAACCTTTAAATGAACCATCCGCTCCTGCTGAATAAATATCTGTTCCGTACTCAGACATGGTTAAACCACGTTCCGTGGCATAAAATGAACGAAGAGGTGTATAAGCCGCATTAGTCGCCGCAATAAATCCTGGCGTCGTAGCGATGTAGTCATTACTAATGGAAGATACTACTGTCTCCTTTAATAAGTCACTACAAGAGGCAGTACCTAGCATAATCGCTGAGGCAAGACCTAACGTTTTAAGTGAATTTTTGATATATAAACTTTTCATTATTTCGGAGATTAAAATTTAATATTTAAACCAAATGTAGAAACTTGAGTCGCTGGAGTTACGTTGTTATCAACGTTACCATTGGAAGTTTCTGGATCAACCCCATTTTCCTTGCTACGATATTTCGAGAAGATAAATGGTTGCTGAATACTTGCATATAAACGCAACGATGATAAACCTAACTTCTGAGCTGTTTTCGCAGGGAACGTGTAACCGAAGTTAATGTTACGAACCTTAATGAATGAACCATCAAAATACATAATTGCTGTATTGTATGCTGGAAATTCTTGGTTAAAGTTCGGACGTGGATAATATGCATTTGGATTGTTTGGAGTCCAGTAGTCTACCTTAATTTGGTTGTAACGACCTTGTAAGTAGTTAGAGTTCTGGTGGAAACGAGAAACAATCTTCTGTCCTTGACGTGTGAAGATAAAGAATGATAAATCAAATCCCTTGTAAGAAAAACGATTTGTAATACCACCTGTCCAAGCTGGAACGTCAGAACCTAATAACACACGGTCATCTGCAGCAATCTTACCATCACCATTCGTATCCGCTACTTTAATTTGACCTACTGAGAAACCTTTAGCCTTCGCCTCGGCTGCTTCAGCAACTTGCCAAATACCCGCATATTGATAATCGAAGTATGAATTCAATGGTTTACCAATGAACCAACGGTTACCTACGTCATCCTTTGCTCCATTGTACAATGAAACAATCTGCTCTGTATTCTTATAGAACATGAAGTCAGTAGACCATTTAAATCCATTCTCCGCATCTACGTTAATTGTCGATAATGATAACTCCACACCTGTATTCTTCGTTTCTCCTACGTTACGCGTAACGGCAGCAAAACCTGTTGAGGTAGGTAATTGATCCGACAAAAGAAGATCTGTTGTATTGGTTTGATAGTATTCTAATGAACCTGAAACCTTTCCTCTCCATAAGCTAAAGTCAGCACCAATGTTTCTCGAAGTAGATGTTTCCCACTTCAAATCCGCATTACCAATGGTGTTTGGACGATATCCATACGCAGCATTGTTATTCCAAGCATAAGAGGTACGCCCCATCAAACCTTGTGTTTGGTAAGGAGAAAGACCTTGGTTACCTACTTGCGCCATAGAAGCACGTAACTTCAATTCATCAATCCAAGTTAAGCTTTTCATGAAATTCTCTTGGTGTACATTCCAACCCAAGGCTACCCCTGGGAAGTTACCCCATTTCGTGTTCTCACCAAAACGAGACGAACCATCACGACGAGCAGTTACTGTTAACAAGTACTTTCCTTTGTAATCATAGTTCAAACGAGCCATATAAGAAGCAATCGTCCATTGAATTAGGTTTGAACCAATACCTTGAATGGAAGATGCATTACCTAAGTTGAAAAACTTCTGCGTCTCGACCGGTACACCCATTACACTCTGCGTAAATTGTTCAAAATTATCGCGTTGCATAGACTGTAAAGCGGTAATACCAAAATTGTGATTTTTGATTTGCTTGTTATAAGTTAAGATATTCTCCAACGTATAGTTAAATCCAAAACGATTATCCGTTGTTGCCGTAGGGAAACCTCCTTTAATTGCATTTGTAAGCGCACCGTTAAACTGGCCGTTGCGAGAAATCGTAAAATCTGGCCCAAAGTTAACACGGTATTTCAAGTCCTTTGTTAACTGTAATTCAGCATAAATCGAATTAAAAATACGATGTTTCTTGGTCTCATCCACTTTTGCCCCTGGAACTATCTCATTCAATGGGTTGGTCAATAAGGCATCATCCGTTTGTTGGAAAATCAAATTCCCTGCATCATCAAATGCACGAGCTAACGGGTTTTGACTCAACAAGAATCCATAAGGGTTTAAGTTCGCACCATTTGTTAGGGAATACATTCCGTAAGACGAAATACCTACTTTTAAAACCTTATTTACTTGATGATCCACATTCACACGTAAAGAATAACGCGTAAAATCTAATCCTTCGATAATACCTTTATCTTGGAAATATCCCGCATTGATAGAGAATTGCGTTTTATCGTTTCCACCTTGAACACCAATCGCATGATTTTGTTGGATACCCTTCTTTACCATTAAATCTTGGTAATCTGTCGTGCGACCTTTCGCAATACCATCTAATTCGATCGCAGTAAACAACTTAGAATCTGCAAACGCATCAATTACGCCCGTTGGAACAACATTGCCATTCGCATCTTTGTAAGTTCCAATCGTACGACGAGATTCACGCTTCATTTCCGCGTATTCAGCACCCGTAAACAACTGAATTTTATCTAATGTCTGCGTAGAACCCACATAGGAATCATATGAGATAACAGTCTTGCCTTCTTTCGATCCACGTTTTGTTGTAATCAATACAACACCATTCGCACCACGTGCACCATAAATAGCAGTTGCTGTCGCATCCTTCAAGATTTCCATGGAAGCCACATCATTCGGGTTCATATCCTCATAGCCTGATGATAATGGAATACCATCAACAACATATAAAGGATCGTTTCCTGCGTTGAATGAACGACGACCACGAATCAAAACTCTTGGCACCGTACCTGGCTTAGAACCTGATTGCGCTACGTCAACACCAGCCACACGACCTTGCATCGCTTGACCTAAGTTGGTAATAGGCATCTCCGTAATCTGCTTGGATGTAACAGAAGAAATCGCACCAGTCAACTGGCTTTTCTTTTGTGTACCATAACCCACAACAACTACTTCAGTTAAGGCCTTTGTGTCAGCTGCTAAAGCAATATTAATTTGTGATTTGTTACCAACTGTTACATCTTGAGAGTTAAAACCTACCGAAGAAAATGTCAAAACAGCAGAACCTGAAACTGTAATCTTGTAGTTTCCGTCTGCGTCCGTCGATGTACCCTTCGTAGTACCTTTAACAGCAATACTTGCCCCTGGAATACCTGATCCATCGTCAGAGGCAGTCACTCGTCCAGTCACCGTTCGGTCCTGAGCAAGCATTTGAATTCCCATTAGCACAAAAAACATGCTAAAAAGAACCTTAGAAAGTAATTGTTTTCTCATAGGTATGAAAATTTTTAGTTTAAGGTTTGCAAAGTAAAGTTAATCTTAACCCATAACGCTTCGCATTCATCATGAGTTAGCTGGTCAAAATGGTTATTTGTATCTCGTAGAAGCAACCAGTTCTTCTGTGAGAGTCTCTTTAAAATCAAGTTAAATAAACGTTTACGGCTTTTATACCGCAATCCAAACTTGTTTTTGATATTTTTATGCATCCCTGCTAGCTTTCTTTAACCCTATAAAGCCACACAGAACTAAAATTTACTCAAAATAAAATATTAATTGTCCAATTTTTAGGCAATTGCTCGTTCCCTCGTCAAACCATCTTTCATGACACGTAATGCACCAAAGATCAAATTATATACAGACTGAGGGTTAATTTTCATCGAATCTGATATTTGATCCGTATCCATATTTTGGAAAAAACGAAGCGATATAGCTTCCCGCTGACGCTTTGACAACATATTTAAACAATTCGCTAGCTGCTTATTCGTACGAATTTCATCTTCATACTTAATTAATATAGATTCTTGAGAATAATCAGCTTCGGAAAAATCGAGCATGTAATTCGTATGATGTAGATGATTTTTCATTTGTGTTTCTAAATGGCGAACCAATTTACGTTTTATAGAAGCCATCAAGTAGAACTTAACACTTGTCGTAGGTCCTATAGTCGCATGATTTCGCCATAATTCCACAAATAAGTCATGCAAACAATCCTTAATCAATTCTTTATCACTCGTTACTCCCATCGAATAAGAATACAATGGCTGTACAAAATGCTGGTACAATTCAGTAAATGCCTTTTGGTCTCCCGAACGAAACTGATCCCAAATGGCTACTTCATCAATAATTACTTTTTTACTCATCATCTTAGATTTGCACTTTTCGATTAATTCTAGTTTTTTGGAGAGCTGTACACCAACGAACCTTTCCTAATATAGACAAGGCATTTATTAAAATTCAATGATTTTATTTAATTTTTTTCCGTAAACGATTACGGAAACGATTACATTTTTACTTTTTTCAAAATGACCCTGAAATACTGAACAAAATATGTGCAACTTTGAAAAATGTAAAGAATTCAAGCAATTGTATTATTAGCACAAAACCTCTATGCAAAAGAAATTAAATACCACGGATGCAACCCTGCTTGTAATGGGTTCGATGATTGGTTCGGGAATATTCTTAGTCAGTTCTGAAGTTGGCCGATCACTAAGCTCCCCAATTTGGTGGATTAGCACCTGGCTTTTAACGAGTTTCTTAACCGTAACCGGCGCCTATGCCTATGGTAAGCTATCAAGTAAGTTTCCTGCCACCGGAGGTCAATACATCTACCTAAAGGAAAGCTATAATCCCTTGGTAGGATTTCTTTTTGGTTGGACAACCTTCCTCGTTATTCAGACAGGTACCATTGCAGCCGTCGCTGTAGCTTTTGCCAAATACGCTGGATTCATTTGGCCCGAACTAATCAATGAGATTCCGTTGCTGGGAGAATACATTACGAGCCAACAAATCCTTGCGGCACTGTTGATTGTCATATTGACTGGGGCCAACTTAAAAGGGATTTCTTTTGCCGCCATCATTCAAAATGTATTTACAGTAACGAAAATTGGAGCCATCTTACTCATTGTAATAATTGGGTTATATGTAGGTATCAGCAACGAGTGGATACACTTTAACAATTTCTTTGCGGAGGGAAATACAATCAACCCAATAACCCAACAAGTAGAAATCGTTTCCACACCCACGTTGTTAAGCCTCTTTGGGGCAGCCATGATAGGACCTTTGTTTTCATCCTCAGCATGGAACAATGTTACATTTGCTAGTCAAGACTTTGAACATCCGCAGAAAACCATAGCAAAAGGTTTGGTCTATGGTTCGGCTTTGGTTTGTGGATTGTATGTATTAACAAACATAGCATACCTAGGGATTCTACCCTTACAAGGTGACCCCAATGGCTCAACAAGCTATTTAAGAGGAATTATGTTTGCTAGCCAAGATCGCTTGGGCTCAGCTGCCTTGCAGACTGTTTTAGGAAATGTAGGGGCGTTGGTTATGGCCGTATTAATTATGATTTCGACTTTCGGTTGCAATAACGGAATTATCTTAGCGGGTGGCCGGCTATTTGAGGCGATGGCTCACGACAAATTATTTTTTAAACAAGCGGCGCAAGTAAATAAGAATAATGCTCCAGCCTATTCATTGATCATACAAGGAATTTGGGCGATTTTATTGTGCTTCTCTGGCTCTTACAATAAACTCCTAGATTTTACCGTCTTCGCGATTTTATTATTTTACTTTCTGACGGTATTGGCTGTTTTCAATAAACGCATCATGCAAGAAGAATTAGCCTTGAAGGATAAACTTCTTTTTAGCTCCTACTTAATATTGCTAGTCTTGATTTCCGTGAATTTACTCTATACGAAAACGGAAACCTCAGTTTACGGACTTCTTATCGTGCTGACCGGAATTCCATTCTATTTCTTGATGAAAAAAAAGACTTAGAATGTCTTAAACCAAGTCGTTAATCGGTCAAACCAATTTTCTTCGGTCGTCTTGTTGTTCATCCCGAAACCATGGCCCCCTTTGGCCATGACATGTAAATCAACAGGGACATTGTAATTTGCCAAAGCCGCTGCAAAATTCAAGGAATTGGACAAAGGAACAGCTTTGTCATCCGAGGCATGCACCAAAAATGCACGTGGCGTTAAAGCATTCACCTGCTCCTCATTGGAGAATAATCTCAATAAATCTTCTGATTTATTTTTGCCCAATAAACTATTGACAGACCCTTGATGCGTATAAGACCTAAACGTTATCACCGGATAAATAAGAATTTGAAAATCAGGACGTAAATTAATGCCATCATTTTGCTTCGTGTAATCCACATCAAAGTGTGTCGCTGCCGAAGCCGCTAAGTGCCCACCAGCAGAAAAACCCATCACACCAATCTTATTAACGTCCACATTCCACCCAGCTGCTTGTTGGCGCGCCACCCGAATCGCTTGTTGGGCATCCTGCAAAGGCGCATACTTCATATCCTCCTGTCTTGTACTATCCGGCAAACGGTAATGGACCACCATGGAATGCACTCCAATCTCATTTAATTTTTTAGCGACATCACTCCCCTCATGCGAAGCCGCCAAAATTCGGTAACCACCACCTGGAAAAATGATAACCAAGGGCATATTAACCGCGGTCATTGCCTTAGATGGATAAAAAGTGTACCGAGGTTCCGTGACGTTAGCAATCCGAAGAATTCCGCCAGTCACAGCTTCATTTTGATTATTGGGACCTGGAATATAATTTGGAATAGAACCGGCATACAAGGGTTGTGATACTTGCCCATTCGTCGATATGCTTACGATCATGAGAACAATGAGGATTATATTTTTCATACGGTTTAACTTTTTTGCTTATCGGTCGATATCAACACCACTGCAAATAAAATCAAAAAACTAGCAATTAATAGGATGGGCTGTAAGGGTTCATCCAAAATCAAATTACCCAAATATAAAGCAATTATCGGATTAACATACGTATACGTCGACACCAAGGTTGCATCGCATGCCTTGGACAAATAACCAAAGAGTGAAAACCCAAACATAGATCCAATTAAGGCTAAATAAGCAAATACCGCATAAGCTTTCGTGGGTAAAGCACTAAATTCGATAAGTGACAAATCCCCTCGGAATGTACTGAAAATAAATACGACGAGTCCACCAAACAACATTTGAATCGCACAAACCTGTGTAAAATGATAAGTGTTTGCCAACGTTACCTGAACGCGAAAAACACCAATATTCCATGCAATAACTGCGACCGATAAATACCCGATACCTTGCAAAAATTCTTGTTCACGGCCATGAATGGCTAAGGACTTTTGTGACATAAGAACAAGAATTCCGATAAGTCCTAAAAATGTACCCGTCAATTTGCGCAACGAGGGTTTACGACCATCTAACCAAAAGAACAGGACTAATAAACTAGGACCCAAGGCCATAAAAACGGATGAAAATCCAGATGGCACAATCGAACCCGCTAAGGACATGAAACCATTACCTAATGAAATCAAGAAAACCCCAGCTTGTAGATGAACACGCCAATGTTTGGTAGACATTTTTTGCCAATGCCCTCCCAATATCGACCAAATCAATAGAAGAAAACCCGCGGTAAAATTACGGGAATAAGTAATGACTAATGGCGGAAGATAATCCAATAAAATACGAACACTCAAAAACGTAGAACCCCAAATCAGATACAATAATCCCAAAGAAATTATGACACGGGGGCTGATGGCTTTTGTGTTATTCATTTAATAAATCCGGCCGACGAGCCATGGTTCTTTTCACCGCTTGTTCATGTCGCCAAGCTTCAATTAATTTATCATTCCCCGAACGTAATATTTCAGGAACATCCATACCTTCAAATGAGGCAGGACGTGTATATACCGGAGGAGCTAATAAACCGTCTTGAAACGAATCCGTCAAAGCCGAACTTTCATCTCCAATGGCACCCGGAATTAACCGAATAATCGCATCTGCTGTCACTGCTGCTGCTAACTCTCCACCCGATAAGACATAATCTCCGATGGATATCTCTTTGGTCACATATTTTTCACGAACACGCTCATCAATACCCTTGTAGTGCCCACAAATAAAAATCATATTTCCACAAAGGCTTAGTTGATTCGCCATGCCTTGCTTCAATACAATCCCATCAGGTGAAAAAAATATGATTTCGTCGTAATTCCGCTCCGACTTCAATTGATCCAAGCAACGCGTTAATGGCTCAATTGCAATCACCATGCCAGCCCCGCCTCCAAACGGATAATCATCTACTTGCTTGTGTTTCTTCGTCGAAAAATCATGTAAATCATGTAAAACAACTTCAACCAATCCCGCTTTGGCCGCCCGTGCACAAATCGAATGCTCAAAAAAGCTCGACATCAAATTCGGAACCACTGAAATTATATCAATCCGCATCATAGGATTCATTCATATAAACATCCAAAAGTCCATCAGGCAATTGGGTGATAATTTCTTTCTTTTTCTTATCCACCTGAGGAACAATCTCATCCGTCAACGGAATTAATACCTCAATGCCTTTATAAATCATAATAATAACATCTTGGGCTCCAGTAGAATAAACTTCCTTCACTGTTCCTAAAGGTCCTAGGTTACGATCATTTACTTGGTAATCTACAATTTCATGGTAATAAAATTGATCATCATTTAGTTTAGGAAGCATGGAAATAGGCAAAAACAAACGAGATCCCACCAGTTCCTTCGCTGCATCCACATTCGTAATACCCTCCAAGGTCATCAAATTCAAGTTATCCCGAATCTGTAAATCCTCAATAAAATAAGGAACCATCTCATTACCTTGTTGGACAAACACAGCATCCAATTCCTCGTATTCATAAGGATCATCCACATCCATAAACACATGAAAAGCACCTTTTAATCCATGCGGCTTCGCAAGGTATCCCAATTCAAAATATTCTGTCTTTGCCATAGGTACAAAAAAAAATCATACAAACTTGAAAAACAAATTTGTATGATTCTTTAAATGAATGAATAATTATTCAGCAGCAGCTTCTTCACCTGCTTCAGCAGCAGGAGCCTCTTCAGCAACTGGAGCTTCTTCAACTGCAGGAGCCTCTTCAGCAACTGGAGCTTCTTCAACTGCAGGAGCTTCTTCAGCTACAACCTCTTCGACTTCAACACCTGTTGCCTCTTCGTCAGCTTCGTTGATTGCCTCAACTACGCTTGCTACGATTGCCTCATCAGCTGCTTTGTTTTTCGCTGCAATAACCTCAGCACGCGCTGCAGAAACTTTCGACTCTGCCTCTAAACGAGATGCTTTTGATTTTGCTTTTGATTGAGCTAATTTGTTGTTGCTTGCCTCTACTTGCTTTGCTTTTTCTACTTTCCAAGCTTCGAATTTAGCATCCGCTTGCTCTTGTGTCAACGCACCTTTCAATACACCTACTTGTAAGTGTTTCGCATACAAAATACCTTTCGAAGAAAGTACCGCACGCGCTGTATCAGTTGGTTGAGCACCATTTAATACCCATTGAATCGCTTGTTTTTCATTCAAAACGATTGTTGCTGGATTGGTGTTAGGATTGTATGTTCCGATTTTCTCTACGAATTTACCGTCACGAGGTGCACGAGCATCTGCAACAACAACATCGAACATTGCTAACTTCTTGCGTCCACGACGCGCTAATCTAATTTTAACAGCCATTATATATGGGTTTGTGAAGGATCCCGTCCCTCGGTTAATAAAAATGTCTGCAAAAATAGGATTATTAGTTGGGAAAACCAAAAAGAAAAATGAGAAAATAAACCGATAAGCCGAATTCTGTAAGCATGAAACATGCCCTCTTATCATTTATCTTGACGAATGATTACTCATTCGCTCGAGCAATCTACCCACTGACATCGGACGAGCAACCCTTTTGTCTTTCGACAGTCAGCCTATTTGATCTTGCAACCCGTGAGGTTTACCTATGCCTAATTTGTCACCAAATTAGCGGTGGGCTCTTACCCCACCTTTTCACCCTTACCCCGAAAGGCGGTAATTTTCTGTGGCACTCGCTGTAGAACCTAGCAGCTCCCCTTCCTGTTAAGAAGCACGGCGCTCTTTGTTGTTCGGACTTTCCTCTTTAAAAAAGCGATAAGATGGTTTATTTTCTCAAGACAAATCTACGACTATTTTTTTAGCTCCCAATTCCCCTCAATGGCTCCAAGTAAACCAATACCCGTTTGGGTAAAATATAGGGATGAAATTAAAAGCTTAGCATCTGATAATTTTAATCCAGAAACATGATCATTCAATTTATTTACTGTTGATTCAGCAGACCAAACAAAAGATTGCATTCCCTTCTCAATTTTCCTTCTCAAAAAACCACGCAAATAGTAAGGCACACCTTCGAGCTCAATGGAAGACCATGAAGCGGCTAATTGGCCGTCCTTCAACAACAATGGCCTTAAACGAATCATCACAGCTGACTTAGCTCCCGATAAACCTAATAGTTTTACATGAACTGTTGACGAATCCGCAACGACAAATACCTGCTCATCCTTTATTTTCAACGAACTAGCCAATATTTTAGTTAGGCGTTGATAAGAATAATCTACACGAAAAGGTAACTGTTTTCCATTCGAATGAAGCTCTACCCATCGATTCGGGGAAGTATTTTCCGGATTATCACTAATCGTTAACGCGGTACGAACAAATAAATTCCCGTGCAAATGATTAGCCGCTAAGGTAATATCCTTCATGTCGATATCTGCCGACTCCAAAGCAACATTACCCCATTCACTCGGATAATTCATCGGTATGCGATTTATCATATGATTCAAATTAGCGGGTTGAAGAAATTTACTGAACTGATCCCCTATTTTGGTTTGAATGCCTGGTAAGCTCTTTTGAATCAAGGGGTCTACAATACCTTGTACAGCAATCGGGAAACCTAAGACTCGCATTTCCGGTTTGGCCAACCAAGAATACCGTAATCGAACATCATCCACTTGATGATGATTAATATCTTTCCACAACCATTTTAATTCCAATTGAAGATTCGCTTTGGCCTGAATCAACCCCGTATTTATCCCCGCAATATTGGGTTTTGCTACAACTTGAACCGGTAAATCCAATTGCAAATAGTCCGCTTTCCCCATTTTTATTTGCGGTTTATTCAACAAATCCAATTTGAGCGGAAAATCAAGTCCAGGCTGTTTCTCTGAATTATAGAGTGTACCCCCTTTTTGAATCCCCAAAAGCGAAAACAAGCTGTCATAGGACACTTTAAAATCAATTCGGATTGTCTTCGATTGAATTTGAGGCGATTGTTTCTGAAAGGACGCGATCGTTCCTTGCAAAGGCTCAATTCGCTTACAAGCAAAAAACAACAAACTCGCCAAAATGATAATGTAGCGCCGCATAAAAATAAAAGCCTCAATCTTGCCAAAGCATAATTGAGGCCTTAAAAATAAAATAACCTATATTAAGTTAATAAACCTCCATCCACTTGAATCGTTTGACCTGTCACGTAAGAAGACAAATCTGATCCTAAAAACAAACAGACATTGGCTACCTCTGTTGCTTCACCACCCCGCTTCAAAGGAATCGATTTCTTCCATTCCTCCACGGTTGCCTCATTTAACTCACCCGTCATTTCCGTCTCAATAAAACCTGGAGCAATCGCATTGCAACGAATGTTACGAGACCCCAATTCGAGCGCCACCGATTTAGTAAAACCGATTATACCCGCTTTAGAAGCCGCATAATTCGCTTGACCTGCATTTCCTTTAACCCCGACAATCGAAGTCATATTAACGATTGAACCCGCCTTAGCTTTCATCATGGGCTTAATCACCGCCTTGGTCAAATTAAACACCGATTTCAAGTTTACCCGAATCACCTCATCCCACTGCTCCTCTGTCATACGCATCAATAGACCATCACGTGTAATTCCAGCATTGTTAATTAGTACATCAATCTGTCCAAAATCCGTAATGACCGAATTAACCAATTCCTCAGCGGCATCAAACATCGATGCATCCGAACGATAACCCTTCGCTTTCACACCGTGAGCCTCCAATTCTTTCACTAAAGCCTCACCCTTTTCCACCGATGATAAATACGTAAAAGCAACATTCGCACCCGCCTGTGCAAATTGATTGGCAATTGCCCGACCAATTCCGCGTGATGCACCCGTGACTAAAACGACTTTTCCTTGTACTAATTGCATGTAATAAATAGTTTTTTGGTTGTATTATTTCTTCTTTCTTGTCAATGTTAAAACCTCACTCTCCGCCACAAAATCTGCTTCGATATACTCACCTTCGGCTAACTCCCCCTTCAAAATCTCCTCAGCCAATGGATCTTCTAAATATTTTTGAATCGCACGATTTAAAGGACGAGCCCCATATTGCGGATCGTAACCTTTGTCGGCAATAAAATCTTTCGCCTTCTCCGTTAAATCCACAGCAAAGCCTAAGGTACTTAGACGTGTCATCAATTTAACCAACATCAAATCGATAATCTTATGTAAATCTGTGCGCTCTAACGAGTTAAACACGATAATATCATCTAAACGATTGATGAATTCTGGCGCAAACGCTTTCTTCAATGCATTTTGAATGGTCGTTTTCGCCTGCTCTTCCATATTGTCGACACGTGATTTAGTCGAGAAGCCAATCCCTGATCCAAAATCCTTCAAATCGCGAGCACCGATATTGGAAGTCATAATGATAATCGTATTTCGGAAATCTACCCGACGGCCTAAACCATCCGTTAAGATACCGTCATCCAACACCTGTAACAATAAATTAAAGACGTCAGGATGCGCTTTTTCAATCTCATCCAACAAGACAACGGAATAGGGTTTCCGACGAACCTTCTCGGTCAATTGACCACCTTCTTCATAACCTACATATCCCGGAGGCGCTCCCACT
This sequence comes from Aquirufa sp. 5-AUSEE-100C1, assembly GCF_054558655.1. Lineage (NCBI taxonomy): Bacteria > Pseudomonadati > Bacteroidota > Cytophagia > Cytophagales > Flectobacillaceae > Aquirufa > Aquirufa sp. 5-AUSEE-100C1. The sequence goes on along the minus strand of NZ_JBPXKO010000001.1, from coordinate 325,958 downwards.
AAACGAGAAACGCTAAACTTCTCCATGTACTCACTCATATCAATTCGAACCAAAGAATCCTCCTTATCGAATAAATAAGTAGCAAGTACCTTCGCCATCTCAGTCTTACCTACACCTGTTGGGCCTAAGAAGATAAACGAACCAATCGGTTTATTTGGATCTTTTAAACCTACACGTGTCCGCTGAATGGCCTTCACTAATTTCTTCACTGCATCACCCTGACCAATCACATGTTTGGTCAATTCCTCCTCCATTTGCAGCAATTTCTCGCCTTCTTTGGCAGCAACACGATTCACCGGAATACCCGTCATCTGCGCAATTACTTCGGCCACATGTTCCTCAGTTACCGTGAATTTCTGCTTCTTAGATTCCTCCTCCCAATTGGTCTTCGCGATTTCTAACTGATCAATTAACTTCTTCTCACGATCACGTAACTGCGCCGCTTCTTCATATTTCTGCGACTTTACCACTTGATTCTTCTCCTTCTTCACAATCTCAATCTGATTCTCCAAAGCCACAATATCCGCAGGAACCTGAATATTCGAAATGTGCACTCGAGCGCCCACCTCATCCATCACATCAATCGCCTTATCTGGCAAGAAACGATCTGAAATATAGCGATCAGACAGCTTAACGGCCGACTGAATAGAATCATCCGTATAAATCACATGATGATGCTCTTCGTATTTGTCCTTGATGTTATTTAAAATCTCAATCGTTTCCTCTACCGTAGTAGCATCCACCATGACTGTTTGGAAACGACGAGCTAATGCGCCATCCTTTTCGATGTACTGACGATATTCATCCAAGGTAGTCGCTCCAATAACTTGAATGTCTCCACGCGCCAAGGCTGGTTTAAACATATTTGAGGCATCCAATGAACCGGACGCACCACCCGCTCCTACAATCGTATGCAATTCATCGATGAATAAAATCACATCCGTCGATTTCTCTAATTCATTCATCACCGCCTTCATACGCTCCTCAAACTGGCCGCGGTATTTGGTACCCGCCACCAAAGAAGCAATATCCAAAGTGACCACACGCTTGCCAAAAAGCACACGCGAAACCTTCTTTTGAATGATACGCAAAGCTAAGCCTTCCGCAATAGCAGTTTTACCCACACCCGGCTCCCCTATCAAAATCGGATTATTCTTTTTACGACGAGAAAGGATCTGTGCAACACGCTCAATCTCCTTTTCACGACCCACAATGGGATCTAACTTACCTTGTTCCGCGATTTTAGTTAAATCCCGGCCAAAGTTATCCAAAACAGGGGTTTTGCTTTTCTCACCCGCTTTCGCAGTCGAAGAACTACTCGAACCACTTCCGCCACCCGCATTTCCACCTCCAAATAAACGATTATCATCATCTGAATCATCCGTATCCGAAGAAGCTTTTGGTGAATTCTCTTGCGAATTGCTCGATTGAAATTCGACCATTTCCTTAATCAAATCGTAATGAACCTGGTACTTTTCTAAAATCTGCGTAGCAACATTATCCTCGTCGCGCAAAATGGCCATGAGCAAATGCTCGGTGCCTACTAAATTTGTCTTGAAATACTTTGCCTCCAAATACGTCAAACGAAGAACTTTCTCCGCCTGTTTCGTTAATGGAATGTTTAACATACTTTGCTTATCGAAGCTAGACCGACTAGTCGATGCCGTCGAATGCTCAATACTTTGGCGCAACTGATCCAATGAAACTCCTGATTTGAGTAACAAATCGATCCCTGGACCTTCTCCGTCTCGGATAATACCCAACATTAAATGCTCGGTACCAATATAATCATGCCCCAATCGCAATGCCTCTTCACGAGCCAATGCAATCACTTCCTTCACCTTATTCGAAAACTTAGCCTCCATATTTCCCTAATTAATATTATTCAAAACGCACCTAAGCCTTTATTTGTTCAAACTCTTCATTAAAATTTCACGCGATTCAATTCCGTAATTCATAATTAAATCCAAAACGGACAAATTAGCTACAAATTCTGTGCCAAAACATTGTCGGTAAGGCACAACCTCGAAAATATTTCGCTTACTAAATTCAGATTTAGAATCAATCACATTCCAATAGGAACCATCACATCCCGCTTGAAACGAATCTGTGAAGGAAAACTGGGGCTTTTTTTGTAAAAAGCGCGCAATTGTATTCAAAAATTGAATATTTAAATCTACTAAAAATTTACTTTTTTTCGCAAATATCTGTTCGATAAATGGATCCACATGTTCAAAAAATGGAGCCTTTCCATAGGCAGCTTGAATCGCACCTCGATGCCGACGAATCCAATCTTGAGAATAATCAATTTGAACATCTTTTGTCAATTGTTTGACAGAACTGGAATGAATGACAGGCACGGATAGCAATTCCTTCCCGTTAGCCCCCAAAATATAGCTCCGGTTACGATAGGTTTGTTTGGGGAAATTTTCATAAACCTCAAAGGAAACACTTGTCTCCGAAAAGATCAACGCGCAATATTCTAAGGAAGGTAAGTAATGAATATCAATGTGCATTCAAAAATAAAGTGGATATTTGCAAAAATAGCAGATAACAGCGATTAACTCGACACATTAGCAATGATGTTTTTATATAAGTTTTTAGGGAAACTACCCCTCTTCATTTTGTACACACTGGCCACAGGTGTCAAATGGGTCTTTTATTTCATCCTTGCTTACCGCAAGAAGGTTATATTTAACAATATTTCTCGGTCGTTCCCTAAGCTTAATCACAAGCAAATCAAAGACTTAACCTATCAATTCTACGGATACTTGACGGATCAACTCGTTGAATTTTTTTACGGCGTATCCATTTCGAAAGAGGAAATGCTTGCCCGAGTCGAAATGGTTAATGAGCATTACATTTCGGATTACCTCCAACAAGGCACGCCGGTTGTTTTGGTAGCTGGACATCAAGGAAACTGGGAATGGGCGATTCATCGTCTCGCTTTATCCAATAATTTATATGATGTAGTCTACCAAAAATTAAACAATCCTGCCTTCAACGAATTCACGATGCAAGTAAGAAGCAGGTTCCCAGGAGTAACATTACTCGAAAAACGAGAATCCATCGTTGCAACGCGTGATCGGAAGCACATAGCACGAGGTATTTGTCTAGCTGCGGACCAAGCCCCTCAAAAACCAGAATCTGCCTATTGGACAACATTTCTCAATCAGGATACCGCCTTTTTCACAGGCATGGAGCGATTTGCGAGAGACTACAATTACCCCGTTGTATTTGTTGAACTTATTCGCAAAAAACGCGGTAAATACATTATGAGTTTTGAACCTATAGCGAATCCCGATTACGATAAGCTTCCCAAAGGTGAAATTATCGAACGCTTCGCAAGAAGATTAGAAAAATCCATCATTCAATACCCAGAACAATATCTCTGGTCACATCGACGCTGGAAACACACGAAACCCGAAAATATTTTGATAAAGTGGTAATTAGTTGAAATCACTAACAGCACCAGCTCCCTCACGAATTACCTCAAACTCGTCCTCATTGATTTCAATAACCGATGATGGCAAGTAGCCACCAAATCCTCCATCCAAAACCAAATCAACTTGGTTTTTATAGCGATCAAAGATTAAACTTGGGTCGGTATATTCTTCCACGGCTAAATCCGTTTGAAGCAACGTAGTTGTTAACAGAGGATGTCCTAATTGACGAACTATTTCCAAAACGATTTCACTATCCGGGATTCGAATACCTACCGTCTTTTTCCCTTGAACTAATACCGAAGGAACCTTCGAACTCGCCGGCAAAACAAATGTATAAGGACCTGGCAAATAACGCTTCAAGGTTTTGAAGGCAAAATCACTGACCTTCGCAAAATTAGAAATCGAACTTAAATCAGCACAGATAAAACTGAATCGGTTTTTAGTAGGCTTAATCTGTTTAATCTCGCAAATCCGATTAACGGCTTGTTGGCTCTGAATCGAACAGCCCATCGCATACATAGTATCCGTCGGGTAAATGATAACCCCACCCTTATCCAACACCCGAACAACGTAATCAATTAACTCCTGTGCGTTGTTTCGTTCATACACCTTACGTATTTCAGCTGCCATCTTAGAAATTTAAAAAGAAATCAGAGCCACTTTGCTCTTCTTCCGACTCCTCAATTTTTACTTGATCGATACTCGCGTTTATTTCAAAACCCACAATTAAAATCAGAGCCACAAAATAAAGCCAAACCATCAGTGCAATCAAGGAACCAATCGATCCATATACCTTGTGATAAGAGGCAAAATTGACCAAATAATAAGAAAATAAGTTGGAGATAAGAATGGTCAATACCGAAGCAGTTATACATCCAGCATTAAAAAACTTCCAACGTTTATGAATGGCAGGTGCGTAATAATAAATCAATGAAATGGTAAAAAAGAAAACCGAAAATATCACAAAATAGGTCAAAGCCTTTGTTAAATAAAAGGTAAAATTATATTCAAGAATACCTTCTTTAGCGAGGTATTTTACCACGATATTCCCTAAAATGAAGACTAAAAAGGAGGTAATTAACACAAAGGTCAACAACACATTAAGACCGATAGCCACTAAACGCTCCTTGATAAAACCCCGATTCTCACTTGTTTTATAGGTAAGGTTAAAGGAGCGCATCAAAGCCATAATCCCACTCGTACTCGCATACAAGGCAAAAAGAAAACCAAAAGACAAAACCCCTCCCCGCTTTTTGGTAATAATCTCTGTAATGAGTTCCGTCACATCACTTTGGAGATTTTTCGGAACAGTCGCTTTGATAAAACTTATCGTCTTTAAATCTAAATGATCAATTGGCAAGTAGGGCAATAAAGAGAATAAAAAAAGAATCGTAGGAAAAACGGCTAATGTAAAGTTATACGCCACCGCTGCGGCCCGCACATCAATATCAAACTGAAATACCTTTTGGTATAAAATAGATATGATACGAACTAAGACATAATGCTCCTCGTACTCACGCCATATCTGCTTTATTTCATTCAGTAAATTTCTTCTCATATCGAATAATATAGCTGCAAAGCGTTTACGATAAAGTCGGGAGCCTTAATTACCTTCTTCGATGCCAAATCTATGAATACTAGGGTAGTTTTCCCCTCATTGATTAAATGGCCCTGTTCATTCTTAATTTGATAAGCGAATTCAATCTTGGCAGAAGGCATTCTCTCCACCTGACAAAAAACAGTCAACTCATCATCATACAATCCTGGCGCGATAAACTTCGTATAATGCTCTGCCACGGGCAAACCAATTCCATTATCCTCCAGTGACTTATAACTTACACCTAAACTACGCAGCGTTTCTACCCGAGCAATCTCATATAAACGCGCATAATTGCCATAATAGACATAGCCCATCTGATCCGTATCCGCATAACAAACTCGATATTTAACCGCGTGTGAATACATATTACTTAATTTTACGAGCATCTAAGGCTGCTTGAAACTTCGCTGCATTCTTCATGTGCTCCTCATACGTAACAGCAAAATTATGTGTCCCAGAAAAGTCTTCTTTCGCGCAGAAATACATATATGCATGCTTTTCAAGGTTCAATACCTTATCTAACACCTCTACCGGAGGGATAGAGATGGGGCCCGGAGGAAGGCCAAAATTCTTATAGGTATTATATGGCGAATTAATTGCCATATATTTACCCGAAACTCTTTTTATGCTGAAGTCCTTCCAAGCAAAAATGACGGTAGGATCCGCCTGCAATCGCATCCCCGTTCTAAATCGATTCCAGTAAACCCCAGCAATTCTAGCTTGCTCACCTGCATACTTACTTTCTCCATAAACAATCGATGCCAAAATACCGGCTTGAACGGGAGTTAATCCTAAGGCCTTTGCCTGGTTCACTCGCTTCGAATTCCAAAAACGTTTATTGGCCTTCAACATCTTTTTCATGAAATCATCAAATGTTGACGTCCACAAAACTTCATAGGTATCCGGAATAAATAAACAAGGGACCGTTTCCGGTGTAAATCCGTATTGCTGCGTTATCTCAGCTGAATCCAACATCTTGTAAATGTAAACCGAATCAAAGGCCATTACCTTTCCCAATTTTGACGCTATATCCTCTTTTAAACGTAGATTATTAATTGTGATACGCAAAGCATCTTGTCGGCCATTTCGCATTTTTCGCAATAACTCCCAATTCCCAGACTCAGGATTCACCAAATAACGACCCGGCTTAACCTTTTCGGCCACACCCAAGACTTTTGCTAAAAAGCGAAAGCTCAATTGATCTCTGACCAAATCATGCTTTTGTAAGGTATCCAAAACTTGATTAAAATTGGCCCCATTGGGAATTAAAATAGCAAAAGAATCCCCCTTCACGTTAAAATTGGGCGTTTTAAACACCTGCCATACGTAGTAGGAAAACATGGCCGAAACCAATGAAAATACCAATATGAAAATCTTAATTTTTTTATTCGAAACCATGTTATTCTATTTTAAAACCGATTGAAAAACGCGAGGCCAAGGCTTGTAAATCCGCAACTACCGGATCAAGTAAATCAATGCCATCTCGTTTACGAATCACTTCCAACTCACGTTCCGGATCCCCCGGAATAATCACTTTCTTCCCATCTACCGCATCCGCACTACGGAAACGCTTGATCCATTTGTCCATATCCGACTTAAATTCCTCCGCAGGACGAAAAGCATCAATTCGCATGGCACCTAGAAAATGTCCTGTCCCATTCCCAACGGTCTCTCCTGCGGCCATAAATCCAGCCGTCGCAAATGGAGGCACCCATGGACCAAAATTGGCACCCGACAAAACACCCGACAAAATATCGACAATTGCTCCCAAGGCATAACCTTTGTGAGAGCCATGCGCACGGTCACCACCTAAGGGCAATAATGCTCCCCCATTTTTAATCGCAAACGCATCCTGACAAGGATTTCCATCTTTATCTTGAACCCAACCTGCTGGGGTATCCAAACCTTTTCGTTGTAAAATCTCCAACTTACCATAGGCCACCGCCGTTGAGGCAAAATCAGCCAAAAAAGCAGGTTCATCTAACGCTGGAATACCAACGGCAATGGGATTGGTTCCCAATAATTTCTCACGTGAAAATGTAGGTGTTACCAAAGGAGCCGCATGCGTCATGGCCCAACCAATCATATCCTTCTCCACAGCCTTCATCGCATGATAACCCGCTATACCAAAATGATTGGAATTCTGAACAGCTACCCAACCGCTTCCCGCCACAGCCGCTTTTTGCGTAGCGATCTCCATCGCTTTTGGGGCAACCACAAGACCTAAGCCCCGATCACCATCCACCAAGGCCGTTGAAGGACTTTCATGAAGAATACGAACCTGAGGATTGGGATTTAGTCGACCATGATCATACAAACGCACATAGCCGGCCAATCTCGCAACCCCATGAGAATCAATTCCTCGAGCATCCGCAGATACAAGAACATGAGCTGCCAATGCGGCATCCTCCGCAGGACAACCTATTGCCTCAAATACGGAACTAACAAAATCAGATAAGCGTTGATAGTCTGCCTTCATTAATAAATTTTAACAACAAAGATAAAAATAAGAATTGGGAAAAATTCATCAAATTTGCGCTAAAATCATCAACAAATGGAAATCACTAATCTCGTAAATTCAATTTGGTTCTGGATCATTCTAGTGCTGCTCGCTGTCGTCATTCGCGATGTGTTTATTCAGAAAAGCCATACAATTACTCACAATTTTCCCATCGTCGGCCACATTCGGTATTGGTTGGAACAAATTGGACCTGAACTAAGGCAGTACATCGTGGCAAACAATCGGGAGGAATTACCTTTTAATCGTCAAGAGCGTTCCTGGATTTATGCTTCTTCGAAAAATGAGAACAACCTGCAAGGTTTTGGAACCGATCAAGATTTCAATACACCTGGTTATATTTTTATCAAAAACGCGATGATGGGCTACAACCCACCGGCTGATCATCTAAGCAAAAAAAATCCCGGGGTCATTCCTGCCACCAAAGTCATTGGCTTATACCATAATCGCAGACGACCCTTTCGTCCTTATTCTGTAATCAATATTTCAGGCATGAGCTACGGCTCACTTTCGGCCAAAGCCGTGGAAGCATTGAACAAGGGCGCTAAAATTGCCGGCTGTTACCACAATACCGGCGAAGGTTCACTTTCTCCTTATCACCAGTTTGGGGCAGATGTGGTTTTGAATATCGGAACCGCTTATTTCGGTGTTCGTGAACTGGATGGAACCTTCTCCATGCAAAAACTGAAACAGAAAGTTGAGGAAAATCCCCAACTTCGTGCGATCGAACTTAAACTATCTCAAGGGGCTAAACCTGGAAAAGGTGGAATGTTGCCCGCTTCCAAAATCAATCAAGAAATTGCTGACATTCGGAATATTCCGTTGGGAAAAGATGCGATGTCTCCTGCTTTTCATTCTCAGTTTAAAACCGTACCCGAAATGGTTGATTTTATCGAAGCCATGGCCGAGGAAACTGGAATACCGGTAGGAATTAAATCAGCAATTGGCAAACTCGAACAATGGGAAGAACTTGCTGCCTATATGCTTAAAACAGGTAAAGGCCCCGATTTTATTACCATTGATGGAGGTGAAGGTGGAACGGGAGCTGCACCACATGCATTCGCCGATCACGTATCCATGCCATTCAGTTTCGCCTTTGCCAAAATTTATCAAATCTTTCAGCGCCATGAACTGACAGATAAAATTTTCTTTATCGCCTCAGGTAAACTAGGATTTCCAGAAAAAGCCCTCATGGCCTTTGCCATGGGTGCCGATTCGATTAATGTGGCTCGTGAAGCCATGATGTCAATTGGTTGCATACAGGCCCAAAAATGCCATACGAATCATTGCCCTACCGGTATTGCTACGTCTAATAAATGGCTGCAAGCGGGTATCGATATTACCCTAAAAAGCGAACGTTTCTACCGTTATCACTACACCTTGGTCAAAGAAATCGCTGAAATAACGCACGCATGTGGCTATGAACATCCTAGTCAAATGACCATGGATGACATCGAATTATCCATGGGTGACAACAATCGGACAATGACCTTAGCTAAAGCTTATGGATATCACAAAACCGCTATTCCCTATCACGATTTTCACGAACTCGTGGCATGTCCTTATTTAGGTGGTCCAGATGCTCGAAATCGTTTAGAAATTAAGGCTGATTGATTGGAGATAAACGATTATCTTTGCACCCATGTTATCAATATCCAATCTAAATTTCTATTTCGGTAGTCGGGCCCTCTACGAAGGTGCCAATCTTCACATCAAACCCAAAGCTAAAATTGGCCTCATTGGTGCCAATGGTACAGGTAAATCAACGCTTTTGCGTTTAATTTCGGGGGAATATACACCCGATGGTGGAAATATCTCCAAATCAGGGGATTGTACGATTGGTTTCTTGAATCAAGATTTATTATCCTACCAAACCGATGATAGTATTTTAGAAGTTGCCATGCAGGCTTTTGAACGCCAATTGGAACTTCAGAAGGAAATTGACCAGGTCTTGCATAAGATGGAGACCAATTACGAGGATAAGGATGTCGACCTCCTCGCTAAACTTCAAGAAGAGTTTGAACGTCTGGATGGATACACCATTCAGTCCAAAACCGAAGAAATTCTAGAGGGTCTCGGATTTAGTACCGATGACTTGACTCGTCCTTTGCGCCTATTTTCTGGAGGATGGCGGATGCGGGTGATGTTGGCTAAATTGCTTTTGCAAAAACCATCGCTACTCCTATTGGATGAGCCGACCAACCACCTGGACTTACCTTCCATTGAATGGGTAGAAAACTATATTCACGATTACGAAGGCGCCATTGTCGTAGTATCGCACGACCGTTATTTCTTAGATCGGACCATCGATCACATCGCAGAAGTATCAGGCGCAAAGATTACCTTGTACCCGGGTAACTATTCGTATTACACGGAAGAAAAAGCCTTACGGAATGAAATCCAAAAGGGAGCCTTTGAAAACCAACAAGCGCAGATCCGTCAAACCGAACGATTTATTGAGCGATTTAAAGCCAAAGCTTCGAAATCCCGCCAAGTACAATCTCGGGTAAAAGCCTTGGAAAAAATCGATATCATTGACGATGTCATTGATGAAAAGGCAAAAGTTAATTTCAAATTCAATTTTGGAACAGAACCCGGTCGATTCATTTTATTCTTGGAAAACATTTCCAAGGCCTACGGCGAGAAAGTTATCTTAAAAAACACCTCTGCCACGATAAACCGAGGTGATAAAATCGCTTTAATCGGCGCGAATGGTAAGGGTAAATCCACGTTATTACGTGTCATCTCAGGTAGTGAAGAAATCGGTGGCGAACGAAGGACGGGGCACAATGTAATTGAATCCTTTTTCGCACAACACCAATTAGAGAGTTTGAATGTCGAAAATACATTAATCGACGAGCTAAAAGCCACCGGAACAACGAAGACCGAAATGGAATTGCGTAGTGTATTGGGTTGCTTCCTATTCTCGGGCGAAGAGGTATTTAAGAAAATTAAAGTATTATCCGGAGGTGAAAAATCGCGGGTGGCATTAGCCAAAGTATTAATCTCGGAGGCCAACTTCCTATTACTCGATGAGCCGACTAACCACCTTGATATGCAATCCGTGAATATTTTGATTCAAGCCTTGCAACAATATGAAGGAACGTATGTAGTCGTTTCTCACGACCGTTATTTCGTTTCGAACATTGCGAATAAGATTTGGTACATCGAAGATCATGAAATCAAGGAATACCCGGGTACGTTTGATGAGTATGAGACCTGGATGGCGAGTAGACCTGTACAAAGTACTTCAGCCAAAGCGGTAACAACAAAACCCAAACCTGAATTAGCACCTATTGAACACAAGCCGGTAAATGTCAATTCAGCCAAAGCCATTGAGAAATTGGAAAATCAAATCATGGAATTGGAACAAGAAATCGAAAAAATTGAATTCGACATGGCCAATGCCGCATCGGAATCAAAATTCGATATCTTAAAGGATTTGGAGAATAAACGACAAGCGGTTCAAATCAAATTGGAGGAAACAACAACCGAATGGGAGTTATTAATTGGGTAATATGCGCTACATAAGCCTCATTCTTCTTTGGAGTATTTCGTTGAACGCATGGGGACAGTTTCGCAATAAATCTTTTAATCCATCCATTAAATCCGTTTATATCGGCCAGATGACTCCTCGGGAGATTATCCAGGCACAACCCGTATTTGATATTTCGAATCAAATTGGCCAATTAAACTTTGATGATTTATCCTTAGCCAATCGAAATGGATTATACCTACGGGTTGTGCATTGTCAGGCCGACTGGACAGCATCTCCCCTTTCCGACATCGAATTCCTTCAGGACTTCAACGATGTACCTGTTCGTGATTCACAAGCATCGATGGGTACCAAAGTCCCTTACCGACACTATCAAATTGCCCTGCCGCGCGTCAAATTAGCCGGTAATTACTTAGTCATAGTGTATAATCGTGCGAAACGAGACACCTTGTTGACGCAACGCTTTTGCGTTTACAACAACGAACTCACGGTGGCATCTCAGGTAGGATTTGGAAGAAATAATTCATTGCGAAATACACATCATAACCTAGATATCAAGTTGAAATATCCGGGCAATTACATGATTAATTCGGCCGAGGATTTCAAGGTATATGTCAAGCAAAACGAAATACTCGAAAATCAACTCCCGAAGCTTCCCTTGGGAATGATAGAACCGATGTCCCAAGGTATCAGCTTTCCAAGTTATGAGAACGAACAAGCCATCGCAGCGGGAAATGAATACCGTGTCATCGACTTACGAAGTACCCAGCAAAAATTAAACTTTGTAGACCATTGGGATGTAAGAGAACAAGAAACGCTCGTGTATACCATGCTAGAAATCCCACAAGGGAATTACGCATATGTCCAACGCAATGATTTTAATGGTGCTTACGTTATTGAGAACTATGAAAACAACTACAATTCTTTGTATGCCGACTACGTGAATTGCGTGTTTAGTTTAAAGGCACCTAAGCAGAATGATCCCATCTATGTTACAGGGGCATTTAATAATTACCAACAAGCTTCTCAGAATCAAATGCAATACAATGAAGCATTGGGCTTGTACCAGGCCAGCATTCTGATGAAACAAGGCATTTATAACTATCGATTTGAAACAAAATTCCCCTCCAGTTTTCTGGAAGGGAATTATGCACAAGCTGAAAACAACTATGAAATCTTCGTTTACCTCCGTAAACCCGGCAAACGATATGATGAATTAGTGGGCTTTCAAAAAATCAATACGTCTCCTTAAACGTTGAAACGGAAATGCATGATATCGCCATCTTGAACGACATAATCTTTTCCCTCAACTCCTAATTTACCTGCTTCCTTACAAGCTGACTCACTTTTGTAGGTTTGATAATCAGCATACTTAATTACTTCTGCACGAATGAAACCACGCTCAAAGTCGGTATGGATCACTCCAGCAGCTTGTGGAGCCTTCCAGCCTTTCTGAATCGTCCAAGCTCGAACTTCTTGAACTCCGGCCGTGAAATAAGTTATTAGATTTAACAAAGCATATGAACTTCGGATTAATTTACTCAATCCGGATTCCGTTAAACCATATTCTTCTAGGAACATTTGACGCTCATCTAAATCCTCAATCTCTGAAATTTGAGCTTCTAATGCGGCACAAACAACGATTACCTCCGCATTTTCCGCCGCTACATTGGCACGTAAAGTATCTACAAATGGATTACCTCCGGCTGTCAATGAGGCTTCGTCGACATTGGCCACATAGATAACCGGTTTATCGGTTAATAAACACAAATCCCCAATAGCTGCTTCCCGTAAATCAGGATCCATTACCACAGTACGAGCTGATTTACCTTCCTCTAACGTTGCTTTAAATTGCTGTAATGCCGCAAATTCCTGTTTTGCTTTAGCATCCCCTGCTTTAGCCGCACGTTCTAATTTTTGTATTTTCTTATCAATCGATTCAAGATCTTTCAATTGCAATTCCATGTCGATGATTTCCTTATCGCTGACAGGATTGACACGACCTTCTACGTGAATGATATTTTCATCATCAAAACAACGTACCACATGGATAATGGCATCCACTTCACGAATATTGGCAAGAAACTTATTTCCCAAACCCGCACCTTGCGATGCCCCTTTCACCAAACCAGCAATATCTGTAAATTCGATGACCGTAGGCAAAATACGATTCGGTTTAACGAACTCTGCCAAAACATTTAAACGCTCATCAGGTACCGTTACAATCCCAACATTGGGTTCAATGGTACAGAACGGATAATTAGCCGCTTCGGCTTTGTTTGATGATATCGCACTAAATAAAGTTGACTTTCCTACGTTGGGCAAACCAACAATTCCACAAGTTAATCCCATATATTCATTTAAATAAGTCACAAAAATACGTCTAAAAATGAAAAAAGCCTCCGATTTCTCAGAGGCTTTTTCAAAATAGATAAATTTATCTTATTCCCATTTTAAATCAGTACCACCAAACTCATCCTCGTCCCGATTAAATTGTGTAAAATCAACATCTGGCATTAATTCCGTCTTGACATGATTCACGGCTTCATTTAATCCCTCCACAAATTTATCAAAGTCTTCCTTGTACAGGAACATTTTATGCTTTTCATAGACAAACCCATCTTCCTTTTGGTGACGACGACTTTCTGTAATCGTGATGTAATAATCTTGAGAACGTGTCGATTTAACATCAAAAAAATAAGTTCTTTTACCCGCTCTGATTCGTTTCGAAAACAATTCTTCTCTATCTCTTTCTTCCACTGTTAAAAATAATTTGGTTTGACAATGTGTAAATCTACTATTTATTCTTATTCACTCAAAAATATTCGTAGGAATTTAAAGGCCTAAATTGATAAAATTTAGGATTATTTAAACAATATTTTTAATTCCCGTAATAATAACTAAACTTTGAGTACCTGTTTGTCAAGTATAAATGTATAAATGTCTACTCATTTTCCTGTTAATAAGCATCTTGACTTTGTTTGAAAGCTTTTCCCAAGAATTGGGTGACGACAGTTATGGTATAGCCTCCTTTTATTCGAATTACTTTTATAATCGAAAAACAGCTAATGGGGAAATTCTAAAAAAAACAGAATTCACGGCGGCTCACCGGATTTACCCATTTAACACGCTGATAGAAGTAACTAATCTTGCTACGAAGCAAACAGTTGTTGTTCGCATCAATGATCGTGGACCTTATAAATATGGCCGAATCATTGATTTAACCTATGCAGCAGCCAAAAAAATAAATATTCACCGTGCAGGACTCGGAAAGGTTAAGATCAAAATTATCGGATTTGAGAATGAATTAATGCTGATTCCTTATCACCAATTGGAATTAGAAACACCCCCCAAATTCAGTTCCAAATTTTATCAAAAAACACGTTTAAAGTACAAAAAGAAATATCGTATCAAACAGAAAATCAAAAACAAACGCTACCTCAAAAAAGGTAAGAAGCCGAAGAGCAAATTGCGCGTAAAAGCTAAATCTTAGCCTTGCTCTCGTAAAACTTGATAAAATCCTCAATCTTATCGACCGGAATACGCTTCCCAATTATCTTTTTGTTTTTATCAACGATATAAACAACGGGTGTTGCATACGCATCATAGGTATTTAAAAAATCAGTATAATATTCCTCCTTCCCTGTTTTAGCATTAATGTGAATATCAATTCCATTCTTCCAATGCTGTATTTTAAAGGTTTCAATAAATTCACGCCATAATTTCTTATCCCGAACCAAACATGCCGCATAAACCGCAATGTTCTTTTCTTTGAAAAACGTATCCATTTTCAATAACTTAGGAGTCTCTTCCTTACAATGGCTACACTCAGGATCGTAGATAAAAACAACCGTATAATTAGCTTGAACCGCAGACAAGGTCAATAATTTACCCACAGGATCAGTCAAAAACATATCTGGAATTCGCTTTCCAATCAACAAAGGTTTAATTACTTTGATACGTTCCTTCATCTTCCGAATCGTCGTTGTATCCCATAATTTCGGTTCACCGAGGTAATACTTTTCAGCTAGGTGTACAAAAGCGCCATCCGTTCCTACCACGTTATGATTTTCATAGGTACTCGCAATTTTATAAACCACATATTTCCGCATGGCCTCATTCTTAATTCCAGCCAATATACGATCCGCATCCTTTGAAACAGAATCGGATTCTTGAACAACTAAATCTTCGAAATACTTATCGATTTTCTTTTGTAAAAAAGGAGTCCGAATAAAGCGTTCATCATTCAAATCGATGTTATCGAAATAATGTTTCTTATAATAAGTATACTGATATTTATAAAAGTCGGCACTATCTTTTGCATTCTTAACCGGCTTCGTATAGGCTGGAATTTCAGGCTCAAAACTTGCTTTAATTAACTTTGAGACAAATAAATTACTGTGCTGATTGACCCAAACATATTGTTCCTTCAACATTTGAGACCGAATCTGATCAGGGGAAACTGTACCCTGTAGCCTTCTATACATAAGTCCCATGGACTTTTGAAATTCATAAAAAGCCTCGTTTTCAGGGGAACCGCTAATCTTCATTTCCCCAACAATATCGGTGGTATCTGTTTCGAAAGAAAAATCCGTATTTCCGATAACCAAATCAAAAAACTTATTATTCAAGAAAGTAACCAAATAAAGACCTTGATCCAATAACTCATTCCCTTTAAAAACAAATGAACCATTCGCATCCACTTGAGCAGTATCCTTAATAACTTGTTGGTTAGAACCAAAATAATGCGCCAAATAAACGTCGGTATTCACCAATCCACGAATCTTACCTTGTATACGAAAGCCCACACTTTTAACCGCTGCCTTAGGAGCACGATAAGGCACCACCCCTTTGGCCTTACTATTCTGTGCGACCGAAGAAAAACTCAAAACAGAAAGAAGTACTATTTGTAGAAGGACTTTCATAAAAATTAGGCTAATTTTAATTTTAACTCGTCAAAAATACAATGTTTTTCACGCTATCTAAAATTATTGATTTCATACTTTTACCAATAACTTGGTTAATAGGATTAAGCCTGATCAGTCTTCTAGCTAAATCGAGTAAAACCAAACGAATAGCAGGAATGAGCGCATTAGTAATACTGCTTTTGGGAAGCAACGCCTACTTCGTTAACAAGTTGATTTCCGCCTATGAGATGCCTCAAATTTCCCTAAAACCAACAGAACATTATCCTTTAGCCATCGTTCTTGGTGGTGGCATGATCCGACCTTTGCAAGAAGACCCCCATCGAATCAATCTGGCAGAAAGTTCCGATCGTTGCATGCAAGCAGCACTTCTCTATAAATCAGGAAAAATAGACAGAATTTTAATCACAGGGGGAAATACGTCTATCGGTTCCTTAAAAATAGACGATAGCAATGAAACGGAACTTGTAAAACGCTTATTGATCCAATTAGGGATACCTCAAAACCGAATCATTACCGAAACAAGAGCCAAAAATACGCGTGAAAACGCTATTAATTCCAAAAGATTATTGGACTCCATGAAAATACAGGGACCAGCCCTATTGATTACCTCCGCGTATCATATGCGACGCGCAAACGCTTGTTTCAAAAAATTAAACGTACCCGTTATTCCTTATGCAGTCGATAACAAAAAAAAGGACACCCAACAGGGTATCCTTGAAATCTTGATGCCTTCCGAAAAAGAGCTGAACAAGCTCGCTATCCTAATCCGTGAAATGAGTGGTTACCTCATTTACAAAATCATGGACTATGCCTAAGTAGAAAGAATTTCGACCATACGGATTAAATCTTCTGATACAGGCTTTTTCTTAGTAATCGTATCATGAAAGGGTGTATAAACTAATTGATTGTTGATAACTCCTGCCATCACATTCTTTTCTCCTCGTAAAAGCCCTTCCAAAGCACCTAATCCCAAACGAGACGCCAATATACGGTCATAGGCCGTTGGAATACCTCCACGCTGAATATGACCCAACGTAGTTACACGAATATCAATCTTATTCCCCATCTTCTCACGAATCTTTTTCGCGACAATCTGCGCATTCCCTTCCTCATCACCCTCGGCAACGACCACAATCGAAGATGATTTTTGCTTCGCAAATCCATTATTCAAAATTGTAACGATATCATCTACCGGCGTTAAATTCTCGGGAATCATTAATGCTTCCGCACCACCCGCAATACCGCATTGAACGGCAATATAACCTGAATCACGACCCATTACTTCGATAAAAAATACACGATCATGAGAATCCGCTGTATCACGAATCTTATCAATCGCATCTAAGGCTGTGTTCACCGCCGTATCATACCCAATCGTATAGTCTGTACCGAACAAATCATTGTCAATCGTACCCGGAGCACCTACCGTTGGAATTTTAAATTCATTATAAAAAATCTCGGCACCCGTAAAAGTTCCATTACCTCCAATGGCTACTAAGCCCTCAATTCCGAACTCTTGTAATTTATCATATGCCTTTTGGCGACCTTCTGTGGTCATAAACTCTTTGGAACGAGCCGATTTTAAAATCGTACCACCTCGTTGGATGATATTACTCACCGACTGCGAATTCAATGGAATAATATCCCCCTTGATCATCCCGTTATATCCACGAACAATTCCATAAACTTCTACTCCATGGTATGCCGCACCGCGCACGATCGCACGAATACAAGCATTCATTCCGGGAGCGTCACCACCTGAGGTAAATACAGCTATTTTCTTCATCAATCTATTTTTTTAAACATGTTTCCATGAAAACCGACCAAAAATACGATTTTAATCGTTTAATCCATAGATTTACCTTAGATTTTGAACTGAATTTATACAAAATTCATCTATAAAGTTTTGTAATTTGCAGCATTAAAAAACTATTCAACATGTCGAACACAGCCAACGAATTCTTATACACCTATTTAAACAATGCCTCTCCTACCGGCTTTGAGTCTTCGGGCCAACAAATTTGGTTGGACTACCTAAAACCCTACATCGATGAAAAAATCATCGATACATACGGAACGGCTGTAGGCGTAATCAATCCGGGTCAAAAATACAAGGTTGTCATAGAAGCCCATGCCGATGAAATTTCCTGGTTTGTGAACTACATCGATGACAATGGTTATTTATTCCTTCGCCGCAATGGGGGTTCGGATGCACTCATTGCACCTTCCATGCGAGCGAATATTCATACGAAAGAAAAAGTAGTCAAAGGTATTTTCGGTTGGCCAGCCATCCACGTTCGTGATCTTGCCAAAGACAAAGCTCCTTCCATCGATGATATCTTCATTGATTGCGGGGCGGCCAACAAAAAAGAAGTGGAAGAAATGGGCATCCACGTGGGAAGTGTCGTAACCTTTGAAGATGGCCTAACCGAACTAAATAACAAGTATTTGGTGGGGCGAGCGCTCGATAACCGTATCGGTGGCTATATGATCGCCGAAGTGGCTCGAAAACTAAAAGAAAACAAAATTGAATTACCCTATACCTTGTACATCGTCAACTCCGTTCAAGAAGAAATCGGGTTACGCGGTGCGGAAATGATTGTGCGAAGATTAAAACCCGATTTGGCGTTTATCACCGATGTGACGCATGATACCCAATCACCGATGTACAACAAAAAGACCCAAGGTGATATGTCGTGCGGAAAGGGCCCTGTCATTTGCTATGGCCCAGCGGTACAAAACAATGTCCGTGATTTTATCATCGATGTAGCCAAAGAAAAAGGAATTGACTTCCAACGCCAGGCCGTATCTCGCTCAACAGGAACGGATACTGATTCATTCGCCTATGCGACTGAAGGTGTGGCATCTGCCTTAATTTCCTTGCCCTTAAAATACATGCACACTACCGTGGAAACCATCGCTAAAAGCGACATGGAGGCGGTTATTGAATTGATTTATCAGTGTTTGCTGAAAGTGAAGGGGAATGAGGATTGGAGGTATTTTAGTTAAACAATAGACTTTAGACAAAGCATATAATTGTAGAGACGCGATACTTCGCGTCTTTATTTTTACCAATAAATTAATCAAAGAATTAGACGCGAAGTATCTCGTCTTTATTTTTACCAATAAATTAATCAAAGAATTAGACGCAAAGTATCGCGTCTTTATTTTTACCAATAAATTAATCAAAGAATTAGACGCAAAGTATCGCGTCTCTACAAATAGATTTATTCAAAATCAGGAATAAATATCTAATATTTAATAGACGCGAAGTATCGCGTCTCTACAAATAACATAGTATAACTTAAAGCGACTAATTTAAATACCTCGCAAAAAACTCCCAAGTCCTCAACATCTGATCAATCCGCTGGCGGTTGTTACCCGCACGCGTAATCTCATGCGACGCACCCGGATGACGAACGTATTCGACCGTTCTGCCCATTTGTTTTAAACTCTTGTACAACATCTCGCTTTGAATCACACCCGTCCGTAAATCATTCTCACCATGGAAAATGATTAATGGCGTCTTGATTTGCGAAACATATGTCATCGGCGATTCACGATCCAAAATGGAACGCGTTGCCTTCTCCCAAGGATATCCCCCAAAATAATTTGGTACCAAACGCCAAGCATTTCCCTCTCCAAAGAATGTCGATAATTCATACACACCGCGCTGAGAGGCCGCCACTTTAAAGCGATTCGTATGTCCCACGATCCAAGCAACCAAATAACCGGCATATGAACCTCCTGTGACCGCCAAACGCGTCGTATCGGCCCAACTTTCCTTTATCGCCAAATCGGTCGCCTGCATCACATCCGCCATCGGTCCAGTTCCCCAATCCTTCACATTACTCGCCATAAAAGGTGTTCCATATCCTCCACTACCACGGGGATTGCAATACACGACACCCCAGCCTTTGGAGGTATAATATTGAAACTCATGCCACATACTCGCCTCACCCGTTCCCCACATGGCCGTTGGCCCACCATGTATCTCGACAACCAGCGGATATTTCTTACCTGGTACATAGCCTGCTGGTTTCATTACCCAATAATCAATCGTTTGACCAATTTTATTCACGAATGTATGCTTCTCCGCTTTGGTAATTGACTTTTCTTTTAACCAATTCGCATTAAAATCAGTAAGAACCTCCTCTTTTTTATCAAACATTCGATAAAGTTCCGATGGATTGTCAATCGACGTTTTGGCATAAATCAACTCCTCGCCTTCTTGATCAAAACCCAAGACACCATCCGCCGAAGAAGTCAATGTTTCAAATTCACCTCGAGGAATTGAATATGCCATCAATGTAACCGCACCATGATCCTGCACCGTTAAATATAGCCATGCATCAGAGACTGCCCATTTGATTTGGGTAATCACACGGTCCATTTTCACTTCCTGTATCTGCCCTGTTGCCAATGTCAATATCTTCAACACGGAATTCGAAACTCCCGTAGCCTTGGATTCAAAGTAGGCTACTTGTTCACCCGAAGTACTTATCGATATATTGGAGAAACGATAGCCGGGTTTGATTAATACGGATTTATACGTTTTTGTTTTCGCATCATAACGAACCATTTGACTCTCTAATACCTTATCGGGATGGGTCAACGAATCAGCTGGAAGAATTACTAAAAACTCAGACTCATTGATTTGCTCCCAGTCCGACCAACGGTGTAATGGATTATTCAATAACACAGGCTTAGCCCCCTCATGCAAAGGCATGGAATAAATAGCGGATAGTTGAATCTCTCCCGACGTAGTCATCTCTTCTTGAAACTGCAATCGGTTAATCACTTTGGCCTTCTTATCCTTTTCATTCTGAGCCAAATAAGCACGAACTTCCTCGATGGTGCCGTTCGGATTAGGCTTAGCCTTAGATACAAATGCCGCATTGGACACGTTCGGCATCTCTAAATTCCAGGAAGGAATCAAGCGACGTGGATTGACCAAGGTATCCGTATAAAAGTCCTTTAAGGATATGGCCGTTTGATAATATAAACGTTGATCATGTTTCGAAATCGATGGATTTTGAACCGCCACAGGCGAATTTGTCAATGCCAGAGGTTCTCCGCCCGACAAACTCAAGCGATATACCTGCGACTTATTTCCCAAATCACGTGTAAATAAAATCGATTTACCATCTGGGCTCCAAGTAGCTCCAGAAATGGAATGTTTTCCAAAAATCAGTTGCCGACTCTTTTTCGTTTCCATATCCCCCACGTATAAATGTGTCTGATAGATATAATCCCCTTTCACGTCGGGATCATCCACGATGGAGGTTACCGTAAATAGATAGCGCAATCCATCTGGTGAAAAGCTAGGCTTTCCCACCGTTTTGATTTTCAGCATATCAGTCACCTGAATAGCTTGTTGAGCCAAAGCCCCAAAAGAGACAAATAGTAGTAAAACGAGTAAACGCATCTGACAAAAAATAAGGCCTGCGAAATATGTCGCAAGCCTTAAAATTATAAAATAAAAGATGATTTGATTAAATCAATTTCAGAATTTCTTCGCCTATTGCCTCCGTACCCAAAATCATCGATTTATCTGTCGTCGAATCCGCAATATCTCCCGTACGGAAACCCTTCTTCAACACTTGGTCCACCGCATTAATAACCGCTTCCGATTCCGCCTTCATTCCAAATGAGATATCCAATAACAAAGCCGCTGATAATACCGATGCCATTGGATTAGCTAATCCTTTTCCTGTGATATCGTGCGCAGAACCGTGGATGGGCTCATAAACACCCGTTCCATCACCGATGGACGCAGAGGCCAACATACCCATAGAACCCGCTATTTGAGATGCCTCATCAGTTAAGATGTCTCCGAATAAGTTTGCCGTCACCACCACGTCAAAACGCTTCGGATCCTTGATCAACAACATTGCAGTCGCATCCACAAATTGATATTCTACCGTTACGTCTGGATATTCCAAAGCCAATTTCTGAATCACTTCACGCCATAAACGAGATGATTCCAAGACGTTCGCCTTATCGACAGACACCAAATGCTTCTTACGAGTACGAGCTGCTTCAAATGCTTTACGACCAATACGCTCTACCTCATAACGGCTATATTCCGCAATGTCATAGGCAGTATCACCATCATTCTTACGACCCTTCTCGCCGAAATAGATATCACCCGTCAATTCACGGAAAAACAAAATATCCGCACCCTTCAAGATTTCTGGCTTGATGCTTGAAGCAGACAATAACTCATCAAATAATTTGATCGGACGTAAGTTGGCATATAAACCCAATTCCTTACGCATCTTCAACAATCCTTGCTCCGGACGTACTTTTGCCGAAGGATCGTTATCGTATTTTGGATGACCTACGGCACCAAACAATACCGCATCCGATGCTTTCATCTTCACCAAAGTCTCCTCTGGTAATGCATCACCTGTCGCCTCAATCGCCACGTGGCCAATTAATGCCTCATCATAGGTAAAATCGTGACCGAATTTAGCCGCAATTTTTTCTAATACTTTCTTACCTACTTCAGTTACTTCTTGTCCAATTCCATCCCCTGGAACAATTAGGATATGTTTTTTTGCCATGATATGTTTATTAAATCAAATTCAACATCTTTTGCGTCGCCTTGATGGCAGACACGGTTTGGTCAGAATCCAAACCTCTTGTAATCATTTCGCGACCCTCGTAAGACCAAGTAATAATTGTCTCACAAAGTGCATCCGATTCTCCTCCCGGTGGAATACGCACCGCATAATCGGTTAATTGAGCTAATGACCGACCATTCTTTTTAAAGATTATAGCCAATGCATGCATAAATGCATCGTACTGACCATCTCCTTGCGCGTGCTCTTCAAATATCTCCCCATCCACCGAAATCTTTAACGTCACCGACGGGCGTAAATCTTTCGAATGCGTTAATACGTAATTCAATACCTGCACTCGCTCCTCAATCGCATCCGAATCCAAGACATCCGAAATGATGTATGGCAAATCGTCTTGCGTCACCACTTCCTTACGATCTCCCAATTCGATGATTCGTTGGGTTACTTTCTTTAAATCGCTGTCCGACAACTGAATACCCAATGCCGCCAAATTATTAGCAATATTAGCTTTACCCGATGTCTTACCCAAAGCATATTTACGCTCCCGACCAAAACGCTCCGGCATCAACTCATTGAAATACAAATTGTTCTTCTTATCCCCATCGGCATGGATTCCCGCCGTTTGGGTAAATACGTTTTCCCCAACCACCGGTTTATTCGCCGGAATGCGGAAACCCGAAAAAGTCTCTACTAACTTACTCACCGAATACAAGGACTTCTCACAAACGGATGTCTTCACATCCTTCTGATAGTCATTCAAAACGGCAATCACCGAAGCCAAGGGCGCATTTCCTGCCCTTTCCCCCATCCCATTGACTGTTAGATGCAAGCCATGAATTCCATGACGAACAGCCTCTAGTGCGTTCGCTGTACCCAAATCATAATCGTTATGGGCATGGAAATCGAAATGGGTATTTGGGTAACGTGTCACTAATTCTTGAATGTAATCCGCTGTTTCCCAATGCGTTAAAACACCCAAAGTATCTGGTAGGAGAACACGCTTAACCGGTAATGTGGTAATGAAATCCAAGTATTGCAACACATAATTCTTCGAATTACGCATACCATTACTCCAGTCTTCTAAATATACATTAACCGATAAACCCTTCGAATTGGCTAATTCAATCGTCGCTTGAATCTCGCTGAAATGCTGTTCTGGGGTTTTCTTGAGTTGGTGCTCTAAATGGTTTAGGGATCCCTTGGTCAACAAGTTCATGACTTTGGCACCGGCGTCCAACATCCATTGAACCGATGTTCCCCCATCCACAAAGGTCAAAACCTCGACCCGATCTAAATACCCGGCTTGCGTAGCCCAAGAAGTAATCTTCTTCACCGCTTGAAATTCCCCTTCGGAAACGCGCGCAGACGCAATCTCAATGCGATCAACCTTTAATTCGGTCAATAGCAATTGAGCAATGGTCAACTTTTCGGAAGCAGAAAAAGATACGCCGCTGGTCTGTTCACCATCGCGCAACGTCGTATCCATGATTTCAATATGGCGCATGAATTCTTATCGCTTTGAGGCAAATTCAGCGATTTCAGCTTTCATCGCTTGTAAATAATCGATGTCGTCGAAACCGTTCAATAAATTATGTTTCTTATATCCATTAATCGCAAAGGATTCAGATGCTCCTGTTGCTAAAATGGTAATGGTTTGCGCTGGCAAATCCACTTGTAATTCAGTCTTTGGATCCTTTTCAATTGCCGTAAAGATCTCATGCAAGAATTCTGGGGATACCTGAACAGGCAAAATACCTACGTTGATCGCATTTCCACGGAAGATATCCGCAAAGAATGACGAAACCACACAACGAAAACCGTAATCGTAAATCGCCCATGCCGCGTGCTCACGTGAAGAACCCGAACCGAAGTTCTTTCCACCTACCAAGATCTTTCCTGAATAGGTAGGGTTGTTCAAAACGAAATCAGGTTTCGGTTGGTCGTTCTTATCATAACGCCAATCTCTAAACAAATTATCACCAAAGCCCTTACGCTCCGTCGCTTTTAAGAAACGTGCTGGGATGATTTGATCGGTATCCACGTTCTCGATTGGCATCGGAACAGCAGAACTTGTTAATACACTAAAACTATCGTAAGCCATATTGCTCTCTATTTAACGCTCTTATAAAAATTGTCTTGGATCTGTTACAACCCCAGTAATCGCAGCTGCCGCAGCAACCAACGGACTCGCCAACAACGTACGAGATCCTGGACCTTGACGTCCTTCGAAGTTACGATTCGACGTACTCACCGCGTATTTACCCGCTGGAATCTTATCGTCGTTCATCGCTAAACAGGCCGAACATCCCGGTTGGCGCAACACAAATCCCGCCTCCGTCAAAATATCCAAAATACCCTCTTCCTTAATCTGTGCTTCCACGATATGTGATCCCGGAACTACCCAAGCAGTTACATGTTCTGCTTTCTTACGACCTTTGACAATCGATGCGAAGGCTCTGAAATCCTCGATCCGACCATTTGTACATGATCCGATAAACACATAATCTACTTTCTTACCGATCATCGAATCGCTCTCCGCAAAGCCCATGTAATCCAATGATTTCTCATAGGTTGCGACACCCCCCTCTACTTCAGTTGCTTTTGGAATATTTTTCGAGATACCAATACCCATACCTGGGTTCGTACCATAGGTAATCATCGGTTCGATATCAGCTGCTTGGAAGTTGATCTCTTCATCAAACTTCGCACCCGCATCCGTCTTCAAAGTCTTCCAATAAGCCAATTGCGTATCCCAATCCGCGCCTTTCGGTGCCAATGGACGACCTTGGATATAGTCAAATGTTGTTTGATCGGGGGCAATCATACCGCCACGAGCACCCATCTCAATACTCAAGTTACAAACCGTCATACGACCTTCCATGGTCATATTTTCGAATACATCTCCCGCATATTCCACGAAATAACCCGTAGCTCCCGAAGTCGTTAACTTCGAAATAATGTATAATGCAACGTCTTTTGGCGTAACTCCTTTACCTAATTGACCATTGACATTGATGCGCATCTTCTTCGGCTTGGGCTGCATGATGCATTGAGATGACAATACCATCTCTACCTCTGAAGTACCTATACCAAATGCAATCGCACCAAAGGCGCCATGTGTCGACGTATGTGAATCACCACATACAATCGTAAAACCTGGCAATGTAATACCATTTTCAGGTCCTACCACGTGAACAATCCCGTTTTTCGGATCCCCTAAACCCCAGTGAGAAATACCATATTTCGCTGAATTCGTTGCTAATTGCTGCAATTGATTCGCAGATAAAGGATCTTCGACCGGAAGGTGTTGATTAATCGTCGGTGTATTATGATCAGCCGTCGCAAACGTACGCTCCGGATACATCACACCAATACCGCGGGTTTCCAAACCTAAAAAGGCAACCGGACTCGTTACCTCATGGATAAAATGACGATCGATAAAGAATACATCCGGACCATCTTCGATTTTCCGAACCACATGGGAATCCCATACTTTATCAAATAAGGTTGTTGGAGAATTGCTCATTCGTATAATTTAAATTTTTAAGCGCTTTTAATATAATTAAGCTACAAAAATGTCATTTTTTTTGCAATAATGCAAAGTGAATAGGATGTCAAATTGGAATTTCACCAAATAAAATTTGGTAAATACCATGTTTTACAAAGATGATCGATGTATAAAGGAAAATGGATTCTCAATCTTTTTGCGCGCATTGCTTTTGACCAAATCCGCAGCCATCTCCCCCATCTTTACAAAATCCGTAGAGATCGTCGATATCCCATCAAATAACAAGCGCTTAATCGGCGTCTCATTATAAGAAATCAGCCCCACATCCTGACCCAATGTCAAACCCTTTTCCTTGATTTGATCCAAAATCGCAATTAAATCATCTTCCATTACCGTGATGTAGGCCATACCCTTTTCCGGTCCTGCCTTTTCGGATATGGAGAAGTCGAAGGCAAAGTCCCGACAAAAATGTTCGAAGCCTCGAACAATCCCCTTCGGATAATAACTGGAATCCGGAAAGACCAATTGAATGCGCTGGTATTTCGCCAAGGATTCTTTCGCTTGCACCAAGGTCTCATAAATATCCCGTTCAAAATTCTCATAGACGGCGCCGTAAGATCCCTGAATTCCCGGTAGCAATTTATCCACGAGGATCAACTTCTCTTTGGGGAGCGAATTGATAAAATCCACCGAAATGGAATCTCCCTCCATGAAATGAGGGATGATGACAATGTGCGAATAGTCAAGCTCCCTGCTAGAAACTATTCGTTTAAACAAATTAAAATCGTTGTTGTAGATGTAGAAATCAATCCCTACCGACTCACCCATCGCTGCCACAAATGCATCGTAAATGATTTTTTTGTGAACGGATAACTTGTTGAATAACAAGAAAATACGAAATTTGACCGGTACACTTTCCACACAAATGAAAAACCCTTTACCCCGTACCGATTCTACCACTCCCAAGGATTTCAAATAATTATAGCCCTTCTCCACCGTGATGCGCGAGATATAATGCTCGAAACTCAATTCATTGATCGATGGCAACACGTCGCCCTGCTGAATCTTACCCGCTTGTATGCCTTCGATGATGGAATTGGCCAACTGCCTATACTTCGGCGTGGAGGAAAACTCATCTATTTTAATCAAATCCAACACTTTATTCTGAAATAGAATTACCTAAACCCACAATTAAGACAGACACCAAAATCACCACAATACCCGTAATCACCGTACGCATCGTTTGCTTGGAAACACCCTTCCACTCCTTGAAATAGATTCCCCAGAAATTAGAGGTTAAGATAATCGTCGCCATGTGCAAAATCCAAGAACTCGCGCCATTGCCTAATTTACTTTCGCCCATGCCATAGAAAAAGAACTGCAAAAACCAGGTCGTTCCCGCTACCGCCGCAAAGGTATAATTCATACGCAACGGTGATGTTGCGTCCACATAATCTCCAAAGGTCTTATTCTTAAAATTCAAATACATACAATAGATGAAGTTGGTCAAAAACCCTCCCCACAACACCACGATAAATATCACATTGTTCTGGAACAAAGGATCACAACCCTTGGCCACCGCAGATCCCGCCATGTCTTTACCAGCTTCTATTCCAAAGTTGAAACAGGCACTGCACAATCCCGAAATCGTTGCCACAATCAATCCCTTCGTTAAACTAAATTCCTTAATGGTTTCTTGCTTCTGCTCCTGTGATAGCTCATTTTCTTTCATCATACCGGCTCGACCGCATAAATAGATTCCGAAAACACAGACTAAAATTCCCAATAATACCACTTGGCCTCCCGTGCTTCCCACGATGTGTGAAATCGTGTCACCCGACACCCCTGCAAATTCCCGATAAATCGGCGGAACCAAGGCCCCAAAGATGCTACACAAACTCAAGGCAATCGACATACCTAAAGACATCCCCAAAAAGCGCATGGCTAAACCGAAAGTCAAACCTCCAATTCCCCACAAAACACCAAAGGTAAAGGTCCAGAAAAAAATATCCGAATCGACTGTTTGGATGATATTCATGAAATCAGGTATTGTCAAATAGGCTGCCACAAGGGGCACGATCAACCAAGAGAAAACACCTCCCACGAGCCAAGCACTCTCCCAAGACCATACATGAATCTTGCGATAGGGAATGTAAAAAGAACCGGACGCAAAACCGCCCAACGAATGAAAGAATAAACCTAAAATAGCACCCATTATATTATTTGGTTAACGTAAATACATATTTTCCTGAACCGATTCGAACACGATCTCCCGTCATCGATTGTCCATCCTGTTGCACTTGCTTATAGCCCTGCACCGGCAAGATTACACTCGCACTCGTATTCGCCGGTACTTCTACTTGAAGCGTAAATGTGTTCGAATCTAATCGCCAATCCGAGGAAATTTTTCCATAGGGCGTATCTAAACTCGTTTTAGCAAATGTCAATCCACCCCCTAATTCCGGCTTAATCACACTCTGCTTGTAACCAGCCCCATCAAATTCCTCCGTATCAATTCCCCCAATCGTCCGATACATCCAATCCCCCACCGCGCCATAGGCATAGTGATTGAATGATGTCATACCGGGATCTTGAAAGGTTGAATCCGGTTTCATCGAATCCCAACGCTCCCAAATGGTAGTCGCTCCGTGCGCCTTAATCGGGTATAACCAAGACGGATAAGTATCTTGAAGCAATAATTTGTATGCCACATCATTCCGACCGAATCGCGTCAACACCGGATTCAAGAAAGGTGTTCCCAAAAACCCCGTCGTCAAGTGATACTTATAATTCTCGATATTGGTCACCAATCGCTCCAATGCCGCTGGACGTAAGGATCCCGGAATCATGTCGAATTGCAAGGCCAAAATATACGCCGTTTGCGTCTCTGAAATCAAGCGACCATTTGCCGTCATAAATTCCTTTTGGAATTGCAACTTAATCCGATCCAACAACTTTTCGTATTCCTTGTATTCCTCCACTTTACCCAAAATTCGCGCCGTCTTAACCATCAATGCCGTATTGTAGGCATAAAAACATTGCGCGACCAAGTAATTATCCGTCACCGCTGAACGCTGACCAATCATCCCCTTGGAATCATCCACACGATACGAAAGCCAATCAGCAAATTGAAATCCCGTATTCCACAAATCATTCTTCGCCACACTTCGTACATAGTTCAAATAAGCCTTCATACTCGCATATTGATTCTCCAATACCTGCTTGTCGCCATAAGTAGTGTAGATATTATAGGGAATGATGATGCTCGCATCGGACCAACCGGCTGCTCCGGCTTGGTTATTTTCTTTTCCAATCGTCGTCCGGGTCAATACATCCGGAATCACAAATGGAACTGCCCCATTCGGAGCTTGGTCTGCACTAACATCCTTTAGCCACTTCGCAAAAAACTGATTCACATTAAAATTAAAGGCTGCAGTGCGTGAAAAAACTTCCGCATCACCGGTCCAACCTAAGCGCTCATCGCGTTGCGGACAATCCGTCGGCACATCTAAGAAATTCCCCTTTTGTCCCCAACGGATATTCGACTGCAATTGATTTAATAAGGCATTACTCGTCTCAAAACTTCCCGAGGATGCCATGTCGGAATGCAATGCAATCGCCTTGAAATCCTCTTTATTCACAGCCATTCCCTCCACTTGCACATAACGGAAACCAAAGAAGGTAAAATGCGGCTCGATACTTTCTTGTTCACCAGAAAGCGTATAAGTTGCCCGCGCCTTGGCTGAACGAAGATTAGCGAAATAAGGCTCCCCAAACTTATCCAGCATCTCCACGTGGGATAATTTAACTTGTTGGCCCGCAGAACCCTTAGCCTGAAACTTCACCCAACCCACCACATTTTGGCCAAAATCCAAAATCGTTTTGCCTGATTTTGTGGTAATAATCTTTTGAACGAATAGTGTTTCTCGTTTTTTAATCGGCTCATTGATTTGCGAAACCAAGACATCGTAGGAGGCAGTCGTCTCGACCGCCGCCGACCATTGCGTAGGTTTAATGCGTAAATCCTGCTTCTCGCCGTCGTAAATCTCCGAGCTAACAATGGAACTTAAAGCTGCTTTCCAAGAGCCATCTGAGATAATCGTTTCCGTAGTTCCATCGGCGTATTGTATCTCCAACTGGCTTAATAGTGCCGTTTGAGAACCATAAAAATTCTTGTTGTTCTCCCAGGCAATGCGGGTACGGAACCAACCGGATCCCAATAATACCTGTAGCTTATTCTCCCCTTGCTTGATATCGGAGCTTAAATCATAAACTTGAAACTGTAAATGCTTGTTGTAACTCGTCCAACCCGGTGTCAAAAAAGCATCCCCAACGCGCTTTCCATTCACCGAAGCCTCATATAAACCACGAGCTGTGATAAACAAACGGGCTTTTTGAACTTTCTTTTTCACCGTAAAGGGTTTCATGAGAACGGGTACTCGCCCGTCGACCGAATCCGATGCAATACCTGAAGAAATCCATTTTGCCTTCCAATCTGCCTTTTTCAACAAGGAAGTAGCAAAGCCAGTGGAAGCAACCTTAGTCGCCTTCCCATCCTGATCCCAAACTTGCACACTCACTTTGTAGGATTGGTTGGATTTCAAATCTGCACCTGCATAAGGAACAAAAATGGATTGATCCGAAGCAACTTTTCCGGAATTCCATACGGATTTCTTCCCTTCAAAGACCTGAATCGAATAGGCCGTTTGCTTGACGTTTCTTTGATTAGAGCTTAGTTTCCAACTAAATCGAGGATGCAAAACACCGATTCCTTGCGGATTGGATAGATTCTCAACCGAGATCGATTGAATGCTTGTTTGGGCAAAAACGAAAAAAGGCGTAAGAAAAAACACGAGTCCAAGTGACCGAAGCAAGGGAATTTTCATAAATTTCAAGGTTTAGATTTCATAGCAATCTACGAATCTAAGTTTAGAAACTCAAACAACCATCCATATACCCCCTAGGGAAGTTCCATGAATAAGAAATACTTGCTTTTATTCGTATCTGTCATCGGTATTTTAGCTTGGAGACAAGATGATTTACCCAATGTGGATTGGTCGGAGTATTTAGGTGGGCCCGACCGGAATCATTATTCCGAATTGACACAAATCAATCCATCGAATGCCCAAGATTTGAAGGTCGCTTGGAGCTATGCCTTACCTGATTCGGGTCAAATGCAGGCGAATCCGATTATCATTGATGGAATACTCTACAGCGTGAGCGCTTCCGTTCAGGCCTTTGCGCTGGATGCGGCCACAGGAAAAGAGATTTGGCGCTTTGGCGACCCACTGAAAAACTGGGCGAGTACATCGAGGGGTTTGGCATATACCCAGGGACGAATATTATATACCGCGGGTCCAAATCTCTGGTGCTTGGATGCCAAAATCGGAAAACCGATCACAGATTTTGGAGACCATGGCAAGGTCGATTTACATACGGGCTTACCTAACATCGCAAAGGACAAATTCATTATCTCAAATACCCCCGGAACCATCGTGGGGGATTTAATCGTCATGCCGCTTCGATTATCCGAAGGTGCCGATGCCGCCCCGGGAGACATTCGTGCCTTTAATATCTATACGGGTAAAGTCGCTTGGACGTTTCACACGATTCCCTATCCTGGCGAAAAGGGCCATGAGACCTTTCCCAAAGACGCATATAAAAATGAATACACGGGTGCCGCTAATAACTGGTCGGGAATGGCGGTCGACAAAAAGCGAGGCATTCTCTATGTCCCCACGGGTTCCGCCGGTTATGATTTTTGGGGAGGCAACCGCAAAGGACAAAATCTGTATGCGAATTGCCTATTGGCCTTAGATGCTAAAACCGGAAAATTGCTTTGGCATTTCCAAACGACGCATCATGACATTTGGGATCGGGACTTACCGGCACCACCAAATTTGATTACAGTCACGCGAAACGGAAAGCAAATCGATGCCGTTGCTCAAATCACCAAACAGGGATTCGTTTTCATCTTTGACCGAGTGACAGGCAAACCCCTCTTCCCGATTCAGGAACGCAAGGTAAATACAACTGCCTTACCCGGAGAACAAGCCTGGAAAGCGCAACCCTTTCCATTATTACCAAAACCCTATGCGCGCTTATCGCATGAAATTCAAGCGACCGACGTAAGTCCCTACGCAAAAAACAAGGAGGAACTCAAAAATATCTTGGGCGGCTTGAAACGCGGTTGGTACGACGCCCCCAGCGAGCAAGGCACCTTGATCCTACCCGGTTTTGATGGCGGTGGCGAATGGGGCGGCGCGGGTGCTGATCCCCAAAAAGGTATCCTCTATATCAATAGCAACGAGATGGGCTGGGTGCAAAAGATGGTTCGCAACAAAGACATGAAATCAGTAACAGGGGAAACGCTTTACCAAAATTACTGTGCGAATTGCCATGGAATTTCCAAACAAGGCAATCCGTCATCGGGATATCCAAGCCTAGTCAACGTAGACCAAAAACGTAACAAAGCCTTCATTCATCAAATCATCAAACAAGGCAAGGGCATGATGCCCGGTTTCGGCCACATTAGCCCGGAAGCACAGAGCGCCATCGCCGATTACATTCAAGGCCTGCCTCCCAAGGAAATCCTGAGCGCGAGTTCACCTAAAATTTTACCCTATCAGATGACGGGTTATAATAAGTTTTTGGATGCCGACGGGCTTCCGGGTTTAAGTACACCTTGGGGAACCTTGAATGCCATTGATATGAATACGGGCAAATACCTTTGGAAGATTCCATTCGGATCGGAACCCGCATTAGTAAATAAAGGAATCCAAGACCCCACCGGCGGTGAAAACTACGGCGGTCCCATCATTACCCAAAGCGGATTATTGATCATCGCCGCCACGAAGGATGCAACCCTACGCATCTATCAAGCCTCAAGTGGTCAACTTCTTGCCTCCTATCGTTTACCGTTTGCATCCTTTGCGACGCCGTCGACTTATCGTGTAAAAGGTAAACAATATGTGGTGGTGACTTGTGGGGGAACGAAGTTGGGAACGGCGAAGGGGAATGTAGTGGTGGCGTACGCTTTGTAACTAAGAGTTAAGAACTAAGAACTAAGAGTTGAGAGCTAAGAGCTAAGAGTTGAGAATTATGAGTTAAGAGCTAAATGCAAAACTTTAATTTATCAATTTAGAGATATTTAATATCTACATTTTCTTCTTCAATATATGCCGATAGAACAATCTTGCATTAACAATTCAAATACATATGAAAGAAGAAAGCTTAATCCCATCTAAATCATTTCAATTTGCACTTAAAATAATTCGTATTTATCAATCGCTAACAGTTGGTCACAAGGAATTCGTAATGAGTAAACAGTTGTTGCGATCAGGGACTTCAATTGGCGCTAATGTAGCAGAAAGTGGAGCAGCATATTCCAGAAAAGAGTTTGAATTTAAATTATCCATAGCCTACAAAGAAGCACGCGAGACATCTTATTGGTTAAAACTAATGTTTGCGAGTCATTATTTGAATGAGTCCAATTTTATTGAGTTGAAAAAGGATATTGAGGAACTTCAAAAGCTAATTGGTTCAACTTTAGTCACCTTACGAAAACATCAAAACATTTAGTTCT
>NZ_JBPXKO010000001.1:7500-292194 GCF_054558655.1 Aquirufa sp. 5-AUSEE-100C1 | reverse complement strand
TTCTTAACTCTTAGTTCTTAACTCTTAGTTCTTAACTCTTAGTTCTTAACTCTTAGTTCTTAACTCTTAGTTCTTAACTCTTAGTTCTTAACTCTTAGTTCTTAACTCTTAGTTCTTAACTCTTAGTTCTTAACTCTTAGTTTTTCCTTCCCAAAACGCAAATGTGTCCGAATTTCGAAAACTCGGACAACCACAACCGTAAAATTAATTTTGCTTGCATATACTATGGTAATTTTGAATCATGGAAAAAACCCATGCAATCAAGATTCCGTAAAAATGACTAAAAAAATACTTCTGCTTGCGCTGATTGCGCTTTTTGCATTCGATGTAAAGGCCCAACACTGGAAATGGGATGTGGGCTTGAACAGTACCAAGTACCAGTTCAAGGGGATCACCGGTAACCAGGTCGACTTCTTGAAGCCTACTGGGGGTATGCATGCCTCCTTCCGGTACAACAAGGAGCTAGTCGATACGACCAACCTGATTTCGAAGTTTTCGAAGACGGCCATCTTCTTTGGCAATCACCAAAAGCTTGCGAAAATCGCCAGCTTATTTCGCTATGAGGTGGGTCTGAACCTGAACCAATTCAACGCGACCGGCGATATCCAAAATATCATCTTGAACTATCAAACCAACTTCGCGGGCATCACAGCCGGCTTTGGTCCCGAAGTAAGAATCTACAAAGGCTTCTCCATTGCGGTGCAAGGGAATGTATCCGCCCAAAAGATGTTGACTGGCGTACAAACCCAAATCAGTAATTCCAAAAACATCAATTACGATTTGTCCGATAACGAAAATTTCAATCCCGTACGTGTCATGTTGGGCTACACCGTGGAGATCCACAAGCTACTCTTCGACAAAACTTCCATGTTCGTTCAATACCAAAAAGGCACCACCCTACACGGATGGATCGAGGGAAAAACAAGTTTAAATTTTGCACCTACATCAATAAGCATTGGCCTTAAAATCTCCAAATTCTAAGGTCTCCGTTAACAATTAGTTCTTAAAATACCACCCCGAAAGGGTTTAATATGATGAAAAAATTAGTTCCATTAATTGTTCTCCAGTTAAGTTTATTCGCCGCATTCGGCCAGAAGAAAGGACTTAATTACCAAGCCGTCATCCTCGATCCCAAAACGATCGAAGTTCCCGGAATCGCTGTCACCGGACAGCCGCTCTCCAACGGCAAAGTATGGGTCCGCTTCAGCCTAAAATCAACTGCGGGGATTGACTACGAGGAAACCCAACAAACCACGACGGACGAGTTTGGTTTAATCTCCTTGACGGTAGGTACCGGTATCCCAACCGCCACTTCGAAAGCCAAAATTTTCGATTCGGTGCTTTGGAACTCCGAACTAAAAACGCTCATCGTAGCCGTGAATTTTGACGGTGGAACGAAATACACTGAGGTAAGTAATCAGAGCCTCAACTACACACCTTATGCCTTGTATGCAGAGAGTGTGGACTATAAAAACGTCCGTGATTCACCCAAAAATTTAAGTCAATTCAATAATGACTCCGGATATTTAGTTCCCAAAGATCTCGATCCCTTGAAGAGCAACATTGCTAATAACACGAAGGCAATTGCCGACAACCAAGTGACCAATGAAGGTAAATTTTTAGTCGTAAATCAAACCATTGAAGCCTTAGACAAGAAAGTCAAAACGGATATCACGAACATCAACAATACCCTAACGGATCATGACAGTCGGATTAACAACAATGCGGCCAATATTACGAATACAACCAATAATTTAAGTTCACAGATTGGTCAAGTCCGTAACTTGACAGAGGCAACAGCCAATACGGTGAACAACTTGGGGACTACCTACGAATCAGCGGGTAATAAATCTGCAGCGACCAACTTGGGTGGCGGAAATCCATCGGATGTCCTATTCCCTACCCAACGAGCAGCGAAAACCTACATTGACAATGCCGTTAGCATTGCCGTAGCCTCAGGTGCACCTGATGCGACCACCTTGGCATCTGGTAAAGTTCAATTAACGGGTGATTTAGGGGGTACAGCCACCAACCCAACCGTACCTGGTTTGGCCAACAAAGAAAACATAAACAACAAATCGACAAACGTAGTTGCAGATGGGTCTTCAGATACAAAATATCCATCCGTGCGTGCGATCAAAACCTACGTGGATCAAGCTACCTTGGGGATCGCTCTACAAGCAACCGTGGATGCGAAAGCCGACAAAAACTCCCCTGTATTCACAGGAACACCATCATTACCTTCCGGAACGACGGCGGTAACGCAGAGCCCGGCCAACAACTCCACAGCCATCGCAACAACAGCCTTTGTTCAAGGGGCCATTGCCTCGGCAACCATCGTGGATGCCGATGCGAATACGAAAGGAAAGATTCAATTAGCCGGTGATTTGGGCGGTTCGGCGGCAGCACCAACTGTTCCTGCATTGGCGAATAAAGAAGATGTTTCCAACAAATCGACATCGACAGCTTTAGGTACGAGCAACAGCTTATACCCGACTCAAAACGCCGTAAAAGTTTACGTAGATAACCAAGTAGCTGCTGCAACGATTGCAGATGCGGATGCCAACACCAAGGGTAAATTGCAGTTGGCCGGTGATTTAACAGGTACTGCCGCTTCCCCTGCCATTGCCGCAAGTGCGGTAACCAGTGCGAAGATCGCCGATGGAACGATCGCTACAGCGGATATCGCCGACAATGCCATTACAACGGCAAAAATCACGGATGCTAATGTAACCGATGCGAAAATTGCCACCGTTTCAGGGTCTAAAGTAACAGGTAATATTTCGGGTAACGCGGCCAACGTAACTGGAACCGTGGCTATCGCGAATGGCGGTACGGGTGCGACAACGGCAACGGCTGCCTTGACGAATTTAGGCGCACAAGCTTCTGCAAATTTATCGACAGACATCAGTGCCGACGCAGCCTCCTTGACGAAATACCCAGCCGTAAAAAGCATGAAGGATTACGTAGACAACTCGGTAGCCGCTGCGACGATTGCCGATGCAACGACAAGTTTAAAAGGTAAGATACAGTTAGGGGGTGACTTAGCAGGAACCAACTCGACTGCTGCCTCACCGGTTATTACGGATAACGCCATCACGACAGCAAAAATTAATGCCGACGCGGTAACCAGTGCCAAAATTCTAGATGGAACAATAGCTACAGCAGATATTGCAAATGCTAGCATTACAAATGCCAAAATATCAGGACCTATTTCCATTGCTAATGGAGGTACCGGATCAGCGACCCAAAACTTCGTTGACCTGACGACCAACCAAACTATTGCCGGAACTAAAACCTTCTCCTCTACCATCACAGGTGACATCAGCGGAAACGCAGGAACAGCGACTACTTTGGCCACCGCAAGAAACATCTATGGCAATAGCTTCGATGGTTCTGCAGCCTTGACGGGTGTAATTGCGTCAACCTACGGAGGAACAGGAAATGGATTCACCAAAATCACCGGACCAACCACCTCAGAGAAAACATTTACTTTACCAGATGCATCTGCCACAATCTTAACGAGCAACGCAGCGGTAACCATCGCTCAAGGTGGTACGGGGGCGACAACGGCAGGTGCTGCATTAACCGCATTAGGAGCTCAAGCTACGGCTAACTTAAGTACCGATTTAACTGCTGATGCAGCCTCTACGACCAAATACCCATCGGTAAAAACCATCAAGGATTATGTAGATGCTAGCGTGGTTTCCGCGACACCAGATGCAAGTACGACAACGAAAGGTAAGATTCAATTGGCCGGCGATTTAACCGGAACAGCCGCTTCGCCTGAAATCGCTGCAAGCGCGGTGACCACCGCGAAGATCAACGACGGAGCTGTTAATAGCGCTAAAATTACGGATGGAACTATCGTGAATGCCGACATCAATGCCTCGGCTGCCATTGCGGATACCAAATTAGCGATAATCTCAACAGCAGGAAAAGTAAGCAATTCCGCAACGACCGCAACAGATGCCAATACGGCTTCTGCTATTGTAGCCCGTGATGCCAATGGAAACTTTACCGCGGGTACGATTACTGCGAACGTAACGGGTCTGGCGAGCAAGGCGAGCAACATCAACGGCGGTGGCTTGGGCGATATCCCCTACCAATCTGCTGCGAATACGACATCACTGTTAACCGGATCCACTTCATCAACGAAACAATTTTTAACCCAAACAGGAAACGGTTCTACTTCAGCCGCACCGGCTTGGGCGCGCGTTCAAACCACAGACATCAGTGATTTGGGGGGTAATGTGGGAACATTCTTAGCCACACCAACGAGTGTGAATCTAGCGAATGCGATCACCAACGAGACGGGTACGGGAACCGTCGTGTTCAACACCTCTCCTACCTTAGTGACACCTACCTTGGGTGTAGCATCAGCAACCAGCGTTGCCTTTGCCGGAGCAACCTCAGGAACAGCTACCTTGGCAGCACCCGCCGTGGCCGGAACAACAACGATTACACTTCCGTCGGCAACAGGAACCTTGGCTACCTTAGATGGTACCGAAACCTTGACGAACAAAACATTCACTTCACCCACATTTACCTCACCAGCTTTAGGTACTCCGGCATCCGGTGTTTTAACCAATGCAACGGGATTACCTTTAACAACAGGTGTTACGGGAACTTTGCCAATTGCGAATGGAGGTACGGGTGCAACAACAGCAACTGGCGCCTTGACAGCTTTGGGTGCTCAGGCGAGTGCTAATTTAAGTACAGACATTTCCGCGGATGCCGCATCTACCAGCAAGTATCCAGCCGTGAAGACGATTAAAGATTACGTGGATGCCAGCGTAACATCAGGTGCGCCGGATGCAACGACTACTGTCAAAGGTAAAGTTCAATTGGCAGGTGACTTAACCGGTACAGCCGCTTCTCCTGAAGTTGCTGCCAATGCCATCACGACAGTTAAAATCATAAACGCAGCAATTACTTCAGCTAAAATAGCGGATAGTACCATCGTTAATAACGATATTAGCCCATCGGCTGCCATCGTTGATACCAAATTAGCGACGATTTCGACGGCAGGTAAAGTAAGCAATTCAGCCACAACGGCTGCCTCTGCTAACACGGCATCGGCCATTGTCGCAAGAGATGGAAGTGGTAACTTTAGCGCGGGAACCATTACCGCCGATTTAACGGGTTTGGCGAGCAAAGCGACCAACATCAACGGAGGTGTTATTGGTGCCATTCCCTACCAAAGCGCTGCCAATACCACCAGCTTATTAACAGGTAATACAACTGCAACCAAAAAATTCCTCACTCAAACCGGTGATGGTACCGCAGCTGCTGCGCCCGTTTGGGCAGGCGTTGCTGTTTCGGATATTACCGGAACCTTGCCGGTCGCTAATGGAGGTACGGGTGTAACGACCGTAGCGGCCAATTTGGTTTTCGCAGGTCCTACATCAGGTGCCTCAGCTGCAGCTCCAAGCTTCCGTAGTTTGGTGGCGGCCGACTTGCCTTCAGGTTCGACGAATTACGTGATCAATGGCACGACGCAGCAAGCGAGTACCAACTTCAACATTAGTGGAGCGGGTACGATTGGTACCGACTTAACGGTAACCGGAAATGCAAGCATTGGCGGAACCGCAACCATCACGGGTGCTACAACCCTATCAGCCTTGACAGCTTCGAAAGGTGTATTTACTGACGCGTCTAAACGCCTAACGAGCACAGGAACTTTAGGAACAGACCAAGGAGGTACAGGCATGACATCCTTCAATAGTGGAGGTGCCATGTACGCAACGAGTACATCGGCATTGACGACAGGTACCTTGCCAACCAGTGCCGGGGGGACAGGATTAACATCTTTCACGAGTGGAGGTGCCTTGTACACAACAAGTACAACGGCAATAACATCGGGAACTTTACCGGTTACAGCTGGAGGAACGGGATTAACAAGTTTAACGGCAGGCCGAATTCCCTTTGGAAATGGTACAAGCGCTCTTGCAAATAGCGCCGATTTATTTTGGGATAATACCAATTCCCGCTTGGGTATCTTAACCAATAGTCCATCCACAACCTTCCAGATTGGAGGGGAAACAGCAGAGAATTTGAAATACTATGTTGATGGCAGTAATAATAACACCTTCAAATTGGGATATCGTGCTACAGGCTGGTTGATGCGTGCCGGAACCAATTCAGGTGTCGCAACGGATTTGAAATTTGCTTACATGAATAGCAGTGGTACAAATGACTATTTCACCGTTAGTAGTTTGGGTGGAGCTTCCGTTACAGGTAATTTCAATGTTAGTGGAACAGCCACTGCTGTATCAGGATCATTTACTAACTTAGATTTAGTGAATGGTGCCATACATTACCTTGGTACAGAAAACAAACTCGGCATTTTCACCTCTGCACCATCAAGTAAATTTCAAATTTTTGACGATGGTGCTGGTGATTTTCCATTCAAATATGATGCCGATGGAAATGGAGGAACTTTATCGTTAACCTACCGTAATAAAGCATTCAAAATAATGACGAACCAAAATAGTGGTGTGTTAGAAAACATGACCTACTATTATAACAATGGCACGACTGATACACAAATCATGCAATTAACAAATGCAGGTCAAGTCCGGATTCCTGCATTAATTTTGCCTACTGGTGCTGCAGCTGGAAAATACCTGACTTCTGATGCCAATGGTTTAGCTACTTGGGGAAGCTTAAGCACGGCAAGTGCAAGTGCTTCCGGTCTATTAGCTAGTGCTGATTGGTCAACATTCAATGGCAAGCAAGCGGCTTACACGAATTTAACGACGATTGGTTCATTGAGTAACGGGGCTGGATTCTTGAAAAACACAGGAACGGGAACATTTACCTATGCTAATCCTGCTGTGTCTGAAATCACAGGATTAGGAACAGGCGTTGCAACCTGGTTGGCCACGCCATCCAGTGCAAACTTTGCCGCAGCAATTACGGACGAAACGGGAACGGGATCAGTTGTTTTAGCTACCTCTCCTACTTTAGTCACTCCTACCTTAGGTGTAGCTTCCGCGACTTCGGTAGCATTTGCCGGATCAACATCAGGAACAGCCACAATTTCCGCACCAGCGGTAGCGG
This sequence comes from Aquirufa sp. 5-AUSEE-100C1, assembly GCF_054558655.1. Taxonomy (NCBI): domain Bacteria; kingdom Pseudomonadati; phylum Bacteroidota; class Cytophagia; order Cytophagales; family Flectobacillaceae; genus Aquirufa; species Aquirufa sp. 5-AUSEE-100C1. The sequence goes on along the minus strand of NZ_JBPXKO010000001.1, from coordinate 285,129 downwards.
GTACGGGAACAGCGATTACCTTGCCAGCGGCATCAGGTACCTTGGCGACTTTAGCGGGTACGGAAACATTAACAAATAAAACCTTAACCTCTCCTATATTCACGGCACCCGCTTTGGGAACTCCGGCATCCGGTGTGTTAACGAATGCAACAGGCTTACCGTTGACAACAGGTGTGACAGGCACCTTACCAATCGCCAATGGTGGTACAGGAGCGACGACTAAGGCAGCGGCATTTGATGCTCTATCACCGATGACAGCTTCGGGAGATATCATTTACGGCGGGGCGAGCGGTACCGGAACGCGTTTGGCGAAAGGAACCGATGGTCAAGTATTAACATTAAGTTCTGGTATTCCGGCATGGACAACTTCTTCAGCAGTAACAAGCGTTGGTGCGATTTCAGGAAGTTCTACAGCAAATGGAGCTAGTATTACTTCCAATGTATTAAACCTTGCTCCAGCCGACGGAACTAACGGGGGTGTTGTAACAACATCAGCTCAAACCTTTGCCGGAATTAAAACATTTGGGAATACAACCAATGCGAGTTCTACCTCAACTGGTGGAGTAATCGTTTCAGGTGGATTAGGGGTAGCCAAAACATTATACGCGGGTGAAGACAGTTACATTAACGGTCTAAAAATTGGAAAAGGAGCTTCTTCACTTGTTACAAACATTGCGATAGGTACATCAACATTAGCAGCGGCAACAACGGGAGATAAGAATGTTGCGATGGGTACAAATGCGCTAGCAGCAACGACAACAGGTGCTGAAAATACTTCCTTGGGTTACAATACGATGGCTGCAAACACGGCTGGTGCTGGAAATACGGCAGTTGGAAGTAATTCCTTAACCGCTTTAAATAATGCAACATCTACGAATGCTTTACGAAATTCAGCCTTTGGCACTAATAGTCTTACAGCCTTAACATCAGGAGCTTATAATACAGGGTTAGGGTCAAACGCATTAGGTAATCTAACAAGTGGATCAAGTAACGTTGCTTTGGGTAATGAAGCCGGGCAATTAATTACAGCAGGAACTTCCAATACTAGTATGACTGGCGGTGTCATCATCGGTGCAGATGCTCGTCCCGCAGCAAGTGGTACGACGAATGAAATTGTCATTGGCTATCAAGCGCGTGGATTAGGTTCTAATACTGCGGTGCTTGGTAATAGTTCAACAACAATAACTTCATTAAATGGAGATGTGCTTATTGGCACAACTACAGATGGAGGTTCTCATAAACTACAGGTAACAGGTGACACAAAACTAACTGGGACATTAACCATTACAGGAGGAACGCCTGGTTTAGGTAAGGTATTAACCTCGGATGCGAATGGATTAGCATCTTGGTCGAACAATGGTGGCGGAGTATTGAGTAAAACTGCCAATTATACCATTGCAACAACCGATAACGCAAATATATTAGTGTTCTCAGGGTCAACAGCTTCTCAAACAATTACCTTACCTAGCGCTGTAACCGTAGGTGCTGGTCGGGAAATCACAATCAAGAATATTGCCAGCGTGTCAGTGAATGTTGGTTCCGCCGGTGGATATGTTATTTCTGATAGTTCAACTACAACAGCCAATACTTTAGCTATCGGTATTGAACCATCCAATAATTGGATTAAGGCAATCTCGGATGGTACGAATTGGATTATTCTACGCGCATTATTCTAATCCTAATATCCTTTGGGCTGTCCCATCAGCTCAAAGGATTTGTTCTAAAATGAATTAATGTCCAAACGTGACATACGATGTTTAAAAAGATACACATACAACTGATTACTTGCTTCTTGCTCTTATCGGGTTCCGTGTGGGCGCAAACGGGTATTGGGACGACAAGTCCGGCAAGTAAATTGCATATTAAATCGAATGGAACAATTCTTCGATTGGAAGGTTCTGACCATGCCTACCTGGAGCTATATCCACAAGGCGCTACAACCCGATATGCCTATTTTGGTTATCCGGGTGCGGCATCAACGCAGTTGACCTTTATGAATCAATTTAGTACGGGGGCTATCGCTTGGGGGACCAACAATATTTCGCGGGTGTTTTTGACATCGAGTGGTCAATTAGCCGTGGGAACCAGTGTGGGTGTTTCTACCCTAACAGTCGGTTCCGCAGATGGCACCGTACCTGGCGAAATAACGCTCAATCCTACAGCTGCTACGAATGAAGGGGGCCAATTAATCTTTAAAAAATCATTGAACGGAGGAACGGTCGACTGGATCCTTGATCAGTACGGTACCACGACATCGGATGCTCGTTTGCGAATTTTTGCAGGAAGTAATGAACAAAATGGCCTAATCATCAAGGAGAACGGGTTTATAGGCATGGGAAACATTGACCCTAGTGTTCGTTTACAAGTTAGTGGCGACATCATCGCAAACTCGATTGCGGGTTCATCGGACGCGCGCTTTAAGACGAACGTCAGCGCGATCGCCAATCCCTTGGAAAAAGTCTTGCAGTTACGTGGAGTGAATTTTGACTGGAATCAAAGCCAGTTTCCGGAGCGTGCTTTCTCCTCCAAGCGGGCTCTTGGATTTATCGCACAAGAGGTAGAAAAGGTATTGCCGGAAGTGGTGGAGACAGAGAAGTCGGCGGATGGCTATAAAGCCGTCCAATACGACAAGGTGGTTGCGCTTTTAGTCGAAGCCATCAAGGAACAGCAAAAGCAGATTAATCGCCTTCAGAAACAAGTCAAGCAACTTAAAAAGAAATCAAACTAGCGTATCAATGAAAAGATTCCTTGTTTTTCTTCTTTTCATTCAGGTATCCAACCTGCTTGCCCAAAGCTCGACGAACAGTGCGGGGTCGGGTATCTTTACCAACTCGGCGGTTTGGACGAGTCCCCGTGATTTGACGGGAACGGCTAACATCCAAAATGGACATACCATTTCCGTACCCGCGGGACATACGGTGTATGCGGATAAGATTACGTTTACAGGAACAGGAAAATTAACACTGACCAATTCGACGAGTAAATGGGTTCCGTCGACGAATTTAAATGCATCACCCCAATTAAATTCGTATAACTATCAGGCGAATTGGTCTGCATCATCCGTTTGGCAAGGTGAATCATTTAATTTATCGCATAACACACCTTGGATCGATTCATACCAAGGGTGGTCGGCGGGTACTTGGAATGCGAACAATTACACAGACTACCTCCAATATGATTTACAGAGCAACTTTTGGATACAGGGAATTATGACCCAAGGTCGGGCCAATAGTGCTCAATGGGTCACAAGAGCCCGCGTAGAAGTAAGTCCAGATGGTATCAATTGGGTAGTTGCCTTGGCTAATAATACAACATTAAATAGTGATCAAAATACCAAGGTAACGAAAATATTTCCGCGCGTTATGTTTGCACGCTATGTCCGAGTATATCCACAGGAAGTTTATGGTTTCGCATCCATGCGTCTAGGTATTTTATTTCGAGATTATCACCTGCGCTCCTGCAATGAAATACTAACTAAATTTCCCGGAGCGGTTTCGGGCGTCTACCCAGTTGACCCCGATGGTGCAACCGGTGCAAGTCCTACGACCACGTGCTATTGCGACATGACAACCGACGGAGGTGGCTGGACCTTGGTATTAAATTACTTACATCAGGGAAATACGAATCCAGCTTTGGCTGAAAAAACGACTTCCCTTCCCTTGCAGGGATCCACAACCTTGGGCACAGATGAATCGGCCAGCGCCACCAACTGGGGACATACAACACCTGCTTATTTGTCTAAATTTCCTATAAATGAAGTAAGGTTTTATGCCAAAACATCAGTTCATAATCGAGTTATTCATTTTAAAACAACCCATTCCAATACAATCAATTATTTCAAAACAGGAACAGGGAGCATGTCAGGTATTTCATCAAATTATACCGCTTTGAGTGGCCATTCGGCATATCTCCCACAAAGTACCGCGAATTACTTTACAGATCAAACAAACTTAGCAATGACTAATTTTCCCTTTTGGCTAAATGGAACTTACCATTGGGGGATTAAAGGATCTGGTAATCGTTGGGAAGTAGATGATTTCCCGAATAACTTTTCATATAGTACTCATCATCAAATTTGGATAAGATAATGCGAATTTTAGCCATCCTATTCTTATTGGTAATTACATACAATTCCTATGCCCAAACAGGTATTGGGACAACAGCCCCTGTTAATAAATTCCAGGTGGAAACAACCACGGCAGATCCAGCCACTTCGGGAACAGCGGCCAATGGAAACTTGCGATTGGGCGGGCTATCCGTGAATCATGTCTTGGATTTTGGCCTAAGCTCTACTTCAAACTTTGCCTGGTTACAGGCTAGGTCCAAGTCGGCCTATGGAACCAACTACCCTATTGTCCTTAATCCGAATGGCGGGGGAGTTGGAATAGGTACATCCTCCCCTTCTTCTACCCTAACGATAGGGAATGCGGCTGGAACCATAGGTGGGGAAATCATTTTAAATCCGACCACCACACAATACGAAGGAGGACAAATTGTATTCAAAAAATCCTTGGTCGGGAGCACGGTCGATTGGACGATCGACCAATATGGGACTACAGCTGTGAACGCTCGATTTAGGATATTTAATGGGGCAAGTGAAACTAATGGCATTGCCATTTTAGAAAACGGGAATATTGGCATGGGGACTGCCGTTCCTACGGCTAAACTAAATTTAGTCGGCGGAGGAATACGAATTTTTGATGGATTTGGTAATAGTACCGCAAGACCTGGCTTGAATACGAGCACCATAGGAAATTATGAGATTAGAGGAGTAGGCGCCGGAGGAGGTTCTACCCAAGGCGATGGGTATGATGATGGTTTTTTACGCTTGTCGGCAGGGGGTGGAACAAATTCAAACACCCAAGCATCGATTGATTTAAGCGGATATTCGAATGTGGCTGATATGGGCAGTAATATTTTGATGCGAACAGCCGGAACGGAACGGTTTCGAATCAATGCCGATGGAAAAATAGGCGTAGGTACTTCAAGTCCTTCCACCATGTTTCACATTCAAAATGGAAATGCCATTGGTTCAGGGGATCCCGGAAATAATACGGTACCTAGTATTTACTTATATAATACCAACTCCGCATCTACCTCTGCTCATTCCATAATGTCAATTCGAACGAATGGTAGTGGTGGTGGTAACCCTTATATATCATACGATATTAGTGGCATTAGAGGCTATTCCATGGGTATCGATAATGCAGATTCGGATAAATTCAAAATTATACCTAATTGGAGTTTTAGCAATATCAACACGCCAATGTTAACGATTGATAGTGACTTACGAGTTGGCATTGGAACGGCATCACCTTCGCGTAGATTACACGTTCAATCCAGTGATAACACGTCGGTCTATGTAGAAAGTACCACGAGCGATAATAATGGGATGGTGATATTCAATGCAAACACAGATCAAAACTGGGGACCTAACTTTCACGAGTTTTTGATGTTTCAAAAACAAGGAAATACAATCGGACAAATTATCGCTGCAAGTAATGGCTCCGCTGTAACCTATAATACCAATTCAGATTATCGCTTAAAAACTGATTTGAGAGACTTTAACGGACTTGATATTATAAATAAAATTAAGACCTATGATTTTGCATGGAAAGAGAATAGCACAAGAATGTACGGTGTTATGGCTCATGAATTACAAGAAATCTTACCTTATGCCGTTGCGGGAATTAAAGATTCTATTGATGTAAATGGCAAAATGATTCCCCAGGGTGTGGATTATGGAAGAATCACACCAGTTTTGGTCAAGGCTATCCAAGAACAAGATGAAACAATTAAAAACCTAAAAAAGGACAAGGAGCGTTTGGAGCAAATGCTGAAAGAAATTCAAGAACGCTTGTTGAAATTGGAAAATAAAGGAAATGAATAAAGGACTATTTATAACGCTGTTCGGGCTAGTTATTTCCATTACGAGCCTTGCTCAAACGGGAATTGGTACGACGACACCCAATGCATCTGCCAAGTTGGATGTGTCAGCAACTGATAAGGGATTCTTACCCCCACGCATTGCCCTAACCGCTTCGAATGTAGCGTCTCCAATAACCTCACCCGCCAACGGTTTATTGGTTTATAATACAGCGACGGCCGGATCTCCACCCAACAACGTTATACCTGGATATTATTTTTGGAATGGGAGTGCTTGGATAAACATGATAGGCTCAACAACCTCAAGTACGATTACGGGCAATGGTACAACAAGTACGATCGCTAATTTTGGTTCGGTCATCAACGAACAGACATCCAATTATACGTTAACAAATATAGATAACGGAGAAATTGTCATCATTAATAGTTCCAGTGCTACAACGATAACTGTACCGTCACTATCGGTGGGTTTCAATTGCTTAATTGTTCAGCGTGGCACGGGCCAAATTACAGTGACCGGATCAGGTGTGACGATCAATAACCGCTATGGATTTACGAAAACGGCTGGCCAACATTCCATTATGACCTTGGTTTGTATTGCAACCGGTGTATTTATTGCCTCAGGGGACATGACGAATTGATATGAAGTTCGTAATTACTATGTTTTGGGGGATATTTTGTGCTTTCATTAGCAAAGCGCAAATGTTCGCGCCCTACCAAGGGGCGCAGAATCAACCCAAAATTCAATTTGATTATTGGATTTACAGTACACATGCCGGAAATGGTAATACCTCGCAATACCTATTAACGCCCAATAGCAAAGCTGAAATGGATAAATTATTCAATACGAATAATTCCAATTCTACCCTCTTTCGTTCTGGTCGGACGAATTCCACTCGAATCTTAGATTGGCTAAACACTTCTGATTTATCATTAATCGGGCTAACAACCCCTAATTCGGGACTGTATTTTGCCATGAAAATCCAAGGCACTTTTATCCCTACGGAATCGGGAAACTACACTTTTTCCTTAGAAGCAGATGATGCGAGTGATTTGATCATTGAGGGAACGACGGTAATCTCCACCTATTCCGGACAAGCCGTTACTCCCTTAGGGACGCGAACAGGTACCCTTTCCGTGGTGGCGGGTCAAAAATATCGCTACGAAATACGGATGCAACAAGGAACGGGGGGTGCCGCAATGCGATTCTATTGGCGTTCTCCGACGCAATCAGCGGTTCCAACAAGCTTTACGAGCGTACATCCGACGAACACCTATTTTGCTGCATGGACACAAAATTTGGAGGAAATGGTCACGATACCGGATCGAGATGGGAGCACCGCAGCGAAAGCCGCACCGAGTGCTAAATACCTACAAACAGCATTCAACAATACGACGGATGGGGTCTATTGGATCAATTTACCCATCGTGGGCCCTACCCAAATCTATTGCCTATTGAGTAACACCATCAATGGAGGCGGTTGGATGATGATGATGAAAGCTACTCGAGGAACGACATTTTCTTATGATAGTTCCTACTGGACAGCCGTCAATACCCTAAATCCAAGTGCCACCAACCGAAATGATGGAGATGCCAAGTTTAATGCTATGAATTACTTTTTTGCGAAGGATATGATGGCATTATTTCCTGATATTCCATCAAATTATGGTTCTAGCAATACAGGTGGAAGTATTAATTTGTTGAGCAACTATAATAATTGGTGCTGGTTACAAAATAATTTTAATAATGGTGTTCGAATCACTCCCATACAGTTCTTTGCGAGTGCCAATAAACTATTTTTCGGCGATGCATCCTCCTTTGCAGGAAAGGGCACCGCTTTTTCTGCACAATCCGATGTTCGTTTTTACGGATTCAATTACATTAATGCAAGTTCAACTGCCAAAGTTCGTTGGGGGTTTGGCTGGAACGAAAACGGTGGAGGCCTTTATCCCGGAGGAGAACAAACCTCCAATGACGTGTCGGGAGGAATAGGTATGTCGGGATTATTTAGCACCAACATCAATTATTCCGCAGGAGATCAGTTTTCTTGTTGTGGGACAAATGTTGGAATTAATCGCTCGGCACGGGTGGAAATTTATGTTCGATGATATGAAGAAGATTTTATTTATTCTAATGCTTGTGTCTCCCTATGTTTTTGCCCAAACGGGTATAGGAACTACTACTCCTGATGCCTCGGCTAAATTGGACGTGAGCGCGAATAACAAGGGATTTCTTCCTCCTCGCGTAACCTTAACGTCAGGAACCGATAATTCCACAATACCCAATCCTGCGACGGGTTTATTGGTCTACAATACGGGCAATAATCCCAATTTGGTAGCAGGTTATTACTATTGGAATGGAACCAATTGGGCCACAATTGCTACGGCTACAGGGTCTGGTGTAAGTTCTTCTTTCATGCGTGGAACTCGAACAGCAGGCCAAACAACAGGCTTAAGTACGAACGGATTAGTGGCATTTACCCAAATAGACCAAGTGGCTGGACAAGATATTTCCCTAAACACGAGCACGGGTCAAATTACCCTAGCGGCCGGTCGTACCTATCGTCTACAAGCGCAGGTACCTAATTTTCAAACATCAAACTCAGATGCCCGACCGCAATTTGGCTGGTACAACGAAACAACAGGAGCCTATATTGGTAGTGCTTCTGCCTCTTATTCAGCCGCAAGTTCAGCGGGATGGGGGGCTACTGGAGGATTATCGGATGCCGTAATTACAACATCGACACAAACCGTGGTCTCCTATCGAATAATACAAACTTTTAATACAAATCAGTTGGGAGGCAGCGGAGATTTCTCCACGACAGGCTCTTATCCCTGGTTTACGATTGAGGTAATCTCCGGTAATCAACCAATTCAGCCAGATAGGATTGCCAAATTTGTGGATGCGGGGGTACCGGTAACCTTTGGCGATATCCAAGTTCAGATGACAACCTCAGGCAATCGGAGTTTACATATCCGAACAACTGGGACAAGTTTCACGGGAAGAGTATCCGCTTACACGACCTATGCAGGAGGTTCATTCACCTATTTTTCAGAAATCAATCAGACCATTAATTCAACTTTCGCTTACCTTGGGACAACATGGAGTTTTGGTGGAGATGGAGCGGTAGCAGTATATTATTTACGGGATACGACGAATAGTCGGTTCTATCGAATTACGTTAATGACAGGGGCAGGTTATTTGGCCAACATGATTTCGATTGAAAAATTGATTTAGATTTTTTCGAGAAATCCTATTATTTGTAGAGACGCGATACCTCGCGTCAAAACCCAAAAAATGTAGAGACGCGATACTTCGCGTCTAAACCCGACGATACCTCGCGTCTAATGTCCAACGACTAACAGACGCGAAGTATCGCGTCTAATGTCCAACGACTAACAGACGCGAAGTATCGCGTCTCTACAATACCGCATAAAACGAATGACTCACTACTCCACCCACTTTCTGCCCATCAGCCAGAAATAATCGATTATTCACCCAAGCATACCGCGGATCCGTAGATTCAAAACGAGCGAAAGTCCGCATATAAGCACCATCACGAAGTCCGTCATTGGTTAAATAAATTAACGCTCCATCCGTTGTCTGCAAAGTATAACGCGTATTAATCTCCACGACACCGTCCCGACGAATATGTTGCCAATCGCCACCACCCTCTAGAATGGTACCCGATAAATCGTTGGACCAAAACCGTCCACCCATGACACGCACAATCCGACGGGCTCCTAATTCTTGTACTTCGCCTAATTCAATTTCAGCTTCCATAAACAATGTCAATTCCATTAGGCCTTCGCGTTTAAAGTTTCCACATCAAATCCAGCAATCTGCTTGTATTTAGCCATCACCTCCGCCAATTCCGCATGCGGTATTTGGCCTTCCTCAAATCCTGCTGGGAAGCGTTCCTCCATCAAATCCATGATAAAATCCGGTCCCTTTTGGCGATTTTGTAAAACGACTTGCGAGGTTGCTGGAACACGTTCCGCATCATAGGCCAATAAAGCTTTTTCGACATCCGGTTCACGCTTGAGTGCCAATGCCAACGCATCTGCATCCAAAATAGCTTGCGAAGCGCCATTCGAACCAATCGGGTACATCGGATGCGCGGCATCGCCTAATAAAGTCACCCGACCGAAGGTCCATTTCGGCAAAGGGTTTCGGTCCGACATCGGGAATTCGAATATGCCATCATTGGATCTTTCAATCATCTCAGGAACATCGATCCAATCAAATTGCCATGACTGATAGATTTCCAATAGTTGAGCCTTATCTACTTGTCGGTTCCAATCGCGCACTGTAATCTCCTTTCCTGATTCCTGCGTTAGATTAGCCACCCAATTAATCAATTGATTTCCATCCGAATCCAGGCTCGTGCTAATCGGATAAATCACCATCTTCTGCTTCATGGAACCAATCATCGCCATGGATGCCCCCGTCAAATAAGGTTTCATGCGAGCGGTTCCCCGATACAAGACATTGCCTGAAAACACCACTCCACCCTCATCGGGATATAATTTCTTCCGCAAGGTCGAATGTATCCCATCCGCCCCAATCAAACAATCTCCCTTTTCTTGCGCCACGACATCACCCGTCTCCCGATTTACAAAGGTCGCAATTACCAGTCCGCCTTCTTCTCGATAATCCTGCAGATGCGCATTGGACAATATATTTTGAGCACCAAGCACACGCGTTGCTTCCTCCCACAAGAGCATTTGGAATTTACCCCGATGAATGGAAAACTGCGGCCAGCGATAACCGGCATGGGTCCCGCGGGGTTCCGACCAGAAAAATTGGCCTTGTCGGTTGGCATAGACCAACTCCTCTGTCGCCACCGCAATCTTGGCAATCTTCTCCTGCAAGCCCAAATTCGTCAAAACCCGTACCGAGTGGGGCAATAAATTTATTCCAACTCCCAAAGGCGTTACCTCTTTCACGGATTCAAAGACTTTGACCTCATAGCCTTCTTGGTGCAATCGCAATGCGGTCACCAATCCACCTATTCCACCACCGGCAATAATAATTTTCATCATTCAGGTTTAAAATTCTTCATCAATTCCACTAAATAGGCTACACTCTCAATCGGCATTCCATTGTACATCGACGCACGGAAACCACCGACGGTTGGGAACCCTTTAATCCCCACCACATTATTTTCCGTCAAATATTTCAAAAACTGTGCATCAATTTCCGGGTTAATCCCACGAAAACACGCATTTAAAACCGATCGATCCTCTTTGACCGCGATACCCTCAAACAAGGGATTACGGTCGATTTCGTCGTAAATCAGTTGGCCTTTCGCTTTGGATCTGCGTTGCATTTCACGTAAGCCACCTTGTTCTTTAATCCAGCGAAGCATCAAGAGTGCTACGTAAACAGGGAAGGTTGGTACGGTATGATAAAGCGATTGGTTATCGATGTGCGTACGATAGTTCCAGATGGTTGGGATTACCCGACCGGTATTTTCGGGGAGAACTTTCGTATTGACTAACACGCAGGTAATCCCCGCTATTCCAAAATTCTTTTGCGCCGAGGCGAAAATGATGCCAAAGCGATCTAAATCGAGTGGTTTACTCACAAAATCCGAGGTCATGTCGGCGACCAACGGGATATCCACCTCCGGATATTGATGGTATTGTATGCCTTCAATGGTCTCATTGGAAACAACATGCAGGTATTTTGTATTCGCAGGTAAAGACCATTCCTTTGGAATTCGGTCATATTTCATTTCGCTAGCTGAAGCTAACACTTGGACTTGGGCAACTTCCTTAGCCGCATCGATGGAACGCTGTGCCCAAAAACCGGTATCCACTATGGCCATGGAATCATTTGCACCCAATAAATTCATGGGAGCTACCGCCAATTGACTACTCGCACCTCCCGGCAACCATAGCACCTCAAAATAATCAGGTAATTGATATAATTCTGTCACGAGGGCCGTGGCCTCTTCGATAATGGCGGTAAATTCGGAAGCTCGGTGGCTGATTTCAGCGATACTTAAACCGGATTGATTGAAATCGAGAAGAGCCGCAGCGGCTTGTTGGAACACAACCTCCGGCAAGGTCGCAGGTCCGGGGCTAAAATTATGTTTACGCATAACACGAAAATAGGAAAATATCACTAAACTGCGTAATCATTGCAGAAAATCAGTAAAAACCATGGGCCTAAGCACAAAAATCAAACGATTCTGGAAAACCATTGGACCCGGATTGGTGACAGGTGCGAGTGACGATGATCCATCGGGCATTGCGACCTATTCGCAGGCAGGTGCGCAATTTGGCTTGATGACACTTTGGACGACGATTATCACGATACCCTTGATGGCGGCGATCCAACAAATGTGTGCTCGAATCGGATTGGTGACTTCGCAAGGCTTAACGGGAACTTTGAAGAAACATTATTCTAAGCCGGTTCTTTATGTGATGTTGGTATTTAGTACTCCTGCCATTGTCATGAACGTTGGGGCAGATATCGCAGGCATGGGAGCCGTGGGTAATCTCTTGTTTCCACAGATCGAGGCATCCTATTTTAGTGTAATGTTCACGATCCTTTTATTGGGGCTGATTATCTACCTGCCTTATCAAAAAATTGCCAGCACATTGAAGTATATGTGCATTGTGATGTTGGTGTATTTTGTGGTTCCTTTTTTATACAAACAGGATTTTGGGCAAATTGTGAGCGCCACGTTTATCCCTAAAATCGAATTTACGAAAGAGTACTTGGCCATCTTGGTGGGCATACTTGGTACGACGATTTCCCCTTACTTATTCTTTTGGCAGGCATCCGTCGAGGTAGAGGAAATGCAGCACAAGCACCGGCATATAATGGTGAATAAGCGCATCATTCATGCGATGGAAAAGGATGTGGATTTTGGGATGGGCTTTTCGGGCTTGGTGATGTATTTTATCATATTGACAACGGGGACTGTACTTTATGGAGCAGGCATTCACCAAATCGATACGGTAGAACAAGCAGCCATGGCTTTGAAACCTTTGGCGGGCGATTTGGCATACGTTTTATTTGCGGTAGGTGTCATCGGGACGGGCTTGATTGCGATCCCCGTTTTGAGTGGTGCGTTGTCTTATATCTATTCCGAAACCTTCGGTTGGGAACAAGGCCTCGATAAAAAATTCCATGAGGCCAAGGGCTTCTATGTCATCATTATGATTTCACTCTTGCTGGGTCTCTCGATGAACTACATCGGCATAACCCCCATTCAGGCCTTGATTTATACGGCTATCCTTTATGGCGTCACAGCGCCGGTGTTAATCGGGATCATCTTACACATCTCGAATAACAAAGAAATCATGGGTGAGTACACGAATTCGAGGTATTTGAATGCCATGGGTGGCATCGCGCTGGTCTTGATGGCCGTGGCGGCGATTGCGCTGGGGGTGCTTTATATATAATCCAATTCATAGTGACGCGGATACCTCGCGTCTAAACCCCAAAACTGTAGAGACGCGATACCTCGCGTCTAAATTCCTATGACTAACAGACGCGAAGTATCGCGTCTCTACATTCAGAGATAAAAAAGACACCCACCTTTTCAGATGAGTGTCTTCGTGGACCAGCATGGGCTCGAACCATGGACCCCCTGATTATGAGTCAGATGCTCTAACCAACTGAGCTACAAGTCCGCATTAGATTACGCTAATGTGTTGCAAAATTAATTAATTATTGCTTTCGAACTAATATGGAATGAATATTTTCTAAATTTAAGGCTTGAAAAAACGTTAGCAACCGGCGCATGTTTCCAACCAAAATCATCAATGATCCCATTTACGGATTCATTAAAATCAATAACCCTTTCATCCTCAAACTGATTGATCATCCTTTCGTTCAACGGTTAAAGCGAATCAAACAATTAGGCCTCGCCGAATTTGTTTATCCTGGTGCGCATCATACGCGCTTCCACCATGCTTTGGGTGCGATGCACCTGATCGATGAAGCGCTGAACAACCTCAAAGCAAAGGGCTATCAGATCTCCGACGATGAAATGGAGGCCGCCGAAATTGCCATTTTATTGCATGATATCGGTCACGGACCCTTTTCACACGTATTGGAATATACGCTATTAAACCACGTACACCACGAAGAGATTTCGAATCTAATCATGGAAAAGCTCAACCAACACTTTAATGGTCGTTTGAGCCTTGCCATTTCCATGTTCGATGATTCGTATCCACGGAAGTTTTTTCATCAATTGATTTCGAGCCAATTGGACGTTGACCGACTGGATTACTTATCCCGCGACTCCTTCTACACGGGTGTTCGAGAAGGCTTTATTGGTTCAGAACGTCTATTAAGTATGTTGGACCTCCAAGACGAAACTCTTGTCATGGAGGAAAAAGGGATTTATTCAATCGAGAACTTCTTGATGGCGCGCAGATTAATGTATTGGCAAGTATATCTGCACAAAACAGCCATCGCTGCGGAAACCATGTTGATCCAGATTCTTCGTCGGGCCAAAGATTTAATCGCACAAGGTAAAAAGCTTACCTGTTCAAAAGCCTTGATGCTTTTCTTAAAGAAGGAATATACCTGGGAGGAATTCACGGCGGATCCCAATTTATTATTGGCCTTCACTGATTTAGATGACCACGACGTTTGGGCAGCGATAAAAACCTGGAAGGATGCAGATGATAAAATACTTTCCATGTTGTGCAGCCACTTTTTGAGTCGGAAATTATTCACTTGCAAGCTTGGAAGCCAACCCCTCCCTAAATCTAAACGTACCGAAATTTCCGAAGAGATTAAGAGCAAGTTGAACATTAGTGATGAGGAATTATCCTATTTTGTTATCGAAGGTTCTACGAGTAATTCGGCTTATGTTCAGGGAGATAACACGATAAAAATCGTCGATAAACTAGGTCAAGTGGTCGAGTTAACTGAGGCATCTGACCTACCTACCATTCAAGCGCTCAGTAAGATTGTAAAAAAATACTACTTTTGTTGTCCAAAGAGCGTATATTTGCAAGGCGAACTGAACACGCATTAAATTCCCAATACCCTATATGAAGTTTACCGTTGACCAAATAGCGACCATCATTCAAGGAGCAGTAGAAGGCGACGGAACACAATTCATCACGGGCTTCGATAAAATTGAAGAGGGAAAACAAGGGAGTATCTCCTTCCTATCCAATCCGAAATACGAATCCTATTTATACGACACCCATGCCACAGCGGTTATTGTTGCGGCTGATTTGGCCTTAAAATCGTCCGTTAAAACAACGCTAATTCGAGTGAAAGAGCCCTATGTGGCCTTTACCATCTTGTTGCAAAAGTATCAAGAGATGATGTCTGTTCGGGAAATAGGCATTCAAACTCCCTCTCACATTGCTGCAGGGGTCGCTTTAGGAAAAGATTTGTTTGTTGGCCGATTTACGAGTATTGATGCGCATTCCAGTATCGGAAATAACAGTAGCATTCACAACCAGGTGAGTATTGGCAAAAACGTCCAAATCGGCGAGAATTGCACGATATTTCCGGGTGTCGTCATATACAATGACACGGTCATTGGCAACAATGTGGTCATTCATTCCAATGCCGTCATTGGTGCCGATGGTTTTGGGCATGCACCCCAAGCAGATGGAACCTACAAAGCCATTCCGCAATTGGGAAATGTTGTTATCGAAGACGATGTCAGCATTGGAGCCAATTCTACCATCGACCGCGCAACGATGGGTTCCACCTTTATTCGTAAGGGTGTTAAGATTGATAATTTAGTACAGATTGCACATAATGTAGAAATAGGCGCGAATACCGCCATTGCAGCCCAAACGGGTATTTCTGGTTCTACCAAAATTGGTGAAAATTGCCTCATCGGCGGTCAAGTGGGTGTTGCGGGGCATTTAAGTATAGCTCCTAGAACCATCATCACCGGACGTACAGGAGTCACCAAATCCATTAAATCACCTGGTCAAACGATGGGTGGTTTCCCAGCTACGAACAATGCGGAGTATTTAAAGCGCGCAGCGCTGATTCGCCAATTGCCGGAGCTGTTTGAAAAGATTAATAAAATTAAATAGGCTTACCCTTTCTCATGAATAATAAGCAACATACCATTTCAAAATCAGTCACGCTTTCCGGTGTAGGTTTGCATACAGGTGTTGTGGCCAATATGACCTTTTTACCTGCAGCAGCTAATCATGGGATTAAATTCCAACGCGTGGATTTACCGGGCCAACCGATTGCTGATGCTGATGTGGATTACGTAGTAGATACATCCCGCGGAACGACCATTGAGCACAATGGAGCACGAATTAATACCGTAGAGCACGTTTTAGCTGCTTTAGTAGGTCTTGAAATCGACAACATTCTTATTCAATTGGATGGTCCTGAACCACCGATCATGGATGGGTCTTCGATCAAATTTGTGGAAGCCTTAAAAGATGCAGAACCTGTCGAACAAGAAGCGCATCGTAAGTTTTTTGAATTAACGGAAGAAGTTCGTTTCAAAGATTTAGATAAGGGTATTGAATTAGCGGCTCTCCCACTTAATGACTACCGAATCGCCGTTATGGTGGATTATAATTCGAAGTTTTTATCAAGCCAACATGCCAATTTAAGTCATGTATCGCAATTCGAAAAAGACTTCTCCATGTGCCGTACCTTCTGTTTTGTGCATGAATTAGAAGCTCTTTATAAAGCAGGATTGATTAAGGGCGGTGATTTGAATAATGCCATTGTAATCGCCGATAAAGATTATTCAGAGTCTGAATTAGCTCATTTATCGGAGGTATTAGGAAAGCCTAAAGTATCGATCTCCAAAGAAGTAGGTATTTTAAATAATACAAACCTGCACTTCAACAATGAAATGGCACGTCACAAATTGTTGGATGTGATGGGTGATTTGGCATTGGTGGGTCGTCCGATCAAGGCACAAATCTTGGCCTCCCGACCTGGACATGCGTCCAATGTGGAACTGGCCAAAAAAATCAAGAAGTTGATGTTGGAGACAGAGAAAAATAATGTCCCTGTTTACGACCCGAAACAACCTCCTATCTGTACGCATGAGCGTATTTATGAGTTATTGCCTCACCGTTATCCTTTCCAAATGATTGATAAAATCATTTACTTGGATGACAATAGCGTAGTGGGTGTCAAGAATGTTACCATGAATGAAAATTATTTCATGGGGCACTTCCCGAACAATCCGGTCATGCCAGGGGTTATGCAAGTAGAAGCCATGGCGCAAACGGGAGGTATATTAGTATTAAGTTCTGTACCAGATCCCGAAAACTATTGGCCCTATTTGGTTGGAATTGAAAATTGCCGTTTCCGCAAGAGCGTAATTCCAGGCGATACCGTTATCTTTAAATGTGAATTAACCGCACCGATCCGTCGGGGAATTGCCAAGATGATTGGTAAGGCCTATGTCGCAGGACAAGTGGTTTGTGAGGCTGAAATGACGGCTAGTTTAGTTAGAAAATCTTAGGTATTTGAATATGAGTCAATCTCTTTCCGTAATAAATCCCAATGCCAAAATCGCCGATAATGTTCGGATAGATCCTTTCAGCGTCATTCATGAAGACGTCGAGATTGGAGAAGGTACATGGATCGGATCTAATGTTACCATATATCCCGGCGCAAGAATCGGAAAGAACGTACGCATTTTTCCAGGTGCGGTCATTTCAGCTATTCCCCAAGACCTAAAATTTGGCGGAGAAGTTACGACAGCGGAAATTGGAGACAACACGACCATTCGTGAGTGTGTAACCATCAATCGTGGTACTTCCGATAAAATGAAAACGGTAGTTGGCAAGAATTGCCTCATCATGGCCTATGTGCACGTGGCACACGATTGCATCATCGGCGACAACTGTATTTTAGCCAATGCCGTTCAAATGGCAGGGCACGTAACTGTTGGCGATTTCGCCATCATCGGTGGTTCGTCCGCCATTCACCAATTCGCATCGATTGGTCGCCATGTTATGATATCAGGTGGCTCTTTGGTTCGTAAAGACGTCCCTCCTTTTACCAAAGCCGGTCGGGAACCCTTAAGTTATGCTGGTATCAACTCCGTAGGGCTTCGTCGGCGTGAATTCAATGACGAACAAGTAGGTGAAATCCAAGAAATCTACCGTTACGTCTACCTAAAGGGTTTAAATAACCAAGAGGCGCTCAATCAAATCGAAGCGAATATTCCTAAATCTGCCCACCGCGATGAAATTGTTGATTTTATCCGTAACTCAGAGCGCGGAATCATGAAAGGATAAGACAGCCATGAAGATCATTGCCAAAGGTATTCACAAGAAATTCCGCCAGGAATGGGTCTTCAAAAATTTGAATTATACGTTCGAATCGGGTAAATCCTACGCGATTATTGGACACAATGGTGCCGGAAAATCTACTCTGCTAAAAACCTTGGCGCAATACAGTCTGCCGAATAAAGGAACGGTGGAGTTTGAGGGAACATCCGAACCCATTCACCAACAAATCAGTTTTGCAGCCCCCTATTCAGAGCTGATTGAAGAATTCACCTTACCGGAATTAATCGATTTCTTGGTCAAGCTAAATTACCTTCACCCCCGCTGGGATGTTGATTCATTCACTGATTTCATCGACCTAAACCCATCCGAAACGAAATTCATTAAGAATTATTCCTCCGGAATGCGCCAAAAAGTCAAATTAGGAATGGCCTTGGCCAGCGATCGTCCAATTCTTTGTTTGGACGAACCCACTTCTAATCTCGATGAAAAGGCTAAAAACTGGTTCTACCAAGCCTTAGAAAGCCAAAGACATAAACTAATCCTTGTTGCATCTAACGAGGCATCCGAAATTAACTTATGCACGGAAAGATTGGCCATTTCCGATTACAAAAATTAGGCAAATTTAAGATCCAAGCGTAATCGAATAAGGCCCGTCAGTGCAGCACAAAGGCCGAAGAAATAGAGAACACTTCCCCCATCAATAACGCCCTTACTTAATTGTTGGTAATGCGCATAGACCGACCACGTTTCAAGGCTCGGAATTTCTTGCATACCTTGCCATACAGCGAAGTTGAAAACCAATCCCAGCACAAAAGCCAAGGATTGTTTCGAGACCAAGGAAGAGGCTAAAGTCGAAAGACAAACGAATACGGCACAGAGTAACAATAAGCCGACATAAGACCCAATCACCAAGGACGCATCATAATTGCCCACAGGACTGCCCAATTGGCTAATTGAATAAACAAACACGGCCGTTGGGATTAAGATAATAGTCACCAAGAAAAAAGCGCCCAACAACTTTCCAAGGAGAATGGAATTCATGCGAATAGGCAAAGAACGTAAAAGATCAAAAGTCCGCATCTCAAACTCCTCGGCAAATAGACGCATGGATAAGGCCGGAATAAAAAACAGAAAGAACCAAGGACTTAAATCGAAGAATACACGCATTTCGGCAAACCCATAGTCGAGAATGTTCCCCTCCATCCACCAAAGGTAAATCCCCATTAAGATATAAAAGGCCGTCATGATGCCCAATCCTAAAAAGGAACTCAGAAAACTACTTAACTCTTTGCGAATGATTGCGAACATGTTAATCGAACATCGGTTTTTCTCGCTTCATGATTCCTGAAACGACAAGACCCAAAATAAACATGAAGAAAAGAGTTACTATAACAATCGTAACAAATTGAATACCTGGCCCTAACATCATTTTTGTTAGCTTTTCAGCATCTTCAATCTGACTCGTAGTCAAACCTTGATCTTCCATTCGTTCACGTGCCAAATCCATTTGTTTTTGAATCATCGAATTATCGATAAAATTGATGTAGATGTAATTAAAACCACCTGCAACAATTCCCCAAATTCCGCCCAATAGGGTCGCACTACCTAAACCTTCTCCATAGCTTAAAAAACCTTCCTGGTAATCGCGGACCTCTTTCAAAGCTAGAAAAAGTATACTAACATTTAATACGAAGGTAAAGAGGAAGGATACCCATCCCAATGTTTCTGAAAAATCCTCTGCCAATCCAGTATATTGAGTAATGACAGAAAATAAAAAGCTTACCAAGCCACCAATGATGGCCCATTTTACAAGAATAAGACTTTTAGATGATGAAGTTGAATCCATGTGATTATTGTTTGTAATACAACGAAATTAACAAATTTGGTAAAAAAGCAAGCGCAATCTTTTGCGAAAACTCATCTCTGGAAATACTGAATGCATCAATCCCCTGAATACCCTGCATCAATTGAAAATAATACTCCTTCCCTTCTTGCTTGATGATGACATCCTTGTATTGCCCCAACTCATGCACACTCAATCGAATGTAATCCTGCAAAACCATTAAACCCGATTCGCTTTGGTAGAAATAATACAACACCAAAGCACCAATCAATGCGGTGATAAACACGAAAATATACTGATACAAGAATAACTTCAGAAAATGAACCGACGCCCCACGGTTTGTACCCACCCACGTTTTGGCGAGATACACCTGAGCCAAGAGAACAATGACAAACGATGGCGCCTTTTTCCCGGCGAGGGGTATGATATCATTGACCGTCAATACATAACAATACAAGGCCATTAATACCACACATACTAAACTAACTACTACAATACGTGGCCACTGTCCTAATAGCTCCTTCATCTTAACGCTGGTAAACGATTTGATCTCCTTTAATAACGCTAACAATCTCCGTATCAAAAGTCTCTCCCAAGAAACATGAATTCTTAGACTTGCTCACAATATCCTTTTCCTGATAGACCGCTAAAAGACCACGTTGGTAAACGATCCCTTGCACCCTGGAACCTTCCGACAAGCTTGGTAATTCAACGCCCAACAAGTCCGCTGGCTTATGAGTTAAATAATCCAACGCATTCTTAAATCCATGCTTTTCAGCAGCTCCCACAAATGCGACCAACAAAGTCTCTAATCCAATCGTGCCAAAATCCGCATGATCAAACTCCAAAGCTTTTGCCTCAAATTCAATCGGATGGTGATCCGACACAACCGCATCAATAGCTCCTGTTTTTAAACCTTCCCAAAGTGCTGCTAAATCAGATTCTGATCTAAATGGAGGGAAAACCTTCTTATTCGTATCAAAATCCGCCACCGCATCTTCCGTATAAATTAACTGATGAACAGCCACATCCGCGGAAACGGGTAAGCCTTCCTGCTTCGCTGCTTGAATCAAGCTAACCGACTCCGCAGTTGATAAGCACGCAAAATGTAATCTAAATTGAGCACTCGCCAAACCAAAGGTATTGGAACGAACATAGCGTAAAAGATCCAAGTCGCGTTTGATACTCATGCTCTCCGACAAGACCGGTATTCCTTTTAAACCCAATAAGGTGCTTTGAAGGCCTTCGTGAATTTGTCCATAAAGCGATAGAGCTTCGGTGTCTGGCCGACTAACAATCGTCACAGGCAAAGTCTGCAAATACTGCAAACTTTTAGCCATCAAATCTACCGTCTGTAAAGAACCCGCTCCATGACCAAACCAATTCGCACCAGCACGATGTAAATCCAATAAATCGGTAAAGTTCTCTCCTTTGTTATCAATACTCAACGGAGCCATGGCGTGGAAAGATACATCACCCGATTTATCCTGAATAGACGCAATTGCATCGGCTTGTTGGGGCACCGGTGTTCCCGTAGGCAATAACAACAAATCCAACACGCCGCCCTTCTTCGCTGCTTGACTCAAACTCGTCCAATCCTCTCGGTGCTCGCCGCCCGGTAAGGTGTTGTGAACGCGTAGGTCAACCAGGCTTGGAGACCAAGATAAATCTTTGCCTTCAATAAGCACGTCGGCATCTGATTGAATAGACGACGCTATTTTAGTCCAATGACCGTTTTCAGCCAATAAATCTACGGTCTTCCCAAAATGAGCCGAACGTGAATCCTGTACCTTAACTGATTTAATTAAAATCCGCATGTTTCTTTTAATCTAAAAAAAAACCCTGAAATCAGGGTTTTAAAAATCAATGTCCAACAAATGCTTGATAGGTCGCTACATCCATCAATTGATCAATGTCGCCTAAATCGCTTGGTTTCATTTTAACTACCCAACCCGCTCCGTATGGATCTGAATTCACTAATTCAGGGCTGTTGTTTAAGTTGCTATTAAATTCTAGAATCTCTCCAGCTACGGGTAAGAACAAATCAGATACGGTCTTAACAGCTTCCACGGTACCGAAAACGGCATCTTGTGCGACTGTTTTACCCACTGATTCCACCTCCACGAAAATGATATCCCCTAATTCACCTTGAGCAAAGTCGGTAATACCGACAATCGCTACATCACCCTCAACTTTAATCCACTCATGTTCTTTCGTGTACTTTAATTCAGCTGGAAAATTCATATGTTCGTATTTTTTTGCTTGCAAAGGTCACGAAATTCGGGCTTGATTGCAAAATTTTTTTCGTAATTATTCTAGACTATATCGGATTTGGAAACCACCTGCGACCGTTGACCGGTAGAAGGAATTGGAAACCAATGGGTTATTCATCATTTTATCGAAATAGGCGGTCACAGACAACTTATCGCTCACGGAATAGGTCAACTGAGGTCTGAATTGGAAATTGACGAAACCTTGCGTAACAACGGTCTCCGCATCTAACTTTCGTTGCAAAGTACGCGTATCTCGAATCGTTAAATTCATGTTGAAACGCAAGTCATTCGGCAAACGAACGGCTCTGCCGTTAATCTTAAATGGAATTAACATATTCGCTTTGGTAAAGCCTACCGCAAAAGTCAAATCCTTGTTGGCCACTTCCGCCACCTGCGAATTAGCTAAGTTTAATCCGACACTTCGATCTTGATTGTACTCAAAACGTAATGAAATCCGACTTTTCGTAATTGCATTCACGCCGACCAAAGGCGAGAAACGCTCCGTAAAGGAAATCGTACTCATCACATACACCGGAATTAAGGTTTTCGTGTCTGGATCAAAACGAGAAGATAAGGGGTACAGCAAGCTATTCAAAGTCAAATTCTGGAAGTCATTCGCTAATTGACCATACTCTAAAGACGAAACAAAATTACCTACACTATAGGTACTCGAGTACATGTGGGTAATCGTGAAAGAGCTAAATTTCTTCGTGATACCTGGGAACAGATTCAATCCATTGTAATCCACTTTCCAGTTTGGCAAAGGGATATTATAGAAAGGTGAAAACTTCACTTCATTGGCTGACACACCCGAATAAGCCGCAAAGAACGCAGGAATCAACACATCCTGTGAATTACGATTATACAAACCCTCCGCTACCTTTGTGCGGTTTAAGCGCATCATCAATACCTCACGATTTGAGCGGAATTGCTCAAACACTTGAGTCGGATCCTTAAAGGCAGTCATGAAAGACAAGAAGGACATCGAATAATTACCTGAACGAACTGGGCTTTGGCTCTTAAATGGACCTCCGGGTTCGGCAGGCCGGAAAAACTCTTGGTAATTATCCCCTTTGTTGTAATTACCATCAACCTGAATTCGTAAATCCTTCGTGGGTTCCAACTGCGTTGAATAGGTCAAACGCTGCTGGCGCAATTGGGTAAACGGAATATTCTGAACCGTACTCTTCGATAGCCAACCATTCTCCGCAGCGGTAAATCGAATCTGATCACGCTGCCCGCCAGAGACAAAATCCAAGCCCGGTGCTCCCCAATTTCCATTCATTCCCAATCGTCCCGGTGACGGGTTAAATCCTGGCAATGTCGTCGATTCATTCATCGAATAATTCACTTGAATACCACGAAGGGTTAGTAATAATCGAGCGACCGACTTCAAGGCATTCTTTGGCGGAATGATAATATCATCCTCATCGCCTGGATTTCTAGCCACGTCCTTACTCGTTGGATTACTTGAATTTACCCAACGCAGAGCACGGATACGATTATAAAGGGAAACAAAATCGACCCGACCATTAATCGAGCGCTCCCGCGAATTCTTAATAATATTACCAAAAGGAATATCTAAGGAATCCTTGATATTGAATGAGTTAGCAAAATAATTATATCCCATTCGATGCGTATAATCTGCATTCATCCAATCGGTCAATGGTAATTTCTGTAGAGGCAATCGCCAAACCAATCCGGCTTGTTGGTCGAACTCCTTCGCACGCCCCAACGCTCGAATATTGAACATCACCGAATCCCGTTTCGCTTGGGTATCTAAATCCCCGAAAGGCTCATCGATGATCGTATTCACATTCGCTGAATAATTCACAATCATACTCTTCGTTAAATTCCAATTCAAGGCATATTGGCGATTAAAGAACCAATACTTCTCAAATTGAGGCGCAACACCAAGGGTTGTTAACTCTTGATTCCGTAATTGCGTCTTTACAAAACTACGGTCCATTTCCGCGCGTACGGTAATCGAAGCGGGGATGACATTGATATTCACATCTCTCAAAAGGGCAAACCATGGCGAATTCATGCCCCACTTAGCAAATGGCTCCCAGAATGAGGCAGACGTTGTATAACTGTAAAGCACGCTTCCTCGTTGACTCAATTGACGATAGGTCTCAGTCAATGTATTCGTACGAATCATTTCCGAATAAGCATAACTAAAGGTGAAGTTGGATAAATCCCACACATAAGCATGCTTGGCCAATGAACTTCGAATCTTGCGAACATTGGTAAAATTGAAACCCTGCCGCTCCGTATTATCCTCCACCAATTTCAAATAGGAATCTCTTTTAGCCTGTGTTCCAAACTTACCCAGGGCATCCTTCAAGAAAATATCGGGATCTAAAGGATCAAACTCAGGTGAAATATTTCGACGATCATAAGAGACATAGAAAGGAATCTTGAAGCCCCATTTACTTGGCAGGAATTTATCCAAGTTTAGATTGGCTGTGATGCCATATTCTTTCATGTTATCACGGGCACGATCTGAAATCTTCGACTGAACTCCTCCGAATCCATAGTTCCGGAAACTACCATTCATGGTGATCTGGCCTAAATCGGCCAATTTAATACCTAGCTTACCCAAGGCCGCTTCACCTGAGGTTTGATCAAAACCCGACGCACGCAATTCGTTCACCCAAATACAGAATGATTTATTTTGACCATCTTTCGTTGTGTTACGAACCCCAATCATCAAGGTCATCGAAGCGCTTTGATCCG
The DNA here is from genome assembly GCF_054558655.1 of Aquirufa sp. 5-AUSEE-100C1. Classification (NCBI taxonomy): domain Bacteria; kingdom Pseudomonadati; phylum Bacteroidota; class Cytophagia; order Cytophagales; family Flectobacillaceae; genus Aquirufa; species Aquirufa sp. 5-AUSEE-100C1. The sequence continues at coordinate 260,160 of NZ_JBPXKO010000001.1, read as the reverse complement.
GACGTCCCATGACCGTAATCCGGTATTTCTTACCAGTCGAAGAGACCATGATCAAACTAAACTGCTCATTCAAGGATTTACCTTGTCGGTCCCGCTCAATCTTCACCTGCTTCATCAAGTCAAACTCCACATCAAATTCATTATCCAATGGCCATATCTCGGTATCCAAACCCTGCCCCTTTTGCGTCTGACGAAGTCCCATTTGCTCCACCTCGTAATAATTATCCGTCAAATCCGTTCCGATTCGCAAGAATGCCGAAACCTGTCCATCAACCTGGTCTTGACTTTGCATCGATACAAACATCCGGAGACGCTTGTAATTAATAAAATCGAATGAAGAATTCTTAAACACCGCGCGCGCATCCCCAGGTCGAAGGTTATCCACACATAAACTCATCGATTGCTCGTTTAATCGCGCATTGTTGATCGTCGTCACATCCTGATCCCGAACAAAACCCGGAGGAACCACATAAGGAATCGTATTTACACCTTTGCTGGCTGGACCATTCTCCTCAATATTTACCGAAGCCACACGGAATTTAGCGTCGTAGGACTCAGGCATTTCTTGGCCATTTCGTTGGTCTAATTCACCGATAAACTTACGATAGGAATATCCTGAAAGCTGCAATTGAGCAAAACGCAAGACCACTGGATCTTGGAATTGACTCAACAACATACGGAAGAAACGTATCGACTTAAAACTGCTGATCTCACCGGCAGGCGTCGTATAGTTACGCTTATCCTTAATCGGAATTCTAAATAAATACCAATCTACCCCACCCTCGTTAACCTTATCTACAACAAATCCTTGACCAACTGCCAGAGCTCCTGGCTTCAAATCAACCTCGTACTGAAAATATGCCTCAACTTCATTGACGGTATTATCGTTATTCAAATCCTCCCGGTCTGGCATCATCGAATTTGCTTCTGTAATATTTGCATTACTTGGGTTATCAGTCGTAGGCGAATTATTTTCAAGCCCCATGTAATTCTTATAACGCTCCACCAAACTTCCGGAAGAATTATAATTAGCACTCAAATAGTGAATAAAATCATCCGCCGCAGGGTCAGCTTGAATCGAAGCCAAAGCCTTCGAATCCGTGACACGGGATTTGGTCTGCGTTAGATATTCGGAGAAATAGGTGGTTTCCGACAAAGAATTAGCTCCATCCACTAAGTTAGGCAAACCGTCTAAGCCGATGTCTTGTTGGCCCCTACCTCCTTGATTATCAAAAGCATTAATCACAAACTGACGCTTCGGCGCTAATCCCCAAGTGGTCTTTTCCACGTTCTGATTGTTACCTGTCAAGATCTTATCACCCGCGGGTATTCCATTCTCAAAATTCGAGAAGCCATCCGGGATAAAATCCTCCGATACATCCCCCAAATGGAAAATCAATTTACCCCCTGTCGTATTGTTCTTGTTGAAAATACCATCTCGAATCTTTCCAGCTTCCCCACGAACGAAAGGATCCATCAACCAAAACTCGATTTGCTCCACATTGGCATTATCGAAATCCGTATCTGATACAATGGCCCGCGTAATGGCACCAAAATTATTCTTTGGATTTGGCAACAAACCCTGTGCAGTTAAATTGGGATTAAAGTTATAGATACCACGTTCCGAAGGGAAGTACGCTACATCCAAAACACCAATCGGCAAATTGGTGATGTTATTCGCGAAATCTTTATTGGGAAATAGTCCTTTCGGAGTCACAATACGCTCATAGGCATAGGTATTGGTAATTGCGGGATCCAAACCAGGCACATCCAACGAGAAGCCACCCTGACCATACAAACTCGCGTCCACATTGTAAGCAGATATTTTCGCACGGCGATAATTGGAAGTCAAATCACGCCCATTTCCTGGAATGAACTCCTTCGGAGTCGCTCCCGGCCGCCATAAGGTAGGCTGAGAACTTAAATTATACATCACACGCGCCGACTCGAAATCATCAATAAACGCATTCCCCTGAACCCGATCATTCACATTCGGAATTAGTTTGGCAAATTCGCCCTGGAAATCAATCACCGAGGATTCTTTCGTTGAAATGACAGGTAGGGCATCAATCGCACGCGTCAAGAAATTTGATTTCTTCAAGATACTCGCATCAAAACCAATCAAGGTATTATTCACGGGTTCATTACCTATCGCCACCCTTCGTAAGAAAGCAGGTGGTGTTTCACTCATGCTTTGAATGGTGGCACCTAAGTGTACATCCTGACCCAAATTATAATCCAAACGAGTCCCCAGCATCGTACGTACTTGATTCGTAAATAAATCAGGTTTCTCGTAACAAACTTTTAACTCCCGTCCAGATTGGAATACTCCCTCATTTAATATCTTCACCTTACCCGATTGACCTTCTACGATGTAATCGGATCCTGCTACTAATGCTTGACCACCCGCAGAAACACTTACCGATTTAGGTTCCACTCCAAATGGCAAGGAAATATCTCCTCCTACACCTGCCTGGAAATTCCCTTTGATGAAAAACTTATTCTTAGAGGCTTGTTGGACCGCATCCGTCTGTGTCATTCGATACAATTTATCGAAGACATATTTATCGACTAAATTACTCTCCGCGGCGGTAAATTGTTTTTTCAAACTTGACCCAAAAGGCTCCAAAAGCGGGAATATAATCTTTCCATTTTTGGAATCAATCGTCACATCCTCAATGTAATCAAAGTTCCCATCGGGCTGTGGATCACCGGCAAAATTCAGTTTATCCAATCCCAAAACCTTCACCAAAGGAATGTCTTTGACCTTTTCCCCTTCAATTAAATTCGAGTTATCTATTCCCGTGGCATCATCCTTGTACACCAAACGCAACTGAAAATTTTGTTTGGTTAAGCCATTGGAATTTAACGAATAGATATTCTTCATCATCAAATCCCACATCGGATGGTTCAAATGATTCCGAATCGTTGACGACTTCAACATCTTCAAAATCAATACCTCATTATCCTGACGCGCTTGATAGTCTTCGGTTAATTCGCCAACCTTGTACTTACGCCCATTAAACGTATACTCATAAGAAACGGCTAATACCTCGTCATTACGCAGCGGAGCCACTAAGGAGATGTAACCCAACTGTGAGTTAACTTTGTACTCACGCTCATTCAATCGCTTGGCACCCTTCAACATATCAAAATCTGTACCCCGCTGAAGTCCATAAGTGGATTCCAATTGGTAGGACGATTGATCGGATTTACGAATTTGAGGGTCAGCCACTAATTTGGAATACAAACCATTATTCTTGTTATCAACGCTTTGACCTGGAAGAATGGGTTGCATAATCGGATTTCCCTTATTGTAGGGACTCGATTCGCCTAAATCCGACAGTGCGACCAAATTTCGAAGCGTTTCCGTGCTTTGCGTTCGATTAGTAACATAGACTTCCACACGTGTCACCGTGATTCCGCTGGTAATGACGGGCAAATTCTGGAGTGAGCGTTCGTAATTATTTCGGAAAAAAGTGGATAAAAAGAAGTGACGATTTTCATCGTATTGGTCGGCACGAAGTTCGAAAGAACGCCCTTGAGAGCCTCCCTTCATCGTTATACAATCCTGTTTCGAACGTTGCTGGGCGGCAACCAAAGTCACATCTAAATTCCCAAATCGCATCAAGGTCTTTAAACCAAAAAGGTTTTGAACACCGGGAATCAATTGGGAATTTAGGGTCCATGAGGTATTTCCAGCCTCAATATTTTGAAGAATGTCCTCTTCTTGCGTTTTCCAGTTCAGCTTTAATTGGTTTTGAAAATTAAAACTGGCTTTGGTATCGAAATTGGCGTTTAAATTCAGCTTATCGCCAATCTTGCCTTGGAAGTTGATCTGTGCTTGTTCATTAAAAAAGAGATTCCCGACATACCGCAATTGGACGGGAATAGCAGGATTATCGACATATTGTCCTTGGTAACCAATGTCCAATAATAAGCTACCATTGGGCTTGAAATAGACCTCGGATCCTCCAAATATTCGATCGATCGCAGGAGGTAATTCGATTTTAGGAAAAAGCCCACGAGATTGAACCGAACTTGTCCCATCAAGACTTTTGGAATAGGCATTCCAAAAACTACGATTGACCAAGGTATTTTGTTGGAGACTATAATCTGAAAAACTTCGACTATGAATGGGGCTCAACGAAAAATCACCCAAACGACGTTCCTGGAAAACATCCTCCCCGAGAATACGGGTAGACGTTTGAACCTGAGGTATTTGATAAATTGCAAAAGGTGAATTCTTTTTCGCGGCGATCGAGCTACGACGAAGAGAATATCGCGGTTTCCGACCGCTTTTTTCGAGGATTTTCGTAGAATCAACTTGCGCATTCATTTGACCGATGCCCACAACCGTCAATAGGCTCGCAAAAGCCAATCGAAACAATCGTTGTGAATTAGGATAAAACATCGTAGTCTTTAAAATAGTAAGCTTAACGTAATGCGAGTTTGATTAATTGCTCCACATTCGCATCGGGATTTGCTTTCAATAATTGGTCTAAATTCTTCTCCGCCGCTACTCGAGGAATACCTAAGGTAACCAAAGCCGCCAAAGCCTCTTGTTTGATACCAAAAGATTGATCATGCGCCGCTGCTCCCGCTTCCACGAACAAGGTATCTTTCTTGCACTTATCCTTTAATTCTAAAATAACCCGTTGAGCGGTCTTAGAACCAATTCCTTTAATGGATTGAATCAAACCAATATTCTCATTCATAATCGCTGAACGAATTTCACTTGATGAAAATGAGGACAACATGACGAGTGCCGTACTTAAACCCACACCTGAAACCGAGACCAAATCCAAGAATAAATATTTCTCATCCATGGAATGAAACCCCACCAAGGTATGGGAATCTTCTTTGATTTGAAGATGCGTGAACAATTGGATACTTTCATTGCCGTCTTTTAAGGCATCATAGGTCTGCAATGAAATCTTCACTTCATAGCCAACTCCCTGCACATCAATGATTACATGTGTGCGATCCTTATGAGCTAATTTTCCTTTTAAATATGCGATCATATTAGTTTATCCGTAAGCGTTGCCCCAAACGCAAGTTGGTCGAGGAACGTAAGTGATTTAATTTTTTCAGTTTGGAAACCGTAAGCCCTGGATAGCGGTCGGCAATTTCCGACAAGGTATCACCAGCACGTACTTTATGATATCGGGATTTTACTTTTTTTCCTTTACTGCGTTTATTAATAACAAGTATCTCGGGCTCATCTTTGGATGTACTATCAAGCGAAATCAATGACTCTTCCACCTGAACCCGAACGAAATAGACTAATTTTTTACCCTTTTTAACACGGTTCGAACGTAATCTATTCAGCTTTTTTAATTCGGCCAGGCTCATCCCCAAAACACGCGCAACTTCATGAAGACTCTGACTGCGCTTAACTTTATAAAATTTACGGACCAACTTCTCTACGATTCTTTTTGAAAGACTATCTCTTTGACTTGGGGAAATATATCCTGCCGAATCGAGAATTGATTGACGATTTTCTTTAAAATAGCTAAAATGAATACTAGGAATATTAATAGAGACCAAACGATTATCATTTGGAATTATGGAAGCCATGATATGCGGATTCACTTCCTTAAAGATATAATCCGGAATATTCGAAAACTTCTTTAGCAAATTCAGATTCAGATATCCTTTTACTTGAATCGTATCAACTGGAACCTTGCTTACCCACTTATCAGCAACTATCGCATGTTCCCAATTGTAATTCATCATATACGCCATCGCAATGAATTGAGGCACATAGGCACGAGTCTGCTTGGGTAGGCAATTATAAATCCCCCAAAAATCGCTCTTGCCACATTTGCGAATCGCACGTTTCACATTACCCGGTCCTGTATTATATGCCGCTAATGCTAAGTGCCAATCACCAAAAACGCGATATAATTGCTTTAAGTATTTGCAGGCAGCTTCGGTTGCCTTTTCAGGATCAAAACGCTCATCGACAACTCCATCTACCCGTAGACCAAAATCACCACGCGCCGTGTAAGGCATGAATTGCCAAAGGCCCCCGGCACCCTTATTTGAAATAGCTTTCGTTTCTAAGCCCGACTCGATAAGTGATAAATATTTTAACTCCTCAGGTAGATTATACTGCTTGAGGTATTTCTCATATAATGGAAAATAGATGTCCCGCTTTTCTAACATACGACGGGTAAAATCTACTTTCTTGAAGGCAAAATATTCAACAAATTGATGGGTATACTGATTATAAACTAAGGGAATTTGATTCTGAAGCTTAGCCAACCTACTTGAAATGAACGCAGGATCAATCATCAACGCAGTTGGCATCCCTTGCTCACCCATGGACAATTCCTTCAATAACTCAAGATCTTCCTGCGGAAGGTATTTATTGACAGAAACAGGTGCTTGAACCGGTGGAGTACTGGCCGTTATTTGCCCCCAAACCGGAAGGCAAAACAAGCATAAGACCCACAAAATCAAGAACCTAAATTTCATTCGTTAATTAATTTTGAAAAATCCAAAATTCCCTTTTCCTCAAATGGTCGACCTGTCACCTGAAAACCCATGGGAAGACCCACAGCGTCCACTCCCATCGGAACCGATACCGCCGGCAAACCCGTAATATTGGCTTGAACAGTAAATAAATCGCCCAAGTACATCTGCAAGGGATCAACTGTCTTCTCGCCTAATTTATAGGCCGTCGATGAGGTCGTCGGTGAAATAATAAAATCATTCTCAGCTAAAATATCCAAGGTTTTTTCCTGAATCAATCGACGAACCTGCTGCGCCTTCGTATAATAAGCATCGTAGTAGTCGGCACTCAAAACAAAAGTCCCAAGCATGATTCGACGCTTTACTTCCTCACCAAAAGCTTCATCGCGCGTTTTCTTGTACAACTCCATCAAATCGGAAGCTCCTTCCGTCCGATGGCCATATTTAACACCGTCGAAACGTGCTAAATTCGAACTCGCTTCAGCCGTAGTTAATACGTAATAAGTGGGCAATAATTGTTCGATGTAAGGAAATTCTACAGAAATAACTTCGTAGCCCATTGACTTCAATTTGTCTACTTTCGCAAAAAAGGCCTCTCGAATTTCTTGTTGAAGACTAGGGTGTTCTACAATTTCCTTGATATAGGCTACCCGTTTTTTAGGTTGATTACTGGAAGCTATTTCATCAACGACCGTATTGTCATACCCATCTTTCCCTTCGATGACCTTCAAAACCAAAGCTAAATCTTCCACATGATGCGCCATAGGGCCAATGCTGTCAAAAGAAGACGCATAAGCAATAAGACCCCAGCGCGAAACACGTCCATAAGTAGGCTTCAAACCCGAGATTCCACAAAATGCGGCCGGCATACGAATCGAACCACCCGTATCTGTTCCTAGAGATACCTGACACATACCCGCTTGAACGGCCACCGCAGAACCTCCTGAACTACCGCCAGCTACATGGGCTGTATTCGCAAAATTTAACACGGGACCAAATGCAGAGTTTTCATTGGTCGATCCCATACCGAATTCATCACAATTCTGCCGACCGATAATAATCGCATCAGCATCTAGCAGTCGCTGAACAGCAGTAGCTGAGAAGGTCGATTGAAAACCATCCAATATTTGACTACCCGCCTGGCTCGGATGATCCGCATAACAAAGCAAGTCTTTAATCCCTACAACAAGTCCTGCCAAAAAACCCGCATTTCCAGCTTTAATTCGCTCATCCACCTCGCGCGCGCGTACGAGAGCTTCTGCCTCGTAAACAGTTAAGAAAGCATTTAATTGAGCATTATATTCCGAAATTCGGTCCAAATGACCTTGCACAATCTCCACACAGGTACGCTTGCCAGCCATTAAATCTCGACGTATTTCCGAGTAGGCAACAGGAACTAAATTCATTAAAAAAGGGGATTCTTTTTAAACACAAAAGCATAGTTGGCGCAGGCCAACTATGCATTGAAAACAAAAACGAGAAGTCTATTTCTTCGTTTCGTCTAATTCTTTATTAATCTGATCTTTTACTTCATTCTTAGCATCTTGGAACTCACGGATACCTTTTCCAAGACCGCGCATCAATTCAGGTAATTTCTTACCACCAAAGAATAACAAGATTGCTAGGCCGATCAACAACAACTCGCCACCGCCTAAACCATTTAGAAACAATAATATGCTTGAGATATTCATAGTATTCATTTTTTTATTTTGTAAATATATTCAATAGTCCTTAATAATCCTTCTTCAGGCGTTAAACATTCACATGTTTTTCAAATTCATCCAATTCATTTTTAATGGATTTACCTACCCACAAAACAACGGCTAAATCATCTGTAAAACCGACCAATGGTAGCACATCAGGAATGAAATCAAATGGGGAAATAAAATAAATTAATACCGCTACAATTTTAACTAACGTTATTGCCGGCAATTTCTTGTATGTACCAGCGACATATGCCTTAATCAATTCGCTGAAAAGGACAATGTAATGATTTAATAATCGCACCACGGATATATTACTTGTGGCCGCCAATTCTTGCACCTTAATCAAAGACTTTTGAAGCAAACCTAACATTCCTAATTTATCATTCGCGAAAACAGCTTCCGCCTTTTCCATCGCTTTCTTAAAATAATTAGATGATACAATTCGATCAATAAAGCTTGTTTGAGTTTCCATTTCCTCCATTTAATCCTTAAATATACAAAAATGATACTAATATCGAAACGAGTCTATCCTGATTCCTATTGATTTTAAAAATAGATTCCATTATTGGCGATTATGTCTTATTTTTGCGACGATTTTAGTATAATCATTCCTAAAAATAAAAACAATGAAAATCACCGTAGTAGGAGCAGGTGCCGTAGGTGCAACTTGTGCTGACAACATCGCTAGAAAAGAATTAGCTGATGAATTAGTGTTATTAGATATCAAAGAAGGTATTGCCGAAGGTAAAACCCTTGATATGTTTCAAACGGCCTCTTTGTTAGGTTTTGATACGAAATTAGTCGGTTCGACCAACGACTATTCTAAAACGGCCAATTCTGATGTCGTGGTTATTACTTCAGGTTTACCTCGTAAACCCGGTATGACGCGTGAAGAATTAATCGGTGTGAACGCGGGTATTGTAAAGAGTGTTGTGGAAAATATCTTGAAATTCTCTAAGAATCCAATCATTGTGATTATCTCAAATCCAATGGACACAATGACTTATTTAGCGAAATCCGTTGCTGGATTAGATAAGCACCGCATCATCGGTATGGGTGGTACCTTGGATTCAGCTCGTTTCAAGTGCTATTTAGCCAAAGCCATGGATGTATCTATCAATGACATCCACGGAACGGTGATTGGTGGTCACGGAGATACAACCATGATTCCATTGAAGCGTTTAGCAACTTACAATGGTGTTCCAGTTAGCCAATTCTTGGATGCTGAAACGTTAGACAAAGTAGCTGCCGATACGATGGTAGGTGGTGCTACACTTACTGGCTTATTGGGAACTTCTGCTTGGTATGCTCCAGGTGCTGCCGGAGCTGCGTTGGTTGAAGCTATTGTTCGTGATGAGAAGAAAATCATGTCTTGCTGCGTATCGCTTGATGGCGAATACGGCCAATCAGACATCTGCTTAGGTGTTCCAGTGGTATTAGGCAAAAACGGTTGGGAGAAAATCGTCGACTATCAATTAACAGAGGACGAGCAAGCTGCGTTCAACAAATCAGCGGATGCCGTTCGTAACATGAATTCCGTTTTAGCTACTTTATCTATCTAGGTAAAAGCGCTTATCAAAAAAGGCCATCCGGTTGGGTGGCCTTTTTTATTTTTCTTTATTTCGATCGTATCGCAATTACCGGGTCCATTTTGGCGGCTACCCAAGCTGGGATAATACCCGATAAAACCCCAATGAAACTCGAGATAAATAAACCTGTAAGTACATTCCCTGCCGTTAGTGATAAAGGTAAAGCATCCTGTGGAATCAAGGTAATCAGTACGACGAGTCCAATTCCGACCAAGCCTCCAATCAAGCTCAAGAATACCGCCTCAAATAAAAACTGAAAGAGGATGAAATAATTCTTCGCCCCCAAGGACTTTTGAATACCAATGATATTCGTGCGTTCCTTTACCGAGACAAACATGATGTTGGCGATTCCGAATCCACCTACCAACAAACTAAATCCGGCAATTAAGGCTCCTGCAATATTCAAGGCCGCAAAAATCCCATCGAAAAAAGCCTGTAAACCATCTAAACGATTAACTGAAAAGTTATCTTCCTGCTTGGGCTTAATCGAACGTAAGCTCCGCATCATCCCCGTAATTTCCCCCTCGAGGGCTTCTTGACCTACATCACCTTTAAATGCCTTGATGGCAATATCTGGAGCAGGTTTATCTTTTTGGAAGATTGCAGCAAAGGTCGTATATGGAATAATCACCTTTTCATCCGGCGTACCACCAAAATTCAACACATCCTCCCCTTTCTTCTCAATAACCCCAATAACCATAAACTTGATACCATTCAACTTAATCACCTCACCCACCGCCGAACGACCATCTACCAATGTTTCCGCCACTTTGGCGCCGATAATACAGACAAATAATCCATTCTCTGATTCAATAGGGAGAAAGTATCGACCATCTTGAATCGGTGTACTTGTAATCTGATTATATTCATAAGATGCTCCAGTAAGATTGGCATCCATGCTGCTACTTCCCCGACTCACACTGGCCGTTCTTCCGCCATCCATAATTGCCACCGCTTCCGCATTTTCCAAGTGCTCCTTCAAGTATTTATATTCCGTAAACTTCATTTCCGGACGATTCAAGTACTTCCACCACGGATAATTATTTTGCATCAACCACGGCCACTTCCCCACATATAAAACTCCCGAACCTGCAAATGAATCAATTTCCTTCCGAATTTTATTGTTCAACGAGTCTACCGCCGTAAATACAGCAACGATTGCAAAAATACCTACGCTCACTCCCAAAAGGGATAGCGTAGTACGCAATACATTCGATCGTAAAGCTTGATAAGCGAATATAAAACTCTCGTAAACTTGTCTGATAAAAAACATAGATTTCAGTTTGAACTCAAATTTACGATTATTCATGAAACGATATTGTGCAATCGGATGAAATGACTTCTAGAAACTTTGAATGGTTATATGTTGGTAAGATTGGATTTCGTAATTTTAAAACTCAATTCGAACATACATGCATTGGAGTAAGCGGGACATCGAGCAATTAAGCATTCATTTTGAGGGAGACCTCTACATGACTGACTCCGCTGACGCCCGTCGCACCAAACGTCTCTATGCAACGGACGCTTCTGTCTACGAAGTACAGCCCCAAGCGGTTGCCCTTCCTGCCAATTCCAAAGACATCAAACGGCTAATCCAATTCGCCGCCTCCCACAAATCAAGTATCATCCCCCGTGGAGCAGGAACCTCTTTAGCCGGACAGGTTGTTGGCGAAGGAATCGTTATGGAGATGTCGCATCGGATGTCGAAAATCATCCAACTCAATAAAAAAGAACATAGCGTCTGGGTTGAACCTGGCATTATCCGAGACGATTTAAATAAACACCTCGCCGAAGCGGGCGTATTTTTCGGTCCTGAAACTTCGACGGCTAACCGTGCTTTAATCGGGGGGATGATCGGAAACAACTCCTGTGGCTTACATTCCATCGTTTGGGGTTCGACACGGGACCACCTGATCGAGACACGCGCTATTCTTTCCGATGGCACCGAAATTCATACCGAGCCCTTAAGCAAAGAAGAGTTCTACCAGAAAACCACATTAGGGAATCTCGAAGGTAAAATTTACCGTGAATTGCATCGAATTCTGAATAATCCGGAGGTACAAACCTTGATTCGAAATCGGTTTCCTAAATCCGATATTAAACGACGGAATACAGGATATGCACTCGATGCATTGCTTGATATGCAACCCTTTCATCCAGAAGGTAAAGCTTTTAACCTTTCTGCCTTATTCGCAGGATCTGAGGGAACTTTAGCTGTCGTTCATGCCGCTAAATTAAACGTATTGGAAGAAAAGAATCCGTTTATCGGATTGTTGTGTTTACACTGCTCGACCTTGCAAGATGCGCTACATGCCAATGTTTTAGCTTTGGAATATGAACCCACCGCCTCCGAATTGGTGGATGATTTTATTCTTTCGTTTACGGAGGATCACCCCAACTTCAAAAACGATCGTGCCTTTATCGACGGAAAACCTGCGGCAATGCTCATGGTCGAATTCCGGGAAGATAGCCAAGAGGCATTGGATCTAAAGATCAAAGCTTGCACGGAGGATGTTCAAAAAGCTAATTTAGCCTATGCTTTTCCGGTACTTTATGGAGGTGAAATCAATAAGGGTTGGGATATCCGAAAAGCAGGATTGGGATTAATTCGGAATCTGAAAGGCCTAAAACAACCGGTTAATTTAATCGAAGATTGTGCCGTATCGCCGAAAGATTTACCCGCCTATGTGGCTGACATTCAAACTCTTCTGGCAAAACACAACGTTCAAGCCGCCTATTATGCGCACGCAGGTGCCGGCGAATTGCATATTGAACCCTTTCTCGATATTCACTCGAACGGAGGAAAAACACTATTTCGCTCACTATTAGCCGAAACCGTTGAAATCCTAAAGAAATACCAAGGTTCCTTGAGTGGAGAACATGGCGATGGACGTCTTCGAGGTGAATTCATTCCTCAAATGATGGGGCCAGAAATATATGCCCTATTCAAGGAAATCAAACAATTGTTTGACCCACAAAATATCCTAAATCCAGGTAAAATTGTGGATACCCCTCCCATGGATGAGGCATTCAGGAAAAAAGAAACTAGTCTATCCACGAAACACTATTTTCATTATCCAGATACCGATAGCCCCTTAGGCCTTGCCGAAAAATGCTCGGGATCTGGAGATTGTAAAAAGACAGCCTTAAGCGGCGGTACGATGTGCCCGAGCTTCATGGCTAGCCAAAAAGAAGCAGACAGTACGCGTGGACGGGCCAACATGCTTCGTCAATTACTCACCGAACAAGGTGCCGAGGCCTATTCAAATCCAGAATTATTGGATGTCTTAGACCTATGTCTTTCCTGCAAAGGATGTCAAACGGAATGTCCCTCAGGCGTTGATATGGCTAAATTAAAAGCGGAAACGTGGCAACAGCATTACGATCAAAAAGGAACTCCTTGGCGTACATCGTTGATCGGCCATTTCCCAAAACTCCAACAAGTAGCGAGTTACATCGCACCACTGTATAATTTAGCAATCAATTTCCCAGGCACTTCCATTTTGGTTAAAAGCCTCATGGGATTCTCCTGGAATAGAAGCATTCCCGAAGTACATTTCACCAGCCTCGAATCTTGGTTTAAACGCTATTCAAAGAAGAATCCACAAGATACCTTCGAGAAAGGCTTCGTTTACCTATTCGCGGACGAGTTTACCAATTACAATGAGGTAGAACTCGGTAAGAAAACAGTCTTACTCTTAAATGAATTGGGCTATGGAGTGAAAATTCCATCGCAAATCATCAGCGGTCGGAGCTATATCTCCAAAGGGATGTTGGCCTTCGCTAAAAAATTAGCCAAAACCAACGTATCACTTCTTCACGAAAAGATTTCGGCAGAACATCCCTTCATCGGCATTGAACCCAGTGCGATCTTAAGTTTTCGAGATGAAATTCCTCAATTGGTTGAGGAAAACCAACGAGCCGATGCATTGAAATTAAAGGAAAACTGCCTGTTGATCGATGAATTCTTGTTGAGGGAAATCAAAGCAGGACGCATCGACAAAGCTGCTTTCACAGACAAATCAGAAAAGATTGTACTTCATGGCCATTGCCACCAGAAATCAATCGCAGGAATTAGTTCCACAAGACAAGTTCTCGCATTCCCGGCCAATTACGAAGTTGAATTATTACCAACGGGTTGCTGCGGCATGGCGGGATCATTTGGATACGAAAAGAAACACTATCCATTATCCCAGCAAATCGCCAAACTAGTGCTCTATCCTCGCCTATTAGCAAGTAAAAGAAATACGATTATCGCGATGAATGGAACATCTTGCCGTCACCAAATCAAGGATGGCATCGACAAAGAGGGATTCCACACGGCAGAAATTATGTACCAAGCGCTGGCACAAAAGACTTTAAAACCATGATCCAATACAACATATCCATCTTCGTAGAGAATGCCATCGAAGAACAAGCTATCAAAGCCCTTACGCAACACATTGTTCCTGAATTGAATCAATGGGATTTCATTGAACAAGCACAGGTCTTTGAAATTTCCTCCCATCAGGAGCCGGATTCGAAAGGCTTTTCCATTCAGTGCCTTATTCCAGTAAGCGAGGAAAGACGGAAGGAAGCCATCGAAACCTTGATTTCTACGTTCTTCTTGGAAGAATTCCCAAACAAATTTGTGTATTTCCCGAGCCAGCTAAGACGGCTTTAAGCCCAATGAATGGGTTTTAGTCCCTGGGAAACTAAAAAATCATTCGTCTTAGAAAAATGGCGAGATCCGAACCAACCACCCCGATTCGCAGATAATGGTGAAGGATGTGCCGAAGTTAGCATCAGGTGTTTAGGATCCGATAGTAAGGAAGAAAACTGTTGGGCATGATTACCCCACAAAAGAAACACAATTGGTTTTTCGTGCGAATTCAAGGCTTTGAGAACAGCTTTCGTAAATTCTATCCAGCCTAGTTTGGAATGTGAACCTGCCTCTCCGGCCCGAACGGTCAACGAAGTATTCAACATCAAAACACCTTGAGCAGCCCAATCACTCAAATCTCCCGAAACACGCATAATCCCCAAATCCATGTACAATTCCTTGAAAATATTCTTCAAAGAAGGAGGAAATGGACAAGCTTGAGGAACCGAAAAACTCAAACCATGAGCCTGTCCAGGTCCATGGTAAGGATCTTGACCTAGAATAACTACACGGGTATCTTGATAGGAACATAACTGAAACGCTTGGAATAACTGCTCTTGGGGCGGGTAAACAGTTTCATTAGAATAGGCATCCACGACACGATTCGATAATTTCTCAAAATTGTCGGACGCTAAGCTAGATTTCAAGATGGATTTCCAATCATTGTGCAGTAAATCCTGTAATTTTACGCTATCGTTCATCATAAGCCAAAACATGTCCTTGCAAGCATTGCCCGAAATATCCATTGATGTCATTGTCACCCATATCCCGGATATTGAGATACAGCGACCCTATCAATATTATTTCAGCTACCAAATTACCATCTTAAATCGGTCCATGCAACCTGTCCAATTGGTCAGTCGGTACTGGGAAATCAAAGACGGAGGCTTGCATCAAGAAGTGGTGAAGGGATTGGGAGTCGTGGGCCAACAACCCATTTTGGAACCCAATACCTCATTCACCTACACCTCGGGATGTCCGCTCATGGCTGAATTTGGTAAAATGCAGGGACATTACACCTTTTTGAACTTAACGAATCAAGAAACGTTCCAAATACCCATCCCTGCCTTTTCCCTAACCACTCAATTCGCGCAAAACTAATGTTCAAACGATTCGCATTTAATTGGACAGCTCAAACAGCACATGGATTACATTCTCCTTTTGTATATGATTTATATACAAAAGTGATTGATCCGATTTATCAGTCGGCCCCCCAGAACATCACCGAAGCACTTATTCATGGAATCGGCCAACATATGAAATTAGCGGCCGGGAAATTGCATGTGATCGATATGGCCCAGGTTCTATCGGATCAATTAAATCTAATCGATGAATTGATGCAAGACCCATCTCATCTGTTGATTTGTGTTAATATTAGACAATCGGATGAAACGCATCAAAATTGGCAATTTATAGCAGCTAAGGAACAAGCGATACATAGCATTGAACTCTATGAATTAGGAATCATTTCGTTAAATCCAATTGCTCCGAAGCAATTTTTCCGACTCAAAAAGTCATAAAAAAAAGGAGCAACCTTTCGATCGCCCCTCAAAAAAAAAAAAATATCGAATTAAACGGGCTTCGCCAATTCAACCAAAACGCGCTTGCCTTTGATTGCTGCTCCAGCCATTTTATCTAACACTACTTTTGCATATTCCTTCGGAACATCTACGTAAGTGTGCTTGTTTTCAATTTGAATCTGTCCCAAGACATTTCCAGGAATTCCTGTTTCACCTGCGAAGGCTCCCACGATATTCGATGGAGAAATCTTTTCATTAAAACCAATGTTGACGAACATACGAACCATGTTCTCATCACTGCGGTAAGGTTTTCCCTCACGATCCATACGCGGACCACGTGGGCCACGATCACGATCGCGATCTCCACCACGCTCAAAACGTCCGCCACGATCTCCGCCGCGTGAATCGCGGTCGAAACGACCACCACCCCGACGCTCACCGCCACGAGAATCACGATCACGGTATCCACCGCCACGCTCTTCACGTCCGTACTTACGAGATTGACGTTCGAATTCGCCTTCTAAATTCTCATCACCAAACTCATTCTTTTGGATACCCATGTTCATCTTTACCAAGGCAGCAACAATTTGCTCCGTCGTAAATCCTGCATGATGTAAATTTTCCAATGAATCCGAGAATACCTCTAAATCACCTTCGTTGATCGTCGCAGCAACACGCTCAATAAACATGCCCTTCTTGATACCCACAACATCTGTGAATGATGGAATAACACCTTTATCGATTTTCACCTTCGTGTAGTTCATGATCTCACGCAAGCGATTGCGTTCTGAACCTACTACCAAGGTAAATGCCTTACCAAATTTACCGGCACGACCTGTACGACCAATACGGTGTACGTAATACTCTTCATCTAATGGGATATCGTAATTGATTACGGCATCAACATTATCAACGTCCAATCCACGCGCCGCTACGTCAGTAGCTACCAAGATACACACATTTCCATTACGGAAACGGTTCATCACTTGGGTACGTTGACTCTGGCGTAAATCCCCGTGCAAGCCTTCTGCCGCATAGCCGCGAGATACCAATTCTTCCACCACCTCATCGACGCGCTTCTTCTGATTACAGAAGATCAACATCAATTTCAGGTTATAAAAATCAATCAAACGTGTTGTTACCTCCATTTTGGCACGGCCCTTCACGTCGAAATACAATTGCTCAATATTGACGTTGGTGATTTCATTTTTAACAACCTTCACCAATTTAGGTTCAGTCAAATAACGACTTGTCAAGGCCATAATAGGCTTAGACATCGTTGCTGAGAACAAAACGGTTTGACGCTCATCGGGCATTTCTTGCAAAATGCTTTCTATGTCTTCACGGAATCCCATGTCCAACATCTCATCGGCCTCATCCAAAACAATCATAGAAGCTTGTTGGAGCTTCAAGGCACGACGCTCAATTAAGTCAATCACACGACCTGGCGTACCCACCACGATGTTTGCACCGGCCTTCAAAGACTTAATCTGACGATCAATTGAATCACCCCCATAAACGGTCGTAACCCAAACCCCCTTCGTGAATTTTGCCAATTTCTTCATTTCTTCCGAAACCTGAACGGCCAACTCACGCGTTGGGCATAAAATAATTGCTTGAACGAATTTCTCAAACGGAACGATATGTTCAATCATCGGAATACCAAACGCAGCGGTTTTACCCGTACCTGTTTGTGCTTGTCCGATAACGTCACGACCCTCTAAAACGTAAGGAATTGCTTCTGATTGAATGGGGGAAGCAAACTCAAAACCCATTTCTTTTACTGCTTCTTGGATACCTTCCGACAAAGGAAGACTATCAAAGCGAATTTTTTCACTCATGATTTGTATGTTTAATTATGATGCCCTAACACATCCGTAATCAAACCTAATAACCCTCTAAACTGTCTGGAAGGGGATTTGCAATTGCTTGCAAGCGATTTATGCGGATGCATTTGTACTAATATGCCACAAAAGTAGGCATACTTACAATGGAAAGCAAATGAATTGGATTATTTTAATACAGACTTCTTTGAGAAAACAAAAGTAACACCGGTGGACTCACTGGTTTTCACCTCCATACGAGCCGGCGAAAGTCCCTCTCCCACAAGACGGTTCTTGATTAAAAAACCACGTTTAAGTGATGACCGATCATCTTTACCCGACTGAACAAGTATTTTTAAAGACACCTCTTTATGCTTGTTTAACCCTTCGGCCATGCGCTTAAAAACATAGTCGGTAGGCTTTTCCAATAAATCTGTTTTTTCATCAAACAACAACTCAGAGCCTGCCAATTCCAAGGGATCTGTGTTAGTGGAATCAGATAAGAATTGATGTAAACCTACGATAATGGAAGTTTTAGGAACCTCGAAAGTAGAACCATTTGGCCAAGCTAGCGTAGTTAACGAATCCGCACGTAGTTTCGTGGAATCTAAAACAGCCCTTGTTAGACTATCATTCAATTTATTCAGACTATCGACAGGGATAATTTCATCGGCTTCAGCGACAATCTCCTCTGTATCCGTTGAGCGAAAGGTTGTATACCAAATAACCCCTCCACCTAAAACCAGGATAATTAACATGTACACAAAGGTGCTCACCGTCAAATTTTGCAACCAATTTCCATCAACGATAGGTTCTTGATCATCTGCATACGTTAACAGAGCACCCGTATCCACACGCAAAATATCGGACAACAAAAGAATCTCAGAAACCCCTAATTGAATTTTAGGTGGACATAGAACAAAAAACTGCTGTTTTAAAGCGCTAAAATATTCACCATAGGCTTTCCAGTCTTTTAAAGCCGCATATTCTTCTTGCTTCAGTCGAAAACCGTAAAGCCCAAAAAACAATGTCAAACCTTTCAGAATGGCTGAACTTTTCGCCCCCATTTCGCGAGAAAGCAACAAGGCAATGGCACTCTTTTTGTCAGGAATTAAAATACCCATCATGCCTTCGCCGTATCGAAGTATGCTATCCTCACTGAACTTTTGCGTACCCTCCGCTAAAATAGCTTCGATGTCCGCAACGGGTGCCGGTTTCTGAAGAATAAAATTATATAAGGCATTAAATCGAATCCGATTTCGAACCAATTTCAACAATCCACCCAAGATAATTGCCTCCCAAACCGGAAATAACTCTTCCACCTTTTCAACAGGTTCAGAGATAAGTTTGGCCATTCGCTCAACAATTTGCGACTTTTCTTCTTCGGTAATTACGTAAAACGATTGATTCATAAGGCTACAAAATTACAAGGACAAAACGGATTTCACACATAAGTATCCGCTTATTTTTAAATTATTAACGATGCATTTCTTACCTTTGTTTTATGAAAAAAGTATTGTTTATTGACCGCGATGGGACCATCATAAATGAGCCTATTACTGACCAACAGGTTGACTCCTATGAAAAGCTCGCCTTTTTACCAAACGCTATTTCAGTCTTAAAGAAAATTGCGGAGGAGTTGGACTTCGAATTAGTCATGGTCACCAATCAAGATGGCTTGGGTACTGCTTCATTTCCAGAAGAGACCTTTTGGCCAGCTCACAATAAAATGCTTGAAATCCTTCAAAACGAAGGAGTGAATTTTGCGGATATACATATTGATCGTAGTTTCCCAGCCGATAATTTACCTACCCGTAAACCGGGCATAGGGATGTTGAAGCAATATTTTTCAACCGAATATGATTTAGTGAATTCCTTTGTGATCGGTGACCGTTTAACCGATATTCAATTGGCTAAAAACCTTGGTGCCAAAGGAATTTTCATTGGCCCTGAAAACGCTGTTTCAGACGATTTAAAAGAATCTCTTGGATTAGTTTGCGCATCCTGGGATGAGATTTACCGTTTCTTGCGCCTACCCGAGCGAAAAGTGAGTCACCAACGAAACACGCATGAAACCAAAATACTGATCGATTTAAACCTAGATGGAAGCGGTAAAGCCAACAACCAGACTGGTCTCGGTTTCTTTGATCACATGTTGGATCAAATTGCCAAACACGCGAATGTTGACTTAGCTGTCAAAGTAGACGGTGATTTACACATCGACGAACACCATACAATAGAAGACACAGGAATTGCTTTAGGGGAAGCCTTTAGCTTGGCATTGGGAGATAAACGTGGAATCAATCGTTATGGTTTTCTATTACCCATGGACGAATGTTTGGCACAAGTTGCCCTAGATTTTTCGGGTCGAAATTGGCTAGTGTGGGAAGCCAGCTTCAAACGTGAAATGATCGGAGAAATGCCCACCGAAATGTTCTCACACTTCTTTAAATCCTTCTCAGATGCGGCAAAATGCAATCTGAATATTCAGGCAAATGGTGAAAATGAACACCACAAAATTGAAGCGATATTCAAGGCTTTTGCGAAAACAATCCGCATGGCCGTCGAACGCGACATAAAAAATTTAAATTCTTTGCCGAGTACCAAAGGATTACTCTAAACAAATTCTTAATTTTGCACAAATAATTAAATACTATGGGATATTCAGGAGCAGCATTCTTTATCATTTTGTTCGCAATTTCAATCGTTATTGGAGCAAAACTTCAAAAAATCTACAAAGAAAGAGGGAAATAATTCCTCTTTCTTTGTTTACAACCATCCCTCATCAGCGAAGCTTACATAGCTCGTGCTAGTTAGTATCAAATGATCAGAAATGATCATATCCAAACTTCCAGCCGCAGAAATCAATTTTTGAGTCACATGTTTATCTGCTTGACTTGGACTTAATTGTCCAGAAGGGTGATTATGTGCCAATATCAAACTGCTCGCTTGTAGCTGCAAAGCAGCTTTTAAAATCATTTTACTATCCACAACCGTTCCGGAGATACCTCCCCTACTCACACATTCTTTTTTTATCAAGCGAGCTGCCCGATTTAAATAAATAACCCAAAATTCCTCATGGTTCAAATCTGCTAAATGCGGTTTTAACAACTGATAAGCATCCATAGAAGAGCGAACAACCTCAACAGACTGCAAAGCCACAAATTCCATTCGACGGCGACCTAATTCCAGTGCTGCCACCAAAACCGCAGCCTTTGCCTGACCAATTCCCTTCACACGCTGAAATTCAATCAAACCCCACCGGCCGAGTAAATTTAAATCCCCCTCGACATGTAGAAGTATTTCGCGCGCTAAATCCAAGGCAGAACGTTCGCGAATTCCTGTTCCAATAAGTATAGCTAACACCTCCTCGACTCGAAGCAGGTCCTTACCCTGTGCGTATAAAATCTGCCGGGGTTGCTCCGACACCTGTAAATCGTGAATCTTTTGATAAGCCATGTACGAATGTACTGCCTATAAACAAGAAAACCCCGCGGTGTGCGGGGTTTATCAAGTACCTGATAATAAGGAATTAAGCTGCGATTTTATTCGCCAACTTCGCTAATTTTGATTTCTGATTAGCTGCCTTATTTTTATGAATGATGTTCTTCTTTGCTAATTTATCCAACGCAGAAGACACTTGCTTGAACAAGTCAGATACAATTGCCTTATCAGTCGTCAATCTCAATTTCTTGATCAATGTACGAGTAGATTTGTGTTGGTAACGATTGCGCAAACGCTTTGACTCATTTGCCCGAATACGCTTTAGTGCTGATTTATGATTTGCCATTTTTTAAAAAAATTCTCTTTTCTGTAAAATTGAATTGCAAAAGTAAGTAAAAGGTTTAGAATTTACAACACTACCACTAAAAAAAGCTGATGAAATATTTATTCACATTCCTGTTCATGATACAGCTCGTTCATGCAAATCCAAATTGGGGTTTTTATGCCCATAAAAAAATCAATAAGCTGGCTATTTTTTGTCTCCCTTCTCCCCTCGTCATATTTTACAAACGACATGTGGAAGAAATTGAACGTCTGGCGGTTCTACCTGACCAGCGACGTCACAGCATGGATCAAGAAGCTGCTCGTCATTACATCGACTTAGATCATTATTCCATCTCTGAATTAAAATATCGTTCCTGGGAAGAAGTCTGTTCTCGCTATTCGTCTGATACTTTATCGGCTCATGGAATCGTACCGTGGAATATTTTAGCTTTTTATAAAAATTTAACCTTTGCTTTTGCCCAAAAGGATACGAACTCCATCGTAAAACTTTCCGCAGAATTAGGGCATTATGTGGCTGATGCGCATGTTCCCTTGCATACAACATCGAATTATGATGGCCAACAAACCAACCAGGTAGGTATACATAGCTTTTGGGAATCGAAAATTCCTGAGTTACTGCAAGATGAATTAGATGATTGGATTGGGCCTGCTACTTATATCAAAGAGCCCTTAAAGGCTTGTTGGGATTGGATTCTAGAATCCCACCAAATGCTTCCACAGTTATTCGAGGAAGAAAAGCAATTATCCGCATCGACACCCGATTCAAAGAAATACGTACATAAACAACGGGGCATGTTGCTAGAGAAAACGTATACGTCTAAATACATAGCAGACTACCACAAACGCCTTGATAATCAGGTAGAAAAACGATACCGAGCCTCCATCAAACATGTGGCAGATTTATGGTATTCCGCTTGGTTAGAGGCTGGTGAGCCTGAATTCCAATAAATTTATGCAATTTTACAGCATGAATGCAGCGAAATTTGTCCAATTAAAGCACGGGAAAGATGCCCCGGTCAAACGTTTTCACCCTTGGGTTTTCTCAGGAGCGATCATTAAACAAAGCCCCAATCTACAAGATGGCGATTGGGTGAATGTATATAGCAGTCGGGAAGAATTCCTAGGCACCGGCCATTTCCACCATGGAAGTATCGCTGTCAAAATCATTTCATTCGAAAACATCGAATCCAAATCAGCCTTTTGGGAAAAACGCATACAAAATGCTTGGGATTTACGTAGCCTACTTCCCTTAAAAGACACGAATGCTTTTCGCTTGATACATGGCGAAGGTGACGGATGTCCAGGATTGATTATGGATCTCTACAAAGATGTTATCGTATTTCAAGCGCATACGATTGGAATGCACCGCGACAGAGATGAGATCGTCGAGGCCATCAAAAATGTACTTGGCAAAAAAGTCAAAGCCATCTACGATAAAAGTAAGGAGACCCTGCCAACAGACTATGCCCAAGGTGTAACGAATTCATTTGTGTTTGGCGAGGTCAAAGTTCCTTATACCGTCAAAGAGAACGGGATTTCCTTCTCAATTAACTGGATTACCGGACAGAAAACGGGATTCTTTATCGACCAGCGCGAAAACAGAGCCCTATTGGCCCAATACGCTCCTGGCAAATCCGTCTTAAATACCTTCTGTTATTCCGGTGGCTTCTCACTTTACGCACTTAAAGTGGGTGCAGCATCTGTGATTTCATTGGATGCATCCGCCAAAGCGATCGATTTGGTAAACGCCAATATCGAATTAAATAAAATGCAGGATTTAAACCATCAAGCGCTTGTTGGGGAGACACTTCCCTATTTAAAAGCCAATGAGGATGAATTTGACATCATCGTGTTAGATCCTCCCGCATTCGCCAAATCGATGAACGCCAAACATAAAGCCTTACAGGGCTATCAAAAGATTAACGAATTGGCTCTGAAAAAGATTAAGAAAAACGGCTTGTTGTTCACCTATTCCTGTTCGCAGGTGATTACGCGTGACTTATTCTACAACATGCTCGTCGCAGCAGGTATCGCAGTGGGTCGAGAGATACAAGTCATTCATCAAATGACACAATCGCCAGATCATCCGATCAACTTATTTCATCCGGAAAGTAATTACCTCAAAGGTTTTGTACTAAAAGTCTTATAACAAAAAAGGCGCTGAATCGATCAGCGCCTTTTTATTTAGTCAACGAATCGGAAAACTCGAGACCAGCGAATTTTATTCCATGAAAAGAGCGACTTATTGGGGTCAATTGACATCCAAACAAAGACTGCTTTCCCTACGATATGATCCGCTGGAACGAATCCCCAAAAGCGCGAATCCGCTGAATTGTGACGATTATCACCCATCATGAAGTAATAATCTTGTTTGAAAGTATAGCTCGTTAATACCTTGCCATCTTTCAATAACTTATCTCCCACATAGGTAAATCCCGTATTGCCCTCATAATTGACAATAGCTTCCTGATAAAGTTTGCTATTTTTACGATCTAACATAACCGTCCAACCTTTTGCTGGAATCTTTATTGGACCATAAAAATCACGATTCCATTTAAAATCAACGGTATCATGCGGAAACATATCGATGAAGGTAAGGCCTTTCGGGTCCTTAAATGCATCTAAATCGAATGATTTTGACCATGGCAGGGACTTTATCTCGTTAATATGTTTTAGCGATGTGTTCAACTTGTAACCTGCCAACTGATTTGTCGAATCAGCTAAGGGCAACCAATCTGCTGAATCATAGCTCGCATCCGGTGAATTACGAATTCCATACTCCTCAAAAAACTTCTCATCCAAATTTTCCTTCGTTTTCATGAAGACTGGATGCTGCATACGCTCTGGATTTTCCATGACCTTGTTATTGACAATGACCTGTTGGTCTCTAACCTCCAACACATCGCCGGGCAAGGCCACACAACGCTTGACATAAAAGGTACGTAAATCGACCGGAGCATCCCCATCCTCCGTAAAGTTAGGCACATTAAATACGACCGCATCCCCTTGTTTAACCGATGAAAAACCCGGTAAACGATAAATAGGCAATTGTAGCCACGATAAATACGAAGGTAAATTAGTAAACCAAATTTTTTGATGCGTCAATGGTAATTGCAAAGGTGTCTTGGGTGTTCTAACCCCGTAATGCATTTTACTCACGAATAAGAAATCACCAACCATCAAGGAACTTTCCATCGAAGGTGTCGGAATCGTATAGGCTTCAAATAGGAAAAACCGAATTAGTGTGGCAGCCACGACCGCGAATACGACGGAATCAAGCCATTCTCTAAATGCTGATTTCTGTTTTGGCTTAGGGCTTTCTGTTTGTTTCATGAATTCTTATGTAAGTATTTATCAATTAATTCTTGTGAAGGCTTATAGATATATGGATGCGGGAAACCATTCTCAATAAACGCAGGATCCTGCATGTTCGTATAACGGAAATGACAAGACCAACGAATCTCATTGTTCGTTATCTTTCCCGACTCATGCACTAATAAGGTCGAAAAAATGGCTACATCCCCCAGTTTCATCGCTTTTTGAACACGGGGATAAGATGATCGATCAAAATCAACTTCCGCAAATCCGTTTTCGATGCGATCGGTCAAAGGACCAAGTTTATGTGAACCCGGATAAAATACAACCGGTCCATGTTCAATTTCCAAATCCATCAAGGGTAACCATACGACAACGGAGTCATCGGATGCCAACATCGATGTCCAATCTTGATGCAAAGGCGTTTTATAAAAATGTTCCGACTTGGCAAGTGAAGGGTGATTGAAAAACAAAACCGGTCGAGTACACATCAGTGGATGCTCAAGACCTAAATCCTTTAACAACTCAATCAATTTCGGATTGACGGCCAATTGGTATAACTCAATCAATCCACTTTGAATCATTTTGCCACAGGAAATGAATTCCTCCAAATGATTCTCAAAAAGTGACTGCATTTGAGTCAAATAGTCCCCTTCTATATGAAAACGTTTGAATTGTATATCAAAGATAGACTTAGCGGCCTCTTGGATTTGACGAATCAAATCCGGATCAAAAAGACCAGGCAGGATAATTAAGCCTTCTTCTTTCAGTTGATTTTTTAATGCTAAACGGTCCATAAATTTTAATTTAATAGATCATCCATACCTAAAACACCTTTTTTATCCTTCACCCATTCAGCAGCAATGACTGCTCCAAGTGCGAAGCCCTCCCGACTAAACGCCTCGTGCGTAATTTCTATCTGATCAACCTTGGAAATATACTTGACCGTATGAGTTCCCGGAATAATTGACTCACGCTGAGACCAAATAGCCACCTCATTCGCAGCCGGAATTTCATTATTTACCCATTTCGTTTTCGAAGGATATGCATCGATAATTCCCTCGGCAATAGTAATCGCTGTACCGGACGGGGAATCCTTCTTTTCCAAATGATGAATCTCATTTGTATAAATATCATATTCAGGATGCCCAGCCATGAGTGCGGCCAATGTCTTATTCAATTTAAAAAATAAATTTACGCCAATGGAGTAGTTGGAGGCGTAGAAGAATGTCGACTGATGTTTTTGCGTGGCTGCTTCTACCTCAGCTTTTTTCTCCAACCAACCCGTCGTTCCGCATACCACAGGGATTTGCTTTTCGATGCAAGTCATTATGTTAGCGTATGCCGAAGCTGGATTCGAGAACTCAATCGCCACATCGACGTCTTGATTAGATAGTTTGGCTAAATCCGATTGATTATCCACATCGATACGCGCAACGATTTGATGCCCACGACCCGTCGCAAGACGCTCAATTTCCTTACCCATTTTTCCATACCCAATCAATACAATTTTCATCTCACTCATTTTTTAAAATTAAACGATAAAGTTAAACCGGACACCAAACCTTGTGACAAAGGGTCGAAATCCATGATTGGTTTCACTCGCATACTTAAATCATCTGAGACATCGAATGTCTTCAAATGGGCGCTCACATTGGCATCCACAATATTCAATGCCCAAGCCAAAACCATCCCAATGTACGTAAAATCGCGATTCCGTCGAAACCCGTCATTAATTCGTTTTAATTGATTTACATCTAAATCCCGAGTAACGCCATCCTCATAAGGCACCGCAACGGTTGTTGGCGGTTTATAGGTGGGATCATCCGGATGCGGAGATACCACATAATAGTACGCGCGATATTTCTTGTAACGAACCTGATTGTAATTGGCAATCATGCCCAACGTAACAAAAGCTCCCGCCACCAGTGGTAACTTCCAATATTGTCGGTTATACACCTGACCCCAACCGGGAATCATCAAAGATTTCAAAGTCGCTTGACGAGGGATAATTTTATACGTTTTTTTTACTGGGAGAGCTGAATCCTGCTTTACCTGAACCAATGAGTCAAGACTATTTGACATCAGATTTCCTGAGGTCAGCAATAAAAACAGCAAAAAAGTAATTAGACGCATAAATTAGGACTGAATGGCAGCTAATACCTTCAATAATTCTTCTTTGGATTTAAAGACAATTTTCATCTCCCCTTTTCCTGCTTCATTCATCTTTAAGGAAACTGGCGCCTTGAAAAATTGAGTCAATTGACCTTGCCATTGACGTAAATCATTTGCGTCTACCGAGCTTTTTCCACCCTCAGGTTGATCTGTGGCTGGCGTAGCAGATTGACGCACGGCATCCTCTAATCGTCTCACCGACCATTCTTCAGAAATCGTCTTTAAGAACAATTGCTGCTGAATTTCCGCATTTTCCACCGAAATCAAACAACGCGCATGCCCCATCGAAATTTTATTATCACGTATTGCAACCTGAATATGCGGTGGCAATTTTAATAAACGCATGTAATTCGTTACCGTCGAACGATTCTTACCCACACGAGCCCCTAAATCCTCTTGACGTAAGTCGCATTCTTCCATTAAACGCTTGTAAGAAAGGGCAATCTCGATGGCATTCAAGTTTTCACGTTGAATGTTTTCAATCAAGGCCATCTCAATCATCTGTTGGTCATCAGCCGTCCGTACATACGCCGGAATTCTTACCAATCCGGCAATCTTGGAGGCCTGTAAACGACGTTCACCCGAGATCAACTGAAACTTCCGAGGAGCAACCTTACGAACGGTAATTGGCTGGATAATTCCTTGAACACGAATCGATTCCGCTAAATCTTGTAATGCCTCCTGCTCGAAATACTCGCGTGGCTGGTATGGATTCGTCTCAATAAACTCCAAAGGAATCTCTTCCATCAGGTTTACCCCATCCAAGCCACCGAGTGAATCGGCACCTTGACGGGCAGAACTTTGAAGGTTCTCGGAATCCTCCAATAAAGCTCCCAAACCTCTTCCTAATCCAATACGCTTCTTATTTGCCTCCTGCTTGCTGCTCATCTAAATTTGATCAAATGGTTTGTAATAGGCCGTTTTTCTGGATAATCTCCTTGGCTAAATTCAAATAACTAATCGCTCCTTTACTATCTGCATCATGCAAAATCGCAGGAATTCCATAACTCGGGGACTCCGACAAACGAATATTTCGTGGAATGATGGTCTCAAAAACCATATTCTTAAAATGTGAATTTACTTCGTTAACAACCTGATTTGATAAGCGTAATCGCAAATCATACATGGTCAATAAAATCCCCTCAATGACTAACCCAGGATTCAATCTCGATTGAATAATCTTAATCGTATTCAACAACTTACCCAATCCTTCCAGGGCATAATACTCACATTGTACCGGAATAATCACGGAATCAGCAGCCGTAAGGCTATTAATGGTAATTAGACCTAACGATGGCGAGCAGTCCATAATGATAAAATCATATTGGTCTTTAATGCCCGACAAGGCCTCTTTCATCTTTCCTTCGCGATTCGTCAAATTGATCATTTCGATTTCCGCTCCCACTAAATCAATGTGCGATGGAATAATATCCAAAAAGGGCACTTCAGTTGCCAAAATACTTTCTGAAACTGTAGCAATGCCTACCATGCATTCATAAATACTCCGACTCACTTCTTTGGGATTAAACCCAAGACCCGAAGTCGAATTCGCCTGGGGATCAGCATCAATCAAAAGCGTCTTAAATTCCAATGCAGCCAAACTCGCAGCTAGATTAATAGCTGTCGTCGTCTTACCTACACCGCCCTTTTGATTTGCAATCGCGATAATCTTACCCATGAATGAATTGAATTAAATATTTGTTAACGACTTGAACCAACAATATTACGAAAAAGGTTTCACATCTTTTTTCAAATCTGAACATCAAACCATGAAATTTTATCAATCATATCATGCTTGATTTAAACAAAGATATTTTATCTTGCCGACCGATTATCAACAACCTATTATGTCACAAAACTCTACCGCTCACCCAAAAGGATTGTATGTACTTTATTCCACCGAGATGTGGGAGCGCTTCAATTTTTATGGTATGCGAGCCATTCTTTCGCTCTTTTTAGTAAATGCTTTGGCATTTAAACAAAACGAGGCGTCCATTCTTTATGGAGGATTTCTAGGCCTAAGCTATTTGATGCCCATGATCGGTGGATATGTATCTGATCGATACCTAGGAAATCGTAATTGCATCATATTGGGTGGATTGATCATGTCGATTGGTCAATTGTTCCTATTTGGTTCCGCAAGTACCTTTCAAACGAATTTCTCCATGGCCAGCCTGTTTATGTGGATTGGCTTGTTATTCCTTATTGTTGGAAATGGTTTTTTCAAACCTAACATCTCTTCGATGGTTGGCTCACTCTATCCTAAAGGAGATAGCAGACTTGATTCTGCCTTCACCATCTTTTACATGGGTATCAATACGGGCGCATTCCTCGGCATGTTGATTTGCCCGATGGTTGGCGACATTAAAGTAGACGGCGTCAGAAATGTTGAAGCCTTCAAATGGGGCTTCTTAGCGGCTGGTTCAGCTATGCTACTTGGAACCATTTTATTCCATTTCCTAAAAAACAAATACATCGTTGACCCCAATGGTCAAGCGGTAGGCCTAAAACCTGTTTTCAACAATCAAACAAAAACGGACGAAGAATCAGAGAAAGCAGAATTCTCGACAAAATCAATTCTAACGACCGTCGGCCTGTTCATCGCTCTTGTATTAGGCATTCATTTTTACATCGTCACTGAGGAAGCAAATCCAATCAAAGACTGGATCTATCCGATTATTTATGCCTCTGGAATTAGCTTGGCATTCTTGATTTTAACGGATAAAACGCTCACCAAAATTGAGCGTGACCGCATTTGGGTGATGTATATTATTGCTTTTTTTGTCATGTTTTTCTGGTCCGCCTTCGAACAAGCTGGATCGTCGTTAACCTTTATCGCCGACCAACAAACGGATTTGAATTTCTTTGGAATCGAATTACCCCCAAGCTCAGTCCAAAATGCGAATTCCATTTTTATCATTTTACTGGCGCTACCTTTTAGTTACCTATGGGTACGTTTGCAAAAAAGAGGTATTGAGCCGAATTCCCCCACAAAACAAGCGATTGGCTTACTTTTGTTGGCCATCGGTTATTTAATCATCGCCAACCAAGTAAAGGATTTGGGAACAGGTAAACTGGGTGTAGTATGGTTTTTTGTGATGTATTTATTTCACACGATGGGAGAAATTTGTTTATCACCGATCGGTCTATCGCTCGTATCCAAATTAGCACCCAAAAGATTCTCGTCATTATTAATGGGTGTTTGGTTTATTGCCAATGCGGCCGGTTATGCCTTAGCCGGGACCTTGGGAGCCTTATTACCTCCTACGAAAATTGAAGCTGGAGTAGCCCTACCCAGCTTTCTTGGATTTGAAATTCACAATTTATATGAGTTCTTCATGGTGTTTGTTATTTTGGCTGGATTAGCGTCCATCCTAATGTACATATTAGCTGTAGGACCCCTTAAACGAATGATGCACGGCATCAAATAATTAGACTATGCACGGACCTGATCATCATTTGCACGAAAAACATTTAAAAAGCTCCGACTTCATCACAGACATGGTCATTGGGATGTCGGACGGCTTAACCGTTCCATTTGCTTTAGCCGCTGGACTTTCCGGAGCCGTAGATGCAGCTTCGATTGTGACAACGGCCGGTATTGCGGAAATCGTGGCAGGTTCCATTGCGATGGGCTTGGGAGGCTATTTGGCTGGCCAAACGGAGCAAGAACACTATGAAGCGGAATTAAAGCGAGAATATGAGGAGGTGGAGCGTGTTCCCGATCGTGAAAAAGAAGAAATCAGAGAAGTATTCGAAGACTATGGTTTAAGCCCAGAAGCACAAGAAATCGTGGTTGAGGCCATAGCCAAAGACAAGGACAAATGGGTTGATTTCATGATGCGCTTCGAGTTGGGTCTGGAAAAACCCAACCCCAACCGGGCTAGAAATTCGGCTTTAACAATTGGAATATCATACATCGTTGGTGGATTCATTCCGCTCCTGCCCTATTTTTATGTGTCGCATCCCGTTGATGGCTTAAAATACTCGGCTGGAGTAACCATTTTGGCATTGCTCATCTTTGGTTATTTCAAAAGCAAGGTCACAGGTCAAAATCCAATCATCGGATCATTGAAAGTAACTTCCATTGGAGCGGCGGCCGCGACAGCTGCTTTTCTGGTGGCAAAGCTTTTTCAATAACCTAAAGCCGTATCGTCTCCCCGTGAGTCTGCCCCTCCCTGATATTTACCATTCGGGAGGATAAGGATTCCTTCCACGAGACCGATGCTACTGGTCGCATTCAATTCATAGCCTTTCGCTTTCAATCGGCCGAGCTGTACCTCATCAAATCGTTTTGCTTCATAGCGCGTCAAATCAGGCAACCATTGGTGATGAAAACGAGGATATTCCACAGCTTGTTGCATATTCATTCCAAAAACTAAGGAGTTTAACATCACTTGAAATACACTGGTGATGATGGTCGAACCACCTGGTGTACCTACGACCAATCGCAATTTATCACCTTCCGTAACAATTGTTGGGGTCATACTCGATAACATTCGTTTCCGTGGTTGAATTTCGTTGGCTTTCGTTCCAACTAAACCAAAGATATTGGGAACTCCAGGCTTAGCGCTAAAATCATCCATTTCGTCATTCAATAGAAATCCTGCCCCACCGACAAAAACCTTACTGCCATAAGAATTATTTAAGGTGGTCGTGATGGCAACAGCATTACCTTCCTTATCTACAATAGAATAATGCGTTGTTTCGGGACTTTCATAGCCCGGAAATTCTCCTGCTGAAATATCCGAACTCTTTGATGCCTTTTCAAATTGCATATTTTGCATACGTTGAGCTAGGTAATTGCTGTCCAACAATTCTTTGAGGGGTGCTTTAACAAAATCAGGATCACCAAGCCATTTGGCTCGATCTGCGTAAACCCGACGCTCCGCTTCGATCATTACTTGGATCGTGGAATCTGATTGAGCCCCCCAACGAGCAAATGGATAGGGCTTGATCATCGAAAATAATTGCCCGATTGCTACTCCTCCGCTGGATGGGGGCGGCATTCCAATAATAGAATATTGTTTGTATTGACTGATAAGTGGTTTCCGCCAAATAGCTTTATAGGATTTTAAATCACGATGTGAGATTATGCCTCCTTGACGCTCCATTTCTTTAACAAATAAATCAGCCGTTTCTCCTTGGTAAAAACCCTTCGATTTAAATTTTAAAATTCGTTCCAAGGTATTCGCTAAGTCGCTTTGGATAAATAATTCCCCTTCCGCCCACTGCGTGCTATCAGCCTTAACCATATAGGCCCTTCCTGGATTGTATTTCATGAAATCCGCCCGATTTCGATTTAATCCGCGAGCTTCCTTACCAGTTAAAACCACGCCGTTACGAGCAAGATCAATCGCGGGCTGAACCAATTCCTCCCAGGCTAATTTACCGAGACGTTTGTGCATGGCCTCCATCCCCGCGACAGCACCGGGAACACCTACGGAATGTATCCCCACAAAACTTTTCCCTGGAATAACTTGCCCTGAGGAATCGAGGTACATATCACGCGAAGCAGCAAGTGGCGCCATTTCACGGTAATCTAATGTATAGGCTTTCCCTTTTGCAGTTCGGTAAACCAAAAATCCACCACCACCAATATTCCCTGCTGCGGGATGACAAACGGCCAAGGCAAAATTGACAGCAACAGCAGCATCAATCGCATTACCACCTTTTCTCAAGATATCAAGCCCAATTTGACTTGCAGCAGGGTGGGTTGTCACAACCATGCCATTCGAGGCTTCAATGAGTGGTTTTTGTGTCGCTTGTCCAAATAAAATACTTGGTAAAAGAAAACCTATTAAGATACATATACGATACATAGTAAAATTGGATTTTGGATGAACCTGCTTTTCTGAAAAGCTAAAGCGAATTAAAGTAATTATTTCATCAAAACCTCAATTCATTAACATTGTGATAATAAAAATTTAAAATTACCTTTGTCTTACGTATTTAGTATTTAGAAACCAAAACGCAATTTAAAGTGGATATTTTCGAGAAAGTTGTCAAAAATATGGGACCCATTGGAGCCCATGCGCATTATTCCCACCATTATTTCTCATTTCCTAAGTTGACCGGCGAATTAGGTCCCCGCATGACATTCATGGGGAAGGAAATGTTAAACTGGTCCTTGAACAACTACCTTGGCTTGGCTAACCACCCGGAAGTACGCAAAGCTGATGCAGATGCAACTTCTAAATATGGTTTAGCCTATCCGATGGGGGCTCGAATGATGTCGGGAAATACCGATGAGCACGAAGAATTCGAAAGACAATTAGCTGAGTTCGTGGGCAAAGAGGATGCATTCCTTTTAAACTATGGTTACCAAGGTGTCATGTCAATTATTGAATGTATGGTCGACCACCGCGATATCATCGTATATGATGCTGAGTCACATGCATGTTTAATTGATGGTATCCGATTGCACAAAGCAAAAATGGGCGACTATTATAAGTTCAATCACAATGACATGGATTCATTGCGTAAGAACTTAGAACGTGCCACAAAAAAGACACAAGAAACTGGAGGAGGAATTTTAGTGATTACGGAGGGAGTATTTGGTATGTCGGGGAAAGTAGGTTCATTGGATAAGATCGTTGAAATGAAGAAAGACTTCAATTTCAGACTCTTAGTAGATGATGCCCATGGATTCGGAACGATGGGAGCCAATGGACGTGGTGTCGGCGAACATTTAAATTGTACGGAAGGAATTGATTTGTATTTCTCAACATTCGCAAAATCGATGGCAGCTATTGGAGCATTTGTTGCTGCGCCAAAAGACATCATCATGTATTTGAAATATAACATGCGTTCGCAGACCTATGCGAAGGCCTTACCGATGCCATTTGTGATTGGCGGGATGAAGCGCTTAGAATTGATTAAGAAACACCCAGAACTACGCGAGAAGCTTTGGGAGAATGTTCGTGCACTCCAAAAGGGACTTCAAGAGAAGGGATTTGATATCGGAGAAACGACCTCACCGGTTACTCCAGTATTCTTACATGGGGAATACGATATTAGTGCGGTAACTAAGCTTGTTCGTGACTTACGCGAAAACATGGGAATCTTCTGTAGTATCGTTGTTTACCCGGTTGTACCTAAGGGTCAAATCATGTTACGAATCATTCCCACATCGTCGCATACCTTGGAAGATATTGAGTATACGACAACCTGTTTTGCGGAAGTTCAAAAACGCTTAAAAGCGGGCTATTACAAGGCTTAACCATTAGTTAACGGTTAAATTTGATTTAATTTTAACTTTTTAAACTTTTTTTTGGCTTTTTTATGCAAATTAATTTGCGGGCTATTCAAATTTTACTAAATTTCGTCTTATAAGCGCTTCAAACAGCGAATAAAGACAATCTAATTTTTTTACAACCTAAAAATTCAAATTATTATGAGCAGATTTGCACAAGTAAAAGACCTAATTTTATCATTAGAAGGTGATTTCGAAAAATTCTACGAGAAGGGTAACCAAGCAGCTGGTACTCGCGTTAGAGGAGGTCTTCAACAATTGAAAACTTTGGCTCAAGAAATCCGTACTGAAGTTCAAAACAAGAAGAACGCAGCAAAATAATTGCCCGATTTCTAAGCAATAAAAAAAGCCCGATTTGATCGGGCTTTTTTTATGTTCATTCGTTTTAAAACAAATCGTTGTGCATCACACTCGCCGTTCCGTCTACCATTAATTTGCCTCGTTCCATTTCAAATACCTGTGTTTTAATTTCAGCGGTATGCTTAATCTCATTAACACTTTCCACTTCAAACTTCGCTTGGTAGGTTTGACCCACATATAATGGACGCTTAAATTCAGAAACCTGTTTCAAGTAAACACTTCCGGAACCAGGGAATTCCATACCCATCACGCGCGAAAAAACGCTGGCAATTAAAGCACCATGAATAATCGGCTTTTTAAAGGGAGTTGATGCAGCAAAAGCTTCATCCCAATGTAAGGGGTTAAAATCCCCCGATATTTTACAAAAATCATTTACTTGTTCCTGCGTAAATGAAAATTCAATTTCGTAGCTATCCCCTACTTTCATCATATTTATAGAAATTATTTGCTAAAATGAAGGTAAATTGCGCAAAAATACCCCAATGGTCTATTTCATTTACAATCCCAACGCTGGAAACAAAAGTAATAGATATCGACAAGAGTTGATAAATAGAATCCAAAAGATTCCTAATTCCACGCTTGTACTAACCGAGCGACCCAACCATGCTCAAGAAATCATTCAAAACTTAATTCTAACGAAACCGGATAAAGTAATTGCTATTGGCGGTGATGGTACGGTTAATGAAATCGGTCATGCATTGTTAGGCACAAATATACCTATGGGCATCATTCCACTAGGTTCTGGAAACGGCTTAGCGCGTCATTTAGGAATTCCCATGTCCCTTGAGAAAGCAATACAAAAAGCACTTGAAGGAAATGAAATTGAAATCGATGCGGTGAGCTGGAACGATCGTCCCTTCTTTTGTACGGCAGGCATTGGTTTTGATGCTGAGGTAGCCGCCCATTTCCATAAAGGAAAAAGACGCGGCCTTTTCAATTACATTAAAGCAAGTATCAAGGCACTTCGTATTTATAAAGAAACCGAACTCGCCTTCGAAAGTCAAGGGAAAGAAACCTATTTTTCATTGACCGTCGCGAACGCGAATCAATTTGGAAATAATGCATTTATCTCGCCAACATCCAATCTTCAAGATGCTCTTTTTGAAATAGTTAAGATAAAAAAGGGGAATTTATATCAAATCACCCAACTTGGAATTAGTCTATTTTTGAAAAAGATAAATAAGCACACACTCGTTGAGATTCAGCAAGCCAATTCGATTGAAATTCAAGCTCTTAAAGGCACTTATTATCATATCGATGGCGAAAGTCTTCAAATGGACTCCGAAAAAATTATTATTAAAATATTGTCGGCAAAACTTAAAGTCGTCTGCTAGTAAAACTTTCATATGTTAGTACATATAATAAACTGAAAATCAATTAATTACATTAAATTTTACTGTTTTCTGCCAATAATTAATTATTTTAAATACGAAATTTATTCAAAAAAAATTCGATTTTTTTTATTTCATTTTTTCAAGTGAATTGTGCTTTCAAAGGCTCTATTGTTGAACAATTTTTAGGTCCAAATTTTTTACTTACTTTTTTAACGAAAATAAAAAATATTGAATTTGGAACGCCCCTGAATTTTACTATTTTTGTCTCCCCGCTAAACAAAAACATTTGGTTTTTGTCAGTACCCAACCATTGAAATTTAAATTTATAAAAACGAGTAGCCATTCTCATTTAAGGAATAGCTACAAAAGGAATTGTTGACCCCAAAAAAATATTTAGAGTACAAATTACATGCATAACGAGGTTAAAGAATTGTGGAACAAATGTTTAGATATTATCCGGGGGGATATATCTGAACAGCAGTTTTCTACCTGGTTTAGCCCAATTGTTCCTCTTCGTTTTGTCAATAACACCCTAACAATTCAAGTACCGTCCCAATTCTTTTATGAATGGTTAGAAGAAAACTACGTAAGTACGCTTCGTAAAGCCATCGATCAGACCATTGGAAAACGCGGTATGCTTGAATATTCGATTGTGGTGGATAAGGGTGATCGCAAAAATCCTCCTTTGACATTTAACCTACCTACTGTTAATCAGCAATCGGCGAACAATCAGTCTAATAAACAAAACGTTCCTCAGAATACTGTTCAAAGCAATCCTTTTCAATTCAAGGATTTGGATTCATTGGAGTTGGATTCCTATTTGATTCCTAAATATACCTTCGACAAATTCATCGAAGGAGATTGCAATCGATTGGGGCGGGCAGCGGGAATGGCCGTAGCCAACAAACCTGGCTTGACATCCTTTAATCCATTAATGATTTATGGGGGTGTGGGACTCGGAAAGACCCACCTTATTCAAGCAATCGGTAATGAAATCAAGAATCAGTTTCCTGATAAGTTTGTCCTATATGTATCAACGGAGAAATTTACGAACCAATTTGTAAACGCAATTCGTAATAATTCGATTGAAACATTTACCAATTTCTATTTGCAGGTAGATGTTCTAATCATTGATGACGTTCAATTCTTGTCGGGCAAAGAAAAAACACAGGAGACATTCTTTAATATTTTCAACCATTTACATCAATCGGGCAAGCAAATCATTCTATCGTCCGATCGCGCACCACGTGATTTAGCTGGCATGGAAGATCGCTTGTTGAGCCGATTTAAATGGGGCTTGACGGCCGACTTGCAGCAACCTGATTTTGAGACACGTATAGCCATCATTCAGAAGAAATTGCAAGACGATGGTATTCAAATCAATTTTGACGTACTCGAATACCTTGCTCATTCGATTCAAACCAATGTTCGTGAATTAGAGGGTGTGATTATTTCTCTGATGGCACAAGCCTCATTAACGCGCAAAGAGATTGATTTGGAATTAGCTAAATCAACCTTAAAAAGCATTGTTAATGACCAAGAGAAAGAATTAAGTGTTGATAATATCTTAGACGCTATCACGTCACACTTCGATGTCGATCTGGAATTATTGACTGGAAAATGCCGCAAGAAAGAGACTGTATTCCCGCGTCAGGTGGCTATGTATATGTTGAAGGAATTAACGAATCTACCACTGAAATCCATTGGCTACCATTTTGGCGGTCGGGATCACAGTACCGTAATTCATGCCGTACAATCGATTTCCGAAGCGATGGAATCAGACAAGTCGGTCGAAAAAACAGTCCGCAAACTTTTCAACCGATTTAATATCGAACTAAACTAAAAAAGAGGCCTAAGCCTCTTTTTTAGTTATAAATAAATCTACAATTATTCAGCAGCTATCGCTTCCTTGTCCAATAAAGCTGAATCATCGCCCTTTACCTTTTCCTTGATCTTCGCTTCAATCTCCTCCATGAGCTCAGGATTATCCTTAATCAAATCCTTCACCGCATCACGGCCTTGACCCAAACGATTTCCATTGTAAGAGAACCATGAGCCCGACTTGTCAATTACACCTAAGTCGACTCCTAAATCCAAGACCTCACCAGCCTTCGAAATACCCTCTCCATACATGATATCAAACTCGACAACTTTGAAAGGTGGCGCTAATTTATTTTTTACCACTTTCACACGTGTTCGGTTACCTGTGATCGAATCCGCGGATTCCTTAATTTGACCGGCCCGACGGATATCTAAACGAACCGAGGCATAAAATTTCAACGCATTACCACCAGTTGTTGTCTCCGGACTTCCAAACATCACACCAATTTTATCACGCAACTGGTTGATAAAAATACAGCAACATCCTGTTTTATTAATTGTACCGGTCAACTTACGAAGTGCTTGAGACATCAAACGAGCCTGCAATCCCATTTTAGAATCACCCATCTCCCCTTCAATCTCAGCCTTTGGCACCAAAGCAGCCACGGAGTCAATAACAATAATGTCAATTGCACCTGAGCTAATTAAATGCTCTGCAATTTCCAATGCCTGCTCGCCATTATCTGGCTGTGAAATCAACAAATTCTCCGTATCGATACCCAATTTCTCTGCATAAGAACGATCAAAGGCATGCTCCGCATCCACGAACGCCGCAATACCCCCAGCCTTTTGTGCTTCAGCGATGCAGTGCATCGTCAAAGTCGTTTTACCAGAAGATTCCGGTCCATAAATCTCAACCACACGTCCACGAGGAACACCACCGATTCCCAAAGCCAAATCCAATCCCAGTGAACCCGTCGATATAACCGGCACATCCATCACTTTACTATCCGATAAACGCATAACGGTACCTTTCCCATATGCCTTATCTAATTTTTCCAAAGTTGTCTGAAGAGCCTTTAATTTCTCAGCTGCTAAGCCCGAAGCTCCCTCCGATTGTTTTGCCATGTTATATTTATTGATAAATTTGAATAATCGTATTTCGTTGAAATTTACCCATTGATAAATCCTAACAAAAATAGCTAATTGACATTAAACTTTAATCAAATTAGTTGATAATCTATTGGAACTTTTGACAGTGAAATTTCTTTTTATTTTTAAATAACTGCCAATAAATTAGCCCTTTGAAAACAATTAAAGTATTCTGCAAAAAACTTCCTCTCATTTTCCTATTTTTTTTGTCAGTAAACTTGACATCAAACGCACAGGAGCATGCCGTATTTCAAGGTGGAGAACAACTAAATTATCGTATTCATCTGGGGTTTATTGAAGCAGCCACGGCAACTGTAAAAAGTAATCAAACGATTCAGTCGATTAATAATCATCCTTGTCGGAAAGTTGAAATAATCGGTAAAACCGTTTCTTGGTTAAAATTCTTTTCACCGGTGGAGGACTATTGGTCGGCCTACCTCGACGTAAACACACTGATGCCCATTAAGACCGAAATGCGAAAACGAGAAGGGCGTTATCGTAAGGAAGAACAGGTGATTTTCAACCAAGAAACGAACCTCGCTAAAATTCATTCCCCGCAAAATACGCCTATTGACCGAAATCTTTCCATTACTCCAAGCACCTTAGATTTAATAGGCGGTTATTTCTATTTGCGCGACAAACCACTGAACAATATGTCCATCGGTCAAAAACTAAGTGCGAAAGTACTTGTCGATGGTACAATCTATGAAATATGGTTTGTTGTAAAAGGATTTGAAACCGTAAAAAGTGATTTCGGGAACGTAAAATGTATCCGAACATCACTTGTTTTACCTAAAAATAATCTTTTCAAAGATGAGGATGCGATCCGTCTGTGGATCTCACAGGACAAATACCAAATTCCATTTAAAATGGAGGTGAACCTAAAAATAGGATTTCTCTCCATCGATTTGACTGACTACAAAATCCAGGGAAGAAATATTTACTGACGATCCAAGGCCTTTTTATAGGCGGCAAGCACGCGAACCCGAGCCTGTTCATGGTTAACGATGGGCTGGGGATAACTTAATTCCTGAAACTCAGGAACCCATTTACGAATATACTTAAGCTCCTTATCAAATTTTTGCGTCTGCAAGGTGGGGTTGAACACCCGGAAATAGGGCGCGGCATCGCAACCACTACCTGCGGCCCATTGCCAACCGCCATTATTGGCCGCAAAATCAAAGTCCAACAACTTTTCGGCAAAATAGGCTTCGCCCCAGCGCCAATCAATCAATAAATGCTTCACTAAAAAACTTGCGACAATCATCCGAACCCGGTTGTGCATGAAACCTGTTGCATTGAGTTCACGCATACCTGCATCCACAATGGGATACCCTGTTTGACCTTGACACCAAGCCTCAAATTCAGTTGGATCGTTACGCCACTCCATACGATCATACTCTTTACGAAAGGCAGAACCTGAGGAAACATGCGGAAAATGATGTAAAATATTGAAATAAAAATCTCGCCAAATCAATTCATTTAACCAGGTTTCAGACACTCCTAAGGCTTTTTGAACTAAACTGCGAATCGAAATGGTGCCGAAGCGAAGGTGGACCGACAGCCTCGATGTCGCATCCAAACTTGGAAAATCTCTTTGTGCTTGATAACCTTGAATGAGTTGTTGGGTCACCTCCTGCCCCGGAAAAGGAAGGCCAGAAGGTTGAAAACCCAAAGATGAAAGACTGGGCAATTCAAAAATTCCACGATAATAATTTGTTTCCTTTTCTGATGGATAATTCACGATGGGATTACCCACCAAACGCTCCTTCCACTTACGGGAATAAGGTGTAAAAACCGTATAAGGTGTCCCCTGCCCACTCAAGACCTCATCTTTTTCAAAAACAACTTGATCCTTGAAAGTCGTAAATTCGATGGACTGGCTTGCGGCCCATTCCCCAATCGCGCTATCCCGCTTTTGCGCATAACCCTCGTAATCGTGATTGGTGTAAATGGCCTGTATATCGAATTCGTTGGCTAAATCCTGGTATGCCACAAGCGGAGTTGCATGTTTGACTAAGAGGCATGAACCCAAAGTCTTAAGCGAACTTTGAATTTTTTCGAGTGCATGCAAAATAAATTCCACCCGGGCGTCCGACTTATTCGACAACTTATCTAAAATATGAGGATCAAATATAAAAATGGGCAAAACAGGCCATGGACCTTTCAATGCTTGATATAAACCATGATTGTCTTCGATTCTTAAATCGCGACGAAACCAGAAAATAGAAACTTTATTCTTCACTAGAGTAATTTTAAGGATTCAACCTTGAAACAAACTTAATTGTTTTAAGAATAGGACTTGACAAGCCCCCCTTGAAAAGTGTATATTTGTATCTTGCTTAATTTATCATAAACCCATCCGAATGAAATTATCTGAATTCAGATTTGATTTACCCCAAAGCCTTGTCGCTTTAAACCCAACCGAAAACCGCGAAGATGCGCGTATGATGGTTGTGAATCGCAAAGAAAAGACCATTGAACATAAAAAATTTACGGACATCGTAGATTATTTCGGCGAAGGCGATGTTTTGGTAACCAACAATACCAAGGTTTTCCCGGCGCGTCTCTATGGAAATAAGGAAAAAACAGGGGCTCAAATTGAAGTTTTCTTATTACGTGAATTGAATCGCGAGCACCGCCTTTGGGATGTGTTGGTTGATCCAGCTCGTAAAATTCGTGTTGGGAATAAATTATATTTTGGAGATTCTGACTTAGTAGCCGAGGTTATCGACAACACGACATCGCGTGGAAGAACGATTCGTTTCTTATACGATGGTGATCATGATGCCCTAATGCAGGCAATTCATGAATTAGGTGAAACTCCCCTACCTGACGAAATTCGTTTTAAGCGTGCCGCGACAGAAGAAGATCGGGAGCGTTTTCAAACAATTTATGCTGAGCATGTGGGTGCTGTGGCGGCGCCAACAGCGGGTTTACACTTCTCTAAAATCGTCATGAGACGCATGGAGTTGAGTGGAGTTCAGTTTACGCCAATTACTTTGCACGTAGGTCTAGGTACTTTCCGTCAAGTTGACGTAGAGGATCTAACAAAACATAAGACTGACTCAGAGCACTTCATGATCAACGAATCTACTTGCGAGTTTGTCAATCAAGCCATCGATAATAAAAAGCAAGTTTTAGCCATTGGAACGACGGTCATGAAGGCCTTAGAATCTTCGGTATCAGCAAGCGGTCATTTAAAACCTATTAATAGTTGGACAGATAAGTTTATCTTCCCGCCGTACGAGTTTAAAATCCCGACAGCATTATTGACCAATTTCCATTTGCCTGAATCCATCTTGTTAATGATGACTTCTGCATTTGGAGGATATGAGTTGATTCAAGAAGCATACAAACAAGCCATTAAAGAGAAATACCGTTTCTTCAGTTATGGCGATGTCATGTTGATCATCTAATTTTTAACCGGTTTGTTTTGAAGAAAATTGCCATCATTGTAGCGGGAGGTTCTGGTCAGCGAATGAACAGCGCCGTCGCAAAACAGTTTTTGCTGCTTCAAAACAAACCGATTTTATTTCACACACTAACTGCCTTCAAAAAAGCAGATCCAAGCATTGAGCTAATCGTCGTATTACCCAATAATCAAATCGATTATTGGCACGAGTTGTGTGTAAAATACCCAGAAATTCTTGATTTAACCCCGCATCGAATTGTCGAGGGAGGAGAAACACGCTTTCATTCCAGTAAAAATGCCATCGAAAGTATCCAAACAAGCGAGGATGTTCTAGTGGCAATTCATGATGGCGTTCGTCCACTCATTGAACCTCATACGATTAATAAAGCTTTCCAATGCGCAAATGATTTAGGGAATTGTGTCGTTGCTGTTTCTAGCAAAGATTCCATTCGAATCTGGAATGAATCAAAAAAAGCATTTAAATCGGTGTTACGAGATGATGTAAAAATCATTCAAACCCCACAAATATTCTCATTACAAACACTCAAAAAGGCTTTCGACCAAGATTATTCGCCGGGATTTACCGACGATGCTAGTGTGGTAGAGGCTTACGGTGAAGTCATACATTTGACGGAGGGAGAATATACCAATATTAAAATTACCACCCCCGAGGACCTTTTGGTGGCGGAGAATATACGACAACCTAAGTAATCATGAATAAGACCTGGAATTGGATTGCCAACCAAATTTTAGCCTACAAAATAGGGATACTTATCATCTTAAGTATTCTTACGGTCGGATTTGTCTATAAAGCAAGCCAAATTCAGTTGAGCTATGAATTAGCCAAAATCCTACCTAAATCCGATGAAAGATTCCAATTGTATGAATCCTTCAAAAAGAAATATGGGGAAGACGGTAACATCATGGTAATCGGTATTGAAAATC
Organism: Aquirufa sp. 5-AUSEE-100C1; assembly: GCF_054558655.1. NCBI lineage: Bacteria > Pseudomonadati > Bacteroidota > Cytophagia > Cytophagales > Flectobacillaceae > Aquirufa > Aquirufa sp. 5-AUSEE-100C1. The sequence goes on along the minus strand of NZ_JBPXKO010000001.1, from coordinate 216,839 downwards.
CCAATTTATTCAGTCCAAAAGAATTTGATGCTTGGAACAAACTTTACAAAGATATCAAAAAGCAAGCTGGCATCAAATCCATCATTGCATTACCTAATTTACCAATCCTATACCTAGATAGCGCAGCGAAACAATTTAAATCGAAAACTGCCTACCAAGGCAATGATCAGAGCACACAAGCCGATTTAGATTCATTAAAGGAGCGATTAAATCAATTACCCATCTACCGAAATTTCCTCTTTACAGAGGATTTATATGTACATATGATGTTGATTTCGTTGGATCAAAAAACAATCAATAATAAAAATAGAATTACGTTAGTTAAGAATATCAAACGAATTGGTGATGCCTATTCAAAAGAAAATAAGCATGTTCTGCATTATTCAGGTATGCCTTTCATTCGAACTGAATTAACAGCTCAGGTAACCAATGAACTAGTCTTGTTTCTGGGATTAGCCATATTGGTCACCTCCCTCATTCTTTTGTATTTCTTCCGTTCCATTAAGGTCGTTTTCTTTGCCTTAATTGTCATTCTGATTGGCATCGTGGCATCGTTGGCTACAATCGTCTTGTTTGGCTTCAAAATTACACTCCTATCAGGTTTGATACCTCCACTCATCGTGGTCATTGGAGTTCCAAACACCATCTTCCTGTTGAATAAATACCATGAAACCTATTTAATTACGCAAAATAAGGAAGCCTCGCTAATCGAAAGCGCGAGCACAGTAGGTAGAACCTTATTTTTAGCCAATTTAACAACGTCCATTGGATTTGGCGTTTTTGCATTCACGGGGTCGGGGTTACTAGTTGAATTTGGTGTCGTAGCCGCACTGAATGTGATGTTGACCTTCCTAATTTCACTTTTATTAATACCTATCTTTTTCAGTTATTTAAAAGCTCCACAAGCCAAAGATTTAGCTCATTTTGAATCCAAACGGGTTAATAAAGTATTAACCTACGTTGAAAATTGGGTATTCAGTCATCGAAAATACATCTATAGTTTCATTGGAATTATTTTGTGCATCTCCATCTATGGTTTGAGTAAGATTGAAGCAATTGGCTATATCGTAGATGATCTACCCCAAGACAATGCAATTTACACGGATCTAAAATTCATCGAAAAACATTTCAAAGGAGTTATGCCATTTGAGGTTTCCATCGATGCCCACGAACAAGGTCGAGCCTTAAGTCCCGAAATTTTAGCCAAAATGAAGCGTACGGAGAAGCTGATGGCGAAGTATCCGGAATTTACTCAAGGACTCTCTTTACTAACAGCCACGAAATACCTTTATCAAGTCTACCGGGGAGGTGATCCCAAGTATTTCGTTCTTCCGGGAATCGACGAGCTTTCTAAACTAAAGGAGTTCAACAGCAGCCTAAATGGAAAAAACAACCTGTTTAATGGCTTCCTCGACTCCAAAAAACAATTCACCCGAATCAGTTTTCAAATGGCTGATGCCGGCACCGTTCGAACCAAACAATTATTCGATGAAATTCAGCCGAAAATTGATTCCATTTATCGGACGGATGTGGAAACGGGTGAGTTATTGCCTGCTTCCGACAAACGGGTGTATGACGCGAAAGTGACGGGAAATGCTGTCATCTATGCCTTTCAAACAGAATACCTCCAAAAAAATCTGATTGAGAGTACCTTAACAGCCATTTTCTTGATTTGTATTCTCATGGCGCTATTGTTTAGAAGTTGGCGCATGGTAATCATCTCCACCCTACCGAGCCTAATCCCTTTAATCATCACTGCCGGCTTAATGGGCTTCTTCCACATTGCTCTAAAACCAAGTACAATCCTAATCTTTTCAATAGCCTTTGGCATTTCGAGTGACGGGACCATCTACTTCCTCACGCGATATAAAGATGAGTGGCTAAAGAATGGGAAAAATGTCAAAATTGCGGTTCAAATAACGATTCAAAAAACGGGCGTTTCCATGTTCTACACGGCGATGATCTTATTTTTTGGATTCTTTATTTTCACGGCCTCTACATTCAAGGGGACACAGGCATTGGGAGTGTTAGTTTCCATCACCCTACTCATGGCGATGATTTGCAATCTCGTGCTATTACCCGCTTTTCTCATGGGGATGAATAAAAAGGATGTCGAGGAATTAATTGAAGAAGTATAATGGAGGAAACAAAATCCATCTATACGCTCCAATTCTGGCTATTATGCTTGAGTAACTTTCTCTTCTCGGCTAGCTTCTCCATGATTATCCCTGAACTTCCGGATTATTTGGCGAGTATGGGTGGAAAGGCGTACATTGGCTATACCATTGCCCTTTTTACGCTGACCGCAGGCTTAAGTAGACCCTTCTCAGGCAAATTAACAGATCACATCGGGCGTGTTCCTGTCATGGCCTTTGGATCACTAGTTTGTTTTCTATGTGGCGGATTATATCCAATTATCCATACAGTACAAGGATTCCTATTTCTTCGATTCCTGCATGGTATGTCGACCGGCACCAAACCTACGGCTACCGCAGCCTATGTGGCCGATATTATTCCGGAGACCCGACGGGGCGAGGCACAAGGGGGCCTTGGTATTTTCACCGCCACAGGAATGTCAATGGGGCCAGCCATCGGGAGCTATTTAGCGAGCGAAATCGGATTGCAAGAAATGTTCTGGATTTCGTCGCTATTCGCCCTCCTATCCATTGCGATATTAATGCGCATGAAGGAAACGCTTCCTCCCGCGATGAAATCCAAATTTTCCTGGAAGCTATTTAAAATCAATTGGGACGATGTTTTTGAACCCAATATTTTACCTGTATTCTGGATTATGTTATTTGTTTCATTTTCATCCGGGGTCATTGTTACTTTACTCCCCGACATATCCAAACTGATTGGTTGGCATAACAAAGGACTATACTTCACGATTTATACGATTGCCTCCATTGTGGTACGCATATTCTTTTCCAAATCCTCAGATAAATATGGCCGAATGCCCGTATTACTTATTTCTACGCTGATTCTTACCGCCTCGATGGTCGTCATGCTCATTGAAATGAATACCTATACGGTTGTTAGCTCTGCGATCTTATTCGGCTTTGCATGGGGTTTCAATACACCTACCTTAGCGGCCTGGACCACCGATTTAGCCAATAAAAACCACATGGGTCGTGCCATGGCTACCATGTACATCGCACTCGAATTGGGGATTGGATTAGGTGCTTTCTTTTCGGGGTGGATCTATGAAGGCATGCAAGAACGAATCCCTATCCCTTTCTTAATTTCAGGTGTGCTTGCCTTGTTATCTTTTTTCTTACTTTTGAATTATCACAAAAACTGGCAAAAAAATGGAATTTAACGATTTTCTAATCAGTAAAAATATTGCTCCTGACATCTTTAAGGAATCAGAAGCGAGTCTATTTTTTACCTGGGAGAAAGCTTTTATTCAGATGCATCCAAACAGTTTTACGGAACAGTACAAGTTTCAAATCAATAAAATCCGCCGCAAATACCCACTAAAAACAGAATTTTAAGCGTTTAAATTTTATACTTTTTTTATTTAACGCAGTATTATTCAAATAATTAGTACATTGCTTTATTCGAAAGATGCAAATCCGTGAAATTTGCAATCAGAAATTATTTAACAAAACATATGCAAGCGAGTGATTTAGAAAATCTGTTCCCCAAAGCAACGGATATCCCCAAAGAATTTGATTTGACGCAACCCATTGAACAAAGAGAATACCTTGTCAATGGAGAAATGCGTAAATGGACTGGCAAGACCCAAGATGTTTGGTCACCTATCTATGTTAAAACGAACAACGGATTTGAGCAAAAGCGTATCGGATCTTACCCGATTACGGATGCCACAGATGCGATGGAAGTTTTATATGCCGGCGTAAAGGCTTATTCAAACGGTCGTGGCGAATGGCCATCGATGTCGGTAAGCCAACGAATCGAATGCGTGGAAAAATTCACTCAAAAGATGATTCAAAAGCGTGATGAAGTCGTAAAACTTCTCATGTGGGAAATTGGTAAATCCTTAGGGGATTCTCAAAAAGAATTTGACCGTACGGTTCAATATATCTACGATACCATCGGTGCCTTAAAAGATATCGATCGTACCTCATCCACGTTCTTGATCGAAGAAGGAATTATTGGGCAGGTACGTCGCTCTCCTTTAGGGGTGGTACTATGTATGGGGCCCTTCAACTACCCGTTAAACGAAACCTTTACTACCTTGATCCCCGCTTTAATCATGGGAAATACGGTACTTTTCAAACCACCGAAACACGGTACCTTATTGCACTATCCCTTATTGGAGGCATTCAAGGATTCTTTCCCGGCTGGTGTGATTAACACATTGTACGGTCGTGGAAATTCAATTATCCCTCAATTGATGGAGTCGGGTAAAATTGATGTATTGACTTTGATTGGTTCATCCAAAGTGGCCGACAAACTAAAGAAAATGCACCCAAAGGTGAACCGTTTACGTGCCATTTTAGGTCTTGATGCCAAGAATGCAGCCATCGTAACCGAAAGTGCCCAATTGGATGTAGCAATCAATGAATGTTTATTGGGATCGCTATCGTTCAATGGCCAACGTTGTACGGCGGTAAAGATTATCTTCGTTCACAAGTCTTTAGCTGAAGCCTTTAACAAAGGTTTAGCCGAGAAAATCGAAGCCTTGAAAATCGGTATGATGTGGGAGCCGGGTATTCAGATCACTCCTCTCCCGGAGCCTAACAAGCCGGCGTACTTGAAAGAATTGATTGAAGATGCCAAATTACACGGCGCTAAAGTAATTAATAAGCACGGTGGAGAAAACTTCAAGTCATTATTCTTCCCAGCGATGCTTTTCCCTGTAACTAACAAGATGAAGGTTTGGCATGAAGAACAATTCGGACCTGTGGTTCCTGTCGTTCCTTTTGAAGATATTTCGACTCCGATTGAATACATCCATGAATCATCGCACGGACAACAGGTTGCGATCTTTGGTACGGATGTAAACCAGATTTCAGCGTTAATCGATGAGACGGTTAATCAAGTTTCGCGTGTGAATATTAATGCGCAATGCCAACGTGGACCGGATTCATTCCCATTCACAGGTCGTAAGGATTCCGCAGAAGGAACTTTATCGGTAACAGCCGCATTGCGTTCATTCTCAATCCGAACTGTGGTAGCGACGAAAGCGAATCAATTGAATAAGGATTTGGTGAACCAAATTGTGGAGAACCAACAGTCAAACTTCCTTTCGACACGATTCATTTTGTAATCAAACGATTAAAAACAAAAAAGCCTCGATGAAAATCGAGGCTTTTTTATGCTCTTTGGGTCTTATAAACTCGCACGTTGCGCTTTTACCGTTGGATCCGTAATGTATTCATCGTAAGTCATCAACTTATCTAAATGCGATTTCGAACCTAATTCAATGACACGATTCGCTACGGTATCCGTTAGTTGGTGATCATGGCAGGTAAATAAAATCGTCCCTGTAAATTCGACCATCCCGTTGTTCAAAGCGGTAATGGATTCCAAATCCAAGTGATTCGTCGGCTCATCAAAGATGCACACATTCGCACCTGACAACATCATACGTGAGAACATACAGCGCTGTTTCTCCCCTCCTGAAATCACTGTACATTTCTTCAAGGCCTCTTCACCCGAGAACAACATACGGCCCAAGAATCCACGAATGAAGCTTTCGTCTTTCTCTACGGAATATTGACGCAACCAGTCCACCAAATTCATGGAATCATCCTTAAAATAAGACGCATTGTCATTGGGCAAATAGGTTTGTGTGGTCGTTACCCCCCATTTGAATTCACCTGAAGTGGGTTTTGCCTCCCCCATCAAAATATCAAACAAGGCTGTAATCGCCAATGAATCTTTGGCAAGAAATGCTACTTTATCACCCTTATTGATCGTAAAAGACACATTCGTGAATAATGGAACTCCATCTTCTGTGCTTGCCGATAGGTTTTCAACCGATAACAATTGGTCTCCCGCTTCGCGCTCTGGCTTGAAATTGATGAATGGGTATTTACGAGAAGAAGGCTTAATGTCATCCACTTGCAACTTATCCAACATCTTTTGACGCGAGGTCGCTTGCTTCGACTTCGCTACGTTGGCAGAGAATCTACGAATAAATTCCTCCAATTCTTTCCGTTTCTCCTCGGTCTTTTTGTTTTGATCTTGACGCTGACGTGCTGCTAATTGAGACGATTCATACCAAAAAGTATAGGTACCCCCATACAATTGAATTTTACCAAAGTCTAAATCGGCAATGTGTGTACACACATTATCCAAGAAGTGACGGTCGTGAGAAACGACAATTACCGTGTTCTTAAAGTTTTGCAAGAAACCTTCTAACCATAAGATTGAATCAATATCCAAGTTGTTGGTCGGCTCATCTAACAACAAAATATCCGGATTACCGAAAAGCGCTTGAGCTAAGAGTACCTTTACTTTTTCCGAACCATTTAAATCACGTAATAAGGTATAATGTAAATCCTCTTTAATCCCTAAGCCACTCAAAAGCGTTGCTGCCTCGGATTCTGCCTCCCAACCGTTTAATTCGGCAAATTCGGCTTCTAAATCCGCGGCCTTATTGCCATCTTCCTCCGTAAAATCCTCCTTCATGTAAATCGCATCCTTCTCCTGCATAATATCGTAAAGACGCTTATTACCCATGATAACGGTTTGCAAGACAGGATACTCTTCGTATTCAAAGTGATTCTGTTTCAAGATGGACATACGTTCACCTGGATTCATCGAAACACTACCTGTTTGAGACTCAATTTCTCCCGACAAAATCTTCAAGAAAGTGGATTTACCTGCCCCATTAGCCCCAATAAGGCCATAGCAGTTGCCCTCCGTAAACTTGATATTTACTTCTTCAAATAAGACTCTTTTCCCAAAGCGAAGGGAAACGTTCGATACAGATAACATACGAATTGGATTAAATAAGGCGCAAAATTAGGCATTTTGAGGCTAGAAAAAAATTCTATTTTTTATCTATTGTCCTATTTTTTTTGCAATTTCGGGCACTTTGAATGGAATTAACCTTGCAAACAGCTTCACATACGAATCCGGTAGAACCTAGCGCTGACCTAACTTTACAGGTTAGTGAGCAGGGAATCCGTTTTCCTGGCGAAGAAATAGTACTTTGGAAAAAGGCAAATCAAGCGATTAAATCCCGACTTGATTTCTTTGCCATGGCTCAGTCGGTGCATCAAGAGGTTTCAATTGAAGTAATCCATCCTGCATTCCTACTCCTTCCTAATGAATATCACGATCCCTTATATCGTGTGGCATTCTTAGAGAAAGCCTTAGGAGAACATTGTATGAATGAACAAGAATTACATGAGCAGCCTTGCCCTTTGGTTGATTCTACCTTGTTGTTTTTAATCCCAAGTGCTTGGAAAGATCAATTGGCAAGCTTATTTCCTTTGGCCCAAATAAAGTACAATCACCTAATTGGAAATAATACAAATAATTCCAAATTATATATCCATCCTCGAATTCATGTTTACTTACAGGAAAACAAGGCCTATGTAACTTATTTCCAACATGGTCAACTGCAATTAGCGAATGTATTTCCTTTTGAACATGAATTAGCCTTAGCCTATTATTTACATTCTATTCGTGATACTTTTGATATACAATGGAATCAAGAAAGTATTCGTATGGAAGGACCCGATTCCACAAACAAGCAACTGATCGATAATTTAATTCGATTGAACATACCTCTTTCATGAAAAGAACTGCATTTTTTCCAGGCTCATTTGATCCATTTACCAAAGGGCACGAGGACATTGTTTTACGGGCATTGACCTTATTTGACGAAATCGTGATCGGTGTCGGCCAAAACTCCAATAAGAATCGTTATTTCAATTTGGAAAAAATGAAAGGCTACATCGAAAGCACTTTTGCAGGAAAACCTGTTCGTGTAGTTACTTACCAAAACCTAACGGCCAATGTCGCCAAAGAAGTTGGCGCGAAATTCATCATCAGAGGATTACGAAACACAACCGATTTTGAGTATGAAAACTCGATTTCACAAGTAAACCGTCACATCAACGAAGAATTGGAAACGGTCTTTTTGATTACCTCACCGCATTTAGCACCGATTAGCTCAACGATTATTCGGGATTTGCATCGTTATGGAAGCAAAATCGACCAATATTTACCTTATACCTTGGATGGTATTTGAGCTTCTTGAAATTTAATCATCACATATCGAATGGATGAATAGGTGTCTGAAACTGCCTTATTCATCGCTAAAGGAGATAACCATTCCACTTTCTCAATATTCTCTTCTACTTGAGGAATCAATTTTGCCGTATGCTTGCTGCGCATCGAATACCATTTGGTTTTCTTTAAAATGCGTTGATTCTTATGCGAATAGGTATGATACGTTGTACAAATCTTATCGACTAAGGTTGCCTTAACATTACATTCCTCCTCTACTTCCCTCACAGCGGCCTTCTTGAATTTCTCATTCTTCTCCAATTTACCTTTGGGCAAATCCCACTTTCCGAGTCGATAAATCCACAGAACCTCATCCGCTTCATTTTGTACCACACCACCTGCAGCTTCGATAACTGAATAAAGCGAACAAATCTTCGTCTTTAAAGCCTCCTTAATGTTCGTTAGAATATAGAGGGAATGAAAATCAAATGGCTTTTTCCCATGTAAGTCCTCAATGATTTTTTCCATTTGATCAACGCTCACGTTTAATAAACACGTGTGTCCTTTGAAATCCGCAATTTTAATCGGCTTTAAGCGAGCATCGATAATCACATCGAAATCCTCCATCGGAGGATAAGAATGCTTTTTCTTGCGATTAATTAATTTGATCGGACGATCGTCAATAAAAATGACCATTAGGGAAATTTAATTTTGGCAAAAATAGAATTAAATAATGATAAGATAAGCCGAAAAAACTATTTTTGTAATTAAATAAAAGAAACGATATCGCATGTCTAATTTGACCATTTCACAAGAAGTAGCCCAGCATTTATTACGCATTAAAGCCATTCAATTACGTCCAGACCAACCCTTCACATGGGCATCAGGCTGGAAATCACCCATTTACTGTGATAATCGAATTTCTTTATCAGATCCAGAAGCAAGAACTTACATTAAAAATAGCCTTTCCGCTGTTGTAAAAGGATACTTTAAAGATGTAGACGCCATTGCCGGTGTCGCTACTGCGGGTATTGCTCAAGGCGCTTTGGTGGCCGACTTCCTTGATCTACCTTTTTGCTACGTCCGTCCTGAGCCGAAAAAACATGGTATGGGAAATCAAATCGAAGGTTCGGTGAAACCGGGTCAAAAAGTAGTTTTAATTGAAGACTTGATATCTACGGGTGGAAGTTCATTGAAGGCGGCAGAAGCGCTCCAACAAGCGGGTGTGGAAGTGTTGGGAATGGTCGCCATCTTTACCTATGGTTTTGAAATTGCTGATCAGAATTTCCAAAACGCAGGTTTTCCATTGGTAACCCTCAGTAATTACGATGTATTAGTTGAAGAGGCCATCAAATTAGATTACATCTCAGATACGCAATTGGTAACCTTACAAGATTGGCGTGTAAACCCAAGCACCTGGGGTGTTTAGTTCTTTAAGCGATAAACATAACCAGGCAAGGATTTAATCAGGCCCTGGAATTCCAAATTCAAGAGAGTGACCGCCAAGTCGGTCACTTTTTTTTGTAGTTTCCACGCCAAGGTATCCAATTTCGTCTCCCCATTTTGGGCCAAGAAAGCGATAATCTCACTTTCCTCCTCGGTCAACCTCGACCATTGTAGATTCTTATTCGATTTGATTGTTTGCTCCGGATGTATCCAATTCATCTGCTGACACAATGCTTGAAAATCCGTATAAATCACCGCTTTGTTCTTTTGAATAAGTCGATTACAACCTTCTGAGAAAACCTTATCCAAATTGCCGGGTATCGCAAAAACCTCTCGGTGATAATTATTCGCATAATCGGCCGTAATGAGTGCCCCACCCTTCTCAGCGGCTTCCACGACCACAGTCGCATCGGTCATACCTGCAATAATTCGATTTCGTAATGGAAAAAAACGCGGGTCAGGCTTTTGATGTAGCGGATGTTCCGAGAGTATCCCTCCATTCGAGACGAGGTCTTGCAAATATTTTCGATGTTTCGCGGGATAAATATGTTCGAAACCACCCGCCAAAACAGCGATATTAGGAATACCCAATTGAAGGCAATGTTTATGGACTTCGATATCAATTCCATAGGCGAGTCCGGAAACAAAGGTTATCTGAGTTCCTAGCGATTGCTCGACCAGGGAATGGGTAGTTCGACGACCATAATCTGTCGCCTTCCGTGTACCGACGACGGCCAAAAACCGTTCCTGATTTAAATCCACATTTCCAGAATAATATAGCTGAATAGGAGCATCATACATATGCTTCATTCGATCTGGAAAATTAGCATCCGTATAAAACAAGGTTTGAATTTTTGCTTTTTCGCAGGCATTTAAGATTTTCTCAGCATCTTCCAATAAACCCTGTTGAGCAACTGAATGAGCCAATACGGGTCCAATGTGAGGTATTCGTTGCAAGTCGCTGGAAGAGGATTTGAAAATCGCTTCTGCAGATTTCGTGTAGGCAATTAAACGACGGGCATTAACCACACCGATTTGCGGGATACGAGATAGGGCAATTTGATAGACTTTTTCGGGATACATGTTGGCTTCCATTACGAAACCAAACTAAAGCAAGATTTAGGCTAAATCATCCGAAATAACTTGTAAAAATTGTCGAATATCTAGTAATTGGTCAATGACCGCTTGATTCGGATTCTTCGGTGAACCATTTTTCTTGATGGCTAATTTCGCTCCTTCAATCGTCAAACCTTGTTTATCGATGAGATCCACCAAAACTGAAATCTTCTCAATGTCCACCGGCGTATATTTCCGAATACCTTTTCCGGTTCTTTTGGGAAGTAAATGTGGGAACTGCGTTTCCCAATAGCGTAATTTAGACGGATTGACCTTGAATAATTCGGCAACTTCCTTAATCGAATAATATTGCTTGTCTAAATTCATAAAAGCCCTTATTTGGTTCAAAAATTCAACAAAAAAAACTAATTTTGTGATTCTTGTTTAAACAAAAATAAACAAGCGAGCCAATTAAACCAACCCATTCCCAAAATAAGCGAAAATGACTTCTACGGAGATCCGCCAACAGTTTTTAGATTTCTTCCAATCCAAAGGTCACTTGATTGTACCATCAGCACCTTTGGTTGCGAAAAATGACCCTACCCTTTTATTCAATAACTCGGGGATGGCGCAGTTTAAGGACTTTTTCTTAGGAAACGGAACGCCTCCTTCGAAACGTATTGCGGATACTCAAAAATGTCTTCGCGTATCTGGAAAGCATAATGACTTGGAGGATGTAGGATTTGATACCTACCATCACACAATGTTTGAGATGTTGGGCAACTGGTCTTTTGGCGATTATTTCAAACAAGAAGCATTAACCTGGTCTTGGGAATTATTAACCGAAGTATTCAAATTACCGAAGGAACGTATTTATGTGTCTGTTTTCCAAGGCGATGAAAAAGATGGTGTTCCGTTTGATCAGGAGGCCTTTGATATCTGGAAAGCGATTGTTGGCGAAGATCGAATCATCTACGGCAATAAGAAAGACAATTTCTGGGAAATGGGTGAAACGGGGCCTTGTGGACCTTGTTCAGAAATTCACATCGACTTACGTGATGCGGAGGAAGTGGCCAAGGTTTCCGGTAAATCTTTGGTCAATGCAGATCATCCGCAGGTCGTAGAAATTTGGAATAACGTATTCATGCAATTTGAGCGCATGGCAGATGGATCTTTGGTTCCCCTGCCAAACAAGCACGTGGATACCGGAATGGGATTTGAACGTCTTTGCATGGCGATTCAAGGCAAACAATCGAATTACGATACCGATGTGTTCCAAGGAACCATTCAATATTTAGCTCAAAAGGCTGGGAAACATTACGGTCAGGAACAATGGGCAGATATCGCGATGCGTGTCATTGCCGATCACATTCGTGCGATTGCCTTCTGTATAGCGGATGGCCAATTGCCATCCAATGCGAAAGCTGGTTATGTGATTCGACGTATTTTACGTCGTGCTGTTCGCTATGGTTATACCTACTTAGGATTCAAAGAACCGTTTATGCATGAATTAGTGCCTTTATTGGCCAAACAATTCACAGGCGTATTCGATGAATTGATCGCTCAGGAGGCATTCGTGGCGAAAGTGATTTATGAGGAGGAGGTATCGTTCTTACGTACTCTATCCACAGGCTTAATTCGTTTGGATAAATTGATGGAAGATTGCCAAGGCAAGGTGCTTTCCGGAGATGATGTATTTGAATTGAATGACACCTATGGATTCCCGATTGATTTGACGGCTTTGATTGCCCGTGAAAAGGGATTGGAAATTGATGAACCTGGGTTCAACAAGGCTTTGCAAGCGCAAAAAGAGCGCTCACGCAAAGATGCGGGGGCCAGCGCGGAAGATTGGGTGATTGTTCGTGAAGGGGATGAAGTTTCCTTTGTGGGCTATGATGAGACCCAAACAAATACCCAAATCCTTAAATATCAAAAGATTCAAAACAAAGGTGGCGTTCAATACAAAGTAGTTTTAGAAACGACCCCTTTCTACGCTGAATCAGGTGGACAAGTGGGTGATACGGGCCAATTAACGTTTAAAAATTCGGGTATCAGCCTTCAGGTAGTAGATACTAAAAAAGAGAATGATTTGATCGTGCACTTTTTAAGCGATGCGCGAATCGAAACAGTAGCAAGCGATCAAGAGGTTATCGCAACGATAGACGTAAACCGCCGCCGCACGATTACGCAAAACCATAGTGCGACACACTTATTGCAAGCAGCTTTGCAAGAAGTATTGGGTAAGCACGTTGCGCAAAAAGGTTCATTGGTGAATGAATCGCTTTTACGTTTCGACTTCTCCCATTTCCAAAAGGTAACAGACGAAGAAATCATTCAAATTGAGCAATTGGTGAATGCCAAAATTGCCGAAAATATTCCTTTGCTTGAGGAGCGCAATGTACCAATCGCCCAAGCAAAAGAAAAAGGCGCGATGGCCTTGTTCGGCGAGAAATACGGGGATTTTGTTCGCGTAATTACATTTGATAAGAATTATTCGGTGGAATTATGTGGGGGTACGCACGTGCCGGCTACGGGTGAAATCGGATTGTGTAAGATTATTACGGAAACCTCGGTGGCTACAGGGGTTCGTCGGATTGAGGCGATTACGTCCCAACAAGCTTATGCGCTCTTAAGCGAACAAGAGGCAATTCTCTCGGAACTTAACAATTTATTGAAGGCACCAAAGGATTTAGTGAAAGCGGTTAGCCAATTAATCGAACAAAGCAATAGCCTCCAGAAAACGGTTCAGGCTTATCAAGCGAAGGAAATTTCGGGATTGAAGACGGAATTGTTGAAGCAAATCAGCACGAAGGGAGATGTTTCAGCCATTATCCAACAAGTTTCGGTTCCCAATGCAGATGCCTTAAAGAATTTAGCATTTGATTTACAAACAGAAGCAGGAAGCTTGTTCTGTTTGTTAGTTGCCGAGATTGAGGGGAAAGCAAGTTTAGCATTGGCCATCTCCAAAGATTTAGTTGAGGCCAAATCGTTCAACGCCGGAACCATTGTTCGTGAATTAGCGAAAGAAGTTCAAGGTGGTGGCGGTGGTCAGGCCTTTTTAGCAACGGCTGGAGGTCAAAATCCTGCCGGTTTAAGTAAGGTTATCGAATTAGCTCAAAACTATTTATAGAATGCTCGACATTCCCTATGTATCCTTTACAGAAGTATCTAAACAATTGGATGCATGGGGAATTTCAGGCACCCCCTTTGTCTTTTATGTCAACTACGACCAAAGCCAAGCTTGGGCAGGTTCGCGCGAAGATGCCGAACGCTTAGGAATTCAATTCGAAATTCGAAAAGAGAAACAATCTCCCCAGCAATCATTTTCTTTTGACAAGAAACCTATTTCTTACGATTCCTATCTTTCAAAATTTGAAATCGTTCAGAAAGGTTTGCGGTATGGAGACAGTTTTTTGGCGAATCTTACGGCTGAGACACTGATTGATACGGATGCCAATTTAAGGGATATTTTTGCCTATGCGCAAGCAGCCTATAAATTGCATGTTGAGAATCGGTTTGTTGTCTTTTCGCCAGAGTGTTTTATTCAAATACGGGATAATCAGATTTATTCATTTCCGATGAAAGGTACATCCTCTGCTGCAGATGGTCCTGAGGCCTTACGAAATAATCCCAAAGAACAAGCGGAGCATGCGACCATTGTGGATTTGATTCGGAATGATTTAAGTCAAGTTGCGTTTCCCATCCGCGTGGAGAAATACAAATACATTGATGAAGTAAAAACCCACGAGGGAAATCTTTGGCAAATGTCCTCTGTCATCTCGGGCGCGTTGCTACCCCATTTACAAGGTCGCTACGGTCAAATTTTACAGGCCCTGCTTCCTGCAGGTTCGATTACTGGGGCACCCAAACCAGCGACGATGAAGATTATCCAAGAGGCAGAAAATTACGAGCGAGGATTTTACACGGGGATCATGGGCGAATTCGATGGAAAAAACCTCGATACTGGCGTCATGATACGCTTCATTGAGCAAAGAAATGATCAAAAAGTATTTAAAAGCGGCGGCGGAATTACGGTCTATTCCGAACCGCACAAAGAATACAAGGAATTAATGCAAAAAGTATACCTACCCTTTTAACTATGTTTTCATTTTTAGAAACGATTTGCATCGCTGACGGAAAAGCCCAACACTTGGACTTTCATCAATTACGCGTCAATGAAACATTTGATGCCTTTTTTCCGGTGTGGGAGCCCTTTGACTTAGCAGACGAAATCGCAAAAATCGAATTACCTAGCCAAGGAATACACCGCTTACGAATCACCTACACAGAGGATCCACAGACCATTGAAGTCTTACCCTATGTGGCGAAAAATGTTCAAAAGTTTAAATTGGTTGATGCGGGCGAAATCGATTATGGTTTCAAATGGGCAGAGAGAGGTTTTTTCCAAAGCATTTTGGAGCACCATCCTGAGGCAGATGAGGTAATTTTCCACAAGGATGGAATCATCCAAGATTGTACCATCGCGAATTTAGCCTTTTTAAAGGATGGGATTTGGTATACGCCGGAAGCACCAATGCATTGGGGAACGACAAGAGCGCGCTTATTAGTAGAAGATCAAATAGAAGAAACTGATATTTTAGTTTCAGAAATTGATCAATATGAACGAATTTGCCTGATTAATGTATTCCGTCCTTTATCCCTAGAAAACTCGATTGCCATCACGGATGCAATTGTGTAATTTCACCTTATGAGTAGCACTAAGAGTCCCGCTTTTTTATTGCATCAAAAATTCCCCTTTGAACCTACCCCTTCACAGGCGGAATTATTCAATAAATTAAGCACCTTCATCCTCAATGAAGACGAATGGGCTCCGCTTACCTTCATCATCCGAGGATATGCCGGAACGGGTAAAACCACTGTGATTTCCACCCTAATCAAGATTTTAGGTAGTTTTTCTTACAAGACCCAATTATTAGCACCCACCGGTCGGGCAGCCAAGGTCATGGCCAATTACTCCAAAAAGAAGGCCTCGACGATTCATAAAAAGATTTACCGACAAGTCTCTAATCCGAATTCAGGTGCTTTGGTGTTCCAACGCATGAATAACTATGCCACGAATACCGTTTTCATTGTGGATGAGGCATCCATGATTACGGATGAGTCTGAGTTTGGACAGAACAGTCTTTTAACCGACCTAATCGAATATGTTTTCACGAATCCTGAAAATGGACACACGGGAAATAAACTAATCTTTGTGGGTGACACGGCGCAATTACCGCCCGTTGGGAAGAGTTCCTCTCCCGCTCTCTCCAAAGATTACATATCCCAGGAGTTTCACATGGATGTCATGGACCACGAATTAGTCGATGTGATGCGCCAAGACATCCATTCTGGAATTCTTTACAATGCAACAAATTTGCGGGGATTATTGGCCAATCAATCCACTGCCATTCAATTCAACACGGCTTCATTTAAGGATTTTTTTCGAATGACGGGGGAAAAATTGGAGGACGGAATGCATTATGCTTATCGGAAGTTTGGCAAGGAAGAGTCTATCGTGCTCACTCGCTCCAATAAGAGCGCCGTTCAGTTTAATGAATTTATCCGGAGAACCATTTTATATCAAGAAGATGAGATTTCATCGGGCGATTTGTTGATGATTGTCCGCAATAATTATCATTGGTTAGACGAGGATTCTCCGGCGGGCTTCTTGGCGAATGGTGATTTCGTGGAGGTGCTTAAGATCAAAAAGGAGGAGGAAATGCATGGTTTGCGTTTCATGAATGTCATACTCAGGCTATGTGATTACGAGGAGCACCCTGAAGTTGAAGCAAAAATCTTATTGGATACGCTTCATTCGGCAGAATCAGCCTTAGGTAAGGAGGCCAACAAAAAACTCTATGATTCCGTTTGCGAAGACTATGCCCACATCACCAAGAAAAAGGAACGAATGGAGGCCATCCGAAAAGATCCGTATTTGAATGCCTTGCAGGTAAAATTTGCCTATGCGTTGACGACCCATAAATCACAAGGTGGCCAATGGAAAGCCGTATTTGTCGATCAAGGATTTTTAAAAGAAGAGCAAGTGGATGCGGAATACATCCGCTGGCTTTATACGGCCATTACGAGAGCTACCCATGAATTGTTTCTCGTCAACTTTCATGAACGATTTTTTCCATAAAAAAAAGGCGAAACAAACTGCTCGCCTTTTCCATTATTCAATCCAATTATAAATTAAACTGTGCAGCTAGCGTCGCATCCAATAATTTACCTTCCACAATCGTGAGGCCTTTCTTAAGGGCCTCATTTTTTTGACAGGCAGCCTCCCAACCTTCATTGGCTATCAGTAAACCATAAGGCAAGGTAGCTTGCGTCAATGCTTGCGTAGATGTTTGCGGTACGGCACCTGGCATATTCGCGACACAATAATGTTGAATTCCATCGACGATGTAAACTGGATTCTCGTGGGTAGTTGGCTTACAGGTTTCAATGCACCCCCCTTGATCCACCGCGACATCTACTAAAACGGTACCCGGCTGCATTCGAGCTAAATCCTCTTTTTTAATTAAATGCGGTGCCTTCGCTCCATGAAGAAGTACTGCTCCAATCACCAAATCTACCTCAGGCAGATGTTCTTGTATGGCAAATTCCGTGGAATATTGTGTGACAACATTCCCTGGCAAAATATCATTCAAATAACGTAAACGAGCTAAACTCGTATCCATGATGGTTACCTGAGCGCCTAAACCCGCAGCCATCTTAGCTGCCTGCGTACCCACAACCCCACCACCCAGTACAAGAACATTGGCAGGTTTAACACCGGGAACACCGCCCAACATCTTTCCTTTTCCGCCTTGCGGTTTACCGAGGAAATAGGCCCCAACTTGAACTGCCATACGACCGGCAACTTCCGACATGGGTGTTAAAAGAGGTAAACTGCGGTCGGGAAGCTCAACGGTCTCATAGGCAATGCAAATCGCTTTAGATCGAATCATTGCCTCCGTTAAGGATTTAGAGGCTGCAAAGTGAAAATAAGTAAATAGTATCTGCCCAGGTTTGATCAAAGCAAACTCGGCCTCCAAGGGTTCCTTCACTTTAATTATCATATCTCCCACTGCATAAATTTCAGATGCCGACGAAAGTATAGTAGCCCCCACTTGTTCGTATGAGGTATCTGCAAAACCAGATCCAACACCCGCCTGGGTTTCCACGAAAACAGGATGACCAGCTTTGATAAAGCTTTGAGCTCCAGCGGGCGTTAAACCAACCCGAAACTCTTGATTTTTAATTTCTTTGGGAATAGCGATTTTCATATGTACGTGGTTAAAAAAAGAACGGCCAACGAAAAATTCGCTGGCCGTTACCTTTGATGAAGTATAATACATTGCAAATATAGCACTCGCCATAAATATTTTGGACACAAACCAATAAATAAGAAATATTTACTTCATACTAATTATATTGCAAAAAAATATACCAAAACGACACCATTTATTACAAGAAAACCGAAAAGTTTATGGCAGCAAAATCCCAATTAGACCCAATAGATATTAAAATATTAAAAATTATTCAGGAAAACAGTCAAAAAACGTTGAAGGAAATCGCAGAACAGGTAAATCTTTCCTTAAGCCCAACGCACGACCGGATGAAGCGTTTAGAATCCGATGGCTATATCAAGGGATATGTAGGCTTGTTGGATCGAAAAATGTTGAATTTGGGTTTATTGGTCCATTGTCAAGTTACGTTAGAAAAACAAAATCGAAAGAATTTCTCAGCATTTGAAACGGCCATTAAAGCATTTCCCGAAGTGATTTCATGTCATTTGGTATCTGGGAACTTTGATTACTATTTAAAGGTTTTAAGTACGGATGTGGAGAGTTATAACCGATTTTACCAGGAGAAATTAGCGGTTTTACCCTCGGTAGCGCACATCAGTAGTTTATTTGTCATGGATGAAATTAAGTCAACAACTGCCTTACCCTTGATTTAATTTGTATCTTTGTGACTTAATGGGATCGACCGGTTTTGACAGCTTAAGCAGATCGGTTGTAAGCACGTCGGGAGTTGGAGGCATTTCCTGTATAAAAAACCTTCGAATTATAGCTGGCAATACTTCGTATGCCATGGCTGCTTAGTCTGATAGACTAACCAATTGCCATCGTTCCACCCCGGCCAAACTCTGCCGCTAGGGAATCTGGAGCGTCGACCATGCAGAGTCGATGAATGCAATTTCGCTAAGCGTTCATTAGTATCCAGCGGATAAGTGTTCAATAAGGTCTGATCTGAACCTGTTGGGCATCGAAAATTGATCAAATCTAAACGTGTAGAAAGCATCAGGTTTCTAGGTTTGGACGAGGGTTCGAATCCCTCCGATTCCACAAGGAAAATTAATTTTCCAACAATTAAGCAAATGGCTCGGAACAGTTCCGAGCCATTTTTATTTCCTGCTATTATTTCAAAACCAAATGAAAAATATTTCGTTTAGTGTGAAGCAAAAAAGTACAAACAAATCCTTCCAATTGTATATTTGCTACCGACAAACTAAATAACATATGAAAAAACTACTTACGCTCATTTGGGGTCTTAGCAGCATGATCGCTCATGCCCAAAGCGATACCACAGAAACGTTTGATTACAGCAGTTTTGGTGACGCGGATGGTGTTAAACGCTATTGTACCGTTAAAGTACTCAATCAAACTCCCCAACGAATCATTAGTCTTGGATTTGAAAATTATGGACACTTTGCGATGCCAGGTGTACAATTTAATAGCAAAGAACTACCCAGTACCATCCATGTGGACCAAGTAAATGCCTTGCGTGCTCAGGTAAACATTCCAGTTGTTTCAACCAACAAAATCATTTGGCAAATGGGACTAAACTATTGGGGCAGTAATTTCTCGGTAGCCAATCCAAGTGTAAACGCATTAGCAAACTCGCTTTCTTCCAACGCGTTAATCACGGCAGGAATGAACACAACCATCTTCAAGCCCCTAAATGAGCGTAATTTTATGATTATTCAAGCAAGTTCGGACCTGAATGGACTATTTGCGAGCTCAAAGGATATATCATCGAAGGCGGTTACCAACAGTGCGACGGTCATCTATGGCTGGAAGACGTCTGAAAATAACATGATCGGTACGGGTCTCGCTAGAACCTATCGTGCCGGTAAACTAATCCATGTTCCCGTTTTATTTTGGAACAAAACCTTCAATGACCGTTGGGGAATGGAACTTTTATTACCAGCAAGAGGCTATATACGCTACAACTTCTCGACATCCAATATGCTACAAGCCGGCTTTGAGTTGGAAGGAAATCAATATTGGGCAAATGTTCCTGGCGCAGAAAACGCCTACATCCAACGCGGAGAAATCAAACCACGAATCATGTGGGATAAAAAAATAAACGGATTTCTTTGGTTAAATCTTCAAGCCGGTGTTCGTGTTAACTACCGATTTGATGTTGCCAATGCGTATGATGCCAAAAATGAGAATCAAACGTATTTTTCGAGTAACCTAGGAAATCCGTTTTTCGTAAATGTTAGCTTAAATTTTGTATCCCCTTAGGTCTACTTAGCTTGTTGTCTCGTCCAATTGTCTGTACGTCCGATTAAAGATACACCAATGTATCCGCGAACTTCCAGAGAATTGGGCGAGGTTAATTTCATCGTACAAGAGTAGGTATTCCCATTTTTAGGGTCGTAAATATTACCTTCTTCCCAGGTATTATTATCCTTGTAGACAAAGCCCCAAACGTTAATTAAACCAAGTATCGCTCTTTTTTGAGAAGCTGCATCCGGGTGATTTTTATCTAACTTAGGTTTCCCCGTTTCTGGATCATTGGGTTCTTTTAGCCAAACAACCTTCCCTTGGTATTTGTCCCCATTTTTGTAGATACGAACCATGGCAGTTCCCTCCCCTGTTTTCCATACGCCAACCAAGGCATCCGGATTATTGGCAAAAGTACTTAAAGCTGAAAAAACGAAGGAAATAAGTAATAGATAAAGAAATGTCTTTTTCATAGGAATAAAGTTTGATGATAAGATATGTTGGGGACAAATATATTATACAAACCTATTACCCACCCCATATTCATTAAAAATATTTATCTCCAATAATTTTCGAGTTAACTGCGTTTTGTCATCCAATAGCCTAACCAAAGTCCACAAAGTCCCCAAGAAGCCAAGGCATCAATCAGAGATGCCCGTATATCAAATACGGGATACCAAATATGTTCCGTATAGGCCACATTGGTGAACGCAATGAAACCTACCACTAAACTTAAGCGTAAAATCAAGCCTTTTGTTGGCACCTTTAACTGCTGAATAATCCAGATTAATAGCATAGCCAAAAGAATATTCACGATTAATCCTCGGATCATATTTGAGCTCATATTCGTATCATTCGAAGGATAATAACGTACAATGGCCCAAGGCTTACCTTGTATCGATTTCGTAAATTTTTCCATTTCCTCCATGGATAACATCTCCTTCATGCGAGGTAACATGTAGCCTCCAGGCTGTTTGAGATGTTTCGACAAGGCGATCAAGACAGAGTCCTGCCCCGGACTATATTTCTGACTTGGTTCGTGTAAATTAAAGGCCATCTGAGAAAAAGCCTGCCAAAAAAAGATAATTAAACCTCCTACAATACCACCGATTAATGTCTTTTTCATTTGAAATAAGTTTAGTAATCGGCGAATATACTAAATAAATTAAAAAACTACTTGAAAATATCCTATTCCAAAGAAAAGTCCTCGACCCTGACATCCCAACCCGAAGGAAATCCACTAAAGTAAGCATTACCCATCTTACCTTTCGCCATCCAAGCTAAAAAGGTCAATAAACCGCCATTTCCAGGCAAGTATAATCGCAAACGCTTGTCTTGATAATTATGTCCATTAATTAGATATCGATTCTTTTCTTGAGGCATCAACAATAAATTAATTGCCAAATCTGATTCTTTCAATCGAGCCGCTGTCATTGCCATTAAGGGATAATCCCAACCCCAAGTTGAGGACCAATTCCAAGTACTCAATACCTTTTGCAAGGTATTCTTCATTTTTGTAGAATCTGTCGATGATAAAGGGGCCAACATACCCATAGCACCTAAAACTGCCGGGTGATCCGAAACAAATCGCGGATTTTGATATCCATCCCCGATTCCAGCTGCTGCTTGATAAATCCCATTATATTCGGGTAAACCCGGAAAATGTGCAAGAACATGCGTCCATTTTTCCTCAGGCTTCAACCCTAAACGTAATCTCCAATCCTGTGCCTTCTTCAAACCTTGATACCATGCTGCCAATTCCAGTGGCGCATTGTAGGTCGAGGCATAAGGTAAAGATTCCTGCGCCGGAATGAAGCCAGGTCCTAATCGGTAAGTTTTCGTTGAATCATCCCAAGACATCAAGGAATACATCCCCTCCGCCGTTTCTTGAACTATTTTTGCAAAACGCTTACGAAAAGAAATTGGCTTCGATTGCGCAATTAGATCCAACATCTCAATGATGTGTGGCTGTTGCCATAATAAAAAAGAACCGACCGATGATGGGGACTCCCCACCTGATGGATCCGTCATTTTTTGCCAACGAACTCCCGTAAAGCCTTGTCGGTCGGCCAATTTCCGCGCCTCCCCCAAGTTTTTCTCATACCATTTCAACGCCGGCTCCATCAATTCCGACCGTCCCCAATAGCCAAAATGCATCAGATGCCACCAAGTCATTTCAAGATGCGGCCGACCGTACCAAGAATTATACGTTAAACCCGTCTCTTGGGGTGGTTCATTTCCTACCGACTGAATTCGTGTCAAATACAAGGATAAAATCATTCGCCTTTCGAGTTCCAGGGCCCTCGGGTCCTTAACTCTCGAAAAATCAATCATTCCCCCAGATTTCCAGAAATGTTCGAAAACTCGACGATTGAAAACATGGGCTTCCTTCAGTCCGAGAACAGGTTTATGACCATAGGAAACGGAAAATTGAATCTCAGCACAACTATTCGGACTTAATTCATAGGTATGATTAGCCTCTCTTTTAAAACGAAAAGCCACCGAGCCGTGAACATATGTTTGATAATTCAAACTATCCATGACATGATGAATTTGGACCTGATTCGTAGCTAAGCGTTTGATATTAGTGGAGTGACCTCCTACTTGATAATTGACTCCCTCGTCCACAAAAGCCTGACTCGGAAACGGATAATCGACAAAAAAACGCAACTGACCCGTTTTCAACAAAGCCGAATTTACCTTTACCTGAACTCCATCGACCTGATGCAAAGCAAACGTAATCACATCGACTGGAATACCCTCCACCTCAAAATGCGAATGAATCTCACCCGTATATGGATTTAAACGTTGAGCGATCGATTTCAAATCAGGTAACCCCAGAAGCTTTCCTGTTTTTGAATAAATACGGAATCCCCAATGTCCTAAATGGATGCGATGCGGATTTTGTCGGTAATACTCCGTGGCTGAATCTTTTCGCGCATTCTGATGTCCTTGCAAGGCATAAGACACCTTTCTACCCGCATAAAGTGCATCTCGATACGTCTCCAAACGCTGAAATTTTGAGATATTCGGAAAGGCATGCCACCCCCAATCGGCTTGCGTACCTAAGGGAATCCCCTTTGAATATTCCATCGGGAAAGATTGTAGCCCCGTCACATCGACCGTGAAAGCGAAATGGCCATTTCCGACCGACAAGGCCCCCACCGTATCTACTTGATTCAGCTTCACGATATGACGCTCCACCACAGCTCTCCGGTCAATCTTTTGCGCAAGACCCACAAACGATATCAGCAGAAGCGCCCAAATTCGCATGCTATTTAGCCTTTAGTAGTTCGGAACCGGCCAACAAGAAACAACCCAATCCGAAATCCTCAAAATTAGGTACATGGTCAAAGGTCACAGGTTGAGAATCCTTAGGCTCCTTTCCTGTTCCTTGAACATAGCCTAGAAATCCATTGGGATGCACACAGGCCGACATGCCCTTCCAGGCTTTATCAACAATCGCATTGTACTTTTTGGCTGGCAAGATCCCATTTCTTACTCCCCAGGCCATTCCGTAAACAAACAATGAAGTTCCCGTCAACTCTGGTCCTCCAAAATTAGAAGGATCTTTTAAACTCACATTCCAAAAACCATCTTCTCGTTGTAAAGCAGGTAAAACCTCCGACATCGCCACAAAGTCGGCCAAATATTCCGCACGATGTGGATCATTTTCAGGCAACAAATCCAAGGTTCTCACCAAGGCGGCGTATACCCAAGCACTTCCCCTTGACCAATAGCAATTCGCACCATTGGGCTCCTTATACGGTGGAACAAAATCCTTATCCCGCCACCAAAGCTTTTCAGATGGATTGTACAATCCATTCCCGCCATGTTTGTATTTGGTATATGCATACAAATCATACATCTTTTGGAAATACTTGGGATCTTTGTAAATAACACCCAAGCGGGTGTAAACCGGCATACTCATCTGCAAGCAATCAATCCAGGACCAATCATCCGCCTTTTCTGTAGCGACCATGTTATCAATATTCTCCTTGATCAGCTTAATGCGCGAAGAATCTCCTTGCATTAAAAACAAATCGATATAAACCTGCCCACAGGCCTGATCATCTGCATTTCGTGTCTTCAAACCGTTCCGTAAAGACCAACGATGGAAATTACCCCAATCAACCATGTACTTCAAATCCGCTTCCTTGGGACTCAATTTATACAACTCCAATAATCCCTCATAATAAACTGAACGAGTCCATATATTGGAAGGTCGAGTCTTATCTGGACTCACGATAACTTGGCCAACATCAGGCCATTTTTGTTGGAAATACTGATTTGCCAATTGCATTTTAGCCAATACTTCAGCTTTATTCGGTTTTGAAACCGCTAGATATGAAAGAGCCAGAAGCCCGAAAAGAATCTTTTTCATCGAATTATGCTAAATAAAATACGGACGGAATATTGACCGCCACCGGAGAATTATCGGGATTGGCCTGCATGATATCACCCATGTAGGCCCACCAGCGTTGCATGACAGCATGCGCTGGCAAAGAATCCAATTGCTGTAAATCAGGTGCTTCTAAATAAGCAAACAAGGTCAGCGTCTCCTCGTCTAGGAATATGGAATAGTTCTGTATGCCCACTTCGTGTAATAAATCCACTAATTCGGGCCAAATCTCATCGTGACGTCGTTTGTACTCGGCCTCAAAACCGGGCAATAGAAACATCTTAAATGCCTTGCGCTGCATAGAAATAGGTTTATTTTAAAAGCGCAAAAAACTGAAATTTTACTGATTAATTTGTCGCTCAAATGCCGCCAATGCCAAATCATCAAAGTTCAAATGTGTCACGAATCGAATATACTGAGGACCAAAGGGCGCACAACGTATACCTTTCGCCTTCAGGGCCGTTACTTGTTCATGAGCTTTGATGCCTTCCTTCAATCGAACAATCACAATATTAGTGACCACTGGTAAAATATGATCTACCCAAGGCAATTTGGCACAAATCGCGGCAATCGATCCTGCACGTGCATGATCTTCTGTTAAGCGTTCCACCTGATGATTCAAAGCATATATACCTGCTGCAGCTAATAAACCCGCTTGTCGCCAACCCCCTCCTAGACGCTTACGAACCCGACGCGCCTTCTTGATAAATTCAGCCGAACCGATTAACACCGAACCAATCGGAGCACCTAAACCCTTCGACAAACAAATCGAAATCGTATCAAACCAAGCACCAAATTGTTGGGGCGTTTGACCCGTCACCGTCATCGCATTGAAAATACGCGCTCCGTCAAGGTGAAGTGGGATTTGTACTTGCCGACAAAAATCCGAGATCTCTTTTAAGCTTTCCGAGCTATATACACTACCTCCGCCTTTATTCACCGTATTTTCCAAACTAACCAATCGGCTCTCACAGGCATGAATATCATCTGGAGAGATCGCAGCCTCAATTTGATCACGCGTCAAACGGCCTAAATCACCCTTCAATAATTTCACCGAGGCACCCGAATTTGCCATGATTCCACCACCTTCATAGAGATAAATATGGGACAACTCATCACAAATTACTTCTTGACCTTTACTAATATGTACCGAAATTGCTATTTGATTACTTTGGGTACCCGAAACGCAAAACAATGCCGCTTCCTTCCCAAACATGTTAGCTACTTTCTGCTCCAAGGCATTAACCGTAGGATCCTCTCCAAACACATCATCTCCTAGGGGTGCTTGAAACATCGCCTCCCGCATGCCAGGAGTAGGTAAGGTAAATGTATCACTGCGTAATTCGATTTCCATCTTAAAATTGTTTTAGGTAAGACAATTTAGCTAATATACTTTGTTGCTTTTGTTGGGTACCATCCGTTCCTTGAAAATTCAATGTATTGAATACCAAATAAACATAAGATAAAGGTTGATACTCCCATGCCAAACGCATGTTGAGTGATTTCAAATTGTCACTTGTATTCATTTGATAAAAACCGATCAATTGCAAGCGTGGATTTAATGCCATGCGTGATTCTAAAATCAATAAATTCACTTCTTTCGTCTCCTTCGCCACACCCATATTCTCAAATTTACTCCAACTCCATGAAAGTCCCATATTTACATGAGGAATGGGAGCTAAACGAAATTTGGAATCGAATGTCTGTAAAGTTCCATTAAAGAATCCACCCCAACCATATTCCGTTGAGCCCGAATATTTGGCACTCGGATCACTGGCTAATAAAAACCCCTTTCGGAAATAGGAATAACTACCCGGGGCAATATCAATCCCGACAGGACTAAAGGTCTCTTCCAGATTTTGATTACTCGCTTCAATGTATCCACCCAGAATACCACCATTTTGAAGATCAAACCAAAGGGGTCCAGAAAGTGCACGTTGCTCAATTATTCGTCCTGTTTTTAAACTATGATACACCTCGGTATAGATACCCGGTCCCCAACTGCGAATAAAAGATGGTAACCACTTGCCACGTACGTTAAAGTCAAAACCTTGAGAATTAGATAAAATACCACGACGAGAGACAAAACCCATGGCTGGATTGTATTTATCTGAAACAAGGGTTTGTGTCCAATATCCTCTAAAAAAATTCCCATTATATATAAACTGCGTATACTCAGCCAATCCCTGGTCACCCGTTCGACTATCTTGCGTAATCGTTCCCATGCTACTAAATGAAAACCTATCATTGAATCGAACAAAGGCATCGACTGCTCCAGTAGATTGAACAGCAGAAGGGGAAGATTTTGTCGTGGCAATTGCCCCAATTCTATTTTGTTTACCAAAATTCTCGGAATATCGCCCGACGAAGAAATTAGTGAATGGGTCACCATCCCCCTCACCCTGACGCATAAAAATACCTCCCACATTTCGTTGTTCTGAACGATACACGAACCTTGATCCGGCTGTAATGGCTATGGGATTAACATTTTGATCTAATCCGATTGTCCGGCTAAAAAAAGGCTGAATATACATCGACCCACCGATTACTTCATCAACAGGAGCTAAACCCGATGAAAAAAGAGAGGCGTTTTCCAAGAAAAACTGTCGGCGTTCTGGAAAAAAGACCGAGAAACGTGAAATATTGTTCACCTGACGATCGACGTCTGCCTGTGCAAAATCTGTATTAAACGTGAAATCCATCACGGATGTAGGACTGATGACCCATTTGATTTCCCCGCCTAACTTGAAATCACTTGTCGACGAATTCCCTATTTCGGTACCATCCGATTTATTCGAAACCTGCAACATATACGGAATAAAGCGAATATTGGTAGATGTAAGAGGTGGTGGAATTATCCCCACTAATTTCCCAGCATAATCCATTCGCAATGGACTCATAGAACGCGGATGCGGTGACCAGACACTTAATTCATTACTTGAACGTCTTACCCGAAAAAAATTAATTCCCCAATCCTGTGCTTGGCCTTCCTTCATTTTAGGATATCGTAGGGTCTGCCAAGGAATCGCAAATTCAGCTACCCAAGAAGTGTCAGAGCGTTGCGTTCTAACCCGAAATAAACCATCCCAATCTATATCAAATTGCCGGTCATCAAAAGCCAACAAATCTCGCTGGGCACCATAAGCGTTCGATTGCAACACGAGCGCATTCCGTCGATCATTAAATCCATCAATTGCGATTCCAAACAAATCATTCTCAACAAATTGATAATCCCTCTTCAAATTTGGCGCGCGGAATCCGTTTCGACCTATGGTATCGTGTAAGATGGCACTGACATACAGAAATTTATGATTATAAACGACACGAACCTCCGATTTAAAACTAGCTTTATTCCCTTGAAAAGGCTCAACTTGATAGTCTAAATAAAGAGGCTTGGTATTTTTCCAAATAGGTTCATCCAATATACCATCTGCTTTGATGGTTTCATCCACATGAATCGGCTGATATTGCACCGGTTTCTCAGCAGGCGAAAAAACACTTTGACTATAAATAGGCGCACTGATGAACAGCGCGATGATAAGCTTTTTAAGCATTAGATGAAGAATAAACCGCAAAGATATAAAATGCCGAGAAAAGGCTCTATCCGTTAATCACCGACTTCGACCGATAAGCCAAAGCCAAGGTGCGAATGCAGATTGGTAAC
The DNA here is from genome assembly GCF_054558655.1 of Aquirufa sp. 5-AUSEE-100C1. Classification (NCBI taxonomy): domain Bacteria; kingdom Pseudomonadati; phylum Bacteroidota; class Cytophagia; order Cytophagales; family Flectobacillaceae; genus Aquirufa; species Aquirufa sp. 5-AUSEE-100C1. Next base: position 188,611 of record NZ_JBPXKO010000001.1, on the reverse strand, counting down.
AAAGGAAATACCAAGGTCCAAGATTCGGTTAAACACCAAATAAATCCAACGATGGCCAATACCGCCATAATCAGATTATATCGCTTCCAGGCTCCTTTCTTCGCAAACCAAAAGACCAAAGGAAATTGAAACGGAAACAAGACTAAAGAAGCTGGATTCCAACCCATCACCACATGATCCGTACCTACTGCTAAAAAAAATAAGAAAAGACCTAATAAACCATAAATGGAATATAAAACCCCATCAAAACGATATTGCAAACGATCGGATTGAAAGGAAACAACAAGTGCTAATAAGGCCAATAAGCTCAACCAAGTAAATGGCCCAAACCAATCAAACCCTTTCGGCATTTCCTCAGGAGCCTGATAAAGTGCCATGGGATCATCGGCCATTTTTTGACCAGACCGCAAGGCCAATTTAGTAGCCAAAAAGAAATTATCCGGCAAGTAACAAGACTGTGACGGAGATGCCTTTTCGTTCGCAGGAACGCCCAAGGCTAAATTCATCCCAATGGCCGCCCAAGAATTTGCTTCCAAATAATTATTCATCCAATCCCGGTAAGACTTATTTTTCAATCCTTGATACGAATCCCACGTATAGGATTTTCTGGAAACCTCCTCGACACGATCCCGTATGCGGGTCGCACAATTGTCATAAAAAAACTTATACGAATACTCCCGATTCTCCGGTAATAAATTCGTTTCCAAAGCGTTAAAAATCGCATTTTTCTCCGTGGCTGAAAGTCGTAATACCTGCATGTTCACCGTGCGATGTTCTACCTGACCATAATAATCGAGTATTGTCGGCATGCTATTCACCGAAATCGTGTAGGGCAAAGTGCCCTTCAAAAACTTCCAATAAAAAAACTCGGTATCGAAATCGAAGGTCCCATAACTATATACCCGATCGATTCCATTTGAAGGATCCTGTACCCAAATAGACGAATGACCAAAAACAGAATACAGGTCCTTGCCCGGTGCGATCGTTATCAAAGAAACCCGAGCTTGTGGGCTTAATTGAGCTTTCAGACCAAAAGAAATCAAAAACAGAAGGAGTAGTTTCTTCATCTTATTTTCCAGCAATGACTATGACAATTTCTCCACGAACCTTATCAGGATGTGCAGTAAAATAGGCTAATACTTCTTCAGCCGTTCCTCGTACCATTTGCTCATGCATTTTGCTCAACTCACGAGCCACCATCACCGAACGATATGCCCCTACAAACTCCACCATTTGCTCTAAGGCCTTCACCAAACGATGCGGGGATTCATACAAAACCGTTGTCCGCTCTTCCTCCGCTATGGCTTTCCATCGGGTTTGTCGGCCCTTTTTATGAGGCAAAAATCCCTCAAACACAAAACGATCGATTGGGAATCCTGAATTCACTAAAGCTGGTATAACGGCCGTAGCTCCCGGGAGTGTTTCCACTTCAATCCCTTGCTCAACACAGGCCTTGACCAACAAAAATCCAGGGTCTGAAATACCCGGAGTCCCCGCATCCGAAATCAAGGCAAGCGATTTACCCTCCTTTAACAATTTGACTATACCCGCGACACCCGCATGCTCGTTGTGCGCATGGTGCGCATACAAGGGTTTGGAAATATTCAGGTGCTTCAACAAAGTTCCCGACGTACGCGTATCCTCCGCCAAAATGGCATCCACTTCCCCCAACACGCGAATCGCACGTAGGGTAATGTCTTCTAAATTGCCAATGGGCGTAGGAACCAGGTATAATTTCATATCCGAATTTAGCCAAAATTGCTAGAAACAAAAAAAGCGAAACTTTCGTTTCGCTTTCTGTAGAGAGTGAGGGATTCGAACCCCCGGACCTGTTACAGTCAACAGTTTTCAAGACTGCCGCAATCGACCACTCTGCCAACTCTCTGTCTCGTAATGAGATTGCAAAAGTAAGGTCTTTTCGTACATTTTGCAAAGATGTTCCTAAAAAAATGCGATTTTTTTTAACACAAAATCACGTTGTGCCTGAAAATCAAGCGAATCCGGAATCCAATGTATAGGCACCCCTGCTCGCTCCATCTTTCGAAAAAAGGTCATTTGACGCTTCGCAAACTGGTGAATCGCCACTTCTAGACCTTGTTCAAATCGTTCCCGACTCATCTCTCCTCCTAAATATTGAACCACCCATTTGTACTCCAAGCCCATCCACAGCAAGGCGTCTTCGCTGATTCCTTGGGCCAACAAACCCTCAACCTCTTCTACTAAACCTGCATGTAAACGCAATCGCAAACGATCCGTAATTCGTTGCCGTCGAAGCTCCAATCTAGGATTTAAGCCAAATACGTCGAATTCGAAATTATATTCCAAGGCCTCCGTCAAAAAATCCGGCTTCCGCGAAAATTGGTATTGTTGAATCAATGACTCGATATACAAACCCGTACCTCCACAAAGAATGGGCAATTTACCTCGTTGGGAAATTTTTTGGATCGCATCCACCGCCTCCGTCTGGAAATGCGCCACCGAATATGGATCCCCCACCTCATGATGATCAATCAAATGATAAGGAACATCTCCATATTCCCCCAAATCCTTCCCTGTTCCAATATCCAGTCCCCGATAAATTTGTCGGGAATCTGCCGAAACAATCTCCCCTTTCAGCTTCTTCGCCAATTCAACCGCTAAAGCCGTCTTCCCACTCGCCGTGGGGCCCAATAAAACCAATACCCTAGTTTTCATAGACATAGCGTAGTTTTAAATTCCCCGGACTGTATTGTTCCGCTTCCTCAAAGGACGATACAAGCATACGCTTGCCAGCATACATTTTAAACAACATGGGAGGCGTTTGACTGACTACATGAAATCCGGCCGACAAAAATCCCTTTCCTGAATTCGATCCCAAATCAATATACGTCATGACATGATGAACAGGTTCCATTTCGTGATAGGCTTGTAAGAATTTGGTTAGACCACCCACGAGTCGAATATCTGAAAGAGTCACCAATTTGATTAATTCGCCCGACAAGAGCCCTTCCATACCTTCCTCTTTCATGACCATCGGTTTTCCAAACACCGCTACGGCCAACAAAGGGCATCCCTCCCATTCGAATTCACTAGTGATCCCACGGAACTGTCGATGAGCAGGTACCACAGAAGCCAAATAAGTTTGTCCTTTGGAAAATCCCAAGACGTGATTTTTATCCAAGAAATGACGAGCCGCTTCGGCAGAAATCGGCACGATGCGTGTGTCTCGGGCAAACACAGATTTAGAGGAATGTAATCGCGCTAAAATCTGCTTTTGCCACAAATCCGGATTTTGAATCACATCCTCCTGCCAAATTTGCCAGGCTTTGGGAAATTTCCTTAACCAACTTTCCCAAGCATCTGAATCAAATTGCTTCATTCCTTTAGAAGAAAGCACTAAAATCGAAAGCCCAGAAGACGCATGCAGCCAATGCTTCGAGGAATCTACCTGCTGAACAAATTGATTTGCTTCTAAAAAAGATATGAAGTCGGGATCAAACATTTTACAATATTACGGATATAAATCAGTAGAAAGAGGGGTATTTTTACTTTGTGAACTAAAAAACAATTGTACTATGGATTATCGATTTGAGGCGAGTAGAAAGGAAGTATCAACATTTACGAATCAGGAAATACGGGATAATTTCTTAATTGAGCGCATATTTTCAGCCAATCACATCAATTTAACCTATACGATTTATGATCGTATAATTATCGGTGGGGCGATGCCTGTGATGAATACCTTGCATTTACCCAATCCCGAGAAATTACGCGCAGAGTATTTTTTGGAGCGTCGCGAATTAGGCATCATCAACGTGGGTGGTGAAGGTACCGTTCATGCCGATGGGCACTCGTTTACGATTGGAAAATTAGGGGCTGTTTATGTAGGAAAAGGGACTAAAGAAGTAAGTTTCAGCTCTACTTCAAGTGAAAACCCAGCTCAATTTTACCTGCTTTCCGCTCCGGCACATGCGATTTTCCCTTGTGCGAAATTAGATAAGGAACAAGTGCAAACAGTGGTTTTGGGAAGTTTAGAGACATCCAATCACCGCACCATTTATAAGTACATCCACAACGAAGGTATTCAATCTTGCCAGTTGGTGATGGGTCTGACCATTTTGGAACCGGGTTCTATTTGGAATACCATGCCAGCGCACGTTCATGACCGTCGGATGGAAGCATATTTATACTTTGATGTAGCACCGGAACATGCCGTGCTTCACTTAATGGGCGAAACGCATGAAACCAAGCACATTTGGGTACATAATCACCAAGCGATTATCTCACCACCTTGGTCGATTCATAGCGGCGCAGGCACCAAGAACTACTCGTTTATTTGGGGTATGGCCGGTGAAAACAAAGATTACATAGACATGGATTTTGCAGAAATTTCAGCTTTACGATAATATGAAAAAATCAATTTTCTCAATCCTCCTACTCGTAGGGGGATTTGTATTGAAAGGCCAAAACTATTCCGAAAAGATGTCGGCAAGCATCATGTACACCCATGCCGACTCCATTGCAGTCAAAGTGGGCAAACCCGCCGTTTGGGATTATGAGCAAGGTCTCATCCTGAAAGCCTTGGAAAAAATGTACCAAAGAACTGGGGATGCCAAGTATTTCAATTACATCAAGAAGAACATCGACAGCTTCGTGGATGATCAGGGCAATATTCGCACCTATCATTTCAATGAGTTCAACTCGGATAATATCACGACAGGTCGTATGCTCTTGTATTTATACCAAGAAATGGGCGATGTGAAATACAAAAAGGCGGCAGATAAATTGCGAGCACAAATTGCGGCCCAACCGCGCGATGCAGATGGTGGTTTTTGGCATAAGCAACGCTATCCGAATCAAATGTGGTTGGACGGCTTGTATATGCTAGAGCCTTTCTATGCCGAATATTCAACCATCACGGGCGAAGACAATTGGGCCGACATCCTGAAGCAATTCGAATTGATGTACAAAGGTTCTATAGATACGAAAACAGGCTTATTAATTCATGCCTATGACCAAGCGCGTGTACAACCCTGGGCAGATAAGAAAACGGGGCATTCACCTAATTTCTGGGGACGTTCGATGGGTTGGTATGAGATGGCCTTGGTTGATGTACTGGATTACATGCCAGCGAATCATCCGGGACGTAAAGTCTTGATCAAGCAATTGCAGGATCTATCCGCAGCCTTATTGAAGATTCAAGATCCAGCCTCTGGACTTTGGTATCAGGTGCCCAACTTCCCTGGAAGAAAAGGAAATTACCTGGAGGCATCCGCGAGCAATATGTTTATTTATGCCTTTGCCAAAGGCGTTCGCAAAGGATATTTGCCCGCTTCGTATTTGACAGCTGCGCAAAAAGCTTATTCTGGAGCCTTGAAGCATTTCATCACGACGGATGCCGCAGGTTATATCCATTTGGAGAAAACAGTGAGTGTGGGAGGATTAGGCGGAACACCCTACCGCGATGGTTCGTATGAATACTATTTGAGCGAGCCACTTCGCCAAGATGATTTGAAAGGCGTAGGACCATTCATCTTAGCTTCCTTGGAAATGGAAGTTGCCAAAGAACTACCCATCGGCAAAGGCAAAAAAGTAGTTTTGGATTATTTTTTCAATCACGAAACGAAGAATGGCCAACGTTTCCATTATACATGGGAAGATCGCAAGGATTCTGGATTTCATTTATGGGGAATTCAGTTTGAGCAATTAGGAGCCACCTTGGATACCTTAGGCGTATCTCCTACCCGAGAAAACCTAAAAGGAGCTTCGGTCTATATTATTGTAGATCCGGATTCCCCGAAAGAAACTGCGAAACCGAATTATATGAATGCCAAAGCGGCAGACGAAATTGAGGCTTGGGTGAAAGCGGGTGGAAACTTGATTTTATTGGCTAATGATACGACCAATTGTGAGATTCCAAATTTCAACATCTTGGCTCGTCGGTTCGGAATTGAATTCGTTGCACCCAACTTAAATTTTGTCCAAGGACGTAATTGGGAACAAGGAACGGTATTAATTGAACCGGGCAACTTGATTTTCGACCCAATTAAAAAGGTCTATATCAAGGAAATCACGACCTTGAAGTTATCAGGCCCTGCCAAATCAATCGCGACATTACAAGGCTATCCGGTAATGGCAGTTGCGAATGTGGGCAAGGGTAAGGTATTTGCCTTGGGAGATCCGTGGTTATACAATGAATACACGAATAACCGGAGAACACCGCTCGAATATGAGAACTTTTTGGCGGCCAAGAAACTCGCCGAATTTATGTTGAATAAGTAAAGAAAAAGCCCGAAACTTTCGGGCTTTTTTTATCAGTTTATTGAGCCTGATTGCGGCCATTCCGAACTACCTTTGGCAAACCTTTGAGGATTGCCAAAGGTCAGTTAAGGTAACTGAAATCCGGTCATTTTCTCTAACCTATCCTTTGAAACCAAGTAGGTCTTCCAGTTCTTATTCAATTCATGCTCGTTGGGAAAGAGCACATAAAAGGCATCATTTGGGGTATATACCGCCTTCCAACAAAATTTAGGGACCGGAACTCCCGAGGCCAAACGATCTGCGGCACCGATGCCCCCGCTGTAGATCAAGAGTTGTTGGCCTTTTTTTACGGCTAATTTCCGACAATAGGCTTCCAAAAACTTAAAGGGACCACGGTTTAACGTTGGGGTTTGAGGAATAATGTTCGACATCAAGAATGTTTCCTCGTTCAAATATTCTGATGCAGTGCGATCCTCTGAATTACATAAATGCCCACGATCATAACCTGAATGTGCATAATCGTCATCATCCACCCGTTTAAATCTACTCGGAAGATTATTGTCTTCTCGGAATCGATTCGAGCGTTCGACAGAGCCAACGTCAGATGCTTTTAAGGTCCAGCCTACCCAGTTGGCGCGTCCCTCTACCCCATTATACGACATCACATATCCTTTCTTTACAACCAAATAATTCGTCGTAGAAGCTGTCGAGGCACCCGAAATATTGGGCACCCCGGTAGGCAAATAGGATAATATGAAAAAGAGAAGATTTAAAATCATTTACGGTGACTGAACAACCAAGGCAATAAATCGGCTTGCTTGAAAGCGTTATCCCACGAATTGTGATTAACACCCGAATATTCCGAATACTTGATTTCAACGCCCAAATCTTGAACAGCTTTGACTAATTCACGGGAATGACGAACAGGGACTACGATATCTGCATCGCCATGGTGTACCCAAAGTGGCACACGTTTGGCATATTGATTAACATAGCTCAAATCCGCACCTCCACAAATCGGTGAAGCCGCAGCGAATAATTTAGGGAAGCGAGAAACCGCTTCCATCGTACCCATACCACCCATCGATAAACCCATGATGTAGGTATGCTTTTTATCACGCTTCATGGATTGCACTAAATCAACCACGGCTTGTAATGGCCAATTGATCGGCGCCGAATAATCGAATATGAAGGTTGTGGGCACTGTAGAGCGATTAATCTTCACAGATGACCAATAGGATTCCTTGGGGCATTGTGGAAAAATAACGATGGATTGAAAGTTAATCCGGTTTAACGAATCCAAAAAGACATTCTTGCCGTATTTCATTTGGGCCTCATTATCCGTACCACGCTCCCCGGCACCATGCAAGACAACAACTAAAGGATATTTCTTTCCAGGTTTATAATCCTTCGGCAAAAGGATTTGATAAGGCAATACATGGCCATCCTTTGTTTCAAAGGTCTTTTTCTCAAAGTTGCTTTGCGCATTGGCAGCAAAAGCAATTAGTAATAGTATGAGTATTTTCTTCATTATTATTTAGCACGATTAATCATATCTGAAACAGTTAAATCAAGAGTCCGTCCCATCGCTTTGTCGCCACGATAGGTTACGATCTTCATGACGGTTGCATCTTTAGGCACCAAAACAGGACCTGATGCCACCGGATAGAATTGATCTGGAAAGGAATGGTCAAAGCTGTAATGAATCGTTAAACCAGAAATTTCCGTGCTTAATTGCACCATTAATTCACCTACTTCATTCCGTTTCACCTCAATAATCGGCTCAAACATACTTGGGGCATATTTCTTTTGCGCGACGTCAAAACGAGCCATGTGCGCTTCCACACGGCCTACGAAATTATCCCAGTTGCGGTTTGCAGGCTCCGACCACAATGCTTCGGCGATTGCGAATGAACGTGGATAGGTCATGTATTGAAGATGGCGGTAGTTGAACAATTGCTCCGACCATAAATTAGCCTGGCCTCCTTTGACCAATTTAGCATCTACGCCTTCAGGCACCGGATTAAAGGCATAAGAATCGCGCAAACGAACCGTTTTATAAACCGGAGGTTCAATGGCTTTATCACCTTGCATCAAGTCGATGTACACATGGTTATTGGGTGTCATCACAACCTCGTGACCGTCTTTCGCGGCTTGGATTCCCCCTTGCATGCCACGCCATGACATCACGGCAGTGTTTTTCGGCAGACCACCACCCTCCAAGATTTCATCCCAGCCCATCATGCGTTTGCCTTTGGAAGTAATGATCTTTTCTAATTTTTGAACGAAATACGCCTGAACTTCTTGAGAGTTTTTAAGACCTAATTCCTTGCGCATGGCCAAGATTTGAGGGTTTTTATCCCAATAATTTTTAGGACACTCATCCCCACCCATATGAATGTATTCGAAAGGGAATAATTGAGATATCTCTCCAATGACGGAATTTAAGAAGGTATACACTTTCTCATTGGCCGGACATAAGGTATTGTCCTGCAAAGCCTCGGGATGCCCATGCGACCAATCGATAAATGGCTCACCGGAGATTACTTGGTAATTCACCGCTTCGGGCGTACACGATAATTCGGGATAGGATGCTACTGCAGCCATTGAGTGACCTGGCACATCAATTTCAGGCATGATGTTGACAAATCGCTCCTGCCCATATTTCACTAATTCTTTGATATCTTCTTGTGTATAGAAGCCACCATAGGTACGAGGCTCGCCGGGAAGTGGCTTCGAGAAGTCGGTGAAATGACCCACCTTTTTCACGTTGAAAGCTCCTTTTATGGTCAGATTTGGAAAGGACTTTATTTCCACGCGCCAACCTTCGTCGTCGGTCAAATGAAAATGTAAGACATTGTATTTGTAAGCCACCATCTCATCGATAAAACGCTTCACTTCTTCTTTGGTAAAAAAGTGACGGGCTACATCGAGCATGATTCCTCGCCAAGCAAAACGGGGTGTATCGGTGATGTTGGCATAGGGAATGGACCATTTAACACCAGTAACCGCTTTGTTCGACTCGATTTCCTTTGGCATTAATTGCAAAAGGGTTTGAATGCCGTAGAATAATCCCACCGGTTTATTCGCCGTAATTTGAACACCCTTCGCATCGGAAGTCAATTGATACCCTTCATTACCGAGCACAACATCGGCATTCCTATTTAACTTAAATCGAATGGCCGCTAAGGAAGCGGTAGAACCTTGATCATACAACCATTGAACCTTTTTGCCAGCTACCCGACTCAATTTATCGGTCAAATTAGCGTAGGTCGTTGTCAAAGCTGCGTCTTTAGGACCAGCAATGATGATCGAACTCGCGAGTGTATAGGAGCCCTTCGAATAAACAGCCTTGGAAGGAACCGGTATAATGTAAGGATTTTGAGCGAAAACAGAACTTGCCAGCAAACAAGTTATCCCGATGAGGGTGATTTTTTTAAGCATGTTGAATAGGTTTATAAACTTGATTAAAGTTCAAGTTAATTGCGATAAATTCCAAATCGTTTTTTATTTTTGCAAGGATTAAGCATTATATACTAATAACAAAACCATGAATGAATCTGCTACCCTTGCTGCTCAGCAAGCGGAATTAACACATGCCATTGATACGGTTTGGGTCGCCATCTGTGCGGCGCTCATTTTTCAAATGGAAGGCGGTTTTGCCCTCTTAGAGGCAGGATTTGTCCGTTCGAAAAACGCCGTCAGTATTATCGCCAAAGTGATGATTGACATCATGTTCGGTGGAATCGCCTTTTATTTAGTGGGCTTCGGAATTGCTTACGGCCAATCGAATGGCTATTGGGCATTCGATACCGGAATTATGGAAGGTGATTTGGGCTTGGGATTAACCATTTCAAATTCATTATTCTGGTTCATCCAAATGGGATTCGCAGTTGCCGCGATTTCGATCGTCTCGGGTGGTGTAGCAGAACGGATGAAGATGTGGTCCTATGCAGTTTATGTAACTATTTTCTCGGCGGTGATGTATCCCTTGGCGGCCAATTGGGTTTGGAATCCCAACGGCTGGTTGGCACTACAAGGCTTTAACGACTTCGCAGGATCAGCAGCCATTCACGCGATGGGTGGATTTGCAGCTTTGGCGGGAGCAATTGTATTAGGACCTCGTATAGGTAAATACAATGAAGATGGAAGCCCTAATGCGATTCCAGGTCATAACTTGACATTATCTGCCGTGGGTGCCTTTATCCTGTGGTTTGGTTGGTTCGGATTTAACCCAGGATCTACCCTGGGTGCCGTAGGCAAATGGGATTTGATCGGTTCCGTGGCAACAAACACATTTTTAGCCTCTGCATCGGGTGGTATTGCGACGATCTGTTATACCTTTTTACGTTACAAGAAGGTTGATATCACGATGGTGATCAATGGCGTATTAGCCGGTTTGGTTGCGATTACGGCAGGATGTAACGTAGTAAGTCCCAATTCAGCTCTCTTAATTGGCTTGGTAGCTGGAACGATTGTAGATATCGCCGTCGTATTGGTGGACAAAATGAAAGTAGACGATCCCGTAGGAGCCGTGGCGGTACATGGCGTGAATGGATTTTTTGGAACGATTGCAGTAGGACTATTCTCAACAAAGAATGGTTTATTTACAACCGGACAATCGGAGCAATTTATGACGCAATTAACTGGTGTAACGGTCATTTCAATCTTCTCCTTTGTCTTAACATTTGTGATATTCAAGGCCTTACAAAAGACGATGGGAATTCGCTTGAGTCACAAGGAAGAATCGGCGGGAATCGATGCGGTGGAATTTGGGGTGGAGTCATATACAACATTTGAATAAGAACTATGAAAAAGATAGAAGCAATTGTAAAGCCGTCCAAATTAAAAGCCATCCAAAAGGGCCTAATTGACGCAAATATTCCATGTATGACGGTGGTGCCGGTGCGTGGTGCGGGGCTCCAACAAGGTTATTCGGAGATCTATCGGGGTACCGAGAAATCCATGATCTTATTGCCCAAGGTGATGATCATCTGCGTCGTAAGCGACGAGAACTTAGAGAAATGCATTGATGTGATCTTGGATAATGCTTCTGAGGGTAACACCGGCGATGGCAAAATCTTTATCTACGATGTGCAAGATGCGATTCGGATCAGAACGAAAACGAGGGGGGTGGAAGCGATAAGGTAGGAGACAGTAGTCAGTGGGCAGTAGTCAGTAGTAGATAATCGCTTTTACCTATAGGTAAGGAAAAGTTAAGTGTTTACATAGAAATAGCCAAAGTCTGTTTTAGGATTGATTTTGGCCATTTTAATTTTAATCAGAAATATATTTGGGTACTGAATAATGCCCACTGACTACTGCCCACTGACTACTGAATACTGTTTTACCACCTTCATCCTCACAAACATCTCCTCCTTATACCAATCATATTTCCGGGTCTTCTTGATCATCGGAGCGTGTTCTTTGCTTTGATAGGCAAATTGGTCTAATCGCTTTGCAGAATCCCAAAGCGAGAAGGTGGCTTGTTCCAATAAAGGGAGTTCCCCTACCCCTTTGGCGTAGATCAAGCCCTCCTTGCCTTTCAAATGTTTACTGGCAGAGGGAACGTTCCACCAAAAGAGTAAGGCTTTCGACCAACGTATACTTGCGCGCGTGATGACCGCAATGGAACCCGTCCAATCCGCATCCGCTTCCGAAAAATCAAATGGAGACAATTGGTTCCAAGTTCCTTTGCCTTTGAGTGGTTCACCGTCCCAACCGCTTATTTCCTCGGATAGGCTAATTAAGGATAACCAGCGAGAATCCGATTGAAAAAACGTAACAGCGGATTCGGGTGTATCCCATACACCCAACCAGGCATATAGACCAAAATCAGGGAAAATCGAGAATCCATTGCCTGCACCGGTTCCGAGGTGTTTGGCGAATACTAAACCAGGTGCCGACCAGCTTAAAAACAACGAGCGGCCCATTTCTGAAAAGGCCGCTCGACGGGCTTTGAAACCCGAATATTTTATAAATCGTATCGTGATATACTTCCCGTTTGTCAAGTTCTTGAATTTGAAATTAAAGCTATTCAATTTCAACGCACGAGACAAATGTTCTATAGGCTTTTATCATTAATTATTCGTGTACAATAAGGCAGTCGTCGTTGTCGTCCCTTTGATACCCGTTACCTTTCTAGGAGTTGCCACGGTCTTAATATAAGTCTGAACCTCCGCTGGAGTTTTCGTCGTGTTCACGGATAAATATTGAGCGACTACACCCGCCACGTGCGGTGTTGCCATCGATGTTCCACTTAAAGCACGAATGGCGTTGTTGTCACCGATATAAGCCGAGTTGATACTCGAACCCGGTGCAAATAAATCAACCACCGAACCAAAATTCGAGTAAGTTGCAATCGCATCGTAAGACGTTGATGTAGTTGTAAATCTACCTGTTGCCCCAACAGTTATCGCATTTTTAACACGGGCAGGTGAATAACGACCTGCATCTGCTGAATTATTTCCTGCGGCAACACACATGACAATGCCGTCTTTAATAGCATTTTCAACTGCTAAATCCAAAGCAGATGACGCACCACCTCCCAAAGACATATTTGCAACAGCAGGTTGGCCCGCAATATGATCTGAAATTGCCCAGTTAATACCTGCAATAACTCCCGAATTTGTTCCAGATCCATTCGCGTCTAATACACGAACAGCCACCAAGGTTACATCTCTCGCAACGCCGTAATTCAATCCACCAATCGTACCCGCCACATGTGTACCGTGCCCATTACCGTCAATCCAATCCGTTGCTGTATTTATCGCAGAAAAACCACCAATCGCTCGTCCACCAAATTCACTGTGTGATAGTAAAATACCCGTATCAATTACATAAGCTTTTACACCTAATCCACTATTAAAATAGGTAAACGAATAAGTCAAAGGTAGATTAGCCTGATCAATTCGATCGATGCCCCAAGATGTAACGTTTGTAACCGTCGCATTCAAGGAAACCTCTTGATCTTTCTCAATAAAATCAACCATTGGATTCCGACGTAATTCCGCTAATGCGTCAGGAGATAAACGTGCGGCGAAACCTTTGATCGCTCGTGAATAAACATGATCAGGGATTGCATTGTAGCGTTTCTCAAGACCTGCTACTTCCTTCTTTAATTCGGTTATCGTAATTGAATCCTTATAAACGACAATATATGAGTCATCTGGGATACCTACTTTGTTTTTGACAACGGAAGGTTCAACTAATTGAATCGAAGCATTTGGTGGCGAAAGTTTTTCACCATTTTCTAAGAATTGTTCTGTACAACTAGCTAAGAATAAAGTTACCGAAAGTAACAGAAGAGAGGGTAGTCGAAAGTATCGCATGGCGTGGTTGGATTTGGTTTATTGAAATTAATTCAAATAAAAACCATACTCAAGACACATAAAAGCGAATATGTACCAATGTTAAAATCTAGTCCAAATTTATTTAGGATAACGTCAATGAACGATATAATTGATAATTCTTACTTACCGATACAGAATTTCCCAAAGATGTTCTTCAACAAATCGTCATTCGAAATTTGACCCGTAATCTCACCCAAATCATGCAAAGCATAACGAAGATCCTGCGCGATCAAATCCCCTGTCAAACCTACTTGTAATCCCCTCAAAACAGACTCCAATGTTTCCTGCGTTTGTAAGAGGTGTTGGTAGTGACGCAAATTAGTTACCAAAGTCCCTCCGGTACTCACTTGGTCCAAACCAATAATGTCCAGCAAAGCCTTTTCAAGATCCGCTAAACCTATTCGGTCCTTCGCCGAAATTTCAATCAATTCAGGGATACGCGATTTAAATGTAGCTACCTGGGAGTCATCTACTTGATCTACTTTGTTCAACAACTTAATAACAGGAATATCAATCTCTCCCAAAGCTGCAATGGCCTCGCGATATCCATCAGGCGTTTCTGTGACAGCATCTGCTAAGTAAATAACAACCTGCGCCTTTTTAACCCATGCCTGCGTTCGTTCGACGCCCATCGCCTCAATCACATCTTCCGTCTCACGTAATCCCGCCGTATCAATCAAGCGAAATTTAATACCACCCAACAACCAAGTATCCTCTAAACTATCGCGCGTCGTCCCAGCGATATCGGATACAATCGCACGATCCTCATTTAATAAGGCATTTAAGAGAGTAGATTTTCCCGCATTCGGCTTCCCAACGATGACCGTAGCCACGCCGTTCTTAATGGCGTTACCCGCCCGGAAACTCGCTACTAAAGGTCGGATCGCCACAAGCAATTGGTTCACCAAATCTTCCAAATCCTTACGATCCGCAAATTCGACATCCTCCTCACCAAAATCCAACTCCAATTCAATCAAGGAGGCAAAGTGAATCAATTGCTCTCGTAATGCCGCCAATTCATTCGAAAAGCCACCGCGTAACTGATGCAAAGCCGCAGCCTGCGCAGCCGCTGAATCTGCCGAAATTACATCCGCCACCGCCTCAGCTTGGGCCAAATCAAAAGCCCCGTGCATGAACGCACGTTGGGTAAACTCACCCGCCTTGGCTAAGCGTGCTCCCTTTTCGACAAATAACTGAATAATACTCTCCTGAATAAACGGAGAGCCATGACACGATATCTCGACCACATCCTCCTTGGTATAACTTTTTGGAGCGATGTAAAGACTAACAACAACCTCGTCATAAACCCGACCCGCATCTTCGATCCGCCCATAATGTAGGGTATGCGAAGACTGCTTACTTAAATCCTTGGGTTTAAAGACCGAATTGACTATAGGGATCGCGTTAGGACCAGATAAACGGATAACACCAATCGCCCCCACCCCAGCGGGTGTAGCCAATGCGACTATCGTGTCTTGAAATAACATTACAACAAGTTTTGAAGCTTCATAGCAACGGACATGTCGCCAGAAATTTTCACTTTACCTGTCATCACAGCCATCATGGGATTCAATTCACCTTTCAATAAAGCGGTAAAATTTTCTTCCGTTGCCGCAATCGTACAATCTGCATCCACATTTTCATTGGTCACAGATCCATCACCATTAACCACAATGATACCCGAAGGAAAAGCAAATTTAAAGGATACGCCCATGCCACCCTTTTCAGCAGCTAGAGCACTAATACGTTCGTTGATTTGTTGAAATGTCATATTGATAATTTTAAAACACAAAACTACGACTTAAATCTCCCGATGGCAAATTACCTTGAAGTCACAAAATTGACAAGCATCCAAATCTTTTGTCTTTTCAAAGGCAGTCGTTCGATCCAGAATCCGATTAATCCAAACTTGAATGACCTTTTCCGAATCGATCAGGAATTCCTCCATGCTTTGAGCCTCCGAAAACCACAAACCAGTACCCGGCACGGTTAATACCTTAGCACCTAAATTTCGGAATGAAATGATTCCCGGCTCTACCTGAATTTGACGCCAATCCAAATCGGCAAAAATTTCATGTGTTGCCGCCTGAACCGACTTGACTAGTAAATATTTATATAACCACAATTGTAAAAGCTTCCCCTTTAAGTCCTCAGACTCCAATTTGCCCTTCAACCCAATCTCTCCAATCGTTAAATCCTTCTGCTCCACCTTACCCGTCTTGTAGTCTATAATCCGATAAACAGAGGCTAAGCGATCTAAACGATCGACACGCCCTTTTAATTTGACTTCAAATGACTGACCCTCATATTGAACCGGAACCATGGTATTTAAATCCAACTCCGTATCCAACAACTGCACACGTTCCGTATTCCACGAACGCTCTGCTTGATAATAACGCTCCAATAAAGTTTTGGCAACCTCCTTCAAAACAAAATTAAATCCCTTCTCCATCTCGAAAACCCCTTCACGCTCTTGGATTTCAGCCATCGCTTCGTCCAACAAGGTATCAAGATGCTGAATTCTTTCTTCCACATTCGATTGATCTACCCAACCCTGATGCTCTTCCAATATTTTCTGATCAACATTCTCCAATACCTTGTGAACCCACGTACCGAAAACATCCGCCCCCATCTCATCCTCAAATTCTTTCTCTTTCCGCAAATTCAATACATAGCTGTAATAATACTGCAAACTACAAGTCGCAAATTGATTCATCGCTGAAGGCGATAGCCCGCGCTGTTCCAAGGTTATTTTCAAGCGCTCAATGACCTCATCCGTTTTCTCAATTCGGTGGACATAATCCACTTGATTACGCTCCTCCAAGGCAAAACGAACCTGTGGCTCAGACCACCGTAAATTTGGGTTCTGATTGGGCCAGTCCAATCGCAATTGCTTGATGAACCGACTCATTTCTTTGATACTCGATTTCTCCGAAGGTTGAACATAAATCAATTCCACCTGACGAGGTCTTTGCAATAAACGATGAAAGTGATAAGACGTTACCGCATCGGCCTGCGTGAACGTAGGCAAATCAAAGGTATTCATTTGCGCAATGTCCAAAGGAATCAAACTTTCCCGCTTCCGCGTACCCGGCAAACTTCCCTCATTTAACGACAAGACAATTACCCGATCAAAATCCAAGGTTCTCGTCTCCAAAAGACCCATGACATGCAAGGTTCGATTCTTTTGCTCCGCTACCTCAAAAGTCAATTTCTGTTGTTGGACCAAATTCAACAACAATTTCAAGCCCACCTTCATCGAAACTTCCTCAGGTAATTCTTTCAACGACTCCGACAAATTATCAATCACACGGCTTGCCTGCGTTACTGCTTGCGCATCAGCCCCCCAATCTGCATTGGGTATCTCCTTTAAAATCTTATCTATAGCCTTGGTTAAATTTGACAAAAGCGTTTTGAAATCCCCAAATTGAAACAAATCAGCCAACACAGGTAAGGCGACCAAAGATCGTATGGACTCTGTCGAAACATACAAATCCTGTTTCCCAAATAAAGCCCTCCAATCCCGATTCAAATCCTTCGATGCTTTCTTCGATCGACCATCGATGTAATACTGCATAATGGGATGCTGCATCAAGGATTGAAAAACACCAACGGGAATGCGCGACTGAACCGGACGCTTATAAATCTCACCAATAAGATTCAAGAATGAATACGCAGGAGTCTTCTTCAGCGAATAACCCATCGTAATGTTCAGTCGGTCCTTAAACTCTCCCACAAACAACAATACCTGGTCCAATAACGACTCATCCCCCAAAACCAAAGCCACCTGTTCCTCAGCGCCATATTCAGCTTGCCAAGATCGTATCAATTCCATGGCCACAAATACCTGAGCACTCGGATTCGCTACGCCCAAGATATTTACCTCCTTTGGATTTTGGGCGAAATGCCTTTCCATCCATTGAAACTTATTTTTCCCTAAAAATTTAGCATGACTCGGATCTGAAAATTCACGTAACCAATTTCCTGCACGATGAAAGGGGTTAGTTACATAGTATTCATCCGCATCCCAAAGTGTCTCCGCTAAATCCAATTTGAGTAATTTACGAATGATCTCTTCCTCTCCTTTAGATAAGGCGTTAAAACCTACAAAATAAACTTTCTTATAATTTTTGGCTAAAGGGCGGTTTTCATCCAATCGGGCAACTAATTCCCGGTAGGCCATCCCACGATAGACCAAACCTCGATCTTTCATTCGTGCCTGTAAACGACCATATACTTCCAATAAATGGTCATAGAGCTTGAAATAAGCCTGGGTATGTTGGGTAATGTATTTACTCGTATCCTCCTCGCCATAGGCCTCTCCCCAGCGTTCCAACGATTTCACTTCAGATAGAAAAGAGAAGATTTGATAGGGCTCGACTAAATACATGTCGAGCGTATCAAAATCCTTAAGCATCATTTGGCCCCAGCCCATGAATCGATCAAAGTCGACCAAAGGATCAACTTCCTTAAAACATGTGTAGGCCTCAAAAAGCAAATCGATCGGATCAATCAACGTCGAATCCGTCATCTGCAAAGCAAACTCCTCAATCGTCATGAAGTCGGGCGCTAAAAAAGGACGATCGCCTAAATAGGCCAACTCCTTTTTAAGGTACAAAACGCCACGCTGGGAAGGCATCACCACGGCAATGTGCTGCAACTCCTCCATTCCATGCGCCTCCCACAAATACTCGGCCGTCTTCCTTAAAAATGACTTCATTGACTAGATATTTCCTTTACGCATCTCTTTTACTGCATAATCAACTGCACGAGCCGTTAAGGCCATATAGGTCAAGGATGGATTTTGCGTCGAAGTAGAGGTCATACAGGCTCCATCCGTCACAAAAACATTCTTCACCGCGTGCATTTGATTCCACTTATTCAACATCGATGTCTTAGGATCAGCCCCCATGCGAACACCCCCCATTTCGTGAATATCCAAGCCCGGAGCTTGTTTTGAATCACGTGTACGGATGTTTTTAAATCCGGCTTTCGTGTACATCTCCGTAAATTGTTCGA
The DNA here is from genome assembly GCF_054558655.1 of Aquirufa sp. 5-AUSEE-100C1. Lineage (NCBI taxonomy): Bacteria > Pseudomonadati > Bacteroidota > Cytophagia > Cytophagales > Flectobacillaceae > Aquirufa > Aquirufa sp. 5-AUSEE-100C1. The sequence goes on along the minus strand of NZ_JBPXKO010000001.1, from coordinate 170,000 downwards.
TGAAATCTTGAACCATTTTATCGTCATTGTCATCGTAGGAAACATCCATGTGCATGATCGGTAAGCCATGTGCATCCTTCTTTGACGGATCTAAACGAACCTGATTCGTTTCCTTCGGAATCGTTTCCCCCATCATATGAGATCCCGCATACCAATTCGTATTTAATTTCGGATTCAAAAGGGAATTCTTCAAACTCTCCCCGACTGAATTTTGATCCGAGTGACTGCCTCTTCCCGCACTCATTCCCGCCGCATAACCCCTTAAGAAATTCGTTTCTTGCTTGTATAAGTTACGGAAACGTGGTACATAACCGGATGTTGGACGGGAACCCTCTGTTTTCGAATCCAAATAACCCTCATACTCTGCTGACAATGATGCTCGGTAATTATGGAACGCAATGTATTTGCCCAACACACCACTGTCATTACCCAAACCATTCGGGAAACGATGTGATTTAGAATTCAATAAAACCGCATTCGTATTTAAGGCCGCAGCCGTTACAAAAATCACTTTTGCGTAGTATTCCACCATTTCATTGGTATGCGCATCAATCACTCGAACTCCCGTCGCACGCCCCTTCTTCTCATCGTATATGATTGATTCTACAATCGAATCCGGACGTAAAGTCATATTTCCCGTTTTCGCAGCCCATGGCAATGTCGAGGCATTGGAACTGAAATAGCCCCCATAAGGACAACCACGTTGGCATAAATTACGGCTCATGCAACGCCCACGACCTTGTTGGTAGTGAATCTCCCGTGGCTCCGACAAATGCGCACACCGCGCCACGATCACATGACGATCCTTGTAATGCTTCTTCATTTCGGCCTGGAAATGTTTTTCCACACAGGTCAACTCATACGCCGGCAAGAAATCGCCATCCGGCAAGGAGTCCAATCCGTCCTTATTTCCTGAAATTCCCGCAAAATGCTCTACATAACTGTACCATGGATCGATGTCCTTGTAATTAATCGGCCAAGGCGTCGCGAAACCATCACGTGCCGGACCCTCAAAATCAAATTGAGACCAACGCTGGGTTTGACGTGCCCAAAGCAAGGACTTACCCCCGACTTGATATCCCCGGATCCAATCAAAAGGTTTATCCTGTACATAAGGATGCTCTACATCTTTCACCATGAAATGCTTCGCATCTTCGCGGAAAGCATAACATTTACTCACAATTGGATTGGCCGCAATTTCCTCATTTGTCAATCGACCGCGATGTTCAAACTCCCAAGGACTCATTAAAGTCGTCGGATAATCTTCATTATGTGTCACCTTACGGCCTCTTTCCAGTACCAAGGTTTTGATACCTTTGTCACAAAATTCTTTGGCAGCCCAGCCACCCGCGATACCGGAACCAATGACAATGGCACCATAGGTACGCTTCTCCGCATGATTTAAAATTTCCATTGTCTATTGTTTTACAGGTACACAAGGGTTCCAAAATCCAGGTGCCATTTGATAATTTAAATGATTTACCATGACATATTCGCTCGTCACATAGCCTTGAATGGTCAAGCCCTTCAATGTCGACATCGCCTTCTTCGCGTCTGCCCCATGTTTTCCGTTATCTAACTCAAACAAGAACGCCTCCAAGGCAGGTCCATTTGCCTGCGACCAATCCCCTTTGAATAGACTTGGTATTTGCCCTAAAACACTTCGGAATGTTTCCTGAGCCTTCGGTTCATAACAGTCTTTCAACATCGTTTTGACAAAGACCGGCACCCCTAAACTCAGCGCTCCGGGAATAGAAGATTCTGGGATAATTCCGCCAATCCAGCGATTGAGGGTATCTTCTTCGGCAATCGATAAAGAAAAAGAGGTGGGTTTGGATTTAGCCGACAAATCATAATAGGCAACGGTTCCTAGGGCTGCTAAGGTCATCCCTTTTAACCAATCACGGCGACTCGACATTCTCATGTTTGATAGGTTTTAAAATACCCTACAAACATATTAAAAATTAATCAAATAAAAGCCACTTGACACCAAAGGCGAAGCCCCGACTCATGGCAGGATACAGATAGGCCGAATAATAATTATCCGTCAGGATTCCTTGCGTCACATTGGCCATTTTGAAGAAGACACGTACGCGATTGATACGAAGTGAAACATACGGATCCACCTGAACGAAAGCTGGCAATTCATACCGATTTTGCAGGTGATATTGCTGAATAGCAGGTTGATAAGTATCCCCAAAATAGGCTGATTGATGAATCACATCCAAACCAAATTGCATGTAGAGTAATTTCTTGTATTGAACGTTCAAGGCCAAATTCGCATTGGCCACCAAGGCCGGCATACGCATCACATCAGGTCCCGTCTGCGTATTAGCATGTACATTCGTGCTCCATTCAAATTTCCCCACATTTCCACCCATGGTCAGGGAAGTCCTAAACACGGCAATGGCAGCATTGCTTTGATGGGCGGTAGCTAAACTATCGTAATAAACCCAAGAGCCGATTCGCTGAATCGTCACCGAAGGCTTAATATTAAAATGCTTGGATTGAACTTCGATTCCTCCAGCTAATTCATCAAATTCAATGTTCTTAAAATCATTCTTCCAACGGTAAGACGAGTTATATACCCATTGATTCACCAAGGTCGGACTCACCGAAGTCCGCTGATATTTCGCCCAAAACCAAGGAGAACTCAAATTTGCTTTCAGTAAATAATCTGAACCAATTAAATACTCCCCTTCGGCTTGAAAATCGAGATTCTTGCCCACTTGTTGGCGCAACCATAAACCCACATAATTTTCCAACTTATCTAAGGTCGTTTCATTGAGCGGGTTATATGCTGACCAATATCTTTGCTTGACATGCGCACGATAGGTAAACTGACGGAAGATTCCTTTGATACCCGTTTGGTGACTGTACATTTTCCACTGATTCTCATTATAAAGCGAATCGTCCGTAGGTGCTTGAATGTAATTAATGTAAGTGCGTGGATAAAAACCTGTGGATAAATTCGTTTGATAAGCTAAATCCCTGTATTTCACCTTACGTGTTTCGGCGTCAAGACTTTGAAATAACTGCAAGCCTTTGAATCCAATAAATTCATGGTAGAGATGTAACTTTAAAAATTGATCATTCGATTGGGTTTTCGAATCAGGTAAAAGAGCCGTATTATCGATGTATTTGAGCGCAGCAGCAGGTGTTTGACCGCTGGTTAATTTTATTCCACCTTGATCATTTGTTCCTTGATCGAAATAATTGATATGCCCCAAAAAACGGTAGCGCTTATTTTTGGAGGTCAAATTCGTATGCAAAACAACTCCCCATTGTCCCGTCAAGCTTTGATCACCCGATTTAAATGCAACATCGGTCAAGTTTTTATCAGCTACCAAACGTTGCAATTCAATTCCTACATTCCATAAAGAATCGACATTACGCGCAAAAGCAAAGTTGAGATTTGTTTGCCCACCGGCCCCCAAATTATAGGTCACGTCCGAATAGGGCGATTTCGTTTGATAGTATTTAATCTGGTCGGCTTGAAACGAATAAGGCAAATAGGCATTGTAACCTAATTGTGTACCTATATTTCGAGGCGCTAGGGTAAAAATATGCCGGTATGCGGTTCCTTGATTGCCGAGATTTGTGGATAAAAAAGCATCCCTTTCTTGATATAAATAACGATGCATGAACGTTAAGGACGTATCAACTCGGCGTTTGATCACATCGCTATTAATGGCATCCGACTCCAAAAAATAGTGCACTGTATTCGGCCCATAAATTTGTTTGGTGGAATCATCCAAAGCTGCCCGACCGGTTTTATTGGAGGTATTTTGCCCTGTATTCTTCTGTAATTTGGGGTCAGGAAATCCAGCATTCGCGGGATTGATAGCACCTTGTTGGTTCGTAGGGAATTGACCAAATACCTCCAAGGAAACAAAAAGCAAAACAAGAAAGGGGTAAATCGACCGCATTTTCACAGCGCAAAGGTAATTAATTATTTTTAGCGCTTCAGGCTTTGCTTCATCCAAGCCCAAAATTCTGATTCCGATGAAACAAATTCCATCTGCATCGGTAAATAATATAATCGTTGAGCAAGGGTTGGATATCCCGACAAACGTTCCTGAAAACGCATGTAATCCTTGTGAGTCGTTAAAATGGCCGTGTCCGATGAACATTGCTTCGCTATGTATTCCCAATATTGAAAATCAGCCTCATAAAAGGCATAATGATCCTCATAGGATTCTTGGCTTCGAATATCCCCTAATTGCTTGGCATGTTTAAAAAAGGGCATGGGATCCGCAATGCCTGCCACTAAATGCCATTGATTTATCTCTTCCAGATTAGCCCCATCGGGCATTCCATACGTTACTTTTGTATAAAAAACAGGTTGACCGTAGGACTCAAATGCTGCTTTCTTTTCGGCTGATAAAACATCCGGACAGCGATTGACGATAATGGCATTCGCTCTCTTGATTCCTTCCACCGATTCACGCAATCGGCCTAAGGGCAACATTTTATCCGCAAAAAAGGGTTTATCGTAGGTTGTACAAACAAAATTCAAATGGCCTTTAATGGCACGATGCTGGAAGGCATCATCTAAAAATAGCATATCCACCTCGGATTGCAATTTTTCAACCCCCATCACGCGTTTTTCACAAACTGCCACCGTCATCTCGGGCATCATTTTTTTGTAGGCCAAAGGCTCATCCCCCACTTCGCTGGCAGTAGAATCTGAATTGACCATTCGAAAGCCATGGGTCTTCCGACCGTAACCTCTGCTTAAAATCCCTAAACGTTCGTCAAAGGGCCAATTTTGTGCTAAATAAGCGACAAATGGACTTTTGCCGGTACCGCCAACCGCTAAATTCCCGACCACAATCGTTTTTGGCTTTTCGAATGAAGTCGATTGGAAAATGCCATTATCATAGAGCGTGTTTCTCCAGGCAGTAATCTGACCGTAGATTTTGGCTAAACAATAAAAAAGGAGGCGTTTAAACATTCGTTAAAACTACTAAATAAACAATTCAATAGAAAATAATAACTTGCAGGCATGATTCAACTGAAAGCCCATACTTTACATTTTCACTTTGAAGCGGGTACTTCACGGGGTGTATTGACCGAGAAAACAAGTTACTTTATCCAGATTGAAAAAAATGGAAAAAAGGGAATCGGGGAAGCGGGGCCCTTGAAGGGATTAAGTCCGGAATTTGAGGCAGATTGTTCAGAGACCTTTCAGCGAATCATACAATCCTTACCCGAGTTGCCCACATCGTTTGATGCTATCTCAAACTATATTGAAAACATCCCTTTTGAATATCCTTCCCTTCGCATGGCCATGGAAATGGCTTTAATTGATTGGATGAATCAGGGCAATGGGCTCTATTTCAGTAATCCATTTTCCTTACAAGAGCAGCCGATTCGGATAAATGGCTTGATTTGGATGGGGAATCCCGCCTTCATGCGAAAGCAGATTGATGCCAAATTGGCGGATGGTTATAATTGCCTGAAACTTAAAATAGGTGCCATTGATTTTGAACAGGAGATTGAAATCCTGAAGGAAATCAGAAATCGCTACAGTCCTGCAGAGCTGGAAATTCGAGTGGATGCCAATGGGGCTTTCCGGGTCAAAGAAGCTGAAGCCAAACTCGAACGCCTCGCGGCATTTGATTTGCACTCGATCGAACAACCCATTCACGCCGGCCAATGGGACTCCATGCGCGAATTATGTGAACGTAACATCCTTCCCATTGCCTTAGATGAGGAATTAATAGGTGTTCAGAAACGAAAGGAATTACTGGAGGCCATTCAGCCGCCCTACATTATCCTTAAGCCTACTTTATTAGGCGGATTCCAAGCGACAAGATTATGGATTGAGGCAGCAGAATCCTTAGGAATTAAGTGGTGGATTACCTCGGCTTTGGAATCGAACATGGGTTTACAAGCGATCGCTCAGTTCACGGCAAGCTTCTCGAATCCATTACCCCAAGGATTGGGAACGGGACAGTTGTATACCAATAATTTTGAAAGTGGCCTTTATATCCAACAAGGGAATATTTACCAAAAAACTGATGTACAAAGAGCCACGCCTTTTGACTAAAAACGCTATCTTTGTTTTGCAAAAATTAAACTTATCCGCATGAATACGATTGACGAGGCGATGATTGCCATTTTAGAGCAACGATTGAAATTAAGTAAGTTAAGCTACTCAGATGATACCTACGATGATGTAGAGGAGTTGTTACATGACTTAGAAGATGATTTCAACGAAAAATATGGTGATCAGCTCGAAGAGATATTAGAGAAAGTTCACTTGAAACACTGCCCAGAGTCGGACGTATTGCTTCCTACGGCATACTTAGCGAAGAAATTCGTAGAGACGGAAGATGGTGAAGTGGAAATCAGTAAGAAAGAAGGCGTCGAAGTTGAATGGATCGAGGACCCGGCTGCAGCTGCTCGTTTGGTCTTGCTTCCCTCACCTACCCGCGTTTTACTCATGACGCCCAAAGGACTCGAAATTGTCTGGGAAGAAAAGAAATAAAGAAAAAAGGTGAGGAACGAAATCCTCACCTTTTTTTATGCTAACCAATCAATTCCCTTTTTTAAGAGATCCAAGGTTTGTTGGCCCTCTGGATACCCCGAGGCATCATACATATACTCCCAGGATGCCAAAGGAGGTAGACTCATGAGAATCGACTCCGTCCGGCCGTTCGTCTCCAAACCAAATTTGGTTCCGCGATCGTGCACTAAATTGAACTCGACATAGCGTCCCCGACGTAATAATTGAAAATTACGTTCTTGCTCACTTACCGCTTTATTGGCATTTGCCAGCATTAGATGGCTGTAAATAGGCACAAACGATTCACCTACCGACTTGACAAAATCGAAAGTCTTTTCTTTATCCTCTTTTAAATAGTCAAAGAAAATCCCCCCAATCCCACGCGTTTCGTGTCGGTGGGTATTGTAAAAGTAATCATCTGCCCAAGTCTTGTATTTGGCATAGACATCGGGACCGAATGCGTCGCAGGACGCTTTAACTTGCTGGTGAAACCACTTCGCCTGCTCCGGAATAATAATATGTGGGGTCAAATCGATTCCACCGCCAAACCAGGATTGTCCATTACTCAATTCAAAATACCGAACATTCATGTGAATGATGGGTACCCAAGCGTTTATGGGATGCATAACAATGGATACCCCCGTTGCGAAGAATTCAACTTCCTCTGTAACGTTCAAACTCGTGACCATTTTGGGATGCAATGGACCTGATACGGCTGAAAAATTAACTCCTGCTTTTTCTAAAATAGAGCCATTTTGAATCAAACGGGTTCGACCGCCCCCGCCTTCAGGACGATCCCAAAGGTCTTCCACAAATTGACCACTTCCATCGGCAGCCTCAATACCCCGACAAATTCGATCTTGTAGATCACGAAAGTAATCAGCTATTTGCTCTTTAACCATAATTAATTAGGGGAAGAAGTACTGGTATCAGCAGATGACTCCGTTTCCTCAATAATTGAATTTAATGAATCTAACTCAGCGTCAGAAACCTGTAATGAATCAGGTAAAATACTTTCTCCTGCGCCGCAGTCAAAATCCTTTTTGACAACACGTTTATCTAACTTATCGAAAGGCACAGGTTTATACATGGCTAGGGCTGGGTCATTAACCACTTTGATCATAAAGCGCTTGAAAATAGGCAATGCCGTTTTTGATCCTTCACCCAAAGCCCCCGTTCGGAAGTGGATGGAGCGATCATCTCCGCCTACCCAAACACCCGAAATCAGGTTTTGTGTCATCCCAATAAACCATCCATCCGAGTGATTCGAGGTTGTCCCCGTCTTGCCCGCAAAATTATGTGCATATCGATTGTTCCCTGTGGGTAAAAGAACAGCACCATCCCCCCAAAGCAATGAACTTGCTGTTCCTCCTTCGTGTACGACGCCTTCTAACATATATCGCATCAATTGAGCGGATTCTTTTTTAAGAACTCGCTCGGTCGTTGGCTCAAAATTCGCCAACACCTTTCCATTCTGATCTTTAATTTCGGAGATAATCATCGGCTCGACATGAATGCCCTCATTCACAAAGGCCGAATAGGCTCCTATCATCTCGAAGAGAGAAACATCAATTGAACCCAATCCGATCGAGGCAACTGCTTTCATGGGACTTTTGATTCCCATCTTTTTGGCATAATACATGACGGTATCGGGACCTACTACTTCATTGGTTAATCGCGCCGCAACGGTATTTACGGATTTAGCGATGGCACGTTTCAAAGGCATGTGACTGTAAGAGAATGTTCCATCCGCATTGTGGGGATTCCACATTTTCTTTTCACCATTTTCCCCAATGACTTCAATGCTATATGGCGCATCCTCAACCGTAAAGCAAGGTGACACATCCCTTGGCCCATCAATGGCCGCCGCATAAACAAATGGCTTAAAGGTTGAACCTGCTTGACGTTTACTCTGTTTAACGTGATCGTATTTGAAATATTTAAAATCCAATCCCCCAACCCATGCCTTGATATGTCCCGTATACGGATCCAATGTCATCATTCCCGCTTGAAGAAAACGCTTATAATAATTAATGGAATCGAGTGCACTCATTTCCCGCTGCTCCTCGCCCATGGCATTTCGCGAATACACCCACATTTTGCGTTTGACATTTTTCATGTAATGCCAAACCGAATCGGGATTTTTAGGAAAACGAGTCACCAATGCCTTGTAATAATCTGTCCGCTTGGCAGCTGAATCTAAAAAGCCAGGAATTTCGCGTCCCGCTTCATCCACCCAAGGATTTTGTCCCGACCAATGATTATCGAAAGACTTTTGCGTACTCCGCATTCCATCTTCCACGGCTTCCTCCGCATGAATTTGTAGACGCGAGTCTATCGTAGTCATGATTTTCAAGCCATCTCGATATAGGTCAACCTCCATCTCATTGGCTTTTGCCCAATCCTGAATGTATTTCGCGACAGCAACTTTAAAATAATTACCCGTTCCGTCATAGGGAGATTCCTGATTTTCATGCAAGACAATAGGCATAGGTGCCAAAGAATCATATTCCGATTGCTTCAAATATCCCGCCTTAACCATTTGAGCCAAAACAACATTGCGGCGTTTCCAAGCCTTATTTTCAGCCAAGGGCTTACCATCGTAACGTTTTGGATTGTAGGTTGTTGTCGCCTTTTGAAGGCCTACTAAAATAGCCGCTTCTTGAATAGTTAAACTATCCGGTGAAGTATTAAAATAGGTTTTCGATGCGACCTTAATCCCATAGGCATTATTGCCATAGTCTACCGTATTTAAATACCATAAAATAATCTCATCCTTTGTGTAAAAGCGCTCTAATTTGATCGCTGTGACCCACTCTTTGGATTTATAAATGAGTTTATTTAAACCCGGGATATACCCCAAAAGACCCGTTTTGGTGAAACTCTTTTTCGTGCGGGTTTTAAACAAATTCTTCGCCAATTGCTGCGAAATGGTACTTCCTCCTCCGCGATCACCGCCTTTAACAATCCCCACCGCTACACCGGCCCACGCTTGAAAGTCGATCCCCGTATGATCATAAAAACGAGCATCTTCCGTAGCGACTAAGGCCTTCACCAAATACGGTGAAATCAATTTAAAATCACGAATTGGCGTACGGTTTTCCGCAAAATACTTACCTAAAAGAACCCCATCCGCTGAATAAATTTCAGATGCCTGGGATAATTTAGGATTTTGAAGATCATCCACACTTGGCATCGTGCCCGTTAACCAAAAAATATTTGTCTCAATGACAAACAGATAAATACAGATATACAAAAATGTCTTACCCGCAATTCGCCAAACTCGCACAATGGGCTTGTAATATGGGGATTCCTTATCGACACGCGTATCATAATATGCTTGTAATTGATTCCATCTTGACTCATACTCGGTACGAATTAAAAGCACAATGGCTTCCAATTTTGCATAATTCTTTTGCCCCAAAAGCTTTTGCATACCCTTTAGAACAAGGTTAATTAGAATGATCAACATTCGTAACACCCCGTCTTTCAGCAAAGAGTAATAGTTTTTTATCTTTTGAAACATAACTTATTCGGTTTCTAGTTTTTCTAAGATATTCATTAAATCGGTAAAATCCCGAAATCCTGGTCGGTCTTCTTCTCCCGACATCAATCCAATCCCTTTAATCGAGCTTTGCTCAATCCATTCCTCCAAATCATCCTCGGGAATCTCTAAACCCAAAATAATCGGATATTGCGCCGACCAAATTTCGACGGACCCTTCCATTCCTTGCAAGGAATCTGGCCCCTCACCGACTAACAAAAAATGGCTAACATAAGGCGCTGATGCGGCAAATACCGCTGGAAGATTATCCGTATCGATATTAACACGTAAAATTTTAGGAATATCGATATCTTGAATGGCAACTAAATTCACCTTCGTGTCAATTTCTAAAACGTCAGGCTTATATTCTTCAACTTTCGCTTTAATTTCCGCTGCATCGTGTGTAGAAAATTCGCCTACGATTTGCACACCGGCCAACCAGTTACGAATTTCCGTGAATTGATCAATTGAAATTTTCCCGAGCGGGAAACCCAATAAATCCACTCCCATTCCCGCACAATAACGGGCATCGGAAAGATTAGTGATGGCAGAAACTTTAACGAGAGTTTTTAACATAGGGTTTAATCATGCTTAGACGTAAGAACAAAACTACGCTTTCAGAAAAATATATCCTAACTTGCAGGAAATTTTCAACAGGCTTTGAACCTGGATCAGAATATGGAATCAAAAGGACGCGTTTTAGTCGCCATGAGCGGCGGAATCGACAGCTCAGTCGCAGCTGTTTTGTTACACGAACAAGGATATGAGGTCATTGGGATGACCATGAAAACTTGGGACTATGCAAGTTCCGGGGGTGATAAAAAAGAAACCGGCTGTTGTTCCTTGGATTCCATCAACGATGCGCGCCATATTGCCGTTTCACTTGGATTCCCCCACTATATTTTAGATATCCGCGAAGAATTTGGGGATTCTGTGATCGACTACTTTACACAAGAATACGTGGATGGGCGCACCCCCAACCCTTGCGTTATGTGCAATACGCACATCAAATGGGATGCCTTACTCCGCAGAGCAGATCAACTTGGTTGCGAGTTCATTGCAACAGGACACTACGCGCAGATTCGCAAGGAAGGTGGCCGTTACATTATCTCTAAAGGTGTAGATAATTTAAAAGATCAAAGTTACGTGCTTTGGGGTGTTTCTCAATCGAGTTTAGCACGAACCATTCTCCCCTTGGGAGGACTGACTAAAGCCCGCATTCGTGAAATGGCTACCGAACGTGGATTCGTCGACCTCGTCAATAAATCCGAAAGCTATGAAATTTGCTTTGTGCCCGACAATGACTACCGTGGCTTCTTAAAGCGTCGATTACCCGAATTGGAAGCTCAAGTAGCCGGTGGAAATTTTGTGGATGTAAATGGAAAGGTAATAGGCAAACATGAAGGATACCCTTTCTACACAGTTGGCCAACGAAAAGGCTTGGGTAAAGCCTTTGGTTTCCCTGCTTATGTCATTGAAATTAGAAAAGAAACGAATGAAGTTGTGATAGGTCAAGTAGAGGATCTAAACCGTACGGGAATGTGGGTAGGCCAACTGAACCTTCAAAAGTACGCCGAAATACCATCCGATGGAATTGAAACCTTGACCAAGGTACGCTACAAAGATGCCGGAACGGATGCGATCATTCACCAATATTCAGATAAAATCAACGTGGATTTTCACGATGCTGTCAGTGGCATTGCACCGGGTCAAGCAGCCGTATTCTACGAAGGAAATGATGTTATCGGTGGTGGATGGATCCTTAAATCGTACCAGCAGGGTTCGGTATTTGAAAATTACCAATCTTTTGAAGTAAACAAAGCCTAAGTGTAGCTCAAAGCAATTTCGCTTCCTCAGGAGATAATTTCACCTTGATACGTGGCATCTGGATAACTTCCATGTCAAAGATCCGCGAACCATCAATCTTAAATCGCAATGCCGTTTGCTCCGGATGAAAACCATGTTGGCCCGCCGCCCCTGGATTCAAAAAGAGCATATTATTTCGTTTCGCATCCCTTTTCACTTGCAAAATATGGGAGTGTCCACACACGAAAATCATCGGCAATCCCATTGAAAATGCTTCCAATGCATCCGGCTTGTAATTAGAAGGGGCACCGGCAATATGCGTCATGGCGACCGTCACATCTTCACAACGAAAACGCTTGATTTTGGGATACATGTTACGAATCGTTCGATCATCAATGTTGCCATAAACCCCAGCGATAGGCTTCCCATACGCTGCTAATTTATCCGCTAATTCCACCGAACCCCAATCTCCCGCATGCCAAATTTGATCACACTCCTTTAAATGTTCATCTAGGCGAGGGTCTAAATAACTATGTGTATCCGAAAGCAAAACGACCTTAACCATCCCTATTCTGAACGTTTTCCTTTTAATGAAATCAACTTTTCTGAGCTAATTAATTCATTTTTCTTCCAAATAACTCGCTCTTGGTTCAAAGCATCGACCACTTTCGCTTCCTGCTTCACCCAAGCAGGTGAGCCCGCATCCTTCCAAGCGGAATACCAAAAGGACGCTACCCGAGATGAGGCAAGCATCATCCGCTCCGGAATAGAACCCCCCAATTTATTACCATAAGATTGAATAAATGCTTTCGTATAGTACCGTTGCTGCCGGCCATTTCGCTCCACCATCTCAAACGAGCCTGCTTCTCCCAATTCAGCTCGCACCTCTTTTTCTGCGGCAAACATGCGAGGCAACATCGCGTGTGATTCCAACAAAATTTGAAAGATAAAATCTTGTGGTTTAGCGATATATTTAACTCCTTCCACTTGATTCAGCGCATAGGTAGCTAATTGAGCTTCCGGCACCAAACTCTCCCATAAGACGTGCATCCCTTTCTGACCTGTTAATTGACCATCGTGGTTCGCCGTTGTATGCAAAGGCACGTGCGCATCTGACACATAATGGCCTAAATCAGCTGCATAAAAAATAACGGAATCCCGCATCTCATTTTTAAAAGAATGCACCAAACGACCATAAACGCGGTACACCTCCCAAGGCACCAAACCCTCTTTACGCAAACTATCCATTCCATACTTTTGTACTGCCTTTACAAAATCATGCGGTATGGATGTTTTGTAATCTTTCCCAAATAGATGTGCGTCCATATCTAAATAATGCTTCGCATCTTCGGATTTATCATCTCGCCGACGAACATCCGGACGAATCGATTGTTGTACAATATAATCCTGATTGGCATAAAAGTACCCGGCCAAGTCATCCGGCAACTGATAAATTGAAATCTGTTGCAAAGTTTTATGCGCCAAAAACCCCCAAGAGGCACAGACAATTAAAACGAGGATACTAATTCTTTTCATTACTTGATTGATTTACGGATTTTGGCGTGAGGCCATATTGTTTTTTAAACGCTCGGGTAAAATAGGCTGGATCGTTAAAGCCAACTTGATAGGCCACTTCGGATATATTCAAGGAGCTTGTTTCCAATAAAATTTTAGCTTGTTGTAAACGGATTGAACGAATAAACTCATTTCCTGCTAGGGATGTCAAATTCTTCAATTTACGATACAATTGCATCTTACTCATGTCGAGCCCTTTCTCTAAATTATCGACATCAAAATCAGGGTCCGATAAATGTTCAATAATCAACTGCGTTGCCTTCACTAAAAATGCATCTTCAAAAATAGGCATTTTCCCTTCACTCAACTCCTGTTGGATCATTTGTTTCTGCCAATTTTTACGAAGTCTTTCTTTGGCTTCCAAAAGCGTATTTACCCTGATTTCAAGGATATCTGCGTTAAATGGCTTACTAACAAAATCATCTGCCCCCGATTGCATGCCTTCAATTTGGCTTTCCTGCGAACTTTTTGATGTCAAAATAACAATCGGAATATGACTCGTTTTTGAATTTTGGCGAAGTGCACGGCACAAATTGATCCCACTCATCCCCGGCATCATCCAGTCGGTAATCACCAAATCCGGCAAATATACCTGAGCTTGCTCCAGCGCATCCTCACCCCGATCCGAGTAAAGCACTTGGAATCGATTCTCAAAAATTTCACCAATAAACGTGCGCATTTCTGCATGATCATCCACCACCAACAGAATAGGTTTTTCCTTTTCGATCGCATCAGAAACGGATATAACGGGTAACTTCATGGTTGGAATGCTTTGATCAACATTCCTCACCCAGCTCTTTTCAAAAGCCTCAAGTTCCACAGGAAACTGAAGCGTAAACGCACTGCCCTCCCCGAGACGACTCTTAACCTGAATATCACCCCGATGCAGCTGCATCAACTCCTTGCAGAGCGATAAACCCACCCCAGTTCCAACGACCTGTGCGGCATCTGGGATTTGATAAAAACGATCAAAAACATGGGGTAAATGAGACTCCGATATCCCTCTCCCGGTATCCAATACCTTTAATTTTACATTTCGAACATGGGATAGTTTACCTACAAATACCTCATCCAATTCTAAGACGACCCCTATTTTTCCGTCCTCAGGTGTATGCTTGAAGGCATTCGACAAAAGATTGCTTAAACACTTTTCAAGAATGTCAGCATCATAATATACCCACAAGGACTCCACCGGAAATTCATGCTTCAAACTTATTTGCTTTTGCAACGCATAGGATTCAAAACCTTGAATAATCTGATTCAGTTGCGAAATCATGTCATGTTTAGCAATGATAGGATGTTGCTTACCTGCCTCAATTTTGGAAAGATCTAATAACTGGTTAATCAATCGAAGTAATTTCTGCGCATTCTGATGTATAGACTGTAATCGTCCTTCTTGCTCCTTGGGTAGGGAATTATTTTTCAAAAAGTATTTCTCTATCGGACTAATAATTAGGGTCAAAGGAGTCCGAAGCTCATGGGAAATATTGGTAAAAAATGAAGTCTTGATCTGTTCAAGTTCTTTAATCCGTTCTTTCTCAATCTCTTTCAAGCGTATATCCGTCCGAAAAGATTCGCGGATTTGTATTTCGCGCATGAAAGCATAGACGATTCCCACCAAAGAAATGAAATACAACAAATAAGCCCACCAAGTACGATACCATGGTGGCAAGACCTCTATTTGTAGCTCCACTGGATTTTCGCCCCAAACACCATCTGAATTCGTTGCCTTTACTTTAAAAGTATAGGTTCCCGGACTCAAATTGGTATAAGTTGCCGTCCGCTGTGTACCTACATAGTTCCAATCCTCATCAAAACCCTCCAGCATATAGGCATAGCGATTGTTCTTAGGTCTTTGGTATTCAATCGCAACAAAGTCCAAACTAAATACAGATTGCTCAGGTTGCAAAACCAAGGTTTTCAAATCAGGTAAATCGGATGTTAAGGGCGAATTGGGAGCACCCACGGCTACTGATTTATTGAAGATTTTTAAGCCCGTTAAATACACATGCGGAACATCTAAACGCATTCGTAGACTATCCGATTTTAAATAGTTCAAACCATTCACCCCCCCAAAAAACAACCAGCCTTGTTTGTTTTTAGCATGCGCTGTTATGATGAATTCCTTCCCTTGTAAGCCATCCGCATCATCATAATTCACGAATTTGAATGTTTTAGCATCCATTTTCGAAATACCCCCATTGGTCGTCAACCATAGATCCCCCTTCTTATCTTCCTCCATCCCACGAAGTGTATTACTTCCGAGACCATCAGCAACGGTAAATACTCGAAATCCTTTTGAATCACCCAAATAAAGATGTAATCCCCCACCATTCGTTAAAATCCATATACGGCCTTGGCGATCCTGTTTAATACAAGTAATATGATTGTACTTTAAACTATTGGAAGAATTATTTTTTTCAAAATGAATGGTTCTATTAGACCTAGGGTTATAAACATAAATACCGTGCATCGTAGTACCTATCCAAATTCGACCGTCAATCCCGTGTAAAATGCTATTGATGTTTTTATTTCGAAGCTCAGTATTACTAAAACGGCCAAATGGATTTTGGAAAGACTTATTTTTCAAATCAAAAGCAAATAAGCCTTTGCTTTGTGTTCCTAGAAGTAGACGATTCCCATCTAACAAGGAAGATGTCCAGTTCATTCCAACTTCTCCTAAACGAAAAGGATATGATTTCAAATCATTGGGGGGAGTAAAATGATATAATCCTTTACCCCAGGCGGCTATCCAGACAGATCCATCGGGTAATGCTTGCAAAAGATTGACATCAAAGCCTGTTGTTACATTCAACTTATTGACGACAGCCTCATTTACCAAATGCTTAACTTTCCCTGTCTTATGATTAAAGAAAGACAGACCTACATTACTACCCAACCAAACACCTTGATCATTTCCAGCACTCAGAGAAGTAACTTTATTGCTCAATAAGCCCTGAAATGTATTGGGTTTATAACGCAACACAGAAAAACGAGACTTCTGAAAGAAACTAATGTTTAATCCTGCCTCCCAAGTTCCAATCCACGTATTTCGATTGGAATCCGTAAACAAACTCATCACCGAAAAAGACGAAATCCCTAACTCCGGATCAGGGTTTGAGGGAATATGCTTGGCATGTCCAAAATCTTCTCCATTCAAGGTATAAACCCCGTTATCCGTACCAATCCATAAATTACCTTGCGCATCATGAATCAAAGAACTGACAATATTTTGACGAGAAAGCGGCTCCTTTGAAGTATAAAACACATTGGAAAATTTTTGATTTTCAGGATTAAATCGAAAGAGGCCTTTACCTTCCGTACCCACTAGAAGATCACCCGTTTTGGATTCATATAAAGCCCGAACGCGGTAAGAGGATGACATTGTTTTTCCTGAAAAATCAAATGGAATAATTACCCGTTTCCCTCCATAAGAAATTAATTGACCCGTTTTGGTGCCTAACCAAATACTTCCATTGCTGTGTTTATACAATCGGACGGCATCTTTGACAAGCGGATGGTTAAATTCAGATTCATTCAACAAAAATTGATTTGTTTTTGAATCAAAAGCCAATAAGCCTACACCCACCGCGGTTGCAAATATTCGATGATTTTCTACTCGGAGCAACGAGGAAATCGTCAAGGAAGAAAAATCAATACCCCTAATCTTCTGCCTAAACCTCAGTATTTTTCCTGTTTTTAAATCAATTTTATTAAGCCCAGAACTCCTGGCAGCCACCCAAATGTTACCTTCATCATCTTCAACAACCGATGAAATATCACTTCCACTTAATGTGTTTACTTCCCCCGGGTCATGACGATATATGACAAACGAATGCCCATCATAGCGATTTAATCCGTCAGCAGTCGCAAACCAAAGAAATCCACGCTTATCCTGTATTATCTTAAAAACCGTACTCTGAGAGAGACCTGAAGCGGTACTTAAGCGTTCATAACGCTGCGGGGGTTGGGCCTTTGCGACAAAACAAAGAAACAACAAACAAATCCATAGGTATCGTTTAATCGCCATCATAATTCAGATAGCTAAAATAGAAAAATTATCACCAAGTCCTTGCCGAATTAACAGGGTCTTACTGAAGAAAATCTTAGCATATTCTTTTCAAGACAATACTTTGCAAGAATAATCCTTGAATTTGAAAGATTTGTCCCAATCCAAAACGAATTCAAGAGCTAGATTTGCTTAGGCTTTGAAATCAAAGACAACCGTGTAATTCAAGGTTAGCACTATGGTAAAAACATTTATTTCTTTTTCGGCGAAAAATGCCGACAATAAATTGCCAAAATACCAGCAGCTGATTAACTCCCTGCTGCGCGACATTGAGATGGGTGAATTAAAACCCGGCGAGCGACTTCCGTCGATCAACGAAGCATCTGAAGAATGCTACCTCTCTCGAGACACCGTTGAACGCGCTTACACCGAATTACACAAAATGGGGGTCATCACCTCCATCTTTCGCAAAGGTTATTTTATTTCAGACTCCAAGGTTAAAACGAAAACCAAAGTATTGTTTTTAGTAGGAAAAATCACCAATACCAATAAAGTTGTTTTCGATTCCTTCTGCGAATCTTTGGGAAAAAACGTCATGGTAGACATATACACCTACCAATACAAAACGAGCCAATTTCAGGAGATTATGTCTCAGCAATTGGGGAATTACCATTATTATGTGATTATGCCTCATTTAATTGAGGAAGAGGAGGAGAACATTAAATGCCTCAAGAAGATTTCGGGAGACCGCCTAATTCTTTTGGACCAAAATTTCAATAGCATTTCGCATGCGCACGCGAGTATCGTGAGCCAACCGAAAGAGCAATTGATCGCTTTATTTGAAAACCAACTAAACCTGTTTAATAAGTACCACTCATTTAATTTGGTTGTGACTGAGGAAGATTACTTCGATCCTGCCTTGATTAATGGGTGTAGTGAATTCTGCGAATCCAATGGATTGGATTTTCAAGTATTGGATGGCCTCGAAGTGGACGATGTGCGTGATGGGGTAATTTATTTCACCCTTGACGACCAAGATTTGGTTCAGGCCATCAAATACGCAGAAGCAAACAAATTAAGCATTGGTCAGCAAGTGGGACTTATCGCCTTTAACGATTCACACTTCAAAGAAATATTGGTGGGAGGTATTTCTGTTCTTTCGAATCAACCGACAAGAATGGGCGAAATGGCCGCTCAACTCATTAACGACAACGATAAGGGTAGCCATGAACTCGCGCTACAATTCATCACAAGAAAATCACTTTAGGGTTTAATTTGCAAAAAGGGGTCATGACATTCATGACCTCATTTTTTTTGCATGCGCAATGTTCCGACGGATCCCATTGATTTTCGTCCGATTGATCGCTGAATAGCGAAATAGAGATTTAAATAAATCTTCTGAGAGTCCCTCCCAATCCGATTTAGACAGGCCCAACATGGTTTGATTCGGTTCAAAACGAGCTTCTAAATGCGGCTTCGAATGTCGGTTCCATGGACAAACATCCTGGCATATATCACACCCAAAGATCCAATCCTCAAAATCCTGATGCAAGGCAATCGGTGAATTTTCTTTCAGCTCAATGGTGAAATAAGAAATGCATTTAGAACCATCAACTACATAGGGAGTGATAGCATCCGTCGGGCATGCATCGATACAACGCGTACAGGTACCGCAAAAATCTTTGATTGGACCATCGGAGGTAGCCGGTAGATCAATCAATAATTCAGCAATAAAGAAAAAACTACCCTGTTTGGGGATGATGAGATTCGCATTTTTACCTATCCAACCAATACCCGACTTTCTTGCCCAAGCTTTTTCCAAGACCGGTGCAGAATCCACAAACATGCGTCCCTGTATCTCCCCTAGCTCATTTTGAATATCATCCCAAAGTTCCTGCATTTTATCCTTGATAACCCGGTGATAATCCTCACCCCAGGCGTATTTAGAGACTTTAAAGGAATCAGCTAAGGGTTGGAAAGATTCAGATGGGAAATAATTGTAGACGAGCGAAACGACTGTTTGGCAGCCATCCACCAACAAACGAGGATCGAGCCTTTTGTCAAAGTGATTAGCCATATAGGCCATTTCACCCTGCATGTTTTGATTTAGCCAAGCTTCAAATTTAGGGGCTTCCTCCTCCAAAAAATCCGCCTGCGAAATGCCACAAAAAGCAAAGCCATGTTTTTGGGCTAAACGCTTAATGGTTTGTGCATTGGAGGAAGCTGACTGATTCATGTGCCATAAAATTACGAAGCTATGTGAATTTATGCCAAACTGTCAGAAAATACTTTCTGGTCTATGATTTGTGTAGCCAAAAAGCATATTAATTTTGCCTTATGAAAAAGAAAGAGAACGAACAGCCAATTGAAGACTCAACAACGCAAGAGCCGATCACAGATGCGGCTACTGAAGCGACCAATACTGAGGAACAAGTAGCTCCGGATGAGTTAGAGGAAATGAAAAAGAAATACCTGCTTTTATATGCAGATTTCGAGAATTTCAGAAAAAATAAAGCAAAAGAACGTATCGAATTGTTACAAACTGCAGCTGCCGGTGTCATCACAGATTTGTTGCCAAGTATTGATAACTATGAGCGGGCCTTAGCCAATGCACCTGAAGGTGAGATTTCCGAAGGAATTCAATTGATATTTAAAGGGATACTTAATACCCTTCAAACCAAAGGGTTAAAGGAATTACCGGCTAAGGGGGAGGTATTTAATGCCGACTTTCATGATTGCATTACACAATACCCCGCTCCTTCTGAAGAAGACAAAGGAAAGGTACTCGACGTGCTTGAAAAAGGATATACATTAAACGATAAAGTCATTCGCTTTGCAAAAGTGGTGGTAGGAAATTAATTCAAAAATGGCTCAAAAAAGAGATTATTACGAGGTTCTTGGCGTATCTAAGTCGGCAAGCGAAGAGGAAATCAAAAAAGCTTACCGCAAATTAGCCGTTAAATATCACCCGGATAAAAATCCAGATGATAAGGAATCGGAGGAGAAATTTAAGGAAGCTGCTGAAGCCTACGAGGTATTAAGCAATAGCCAAAAGAAAGCGCAGTATGATCGTTTCGGTCATGCGGGCATGGGTGGTGCTGCAGGTGGCGGTTTCGGTGGCCAAGGAATGAACATGGAGGATATCTTCTCGCAATTCGGCGATATTTTCGGCGGAGGGGATGATAGTCCTTTTGGTAGTTTCTTTGGCGGAGGTGGTCGCGGAGGACGTCGTCAGCGCAAGGGAACTGATCTACGAATCAAGTTGAAGCTCAACTTGGAAGAAATCGCGAACGGAGTTGAAAAGAAAATCAAGGTAAAACGCCATGTGGCTTGTAAAACCTGCTCAGGCAACGGGTCTAAAAACGGTACTGATTTAAAGACTTGTGGAACTTGTCAGGGATCGGGTCAGGTAAAAAGAGTCCAGCAAACTATGTTGGGCCAAATGGTTACCTCATCTACCTGCCCTACCTGTTCTGGAGAAGGAAAAAGCGTGGGCGCCAAATGTGATGCTTGCTTCGGCGAGGGTCGCGTGCTTGAGGAGGAAATCATCCCGATTAAAATTCCTGCGGGTGTTTCCAACGACATGCAATTATCGATGTCGGGCAAAGGAAATGTACCTCCCCGCGGTGGTGTGGCCGGTGATTTATTAATAGTTATCGAAGAAGAGGCCCATGAGGTCTTGCACCGTGATGGAAACAATGTCATTTACGATTTATACATTAGTTTCGTGGATGCAGCCTTAGGAACATCTGTAGAAGTTCCAACCATCGGTGGCAAGGCGAAAATCAGCATCGATGCCGGTACGCAAGGAGGCAAAATCCTTCGCTTAAAAGGCAAAGGAATTAAAGAGTTGAATGGATATTCGATTGGAGACCAATTAGTTCACGTAAATATTTGGACGCCGAAGCAGGTCAACAAAGAGGAACGTGAGTTATTGGAGAAATTAAGAGAATCTGAAAACTTTGCGCCCCAACCCGGAAAATCGGAAAAGGGATTCTTCCATAAGGTGAGAGATATGTTTTCTTAGACGTTAGACGTTGGACGTTAGATAAAAAAAGCCCAAGCATGACGCTCGGGCTTTTTTTATGAATCAATACGCTCTAATTGAATTGTTTACTCCACTTATCAACAGGCGCTAGAATAGACGCATATCGATTCGCGGGTATCGGTGAATTCGTCAGAATTGAACCAATAATACTCATCTCATACCAGGCAATTTGAATATCGCGATCATGTCCCCGAACGGAATCACCCGATAAATAATAGTTCAAAGCTCGATCATTGCGAGAAATCATCGTTTTGGAAATATCAAGTGCTTTAGTATAATCCCCAACTTCAATGAAAAGGGCAACCATCCTTGCCGAGAACTGATCGTAAGGAATTACCTTATCTGGCATTACTTTCTCCAAATGATTTAGTACTTTCTTCGCCATCGCATTATTCCCTTCTTGAATAAATTGATCAGCCAAACGAAGCGTACTTAAACGTAAAGTAACACTCGGAATACCCATGTAAAAATCACCATGGTAATAGATTTTATCATCATTTAATCCTCGCCAATACATTTTGTTCAACATATTATCAGCCATGATCTTAGAATCAACAAAACCATCTAAGGCTCCTGGTATTTTAAATGGCATTAATCGATACGCATAGCCCTCTAATTGCATGCTTTCCTTAAGTCCCAAATATTGATCTCCTGGTAAGGTAGATGCGAAATAAATAGGACGCTTCCAGCCATTTACCGCATTATTGGCAATAATCTCCAATTGAATCAACTCCCCTTTAAAGATATTCTTAGAAGGTAATTTCCAGCCCATAATTCCAGCCGTGATCGGTGCATAGCGTTTAGGAAACCATTTTTCATTGGTAACTTGAGCAACATTCACAGGTATCGTAAGCGAATCACATGGAAAGGTGAAAATCGTCTCTCCCATCGACGTTTGCGCTTGGATCGTTGGTGATTCTTTATGCAACAAATCCAAATAATCCGGCAAGGACATTGAAAGAATATTCTTATTTTCATCATACATGATCTGATCATTCACTCCCTCCAAAAATTGATCTTTCGTTAAACTAATAGGAAGTGGAGCCGACTCATAAGTCTGACGCTTCATTTGATCGATGTACCAATCCGTACCCAATAAAGACAAATTACATACACGAACATCCGTGCGGAAACCTTCTACCTCTTGCACATACCATAGCGGGAATGTATCATTATCACCGCCCGTAAATAGGATCGCATTAGGCGCACAAGAATTCAACAGATTCTTGGCAAAATCAATCTGATGATAGCGACCACTGCGATCATGATCATCCCAGTTTTGTTGTGCCAAAATCACAGGTGCTGAAAAACTAAATACGGTCAATAAGGCCCATCGAACTTGCGGTGCCTTAATCAATTTAGTTAACCATTCAGCCAACTGCATCACGCCTAAGCCAGCCCAAATTGCCAAGAAATAAAAAGAACCTACATAAATGTAATCCCGTTCACGTGGCTCCGCGGGAGGTGAATTCAGATAGACTGCAAGCGCAATGCCCGATAAGACAAACATCATGATAGTTACCAAAAAGTCTTTTTCATTCTTGCGATAAAGCAAATAGAACCCTAAAAGCACCATGATAATCGGCAAATAATAATAGTTATTCCGCGCCTTATTATTCTTTAAAACATCGGGCAAATTACTTTCATCCTCAAACGGATTCGAAATCGCATAAGCGCCTTCTAAATCACTTTCCCGACCGATAAAATTCCACAACAGGTAACGCGTATACATATTTCCCAATTGATGCGTAAACATGAAACGGAGATTGTCCCCAAAGCTAGGCTTCTGACCCGCTGGAATACCCAACATCTCCTGATACATCTGAACATGAGATCCCGAATTACTCCAAACGCGTGGCAACAACATTTGTTGGTCCTTCTGATAAACGTACTCCGGCTTGTTCGTATAAACCTCATATTTACCATCCTTCATCTTATAAACATCCTCACCTTTCTTAAAATCCTCAATTTGCGCCGTATAAACCGGACCATACAACAAGGAACGAGAACCATATTGTTCACGCTTTAAATACTTCAAGAAATTCAAGATGTTACTCGGATCATTTTCATTAATCGGTGGATTGTATCCTGAACGTACCAAAGCAACCGTGTAAGTTGAATAGCCAATCAATAAAAATACGAAAGAAAATAAGGCCATGTTCAACAACAATTTACCATGTTGGTAAGAATAGCGTATCCCAAAAACAACCGCAGCCAAAAGACATAAAAGGAAGAAAATAGCTCCTGAACCATAGCCCATCCCTAGGTTATTAACGAACTGCAATTCAAACCAAAAAGCTACAGATGGCAAACCCGGAATAACCCCAGAATTAATAATTCCTAAAATAAACAAGCCCACTAAAACGGCGATAAAACCACCTTTGTAAGTTGGTGTTTCCGTCTTCTTAAAATACCATAACAAGGCTAACGCAGGCAAGGTAACTAAGTTCAATAAGTGGACCCCGATTGATAAGCCAACTAAGTAGGCGATAAACAAAATCCAACGATTCGCTTTGGCTTCATCATCCACCAATTCCCATTTAAATGCCGCCCAAACGACGATTGCTGTAAAGAAAGAGGACATCGCATATACCTCGGCTTCTACCGCGGAGAACCAAAAAGTATCTGAAAACGCATAAATCAATGAACCTACTGCTCCGGATAACAATAGAATCGCTCCCTCAGACTGAGACAATTCAGCAAATGGCTTTCGAAGTACCTTTCGACCTATCATTACGATGGTCCAATGCATAAATAGAATGGTAAACGCACTTGACACCACCGACATCATATTAATCCAAAAGGCCACACGTGTCACATCCCCTAAGGCTAAAAAGGAGAACATCCGACCAATTAACAGGAATAAAGGAGCTCCAGGAGGGTGCGGCACCTGTAATTTATAGGCACAAGCAATAAACTCACCACAGTCCCAAAAAGAGGCTGTAGGCTCAACAGTTAATGTGTATGTAACAAGTGAAATAAGAAAGACAATCCAACCAACCAGGTTATTATTGCGTTGAAAATTTTGCATAGGTTATAATTAAAACTCAAAGAAAATGGATTAAACCGAATCCATCAGGTTAATTCTTGTTAATTAAATTGACGCAAGAAACGAACGTCATTTTCGGTAAATAACCGAAGATCTTTAATCTGGTATTTCAGCATCGTAATCCGCTCAATGCCCATACCAAAGGCAAAACCCGAATATTTTTTGGAATCGATACCTACATTTTCCAAGACATTGGGATCCACCATTCCAGCGCCCCCGATTTCAACCCAACCAGCCTGCTTACATACATTACAACCATCGCCTTTGCACAAAAGACAAGTAATATCCATTTCAGCACTTGGCTCCGTAAATGGAAAATAGGACGGGCGAAAACGAACTTTCGTATCTTTGCCAAACATCTCTTTGGCAAAATGATAGAGACTATCTTTCAAATCTTTAAAGCTAACACCCTCGTCCACATAAAGTCCTTCTACTTGATGAAACAAACAATGCGCACGCGCTGAAATTGCTTCATTACGAAAAACACGACCCGGCATAATCGAACGAATCGGCGGCTTTTGATATTGCATTAAACGAACTTGAACATTCGAGGTATGCGTACGCAACAAGACATCATCTTGAATTTCACCCTTCCCTTTTTCGATAAAAAAAGTATCCTGCATTTCACGTGCCGGGTGATTAGGTGGAAAATTCAAGGCGGTGAAATTATAAAAATCAGTCTCTATCTCAGGTCCATCTGAAACCGAGAAACCCATCCGATTGAAAATTTCCAAAATCCTTGCTCGAACAATGGTCAAGGGGTGCATGGAACCCTGTTGCACCGGATCCGTTAACGTTAAATCATCCGGAACTTTTATACTCGAATCGCCATCTGCAAAGGCCTCTTGGGCTAAGGTAAACTTACCCTCCGCTAAATTTTTTAACGCATTTAATGCTTGACCAACCTCCCGACGATTCTCGGCAGGAACATCCTTCAATCCATCAAATAAAGCCGCAATACGGCCTTTCCGACCCACGAATGCAATACGAAATTGCTCTAACTCCGCCTCGTTACTTATTAAAAATGACTCAACCTCGGATTGAATCGCTTGAATTTGCTCGTTCATATACTATTATAATATTTTCATTCCCAAAGTTGCATGCCATAAAGAAGCCTTTTGAGAAAAATTAACACCCTGAGGCAATGGTACCGTCTTCGATAAGTCGGTCAAACTCCCCTCATAGCGAACATCCAATGTTAATCCCAATAAATCAATACCCGCTCCTGCCGTATACGAAAAATACGCATTTTGCGTAGCAGCTTGCAATGAGCCCAAATTGAGACCCAGTGTTTCAGCGATCGAACTATTAGAAGTCATACTGTAAGATACGACAGGGCCTGCCATAACATGCAAAGGACCAAGGCGGTAGCCCATCATAATGGGTATATCCAAACTGGTATATTTCACATCAAACTGCAATCGCTGCGTTGTCAACGATTTGAACACATCAAATGAACCACTTTTATAGGAAGCTAATAATTCAGGCTCTATAAAAAATTTACGACCTAAACGCATGTAAATACCACCGGTATAACCTGATTTTGCGTTAATATTATCAACAACGAATCCACCAATGTTATTGACTGTTATACCATCTGTTTTTATATCAGCCATGGTGACACCACCTTTGATACCCAAACGAAAAAAGCTACCCGTCACCATCTTAACAGGCTTCAACAATTGTGCCTGTAAAGGATTTGCTAACACACTTAAACCGATAATTAAAAAGAGTAAACGCAATTGCTTCACCATAGAGATTGTGTATTTTTCAATGAAACAGTAAAATTATCCTTTTTCAATCGAAAAAAAAGAAAAACCCAACGAAAAGCGTATTTTTGAGGCTTAATTAAATCAACCTGTGGCAAAAGCAAAAACCTCCTTTTTCTGTCAATCTTGTGGACATCAAGCCCCTAAATGGCTCGGCAAATGTCCATCTTGTCAAGGATGGAACACCTTTGTAGAAGAATTGGTAGAAGTTAGCAGCCATCCTGCTGAAGTTTGGAAATCCCCAAGCCAATCTCGAAATAAGCCACAGCCCAAATTATTACAAGAAGTCGACTTCGAAAGCCTTCCCAAAATTGCTTGTTCCGACACGGAATTCAGTCGGGTATTGGGCGGCGGAATCGTACCCGGAAGTCTTGTGCTCATTGGCGGAGAACCGGGCATTGGAAAATCTACGCTACTTCTACAAGTTGCTCTTTCGTTAGCGGGTACCAAAATACTTTACGTGACCGGAGAGGAATCGGAACAACAAATCAAACTACGAGCAGATCGATTAGAAAAGAAGTCGGAGAGCTTGTACATTCTAACCGAAACCAATACCCAAGCGATATTCAAACATTTGGTTGAGCTTGAACCCGAATTAATCATCATCGATTCAATTCAAACGCTCTTTTCAGATCAAATCGAATCAGGTCCTGGATCCGTATCACAAATTCGCGAATGCGCCTTAGAGCTCATGCGCTTTGCGAAAGAATC
The DNA here is from genome assembly GCF_054558655.1 of Aquirufa sp. 5-AUSEE-100C1. NCBI lineage: Bacteria > Pseudomonadati > Bacteroidota > Cytophagia > Cytophagales > Flectobacillaceae > Aquirufa > Aquirufa sp. 5-AUSEE-100C1. Next base: position 142,975 of record NZ_JBPXKO010000001.1, on the reverse strand, counting down.
CAATACCCCCATTTTCTTAGTGGGTCATATTACCAAAGAAGGCTCCATCGCTGGCCCCAAAGTCCTCGAACACCTCGTGGACACCGTCTTACAATTTGAAGGAGACCGCCATTTGATCTACCGAATTCTTCGGACAACGAAGAATCGCTTTGGTAGCACATCCGAATTAGGCATTTATGAAATGTTAGGTTCAGGCTTACGTGCCGTAACCAATCCTTCGGAAATATTATTGTCTCAACGAGATGAACCCGCATCAGGTGTGGCTATCGGAACGTTGATGGAAGGAAACCGTCCCCTCTTAGTGGAGATACAATCCTTAGTCTCCACCACCTCCTATGGAACAGCCCAACGAACCGCGAATGGATATGATGGAAAACGCCTGAACATGCTCCTAGCGGTGATCGAAAAACGGGGTGGCTATAAATTAAGCACGCAAGATGTGTTCCTGAATATCACGGGTGGAATCCGAGTAGATGACCCAGCATTGGACTTGGCGACATGCTTGTCGGTCGTATCCTCCTACGAAGACAAAATCATTGATTCCTCCAAATGCTTTGCCGCTGAAGTAGGCCTTGGTGGAGAATTACGTTCCGTCACGCGCATCGATCAACGAATCGCTGAGGCGGAAAAACTAGGATTTAAAGAAATTTGGATTTCGAAATACAACTTGAAGGGCCTGAATTACAAACCCAAAAGCATTCAGATTAAATCGGCCGCTAGCCTGATGGATGTCATTATGAACATCTGGCGCCAAAGCTAGCCTCCGGATAAGTCACCTGGATGAGGTGCAATCCCTGAGCGGGAACCGCGCGGCCCGCTTCTTGCCGACTCTTCGATTCCAATATCCGCTGTAAATCAGCCTTTGTCCATTTTTCCATCCCGATTTCCAAGAGCGTCCCAACGACCGCACGAACCATGCCTCGTAAGAAGCGGTTCCCCTCAATGGTAAAGACCAAGGTATCGCCACGCATTTCCCAGAAAGCACGCATGATTGTACAATTAAAGGTGTTAACCTCCGTCTTCACCTTCGAAAAACATTGAAAATCAGTATGATCTAGCAGTAATTGGGCTGCCTCATTCATCGCCTCCACATCCAAGTCTGCTTCATACCAATAAGCAAAATCGCGCAAAAATGGATTCTTATGGCGGGTGATTCGATATTCATAGATCCGCGAGGTAGCATCAAAACGCGCATGAAAATCATTGGATACAGAATAAACAGCTTGCGCTGTCAACGCAGGCGACAACATTCGATTCAAGAGGTAAACAAAATTCGAATCAATGACTGAGTTTGTGTCAAAATGGGCAATTTGATGGGAGGCGTGAACGCCTGTATCTGTCCGACCGCTACCTGTGATCGCGATGGGCTCTGCCATCAAAAGACTCAATTTTTCCTCTAATTCCGCTTGCACACTCAGTGCATTCGGTTGGATCTGATATCCATGAAACGAGCCGCCATCATAAGCGAATTGCAGTGCATAGCGGCTCATCTTGAAATTATTTTGTTAAGGCTGTTTCCAAAGCCGTGAAATAAGAACCTGAAGCCTTCGCTAAGGTACTTACCACTTGCCCATCAACTACCATATCGGAGCCCTTCACAGTACCTAATTGGGTCGACTTCAAGCCTAAACCAGCTAAATACGTGTCAAATTCTGCCTTTTTCGAAGGAGATACCGAAACAATCACGCGCGATTGTGCCTCGCCAAACCACATGGCATCTTGACGAATGCCAGTGGTTGATTTTACATCAAATCCTAATCCCCTTGGGAATGCAGATTCAGCCAAGGTAACCAAGACACCTCCATCTGACACATCATGCGCCGATTGGATTAATTTACCTTCGATTAAGCCTAAGATTCCTTTTTGAACCAATTGCTCTGTCGGTAAATCAAAATGCGGTGCCGGCGAGGCCTTCACCTTGCGGTATGAATACAAGAATTCAGAAGAAGCGATGTCGTTCACTGACTCCCCTACTAAATAAACCAAATCTCCTTCGGCCTTAAAGTCCAAAGTCATTTTATTGTCAGGCTTCTCCAAAATACCCAACATACCAATTGTCGGCGTTGGGAATACAGGTCCCTCATCCGAAGACTGATTGTAGAAACTCACGTTTCCGCCCGTTACTGGTGTTTCAAACGCCTCACAAGCCTTCTTCATTCCCTTAATAGCACCCACGAATTGCCAGTAAACTTCTGGAACGTAAGGATTACCGAAATTAAGGCAGTTGGTAATCGCCACTGGCGTTCCTCCTGAACAAACAATATTTCGAGCCGCCTCCGCAACTGCCATCGCACAACCCTCCTCAGGATCCGCGTTTACATAACGTGAATTACAGTCGACCGTAATAACGATTGACTTATCCGATCCATGGACCTTCACAACTCCCGCATCCGATGGAGCGTTCGTGTTACGATTCGCCCGACCAATCGATGAATCATATTGTTCCGCTACCCACTTCTTCGAAGCAATGTTTGGATGATTCATCAAGAAATCAAAAGCCTTTGGCAATTCTGCCGCTGGAATATCTTGAACGGAATTTATATCAAATTTCTTGTACTCTTGGTAATAAGCTGGCTCCTTATACTCCCGGTGATATACCGGTGCGCCTCCACCCAATACCAAATCATCCGCCGGAACATCAGCTACCAAAACTCCATCTTGATAGAATTCCAAACGTTTGGTGTCCGTTACCGTACCAATCTGCTCACAGTTCAAATCCCACTTATCAAAAATCTTCTTCGCCTCCGCTTCACGACCCTTTTCTACGACGATCAACATACGTTCTTGCGACTCTGATAACAAAATCTCGAACGGCTTCATGTTGGCCTGACGCGTAGGAACTTTCGAAAGATCGATAATCATTCCATGTTCTCCTTTCGCCGACATCTCCGAGGTCGAGCAAATAATACCTGCCGCACCCATGTCTTGAATACCAATCACACAACCCGCTTCAATGATTTCCAAAGAAGCTTCCAATAATAATTTCTCTTGGAATGGATCACCTACTTGAACCGCAGGTAACTTCTCCGTTGATTTAGCCGTAATGTCCTCCGATGCAAAACTCGCACCACCAATGCCATCCTTACCTGTCGCAGAACCCACGATAAATACCGGATTACCTACGCCATAAGATATGGCCGAAGCTTGCGTACCTACCTTTAAAATACCCGCAGAAAATGCATTTACAAGTGGGTTCACATTGTAACAGTCATCAAATTGCACTTCACCTCCGACCGTAGGAATACCAAAGGCATTACCATAATCACCAATTCCCTTCACAACTCCCTTTACCAACCATTTGGTTTTGGCTAATTCGATATTTCCGAAACGCAAGGAATTTAATTGGGCAATTGGACGAGCACCCATCGTGAAAATGTCACGATTGATACCACCTACACCCGTTGCCGCACCTTGATAAGGTTCTAAAGCAGATGGGTGATTGTGTGACTCAATCTTGAAGGCACAACCTAAACCATCCCCTAAATCCACTAAACCAGCGTTCTCTTCACCGGCTTTGGCCAACATACGTGGTGAGTCTTTTGGTAAAGTCTTCAACCAAACAATTGAGTTTTTGTAACTGCAGTGCTCTGACCACATGACAGAAAAAATAGATAACTCAGTAAAATTCGGTTTACGCCCTAAAATTTCCTGAATACGATCATATTCTTCAGGCAATAATCCCAATTTTTTGGCTGTTTCTACGGTTGGTAGGCTTTCGTTAGATTCCACGCTGGTATGTTAATTAAAAAATGTTGTTGCATCGATGCAAGGAAGCGACAAAGGTAATAAATTTAGTGTAGAGACGCGATACCTCGCGTCACAAAAATTAGAGGTAAACACCTTAGTATTTTATCTTCTGGTTTTAACCAACGGAACCAGCCATGGTATGTTTAAAGAATCCCTAGACTAATGTTTGAGAGTATTAATTGTGTAACTCTAGACCTCAGCCTAGGCATAATTGTGAAAACCAATCTTTGTTTGGCAATAATGACAGGCTTGCCAAAGAAAAAAAGACGCGAGGTATCGCGTCTCTACAAAAATTAAAATAGAAAGCGAAGTATTGCGCATCTACATTCCAACGTCTAACGTCCAACGACTAAAGTCTATCTAAATCCCCCAATATTCCCGATCCTCCGGAACATCGACATCCCTAAATTTATCCGAATAATGAACGATTTGACATAGCATTGGATTTTGGCGCCAAAATTTACCTAAACCTTGATCGCCGCTCCAATCCTTAAACAAAGGTCTTAATGCACTTGGAATCAAGACAGGAGGTGAATTAACGCCTTGAAATGACGCGACGATGGCTCTCTGTGGATTAGCCAATGAAGTCAAATTCGTTAAATGAGACGTTGTCAAAAAGGGCAAGTCGCAGAGTAACACCAATACATCCTGTGAGACATCGACAGCTTTCAGCCCAACGGCTAGCGTCTCCCCCATCCCTTTTTCCCATTCTTTTACTTGGACAAAAGACGTATTTGGAAACTCAATCTGCAAATTTTCAACAATCCGAGTCGATTGATCCACTTCAGCCCCTAGACAGACTACTACCTCTTGACATACGGAAAATGCTAGGCGAATGGATCGCTCCAAGAGGCTTTGGCCCTTGTATACTAATAATTGCTTCGCTTCCCCTAAACGAGAGGATGCTCCCGCTGCTAAAATTACACCGACCATTTATATGGAACTTAAATCAAATGGTAGCGTACGTACACGTTTTCCTGTCGCGAGAAATATTGCATTACATAATGCAGGGGCAATCGGCGGCAAACCCGGTTCACCAACACCCCCTGGCTCTTCCTCACTCGGCATAACAAATACCTGGCAAGGTGGAACTTCACCCTGGCGTAACACAGCGTAATCATGGAAATTACTTTGGTCGGTCTTACCATGGCTCCGACTAATCTGGTTTTTAATCGCAGCCGAAAGGCCATACACCAAATTACTTTCCACTTGCGCTTTGATATTATCTTCGTTTAATGGAAAACCACAATCAATGACGGAATAAACTTGCTTCATCTTCACACCCGTTCCATCCTTCTGAACTTCAAAAGCATGCGCAACGATACTTGCGAATGATCGCGCAATTGCAATACCAATCGCCACTCCTTTTTTACGCTTGGCTTCGTAATCAGATATCTCAGCAAGCTTATTTAATACCGCAACAAAACGAGGTGAATCACGCAATAGATGTAAACGTAGCGCCAAAGGATCCTTTTCTCCCTCGTGTGCTAACTCGTCAATAAAGGATTCCTGCGCATAGACATTTGTGGAGGCATAGACAGAACGCCACCATAAGACTGGCATTTGTGGATCCACCCAGGAAAATGAATTCCGACGAGCCGGAAAAGCATACGGGCTATCCGCCAAATTGATACCCTCGCCTGCCCATGGATCCGGATTATTGCGCATATCCGCCTTAAAGACAGATGCCATAATCGATGCACCATTAAGTCGATGCTCAAAGGCTAACACATTTCCATCTTTATCGACGCCACCTTGCAAGGCAGAAATCATCCCGGGACGATAAGGCCCTTGTTGGATATCATCTTCCCTTGTCCAAATGACCTTAACGGGCGCGTTGGTTTGACGGGATAAATTAGCGGCTTGCATGACAAAGTCGAAGACGGCTTTCCGACCAAAGGCTCCGCCTAAAAAGGTTACATTAACTTTAATCTTTTCTCGCTTCACACCCAGGTAAGTGGCCAAATCATTGACCAAACCATCGGGACCTTGCACAGGCGCCCAAACTTCAACTTGGTCTCCTTGTACATAGACCGTCGCATTGCATGGCTCCATCGGGGCATGTGACATAAACGGCGTTTGGTAGGTCGCCTGAATCTTATAATCGGACAACTGCAAGGCTTTGGTAAAATCGCCTACCTTATCTTCTTTGTATTCGTTTCCTTCTCGAAGTGCCGCCGCGCGTGCTTGATTAAAATATTGTTCGGTTGCCGTTTCAGCAAATCCCAAGGCATTCCAATCAACCGTAACTTCCTTCTTTGCTTTTACAGCAGCCCAATACGAATCGGCCACGACAGCGATGGCGTCCGACTTTGATCGTAATTTTTGATCGAATGCTGCATTTTCTGCAAAGGGTCCGTGAAAAAAGACACGCTCCGTTTTTAAGACGAAACGTACGCCTTTCACCGACATGGCCTTATCAGCTTGAAAGCTCTTGACCTTTCCATAAATATAAGGAGAGTGAATAATGCTCGCATAAAGCATACCCGGCAATTGAACATCCAAACCAAACACCGCACTCCCATCCACCTTGGCAGGAACATCCGGTCGCTTGGAAGGCTTACCCAATTGCTTAAATTCCGAAAAGGATTTCAATTTCGGTTTTTGAGGAACAGGCAAATGAGAGGCCTCTTCGACTAATTCGCCATAGGTAAATTGAGCCTTGCTTATCTTATTGATGACGACACCATTGTTCGTGCTACAATCCGATGGACTTACTTTCCATCGATTAGCTGCTGCCTGAACCAACATCTCTCGAACGGCCGCACCAGCAGTACGCATGGGGATCCAACGGGTACGAACGGAAGAAGAACCTCCGGAAAGTTGGGAACCAAAGCGAGCCGAACCATCCGTCATCTGAATTTCGACATCCTCCAATAAGACATCTAACTCTTCAGCTAATAACAGTGGAAGTGCTTGGTAAGTCCCTTGCCCCATATCGGGACGCGGATTAAATAATGTCACCTTCCCTGATTCATTAATAATGATGTAAGGATTGATTTCCACGCCTAAAGCGGGATTATATTTTTGAATCTGGGGTGCGCTTCCTTTCGAGGAGAATCCCAAAGCCAATATAAATGCAGATTGCGAGCTAATGCGTAAAAAATCGCGGCGAGAGGTTTGTGTTTTCATGGCTTAGGATTTTTTAGCGTTTTGAATCTTTTTAGCGGCAGCGTGAATGGCTTGACGCATGCGCGGATAGGTACCGCACCGACAAATATTTCCAGCCATGGCTGCATCGATGTCGTCATCACTCGGATTCGCGTTTGATGCAAGTAAAGCAGAGGCAGCTAAAATTTGTCCGGATTGACAATAACCACATTGAGGAACTTGGGCCTCTATCCATGCCTCTTGGACAGGATGAGTTGCCTTTTCGGATAAACCTTCGATGGTCGTAATTTTGTCGGTCGGCTTCAAAGTCGATACCGTCGTTGAACAAGAACGAATGGGCGAACCATTTAAAAGAACGGTGCATGCACCACAAAGACCCATCCCACATCCAAATTTTGTACCCGTGTACCCAATGGTATCCCGAATAACCCAAAGCAAGGGCGTGTCAGAATCCACTTCCACTCGATGCTTTTTCTTGTTAACGTTTAGTTGATAAATCGACATAAGAAATTGTTTATACAGCTAAATTTACAACAAACATTCTATTTTTGCTGTATGCTTCAAGCGGAAGAAATAAAATTCATTCAGGAACACCGACAGCAAGATCCATCAAGCCTTGCGTTAACAGCAAAAAAATATCCCACGTTGGATATCAAAAAGCTCGCTGCTCAGGTACAGGCGCGTCAAAAACTAGTTGAAAAACTACCTACCTGGGTAGCTAATCCGGCAATTTATTTCCCGGCACAAATCTCCCTAGAGCAAGCATCCTCCGAGGCAACGGCCTTATTTAAAGCAAGCTTAGTAAACGGAAAATTAATTGATATTACCGGTGGTATGGGAGTCGACGTTTGGGCCTTCTCACAAACCTGTCAAAAAGTTACTTATGTAGAACAACAAACTGAATTAGTTCATCGAACGCGCTATAATCATAGCGTTTTGGGTTTGTCAAATGTAAATCATGAGGAGGGTAATGGAATGGATTATATTTCAGCTGATTTTGATTGGATCTATGTAGATCCGGCTCGACGGGATCAGCAAGGCAATAAGGTGATTTTATTTAAGGATTGTCAACCCAACGTTTTGGACTTATTGAGCTATACGAAAAATAGTAAGTTATTAATTAAGACGAGTCCCGTTTTGGATATTCAACGTGCCATTAGGGAATTGGAGGGGGTTGAAAAGGTGTTTGTTGTAGCCTATCAACAGGAAGTTAAGGAGTTATTGTTTGTTAAGTCGGAGATCAACCTCCTCAATCCACCCATTGACTTGATCGAATTGGCCATTGAGCAAACTCTTCTACTTTCGAGTACCCTTGAAGCAGAAAAAGAAGCTAAAATGAACTTAGGCGATGCGGGAAGGTATATTTATGAAGTACACCCATCAATTCTAAAAGCAGGATTTTTCAAAAAGGTGCAAGAACTGGGAGTTTGGCAATTAGGTCAGCATACGCATTTATACAGCTCCAATGAAAGAGTTCATGATTTCCCCGGAAAAGTTTATGAAAAAATTTCTTCCGGGCCCGTGCAACGAGAATGGTTGCTGCCGCATCTTACAGACTCGCGGCTCAACATCAGTACGAAGAATTTTCCACTGAAGGCGGATGCGCTTCGAAAAAAATTTAAACTTAAGGATGGCGGAGATTTAACGCTATTTGGAATTCAAAACAAGAATGAAAAAAATGAGCTCATCTTGTGCAAAAAATGTCCTTAATAATTTACCTTTGCTCATTGCAATCAACAAATCAGTCCGTATGAAAAGATTCATTTTCGCAATTGTACTAAGTTTCTCGTGTATTTCACTTTTCGGTCAGGTCTTTACGGGCATGGACGAGATTGAAAAAGCAAAGAAAGAAGGTTTTTATACCTACATCAATTCAGAAGAAAAATACGTAATTGAATCTTGGAAAAAGTTTTTGAAAAAATACGGATCCGTAGAAGCTGGACGTGGCGGCGCAATCAATGTCTACCAAGCGAAAATTTCAGATATTTCTAGTTCTCCGATAACCTTATTGTCTAAAACAGGTGAAGAAAAGAACAAAACAAAATTATTTGTTTCTATTGCAACAGGCCCAGACAATTACATTCAAAACGGGCATGAAAAATACAGGGACGCGAGTAATTGGTTAGAAGAATTCGTAAAACTAATCAACTTAGAAGAGGATGTTCGTACACAAGAAAAAGCTTTAAATGAACTAATTGCGACGAAAACAAAGAATCAAAAAGCGGCAGAACGCATGATTCGTGAATTGGATTCCAATCGTCGGCAAACCGAATTATTAACCAAGAAATTGGAGGAAACGAAGATTGAAAAAGAGAAGATTTTAGCCAATCAAGAGCAAAACAAATTGGATCAAAAAGCCAATGAAGAGGCTATTTTAAAGCAAGCACAGAAATTTGAGGAGGCGAAGAAAAAAGTCAATTAATCTTATGAAGAAAATCTATTTCCTTTTATTGGTTTTGATTGCTCCCTTCTTATTCGGCAACTTTGGTCTTGTGGAGTATGCGGTCTTACACCCGAAAACGATTCAAACCGACTCATCCAAGGTGAAGCAAAAACGAATTGTGCTGTATGCAAATTCGGAAACGAAAGTAGAAAGTAAACCCGACGAAAAAGAGAGCCGTGAAAACGCGATGCAATGGACACAATACATTGCGATGGGCTGTAAAGCAATTGTAGGGTTTCTACTTCACATTTTGGCACGTTTTTAATGCCTAAATTCGAACTTACTTGCCGGGTTTCTGCCTCCATGCCCTTCGTATGGAAACATTTCACTGCGGACCTTTTAGCTAAATTAGCTCCCCCCTTCCCGATTGCTCGAATCATCCGTTTCGATGGTTGCCAAGCGAATGACCAGGTCATTATTGAACTTGATTTTCTAATTTACAAGACCCGCTGGACATCCAAGATTACCTCCTACCAATTTGATAGCCAATCGCATGTATTTGTTGATGAGGGTGTTATTGTTCCTTTCGGTATTGTGGCATGGAGGCATGAGCATCGCATTGAGGCAAGTGGAGAAAATAGTACGCTCGTCATTGATAAAATTCAATTTCAAACTAACAACAAACTTTTAGACTTGCTTTTATTTCCGTTAATTTGGGGAATGATTGCGTACCGAATGCCGCTCTACAAAAAGCACTTACGTCAACCGAAAACCTTATGAAACTTAGCTTAACTCAGAAAATCATCATTGGATTCGTACTAGGCCTTGTTTTGGGCGAATACCTCTTTATTACTTTAGCACCCGAAGTCAGCCATGATATTGCGAGCAAAGTTCAGGTGATTTCAAAAATCTTCCTTCGACTAATTAAAATGATTGTTGGCCCGCTCGTGTTTTGCACACTTGTGGTAGGAATTGCTAAACTAGGTGATTTTAAGGCCGTAGGGCGTATTGGAGTAAAAACCATCGGATACTTTTATTTTGCCACGATTCTATCTCTGGTTACGGGATTAGTGGTGGTTAATATTACTCAACCGGGGAGTTTACAAAGTTGGCCTAAACCCAGCGCAGGCACAGAGACAGGGATCGATGCCAGTAAAGCAAAATCGTTGGAGGATTTCATCTTACACATTTTCCCTGATAGTTTTTTTAAGGCATTAGCTGAAAATGAAATACTACAAATTGTTATTTTTTCCCTGTTTTTTGGGGTAGCCTTAGGTTCGATTGGCGAGACGGGCAAACGTTTAATTCATGTGATTGAGAACTTGGCAGAGGTGGTTTTCAAGATGGTAAATTACGTGATGGAGGTAGCTCCCTATGCAGTATTTGCGGCGATGACGACGGTAGTGGCCAATAAAGGCTTGAGTATTTTAATTAGTTACGGTTATCTCATGCTTTGCTTCATGGGTGGATTGTTGTTTTTCACAACGATCATACTCTGGTTGATTGCAGCAGTTAACGGAATCAATTATTGGAAATTACTGAAGGAACTGAAAGAGGCATTGTTGATTTCATTCTCTACAGCAAGCTCGGAGGCCTCTTTTCCACAAACTATTGCAGCTTTGGAGAAATTCGGATGCAGTCGGCGCATTGTAGGATTTGTCCTACCCTTAGGTTATAGCTTTAACTTAGATGGTTCGATGCTTTATATGACATTTGCCACAGGATTTATTGCTCAAGCATACGGGGTTCATTTGTCTTTGGAGCAACAGATTACCATGTTGTTGACATTGATGATTACTTCCAAGGGAATTGCAGGTGTACCGAGAGCTTCTTTGGTAATCATCGCAGGAACCTTGACGATGTTCAATCTACCTGCAGAGGGAATTGCCTTACTACTTGGAGTAGATCCATTCTTGGATATGGGACGTACGGTCACTTCAGTAGCTGGCAATGGCGTAGCGACCTGTGTCGTTTCGAAATGGGAAGGCGAATTTAACCCGACTACTTAAAATCAAAGGTCATTTGAATGGCCTTTTTGGCAGGAAAAATGGATGCAATAAACGTAATTACGATTACGGTAAGAGATGTCCACAGAAAATCCTCTACCTCCATTTTGATGGGGTAGGAATCGATGAGTGCATTGGGGATTCCTAAGGGAACAATCCCAAACTGCTGTTGGAGCCAAGCGATTCCAAAACCCAAGAGCATCCCTACCAGCGCGCCAGAAAAACTAATCAAAATTCCTAAATACAAAATACTACGGAGCATTTGGTTCGGCGTAATCCCGATGGCCATTAATGACCGTAGATCCCGGCGTTTCTCAATCACCAATAGTGAGAGCGCATAGAAAAGGGTAAAAGAAGCAATTCCCATGACAAAGGCCATGATTAAAAAAACGAAGAGTTTTTCGATTTTGATGGCTTTTAACAAAAGGGCATGCTGTTCATCACGCGTTTGAACAAGAATATCTTTCCCAAGAATAGCTTTCAGCTGTTCCTTCACCGCTACATCGCTGGCTTGGGGATTTAGAATAATCTCATAGGCTGAGCGCTTCCCTGGCATATTCATGAGATTCTCCATCCATTGAAGAGGAACAATAACGGTTTGGTTATCAAAGTTCTGCTCGACCTCCAAGACACCCGCCGGGAAAAAGGATTGACCACGGATAGTATTCTCATTTAATGAAAAGCGCCGTAAACGATCATGATCTGGATACCATGCCTGTATAGGCTCTACCGTATTCTCAAAACTCATACCCATATTCAGAAAAACCCCGATACCCACTAACGCGAATGCTTGGGTTGTATCCCCTAGAAAGTAATCGCCCTCGACTACTTGTTTCTTCAAGCGATTAGCGGCCAGAAAAGAGGAATCTACCCCCTTAAATCGCACAACGAGTTGTTTTTGATCGTAGCGAAGCAAACCTTGATCTTCCAAGACAGGATTCACACAATGAATCCCAGGAATGGATTGAATGGATTTGATTTGTGAAGGACTTAATTCAAAGGGTTGTTGAGCTGCCGATAACACCCGCAAATCGGGGTCAAAGGTTTTAAATAATCCCTTCTGAAAATCTTCTAGCCCATTGAATACGGAAAGAATAAGAATAAGAGCCATGACCTCTACACCTACGGAAATCATGGAAATACGGGAAATGAGGGAGATAAAACTCGCCTTACTTTTTGAAAAAAAATACCTTTTTGCAATAAATAAGGATAGATTCACGGGAAGGTCTAATTAGATTTCTTCGGAAGGAATGCCGTCTGATGGCGGAATCACGAGACCCTCGAATAGGGCCTCAATTTTTGCCGCATACGCTGCCGTATCGTCCAAGTAAAAACCTAAATGCGGGATAATACGTGCTTGTTTTCGAATGCGATTGGCCAATGCATTTCGGATCGCCTTGTTCTTATCGGCCAAGGAATCCATGATTTGATTGACATCATCGGCTAATAGAAAGCTTAAATATACTCGGGCTACAGACAAGTCGGGACTTACCTTCACATCCGTCACTGTCACCATCGCCCGGCCGAACAATTCTTTAAATTCTTTTTGAAAGATATCACTTAAATCTTTCTGAATTTGTCTCCCAAACTTTTGTTGACGTTTACTTTCCATATTTGCTCCGATGCTTTTCTACTCAAAAATCTTACAAATTTCACAATAATAATTGGATTCACCGTAATTTAGCGAATTCAAAATTCAATTATGTTTCAATTTCTCCGTTCGAACGCATCTATTCCCCTAATAATCATGTTGGTGATTTGGGGGATATCGACGTTTCTATTCGTTCAGGCAGAGATTGATCCCTTTTATTGGGAGCTAAAGAACAAATTAATTGGTCAAAAGCTAAATGAAGGCTTTCGAATGTATCAAGATATTCGGGACAACACGGGGCCATTCGCCGCAGGATTTTTTCAGTTATTAGATTTCTTGCGAATCCCTATTTCCATGAATGCCTATTGGGCTAGCGCGTTAATTATTTTCCAAGGTTTTGTTTTCCAGCGAACAATTCAGCGGTATGAACTCATGCCCCCCATGGGTTATTTGCCCTTTTTTATCTACGCCGTTTTCTTTCATTTCTCCCTTGATTTCATTGTTCCCTCGGCTGCTTTATTAGGAGTTACATTTTTATTACTGGCTTGGCGTGAAATCGTCAAACAACAAAGTACCTTAAATGTGGATGACCGTGTTTTTCTGATCGGTTTATTCATTGGGGCGGCAGGCTTATGTTATCCTAGCTATTTTTTATTCATCTTTTGGGCATTTTTGAGCTTAGTATTTTATTCGGGTATAAATATTCGTCAGTTATTACTTGTTCTTGTCGGCTTTTTAATTGTGAACATCATAACGGGCTTAGTGTACACCTACCATGGGAATTTCCCTTACTTGATTCAAGTATTCCAAAATTCAGCCATTGAATTTCATACACCCGTTTGGGCCCAACTCCAAGATATCGCTTGGGCCTATTTAGCACCCATTGCCTTTGCAGTCTATGGGTTCTGGAAAGTGGTCGAAAACCCAAAGGTAAAATCGAATGCTCAGAAGGCCCAACAAACCAATTTGATATGGATATTTACGGGGATTATTGCCGTCTTCACACTACCGGCGACAGAGAGCAATAATGTGCTATTTTTCCTGCCTGCATTGGCCTATTTTAGTCTCAATAGCTTTTTCCTGTTAAAAAAGTATTGGATCCGAGAAATGATGATTTGGGGAATGTTGGGATTAAGTTATTTTTCTCTGGCGTTGGATTGGAAAACACAAAGCCAAAAACGAATTCAAGAAAGCTCGCTGCCTATTCGAAATGAAAAAATCATGATCTTAGGGCCCCAAATTGAGGCCTATCGAAACAATACCATGGCTGGTCCCTTTGTTAATTGGGAATTATCTAAGTCGCTTTTTGATAATTTGAACCAATACAAGACCATCGTCCTACTCGATCAGTACATGAATCAGGATGCACCTAATTACATTTACGATCCCACTGGGAAGTTCAAACTTGTTCAAAACTACTTACCTTACCTCAAGACGAGGTACCAAGAAACTGGAAATCATTTATATAAGCGGGTCAACTAGCAGCAAGCTATCTTTCCTACCCGACCGGCATGACGGCCGCCCTCAAATGGCGTATCGATAAATGCTTGCAAACAGGTCTTTGCTTCCTCCAAGGAAATAAAACGAACAGGCAAGCAAAGTACGTTCGCATCATTATGTTGACGGACTAATTTCGCCACTTCAACATTCCACGCAAGACCCGCCCGAATACCCTGATGCTTGTTGGCCGTTATCGCAACACCATTCGCACTACCACATAATAACAAGCCGAACGTGGATTCCCCTTTCTCTACGGATTCCGCTACTGGATGTGCAAAATCTGGATAATCCACCGAATCAGCAGAATACGTTCCACAGTCTTTCACTGCGTATCCTTGTTCCTTTAAAAAATCAATTAATTGATCTTTGTAATCAAATCCGGCATGATCGCCACCAACGGCGAATGATTTTGCTAAGCTCATAAAAAAGGGATAATAAATTTCAACAAAGGTACGTTGATATCATGTACATTTACCAATCAAAAAACAGATTAATTATGACTGATCAATGGAGAGAGGATGAAGACCGAATTAAAAAGGTTTTTGGGGATAAAACATGGGCGCAGATAAAATCCGAAGAATCGTGGCGAATATTTAAAATCATGAGCGAATTCGTCGAAGGAATTGATAAATTATCCAAGATTGGACCCTGCGTAAGTATATTTGGTTCTGCAAGAACGAAGCCGGAAGATAAATATTACGGCATGGCAGAACAAATTGCTGCTAAACTTGTAAGACATGGTTATGGAGTTATCACGGGAGGCGGACCGGGAATCATGGAAGCTGGGAATAAGGGTGCAAAAAGTGAAAAGGGGCGTTCTGTGGGTCTAAATATCGAATTACCCTTTGAACAAATGCCAAACCCCTACATCGACCACGATAAGAATATCAACTTTGATTTTTTCTTTGTACGTAAAGTCATGTTCGTCAAATACTCCCAAGGATTCATCATCATGCCTGGGGGGTTTGGCACCTTGGATGAAATGTTCGAATCATTGACACTAATCCAAACGCATAAAATTGGGCAATTCCCGGTGGTCTTAGTCGGTACCGAATATTGGTCAGGACTTTTTGAATGGATGAAAACAACGATGGTCCAACATGGGAATATTCATGAGGAAGATTTAGAACTTTTTTCCATTGTCGATACGCCTACGGATGCCGTGCGGATCATCGATGAATTCTATGCTAAATATCTATTAAAACCAAATTTTTAAGATTTAGCAAAAAAGGCCAACAAATCATGTAAGGGTAAGGCATTTAGGGTCAGGGCTTTCAACAAGCCCCCCTTTCTGCCTACCCGAACACCATATTCCATGTCTTTTAAGCCCTCAATTTTATGCGCATCGGGGTTAATGGAAACATAAACTCCTTTATCCATCGCCTCATAAATATGCCGCCAATCCAAATCGAGGCGATATGGACTCGCATTAAGTTCGATACTCACCCCATTTGCTTGACAAGCATCTAAAATCTTACTCGTATCAATCGGATATCCCGACCGCGTCAGTAATAAACGACCGGTTGGGTGGCCAAGAATACTCGTATATGGATTCTCAATTGCCTTAATCAAACGACCCATGGCACGCTCTTGATCCATGACCAACTGCGCATGCACCGAAGCCACCACATAATCGAATGAAGACAAGATGCGATCGTTGTAATCCAAACTACCATCGGGTAAAATATCGGCCTCGATTCCCTTCAGAATCCTAAAATCGGTCCATCTTTGATTCAATTCATCAATTTCAGCATGTTGGCGAATCACATCCTCTTCCTTCAATCCACCTGCATACGCGGCATATTGGGAGTGATCAGCAATTCCAAAATAGCTTAAACCCATGGCCCGACAAGCCTCTGCCATTTCCAATAGCGAATTTTTTCCATCTGAATAGGTGGAGTGATTGTGCAAGCAACCGGTTAAATCGGTGTATTGGATTAAGTCGGCCGACTGGTATTTAGCTGCCCACTCAAACTCCTTATACCCTTCGCGCATTTCAGGCACGATGTACGGAAGATTTTGTGCGGAATAAATTGTATTTACTTCGTGGATATTTTTCTGTTGGAAAAAATTGACCAAAGCTAAATGTTCTGGATGGGAACCATGCTGGTATTGTAAAATCGCCAACTGTGACTCATCCGTCAAATGGATTTCGATAGGAATCAAATGACCTTCCAAATGTCCGCGCCAAGTAAAGGGAGATGATTGTTGGAAATCCGTCTGCATCCCAGAAATCCCTTCAATCAAGCCATGCGCGTCAAACATATCTTCGCTTTGCGCGATGAAAACAAGTGAAGAGATGACTTCACAATTCCGACTCAATTCCCCGGATATGAGAACTTTTGGGAAAACAGGAAGCAGTAGCTCCAACAAATGCTTACTTAACTTTTCGGCCTTATCTAACCGTAATTTTCGACGATTCTCTTTAAGGAAAAGGATGTAGGAAATCACATTCTCTTGAATCGCTTTACCAAAACCCTTTAATTGCTCCAATCGACCTGCATAGCAGACAGCCAATAAATCATCTAATTCGGTAATGCCCAATTCACGCCAAATGACGCCAACTTTCTTTGGCCCTAAACCTTTGATTTTCAAAATATCCAAAATACCGGGAGGCGTTTGCTCGGTCATAGCCTCTAGGTCGGGGCAAGTTCCTGTTTGCGCTAAATCTTGAATGATTTGCACCACGACTTTCCCCACACCCGGAATGGCGTAGAGTGCATCCGCATCCAAATTAGCGATACGTCCTGGAAATTTATCTAAGCCTCGAGCCGCAAAACTTAGGTTTTTACTTTTGAATTCATTGATGCCATGCACATCCCATAATTTTACCAATAGCTCGACAGCATCAACAATTTGTTCGTTTTCCATGTTAAAATAAGTTCATTTGTTGGTTCAATCCGACATATCCCTCATGTCGAAGCAACCATTCTTTCCGCCACAACTCACCTGCATAACCTGTCATCGTGCCATTGGAACCTATCACTCGATGACAAGGGATGCGCAACAAAATTGGATTTTGGCCATTGGCATTTCCGACAGCTTGCGCAGCTTTCGGCCGGCCAAGTAAGTCGGCAATTTCCCGATAACTACGTACTTGACCCACAGGGATATCCAAAAGCGTTCTCCAAACTTTTTCTTGAAACTCAGAACCGAGATGTGGGGCGATAGGACTTTGCCAAACATGATTTTTTTGACTAAAATACCCATTTAAATCACCCACTATACTTTTTTCTAAGTCGGGAAGCTCCGTGTAACTCTCCCCCATTGTCTCGACAAAACGAAGACTTGAAATACCTTGAGCTTGATACTCGACCCGTATGGGGCCGATGGGACTTTCGAAAAAGAGGAAATTCAATAAAATCATGGAACAAAAATACGGCCAAAATTGCGGTTAAAATTGTAAAATTTTGGTAATTAACTGAAATTTCCGACTAAGTTTTGAAAAATATGATCAGTAGCGGAAAGTATCTAAAATTAAAATTCTAAATTAATTAACAATCAGGCATTTAATTAATAGATAGGCGTATGAATTTCTCATTTGACGATTACAAAACAGACGGATTTTATGACGAAATGTTTACCGAATCAGGTGAAGTTCGTCCAGGCTATACACATTTCAAAGAGCGGGTAGAGCAATTAAAGCAGGTGGAATTCACGAGGCGTCAACAATCCGCAGAAAGAGCTTTGATGGCCATGGGAATTACCTTCAATGTCTATGCTGAAAATGAGGGAACTGAGCGCATCATGCCCGTGGATATCATTCCGCGTATTGTTGAGGCACATGAATGGGAGAAGATTGAAAAAGGGCTAATCCAACGCATTACGGCACTGAACCTATTCTTAAACGATATCTATTCGGATCAAAAAATCATCCAAGATGGGATTATCCCAGCAGAGGTGATCGAGTCTTCCAAAGACTTTTTACGACCATGCATCGGTATCAAGCCCGCTAAAAACATTTACATTCATATTACGGGAACGGATTTGATTCGGGGGGCAGATGGAGAATACATGATATTAGAGGATAATTTACGTTGTCCATCTGGCGTATCCTACATGATGGAGAATCGCGAATTATTGAAGCAAACTTTTCCGGAGGTCGTTGCCAAAACGCAGATCAGACCGATTTCGGATTACCCCCATAAGCTACTGGAAATGTTGCGATTCATTAGTGATCGTCCGGATCCGACAGTGGTGGTCTTAACACCGGGCATTTACAATTCGGCGTATTTTGAACATTCTTATTTGGCCCAACAAATGGGCGTTGAGCTGGTGGATGCCCGTGATTTAGTCGTGCATGAGGGATATGTGAAAATGCGTACGACCAAAGGCTTCCAAATCGTCGATGTAATTTACCGGAGAATCGATGATACATTTTTAGACCCAAATGTCTTTAATCCCGATTCGATGATTGGTATTCCGGGCATTTTTGAAGTATATAAAAATGGGAAGGTAGCCATCGCGAATGCGCCCGGAACGGGTGTTGCGGATGATAAGGTGATCTATGCATACGTTCCTCGGATTATTAAATACTACTTAAACGAGGAACCCATCATCCAAAATGTAAAAACCTACATCTGTTCTGAAGAGGAAGACCGTCAATATGTATTAGAAAATATTGAAAAATTGGTGGTCAAAGAGGCGAATGAAGCAGGCGGCTACGGGATGTTGATTGGCCCCAAATCCACCCAAGAGGAACAAGAAAAATTCAAGGCTTTAATCTTGAAAAACCCTCGAAACTACATCGCTCAGCCCACCATTTCCTTATCGCGCGTACCTTGTTTAATTGATGACCATGCGGAAGGTAGACACGTGGATTTACGACCTTATATACTCTATGGCGATGGCGTGAAGGTGATGCCGGGTGGATTAACGCGGGTGGCATTACGCAAAGGTTCGCTGGTCGTGAACTCATCGCAAGGCGGTGGATCGAAGGATACGTGGGTGCTTTATTGAACTAAGAGTTAAGAGTTAAGAGTTAAGAGCCGCGATACTTCGCGGCTTTTTCATTATACTGAAGTTCTAACTGTATTATCGACATCTATTCGGTATAATAAAATGTTAAAAAGATGGATCATATAGCTAATTAGAGCTAAAATAAAGATAAAAACGGGGCAATTGCCCCGTTTTTATCGCGCTACTTAAAAAGACTTAAAATTCCCGCTGTATCATAAACAAGCCATTCCTCTTTGATTTTACCATCTTTTATCAAATCAACCGCATTGATAATCACTTTAACAATTTTATCCCCCTTTGTCAAGACCGCGTGCTGATAGGAAATCACATAATAGTCCGTCGAATTCATTTTTTTTGTTTTGTGGACATATTCCCAAATGGGTGCAACTCTTTCAAACTTAACAGCAATACCATTGGATTTTAAACTCATCAAAAAAGCAATATTTTGAGCTATATTTTTTTGCTCTTGGTTATCATGAAACTTGACATCCGTGGCATAAAAAGATTTGTAGGCAGTCGTATCCAAGGCCTCCAGGGCTTTGACTGAATTCAACACCCAATTCGTATTCGGCGAATTCTCCAAACTATAGCCCGCATCTTCACCTTGTATTAAGCTACCTGAGGTTGATTTATTCGTTGTTTGGGCAGTTGCGATAGTTGAAACACAAAGCAACAAAAGAATTAATTTTTTCATAAAAATTTATTTAGGTTAAAAAGCTGCAAGTTGGAAAAGTGGTGCAAAAAGGGCTAGCCATTTTCTGTCCAGTATGTTCCATTTTGCTAGATTGGAACATGTTGAATTAATTGGAATTTAAATTAACTTGGAGTGAAATCAATAATAAGCGTGTATGAGCATTATCCTCCCTCTATTTGGGATATTCACATCCTTCCTACTTATTTTCTACTTTAGCTCGTTAAATAGGTCCAACGGATATCTAGCGTTATTTTTTTTAATCTGTAATTTGGTCGTATTGATCTATTATGGGTTGCATTACACAAAAGATCCTTTTTGGGAAGGCATCTGTTTTGTACATTGGTTACCCCTCTCATTTTTATTAGGACCTTGTCTATTTTATTATGTGAAGACGATGGTAACTGATAAGCACAAATTAGAAAAAATGGATTTACTGCACCTAATACCAGCTATTGGGGTACTAATTAATTGTCTTCCATTTACATTACTTTCATTTGAAAATAAAGCTAAAATCGCACATGAAATTATTAATGTAACGGAAAAATACGAACTCGATTTTCTATTTGTGTCTTTTGGTACGATCCTAATTGCAAGAACACTTCATCTATTGGCATATTGTATTTATTCAATCGCCTATTTTATTATTTATACAAAAAGAACAAAAGACCACATAGGAAATTTGAGCACGAATCACACCATGTTGAAAAGATGGGTTTATTTGTTATGCGCCATTCAAGTCATCATTTCGAGCAACAGTTTCTTACACATGTTAACGGTTGTGGGCATCCGTTTTGAATTCGAAAGCGAAAACTATGCACAAATTTTCACATCGAAAAATCACTATTTTGGGGTAGCTGGTGGCGGATTTTTCATGCAAAACATCTTACTTTTTCTTTTCCCTAAAATTTTGTACGGGAACATTTCATTTAAACTCGAAAATGAAAATCATAGCATTTTGGCTAAACTGAAATCAAATATCCCCAAAAAAAGAAATCACACGGATCTTGATCGAGAAATTGAATCGGAAATCAACCAATATTTGCAGTTACATCCTTACACGGCAATGGATTTTTCATTAGCACAAATGGCTTTTGACTTGAAAATTTCAGAAAGAAATCTTTCATTTTATTTCAATGTAAAACATGCTACAACTTTTAGCCAATGGCGTAAAAAACATCGAATCAATTATGCTATCGAACAAATAAAAGCGGGAGCATCCCGAAAAATTACCATCGAAGCGATAGGTAAGAATTCTGGATTTGCCTCAAGGTCGAAGTTTATTGACGCCTTTAAGGAACAAAAAGGCATTACGCCCTCAGCCTATATCAAATCCATTGAAGCTTCATGAATCTAATTCCATGAACTTGATTACCTGAATGAGATACAAATAAAAAAGCCGCGAAGTATCGCGGCTCTACATGCTTAACTCTTAGCTCTTAGTTCTCAACTCTTAGTTTTTATAACTCCTGTCCTCTCAACAAATCCTCCAGCGTCTCTCGTTGGCGAATCACGCGTGCAACTCCTCCATCCACTAAAACCTCAGCGGGTAAAAAACGGGAATTGTAATGGGAAGCCATGGTAAACCCATAAGCACCAGCATTGGCTAATGCGATGATATCTCCCTCTTTGACCTCGTTCAACATTCTTTCGTCTTGTTTTCCTTGAAAATCGAAAGAAAACGTATCCGTCTCACAGATATAACCGGTCACTCGATACGATTCTTGCTTGGAAGCATCTTGATTCGAAGCATTGAAAATATAATGATACGAGCCATACATCATTGGACGAATCAAATGATTTAAACCCGTATTAATGCCGACAAAAGTTTTCACGGGGTCACGTTTAACGACATTCGTTTCTGCCAAAAATGTACCCGATTCACTGACCAAAAACTTGCCAGGTTCTACCCATAAACGTAATTCCCGACCATATTTTGCGCAAAATGCACGGAAGGCATTGCTCATGATTTGGCCGACCTCATGCATGTTGACACCCGGATCTTCCGGTGAATAAGGAACTTTAAATCCCCCCCCTAAATCGATGATTTGTAAATCCTTGAAATCATACGCAAAATCAAATAAAGCGGACGCCGCTTGTTCAAACGTCTTCCCATCTTTAATATCCGAACCGGTATGTTGATGCAAACCAATAACCTGGATTTGATATTTCTCCACAATCGACAAAATCTCCTCTTTTTGGTGAATCGAAATGCCAAATTTCGATTCTGGATGTGCCGTCATAATCTTCTCATTCCCACCGCCAAAAACATGGGGCTTGATACGAATCAAGCAGGGTTGGCTTGATCCATATTTTTGACCAAATTTTTCGAGTACAGACAAGTTGTCTAAATTGACAATGGCACCTTTGCTTACCGCATATTCAATCTCCGAAAAATGCACGCCAGAAGGAGTAAACGTGATATTTGAACCTTCATAACCTGCAATAAGACCCATTTCCAATTCTTGAGGAGATACCACATCCATATCCACGCCATTCGCCCGCATCAAGCGTAAAATTGACAGATTCGTATTGGCTTTCGCCGCATATTTAATCGTCAAGTCAATTCCAGCAAATGCCTCTCTTAAAACCGAGATTTTTTCCCTAATTTTGTCTGCATCGTATACATACAATGGTGTACCGAAATCTTTGGCTAAATCGGTTAATGGAATGTTCTGAATTGAATAGTAAGCCATGGAAAAATTGAATAAGCCACAAAGATACTAATCTAATAAACATGAAAAGCATAATTATTGCCTTATTCCTGCTCTTTTCAATGGGGGCATTCGCTCAAATCAAGAGCGGACCTATGCTGGGCTATTCCGAAATGAAAGAAGTCCTTGTATGGGTGCAAACCGGAAAGCCTGCACAAGTACACCTTCAATACTGGGAAAAAGGCGACAAAAGCATTCACAAAACGGATCCCGTTCAAACAAGTAAAGCAAATGCTTATATCGCACGTATCATTGCCGATGAGGTAAGCATGGGTAAACGCTATGAATATGAGGTTTGGGTAAATAATGAGAAAATGTCCTTTGATTATCCCCTAGAGTTTCAAACCCAGGAGCTTTGGCAATACCGAAAGGATCCTCCCGCGTTTTCTTTCTTATTCGGAACCTGTAATTATGTGAATGAAGAAGCGACGGACCGACCGGGTAGACCCTATGGCGGTGCCGATGAGGTGTATGCTGCGATGTATGCCAAGAAACCTGATTTTATGATTTGGGGAGGTGATAATTTCTATTACCGCGAACCGGATTATACGAGAACAGGGATGATTCACCGAAATGATCATGCAAGATCAGTCAAGTCGATTCAACCCTTATTAGCGAATGTTCATCATTATGCTATTTGGGATGACCACGATTATGGCCCAAATGATGCAGACCGATCTTTTCCATTAAAGCACCTTTCGCTCGAAATGTTCAAGATGTTTTGGGGAAATCCGAATTTCGTTTTTCCAAATGAGGGAATTACTGGAAAATTCCAATGGGCGGATGTCGAATTTTTCATGATGGACGACCGTTGGAACAAAGCCCCCAACGAGTTAAATGACCCCAATAAAGACTATTGGGGCCAAAAACAAATGAATTGGTTATTAGATGCCTTAATCAGTTCACGAGCGAGCTTCAAGATTATCGTGAATGGGGGCCAAGTAATTAGTCCAGCGAAGGTATTTGAAAACATGGCGAATTACGAGGGCGAACGTAACTACTTGTTGAAGGAAATTAAAAACCGAAACATCCCGGGCGTATTATTCTTGTCGGGCGATCGCCACATCTCGAATTTGAATAAATTGGAGCGCCCAGGAACCTATCCCTTGTATGATTTAACGGTTTCACCTATGACGGCTGGCAAAGCGGATGCCGTAAAACAAGATTACAACGAGACATTGGTACCGGGGACATTGGTACAAGAAAGAGCTTTCTCGAAAATCGAAGTTTCGGGTCCCCTAAAAGACCGAACGCTAACAATGACCTTGTTCAATGTAAAGGGGGAGGTTATTTGGAGCAAAGCATTAAAATCGACTGAATTAAAATAAGATGGAAGTAGTATTAAATCGATTAGATCAAGATTTTCACTTTGAGGCGACGGGTTCCTCTCCTGTTTCGGTACACATCGATGCGGCCGAGGGAATTGGGGGGCACAATGCAGGTGCAAGACCGATGGAATTGTTACTGATGGGATTAGGCGGTTGTACGGCCATTGATGTCATTTTGATTCTTAAAAAGCAACGTCAAATCATTGAGGACTTTCAAATTCGTGTGCAAGGTGACCGCGAAAAAATTGAAGGTACCGAAAAGACACCCTTCCGACAAATCAATATCCAGTTCGAATTAAAAGGAGAAATTGATGGAAACAAAGCATTGAGAGCGATTCAACTATCGATGGATAAATATTGCTCCGCAACTGCCCAGCTGGAGCCAAGTTCAAAAATCACACATTCATTACTGTTAAACGGGGAAACCTTCGAAGCCTAACATGCAAGCATATTTAGATTTACTAACGCATATTAAAGAAAACGGAACCTTTAAATCAGACCGTACGGGAACGGGTACTTTGAGCGTTTTTGGCTACCAAATGCGTTTCAATTTGGAAGAAGGCTTCCCATTAGTAACGACCAAAAAAACGCATTTAAAGTCAATTATCCATGAATTATTGTGGTTCTTGAAAGGGGAAACCAATATTCAATACCTGACGGAAAACAACGTGAGTATTTGGAACGAATGGGCCGATGAAAACGGGGATCTTGGCCCAGTCTATGGGAAGCAGTGGAGAAGTTGGGAAGGCGCCAATGGAATCGTTATCGACCAAATCAAAGAAGCCGTTCATACCTTGAAAACGAATCCTGACTCTCGTCGGATTATTGTGAGTGCTTGGAATGTCGCCGACCTTCCAAAGATGGCGCTAATGCCTTGTCATGCCTTTTTTCAATTTTACGTAGCTGATGGAAAATTGTCCTGCCAATTATACCAGCGCTCTGCCGACGTATTTTTGGGAGTTCCGTTTAACATAGCGTCCTATGCCTTGTTAACCATGATGATGGCACAGGTATGTGATTTAGGCTTAGGTGACTTCATCTGGACCGGAGGAGATACGCATTTGTATTCGAATCACATGGAGCAGGTAGATTTACAGTTAACTCGCAGTCCGCGACCTTTACCTACGATGAAGATTAATCCGGAGGTGAAAGATATTTTAGACTTTAAATTTGAAGACTTTACTTTGGAAGGATATGATCCACATCCGGCAATCAAAGCGCCGGTGGCAGTTTAATGAACTAAGAGTTAAGAACTAAGAGTTAAGAGTTATTCTGTATAGCAACATCTATTTTTTCTATATAGAAGTAAAATCAATTTATAACTAAAAAAGGCGCGATAATTCGCGCCTTTTTGGTTAATGAAACTCCTAGAATTTAACTCTTAGTTCTCAGTTCTTAACTCTTAACTTAGTTATCTATAACTCCCCCACTCAACACATTACATCCTTTATACTCATCATCGATGAAAATAAACACATCTTCTTTCGCCTTCATAAACCATTCCTCGATAGCATCGTTTTTCTTACGCGATAGGGCAATCATACCAATCTTCTGGTAATCCTCTTTTAGGTTGGCAAAATGGGGTGGATATTTCGCCTTGTAATACAAGATACGAACCGCTGAACGTCCATCTTCCGTACGATAAGGAATGGGAGCTGAGATCGTGCCCACTTTCATCGAATCGAGTGAAAAATACAAACCTGGTTCCATCGTACCATCAAAGGGCATCCGAGTGGAACGAGAAGCCATGTCCAACAATAAACCTCCGGCATCTTGCGTAAGTTTATCTTCCGAATGCTCACGCGCAGCCTTATCAAATGTCAATGAATCCCGTTGGATCAAAATGCGTAAACTATCCAAAAATTTTGTCGGCTCTGTCAAATCTAATTTTTGATAATCTGGACGAATCAGAATGTGACGGGCATGATATTCCTGACCGCGGACTTCCAACAATTGAATCAGGTGATACCCAAATTCCGATTCAACCACGTCGGACAATTGGTTGGGCTTCAACTTCAAAGCAGCCGCCTCAAATGGTGCAACCATCTGCCCACGTTTAGAAAAGCCTAAATCACCGCCACGCTTTCCGCTCCCTAAATCTTCGGAATATAACTTAGCTAAATCTTCAAAGGACTCCCCTTTTTCGATACGTCGTCTATAATCCAATAAACGACCTACTAATTCCGATTTTTGTGTTTTATTCGGTTTGGCTAAGCGAACAATATGACCTACTTCGACTTCGGATGGCAAATAAGGTAAGGAATCGGTTGGAATCCGTGCGAAGAAAGCAGCTACCTCTTTCGGAGTAATTTTGACATCGTTCGTAATTTTTTCTTGCATTTTGCGACCCGTCAATTGCTCCTTTAAGGACAAGCGTAAATCTTCTTTCAAGTTGACGATCGATTTCCCATAAGCTTCCACAATATTCTTGGCAGACCCATATTGTGCTTCCATTTGCTCCATACGTGAATTTAATTCGGCATCTATCCGCTTATCATCCACGATGACCGAATCAATCTCCGCCTTCGCCAGCATCAATTTATTAACAACCAAACCCTCCAATATCTGACAGCGGTTTGGCGTATTTGCCTGCCCACTAGTCATGTATTGACTATATTGTTGTTCGACTTCCGACTTCAAAATATAGTGATTATCGACCTTGGCGATAATTCGATCAATCAATGTTCCCTTATCTGACTCCTGGGCTTGAACACGAGCCCCAGCACAGAACAACACGAATCCCAACAAATACCCTTTCAATTTCATATTTTTATATTTTCTATTGCATGATGCGATTCAACTCTTCCGACTGCAATACCACCGGAAAGCGTTGTTTCAAATTACTTAACCAATCTTTTTCCAATTGCGCTTGCAATTCACGAATTATTGAACTTCGAGACTCATCAAAACGCTTCAATCGCTCGGGTTCTACTTGACTAATTTCAACGTAAAGATGACGGCCATTTAGTTCTTTTGAATGTTTTCCTATTTCCCAAGGAAGCTCATCCAAATAGGCGTTTTGCCCTTTGACAAAATAACCTTCTCCCGCTTCCAAACTCTGCGGCTTGATAGCATTAAATCGTTTCACGACATCATCCATCGATTGAGAATAAAATTTAATGGCAATACGTGCATTCTTAGCCTTATCCGTTTTGGAGACAGGTTTTAAGGTTCCCTCAACTTTCTCAATGATACGAGTTTGACTTATACCTTTTTTGACCAAATAAGCTACCAAATGATTAACACGCGCCTCTGACAAGCTATCTGCTTCGGAACCATCGTGATAACCCGAAATTTCAATCACATAATCTCGATTTTTGGCCATCAACAGAAATAACTCTTGAGCCACTTTATTACCCGCATCCACGATCTCCGTTTTACCCAAAACAAAATTAATGTCGGGCAGGCGTTTATTCATTGGATAGGGAGATTTAGCAAGCAATTCCAAAGCTTCACTCAAGGTCTTTTGAGAATCAGCATCAATAATCTTCGCCTTTACCCTTGCAGGCATGGTAAATTGAGCTGCATGTGCCTTAAAATAAGTTTGCTGACGCACGCTATCCAAAGACTTTTCAAAAATCTCCTGATCAATGATCTTACTGTATAAGTTACCCTCAAAAAACTCCTGCATCTGTTCTTTAAAGGCAGGATACTTCGTTTCCAAATTCTTTTCTTCCTCTTCCAATGCTTTTAAATCAACAAACTCCGCCAACCAACTAGCCTCCGAAATAGCAGGCAAATAACCCAATGCCTTTAATTTACTTTTTTGCTGGGCGATAATGTACTGGTAAAAATCCTGTATCGTCCATGACTTTTCCCCGACTTGCAATAAAGGCATTTTCAGAAAATACTCATCTCCCAAACGATCTTGCGAAAAACGCTCCAAAGCAATCTTCTCCGCAGCAGGTATCACATTTATCTTATTTTCGCGACGAACACGAGCTAAAAAAGACGAACGAATTAAAGCCGAACGCTCGGGATCTGTTACCACTTTTTGGCGTAAATACTCCGCCATTTCATCGTAACTTAATAATGGCTTTTTATCTAATAACTTAAAAATTTGCCAGCCTAAATTCGTCCGAATGGGCTCTGTAAAGTCCCCTAAACGCTGAATCGAAAAGAGCTTATTCTGTAATTCCTCCGACAAATCTGACGAATAATACCAGCGACGCAGCTCACCGCCGCGTCCCTTCGAATAAGGATCTTCTGAATAGTTCTTACAAATCAACTCAAACGATTCATCGCCCTTTTCTAAATACTTTTTAACCTGCTCGATGCGATTTTTTGCATCCACTTGCTGGTTTGTAGGCGCATTCACCGCAACCGAAACTAAAATATGTGCCAAGCGAATTTTTCCCTGATTCGGCCTAACATCCAATATCTTGATTAAATGATAGCCTGTTGCAGTTCGAACGATCGACGAAACGCCCCCCTTTTCCAAGGCGTATACCGTATTCTCAAACGCATACTGGGTCTGCAAACTCGTTATAAAACCAAGATTTCCTCCTTTAACTGCCGAAAAATCATCCTCTGAATACTTCTTAGCCAAGTCTTCGAAAAGCTCCCCCGCCAACAATTTTTTACGGATATTATCTATTTTCTGATAAGCCAACAAGGTATCAGCGGCCGATGGATTTACAGGCAATTTAACCAGAATATGAGCTACCTGCTTTTCAAACTTCAAACGCTGATAAGCCTCCTTAACCAAGTATTCGGTTTTTTCACCATCAACTAAATAGGGACTCGCTAACTCCTTACGAAAACTTTGAAACTCCTCCTGAAATGCAGGAGTCAAATGAATTTTTGCATCCTCCGCCGCAAGTAACTTTAACTGATAATCAATGTAATCGGATAAAAATTTTTGCTTATTGTCGGCTTTGATACTATCACTCTCCAACAATCGACGATAATCTTTTTCAAAAACAACAGAGGAAATTTTCTTACTCCCCAACTGAATAGCCGCGTCTTGTTGCGCCCACAAGCTGAACGAAAACAGACAACAAATACCAAGCAATGCCTTGAAGGGAAACATTTGATAAATTTTAATAAACCTCATATCTACAAGTCGACAAAATTACACAAAAACCTGCAATTTCCCGGCCAATTTCCTTATTCATTTATTCGTATACGGTAGGAATACCCATATTGAAATCCATTGAGATTGGATCGTCCGCTCTTCCAATTACCTCGTTTAAAACGAATCGATTTCCCCTTGGGTAAACTAGACCAGTCCCATGCTAATTCAGAAACCCCCAAAAGATCCCTTCCATCTTGTGTTGACCAATAATTCAAACCCACAGCGCCCAAAC
The DNA here is from genome assembly GCF_054558655.1 of Aquirufa sp. 5-AUSEE-100C1. Lineage (NCBI taxonomy): Bacteria > Pseudomonadati > Bacteroidota > Cytophagia > Cytophagales > Flectobacillaceae > Aquirufa > Aquirufa sp. 5-AUSEE-100C1. The sequence continues at coordinate 113,636 of NZ_JBPXKO010000001.1, read as the reverse complement.
GGGTCCCCCATAAAAACCAAGATAAAGGATTACTAACTGAACTCCACTCCACAAGCATTAAAGGAACCTGTAAAACTCCCCCCCAATGATTCACTTGTTTTAATAACCTAAGGTCCTTCGTATAGTCATCCAATTCCCAAACAGACAGTTGAAGCCCCAATTGCTCACCTGGGTATAACTGAATTTTCAAGGCCGGAATCGAATCCAATGCAATCGTCTCGCCTTGCTTGATTTTTCCGATGTAGCGTGAGGTCGTCTCCGCACGCAGGATCTTACCCTCTTTGATGGCTACCAAATTATACTCGAGCCACAACTCGTCATGCAAACTCACATTCTCTTGTATATCATACGCTTTGATCGCAATGAGCTCTAAACTAACTGCCCGAGGCTTCTCTTCTATTCGAATAGGTGAAGGTGATGAAATTGCGAAGGGAATGGTCTTTTGGCGACAAGCCGCAAAAGCCAAAAAAAATAAAAGAAATAGATATTTATGCATGAATTGACGCCGGTTCTTGCTGGGTCAAACAATGAAAACTCCCTTGCCCCCAGATAATTTTTTTTGCCGAAAGACCTATAACGGGCCTATCTGGAAAAAATTGTGCGATGGTCTTCAAGGCAAATTCATCTTGTTCACAATCAAAAATCGGCACAAGCACTGCCGCATTACAGATGTAAAAATTCGCATAAGATCCTGGCGCGCGAAACTCATCAATTACAACAGCTGCTGGCATTGGAATTTCCACGATATTTAAAGGCTGACCATTCAACAAACGCATCGCCTTTAATTCGGCTAAATTCTGGGCTAGCACCGCATGATTCTCGTCCTGTTCGTTGGGCTCCACCATAGCGATCACCGTATCCTTATTCACAAAGCGTACGGTATCATCAATATGTCCATCCGTATCATCGCCAACGATACCATCAGACACCCATAATACCTGTTCAACGCCATAATGTGCACATAAATACTGTTCAATTTCTTCTTGGCTTAGATGCGGGTTACGGTTTGGATTTAATAAACAAGAGCGGCTCGTTAACACCGTCCCGGCTCCGTTAAAATCGACAGATCCTCCCTCCATGATAATACCCGGAGTTACTTTGGGCAATTGTAAAATGTCCGCAACACGCGAAGGAGACTCATTATCCGAATCAAACGGAGGGTATTTCCCACCCCAAGCATTATATCCCCAATCCACAATCAATCGTTCCGAACTGTTCCGATTGACTAGAATGGCAGGGCCATGATCCCGACACCAAGCATCGTTAGTCGGCTGAATATGTAATCGAATTTGATCCCCATCTATCCCGTAAACCGAATATTGCGATTGAATGAACGAAGCCAATTCCGCATCATTCACTTGAATATTCACGATCTCTCCCGCAGAAATCGCCTTAATCAGGGCGAAATATTCCGGATACATCTCGACCAATTTATCCCCTTGCCAAGAATGATCATTGTGCGGGAACGTAATCCACGTCGATTCATGTTTTTCCCATTCGGCTGGAAAATAAAAACCAAGTTCTTGAGGTGTATTCATCTTATAATTGCGCAATGATGCGTAAACCTTGTAATGTAATTAATTTATTAACCTCGTCGAAATACTGCTCCAAAGGTGTCAAAATAGAGGATAATCCACCCGTGGCGATAACCTTCACTTCTCCCTTGCGCTCTGATTTAACTCGTTCGATCATCTCTTTTACCATACCCACATAGCCCCATAAAATTCCTGATTGAATCGCAGAAACCGTATCAAATCCCAAAGCAGATTCAGGCATTTCCAAGGGAACTTCCGGCAATTGAGCCGTTTGGGAAAACAGTGACTTTACCGCCGTCTTTAAACCTGGAGCAATCGACACGCCCTGCATTTTCCCCTCTCGATCCACCAACGTAAACGTCAAAGCCGTTCCAAAATCAACAATCAAAACATCCGATTCATAATGATGATGCGCATAAACCGAATTAGCCACCAAATCCGCCCCGATTTCATCCGGACTAATCACCTGTATCGGCAAAGACTTATATAATTCGGGCCCCATAATCTTCACAGGAAAACCAACCCAATGTTCCAATCCCTTCTGAATCTGAATCAATACCGGCGGAACCACCGAACTTATTAATACCGACTCCACCTTGACATCCTGAAACCCTTTTTCCGACAACTCTTTCTGAATCCAATGCTCCAAACGAATCGCGGTCCAAGGCTGATGCGTAGGGGTACGCAAATGTACCTGCCACCCCGATTCCGTATAAAATCCACAGACAATATCCGTATTCCCAATATCAACGACTAAATGCATATTTTTTTATTGTGGTAAATCTTTTTCTAAGCCCGCCGACAAAATCGGAAAACGTAACCAGGACTTGGGATCTAAACTGTAATCGTCCACGTGGAAACCCGGCGCATAACGCTCTCGTTTCCACTGATTACGCGCCCATAATCGAAAGAATCGGTGTATAAATCCATTCAAGGCTTCCTCGGAAAAATTTCCGGCATACTGCTGCTTAAGCAATTCCAAACATTCAGATGGACTTTGATGCTCATAAAATGACCACCGCTCCAAAGAATTCAATATCGGGTAAGGCATCAAATCCTCCTCATCCACTTGCTTACTATCCAATGGCCTTAACTCCGCACTCGGCTCCAATCGATTCACATAAGCCAATCCAGCAACCCGCCATTTACCTTCCAGACCCACTTTTTCCATCCATTTCAACCAAGAACGTAAATAAGCCTTATCAATGCCGGCAATCGGAGAAATAGATCCGGAAGTATCTCCATCCATCGTGGCATAACCCACACTGGCTTCTGAACGATTGGACGTCGCGAGAAGTAAAGCATTTTTAATATTGGCCAACATCCATACGCTCGGGGCACGGACCCTCGCCTGAACATTCTGAAGCGTAATATCATCTTTCTCCCATGACAATGAGCGCTCAATAGTCTGTTCAATCAAAGAACGATATCCCTGCACCAAGCCATCTATCTCGATTTCATGGTGTTCAGATCCGATACTCGCAGCTAATTCGGCTGCACTTTGTCGCGTATCTGCCGATGAGTTAACGGTTCCCTGGTAAATAGTAGTCATCAGCTTAGCCATTAAATCCTTCGAATCCTGGCAGCCAGAAATCCAAGGAATGTAGGCCAACCGCGACTTGATTCCCTCCCATCCCAATTCCAGCTCAGCTAAATAGACTGCAGCAGCACATAAAGAGACAATGGCGGAAGAATCTGCCCCACCTGAAAGCGACAACACAAAACCACTTGAATAGGACTTACGAGCATAATCCCAAAGCCCCAGGGCAATCGATCGAGCGAATTCCTCCTCTTTTAAATGAGAAGACGTTTCCCAGGCTGGACAATCAACTAAAATATTTTGATGTTTTTTGCCAACTATTTCGCCGATCTGAATGAGATCCTCTGACTCATCAGTGAATCCATTAACCTCAACAGTCGACGCGATTACTTGAAAATCCTGGAAGGAAAATCGAGATGTTTGGGCCAACAATTGATCATTTTGAAAAATATAGGCATCCCCATCAAATATGGTTCGTCCGGATTCATTCCCTAATAAATTAGCAAAAACATAAGCTCCATCAATAATGGAAGCTCCTTCGAGAGCAAGTTTTTGGCGAACGGCCGACTTCCCAAATGAAAAATGAGAGGCCGTTGGATTACAAATTAGCGATACGCCACAGGTCGCCAGAGCGTAAGCTGGGCGCTTTTCTCCTTCCCAAGCATCTTGACAAATCTCGATACCTAATCGAATCTCACCCATTCCAATCCGATAATCCCCAAAAGGAATGCCGTCTAAAGAAGCGCGCTTTCCCGCTGGCCATGGATGAAACCAACGTGCCTCGTAGTGCACACCTTCATTGGCTAAATGTTGCTTGGGAATATATGCCTGAATTTTACCCTGATAGAGCACCGCAACCACATTGTAGAGTTGGGACTCAAAACGTAAGGGTAATCCGACCAACAAAACCATGTCTGCTGAAAATTTCAGCAATTTATCCAAGTATTCTTGAGCTTTTTGCTGCGTGAAGGGTGCAAAAAATTGATCTTCACAGCCATAGCCTGTCAAACACATTTCCGGTAGACAAAGCAATTGAGCCCCTGCATTTTGTGCGACGCGAATGGCACCAACAATCCGTTGGTAATTCCCTTCCCAGTCCAAGGGGGTCTGATTCAATACCCCAGCGGCCACATGAATTTTTGGCTTCATTATCGAGGCTTTTGAGCAGATACTTTTGGACTCGGTTTAAATATACGTGTCCAAATACGTTTTGTTTTCGAAGATTTTGCAGCTACCTCAGCATAGGAAACCGTACGCACATGCTTGTAGCGAGGAGTCCACATCCAAGATAAAGCCTCATGAGGTCGATAATAATTTTCGCCGTGTCGATGTTCTACGCGAACGTGGCAGGTTTCACGCGGACAGCGTGCCGACCAGCATCCAACTAATCCCAAGCAGCTAAGGCAACCGAAGACAAGCAGTAAACAACTTCTTGAAAAATATTTTTTACCCATGAAACAAAAAAAAGAATCCACTCAATGAGGTAAGAACGAATCCTAATTAGTTAAATTACTTTTCAACCTGTATTTTTACATTGAATTTAGGTGAACATGCAATTAAAAACCAAAGATATAAAATCAGTTTTAAAAAGAAGTGATTTTGAATACCCCGTCATGGAATCTTTTTACACGATTCAAGGTGAAGGGAAATATCAAGGTCATGCCGCCTATTTCATTCGATTGGGAGGTTGCGATGTGGGTTGCCACTGGTGTGATGTAAAGGAGTCATGGCCTGTCGATACGCATCCGATTAAATCCGTTGAAACTTTAGTAAACGAAGCATTACAATTTCCTGGCCGAATGGTGGTCATCACAGGTGGAGAACCACTCATGCATGATTTAGGGCCATTAACAGAAGCTTTTCAAAGCGCTGGATTTCGGACGCACATGGAAACCTCTGGCGTTTGCAATGAATTCACAGGTTCCTGGGATTGGATTTGCTTTTCACCCAAGAAGTTCAAAGAACCCAATCCAAGTATACTACCACACGTTCATGAATTAAAAGTGGTCATCTATCACCCCTCTGATATGAGTTGGGCCCAGGACTGGTCATCAAAAATTAATCCAGACTCCCATTTATATCTTCAGCCCGAGTGGTCGAAGCAAGCCAGCATCAATCCTTTGATCGTAGAATTTGTAAAATCCAATCCAAATTGGCAAATTTCGGTACAAACGCATAAGTTCCTCCAAATCCCCTAATGCTATGTTGGCCTGGCTCATCCCCTTCTTGACTTTATCAGAGCCAGTCGATACCATTCCATCGGTTCAAGTAGACCCCATCATCAATTCCTACCGAACCCAATACTTTCCTCAATTCCTACCGAACCAACAACAGATGTATTTTACGGTTCGTAAAGATCAAAATTCAGATGAGGAAATCTTCGTGGCGAATTGGAAAGACGGTCAATTCGAAATACCCAAACCCATCACCGAATTGAACCAAGAAAATAACGAAGGAACGCCCACTTTTTCCTCGGATGGACTTTACATGATCTTCTCAGGATGTGAATACCCAAATTCCTTCGGCGGTTGTGACCTATATGAAACCCGATGGATTGAAGGCTCTTGGACAAAACCTAAAAACCTCGGATTTCGCGTAAATAGCCATGATTGGGAAGGCCAACCCCATTTATCGAAAGATGGTAAACGATTGTTTTTCGCCTCAGACAGACCTGGGGGATTGGGCAAACGAGATCTTTGGCTTTCCCACAAAAACAACCTTGAACAATGGGAATTTCCCATTAACCTAGGCGAAACCATCAATAGCCCAGAAGACGAACAAGGTCCTTACCTGCTTGCTGATAAAAACAGATTCATCTTTTCAAGTAACAAAAAAGGAGGTTTAGGTGGTTTGGATTTTTACCAAATCGAATTTCCGGCCGTGGGCAAAACAGCCAAAGCCATTCCATCCATCAATACCGATTACCATGACGCGGGAATTACCCCCAGCGAACAGCCAGAATATTATTACATTTCAAGAAAACTGAATAAGCCCCAACAAGATTTAGGGATTGTGAAAGTATTTATCCCTGACACACTTTTTGAAGAAAAACCTAAAGTGATTGCTTTAGAATCCATTCATTTTGAAGACATCGAATTTCCTACAAACGCCTGGCAGCTTGATAGCATACCCCAGAGTCTTCAATTACTTGCGACCTATTTATTCCAACATCCTACGAAAAAAGTAAGCATTCATGGGCATACGGATGAAGTCGGTTCAGAGGAAAAAAACCTGATTCTTTCCGAAAAACGCGCACTTCATATAAAAATGCGATTGATGGAACTGAAAATAAGTTCGGAAAGAATCCAAACACGCGGATTTGGAAATAGCCAACCCAAAATTAAAAACCCAATACCCAGCGAGCGAAAGCAGAACCGGCGTATCGAAATTGTCGTGAATTAATGTTTTTTACGCTTTCGGGATTTCTTTTTTCGAGACGACTTCTGGAGAGGTTTAGGATAATGCACTTTAGCTAGGGAGTCCCGAGAAAACAAGGCAAATTTCAGCGAATCCGTTAATTCATCCATCCCAAGCGCACGAACTTTTACACGAACCCTCCCCATGGCTACTACACCTAATTCTTTCGCAGCGATTTTTGATAAATCAATCACCCCGCCTTTCATATAGGGCCCACGGTCATTGACCTTGACGATGGTCTTTTGCCCCGTCTTTACAAGTTCAACTTCAACCCAAGTACCAAAAGGAAATGTACGATGAGCGGCTGAATACACATAAGGATGATAAGGCTCTCCTGAAGTGGTTCGACTTCCCCAAAAACGATCATGGTAAAAAGTCGCTAAACCTTCTTGGCTTTGTGCGCGAAGCATTGAACATGCAAAAGTAAGCAAAGAGGTTACACACAATTTTCGAATCATAAGTTCCAAAATTAGGCCGAATGTGGCTAAAAACAAAAAAGCCCTCCATGCGGAGAGCTTTTTCTTTGGAATAATTTGGGCTTATCGCTGATTGATATCCACAAATGCACGTGGCGTTGCACCTACATAGATTTGACGTGGACGACCGATAGGCTCTTTATTTGTCATCATTTCTTGATGCTGCGCAATCCAACCCGGAAGACGACCAATCGCGAAAAGAATCGTAAACATATTCGTAGGGATACCTAATGCACGGTAGATAATTCCCGAATAGAAATCAACGTTCGGATATAATTTACGAGCAACAAAATAGTCATCACTTAAAGCCGCAGCCTCTAGTTCTTGAGCAATTTTTAATACAGGATCCTGAACCCCTAATGCAGTTAATACATCATCCGCTGCTTTCTTGATAATACGAGCACGTGGATCAAAATTCTTGTAAACACGGTGACCAAAGCCCATCAAACGGAAACCCGAATTTTTGTCTTTCGCCATGGCGATAAACTTAGCCGTATCGCCGCCCGCTTGCTTGATTTCCTCCAACATCTCAATAACCGCTTGGTTGGCTCCACCGTGAAGTGGACCAAACAAGGCCATAATACCTCCTGAGATACTAGAAAACAAACTAGCATGCGAAGATCCAATCAAACGAACTGTCGAAGTCGAACAGTTTTGCTCGTGATCCGCATGTAAAATCAATAATTTATTCATCGCTTTCGAAACGATGCTATTTACCTCATAAGACTCACCGGGCTTCGCAAACATCATTTTCAAGAAGTTAGAGCAATAATCCAAGGATTGGTCTGGAGCAACAATCGCCTCGCCAATACTCTTCTTGTAGTTCCAAGCCGCAAATATTGGCAAAGCAGCCAATAAACGTAGGATATTATCTTCTTTTTCGTCAGCAGAATACTGGCCCTCCATCAAACCCACTAAAGCAGATAATTCGCTCATCGGGTGTGTGCTCGTAGGGATTACTTGCGCAATGTTCAATAAAGATTGATTCGAAACGGTGTATTTCTGAACAGCAGTCTCAAATGCATTCAATTGAGCTTGGGTTGGCAATTCGCCATGTAATAACAAATAGGCTACTTCCAAGAAACTAGCCTTATCGGCCAATTCCTCAATACTGTACCCACAATGTCTTAAAATTCCCTCTTCACCATCTAAAAAAGTAATTGCACTCTTCGTTGCGCCTGTGTTCTTGTAACCTGGATCATACGTAACGTATCCCGTTAAATCACGTAACTTGGCGATATCGATAGCTTTTTCGTTTTCTGTACCCACTAACGTAGGCAATTCAAAACTTTTACCATCCACATTGATCACTGCATTTTGAGACATAATCTTTATAAATATAAGGTATAAGGTCTAGCAATTCAGAGACAGCTTAGAACTGTGGGCTAAATTGAAGCCTCTAAGATAATACGATATTTTGAAAGGTTGATTACCTTTATTAATCCAATTCAAATAAATTTATTTAACACAATTTTTTCTTCGCATATTTCAAAAAATATTGATTTTATGGCTCTCATCTCTCAATTGTTCCAAAACTACCCTTTTAGTTCCCAAGAGCGATTTCTTCAATACGTACAAATTGATACCCAATCCGATCCGCTTTCAAATTTAAGCCCAACGACACAAAAACAAAAAAATCTCGGAAAGGTTTTGGTGAACGAATTACACGCATTAGGAATTTCCAATGCCGAACTTGACGAACATGGCTATGTATACGCTTACCTACCCAGTAACGTAGACCACGATGTGCCTGGTATCTTTTTCTGTTCCCACATGGATACTTCACCGGATTGCAGTGGTGCCCATGTCAAACCGATTGTTCATCCTAATTACCAAGGTCAAGACATCGTTTTACCCGATGACCCACAAGTAGTTATTCGGCTAAAGGATCATCCCGATTTAGCGGAGCAATATGGCCATGATATCATTACAGCAAGTGGTTTAACCTTGTTGGGAGCCGACAACAAAGCAGGCGTCGCCGAAATTATGGATGCAATAGCTTTTTGGACCCAATATCCCGAGGTACCACATGGTCCCATCACCATTGTATTTACGCCCGATGAGGAAGTAGGTCGAGGAACCGACCACATCAATCTAGCCAAAATAAAGGCTGAATTCGGATATACGCTGGATGGGGAAAAGCGAGGTCACCTCGAAAACGAAACCTTCTCAGCCGATTATTTCCGCATCGACATTCAAGGCGTGTCCCAACATCCCGGTTTCGCCAAAGGGCGCATGGAAAGTGCATTAAAAATAGCCTCCGAGATTATCGAACGACTCCCAAAAGACCATTGTAGCCCAGAAACGACAGAGCAAAAAGAAGGCTTTATCCATCCAACTGACATCCGTGGTTCTGTAGAAGAAGTACAAATCGAATTCATATTACGTGCCTTTGAATCCGAAAAACTCGTTGAATATGGGAATCTATTAAAGCAAATCAGTGAAGACGTCCTTCGCAAATACCCAAATTCCCGAGTACAATTCGAACAAAAAGAGCAATATCGAAACATGTTTGAAGTGCTCAAAGATCATCCCGCCTGCATGGGCTTAGCCATGGAAGCCATGCGTTTGGCTGGCCTTGAGCCCGAAACCAAATCCATACGTGGTGGAACTGATGGCTCACGGCTTACGTTCATGGGATTACCCTGCCCCAACATCTTTGCCGGCGAACATGCCTTCCACAGCAAACAAGAATGGGTTTCCGTACAAGACATGCAGAAAGCAACGGAGACGGTTGTGTATTTGGCGAATTTAGTCACCAAACTGTAGAGACGCGATACCTCGCGTCTAATCAAAAAAAGACGCGAAGTATCGCGTCTCTACAAAATAAATAAAAGACGCGAAGTATCGCGTCTCTACTATGTTACTCCCACTCGATCGTCGCAGGTGGTTTTGACGAGATATCATAAACAACTCGGTTAACTCCTTTAACTTGGTTGATAATTTCATTCGAAATACGACCTAAGAACTCATAAGGCAAATGACACCAGTCGGCCGTCATACCATCCACACTCGTTACCGCGCGCAAGGCAACCACCTGCTCGTAGGTTCGCTCATCGCCCATGACACCTACCGACTGCACCGGTAACAAGATGGCACCTGCCTGCCAAACTTGATCATATAAACCTTCCGATTTCAGCCCATTGATAAATATGGCATCCACCTTCTGTAAAATATCAACTTTTTCTGGGGTAATATCGCCCAAAATACGAATACCCAATCCCGGACCCGGGAACGGATGACGTCCCAATATCTCTTGAGGAATGCCCAAAGTCTTGCCTACTAAACGAACCTCATCTTTAAACAAGGCATCCAAAGGCTCCACAATCTTCAACTTCATAAAATCCGGAAGACCGCCCACATTGTGGTGAGATTTAATCGTTGCACTCGGCCCCTTCAAGGAAACGGATTCAATCTTATCCGGATAAATCGTCCCTTGGCCCAACCAAGAAACACCTTCAATTAAATGCGCCTCCTCATCAAAAACCTCAATAAAGGTCTTACCTATCGCCTTGCGCTTCAATTCCGGATCAGAAAGACCCTTCAAAGCATCATAAAAACGTTGTTTGGCATTCACCCCCTTCACATTCAATCCCAATGAATGATAGGATTCCAACACCTGCTCAAACTCATCCTTGCGCAACAAACCATTATCTACAAAAATGCAATACAAATTCTTGCCTATCGCATGATGTAACAACACCGCTGCCACCGAACTATCTACCCCGCCCGACAAACCTAAAACTACTTTATCCGAACCCAACTTCTCCTTTAACTCAGCCACCGTACGATCCACAAAGGAATCCGATGTCCAAGTAGGCGCACATCCACAAATCCCCAACACAAAATTTTGAATCAAAATACTACCCTCTGTCGAATGCGTTACCTCCGGATGAAACTGAATACCAAATATTGGCTTCGATACATGGGCGAATGCTGCCACACGAACCGTTTCGGTTGAACCGATTAATTCATACTCCGACGGCAATTCCATGATCGTATCACCATGCGACATCCAAACCTGACCCGTTGCCGATAAACCCTTTAACAAAGGACTTTCTTTAACACTGGTCATGTGCGCCCGACCATACTCACGATGTCCCGAATTTTGAACAGAACCTCCACCCTGATGTGCAAGTAATTGTGCACCATAGCAAATACCCAAAATAGGCAAGCTTCCAAATAGACTCAAATCCACACGCGGCGAATCCTCATCACGAACAGAACAAGGACTTCCCGACAAAATAATTCCCTTCACCGACTCGTCGATGCTTGGAATGTGATTGAAAGGGTGGATTTCACAATATACTTGTGCCTCACGAATACGACGCGCAATTAATTGCGTCACTTGTGAACCAAAGTCGAGGATAATAATTTTTTCCGCCATACAGCCTTTTGCTTAAAAATAAACGGCAAAGGTCGCAATTTCTAGGCAAATTCCGAAAACTAATCCTGATAAATTAAGTAGCGCCTCCGCATTTCTTTGTATCGATCCAAGGCAGGCTTCCAGCTCGTGCGTATTTCTTGTTCCGATTTTCCTGCCAATAGGCCTAAGCGGATGCTGTCCGTGCCGGCCAACTTATCAAAAAATGCCGGAGAGGTAAAAAAGGTCTCTTTTCTCCCCGTCTTCTCGAACATCTCGATTAAATAGCTCAGGCTAAATCCAAGTTGACGCGTATTTACCTGTCGCAAATCCAAGCCATAACATAACTGTCCTTTTAAAGGGGGATCCATCGCACCGGGAGTCGGTACAGGCGTAAAGGTATAGTTGCCAGCGTCAGCATTAGGTGTCCCTACCACCTGAAACTGCGTATGGGTCCCTCGCCCTACACTCACAATAGTAGGTTCCAATAAACACAAGGATGGATATAAGCCGATGGATTGATCATTCGGTAAGTTAGGTGATGGAGCAATCGGCACAGAATACATGGTCTTATGATTGTAATTGCTAACGGGAATGACTTGGAGTTCGCAAACAAGCTTATTGGCCAACCAGCCTTCACCGTTCAGCATTTGCGCATACTCTCCCATCGTTAAACCATGAACGACCGGAATGGCTGTTAAGCCAACAAACGAAGCAAATTTAACAGGATCCAAAACCGGGCCATCAACATAATGCCCATTCGGATTGGGACGATCGAAGACCAATAATTTGACCTTATTCTCAGCACAGGCCTCCTGAACATAGAGCAAAGTTGAGCTGTAAGTATAGAAACGAGCCCCCACATCTTGAATATCAAAAATCACCACATCAATCCCCGCCAAATCTTCCGGCGACGGTTTCTTGTGTTTACCATACAAGGACACCAATGGCAATCCCGTTTTCGCGTCCACTTCATTATCGATATGTGCCCCTGCATCCGCCGTGCCACGAAAGCCATGCTCGGGAGCAAAAATCCGTTTTACCTGAATTCCTAAGGCCAACAAACTATCTGCCAGATGTGTTTTACCGATGACTGAGGTGTGGTTCACAACCAAGGCAACTTGTTTTCCTTTCAGTAAAGGAAGGTATTTCTGGGTTTGGTAGGCTCCTGGAGTGACTTGACCGATAGCCCTTAGGCTAATCATAAAAAACAATACGAGGATAAGTTTGTAGTTTCGAAGCAATCCCATTTTCTTTGCGCGTTGGTTTAGATTGACCAAATATCCGATAAAATTTAGAAATAAGAAACCGGTGAAATTCCCTTTGTTCATCGCGCGGCGAATTCGAAGTACCAAAGACACCTCCTTTTCCAAGACGGTGACCTATGTGGGTATTGGAACCATAGCCATGGGTGCTGGAATTATTCTGATCGCCTTCTCCATCCTATTCGGATTTAAACAGGCTATTCTGAATAAAATGCTTCGTTTTTCGGGAGATATTCGCATTAGCCAAATATCTGAAAACCACTCATTGGCAGAATCTCCGATGACCCGCAACCTTGCTTGGGAAAAAGCAACCGCCCAAATTCCAGAGGTCGATCACGTGCAGGCACATGTGCAAAAACCCGCTATTATTGTAGGAAAAGAAAACATGTCAGGCGTCGTAATCAAAGGAATCGGCTCCGACATGCCTCCGCAACAATTAGCTGAAAACATGCGAGAAGGCTCATCCCAAATAAAAAATGCACAAAATATTATCTTGAGCGAGAGTCTTTCCAAGCAATTAAAGGTAAAACTAAACGAATCACTCATTCTCTATTTCCTCAGCCAACCCGAAAGACCCCGCAAAGTAAAAATAAGCGGCATCTATCAAACGGGTTTGGAAGAAATGGATAAACTTATTGTACTGGCCGACCGTTCTTGGGTTCAAAAAATGAGCGGCTGGACGAATGATTCCTTGGGGACCTATGAAATTCACCTTAAATCAAAAATCGACCCGAACAGCCTTTTAAAAACACTTCCCCACGAGTGGAAATTAGAAACCAGTGAAGAGCTTTACCCGGCATTATACGATTGGATGAAAATGCTCGATCGAAATATCATCATCTTCATCAGCCTATTGATGCTGGTAGCATGCTTTAACCTCATTGCTACGCTGTGGGTCTTAATCATGGAACGCGTTCCGATGATTGGTCTATTAACCGCACTGGGAAGTAGTCCCACTCAGATCCGTCGTATTTTTTGGTGGAACGGTTTCTTCATCATGCTGAGGGGATTGGCCATTGCCAATGTATTTGCCGCGACGTTTTGTTGGGTACAAGCTACCTACCAACTCATTCCACTCGATCCCGAAAATTATTATATGTCGGCCGTACCCATCGCATGGGATGGCCTCACTTGGGCATTCGTTAATCTTGGTACTGTTGTTTTAGTGAGCCTAATGATTTACATACCCACACAATTAATACAAAAGATAGACCCGAAAGATGCGATTAATTATAAAAATTAGCCTCCTTTGCCTGATTGTTTCAGGTGTATGGGGCCAAACGATTCAATACAAAGTTGACCTTCAACACGTCTCAAATGACCGAGTGCGTGTACAAGTTTTTCTTCCCAAACAAGTAACAAACAGCCTCGTATTTAGCTTTCCGAAACAAGTACCCGGTACCTATGCAAATTATGATTTTGGTCGATACATTCAAGGCTTTAAGGCTTTCGATAAAACGGGGAAAGCACTTCCTGTCCAACAGAAGAACATCAATCAATATCAAATCGCACAGGTACAATCGCTTGACCACTTGGAATATGAGGTGAATGATACCTGGGACAGCCCGGAAATTAAAGGGGAATATATCTTCGAACCCGCAGGAACAAATATTCAGAAGGACAGCCTGATTGCCTTTAATGTACACGGCTTCTTGGGATTTGTCGAGGGAATGGAGAAAAACCCTGTTCAAGTTTCCATTCAGAAACCAAGCGTGCTCTATGGGAGTACCTCCCTAATTAATTTCGGAAAAGGCAATCTGGACGTTTTCTCAAGTCTAAATTACCAAAGCCTGGTTGACGCACCCATCATGTACTGCGAGGCTGACACCGCGAGTATTCAATTTCCTGAATCCAATATTTTGGTATCCGTTTATTCTCCCAATAAATCCATCAATGCCGCGGAAATCGCGGAGAACATCCGACCGCTCTTGGTTGCTCAGCGCAATTACCTAGGTGGAAAATTACCCGTGAAACGTTATGCGTTTTTAATCGTTCTCTCAAGTGAATTGAAAGGAGGAAGCTTTGGAGCATTAGAGCATACGCAATCCTCTTTTTATTACCTACCGGAAGGGGGTATCGATCAATTGGGCCAAACGATTCGGGACGTCTGTGCCCATGAATTTTTCCATATTGTAACTCCCCTATCAATTCACTCAGAGGAAATCGGGAATTTCAATTTTATGAATCCCCAGATGTCGGAGCACCTATGGCTATACGAAGGCCTTACCGAATACGCAGCACATCACATGCAGTTGAAGGGAGGTTTAATCGAGGACAATAAATTCTTCCAAACCATCCAGGAGAAAAAGGAATCCATGGAGTTACAGTTTGATTCCAAGGTCCCTTTCACCGTGATGAGTAAGCAAGTGCTAGGGAAATACAAGGAACAATATGGCAATGTCTACCAAAAAGGTGCTTTAATCGGTTTTGGTTTGGATATCACCTTGCGCAGGTTGAGTCAAGGTAAATGGAATAATCAATTGCTGCTACAAGCCTTATCCAAAGAATTTGGACCCAGCAAATCATTTAAGGATAATCAGCTATTTGATAAAATTATTCAGATTACTCATTTACCAGCCCTGGATGATTTCTTTCAAAATTATGTAGCTGGAGCTAAAGCCTTACCCATTCAAACGTGGTTAAATCAAATCGGCTATGTTTGGGATGAAAACCAACAAGAAGAAGCGAAGACCTTGGGGTTTGATGTACAAGGTTTGACGGTTAATGAGACTACCAAACGAGCGACGATACAATCAACCTCAGCAATCAATGCTTTGGGGCAACAAATGGGTTTGCGCGAAAAGGATGAATTGCTGGCCATCAATGGCTTACCAACTGACTTAGAGAACTTTGTCAAAAACACGCAAAAGATACTACAGATTATCCAACCGGGAGATATGCTTGCCTGGGATGTGGCTCGGAAAAAAGAGGATGGCACCTATCAAACTTATCATTTGAAGGCTCCTTATTTTATGGTCCAACAGGCCAGTAGACAAGCGATTCGAGAAATGAAAAATCCCTCGAAAGAACAAATAGACTTGCGCAATAACTGGATGAAATAAAAAAATCCCCAGCCATGCGGTTGGGGATTGGTATTTTTAAGCCTTTGATTGTGCTTCGACGACCGCAATCGCGACCATGTTGACTATCTCGCGAACCGAAGCTCCCAATTGTAAGATGTGAGTCGGCTTACCTAAACCTAATAAAATCGGTCCCACATATTCGATATCCGCGGCTTCCTTTAACAAGTTGTAAGCGATGTTTGCAGCAGAAAGATTAGGGAAAATTAAGGTATTCGCCATTTCATTTCCCAAAGCAGCGAATGGATAGTTTTGCTGACGCAATTCCTTATCGAAAGCTAAGTGTGCTTGCATTTCTCCCTCAATAATCCAGTCGGGATGCTTCTCTTGCAATATCTGCGTGGCCTCACGCATTTTAATTGCATCGGATCCATCCGCTGAACCGAAATTCGAATAACTTAATAAGGCAATACGCGGAATGATGTTAAAGCGCTTCACGGCTTTGGCGGTCAACTCCGTAATTTCGACGATATCTTCAACGCTCGGGTCAAAGTTGACGGTGGTATCGGAGAAGAACAAAGGTCCTTTTTGCGACAATAATAAATACATACCCGAAACCTTCTTCACCCCTTTTTGCTTGCCGATAATCTGCAAGGCTGGGCGAATAGATTCTGGATAGTTTTTCGTCAAACCAGAAATAACGCCATCTGCACGATCCGTTTCGAGCATCATCGCGGCGAAATAATTACTCTTGCGGACTTGCTTGTTGGCCTCCCAACGAGTCACCCCGCGACGCTTACGTTTCTCATAGAATAAGTCGGCGAACTCCGCCACAAGATCGGCGTTATCCGCATGCTTGAAATCCAAGATTTCCGTCTTACCTAGATCCAAATGATTTTCGTCGCAAATGGCTTGAATCTTCTCTCGGCTACCCAACAAAATCGGTTTCGCGATTCCCTCATCGAGCACTTCGCGTACGGCTTTTAAAACTTTTAAATTTTCTGCATCCGCAAATAGGATACGTTTTGGCTTACTCTTGGCGCGTTTCAAGATAAACTTCATCACCTGGTTGTCTAGACCAAGGCGTTTCGCTAATTGCAACTCATATGCCTCCCAGTCGGAGATCGGCTTTATCGCCACACCCGAATCCATCGCAGCTTTAGCCACGGCCATGGAAACGGTAGTAATTAAACGAGGATCAACTGGCTTTGGAATAATGTAATCCGGGCCAAAACTTAAACTCTTTTCATTGTAGGCCAAATTCACGATATCGGGAACGGGCTTCTTTGCTAAACTGGCGAGCGCTTTGGCGGCGGCTAATTTCATTTCATCGTTGATTTCGGTCGCGCGAACGTCCAAAGCACCCCGGAAAATGAAAGGAAATCCCAATACATTGTTGACTTGATTAGGAAAATCAGAACGACCTGTCGCCATGATCAAATCATCGCGAACGGCTTTGGCTTCTTCATACCCAATTTCCGGTGTCGGATTAGCCATGGCGAAAACAATGGGGTTGGCGGACATGGAGGCAATCATTTCCGGCTTTAGAATGTTCCCAACGGACAATCCGAGGAAGACATCTGCGCCTTGCATGGCTTGAGCCATCGAAACTTGTTTACCTGCAGGACCGGCTAGTGGAGCTAAGTAAATGTTTAGATCATTCCGGTCTTGGGAAACCAAACCGTCTTTATCAAAAATATAAAAATTCTCAATGCGAGCACCGAGTTTTAGGTAGAGCTTAATGCAGGAAATCGCCGCAGCACCGGCACCAGAGATGACAAAACGAGCATCTTCTATTTTCTTTCCTACAATTTCCAAGGCATTAATTAAAGCGGCTGACGAAATGATGGCAGTGCCATGTTGGTCATCATGCATAATCGGAATCTTCAGGCGCTTTTTGAGTTTCTCCTCGATTTCAAAGCACTCAGGACTTTTGATGTCTTCCAGGTTAATGCCCCCGAAAGTAGGTTCTAGGTTAACGACCGTCTCTACAAACTGATCGGGATCGGTACAGGAAAGCTCCAAGTCAAAAACATCGATATCGGAAAAGACTTTGAATAGGACACCCTTTCCTTCCATGACAGGCTTGGAGGCCTCAGGTCCTATATTTCCTAAACCTAAGACAGCAGTACCGTTTGAAATAACTCCTACCAAATTCCCCTTAGCGGTGTAATCATAGACCTTCTCGATGTTGGCCGCAATCTCTAGACAAGGTTCAGCTACTCCTGGTGAATACGCTAAGGAAAGGTCGCGTTGGGTAGCGGTTGATTTTGTTGGTTTGACTTCGATTTTCCCGGGCTTACCACCGGCGTGGTACTCGAGAGCATCTTGTTTGAGTATGGATGAAGTGGACATAAATTTATATTAGGCTTCTGGTTGATGAAATTCTCCTTCGTGTTTCGCGAGCCAAATGGTCGCAACGCCATTTCCGATGAAATTGGTGATTGCACGGGCTTCCGACATAAATCGGTCGACGCCCAATAATAAAGCAAGTCCTTCCAATGGAATCACTTGCAGCGCGGTTAAGGTTGAGGCTAGCACCACAAAACCGCTTCCGGTAACCCCCGCGGCACCTTTAGAGGTTACCATGAGCACACCAATGATGGTGAGCATTTGTTCGATCGATAAGTCGATGCCATAAACTTGCGCCAAAAATAGCGTAGCCATAGATAAATAAATGCTCGTTCCGTCAAGATTGAATGAATAACCGGCAGGTACTACGAGCCCCACCACCGATTTCGAACAGCCCATGGCTTCTAACTTTTTCATTAAGGAAGGTAAAGCCGCTTCAGAGGAGGATGTTCCTAATACGATCAATAATTCCTCTTTGATGTAATTCAAAAAGGACGTAATTCGCTCACCGCAGCTGCGCATGATGAGAGCTAAAATGACGAAAATAAATATTCCCATGGTCGCATACACGGAAACCATGAGTTTGGCTAAAGGCAACAAGGAATGAATGCCGAATTTGCCAATCGTGTAGGCCATGCCGCCGAGCGCACCCAATGGGGCTAAATACATGACAAATTTCAATCCTTTGAAGACCCAATGTTCGGCCTGCTGCATCCCTGAAATCATCTTTGCCTTGCCACGAACGAAGTTCAAAAAGGAACCAAAAAAGAGTGAAAAGCCTAGGACCTGAATGGTAAAGTTTTCTTTGAGGAAAATCATCCAACTAAAACTGGCGGCTTTTTGCGTGAATTTCGAAATATCCCCACCGGCGATGTCTGCCCGGATAACTCCTTCTCCTGGATTCAATACATGGGAAACACCTAAACCGATAATCAATGCAAGGGTAGTCACGACCTCGAAATAGAGTAAAGCCTTACCACCAACGCGACCTACTTTCTTTAAATTACCCATATTGACAATCCCTAAACTGATTGTTAAAAAGATAATGGGATGAATGAAAAGTTTCACGAGGCTGATAAAAATCCCGGATAATACTTCGCTTAAGCTCTTGCCCACTGAAATTTCCGTACCAAGAAAATTGTACGATATTTTATCATCTAAAACCTGGTACAGAGCAAATTCAGGAAAAAAATGGCCAATGATGATACCCATCAAAATGGATAACAAAACCCAAAAGGTGAGGTTGTGCGTAATATTTTTACCAATCATACGTTAAACATGAGGTTACCAAGCAAATGTAAGGAACAAAAAGGAGAAATTCGAGGTTTGTGAATCTAAGCTTATTTACCGAAATTTACAGACTCATTTTTGTCCCATTTTACCTATTATGTCGAATTCTATTAAGTGCTTAATTATTGGTTCAGGTCCAGCGGGTTATACAGCTGCTATTTACGCATCCCGTGCGGGTTTACAGCCGGTGATGTATCAAGGAAGCCAACCGGGTGGTCAATTAACAACGACGACGGAAGTTGACAATTTTCCTGGATACCCCAACGGTATCGATGGTCCAGCGATGATGGTGGATTTAGAAAACCAAGCGAAGCGTTTTGGAACGGATGTTCGTTATGGAATGGCGACAAAAGTAGATTTTACAAGCCAACCTAAAAAGGTCTGGATTGATGATACGACAGAAATCTTAGCAGATTCGGTGATTATTGCAACCGGTGCCTCTGCTAAATGGTTGGGATTAGAAGGCGAAACCAAGTTTAATGGTTTGGGTGTGTCGGCCTGTGCGGTTTGTGATGGATTTTTCTATCGTAATCAGGTTGTTGCGGTCGTAGGTGCTGGTGATACAGCAGCCGAAGAGGCTAGTTATTTGGCCAATTTATGTACCGAGGTTCATTTAATCGTTCGGCGGGACCAAATGCGTGCTTCCCTAATCATGCAGGAGCGCGTGAAAAACAATCCCAAAATCAAGATTCACTGGAATTCTGAGACGGAAGAAATCTTGGGCGATGCGAATGGTGTGACAGGAATTCGAATTAAAAATAATGTAACGCAAGCGAGGGAGGAGATAGCATTGACGGGATTCTTTGTGGCGATTGGTCACCAACCAAATACGAGCATTTTTAAGGGTCAATTGGACATGGATGCGCAAGAATATTTGATTACTGAAAAAGGAAGTTCACGCACGAACATCCCGGGCGTATTTGCTTGTGGGGATGTGCAGGATACGACATACCGACAAGCCGTTACGGCAGCGGGTAGTGGATGTATGGCTGCCTTGGATGCTGAAAGATGGTTGGCAGCCAATTCTTTACACTAAAAAGAGCACATGAAATTGAGCAAACTATTTCTGGGGATGGCTTTGGCCTTGATGGCCTTGTCGAGTCATGCGCAAGAAAAAAAGCTTTTCAAAAAAAATACCAAAATCGACTATAAACCGAATTCGTCATTGTATCAAGACAAATCGGCGAAGAAAGATGATTTGGACGACTTGCCTCCTTTGACTTTTCGTACAGAGGAAGATAGTAAAGCCACAGCCATTCAGGGTTCTGAACTTCAAGAGCGCAAGTATGAACCTTTGAAGGTGATAAATCCGACCATCAGTAATTTTGATACGACTTCCATCGACGAAGGTGAAGCATTGGTGGTGGAAATTGAGGAAGAAAATGCGCCAATGGGCACGGAAGATTTCGTGTCAGTTGCCTCCTATTTTTCAATATGGGATACAAAATCGATTGACCCATACGACATTAATGCGAAGGAATTTGATGAGCCAGTTGATTTAGAATTATACAATTTACCCGCAGGACGCAATTGGTCACCTCCCCTTTCCATCGTAAAACAAACGAGTCCTTTTGGGCCTCGTTGGGGTCGATTACATGCTGGAGTTGACTTAGATTTAGAAACAGGCAATCCCATTTATGCACCATTCGATGGCATTGTTCGCGTCGTAAATTATGACGGAGGAGGCTACGGGAAATACATGGTTTTGCGCCATTACAATGGATTGGAGACCCTTTTTGGTCACATGTCTAAGCAAGGATTAGAATCAGGAACATTGGTTAAGGCGGGTGATGAAATAGGTTTAGGTGGAAATACGGGTCGGAGCACTGGGTCTCACCTTCATTTTGAAACTCGATATGAGGGCAATCCCTTTAACCCTAATCAGGTATATAATTTCGGTTCATTCGAACCTATTTCAGATCATTTGTTGATAACTGCACAAACCTTTAACATGCGTGCGCTTGCTTTGCGAAACGAATTTGGTTCCGTTGGTGAGAAAGTGCGTAGTCGGAAAAAGGTCTGGACCAAAGTTCGACCGGGCGATTCCTTGTATGTCATCGCGCAACGTGCTGGTGTATCTGCGAGTAAGTTGGCCAAAATGAATGGTCTAAAAATGACATCCACGATACGGGCGGGAAGACGCTTACGAATTCATTAAGCCAATGAAACTTGATATACTAGTCATGGCCGCACATCCCGACGACGCCGAACTTGCAGTGGCAGGAACGATTGTGGATGCTATTGCGAACGGAAAGAAGGTTGGAATCGTCGATTTCACGCGTGGCGAATTAGGTACTCGAGGAACGCCAGAAATTCGATTAGCCGAATCAGCCGCAGCGAGCCAAGTGTTAGGGATTCATGCCCGTGAAAATTTGGAATTAGCCGATGGATTCTTTCAGAATGTTCAGGAAAGCCAATTGAAATTGATCGAGGTAATCCGTAAATATCAACCCGATGTTGTGCTAGCCAATGCCTTGGAAGACCGTCATCCGGACCATGGAAAAGGGGCTGCATTGGCCATTGATGCTTGTTTCTTGAGTGGATTGCGTAAAATTGAAACGGGATTACCGGCTTGGCGTCCCAAACATGTCTACCATTACATCCAAGATCGATATTTAGAGCCTGATTTTGTAATTGATATCTCCGCACATTGGGAGAAAAAAGAAGCGGCTATTCGTGCCTTCAAGAGTCAATTCTTTGATCCAAATTCCACCGAACCGGCTTCCTACATTTCTAGCCCAGATTTTCTCGATTTCATCAAAGCGCGTGCACAAGAAATGGGACATAAGATTGGTGTGAAATATGGGGAAGGGTTTCAGAGCCAATCGCCCATACAATTGAAACTATAGGTAAGAGGTAAGAGGTAAGAACTAAGAGTTAAGAACTAAGAGTTAAGAACTAAGATAGACTAGTGACTAGCGACTAGCGACTTCTATTCATCTTTACCTACGTACTTTGGACTTCGAACTACTCTGACTACTGGATACTGACAACTGACATACAACTCTTAGTTCTTAACTCTTAGTTCTCAATCAATCACCCTCTTCGTAAGATCCCCAAATGAATCAATCCTTCGGTCACGCATAAACGGCCAAATGCGACGATATTGCTCCTGGGCATCTAAATCGATTTCCACAACCGCTAGCTCTTCCGTATTGTGTGGTGCCTGATAAATCACCCGACCGAAAGCATTACTTACAAAAGAACCTCCCCAAAAAGTTTGACCATGCTCCTCGCCTACCCGATTCACGGCAATGACGGGAACCTCGTTGGCAACGGCATGACCGCGTTGAACGGTTTGCCATGCCTGATATTGCTCGCGGTTTATCTCACTATTAGTTTCTAGATTATCCCAACCAATCGCTGTGGGGTAAATTAAAACTTCAGCGCCTTTCAAGGCAGTTAATCGTGCCGCCTCGGGGTACCATTGGTCCCAACAAATCAAAATACCCAATTTACCATAGCTAGAATCAAACACTTGATAACCCAAATCACCCGGGGTAAAATAGTATTTCTCCTCATATCCCGCATCTTGGGGGATATGCATTTTACGGTATTTCCCTAAGTAGCCTTTGGCATAATCCAACACAGCACAGGTATTGTGGTAAACACCCTTGCTGCGTTTCTCAAATAAAGAGGCGACGATGACAATTTTCAATTCTTCGGCTAATGCCAAAAGCGAATCTGTACCAGGTCCGGGTATCGCTTCGGCTAAATCAAAATAGGCCGCATCTTGTTTGTGGCAGAAATAAACCGAACGATATAATTCCTGCAAACAGATAACCTGGGCCCCCTGAGCGGCTGCCTCCCGAATTTTAGCGATGGTTTTCACTTGATTTGCTTGTACATCTTCTGAACAAGTCAATTGCAATAAGGCGAATTTGATATTTTTCATAATGCTTGAGCGGCCGATATCAGGTCCGAAAGATCTAATGAATTCATACAAGAAAAATGTCCTAAAGGACAAACATTGGAACCTTGCGTCGAGCATGGCCGGCACGTAAGATTCGAATTTTGAATAGCCATAAAAGACGTTTGGTAAGGAGCAAAGCCTAATCCAGGATGCGTGCTGCCCCAAATCGTAAACAATTTCGGATGCTTCAACGCAGACGCGATGTGCATCATGGATGAGTCATGCGTAATGACCAGAGCGGCTTGTTGGATCAGGGATGCACTTTGCGCAATATTCGTTTTTGCACAAAGATTGACGACCTTTTCTGGAAAAAGCGTAGCTAAACGGTAACCTAATTTGGCATCCCAATCATCACCGACCAAAACAACAGCATGAGGAATGGAGTCGATGAGATCAACCATTCTCGGATAAGTTAATACCTTGGTTTGATGCGCCGCACCGATGGCAAAAAGTACAAAAGGCGATTTAATTCCAAAATCAGCAGGGTTAACCTGTGCGTTTTGAGGGATGAAATAGTCTAAACCTTTTCCATCGGGGTTTAATCCGAGAGAACTTAAATTCCGGTCGACCAAATGCCCCGGCAAATTATTTACTTTCGTTTTGACGAATGCTTTCCGCGCGGCCGTGTATTTATTGATTTGCTTAGGGATTCTACCCAAAAGCAGACATAAAATAGTTGAACGCAGGTTTTTATGGAGGTCGAAAATCAAATCAAATCCCTCTTTTCGTAATTGAGAGGCAAAATTCAACAGATTCCCATCGAATCCATGCACCTGAGTAACACAAGTATTTCCCTCCCACAAATGAGCAAAATTAGCCTTCGTTGCGACATGAATTTCGGAATTGGGAAATTGCGCTTTGAGAACACGCACAATGGGTGTTGTCAAAAGGATGTCCCCAATGGACGAAAAACGAATACAAAGGATTTTCTGCATGGAAAAAAAATACCTGGTAAAATTAAGAAAAATCTATTCGCTTTCATTCTTTTCGGTAAATTGCATGCTTAATTGACTGATTACAATTACATGGAGCAGAAAAAACAAGATACCGCCTCAGCATTGAAAGATATTATTTCCCATGCCAAAGAATATGGATTCGTATTTCCATCATCTGAAATTTATGATGGTTTACAAGCAGTCTATGATTATGGCCAAAATGGCGTTGAATTAAAGAATAATTTAAAGACCGTTTGGTACAAGGCCATGACTATGTTGAATGACAACGTAGTCGGTTTAGATGCCGCGATCTTCATGCATCCATTAACCTGGAAGGCCTCTGGTCACGTGGACTCGTTTAATGATCCGATGATCGACAACAAAGATTCCAAGAAGCGTTACCGTGCGGATACCTTATTGGAGGAACGCGCAGCGGCTTTGGAAGATGAGGGTAAAGCCGATGAAGCAAAGGCCTTGATGCAGGCGATGGCGAAGGGATTAGATGCGGGAGATTTGGAGTCTGTACGTCAGTTGATCATCGATCAAAACATCAAGTGTCCGGTATCAGGTACGGCAAATTGGACGGAGGTTCGTCAATTCAATTTGATGTTCTCTACCCAAGTAGGAGCTGTTTCGGAAGATGCTTCCTTGATTTATTTACGTCCGGAAACGGCACAAGGGATTTTTGTTAATTTCTTGAACGTGCAGAAAACGGGTCGGATGAAGGTACCGTTTGGTATTGCGCAAATTGGGAAAGCCTTTCGTAATGAGATCGTAGCGCGTAATTTCATTTTCCGCATGCGTGAATTTGAACAAATGGAGATGCAATTCTTTGTACGTCCTGGTACGGAGATGGAATGGTATAATAAATGGAAGGAAACACGTATGAAGTTCCATCAGGCGATCGGCTTACCGGCTGATTCCTTGAAATTCCATGATCATGATAAATTGGCGCATTATGCAAATGCGGCCGTGGATATTGAATACAAGTTCCCATTTGGCTTCAAGGAGATGGAGGGAATTCACTCACGGACGGATTTCGACTTGAAAGCGCACCAAGATTTGTCGAAGAAGAAACAACAGTATTTTGATCCAGAGATCAATGAAAACTACATACCTTACGTCGTAGAAACGTCGGTGGGCGCAGATCGTTTATTTTTAGCGATTTTGTGTAATGCCTATACGGAGGAGACGACGGGCGAGGGCGAGAGCTTAAAGCAACGCGTTTACTTGAACATACATCCGGCATTAGCGCCTACGAAAGTGGCGGTATTGCCTTTGGTTAAGAAGGATGGCTTGGCCGAAAAGGCACAAGAGATCGTGAATCAAATTAAATTTGCCTTTAACACAACCTATGATGAGGGGGGAGCGATTGGCAAGCGCTATACCCGTCAAGATTTAATTGGGACACCTTATTGTGTGGTGGTGGACTATCAAACCATGGAAGACCAAACGGTTACTGTGCGTGATCGTAACACCATGACCCAAGAGCGCATTTCTATCGCAGACCTGAAAGAGAAATTAGGCTATGCGGTATCGATGGAGCGTATTTTTGAAAAATTAGTTTAAAAACGCAAACAACGACGACATGACAACTGATCAGAATCCAGCAAAAAACGAAGCCATCGAGCCTATCAAGGTCGAGGAAACAGCTCCCGTAGCTACCGAGACAAGTGAGATGCTTGCTAAAGAGGTAGAGGCCCCCGCTCCTGAAAAGGAGGTGAGTTATCCCCTATTCGACTTTGCGGTTGCGACGAAGGAAAATTTCCAAACGTATTTTGGTAAAATCAAGGACATCGTGTCGGAGCATGCGCATCCCGGAACCTACAAGAAGGTTGATGAAATCACCAAAGAGGTCAAGGAAGCATGGAGCCAGTTAAAGCAAGCTGAAAAACAAGCTGCTTTGGAAGCATTTAAATCTTCGAATGAGGACTCTGAAGAAGGATTTGATTTTAAGGATGAGGCGATTCATGCCGTTGATCAATTAATTAATCACATTCGTACGGAGAAACAAGCCTTTTTCCAGGGATTAGAGAAGGCTCGGGAGAAGGCCTTGGAAGGGAAAACGCGTTTAATCAATGAATTACGTGATTTGGTTGATAAGGACGATAACAGTGATCCTGCTCATGTGAATGCAAGCTTTAAGGCATTTAAAAAGATTCAGGAAGAATGGAAAAGCCTAGGTTCTGTGCAGGGACCTATGAATCAAACCTTGTGGCAATCCTACCACGCATTGGTGGATCGTTTTTATTCGAATCGTTCCATTTTCTATGAGTTATTAGAATTAGATCGTAAGAAGAATTTACAGGCCAAAGAAGTTATCGCAGCCAAATTAGAGAAGTTGGCCGCCTCGGTAAGTAATGCAACGAATCTTCCGGCGTTATTAAAGGAGGCGGAAGAATTATTCAATGAATATAAGCACATAGGACCTGCGCAGCGAGAAGAGAATGAGGCGATGTGGCAGCGGGTTAAGAAGTCTTTGGATGTGTTGTTTGAGCAGAAGCGTCAGATTGCGGATGCCAACAAAGCCGTGTTTGAGGAGAATTTAAAGATAAAAAAGGAATTAGCGGGTTTGATGAATGGCTATGCGAGCTTTCAATCGACTTCCATTTCGGAATGGAACCAAGCATCGAAGGCGGTATTGGCCTTGCAAGAGCAATGGGGTAAGTTAAAAGGTGGATTGCCGAGAGAAGGCGGAAAAGAAGTAAGTCATCAATTTTGGGCGGATTTAAAGACATTCTTTAAGCATAAGAGTGATTTCTTTGGTAAGATTGATGCGGAGCGCAAGGCGAATTTAGCGGCGAAACAAGCATTAATTGATCAAGTAGAAGGAATTGTAGCTGTAGGAACGGAAACGCCGGAAATTACACAAACGGTGATCGAGCTACAAAAGAAGTGGAAGGAAATCGGCCATGTACCGGAAAAACAAAAGGATAGCATATATACCAAGTTTAAAGCGGCCTGCGATGCATATTTTAATTTGAAGCGTTCGGCTTCGAAGGGTGCGAAAGATGCGGAAATGGAGGCCAATTTAGCAGCGAAGCAGGCTATTTTAGTTGAAATGGATGCGATGTTAAAGGATGCTAGTTTATTAGCGCGTTTGGGTGAGGTGAAAGCCTCTTGGGATGCGATTGGATTTGTACCTAAGAAGAACGTGAAGGAATTGCAGGATGCATTCCGCAAGACTTGGAATGCGCTGATTGATTTAGCACGCACTCAACCGAAGGAGCAATTAGCCGCCTGGGGATTCGAATTGAAGTCCTTGAAGACGGAATCCGATCAAAGCGACTCGGCTGCACCTTCTGCTGATATGCGTAAAAAAATCCAAGCCTTGGAAAATGATATTGCAGTGTTAACCAATAACTTAGAGTTCTTTGCGAAGTCGAAAAACAGTGAAAAACTGCGTGCAGAGGTTGAAAAGAAAATTGCAGCCGCGGAAAAGGAATTGGAAAAATTGAAAAAAAGTTAATTTTTTTTAAACTTCGGTTTTGCGATTTAGGAGAATAACACTACTTTTGTAAACCGAAATGCGCCTCCTTAGCTCAGCTGGTAGAGCAACTGATTTGTAATCAGTAGGTCGTTGGTTCGATCCCGACAGGAGGCTCTGATAAGCTCGACAGAAATGTCGGGCTTTTTTGTTTATTCAACCATTCGCCCACCCACCCCAAGTCATCTCATTTTTATACTCCGGAATAATCATTAAATTGCCTCAAACAACCTATTTCATGATTCAACGTCGCGACTTCATCAAAAGCTCCATTGGGTTCAGCGCCCTCCTAGGAACTAATCACCTGTTTAATTCTCATATCACCGAAGCAGCTCCCATTAGCATCGAGGAACGCAAAGGGCGAATTGCCAAAGCGCAAGAATTGCTGCAAAAGAATAAGATGGTGGCGCTGATCTTGGACGCAGGAACGAGTCTCAATTACTTTACGGGTTTATCCTGGTATCCGAGCGAACGTTCCATGCTCGCTATCATCCCCGCAAAAGGCGAATTAACATATATTTGCCCCTATTTTGAGGAAAACCGACTCCGTGAATTGCTAAAAATCGGAACCGAAGTACGAACTTGGCACGAGGATGAAAACCCTTTCGAACTTTGCATCAAGACCCTTAAAGACCTTGGATTTCAATCCGGACAAATCGGAATCGAGGAACAAACACGCTTCTTCATTTCGAATGGCCTTCAAAAAGCAGGAAAAAACTTTCAACTCGTGAGTGGGGATCCCGTTTCGGTGACTTGCCGACTCATCAAATCTCCCAACGAAATTGCGTTAATGCAGCGTGCGAATGATATCACATCCCTAGCGATACAAGCTGGAATTGCGGCTTTGGAGCTTGGTTGTACTCCCCGACAAATCTCCCAAAAAATTGCCCAAAAACACACGGAATTAGGAGCCCAACATGGTTTTGCGGCCGTAACTTTTGGCGTAGCTACCTCATTCCCTCACGGTAGCTCTCGTAAACAAATACTTCAAAAAGGCGACACAGTCATGTTGGACTGCGGGTGTCAAGTAGATGGTTATGAATCGGATATCACCCGAACGGTGGTGTTTGGCGAACCGAGCCAACGGCAAATTGATATTTGGAATTTGGAGAAAAAGGCCCAAAAAGCTGGATTTGAGGCCGCGGTTCTCGGTGCACCCTGTGAAAACGTTGATATCGCAGCAAGAACCGTATTAACCCAAACGGGATTTGGACCTGAATATAAACTGCCGGGCCTTCCCCACCGAACGGGTCATGGAATCGGAATGGATGGCCACGAATGGGGAAATATGGTCAAAGGAAACAAATTACCCTTGCAGGTAGGAATGTGCTTCAGCATCGAACCCACCATCGCTATTCCTGGTGAGTTTGGTGTAAGATTAGAAGATTGCGTTTACATGACCGAAAATGGCCCGAAATGGTTTAGCCAACCAAGTCCATCGATCACGCAAGCCTTTTAGTAGAGACGCGATTCTTCGCATCTAACAAAACAGTGTAGAGACGCGATTCTTCGCATCTAACAAAACAGTGTAGAGACGCGATACCTCGCGTCTCATAAAAAAACGAATAGACGCGAAGTATCGCGTCTCTACAAAAAACAAAAATAGTTGAAGGATTATGTCTCTACAATTCCATGACTTGCCCTACACACTCAGGCACATCCTCCGCATAATGCGAAACAAAAATCAGCGTCATGTCTGAAATATCAGCAATCTGATTGATCACATCCTTCAATAGTCGAACTTGCTCCACATCCAAACCCTGACAAGGTTCATCAAGAATCAATAAAGGTGGATTTTTAACAAACGCACGCGCAATCAATACCATCTTCTGCTCTCCCGTCGAAAGGGTCTGAAAACTCCTATCTCGCAAATATTCCAACCCAAATAATGCCAAACATGCATCCACTTGGGAGACCTGCTCCTCATTGACCTTCCGGGTAACACCCAATAAATCAAATAAACCCGACGCCACGACCGCAAAACTCGTTCCCGTTTCCTTGAAATACAAATGCATCTCCGGACTCACATAGCCTATATTTTTCTTGATATCCCAAATACTCTCCCCCGTCCCACGTCTCCGACCAAACAAAGTGATTTCCTGCGAATACGACTGCGGGTTATCGGCCGTTATCAAACTCAGTAGAGTTGATTTTCCCGCCCCATTCGGCCCCTTTAATACCCAGCGCTCCCCGCGCTGAATCGTCCAAGAAAAATGATCCAATATTGTTTTGGAGCCATAGCGAATGGTCACATCCTTCAAGGAAATTATCTCATCTGCTCGCTGTGAGTCCCCAACCTGAAGGCTTGGGTTAATCATCTTATTTCCAAGCCCAGACTTCCTTTCGGGCCTAATAAACTTATTTCTAACCTCAGACTTCAGGTTCGTCCTAATATCATTTCTAACCTCAGACTTCAGTCTGGGGCTAAAAGCCACCACACTCGCTTGTTTGGGTAAATGATACACCTTATTGACAAATCCCGGCAAATCTCCTCCCGACAAAAACAAGATAAACCGAATACCCCGTTGGGATAATTCCGCTAATCCGGCCGACAAAATTTCTCGACCCGATACATCAAGACCTAAATAGGGATTATCCAGCAACAACCAATCTGGCTTTTGGCCAAGGGCTTTCACAATCTGAAGACGCTTGTTCTCACCATTTGAAAGTTGCAGCAGCGGCTTATCCAATAAATGTTCAATGCCAAAAACGGGTATCCATTCCGTAACTTCCAATCCTTCCAATTCTTCCCGAACCGTGTAGGAGTCTTCCGAATCTGAGGAATTAAAGCGCTGCTGTAGATAAAATTCCGAAATGTTCGAACGATTCTTAAAATGATGTTGCTGCTCCACATACAGCACAAAAGAACCCTGAAACCAAACCTCCCCCTTTCGAAACAATCGACCCGAAAGTGCTTTGGCCAAGGTCGTTTTTCCCGAACCCATCGCCCCCAAAATCGCTAAACGTTCATCCGACGCTATCTCGAAGGTAATATCGCTCAATACTTCCTGCGAACCATAGGAGGCTGCTAAATGCTGAACTCGGGCAACGATTTCTTTGGACATGGCATAAATAAACAGCCAACAATTTACCGCATTTTTTATACATTGTACCTGCTTTAAACCGATAAACCATGAAATTACGTTTCCTGCTTGGCCTCATTTGCTTAGTAAGCATCCCCGCATTCAGCCAATCCCTTCCTCGAAGCACCCCCGAAGCCGAAGGCGTTTCGTCCGAAGCCATCCAAAAATACATCGAGAAAATTGACCCTAAAAAACACGAATTGCATTCGTATATGCTGATCCGTCATGGAAAGGTCATCTCGGAAGCTTGGTGGAAACCCTATGCAGCCGACAAGGTTCATTCCATGTATTCCGTATCCAAAAGTTGGACCTCCACGGCCATTGGATTCGCTGTAGCAGAAAAACGCTTAAGCGTTCAAGACAAGGTTATTTCATTTTTCCCGGAATATGCGGACCTGAAAGACAAAGCATTTATTCAAGACCTACGGATTCAAGACTTATTGACCATGTCGGTAGGCCACGAAAAAGAACCCCTCCGCAGTGTGATCGTTATGCAACCCGATTGGATTCGGGGATTTCTAAATCACCCGATTGTCGCCAAGCCGGGAACCAAATTTCTTTACAACACGCTTGCGACCTATATGCTCTCGGCGATTATTCAAAAGGTGACAGGCGAGACAACCTTGGCTTATTTAAAACCCCGATTACTCGATCCCTTACATATTACGGGAATCGATTGGGAATCAGACCAAAAAGGAATCAACGTAGGTGGATGGGGAATTCGGGTCAAAACGGAAGATATGGCTAAATTGGGTTTATTGTACCTCAACAAGGGCAAATTTGAAGGAAAACAGGTCTTACCGGCAGCATGGGTCGAAGAAGCCACCAGCAAACAAATCGACCAAGAACCTGATGCCACACCCGAGAAAAGGGCTACAGGCCAATATGCGGATTGGATTCAGGGTTATGGATACCAATTTTGGCGGAGTCGGCATAATTCCTTCCGAGGCGATGGCGCCTATGGGCAATACATCCTGATGATGCCAGATCAAGATGCCGTATTAATCATCACCTCAGAATCTCAGGATTTACCGGATGATTTAAACCAAGTTTGGACGAATTTGCTTCCTGCTTTTCAGGCCAAAGCGCTCCCAAGCAACCCCAAGGCTTTAGCTGCCTTAAAAGCATTTAATGCCTCCCGACAATTAGAAGCACCCATTTCCAGCCAAGCAAACAAGCCTCTGAATACCGAATTGAACCTCGATAAAAACCCATTTGATTTTGCAAAGATGGCGTTGAAAACGAACGGGGATGCTGCGACATTGACCATTACCACCAAAGATTCAACTCAGCATACCTTTAAACTAGGGTTTAGAACCTGGGGAATAGGCAAATCGAATTTAGTAGGACCCTATATGCTACGTGCCGCGCGCGTCGATTTGGCGAAAAAAGCACCGTTTGATTATGCAGGAAGCTATCGAATCTTAGATGATGAATCTATTGAAATTACCCTACGTTATTTCGAAAGCCCACATCATTGGACGATGATATGGAAGGCGAATGGCCTAGAGCTGATTAACTCGTATGAACCGAAGGTTAGCATAAAACTAAAGTAGAGACGCGATACCTCGCGTCTTATTTTACATCGAATGATTTTGAAAAGACGCGAAGTATCGCGGCTCCCTAAAATATTTAGACGCGAAGTATCGCGGCTCCCTAAAATATTTAGACGCGAAGTATCGCGGCTCCCTAAAATATTTAGACGCGAAGTATCGCGGCTCTACATTATATGGAATTTCGTCGCAAAATTCCCCCAACTGCATTTTTTTTAAAAAAGGATGCTTATACTTGATTATTCAAACCTAATTGACCTATGAAAAATAAATACAACAACTCCCGTCGGCAATTTTTAGCAGCCGGCTCACTTGCCTCTTTAGGCCTTTTATTCGCAAAACCTGCCGTATTTGGATTTGCTTCAGCTAAACCGGATTCCAAGTTTGGTGGTGTTCAAATCGGATGTATTACCTATTCGTTCCGGAGTATGCCAGGATCTGTGGATGACATCATCAATTACCTCACGCAATGCGGTATTTCCGCTACGGAACTCATGGGAGATGCCGTAGAAGAATACGCAGGTAAGCCCGCTAATCCAATTCAGATGCGTTGGGTTCCAGGTCAGCCACGTCCAACCTTGACGGATGAGCAAAAAGCTGCGATGAAGAAATACCAAGAAGATGTGAAAGCTTGGCGTGAATCGGTTTCCATGGATAAATTCAAAGAAGTTCGTGCCAAATTAGATAAAGCAGGCATCAGCGTATATGCTTACAAACCCAATGCATTTAGTCCAAACAATTCAGACGGAGAAGTGGAATATGCATTGAAGACCGCTAAAATCTTAGGTGCTAAATCCGTGACCGTTGAATTACCAACAGATCCTAAACAAACCCAACGTTTGGGTGATCTTGGTCAAAAACACGGCATTTACTTTGGATATCATACGCATACGCAAGTTAAAGATACCGTTTACGATGAGGCTTTGGCGCAATCCCCGTACAACTCGATCAACTTAGATGCAGGTCACTACATTGCCGTAGGCGCGCCGCATACAGCGGCTACTTTATTGGCTTTCATAGAGGCGAAAAAAGATCGCATCACGTCCATGCACATCAAAGACCGAACCTCAAAAGAGAACGGGGCTAAGAATTTGGTTTGGGGAACGGGAGAAACACCTTTGAAAGAACTCTTGACCGCGATGAAGAAAAATAAATACAAGTTCCCGGCAACCATCGAATTGGAATACGACATTCCTGCGGGGTCTGATGCGGTAGCTGAAGTTAAAAAATGCGTGGAATACGCGAAAGCGATTTTAGTCTAACAGACGAATTTCACTCAGATGATCAATCAAGTCGGAGGCCACCAAAGAGGCCTTCGACTTTTTTTGTATCGCCAAATCACCCGATAGTCCATGTATGTAAGCCCCCAAGCGTACCGCCACATCCGGCGCATATTCCTGCGCACACAGGGAGGCAATAATACCCGTCAACACATCTCCTGAGCCAGCGGTCGCCATCCCATCATTTCCCGTGCTATTGATGTAAAGCTCCTTGGAATCCGTCACCACAATCGTGGGCGCGCCTTTTAATAATAATTGACACGCATAGGTCGACACAAAATCCAAAGCTTGTTTTTCTCGATTCACGGCATCATATTCCAAACTTCCCAAACGTGCAAATTCACCCGGATGCGGTGTCAGTATATGGTGTGGTTTAACCTGTGAAATCAAGGATTCATAGGAACCCAACAGAGTTAGGGCATCGGCATCAAAGACGATAGGCCCTGCGTAATTCTGTAAAAGAAATTCTAAATTCCGACGAACCTGAATCGAAAAACCCAAACCGGGCCCAAAGGCAATGGCATCATAAGGTTCCAAATTTATCGTAGATAAATCCGACTCCGTGCGGTACATGATTTCGGGGCTATGGGCCAACAAAGGTCCGACGCCCTCTTCGGGAATCATCGCAGTCACCATCCCACAACCCGAATGCAAAGCCGCACGAGCACACAATAGTGCAGCACCTACTTTACCGGAGCTACCGGCAATAATCAAAACATGCCCGAAGGATTTCTTATGTCCGTCGGGCTGTCTCTTATGCTTAACTTGATTGATCCAAGGAAGGTCTATACGATTCATAGACCTAAATATAAGGAATTAATTAATAAGCCGTGATAGTTTCAATCGAACCGTCCGGACGATATTTCAATTCGGTTACTTTGATGTTGCGAAGGTGCGTTTTGCCCGACAACTGTACATCGTGGAAATACAAATACCATTTTCCATTTTGCTCGATAATCGAATGGTGATTAGTCCATCCTTTAACAGGCTTTAGGATCACTCCTTGATACGTAAAAGGACCATACGGGCTTGTTCCTGTGGCATAGGCGATGTTGTGCGTATCCCCTGTTGAATAGGAGAAATAGTATTTACCCTGATATTGATGAACAAATGCAGCTTCAAAGAAACGGCGATCGTGATCCGAAGAAAGTAAGATTTTTCCGGATGCATCTAGAATCTGTACATCCCGCGGCTTTTCGGCTAAGACCTTCATGTTCTTGTCCAATTTAGCCACTTTCGCCATCAATGCCGGTTGCTCATTCGCCGGTTGGCTATCATCAATTGCCATGTAATGCCCCATTTTCCAGCGTTGCAATTGACCGCCCCAAATACCTCCAAAATACATGTAATGACTGCCATCTTGGTCTTTAAATACACATGGGTCGATGCTGTAAGTTCCTGGTATGTAATTGGC
The DNA here is from genome assembly GCF_054558655.1 of Aquirufa sp. 5-AUSEE-100C1. Classification (NCBI taxonomy): domain Bacteria; kingdom Pseudomonadati; phylum Bacteroidota; class Cytophagia; order Cytophagales; family Flectobacillaceae; genus Aquirufa; species Aquirufa sp. 5-AUSEE-100C1. Next base: position 78,713 of record NZ_JBPXKO010000001.1, on the reverse strand, counting down.
CTCAGCCTTGAAAGGACCTTCCGGTTTAGCAGAACTCGCTACACCAATACGAAAAACACCTTCTTTGTCTTTGGCAGGAAAATATAAATAATATTGCCCATTCGCTTCCGCGGCATCCGGTGCCCAAAGCATTTTACCCGCCCAAGGTACATCAGCTAATTTCAAGGCTACTCCGTGATCTGTCACAAGGCCAGCTGGGGTAGTTTGCGAAAAGACATGGTAATCATTCATCGCAAAATGACTTCCCATATCGTCTTCCTTTACCCCCGCATCGATGTCGTGAGACGGATAGATGTAGATTTTCCCTTGAAAAAGGTGGGCGGAGGGATCGGCGGTGTAAAGATGAGAGACTAAGGGTTGCTGGGCAAATGCACCGAAACTAATCAGCGCCAAAACGAGTATTTTTTTCATTGTTCTAGGTTTGTATATCAAAGGACTAAATTTCCTATTTTTACTCCATGAAAGCAATACCTTCTGCATTATTATCCTTTGGGATGTCGGGCCGCATCTTCCACGCCCCATTCCTCGAAATTCATCCAGGTTTTGAATTGGTTGGTTCCTATGAACGCAGTCAAAAAAACATCCAAAAAGCTTATCCGGGAACGCATTCCTACGATAGCTTGGAAGAGGTTATTCAGGATGAAGACATCGAGTTGATCATCGTCAATACGCCCATCCCCACCCATTTCGACTATGCGTCCAAAGCCTTGCGGGCGGGAAAGCATGTCGTGGTAGAGAAGGCTTTTACGAATTCAACAGCCGAGGCTATCCAACTTCAGCAGATAGCTCATGAGGTTGAAAAGCATATTTTTGTCTACCAAAACCGCCGGTGGGATTCTGATTTCTTGACAGTCAAGAAAGTCTATGATTCCGGCCAATTGGGAGATATCGTGGAAGCTGAATTCCACTTTGATCGTTACAATGGGGCTAAATCACCCAAAATGCATAAAGAACTGCCTGGGCCGGGCGCAGGGATTATCTTTGATTTAGGACCCCATATAATTGACCAAGCTTTGTATTTGTTTGGAAAACCAACACGTGTGTTTGCCGATTTACGAAAAACCCGTCCGGGAACGGAGGTCGAGGATTTGTTTGAAATTTTATTGTACTACCCGGAAATGCGTGTTCGATTAAAGGCGGGCTATTATTTCAAGGTGCCTGTACCAGCTTTTCAGTTGCATGGAAAATTGGGAAGTTTTATCAAAACGCGCTCCGACCGTCAAGAGGCCGATCTAGATGCGGGTAGAAAACCCGAAGGTGATTCGTGGGGACAAGAAAGCCCCAATGATTTTGGAGTGATTCAAGTCGACGGAGGAAACCCCGAACGCGTACCCTCCGAAAAAGGAAATTTCATGGCATTTTATGAAAATGTTTTTCAAACTTTGCGGGGGAATGAGACTCCATCGGTAGGAGTTCAAGCGGGGATCAACAGTATGCGGGTAATCGACGCGGCGATCGAGAGCAGTCGGGCGAAAAAAGTGATCACGTATTAGGTTAAAACTCCAGACTTCAGTCTGGGGAAAGACGCGAGGTATCGCACAACAAAATTAAAACCCCAGACTTCAGTCTGGGGAAAGACGCGAGGTATCGCGTCTCTACGATAGAGATATGGAAACAAACTTATTTACACAATTCGAGCCTGAATTACAGAAGAAGATCCAACAAGTGGGTGTCATCCGTAAATTCCAAGCCGATGATTTTCTCATGAAAACGGGCCAAAGCATCCGTTCAGCCGTATTTGTTACCAAGGGAATCATCAAAGTTTTCCGCGAAGATGACGAGGGCAATGAAGTTTTCATGTACAACTTGCATCCCGGTGAGGCCTGTGCGATTTCGATGACCTGTGCGTCGCGTAACTTGAATAGCCAGATTATGGCCAAAGCCTTGGTCGATACCGAAGTCATGACCATTCCGGTGGAATTAATGGATGAATGGGCCTCCAAATACAAAACTTGGTACCAATTCGTCTTGGAAACCTATCGCTCCCGTTTTGAGGAATTATTGGACACCTTAGACCACATCGCCTTCCGCAATTTGGATGAGCGCTTGCTCTGGTATTTGAAACAACATCAAAAAAGCTTAAAGAGTAATACGATCAAGGTTTCATTTACCGATATTGCGACTGAGTTAAACTCATCGAGGGAAGTAATCTCGAGGCTGATGAAAAAGTTATCAGAGAAAGGACATATTCGAATTAATAAGAATCAGATTGAAATTATTGATTTAAGAGTTCTGTGATTCTTATCACGCCTTTATAAATCGATTTAGTGAATTTTTGCATTTCATTAATTAAATCAAATGCAAAAATTTCGTTTGGGATTAATCCTTTTAATCATACAATTAGGGCAGACGCTTTTCGCTCAACATCAAGAAATACACACCGCTCCACACCTTTGGAAAGGAAAAAAAAGTGTCGCGGAGGATTCCACATCCCTACTATTTGCCTTCAAACATGGAAAGGTACATGGAAATCTTCGCTATTTTTTCATGGCAACTGAAAATCAAGACCGTCTCACCGATGCCTATGCGAATGCAGCTGGCGGTGGATTATTTTATGAAACGGGGTCTTACAAAGGTTTTCAAATGGGAGTCGGGGGGTATTTTATTTATAATGTTGGTTCATCCGACATGACCCGAATTGACCCCTATACCCATACAATTAGTCGGTATGAAACCTCACTTTTCGACTTAGAAGACCTTTCCAACAAGCATGATTTAGATCGATTGGAGGAGTTATATTTAAAGTATAACTGGGGCAAATCACATGTACTTTTAGGCAAGCAATTAATAAATACACCATTCATCAACTTACAAGATGGTCGCATGCGTCCAACAGAAGTAGGTGGCCTTTATGGCGAGATCTATCCTGGACAAAACAATAAACTTGAAGGAGGATATTTATATGAAATATCTCCAAGGGGAACAGTTGATTGGTATGGAATTGGGGAGTCTATTGGTATTTATTCAAATGGGGTAAATACAAATGGTACAAAAGGAAACTATGCAAAAAACATCGAATCAAAAGGAATTGGTATTTTAGGTTACACAAAATCCTTTTCTAAAAATCACTCCGTAAAACTGTGGAATGTATATGTAGAAAATGTATTTAATACCAGTCAGATACAATTTGACACCAAACAAGGCAATTGGGTTTTGGGGATACAATACACGGAACAACATGCCATTAAAGATGGTGGAAATGAAGATCCATCTAAAACCTATTTTGACCCCAAGCAAATGTCGCGAGTGATAAGCACTAAATTGGGTTGGGAAAATATACAATGGAAAGCCTCCCTCAATTACACTCGCATCACAGGAGAAGGGCGATACTTAATGCCTAGAGAATGGGGACGCGACCCCTTTTATACCTTTATGCCACGTGAAAGAAATGAGGGATTGGGCGATGTGCATGCAATGGTAGGAAAAGTAAGTTATTCGATGGATAAGTTTCCATTAAAGACATCGATTAGTTATGGAGTTTTTAAACTTCCAGATGTTAAAAATGCTGAATTAAACAAATACGGACAGCCTAGTTATCATCAATTGAATATGGAATTAACTTATGAATTTGATAATTTCTTAGAAGGCTTAGAGATTCAGGCCTTATATGTCCATAAGGCCAACCAGGGTGAAACTTATGGAAATGAAAAATATATCATCAATAAGGTTAATATGAGTAATTATAACATCGTTTTAAACTTCCATTTTTAACGATGAAATTTAAATCATACTTGTGATAAAAATCACGAATAAGCATTTGAAATCATCTGACATTTGTCATATCAAAAACAACAAAAGAACACATGGAAATTATCGGCTACTTTGCCTCATTACTTATCGGAATATCACTAGGCTTAATTGGAGGTGGTGGTTCTATTTTAACGGTACCCGTCTTGGTTTATTTATTTGGCGTCGATCCAATCTTGGCAACAGCATATTCCCTTTTTGTTGTGGGAGCTAGTTCGTTAGTTGGCGCCTTCCCAAAATACCAGCAAGGTTTAATCAATGTAAAAACAGCTGTTATTTTTGGTATTCCTTCTATTGCATCGGTTTATGCGACTCGTAAATTTATTGTACCCTTAATTCCCGCAGAGGTTTTTTCGATTGGTGAGTTTATCATAACAAAATCAATCTTGATGATGGTCTTATTTGCCATTTTAATGGTCGCTGCCTCTATTTCCATGATTCGTGGAAAATGTGAGCAATGTGAGAAAGAGAAATTAGGTACCTATGTAGAAGAAGAGCAAGTTTTCAATTATCCCATGATTCTTTTGGAAGGTGCAGTAGTAGGTGTCTTAACTGGATTGGTAGGTGCAGGCGGAGGTTTCTTGATTATACCGGCCCTCGTAATGCTCTCTAAATTATCCATGAAACAAGCCGTTGGGACTTCCCTATTAATCATTGCAGCAAAATCACTCATTGGATTTACCGGAGATTTAGGCCATACACAAATCGATTGGACACTATTGTTGACGGTGACTGGACTTGCGATTGGAGGAATATTTTTAGGTGATATTATCAGTAAAAAAGTTGATGGCAATAAATTAAAAATAGGTTTCGGATGGTTCGTTCTTGTCATGGGTATTTATATCCTAGTCCAACAACTTGCTTTCCCCTTAAAATAAAATAAACACATTCACAGCATAATAATTACACAAATGAAAGTAGAACAAATTTATACCGGATGTTTAGCACAAGGTGCATACTACATCGAAAACAATGGAGAAGCAGCGATCATTGATCCACTTCGCGAGGTTCAACCGTACATTGAGAAAGCAGAACGTAATGGAGCTAAAATCAAATATGTATTTGAAACACACTTCCATGCGGATTTTGTTTCTGGACACATCGATTTATCAGCTAAAACAGGTGCTCCTATCGTTTATGGACCCAATGCAGCTTGCGCATTCGAATGTATCTCCGCGACAGATGGTCAAGAATTCAAATTAGGCAACGCAACGATCCGTGTGATTCACACGCCAGGCCACACAATGGAATCTACATGTTTCTTATTAATTGATGAGACGGGTAAAGAAACAAGCTTGTTCTCGGGTGATACTTTATTCATCGGTGACGTAGGCCGTCCTGATTTAGCGCAAAAAGTTAAAGCAGATTTAACAGAGGATATTTTGGCAGGTCACCTATATGATTCTTTGCGCAATAAAATCATGCCTTTGGCAGATGATATCATTGTTTATCCAGCGCATGGTGCAGGGTCGGCTTGTGGAAAAAACATGAGTAAAGAGACAACGGATACGTTGGGTAATCAAAAGAAGACCAACTATGCTTTGAATCCAGCTTTGACAAAAGAGGCGTTTAAGAAGGAGGTTTTAACGGGCCTAGTTGCCCCTCCCGCTTATTTCCCTTTAAACGTATTGATGAATATCCAAGGATATGATTCGATTGATAAGGTCATGGAACGCGGACAACATGCGCTTTCTCCTGAAGCCTTTGAAGTCGCAGCCAACGAAACAGGTGCATTGATTTTGGATACACGTGATCCACAGACCTTTGCTGCTGGATTTATCCCCAATTCAATTAACATCGGAATTGATGGCTCTTTCGCACCCTGGGTGGGTGCTATGATTCCCGATATCAAACAAGAAATCTTGTTGGTAACCGAGGAAGGACGCGAAGAGGAAGTAATCACGCGTTTAGCACGTGTTGGTTACGACTTCACAATAGGTTATCTAAAGGGCGGATTTGCTGCATGGAAATCATCAAATATGGAAATTGATACTATCACTTCGATCAGCCCAGAGGAAATGTTCGAACGTTTTGCAGCGGGTGAGGGTGAAATCATCGACGTGCGTAAAAACTCAGAATATTTAAGTGAGCATGTGGTAGAAGCTGAAAATGCTCCATTAGACTTTATCAACGACAGCATGTTGAAAATCAATAAGGACAAGACCTACTTCGTACACTGTGCAGGTGGATACCGTTCGATGATCTTTAACTCGACACTTCGTGCGCGTGGTTATGATAATTTAATCGACGTAAATGGTGGCTTCAAAGCAATCAAAGAATCTGAGAAATTTAAAATCACGGACTATGTTTGTCCATCAACCCTATTGTAACATGGAAGATCTATTAAATAACCCATCGACAACTGTAGTAGATGTTCGTGAAACAAGTGAATTTGCGAGTGGACATTATGAAGGAGCCATCAATATTCCCTTGGGAATCGTACCTTTGAAATTAGATCAATTCAAGGCTATGGAAGGACCCATTGTGGTATATTGTAGAAGTGGAAACCGCTCTGGCATGGCCATGAATCTGTTAAAGCAAGCCGGATTGTCGGAAGTTTATAACGGCGGAGGCTTACACGATATGCTCGTTTATCAAGATTAATTCATTTTCCCCAGGCTTTGGCCTGGGGATTAAATCTTTACATGATGTTGACAAATTTAACTCAAAACTGGGGATTGATGCGAATTATCCGACTTCTTATTGGTGGCTATGCGCTGATAGAGGCCTATCGTGGGAATGATGCACTCATGGCTATGCTCGGATTCGTAATGGTAGGCATGGCTGTATTAAATGCTGGTTGTGGTGCACAAGGCTGTGGAGTTCCCATGAATAAAACAACAAGTAAGGAAACCGACGAAGTATCTTATGAAGAAGTTCATTCAAAATAACTTTTGGTCGATCGTAGGAGGGTTCTTTGGAGGCCTCTTTGGATATTTTTACTGGAGAGACATCGGTTGCGCAACAGGTACATGTCCGATCACAAGCAAACCACTTAACAGCATCATATACTTTGCTGTTTTGGGTTATTTTATGATTGGCACTATCTCACAATGGCGTACCTTTAAAGAAGAGAAATTACATAAATAAATTTTAAACTAAATTTAACAATCGACTAGTGACTTTAGACTAGCGACTAATTTAACTTACTTATGATGGAAACAATCACCCAACCCTGGCCTTGGTATACGGCAGGAATTATTATCGGACTTATTGTCCCAGCCTTGTTGATCCTTGGCAATAAGCACTTCGGCATATCGGCCAACTTGCGTCATGCCTGTGCGGCATGCTTACCAAGTAACATTCCGTTTTTCAGCTATGATTGGAAAAAAGAGATTTGGAACTTCTTTTTTGTGGGAGGAATATTAGTAGGGGGTATTATTTCTACCCTTTATTTAGGTTCGGATGAGCCAGTCATCGTTCACCCTGAATTAGCAAAAGAATTAGCAAACTACGGAATCACTGATTTTTCAGGAATGGTTCCAGCCGAATTATTTTCTTTTGAAAATTTATTAACGGTTCGAGGACTTTTAATAATGATCGTGGGTGGTTTCTTTGTTGGCTTTGGCGCTCGCTATGCTGGCGGGTGTACCTCAGGTCATGCGATTATGGGACTCTCCGATTTACAATGGCCATCCTTGGTAGCCACTATCTGCTTTATGATTGGGGGATTTATCATGGCTAATTTCATTTTACCATTCATTTTAAATTTATAAGACACATGGAAAATAAGCAAACAGATCATGCAAATCCTGTTGATTTTGAAGTACGTTCATTAGACACCATGTGTGTGAATGAATCAGAAATGGTTCACCCTTGGTGGTATAATTTCAAATATGCAGCCGTGGGCGTCATTTTTGGTATCGTATTCATCAAAGCAGAAATTATATCTTGGTTCCGAATTCAAGAAATGTTTCGCCTACAAAGCTTTCACATGTATGGTGTGATTGGAACAGCCGTTATCGTAGGAGCAATTTCTGTATTCATAATCAAGAAATTCAAGATTAAAACGATTCACGGAGAAGATATCACCTTCACAGATAAGAAATTCAATAAAGGTCAAATAATCGGAGGCCTGATTTTTGGATTAGGTTGGGCCATGACGGGTGCGTGTCCAGGTCCCCTTTTCGCTCAAGTAGGTTCCGGTGCGATCGTTATTCTTGTGGTTATCCTGAGTGCAACAGCAGGTACTTGGGTGTATGGTAAGTTTAGAGACAAATTACCTCATTAAGAAGTTAGAGGTTAGAGGTAAAAGGTAAGATGTAAGAGGTATAAAAAAAGCTAGCACTAAAATTTGGTGACTAGCTTTTATTTTGAAAGAAACTCTCTTACTATTACTCTTACCTCTTACCTCTTACCTAACTAAACGTGTAATCCACCCCCGTCACTTGACTCAACAAAGTCTGTGGCCCATCAAGTATTTTCGCATCATGTCGTAAAGTAGGTGTCACAGGGGAGAATTTCGCTAAGTACTCTTTCATCATACTGTGTAGCGTATAAGCCGTATTCTTAGCTTCCTTAACTCCTTTCATCCGACAAAGCATGTCTTCAGGATCTCCGTCACGCTCACAGGCACACAGCACATAGGATTTTTCAAGCTCTAAAGGAGAACCGCCGATAATCACTTTTTGAACCCGATGTCCTACCCGTTCAAATGCCTTAAACTCTACTTGCATCCCTTTAAATCGGATAAACCAACCACCAAAACGCAAGGATGCATCCTGGGCGAATACGTTCTGCAATTCCTTCTCCAACCAATTCATGATTTGTTGGCCCGTTGCTTTTGCGGTCCGAATCGTGGAATCCACAGGAAGCATGTCGTACAAGTAACCTTCCGTAATAGCCACTTTACCATCCTTCCCGGGAACGCGTGGGGGACAGAAACGGAAGCCATTCGATAAAACCACATCGGCATTCACCTTCCATTTCAAGGCGTCAACGATAAGCGTATCAATCGTATTCTCCACCACAAAGTTACGATACAAAGGAAGTGTACTGTAACCTAACACTTTGTTAATATCCGATTTAAATGGGGCTTCCAATTCATGGACTAAACTTAATATTTCTTTCTTGGCTGGGTATTTGACCGGATCTATTTCTACTAATTCATAAGTCGAACCCGTCACTTTTCCATCTTTCACTTGAATATCTAATTTTCCAATAAACGAACCGAAGGCACCGGGCTCAACGATCTTCGTGTATTCTGCTTGAATGGGTTTGCGTACTCGCTCGTGCGTATCTGCCCCAAAGATGTAATCCACCCCCTCGCAATGCGGGTTATTTCCCAAAGCAATTTGTTGGGATAAACCTAAGTGTGATAAAATAATGACAAAATCACATTGCTCTTGTTCTCGCAAAAGGGTTACATATTCCTTCAAGTTTTCCTCAGGTTTCGTGTAAATTATCCCCTTACTATATAAAGGCGATTGACGTAATGGAACCAATGGATCTGTATAACCTAAAAAACCAATCTTGACGCCCAAACGATGCATGATTTGGTAGGGCTGAAATATCAATTCTCCTTTTTTCCCTTCACCCAAATCGTGGTACATATTGGCACAAATTTTAGGCGCCAAAAGACCACCCATCAATTTCTGCATATTCTTTTTATAATATACCACTTCCCAGTTTCCCGGCAAATAAAGATCATAATTCATCGCATTCAATAGCGGCACAAAGGCCTGTCCTGTCGTTTTCACAGATAACATCGAACCCTGAAACATGTCCCCCGTATCTAGGGTAATTGTGTTTCCTGGATTTGCTTGCTTCATCCGATCCAAAGCGGTAGCCATGTGGGCGTAGCCTCCTGCTTTACGAAAAACGAGTTCGTCTTTTTCCCAAAATAATTCATCATGCGCATGCAATTGACAATGCACATCCGTTGTTTGCAAAATGGTAATTTGACCACTTGCTGGTTTTCCTGGGCTCGAAACTGTAGAACTAGGCTTTGCCTCGGAACCCGAAATAGGTGCTAAAGCGGCTACACTTGTTAATAAACCGCCTTGTAAAAATTTTCTTCTTGAGTTCATAGGTTTAGCTTTTTGATTTCTTGTGTTTCTTGATCCAATCTTTAATCGGCTTATAAGGGCCATATTTATGTTGTGACTCAGGGAATGGATCCATATAGGGTCCAAAAGGATGGTCAAACGGCTTACTAGAAATATCTGGCCAATCTTTTGACAAGTCTTTTGCAGGTCTCGGCATGGAATTCACATAAGCGGCTAAATCCCAAGCTTCCTCGTCGGTTAATTGTGGTTTTTCATAGGTCGCCCCTAAGGGCATATTGTATTTCACATAGCCTGCAAAGTTGGACATCCGATAGAGCCCCGCACCATGATTATAGCTATGAGCTCCCCAAAGCGGTGGATAGGTATAAGACTTACCGCCATCTGCTAATACACCCCCCCCATCAGCTTGATGACAGGATTGACATTTAGCTGCATATACATCTGCCCCTTTGGCAGGATCAATGGCTCTTTTCAGTCCTTTCAACTTAAAAATCCCTGAACCCTTGGGAGACTTCCCCTTGGCTACATCCGCTCCAAGCCATTTAATGTAGGCTAAAATTGCGCGCATTTCTTTACTTTCTGCGGCCAAAGCTTGCCCATTTAAGCTCCGTTCAAAACAATCATTCACCCGTTTTACTTGATCCTCCACAGCACCTGAACGAGCTCTAAATTTTGGATAAGTTGACTGTACAGCAAAATAATTATTTCCCCAGGGTTGAGTTCCAGCATTTAAATGACAATTCTGGCAATTCATCCCATTTGAAATAGCCATTACAGATCCTTTAGGGCCTAAATAATTGGACGTATGAGCGATTAATTCTTTCCCATATAACACTAACTCTTTTTCCTGAGGAGCTAAATACATCATCCGCCAGTCGGAGGGCGCTGTCCATACATGAGTGAAATTAGAATCCGGTGCTACATAAACTGCAACCGAATCTACCACATTCGATTTCGGGGATGTAATTGAATAACTTAAATAAATCAACAGTCCAGTCAATGAAATGGCTAAAGAATATAAAAAAGTAGATAAATATTCGAATCGATTCGTTGGTTGCCCTTTTGATGTCATATTTTGGTAAATTAAAGTCACAAGGTAAAGTATTAATCCTCGATTCGATGTGACCTAAGTCACAGATTCAAAAAAATAAATGCAAAAAATCCTCCAGATAATCATATGTGATTTTTATCACATATCGGATGATAATCAATTACTAATATTGAATTCAAAATTTGTTAACCATGAAAACATATCACCAAATTATCATCGTGGGCGGAGGAAACGCCGGAATCTCTATCGCTTCCCAATTACTACGTAAAGATGCTTCATTAGACATCGCCATCATTGATGGAGCCCAAAAACATTATTACCAACCCGCCTGGACGCTTGTTGGCGGAGGGGAATTTAACATCCAGGATACCGAACGATCGGAAGCATCCGTGATCCCATCGGGCGCGACATGGGTACAACAAATGGTTGCGAGTTTTCAACCCGAATCAAACAAAATCACTTTGGCCAATGGGAATGAAATAAGCTACGACTATTTAATTACAGTTCCCGGCATCCAATTAAATTGGTCTGAAATCAAAGGTTTACCGGAGACTTTAGGTAAAAATGGCGTATGTAGTAACTACAGCTTCCAAACAGCCCCCTATACATGGGAGTGCATACAGAATACAAAAGGAGGCAAAGCGCTATTTACCAATCCACATACGCCTATCAAATGTGGAGGTGCCCCTCAGAAAATCATGTATTTAGCGGCAGATTATTTCCGGAAAAATAAGGTTAAAACACAGGTGGAATTTTGGAGCGGAGGTACCCGGGTTTTTGGCGTAGAAAAATACGAAAATACCTTGAAAGACGTCATTGCCCGTTACGATATAAATACCCAATTTTTCGTCAAGTTAACTGAAATTGATGGACCCAATAAAAAAGCAAAATTCATCGGAATTGGAGATTCCAACAAAGACCAAGAATATTGGGTAGAATTTGACATGCTGCATGTCACACCCCCACAGTCGGCACCCGATTTTATCCGTACGAGCGCCCTGGCAAATGCCTCGGGATGGATTGATGTCGACAAACATACACTCCAACATGTAAAATATCCCAACATTTTTGCCTGTGGTGACGCTGCCAATCTTCCTGTTTCCAGAACTGGGGCGGCGATACGTAAACAAGTACCCGTATTGGTTCAAAATTTATTGGCATTCATGCAGGGGAAAGCATTGAGCGCTTCCTATGATGGCTATTCTTCCTGCCCAATCATCACAGGGTATGATAAATTAGTTTTGGCAGAATTTGATTATCACAATCAACCGACGGAAACATTTCCATTCGATCAATCCAAAGAAAGATGGTCAATGTATCAAATGAAGAAATACCTGCTTCCCTACTTGTATTGGAACCAAATTTTACCGGGAAAGATGTAATTAAAAAGGCCGCTAAACGTAGCGGCCTTCCCATTAATATTTGAGATAAGCCCAACCGGCTTCTTGTTTCAGGACGACCTCCGCAACGCCTGAGGGTACCGTTCCCGCTTGTGGGAAAATCGTTGCGCGATCGATTTTACGTTCACGAATCGTATTTTCACAAGCTTTAAATAGAACACCCGATGCGGCTAATTCGGCGATTTTAGCTTTTTGAGTAGATTTACCATCCACCAAAATAGAAATACCCGCACCATGTGCAACTAATTCAATTTGTGTGGATACACCCAAAGCAGTTTGTAAATTGGATATATTTTTCAAAGCGCCATGCCAAACGAGCGTATCCGAAGTATTTAACTGAACGACTACTTTATGAACAGGATTTTGTGCCTGAGCCATAAAAAGTGTGAATGCAGACAAGAAAAGGGTTAATAAGGTCTTTTTCATAATTATTGATTTTTCACTAAACTACTTATTTTAACGAATGAAAACAACTTGGGATGAACGATATCGAAATGCGGAATATCAATATGGAATAAATCCAAATGAGTTTATTGCCGAAAAATTAAGCCAATTAAAGCCTGGGCGGATTTTGATTCCAGCCGCGGGGGAAGGCCGTGATTTGGTATTTGCTGCAAGCTTAGGCTGGGAGGCACATGGTTTCGACTTAAGTGATCAAGGAGAAACCAAAGCACTTAAATTAGCCCGAGAGCGAAAGGTTAATATTCATTATACCTGTCAAGATGCATTCCAAATTAATTTTCCATTAGAATCCTTCGATGCTATTGCATTGAGCTATTTCCATTTAGCCCCTGAATTGCGACTAAAATTTCATCAGAAATGTATGTCATGGCTCAAACCTGGTGGACATATTATTTTAGAGGGCTTTTCAAAAAATCAATTAGGAAAAAATTCCGGAGGACCTAAAGATCCATCTTGGCTTTTTAGCACGCAGGAAATAGCTAACGACTTTCAGGGCCTCCATGTCCTACTCAACGAGGAAAAAGAGCGAATTTTAGATGAAGGTCCTCTTCATCAAGGATTAGCCGCAGTGGTACAATTTCATGGTCTAAAAATTAAATAAGCAAATCATTGCTTCCATGCCACATTGCCAATATGCTTTTTACTCTCAGTAATCTTTCGCTTTTGAATGAAAAAATTAACTATTCCAAAAATCAAAAGTACAGCAGATCCTATGTAAAAAATCCAAGCTGCCCAAAATTGTTCTGGCAAGCCCAATAAATTGTGTATACTTAGACCAGCAACCATAAAATACAAAGCTGTCCGAACAAATGACAAAAGCGTTGTCTGATTTGCCATCACAGTGCGTTGAATAGCCAATTTCTCTCTTAATATTAATTCAGTTGAAGCCATAGTTCATTCCTAATTCTTGAGACTTTTATCACGAAAATCCTTATTTCTTAAATCTACCTTTGGTAAAAAATAAAAGACGATGTTACAATTTATCAAAAATTTATTCGGAATAGGTCCCAAAGTGGATATAAACAAACTTTTGGCTTCCGGCGCAATCCTTGTTGATGTTCGCACCCCCGCTGAATACAAAGACGGTCACGTAAAAGGATCAATTAATCTTCCCTTGCAAACTTTGGGGAACCAAATGAACAAATTAAAGAAAGATCAAGTTATTATTACATGTTGCCGATCGGGTAGTCGGAGCGGTATGGCTCGTCGCCAACTCATTGCTGCCGGATTTACGCATGTTTATAATGGTGGGGCATGGAACTCCATAATGAGGTGAGAGGTTAGAGGTTAGAACTATGAGTTAAGAACTAAGAGTTAAGAACTAAGAGTTAAGAATAATTAAAGACTAGTGACTAGAGACTAGTGACTAGAGACTAAAGACTATATTATGAGCAAATTCGCCGAATTATTAAAATCCACCGAACCCGTACTCGTCGACTTCTCGGCGGAATGGTGCGGGCCATGTAAGCAATTAAAACCGATCCTCGAACAAGTCAAGAGCAAAGTGGGTACCAGTGCTAAAATCATTAAAATCGATGTAGACAAGAACCGCTCTTTGGCCGAAAAATTCCAAATACGTTCGGTACCTACATTAATTCTCTTCAAGGACGGAAAATCCGTTTGGCGACAATCAGGTGTCATTCCTGCCCATACGCTGGAAGGAATAATCAAGCAACATAGCAGTAGGTAGTCAGTAGTCAGTAGTCAGTAGTCAGTAGTCCGAAGTCCGAAGGACACTGTCTCGTTAATTTCTCTTAATTCTTAACTCTTCGTTCTCAATAAAATTTATCATGAAAAAAACACTCACTTCCCTACTCTTCTCGCTATCCCTGCTGGCCTGTTCTACGCAAGAAGGACATAAAGACCTTAGTGCAACCGAATTTCAAAGCGAAATCAAATCCGCAGAGACGGGTCAAATTCTAGATGTTCGTACCGTTGAAGAATACAACAATGGTCACATCGAAGGGGCCGTTTTAGCAGATATTTCAAGCAATTTGTTTCAAGAAGTTACGAGCAAATTAGACAAATCAAAACCCGTTTACGTGTACTGCCTCTCCGGCGGACGCTCGGGGGAAGCAGCTAGTCAGCTCCAACAAATGGGATTCAAATCGGTCATTAATTTATCCGGCGGCATGCTAGCATGGCAGTCGGCAAATTTACCTCTCGCCACCAATGCATCCGGCCCAACAGTATCCGAGGGAATCAGCTTGGCGGATTTTGACCAACAAATCAAAGGCAAAAAGCTAGTCATCGTTGACTATAACGCTACGTGGTGCGGCCCTTGCAAACAATTAAGCCCTGTGTTAGAAGCCTGGGTAAAAGCCCAAAACGGTCAAGTCGAATTAATTAAAATCGATGTAGATGCGAATCAGGGCTTAGCAAAAGCGAAGCAAATTGAATCCATTCCCTATCTAGAATTTTACAAAGACGGGAAATTAGCCGATAAACAAATTGGAATGGGTGAACCGAATGAGATGACGACTAATTGGGCAAAAATACTATTGTAACTCCCCTTTTCATTTTAGGTAAAGACGCGATACATCGCGTCTTTTTTTTGGCCATTAAAGGATAATCTCCCGACAGCTCATTCGTCGCCATACGATTATCGCTGAAGTAACAGTCAATAAGGCAATCACCCAAATTCCCATTTCATAACCAAAATAGTTCAGCAATACACCGGTCATCAAAGCACCCATCGCATAACCTAAATCTCGCCAGAAACGAAAAACACCTAAACTCTTGGCCCGGTCTAATGGATGCGTATAGCTCGAAATAGCGGTTAAAAAAGTGGGATAAACGATGGCTGTACCTAAACCCAAAAAGACCGATAAAATCGCATAATGCGTAAAACTAGACGCATATACAAAACCCATCAACGTGATGCCCTGCGAAAACATCCCCCATTGCAATAATGCCTTGGAACAAATCAAATCAGCCAAACCTCCCGTAAACAATTGAGCCACTCCCCAAACCAACGGATAAATAGCCGTTATCAAACCAATATCCACCAAAGAAAAGCCCTTGGCATGCAGTAACATGGGAAATAAACCCCAAACCATGCCATCATTCAAATTATTCATCAATCCCGCCTGTGTCACAGATCCCAGATTCGGGTGTCGCCACGTCGTATCCCATAAAACGGATTTCAAACGAGGTAAAATACTCGTTTCAGATGCTTGTTGCACGTGCGCACCCGTATCCTGAACAAATAATATGGTCAAAACCAACCCGAAAAAAACAAAAGCAATCCCCAGGTAAAATGGATAGGGTCGTAAGCCATATTGATCCGCCAACCAGCCTGTTAGAAACGCTACGATTCCCACCGAAACATAACCTGCAAATTCATTGATTCCCATGGCTAAACCCCGATTTTGATTCCCCACTAAATCAATTTTCATCGTGACCGTACTCGACCAAGTTAAGCCTTGATTAATACCCAATAAAACATTTGCAGCAACAATCCAGCTCCAAGATGGAGCCCACATGAAAATAAAAGGAATCGGAATGGCGAAAACCCAACCCAACATCAACACATTTTTCCGACCCATTTGATTGGCAAAATGTCCAGCTAAATAATTAAAAAGGGCTTTGGTGATCCCAAAAACGATGATAAAAGAAAAGATGGCTTGCGCTGACTGAATAGCAAAAACTTCATTTGCTAAGCGCGGAAAGATGGACCGTTCTAAACCGATCATTCCACCCACGAGCGCATTGATAAGAACCAATAAACTAAATTGTTGCCAGTTTTGACGTAAGCCGAGTAGATTTTTCATGGTATATTAAATACTCAAGCAATTTGAATATTCCTTACCAGTATCTATTTATCAAATGTTAAATTAGTTCTTCTTGGCCCGAATACGGCTTAAACTCACCTGAGTAATGCCCAGAAAAGAGGCGATGTATTTCAAAGGTGCTCGTCGTAATACCTCTGGCTGATCCTTTGCTAATAGTTCATAACGCTCCTCCGCTGTATGAAACTGTAAATTTTCAATCCGCTGAATCGTCTGTACATAAGAACGTTCAAAAAGACGACTAAATAACCGTTCTAAATCCCGATGATCTTCATATAGCGCAAACAATTGCTTCGTCGAAATTGACCAAACTTCCGAATCCTCAAGTACCTGAATCCCTTTCTTACTTGGAAGACTTCCAAATAAACTCTCAGCTCGAGCAATTAAGCAAAAGGGTTCATAAAAACCTTCCGTCACATCGATACCCTCATGAAAATAGTAGATTCTCGCCAAGCCCGATTTAAGGAAATAAAGCGTCTGACAGGTCTTACCTATCGATTGTAATTCCTCGTTCTTTGGGATAGACTGTAATTTAATCAGCGAATACAATAATTTTTCAGACTCCTCTGAAAGACTTGAAATTTGCTTGAAACGATCAACTAAGTCCTTAGGCATTGGGTAAATTAATTTTTCTCAAATCCCAAGGATACGGAATTGACACAATAACGTAATCCCGTCTCTGTGGGCCCATCATCAAAAACATGACCTAAATGTCCACCACACTTGGCACAGGTTATTTCGATACGTCGCATTCCCAACGTTAAATCGGGTGTTTCTTTGATTACACCTGCTTTGATTTCCTTATCAAAGGAAGGCCAACCACAATGCGAATCAAACTTGGAATCCGATTTGAATAAACGTGTTCCACAGCCTCTGCAGGTATAAAAACCGTTTTCATTATGCATCAAAAACTTCCCAGTATAGGGGCGTTCTGTGCCCTTTTGACGTAATATATAATATTCTTCCTCCGTTAGCTTTTGCTTCCACTCTGCCTCGGACGTAGGTAATTTAGCATCCATGTTGTTTGATGTTTTCGGCGCTTGGCTACACGCTTGGAATGCCAAGGCCATACTAATTAGGAAATAGGAAAATGATTTCATCGTTTTTCGTTTCAGAATAAACGAAATTTCTACCCAATTGTTTTACTCAATCAAATCACCCAAAAACATCAAATACGGTGTTTCTGCTGGCGCATCAATATCCTTGTAGCGGTGATAATTCCCCAATATCAGATTTTGAATCGTCTTTTTCAATCGCTTCCAACGCGCCTCGGGTAAATTGGCCCGACGGTCCCAATAATCAATTCGAGTGTCCAAAGGTTCAAACCGTTGATTCGGAAATTTCTCCGAAACCGCCTTCCGTAACTCAACCAAAAACTCCAATTTCTTTCGATAAGGCCCTACCTTGTCCTCATGGGGTCGCTGAATGCGTTCCCATAAGGATGGAGGTGTTCCTTGGTTGCCCTTTACACCTACCTGTTGCTCCGAATGTAGACGATATTGCACATAAGTCGCTGGAATAAAATCAATCTTATTTTCCAAAGCAGCTGCTAATCCCATCCAGGCATCATGCAAAAAATAGCTCGGTAAATTCGTTGGAAATGGCGTTATCCGATCCAAAAAGCGCTTACGTACGCCCATCGTACATCCCGTTACCCGATTCCCATCCAATAAAATATCAACAGATTTCCCCATCTTCCAATCTCGCTGTTGCTCCTCCCGAAAACGGAATGTAGACCATAATCGTTTCCCCGATATTTGGCCAAATTCATCCACCAAAACCGCATCCGTAAATACCACTTCGGCATTTTCATGGTGATTGAAATAAGTTGCAATTCGCTCGATTTTCTGGGGATCCCAAAAATCATCCTGATCCGCCGGGAAAATATAATCCCCCGTGCAAAGCGTTAATGCCTTCTGAAAATTTTGATAAGTACCTAAGCGTGTCTCATTTTGGTGTATCTGCAAAGGCAAACGATCCTTAAATTGCTCAAGAATCAATAGGGTACGATCCGAAGAACCCTCATCACACACAATGACCTCGTCGGGCGGTAAGGTCTGATCAACCAAACTACTCAACTGCGTACGGAGAAATTTTTCTCCGTTCAAGGTACAAAGTGCAACCGATATCTTCAAAACTTATCCATTAATGGGCCTCCAACCAGTTCATTCCAACCCCAATGCCCGTCTCAATCTTCACGCCTAAATCCAAGGCCTGACACATAATTTGATCAATATTCGTACGAAGGTAATCAATTTCTGAAACATGCGCATCAAATACCAATTCATCATGCACCGTCAAAATCATCCGAGATTTCAAATTCTCCTGCTCAATAAATGCCTGAATCTGTATCATCGCCACCTTAATCATATCCGCAGCCGAGCCCTGAATCGGTGCATTAATCGCATTTCGTTCCGCAAAAGAACGCTCATTCATGTTGGAAGACAGGATATCCCGTAAATACCGACGACGCCCTAAAACCGTTTCCACATAGCCTAACTCGCGTGCTTGTGTAATTGTATTGTCCATAAAGGCCTTCACGCCAGGAAACTCAACAAAATACTGGTCGATAATCTCCTTCGCTTCCGTTCGCGAAATTCCGAGTGAGCCCGATAAGCCGAAGGCCGACTGACCATAAATAATTCCGAAATTGACCGCTTTCGCACGTCGGCGTAATTCCGAAGTCACCTCATCCAAACTTACTTTGAATATTTTGGCTGCCGTGGCTTTGTGCACATCAATTCCCTGATTAAAGGCATTCAACATGGCCTCATCCTTCGCAAAAGCCGCCATGATTCGTAACTCGATCTGCGAATAATCGGCCGATAAAATCTGGAAGTTCTCGTCCCTTGGGATAAAGGCCTTGCGAATCTCCCGACCACGTGGTGTTCGAATCGGGATGTTTTGCAAATTGGGATCCTTCGAAGACAATCGTCCCGTCGCCGTAACCGCTTGCATGAAAGAGGTATGTATACGTCCTGTTTTCGGTGAAATCAGTTGGGGCAAAGCGTCTACATAGGTCGACTTCAATTTCTGCAATTCCCGGAAATCTAAAATCAAACGCGCAATCTCATGTTCAGTTTCCAATTTGGACAAAACCTCCTCACCCGTCATGTATTGACCAGTTTTCGTCTTCTTCGCCTTCGGATCTAATTTTAATTTTTCAAATAATATCTCACCCAATTGCTTCGGTGATGCTACATTAAATTCTTGCCCCGCCGCCTCAAATATCTTTTGTTGGACCTCCCGCGAATCCGCCTCCAAGGTCTTCGACATCTCCTGTAAAAAGGACACATCTAAATTCACCCCTTCACACTCAATCTTTGATAATACACGCGCCAAAGGCATCTCTACCTCGTTCAACAGTTCAATTGCCTTCGGGTTTTTGGTCAATAGGCCATCCAAAATCGGCTTCAATTGTAGCGTCACATCCGCATCCTCTGCTGCATATTCCTTGATATCTTCCAAGGCCACATCCCGCATGTTTCCTTGCTTAATCCCTTTTTTACCAATCAATGTCTCGATCGACAAAGGTTCATAATTCAGGTAAGCCATTGATAAAGCATCCATGTTGTGCCGCTTTTCGGGTTCGATGAGGTAATGGGCCAACATGGTGTCGTAACTGCTTCCTTTAATTTCAATCCCATAATTCGCCAAGACACTCAAATCATACTTGATATTTTGAGCGACTTTCTGAATGGCCTCATTGGCAAACAAATCCTTAAACAAATCGACCTGAGATTGCGCCTCCGCTTGGTTCTCTGGGAACGGAACATAGAAGGCCTCCCCTTTACGATAGGCAAAAGACATCCCAACTAATTCCGCCTCCACTGCCGTTAAACTCGTGGTTTCCGTATCGAAACAGAAAGTGCTTTGTCGGCCCAAAAACCCAATCAATGACTTAATCGCTGCCTCGCCCTGCACCAAATGGTATTGATGTGCCGTATTCGATAAATTACTAAAATGAGATACTTTTTCGTCTTCCTCTTCGGCCATCATGAAATCTGCTGGCGCTGCCGCAGGTGATCCAAACATGTCCATCTGATTTGAAGCTACTTTCGGACTTGCCTTCGCTTTCGGCGCGGAAGGTTCAGGGTCTTCGCCTAATATTCGTCGACGTAAGGTTCGAAATTCCAATTCATCCAACAAAGGTTCTAACAATTCCTTTTTAGGAGCGGTGATGACCAATTTATCTTCTTCGTATTCGATGGGAACTTCACATAAAATCGTCGCCAAATGGCGCGAAAGCATGCCTTGCTCCTGGAAATTCTCCAGGTTTTCACGCAATTTACCTTTGAGCTTATCCGTATTCTTAAATAGGTTCTCCATGGAACCAAATTCCTCGATTAATTTTTGAGCCGTCTTCTCCCCAACCCCCGGAACACCTGGAATATTATCCACCGCATCACCCATCAAACCCAGCATATCGATGACCTGTTCGACGTTCTGAATATTCCATTTCGCACAAACCTCTTTCGGGCCCAAAACCTCGACGCCTTTACCCATGAAGGCCGGCTTATACATTTTAATTCTTTCCTCGACCAATTGCCCATAATCCTTATCAGGAGTCATCATGTAGACCTCAATATCGGGATTCGCGCGCACTGCTTTCTTGGCAATTGTACCGATGATGTCATCGGCCTCATAGCCATCCATAATCAAAATGGGAATATCCATGGCCTCCACCAATTTCTTCACATAGGGAATCGCCACCGTAATATCCTCGGGCTGTTCTTGGCGTTGAGCTTTGTAAGGCGTATACTCGACATGACGAAAAGTTGGGGCAGAAGTATCAAAAGCTACCCCCAAATAATCCGGTTTTTCCTTTTGAATGACTTCCAAAATCGTGTTCGTAAATCCAAACACAGCACTTGTATTTAAGCCTTTTGATGAAATACGGGGAGTTTTAGCGAACGCAAAGTGGGCCCGATAAATCAGCGCCATCGCATCAAAAAGGAATAATTTTTTCATAGAAATTGACTAAATTTGAACGAGCAGAAAGCCCGCTCAAAGATAAGAAATAAATATTCTGAATTATGAATTTAGCTGCCCTTCGTGAGAATTATCAAAAAGGTGAACTCCTGGAATCCTCGGTGCATGTTGACCCCATCGAACAATTCAAAATCTGGTTCCAAGAGGCACAAAACTCCCAAGTTCTCGAACCGAATGCGATGTTTCTGAGCACGGTAGGGCATGACCATAAACCCGCAGGGAGGATAGTCTTATTAAAACACGTCAATGAAGGATTTTCCTTTTTCACCAATTACCATTCCCGCAAAGGCGCTGAACTCGCCCATCATGGCCATGCGTCCTTGACCTTCTTTTGGGGGGAATTGGAACGCCAAGTACGCATCGAGGGGAATGTTCATAAGATGTCGGAGGTACTTTCCACCGAATATTTCCACCAACGTCCCCGTGAATCGCAGTTAGGCGCCTGGGTCTCCGACCAAAGTTCACGCGTCGAATCCCGCGAATATTTGGAACAACGCTATGCCGAATTAGCCAAACAATACGAGGGAAAAGAAATCCCTAAACCTGCACATTGGGGCGGCTACGAACTCATCCCCGATTATTTCGAATTCTGGCAAGGTAGACCCTCTCGTTTGCATGACCGGATTGTGTATGAGAAAGCAGGGCAGCGTTGGGAACGGTATCGGATAGCTCCTTAAATAGGTTAGAGGTTAGAACTAAATTAGACTAGAGACTCCGGCCCACCTTCGGACTACTTTACTACTGCCCACTGACTACTGATTACTGACTACTGATTACTGATTACTGATTACTGACTACTGATTACTGACTTCTACACCCTCTCCCTCGGACTTCGGACTACTGACTACTGACTACTGATTACTGACTACTGATTACTGACTACTGATTACTGACATTCAACTTTTTATCAGTTTTTTAGTCATTTTCTGAATTAGACTTTTTTGCTTTTGCCACTATGTTTGTTTTCAAATAAACTCCTCATGCAAAAGCCCCCAAATTACTGTCCAAATCCGCTACTTAACATCAATAATCCGATATTAGAAGATCCACAACACCCGATGATACCTGGTTGGCACAAAATCATTGTCGCCGAACGCCTCCGGAATCGAAACAAACCCAATAACCTAGATATCCCTTGGGATGAAATAATCCAAAGACTTAAAGATCAACATGAAAATCTATAATATCATTTCGACACCTCAATTGTATGTCGAAATGAATGAAAGCATTTTGTGGTATAATAGTCATGTTAAAAATCTTGGTAGCCATCTTCTTAAGCAGATTTCCATATCCACTGAATTCTTAAGTCGATTTCCACATATAACATTCATTCGGTACGCTCCTTATATTCGATGCTGCATAATTTCTCAATTTCCTTATATGATCCATTACCAGGTTAACGAAGCAACACAATCTATTTACATTATTGCCATTCTTCATATGAGGCGGAGAAGCTTGAATTAGGTTAGAGGTAAGAACTAAGAGTTAAGAACTAAGAGCTAAAAGTTAAGAATTAAATTAGACTAGAGACTAGAGACTTCGCCTTCGGACTACTGACTACTGACTACTGACTACTGACTACTGACTACTGATTACTGACTACTGATTACTGACTAATGCCCACTGACTTACACCTCTCACTCTCACCTCTTACCTCTAACCTCTTAGCTCCTCCTCGGATCCACCCGCCAACCCAGCTTCCGTAATTGTTGTACCCGCAAACTACGGTGCCCAAACTCCTCCATCACCACCCCCTGCATCCAATACACTCCATTTCCCCGAAACGAATACTTTTTCAAATCCGCCGGAAAATGCACCGTATCAAAAAACTCCCCACGAACATCTACGAAATATCCGAAGTACATGCGGTCGCCCGACTTCGTGCGCGTCGGCTTCAAGGTCACCAAATAACCCAAAATATCCCCCCGATCATACCTAAAATCCGCATTCAATAACGTTTGGGGTAAATCCGACACCAAATCAAAAGGCGAACAAAGCGGAAAACCCAGAATCTCCCACTGATCGAAAGCATCCTCCGCCGGATCATGCACCAATTCCGGCAATACCCCCAAATCCGACACCTCATCCCCAAACAATTCCATCGACACCACCGGTGCCGCCTTGCCCTGAAAACGCGCATGCGCCTCCCACAACAAAGGCTTCTTCTCCATCCCCAAATTCCGAAAAGCCCCCACGCGAATCAACAACACCGCCTGCTCCAAACCCAAAGACACCCGATGCGCAAAATCCTCCCAAGACCGAAAAGGCCCTCCCTGCCTACGCGCCTCCAACAAATCCTGTATCACACGCTTCTCCAATCCCTTCACATGCACCCAACCCATCCATACCACCGACCCCCGAATCGAGGTTAAGTAATCACTCGCATTGATTTCAGGTGCCTCCACCTGTGCCCCACAACGCCTTGCCTCATGCACATAAAACTCCGTCCGGTAAAAGCCCCCAAAATTATTAATCACCGCCACCATAAACTCCAGTGGATAATAAGTCTTCAAATACAAACTTTGGAAACTCTCCACCGCAAACGACGCCGAATGCGCCTTCGAAAACGAATAACCCGAAAAACTCTCCATCTGTCGCCACACCTCCCGAGCCACTACCTCCTCATAACCCTTCGCCGCACAATTCACGAAAAAAGCCTCCCGGATTCGCTCAAACTCCATCCGCGAACGGGATTTGCCCGACATCCCCCGACGCAATACATCCGCCTCCGCTAAACTCAATCCCGCAAAATAATGCGCCACCTTAATCACATCCTCCTGATACACCATCACCCCATAAGTCTCCTTCATCAACTCCCCCATCAGCGGATGCACCGGCTCATACGAATCCGGCGCATGATAACGCTCAATATAAGCCTTCATCATGCCCGATGACGCAACACCCGGTCGGATAATCGACGAAGCCGCTACCAGAGTCAAATAATCCTGACACTCCAACTTCTTCAAGAGCTGACGCATCGCCGGCGATTCAATGTAAAAACAACCCATCGTCTCGTGCCGCATCAACTGCTTGCGCACCTCCTCATCCCGCATAAAATCCTGCACCCGATGAATATCCACATCCACCCCACGATTCGCACGAATAATATCCACCGACTCCTTGATATGCCCCAAACCCCGCTGCGACAAAATATCAAACTTCGCAAAACCAATCTCCTCCGCCACATGCATATCAAACTGGCATATCGGAAAACCCTTGGGCATCGGCTCCAAAGCCGTGTAGGCAAATAAGGGCTCATCCGAAATCAAAATTCCACCCGCATGAATGCTTAAGTAATTCGGGAAGTCCAACAACAAATTCCCATACTTCACAATCAGTCCCTGAATCTCCGAACTCACCTCCCGCATCGCCGTGGCAGGGTCTAACCACGCATCAATCTCCGCCTTCGGTAACCCAAAAACTTTGGCTAATTCCCGGTAAATCGACTTATCCCGAAACGTCACATAAGTCGCGAGCAAACATACGTGCTTCGCCCCATACCGCTTAAAAATATAATCGATGATGTCATTGCGCTCATCCCAAGAAAAATCGATATCAAAATCCGGTGGACTCGTCCGATGCGGATTAATAAAACGCTCAAAATACAAATCCAAAGCCACCGGATCCACATCCGTAATCCCCAGACAATAGGCCACAATCGAATTCGCCCCCGAACCCCGTCCCACATGAAAATAGCCCCGCGACCGCGCATAGCGGATAATATCCCAAGTAATCAGAAAATAGGCATCAAAATGCAATTCATGAATCACCTTCAGCTCCTTCTCCACCCGCACCTTCGCCTCCCGGTCCGAACGCGGATAGCGATAACGCAAACCCTCATAAGCCAATTTGGTCAATAAAGCCAAATCATCCTCCCGACTCGACCCAAAAAGCTTGCGGTTTTTCGGTAATTTAAAATCAAAAGAAAAGGTGCAGTCGGCCAACAAACGCTCCGCCTCCTCCAACAAACCCGGATAATCCCGGCAGACCTCCCGCAACTCCTCCGGACTGTAGAACCGTTCATCCGCCTGCGCCTGGTCCTTGGGCGAAAGCTTGCTCAACAAGACATTCTGGTCGATCGCCCGCAACAAACGATGCATCGAAAAACCCTGCTTGTTCAAAAAGGTAACCGGTTGGCACCACAGCATCCCACTCAAATCCTTCACATTCCACAGCGATTTCAGATCACTCCCGCGAACTCCCCAGCGTTCGTTTGGACCTAGGCTGCGTAAAACCTTTCGCCGACTGTACGGAAAGATGGTCCAAACATCCGCCCATTCCGGTGGACGATCGGGCCAATGACCGCCCGATAATAAGATTTGAGTCGCAAAAGCATTGATTTGAGCTAAACCCGTTGGATTACGGGCCAAGCAGATATAACCTTTGGAAAATTCCATCCCCACGACCGGCTTAATACCAGCCGCCGTGCAGGCCTGCACAAAATCGAAAATCCCGGATGTTCGGTGGATATCGGTAAGCGCCAACACACGTATACCACGCGCCACGGCCGCTTCCACCAGCTGCTCGGGCGAAAGCGTTCCGTAACGGAGGCTATAATACGAATGACAATTCAGGTACATAGCTATTCCGATTTGGGTCCTAAAGCATTCCGACGCTCCCCGCGTTCCATTAAACCACTGGCGCGCAACACCGACAAATCGCCATAACGATTCCGCAACAAATCCATCGCCCCATACAAAGGCACTAAACGCGCCCCATCATCAAACAGACTCAATTGCTCCTGCCCCTGCAATAATTTAGAAAAGCGCACCCCGATTAAGCGAATCAATAAACGACGGTCGTACAATTTCTCGAACAACTCATGCACCGCCGGAATCAAACGGTGATCACTCGCCGAAGCCGGAATACTGATTTGTCGGGTATGTGTATCGAAATTCGAATAACGTAACTTGACCGTGATGCAAGAGGTGCATTGCCCCATTTTTCGTAGGTCATAGGCTAATTGCTCGGTTAAGGAGCCCAGAATACGTCGGAGCAGCGTCACATCCGTCGTGTCTTGCTCAAAGGTAATCTCCTTGGAAAGTGATTTTTGCTCGGAATAAGGAACCACAGGTCGCGAATCGATGCCGTTCGCACGCTCCCACAACATGACCCCAGACTTCCCAAAGGTGCGCTCTAAAACCTTCAGTGGCATTTGACTCAGGGTACCCACATGCACGATGCCCATGTTGCGCAGAGTTTGGGCGGTGACGGCTCCGATCATGGGAATCTTCCCAACGGGCATCGGGGCCAAAAAGGCACGCTCTTCGCCCGGCATGACCTGAAACTGTCCGGCGGGTTTGACGTGATTCGTCGCTACTTTAGAAACCGTTTTATTGACGGATAGGCCAAAGGAAATCTGCAAACCCGTTTCCGTCTGAATCCGTTTCCGCAGATCGGTCGCAAACTGGTACGAACCAAAAAAGCGCTCCATCCCCGTCATATCCAAATAAAACTCATCAATCGACGCCTTCTCTACTACCGGGGCACGATCCATAATCATCCGCGTCACCCAATCCGAATGCTGCGCATAAGCCTCAAAATCCCCGCGCAACACAATCGCATCCGGACACAACTTCAGCGCCATGCGCATCGGCATCGCCGACCGAACCCCAAAGGCTCGCGTCTCATAACTGCAAGCTGCTACTACCCCACGGTCCGACAAGCCACCCACAATGACCGGCTTACCCACGAGACGAGAATCCCGGAGTCGCTCAACCGAGACAAAGAACGAGTCTAAGTCCATGTGCACAATGGCGCGATCTTGCATAAATTTGGTAGCTATTTGTGAATTTCGAATACCTTTCGTAACTTCGATGAGTATACGATAATATTTTGGATACGAATTTTATTCATTTTAATTAAATAAGCAAATCGCATGAGCACTTTTTTTAGTCAGAATTTACGTTTTTTACGCAGCAAGATGCCCGAGAAAACATCCCAAGAAAAACTGGCTGAATTAATCAACATCAAGAAACCCACCTTAGGCTCCTACGAGTCTGGACGAGCCGAACCTAAATATGCGGATTTGATCCAAATCGCGGACTTTTTCAAGGTTGAGGTCGACGAATTGCTCAAAGAAGATTTATCCAAAAGATTACCCGGCATGGGCAATAAACCCAAGCTACGTATTTTAGCTACGACGGTTGATTCGAACAACGAGGAGAACATTGAGATGGTACCTGTCAAGGCTTTGGCAGGATACACCGCCTCCTACGATGACATCGAGTTTATTCAAGAATTACCTACATTCCAGGTACCCTTCTTACCTAGCGATAAAAAATACCGCGTATTCCCCATCAAAGGCGACTCAATGTTACCCTTGCAACCTGGCTCCCTGGTCTTCGCAGAATACGTAGAAGATTGGACATCCATCAAAGACGGCACCATTTGCATCGTCGTGACACGCGAAGACGGCGTAGTCCTTAAGCAGGTCATTAACCACTTGGCAGAACGTAAGGTCTTAATCCTCAACTCGACCAACAAGACCTACGACCCCTACCCGATCCTCGGCGCTGAAATCCAAGAAATCTGGAAGTTTGCGGGGTATTTTCACAATGAGTTTCCGAATGCGGAATAAAGTCGCTAGTCACTAGTCACCAGTCACTAGTCGCTTGTCACTAGTGAGAAGGCGAAAAAAGTCCCGGGCAATAAGACAAACTAAAATCTTTCCACATGGACTTCGACCCCCTTACCTTTTAATTCTTAGTTCTTAATTCTTACCTCTAACCCATGTATTCAAAAATAGCTTCCGCCCTCGGCATCCAAGAAAATCAAGTTCGAAAAACCATCGAATTACTCGATGAAGGCGGAACGATCCCTTTTATCTCACGTTATCGCAAGGAAGCGACTGGCAGTCTCGACGAAGTTCAAGTGGGCCAGATACGCGATCTACGCGATCAATATGTGGAACTGGAGAAACGAAGAGAGGCCATCTTGAAGTCCCTCAAAGAATTAGAAAAACTCACTCCCGAACTCGAAAAAGCCGTTCGTAGTGCCGAAACGCTCACCAAACTGGAGGACATCTACTTGCCCTACAAACCCAAGCGCAAAACCCGCGCCATGGCTGCTAGAGAAAAAGGATTACAGGCTTTAGCTGATAAACTTTTCGAACAACGCATGTTGGATCCCGAAGTGCTCGCCGCAGAATTCCTCGAAGATCCCGAAGAAGCCCTAGCCGGCGCACGTGATATCCTTGCCGAAGAAATGATGGAGACAGCGGAAGCGCGTGAAGAGACCCGACAGCTCTTTGCCCGAAAAACCGTCGTCAAATCCACCGTTGCCAAAGGCAAACAAGAAGCCGGAATCAAATACAAAGACTATTTTGATTGGTCGGAGTCATTAGCCCAAGCACCCTCCCATCGTATCCTCGCACTATTTAGAGGTGAAAACGAAGGAATCTTAAACCTAAACCTTGCTGGACCCGATCAAGACGTACTCGATAAACTCGACCGACGCTTCATCAAGGGAACTAATGCCTGCGCAAGACAAGTCGAGCTAGCCATCCAAGATGGCTACAAGCGCCTCTTGATGCCTGCCATGGAAAATGAAATGCGCGCCGAGGCGAAAAAACGGGCGGATGAGGAAGCGATTCGCGTCTTTGCGGAGAATGTGCGTCAATTACTCTTGGCGGCACCCCTCGGACAAAAGCGCGTATTAGCACTAGACCCGGGTTTTCGAACAGGATGTAAATTAGTTTGTTTGGACCAACAAGGCACATTGCTCGACAATACGGCGGTTTATCCCCATACAGGACCGGGACAAGCCCAAGAGGCCGCCCATACGATTACTGCCTGGGTGAAAAAATACCAAGTACAAGCAATTGCCATCGGAAACGGAACGGCCGGCCGGGAAACAGAAGCCTTCGTCCGAAACCTCAAACTCGAAGGAATCACCATCATCATGGTCAACGAGAGTGGAGCATCGATATATTCAGCCTCCGAAGCTGCTCGTGAAGAATTCCCGGATAAAGATATTACGGTACGTGGAGCGGTGTCGATAGGGCGCCGACTCATGGATCCCTTAGCCGAATTAGTTAAAATTGACCCGAAATCGATTGGGGTTGGACAATACCAACATGATGTCGATCAAAAGAAATTACAGGCATCCTTGGATGATACGGTTATTTCTTGCGTAAACTCGGTTGGGGTGGAGCTCAACACAGCCTCGAAACAAATTCTCGCCTATGTATCCGGCCTAGGTCCACAATTGGCTCAGAATATTATTGATTACCGGACGAAGAATGGGCCTTTCATTAAACGCTCCGACTTGAAAAAAGTCGCGCGTTTGGGCGAAAAGGCCTATGAACAAGCTGCCGCATTTTTGCGCATTCGAAACGCAAAAAACCCCTTGGATGCAAGTGCCGTTCATCCAGAGCGCTATGAAATCGTAGAACAAATGGCCAAAGACCTGAATTGTAAAGTGGGAGATTTACTCGCCAATGAATCCTTGCGCAAGCAAATACCCTTACAAAAATATGTTTCGAAAGACGTGGGAATGCCAACGTTAACCGATATCCTATCCGAATTAGCTAAACCGGGTCGTGACCCGCGTGAACAATTCGAGGCATTTGAATTTACGGAGGGCGTCAATGAAATAAAGGACCTACGCGTCGGGATGAAATTACCGGGTATCGTTACCAATATCACGAATTTCGGTGCCTTCGTGGATATCGGCGTGCATCAGGATGGTTTGGTCCACGTGAGCCAATTGGCCGATAAATTCGTCAAAGACCCCAATGAAATCGTCAAGGTCGCCCAGAAAGTCATGGTCACCGTCACCGAGGTAGATGAGGCACGCAAACGAATAGCTCTGAGCATGAAGAAATAAAAAAAGGCCATCCTTAATTGTTGGATGGCCTTTTTCAATTACTTTTTACAGCAATTGGGGAGCTTATCGTAGCTTTTCTTAATGGCTTTGACCTCATCGGCGTCATAGCCCGTTTCCGCTATAACTTGCTTAATCTTCGCCACATCTATCTTTTCTGGATTATAAACAACCGTGATATTGGATTGATCCTCGAGATTCAAATCCGACTTTTCGATTCCTTTCGTTAAAGCGAGATTCTTCTCGATGCGTTCTTTACACATTTCACAAATCGCAGAGGTCTTGATCTTAACGGTCTGCGTAGGTCCTGCCAATAACCCGAAAGGCAGGAGTAGAAATAATAATATATGTTTCATCCGATTATTTTTAACCCTAGGCTTCAGCCTAGGGAAGTTAAACTATTTCTTAACAACTTTTAAATCCATGGTACAAGCAGGACACTTACCCTTTTTCGAATAGGT
Source organism: Aquirufa sp. 5-AUSEE-100C1 (assembly GCF_054558655.1). Classification (NCBI taxonomy): domain Bacteria; kingdom Pseudomonadati; phylum Bacteroidota; class Cytophagia; order Cytophagales; family Flectobacillaceae; genus Aquirufa; species Aquirufa sp. 5-AUSEE-100C1. Next base: position 47,975 of record NZ_JBPXKO010000001.1, on the reverse strand, counting down.
CTTTGTTCCTTCGCATTTCATAGGACATTGATAAACTTCTTTTTTCTCTTCTTGTTTCGCCTTCTTCGTTGTAGGAGTCTGTGCAAATGTTCCAAACATTGCCAAAACCATTCCGGTCATTAATAGGTACTTTTTCATAGACTTATTATTTAGTTGATTTTATATCTTAAACCCGTGTAAACCATTCGCCCGGCCACTGGGCCCCAAACCATGGTTGCATCAAACTCCTTCACAAACGGATCCGAAGCATTCATAATAGGATTGGGTTGTGTAAAATTAAAAAGATTTTCCACGCCTAAATACATTTCCCATTTTTTAAATTGGCGTGTAACCTGTCCATAGACCATCGAGAAAGCAGGCGCTGTCGCCACAGGCGCGTCACCTGAGTGGACATAAGCATTGGGAATCCGTCGAGGTCCACTCCACTGCCAAGTCAAATCAAACTTCCAAATATCGTACTTGGTGGCATAAGCTAAATTAACCAATACCCGATCCTTATTCAAAAAGGGTTTGGAAAGGCGGCGTAAACCACCATTACTACCGAGGTAATCAGCCGCTACATCCTGGTAACGGTAAGCCACTTTCCACTCCAAACGCGGTAAAGGACTATAATTCACCTCTACTTGCGCACTCTTGGAAAAAGAGACACCCGGGCTGCTATACATGCGAATCGAATGCGCGATCTCCATGTCCACCATCCATTGATGCGTAAAATCCGTTTGGAAATAATCAAAAACGATATTCCCTTTTCGAGTCCCCAGCGTAAAATCATGTGTCAGACTCATTCCATAATTCCAAGCTTCCTCTAAAGGATTAAGATTTCCGACCAATTGGATATATCGACTATTCGCCAAAAATCCCATATTCTCCGCCAAGGGATTCACCCGACGCCAACCTTTTCCCAAAGAGGCGCGAGCCATCCAATTAGTTGCAACATCCCATTTGGCATGAAATCGAGGTACCCATTTGGTGCCTAATTGATTATGAAAATCGATTCGATTTCCAATGACAACCGTCAACTTATTGGGTACTGTCCAGGTATATTCACCAAAGAAACCAGGAACTATTTCCGTCCGAGCATAGCTCGAATCAATGTATCGCTCCTGGTAGGAATCATACAAAAAACTAGTTCCTGCCTTCCAAGTATGATTCGTATTATCAATCATCGACTGATAAATCAAATTACCAAACATACTCTGCTCACGACCCATGTAGTTCTTGAATGAAAAATAGGCATCGTTTTGATGTTGGCTTGTCGATAAAATCAAGCCCACCCCTTTCCAAGGCTTTGTCGGAAATAACCTTGCTATCTTGGCAAATGCTTCAAACCGTCCCGTATTACTGCCAAATCCATAGGTCAAATAACGATTCGAACTCTTCTCCGAAAAACCCAATTGACCAGCCAAACGATCTTCTTGCAGATAGCTAACCCCTGCCTGCATCATCCAATGTTCCGAGGCGTATTTCCAACGGTTCATGACATTTACCAATTGAAACAAAGGTAAATCCATGAAACCATCCTTATTTCCATCGAGGCGATAGGCTTGTTGGGAATAATGTGTCAATAATGCCGTGGAAAGCTTGGCATTGAATTTATGTGCCGCATGTTGATTAAGCTCAAATCGCCCTTGCGAATTCCCATAGGCATTTAAGAAATAAACCTCCGATGTATCGGGTTTGGCCAGCTCCATGTTGATGGCTCCGGTCATCGACTCATATCCATTGGCGACGGAGCTCTGCCCTTTGGCTAAATCGATGGATCGAATCCAGGTACCAGGAATGTAATTGAGACCGTAAGTTGATTTTAGACCTCGAATGGAAGGAACATTCTCGACTTGAGTTTGTACATAAGTACCCGAGAGACCCAAAAGCGATATTTGTTTTGCCCCAGTCACGGCATCGCTAAAGTTGACCGATACACTCGCATTCGTCTCAAAACTCTCTGAAAGATTACAGCAAGCGGCCTTAGCCAAGGTTTTCATCGTGAGGATCTCCCTACTTTGAATCGATTGCACATCGTGGCCGCCTGGACTCGCCAAAACCTTTACCTCATTCAATTCAGAGGTATTTGCCTTCAAATGTACGTGCACAAACTGCGGCTTAGTAACCCATATGGAATCAGAATCAAATCCGACGGAACGAACGAAAAGCCAACCGGGGAATTGCTGAACTTTCAGGGAGAATAAGCCATTCGTCCCAACTACTGTTCCTTTTTTTTCGGGTTGGTAATAAACCGTAGCGCCCGGTAAATCCTCCATTTTCCCTTGGGAATCCAGGCTCATGACCCGACCGGTAATTTCCTGCGACAATGCGGGAAAGCTCAATAAACAAAGCAAACAAATATATTTAGTAAACATGATTTCGAACATTTAGATGAATGAAAAGTCAAATGCTTTTCAATCCTAAATCCGATAAATCTGTAAAAAGGCCCTTCGAACGCTGGGTAAAAGTATTTTTTGATCTAGTGAACCTAAAGGATTATCAACCTTAAATGAATGAATAAGATGACGAAAAGAAACCGTTGTGTTTTTTACCCACAAGTCCGAAATAAGAGCTTGCTTTTCAAGGACAAAAGAGGCTTGAAGTTTTACCTGAAAATGTTTGTAATGACAACAAGAAGCTCGGGAAAAAGTGGTTTTATGATCCGGATTTTGTGATGTTTTTTTCCCACAGCAATTTGCCTTGTATTGCCAAGACGTTTTCTGAATACCGGTAAAAAGGCAAGTTGATTGACTCCATGCAAAACCTACGTTGGCAACCAAGAGCCAGGCAGCCAATAAAAGACAAAATCCTTTATTTAGGTTATTTCGCATGTGAAAACTTGAAAAAATCAATAAACAAAACGAATAAATCCGGTTTTTTGTTCGAATTAAATGTAAAAATAGCTAATTTGGCCCAACCAAACTGTGTTCAAGTCATTAAATTCGTATCGATTATTCTTTTATTTAGTATCCTTCAAGGCGCATTTGCTCAAGGAACCACTACCCCCCAATACCGATACCTGATTTTATTTAAAGACAAAGCATCCACGAACTTTTCGGTCAACAATCCCCAAGCATTCCTAAGCCAAAGAGCAATTACTCGTCGGCAAAAAATGCAAATTAAAGTCACAGAGCAAGATTTACCCGTTAATTCGTCGTATTTATCGCAAATCTCTAACCAAGGGGTACAGATTCTTTATCCCCTTAAATGGGTCAATGGAGCTGTCATAAAGACGGATCCCATCAAGCTAAAAAAGGTTTTAAGCCTACCAGCGGTTAAGGGTTATTACAAAAACATGGCACTCGATTCTACGAGTGGCATTCAAGGAAATTCATTGAATCGAAGCCTGGCCGAGGAATCCATATCCGATTATGGTGCTTCATTTGCGCAGTTAACTCAGATTGGGGCAGATATTATGCATCAAAATGGCTTCAAAGGAGAAAATGTCCTCATTACGCTACTCGATGATGGTTATTTAGATGCCAATACGAGTCCGGTTTTAAGTCCTATTTTTCAAGAAAAACGCATCAATGCCACACTGATTACGGACCCAACCATAAAAAATGTGTTTAAGGGAGGCTCCCATGGCACCGAGGTATTAAGTACAATGGCTGGACAAGCCCCAGGTAAGCTTTTTGGAACGGCCTACTTGGCAAATTTTGCTTTAGCACAAACGGAAGAAAGTCAGCATGAATTATTGATTGAAGAAGTGAATTGGCTGCGTGGGGCTGAATGGGCAGATAGCCTGGGAACGGATATCATTAGCTCTTCGTTGGGTTACACTACTTTTGATAATCCTAAATACAACCATGCATATAAAGACATGGATGGAAAAACAGCCATCAGTACCCAAGCGGCAGTTTGGGCCAGTCAAAGGGGGATTATCTGTACTGTTTCTGCCGGAAATGAAGGATCCTCTTCATGGAAATACATTTCATCACCCGCCGATGCTGATTCTATTATCAGCGTCGCAGCAGTTGACCGAACAGGTATTCGGGCATCCTTTAGTTCCTTGGGACCAAGTTTTGACAACCGGATTAAACCCGATATCGCAGCGATGGGACTCGGGACAATTACCGGAAGATCAGATGGGACAATTAGTGCCGTTAGTGGAACTTCTTTTTCAGCGCCATTAATTGCGGGGATCGCAGCTGGACTCGTGCAAGCGCATCCGACAAAAAGTGCCTGGGAAATTATGCGCGCTTTACGAATGTCTGGTACCCTCGCGATGAATCCCAATACCAATTTAGGCTATGGAATTCCTCATTTCGATCGAGCGAGCAAGATTATTAACCCAATTTTAGCCATCGAACCCCAGGTCAATCATTCGACACGTATTTACCCAAATCCAATTACCATTGGCCAAAGCTTGCGCATTGAACATCAGAAAAAAACACCTGTCAACTTGGAAATAATTTCCCCGCAAGGTGCTGTTGTACAAACACTTAGCAATCTGCCTGAACAATCAGAAATTTCACTCCCTCCTTTCGTTTCTGGGAAATATTATTTTAGATTTACATCAGAAACGGGAATCGAAACTTTGCCCGTGATGCTAAACCTATCAAAATGAAAACGAGATTTCTTTCATTAGACATCCTGCGAGGAATTACGTTGGCTTGTATGATTTTAGTTAATACTTCCGGCAATGGAGATTTCACATACAGCTTACTTCAACATGCCAATTGGCATGGATTTACACCCACTGATTTAGTCTTTCCTACTTTTTTATTCATGGTGGGGGTTGCCATGCGATTCTCATTCAAATCCTTTAATTACAATCTGACACCTCGTGTCAGAACGAAAATTATCCGAAGAACTATTCTGCTCTTTCTGATCAATTATTTGATATTTTATTTCCCTTTCACAGAATTCAGCCTCGAAAAGCTTCGAATCCTAAATGTCCTACCGAGAATTGCCCTATCCTACTGTGCCGTTTCGTTTATTACCTTAAGCGTCCCTGCCAATTGGTTAACACGCATCAATATCCTGATTTTACTAGCCTATTGGGCAATTATGTACATTTTTGGCGACTCCGGAATACCCTATGAATTAAGTTCGAATGCCGTCTTGAAATTGGATCTATTTTTATTGGGTCCTAATCATCTATATCATGGAAATGGGATCCCATTTGACCCAGAGGGACTTCTCAGCACACTGCCAGCCATCTCGACCTGTTTATTGGGTTATCAGGCCAGCATGTTTTTAGAAAAACAACGTGCGATTAATAAATCGCCCTTAACTAATTTGTTGATCTACGGCATACTATTAATTACGCTAGCATTACTTTGGGACAAGGCTTTTCCCATCAACAAGAAATTATGGACTAGCTCTTTTGTCCTCTTATGTGCCGGAATTGACTTTATTTTAATCGGTTTGTTGAGTTGGTGGATAGAAACCAAAGAAAATAGCTTTGCCAATAAATTCTTTTTGGTTTTTGGAACCAATTCCATATTGGCATATGCCATTTCAGAGGTTCTTGCCATTCAAATGGGCAATATTTCCATCACGGAGGGAAACGGTCAAATTGGCCTGAATGATTGGATTTATTGGCACATTTTCGAACCTGTATTTGGTAAATTCAACGGTTCACTCGCATTCGCCATCAGCTTTGTGCTAATATGCTGGAGCTTTTGCTACGTCTTCTACCGCAAAAAATGGTTCTTAAAAGTTTAAGCAAATAACATTGCTGCCCCGAAAACACCTGCACTATCCCCTAATTTGGGTTTAACAATCGGCGTGAACACCTCACCCGAATTAAAGATGTATTTACGAATACGGTTATATCCCTCAGAATAAAGCAAATCGATATTCCCTAAGCCTCCTCCAATCACAATCACGTCGGGATCAATCACGTTGATTAACGTAGAAACCGCGCGACCGAAATTTTCCAACATCCTTTCTACGGTAGCAATCGCCACCTCATCCGATTTCTCCTTGTATAAGCGCATAATCTCTGGCATCCTCTTGGATTGACCACTTTTTGAATGGTAAAAATGCTCCAAAGCGGGGCCTGAGAGAACATGTTCTACGCAGCCCGACTTACCACAATAGCAATCCAAACCATCCTCCTCCAATATATTATGTCCCCACTCGCCGCCGATCCCATGTAAACCTTGAACAACTTTTCCATGGGCAACTAAACCTCCGCCAACACCTGTTCCCATGATGATTCCAAAAACCATTTCGGCCTTGGGATTAATGTCTTGAACGGCGCCCAACAAAGTTTCGGCCAATGCAAAACAATTCGCATCGTTGGCTAATTTCACTTCACATCCAAGAATTTGAGCTAAATCAACGGCCATTGGTTTGCCATTCATGGAGACCGTATTGCAATTTTTCATGGTTTGTGTGCGCGGATTCAAAACTCCAGGCGTCGCAAAACCAATTCGACTGGGACGAATTCCCAAGTTATCCGAAACGCGATCCACTAAAATTTTAACCTGACTTAAAATATGGTCATAGCCCTTTTGAGCTTCAGTATCTATTCGTTCACGAATGAGCACTTTCAAAGGGTCTTGGGCATCTAAAACTGCACATTCAATCTTGGTTCCGCCCAAGTCGATTCCCCATAAATTAGCGTCGGTTGTCTTCATTATCGAATATACTTAAATAACTTAAATACCGACTCGTTGCGATCTCTCCTTCATCAACCGCCTTTCGGACAGCACAAGATGGCTCTGAAAGATGTAAACAATTATTGAATTTACATTCTCCTAAAAGCGCACGCATCTCGGGAAAATAGTGCGCCAACTCCGCTTTCTCCACTTCATAAACGCCCATCTCATTAATACCCGGGCTATCAATCAAATAAGTGCCCGGATTCATCTCCCACATGGTTGCATAGGTCGTGGTATGAACGCCTTTTTGGGCAAAATCAGATATTTCCTTCGTCTTAATCTGTAAACCCGGCGCGACCAAATTCATCAAACTCGATTTTCCTACCCCAGAATGACCCGTCAATAGCGAAACTTTTTGTTGGAAAATAGCACGAAACTCCTCCACTCCCTCATTTTTCGGAATTGAGGTGAACAAAATTCCATATCCTAACTCCTGGTATAAGGCGGCATATTCGAATACCTTATCTTGCTCTTCCTCGCTTAACAAATCCATTTTATTAAACACGATTTGAACAGGAATCCGAAAGGCCTCGGCGGTAACCAAAAAACGATCCAAAAAACCCAGGGAGGTTTTAGGGGATTTCAAGGTCATGACAAATATGGCTTGATCAACGTTCGCAGCCATTAATTGGCCTTGCGCTGTTTTATGGACCGACTTCCGAATCAGGTAATTCGTCCGAGGTAAAATATCTTCGATAACAACAGTCTGATTTGCCTCATCCTCCATGGCATACATGACATGGTCGCCTACGGCGATAGGATTGGACGTTTTAGGACCTTTCAATTTGAACTTTCCCTTCAGTCGGCCAGCATACACCTTGCCTGATTCTGAACGAATTTCATACCAGGAACCCGTTGAACGCATAATGAGTCCTTTACTTAATTCCATGATGATGTTCTTTTAGGTAACTCATAATTCGCTCCGTTGCTCCAGCTTGTAGTGCAACAAAGGTACGTGCTTGAACCTGTTTATTGACAAACTCCTCATCGGAATCATAAATTTCTCGCATCTTTTTTGCCAAAGAATCCGTATCCGAAATTGGATAGGCCAGACCAAACTCTACTAAATCCCGGGCTTCCTTAAACTTGCTATAGTTTTTGTTTCCAAAAAAAACGGTTGGCCCATACACACTCGCCTCCAAGGTATTGTGTAATCCTGCCCCAAAAGCACCTCCAATGTAGGCAAAAGTAGCCCCTCGATAAATCTGAGAAAGGTATCCGATTTGATCCACTATCAACACTTGAGCATCCTCAACGGTTTCTTTGGTCGAGAATTGAACGGGTAGTACAATCTGTGAAGCCCACCGACTCAACTCATCGGGATGTATTTCATGCGGCACAATCACCCATTTAAACGGAAAAGCCTTCGAATTGATCAAGGGAATCAATACATCCATATCGGCCTGCCAAGCAGACCCAATCACCATAAATTCTTGTTGATTGATAAATTGATTCAAAACATCCCAGGGTTTCGGTTGGCGTAAATGCTGAACCACTCGATCAAAACGCGTATCTCCACCGATTTGAACATGCCTTATTTCGATGGACTCCAATAAATTTTTGGATGCCTCTTCTTGAACAAAAATTTGGGTAAAGCACGTGAGAATATCCCGAAAAAACCCGCCATACCAAGCGAAAAAAGCCTGATTTGGGCGAAAAATGGCAGAAATCAACAGGATTGGAATGTTACGATTATGAAGCCCATTCAAGTAAAAATACCAGAATTCATACTTGACAAAAATCGCCACTTTAGGTTTTACTAAATCTAAAAAACGAGCACTGGATTTAAATCCATCCAAGGGCAAATAACTCACGAAATCTATATCCTTTGCATTTTTACGAATCTCATATCCTGAGGGAGAGAAAAAAGTAACCAATGTAAAATGATTGGGGTATTGCTCCCGAAATGCCTCGATCACAGGCTTACCCTGTTCAAATTCACCTAAGGACGCCGTATGAAACCAAGCCACCGGCCGATCATTCGTAGCCAATGCCCTTTCCAATCCATCCCAAACATGAATTTGCCCTTCGTTCCACAAATTCGCCTTCAACTGAAATAGCGAAACCACGCGAACGAGTTGGCGATATAAAAACAAGGCAAAAGAATACAACCAAACTCTCAAGTTTTTACTAAATTTGATGTTGAATCAATAAAATTACTAAATAAGCATCACACTGCCTCAACAAATGCAATGGATTCCCCTAACTAGCGAAACACAACTCGATGAAATCGTAGGCCAGTCTGCCTCGAAGCCCGTAGTTATTTTTAAACATAGTACCCGTTGTTCCATCTCATCGACGGCCTTGAGCCGGCTAGAGCGTGCCTGGAACGCCGAGGAAACACCTGCTTATTATTTAGACTTGATTGCTTATCGCCCCATCTCGGCAGCGATCGCTGAAAAATTTGATGTAGAACATCAGTCGCCACAAGTATTGGTCATTAATCAGGGCGCTTGTACTTATTCTGCAACACATTGGGACATTGCTTTTGATGAAATAAACCCTCATTTATAATTAAATATGCGGTATTGCATCCTTCTTTCCTGCCTATTGATATCCCTAAGCAGCTATGCACAGCGGAAAGCGACTTCGGCGGAGAGCACTTTGCAAATACCGAGTAAAAAAAGCCCAAAAACGAGTACGACGAATTTGCCTACAGAAGCATTAAAAAGTACTTGGGCAATCGGAATAAGCACAAGTACCAATTCAGGGATCATTGGAGGATTCAGCTACCGAAAATTATGGCTAAATGAACAAAGTAGCCAATCATTTATTCAATTAGATGCTGATTTAATCAAAGATTACCGAGAATTCACTTCCCCTTATTCGTTCAATGGACGTACCTATTTGGAGGGAAAGCTGAATCAATTAGTTGTCCTCCGACCGATGTATGGACGTTCGATGACACTTTTCCGAAAAACCGCCGAGGGAGGTCCCGCTTTACGAGGTATTGTTGCGACAGGACCCAGTATTGGTATGCAAAAGCCTTATTACGTTGATATTTCCTATACGAATACAGCGACCAATCAAACGTTAACAACGGCGGTACCTTATGCCAAAACGCTAGACAATAGTTACCCAAAAGCTTACATTATCGGAAGTGCCGGTATTATAAACGGCTTTCCGGAATCTAAAATTGTCCCGGGTTGGCACCTTAAATCGGCTTTAAACCTTGAATTAGAATCATTTAGACAAAATCACATGAGTGTTGAACTTGGATTTTGTTTGGATTATTTTACTCAACCCATTGAAATGTTAAACCAAACGCCCGGTCGGAGTGTTTACACCACCGGATACCTGACTGTCTTCTTCGGAAAAAGTCATTAAAAGCGCCTATAAAATGATTGAATTACCACAAGTAAATCCCGCCCCAACAAATCGTAAACCTGATTGGCTACGTGTCAAATTACCGATCGGTGAAAATTACAGTAAGGTTCGGAAACTCGTTGACGAATATAAATTACACACCATCTGCCAATCCGGTAATTGCCCTAATATGGGGGAATGCTGGGGCGAGGGAACAGCGACTTTCATGATTTTAGGTAATGTATGTACCCGTTCATGTACATTTTGTGCCGTAGCAACCGGTCGGCCACAAGAATATGACGAAGATGAACCTCGTCGGGTGGCTGAAGCTATCCAACTGATGCAAGTAAAACATGCGGTTATTACCTCGGTAAACCGTGATGAACTGAAGGATAAAGGGGCTGAAATTTGGTACCAAACGGTCCGTGCAGTCAAAGAAACTACACCTGCCACGACAATAGAAACCTTAATCCCCGATGTCAAAGCGAATTGGGATGCCTTGATTCGCATGATCGAAGGAGGACAGGAGGTCGTTTCACATAATATGGAAACGGTAGCCCGATTATACCGCTATGTGCGTCCACAGGCGAAATACGAGCGTAGCTTGGAACAAATCAAACGTACCAAGGAATTTGGCAAACGGAACAAATCAGGCATTATGTTAGGCTTAGGCGAAACTCAGGATGAGGTTTTCCAAGCCATGGATGATTTAGTGGCGAATGGATTGGACGTATTGACATTAGGACAATACTTACAGCCGACCAAAATGCACCATGAGGTAATCGAATGGATACATCCAGATAAATTTGCCATGTACAAAGAAGAGGGATTGAAAAGAGGCTTAGCCTACGTGGAATCAGGCGCATTGGTTCGTTCGAGCTACCATGCAGAAAGACACATCTAGATGATGGAAAACGCGAACTCAAGTCCCAAGCAATATACCTACATCATCGCAGGTGGTGGTATGGCGGGGCTTTCGCTCGCATCCTATTTAGCTGAGAGTAATCTCTCTTTCGAGTCTGTTTTGGTAATCGATCTAGGTGTCGATCACCCCAAATCATGGTCTTATTGGTCAGACCAAAACCATAGCTTTGATTCTTTCGCTGAACACCAATGGAAGGACTTGCAGGTTCATACCTTTCAAAATAAATGTATGGATTTAAGCATTTCACCCTTTGTGTATCGGAAAATTGATAGTCAACATTGGTCAAAAACGGTTCGTGAACAAATCCAAAAACACCCCAAATTCGAATTCTTACAAGCTAAAATCGAATCATTTCAATATGAGGGGAAATATACCCAGGTAAAAACCGACTTGGGGATTTTTGAGGCAACGCAAAAAATCTTTGACAGTATTAGCCCCTACCCTTGCGACTTGACAAATCCCAAGGATTTGAAACAGCATTTTGTTGGCCTGAGTATCGAAACAAACTTCCCATTATTTGACCCTACCAAAGCTATACTCTTCGATTTTCGAATCGCCTTTACGAAGGCCTGTGAGTTCATGTACGTTCTTCCCACGAGCAGTAAGGTGGCGCTTTTTGAACATACATTTTTCTCAGGGGAACTCCTAAAGGAGGAAGAATACCTAGAGAAAATCAAGGCCTATTTATTGGCTTATTACGGATTAGGGGAAGATGATTACCGAGTTGTTGCCACTGAGAAAGGAATCATCCCGATGAACTACTTGGATATTCCTCAAAATCTACATCAGAAACATATCAAAATCGGCACAGCGGGCGGATTTGTAAAAGCGAGTACGGGCTATTCGTTTTTCAGAACACAGCATTTATTAAAAAAATTAGTTCAAAACCTTGAAAAAGGCCGATACGATGTATGGCTTATCCCTCCAAACAAATTCAAAATTCTATTGGATCGGATATTAATCCAAGTACTCGTCGACCAAGAAATCGAAGGTAGCCAAGTTTTTGAGTTATTGTTCCAGAAAAATAGCGCCCAAAAAATGCTTCGCTTTTTAGATGAGAAAACGAGTGTATGGGAAGATTTTACTTTAATGCGTACAGTACCAACCTGGACATTTATGAAAGCCTTTTTCAAAATTGCATTTAAAAGAAAAAGCTTTTCGAAATAATGGTTTGTGCCCCGAGATAATAATCTTAAATTTGCACGATTTTTAACATAAAAATAAATAAAGAATGGCTTATCTATTTACGTCTGAATCAGTATCTGAAGGACATCCCGATAAAGTAGCTGACCAAATTTCGGATGCGTTAATTGACCATTTTATGGCTTTTGACCCAACTTCCAAAGTGGCTTGTGAGACTTTAGTAACCACCGGACAGGTCGTTTTAGCAGGTGAGGTTAATACCAAAACGTATTTAGATGTTCAAGCCATCACGCGGGAAGTAATTCGCAAAATCGGTTACACGAAGTCGGAGTACATGTTTGAAGCAAACTCATGCGGTATCCTATCGGCGATTCATGAGCAGTCGGCCGACATTAACCAAGGGGTCGACCGAGCAAAACCGGAAGAACAAGGCGCAGGTGACCAAGGAATGATGTTTGGTTTCGCGACGAAAGAAACAGAAAACTACATGCCTTTGGCATTGGATTTAGCACACAAGATCTTGCAAGAACTTTCCTATATCCGCAACAACGAGCCTAATTTGATTGGCTATTTACGTCCAGATGCAAAATCTCAAGTAACGATTGAATACAGCGACGACCACACGCCTCAGCGCATCGATACGATTGTGGTATCTACGCAACATGATGATTTTGCGACGGAAGCAGATATGTTGGCGAAAATCAAGAAAGACATCGTTGAAATCGTTATTCCACGTGTGAAAGCTAAATTGAAGCCTGAATTACAGGCATTGTTCAACGATGCGATTACCTACCACATCAACCCAACGGGTAAATTTGTTATTGGGGGGCCGCATGGAGATACGGGTTTGACAGGCCGTAAAATCATCGTAGATACCTATGGTGGTAAAGGAGCTCACGGTGGTGGAGCATTTTCGGGAAAGGATCCATCCAAGGTAGACCGTTCAGCAGCTTATGCGACGCGCCACATTGCGAAAAACTTAGTAGCAGCAGGTCTTTGTGACCAGGTATTGGTGCAGGTTTCTTACGCGATCGGAGTAGCAAAACCATGTGGTTTATTTATTGATACGTACGGAACGTCAAAAGTGAACTTGAGTGACGGAGAGATCGCACGCAAGGTGGAGGCAATATTCGACATGCGTCCTTACTTTATCGAACAACGTTTGAAATTACGTAACCCGATTTATTCAGAGACCGCTGCTTATGGCCACATGGGTCGTAAGAACGAGGTAGTTACCAAGACATTCCAGGGTCCTGGAGGACAATCAGTTACGAAAGAAGTAGAATTGTTTACTTGGGAAAAATTAGATTATGTAGATGCGGTAAAATCGGCATTTGGTATTTAATCCAATCGAATTGATATGTAGAAGGTGCTCCCACAAGAGCACCTTTTTTTATGAATTAATCTACTTAACTTGAACAAATATCACCTGAATGGGGTTACTAAATCTATGAGCAACACAAGTAGGAAAGGTTTTTATTTCAAAGAATTCGAGGAAAAAAGCGTCTCCCCTTTCGATAAGCTTTTTGGCATATTTAAAGAACTTATCACGCATACCGCTGGGGATTTTGATGAGGCCATCGATTGGTTGCGGGAATTGGACAAGGAATACGAATTGACCGATGAAAATTATACCATCGACGATTTCATCGAAGATTTAAAAGCCAAAGGGTATATCCGCGAGGAAATCGATGAGAATGGCTCATCGGGCATGGGCATCACCCCGAAGACAGAGCGTGCGATCCGCCAAACCGCCTTGGAAAATATCTTCGGAAATTTAAATAAAAGTGGAGCCGGCAACCACAAAACCAAGGCATCTGGCCAAGGTGATGAATTGACCGGAGAATTTCGTTCCTATCACTTCGGGGATAGCTTGGAAAAAATATCCCTGACGGAAAGTTTAAAAAATGCTCAAATCAATCATGGAATAGGTGAATTCGAACTCATCGAAGATGATTTGGTCGTGGAAGACACGCAATACAAATCCCAAATGAGCACGGTCTTAATGATCGACATCAGCCACTCGATGATTCTGTATGGCGAGGATCGAATTACCCCCGCAAAAAAGGTGGCTATGGCTTTGGCCGAATTAATCACCACGCGTTACCCCAAAGATACCATCGATATATTGGTCTTTGGAAATGATGCCTGGAGCATTTCAATCAAAGATATACCCTACCTGAAAGTTGGACCCTACCATACCAATACCGTAGCTGGCCTACAATTGGCGATGGATATCTTACGAAGAAAGCGGAATACGAATAAGCAGATTTTCATGATTACCGACGGGAAACCAAGTTGTGTCCGTGAAAAGGATGGCACCTATTACATGAACAGCAATGGACTAGATCCCTACGTAACCGAAAAATGTTACACACAGGCAGCTCAAGCCCGAAAATTACATATCCCGATCACAACCTTCATGATCGCGCGCGATCCTTATTTGCAGCAATTTGTGGATAAATTCACGGAGGCCAATCAAGGGAAGGCCTTTTACACGGGATTGCGCGGTTTAGGGGAAATGATATTCCAAGATTACGAAACGAACAGAAAGAAAAGACTCAAATAAAATGATCAATAATTTAGGTGAATTAAAAGCCTCAGGCTACCAAAGTAAATCCATCAAAGATGAATTACGCGATAATTTAATCCAGCACATGCAAGCGGGCACAAGCGTTTTCGAAGGTGTGCATGGATTTGAAAATTCGGTTATTCCAGAGTTAGAGCGTGCGATATTATCCCGCCACAACATCAATTTATTAGGACTTCGTGGACAGGCCAAAACACGGCTAGCACGTCTCATGGTAAATTTATTGGATGAATATATCCCCTACGTGGCGGGTTCAGAAATCAATGATGATCCCTTGAATCCCATTTCTCGATACGCCATCAATTTAATTGCAGAAAAGGGAGATCAAACGCCAATCGCCTGGTTGCATCGCTCCGACCGCTTTGCGGAAAAATTAGCGACACCTGATGTAACAGTAGCCGATTTAATTGGCGATGTGGATCCTATCAAGGCAGCTAATTTGAAGTTATCCTACGCAGACGACCGCGTGATTCATTTCGGAATGATTCCACGCGCCAATCGTTGCATCTTTGTCATCAATGAAATTCCGGATTTACAAGCCCGGATTCAAGTAGCCCTGTTCAATATTTTACAAGAGGGTGACATCCAGATTCGCGGTTTCAAACTACGCTTACCGCTCGATGTCCAATTTATATTCACGGCCAATCCCGAAGATTATACGAATCGGGGAAGCATTGTTACACCACTCAAGGACCGTATTGGGTCACAAATCCTGACGCATTACCCGGAAAGCATCGCCATTGCACGCAAGATATCATCTCAAGAGGCGCGAATCAATCAATCGCAAGCGGAACGTGTTTACATTCCCAATCTTGCTTATGACTTATTAGAACAAATTATTTTCGAGGCTAGATCAAGCGAATACATTGACATCAAGAGTGGCGTCAGTGCCCGAATGAGTATATCGATGCTAGAGAGTTTGGTGAGCACCGCCGAGCGACGTGCATTATTGAATAAAGAAACCCACACAACGGTTCGTTTAGCTGACTTTATGGGTATTATACCAGCGATTACCGGCAAGGTGGAGTTGGTCTATGAAGGAGAACAAGAAGGAGCCGCATTCGTTGCGGAGCAATTAATCGGCTCAGCTATTAAAACCTTCCTACCGGGTATGTTCCCGAAAATCGAGAAATTGAGTAAGAAAATTGAGGAAAGCCCTTACAGCGAATTATTGGAAGCTATTTTCTCGGATGGTGGATTGGTCTTGTACGACGAAAGTCCATCAAAGGAATATCAGTTGGCCTTAGATGCCATCCCTAGTTTAGAGGCTTTGTTGAAAAAATACCAACCCGACACAGCTAAAGAAGACAAATATTTCGTAAAGGAATTTGTGCTTTGGGCCCTGGCGGAGCATCATAAATTGGGTAAAGAACGCCTCCAAGATGGTTTCCAATTCAAAGATTTACTGGGGATTCTGTAATAAAAAAAGCGCCCGAATGGGGCGCTTTTCTTTTTTATTCGAGGGAAAGATTGAGCTTATCCGATTTAACTTGATGGGTTTTTGATTTAAAGCGTTTAATCTGTTCAGCTAAAGCATTCAGGGCGAGATCTAAGGCTTCTTCGAAGGATCGAGCTGTCTCCTTGACAAACAGAACAGCCCCAGGAACTGCAATTTTAATTTCCAACAACTTCTCTCGCATTTTGCCTTCGCCTTTGGCCAATTTAAGGAATACCTCTCCGCTGGTTATTCGATCATAAAAAGTATCTAATTTATTCAACTTAGCTTGAATGCTATCCAACAATTTACGATCAGCACTGAAGTGAATGGCGTGTACTTGCACTTTCATAATCATTAAAATTAAAGGGTGAATAAGATGCTTTGGGAATCTTAGCAAAGCCACCGAAAAACAGAACGTTTTAGATTCATTGAAAAGGTATATTTTTTTCGAACCCTTGTCAAGCAATTAACAAATTTTTATTTCCACACGACTCGGATCAACTGAAAGCTTATCCCTAAATCGGCGAAGGCATCATGCCAAAAATGCTGAATAGCGGATAAATGGTCATTGGGGGACTTTACTTCGACAAATGCATACGAATCATCTTTCGTGATAAATAAGTCCGGGAAACCTTTGGCATGGGTAGATAAACGAGACCACATCAGCCGTAAAACCTGTTGGACCGCAGATGTTTCTACCTTTTCTAAGACCCGCTCAATCAATTCCCAATTCAAATGCATCCAATCCACCAGCGGGTTGATTTGCCCCTGATGTTGTTCTGCCGTTGAACGCATTTTTTCCAAAGCCAAAGGGAGATCCAAAAGCGTATCTATTAATTGGGTAAAACGCACGGAATTGACTTGGGTAAAATCAACGGTCGGCGCATACTGAAAGGGATGATGAAAACCAGCGCTACGATCCTCGTAAATTAACTCCCA
Source organism: Aquirufa sp. 5-AUSEE-100C1 (assembly GCF_054558655.1). NCBI lineage: Bacteria > Pseudomonadati > Bacteroidota > Cytophagia > Cytophagales > Flectobacillaceae > Aquirufa > Aquirufa sp. 5-AUSEE-100C1. The sequence continues at coordinate 31,035 of NZ_JBPXKO010000001.1, read as the reverse complement.
AGTCAAAAGACCTAACATATTCTTCCAAACCCCATTTTCAGCAAATGCAGCATAATAGCCTTGGCTTTGGTAGTAATCAATGACACCCTGTTCCACGCGTCCTTGATAAGATCCATCAATCTCAATTTTATCCGCCTTTTTTAAACGAGCGGTCACTTGTTTGATTTGAAGCTTAGAGGCTTGTCGGGCCAAAAAATCCTGAAAAAAATGTAACTCCGTCGGATTCTGCACATATTCTTTTCCGAATTCCGCCCAATATACCGCTTCCTCCAATCGCTTTAATTTGGCTAAAATACGAACACGACGCTCTAAGGATGGAGCAGAGGCTGAAAGCTCGTATACCTCCAAGGCATGTTCCAGAAAAGTTTGACGTTCGAGGTGTCGGCCAACTTGAAAAAGTACCCGCTCATAGGCAGGAATGGCCAATTCCGACAAGTTTTCAGCGAGCGGAACGAGCGACTCAACCAATGATTTTTGCAAATGCACGGGATCGAGTAAATCCTTTTGCTCAAAAAACCATTCCCGCCAAAGGCTGATTTGCCATTTATCCTCGATCTCCTTTCGCGTCGTAAAATAGGGGCTAAAATCATCTTCACTTATTTCTACATATTGACGGTGTCCGAGGTCTCTGACAACAAATTCCGTCAAATCTCGGTGCTTGCTACCAAAAAACAAAAACATCACAAAAGCATAGTATTCGGCTTGCAAAGGACGAATCCAAGCCTTGGGAACAAAACTCGAAGGGATGGAAAGATCGGTCAACAATTCTACTAATTCTGCTTTCGACAAAGACTTAAAAGATGATTTTGTTTGATCGCCGGATAAGAGATCTAGGCAGGTTTGTTTCGTGAAAACGTGTAAAAGACTTGGAGTAAAAACTTGTTCGTCATAAATGCCTATAAATTTCTCCTCGATCAATTCCTGAATGGCGCCGGATAAATCAGTTATTTCCGGATATTTTAACTGGTTGCGATTGAACCAAGCCACACGCCGACCGCATAACCGTAAAAACAAACATTGGGCTGAAAAAGACAGCTGAGAAAATGAAGAGATAAATTGGGATTCAGCCGGATTTAGCAAATTTTTATAATGCTTATCCAAGTATCGCAAAACATATTGAAAGTAATCCCAATAATAAGTTGGAGAAAAATTGGTTGATTCAGGGTTCTCCATGTTTTGGACATAAATATTTTAAACGAAAATAGGACTATTTGAGTATAAATTTCAAGATTTTCAACAGAAAATTAGATTTTTTCAACAATTTCAGAAATGATGTTATATTTGTAAGCCTGAAATTTTTCAGGTTTATCACTAGATATAACGAAACAAAATTTATGCAAACGGTTTCAAATTTCAACTTTGCTGGTAAAAAAGCATTAGTTCGTGTGGACTTCAACGTACCTCTTAATGAGCGATTTGAAATTACAGATGATACGCGTATTAAAGCGACGATTCCTACAATCCAAAAGATTTTAAAGGATGGTGGTTCGGCGATTTTGATGTCACACTTGGGAAGACCGAAAGATGGTCCAACGGAGAAGTATTCATTGAAACACTTAGTTACTCCCCTGTCATTAGTTTTTGGGGTAAAGGTAAAGTTTGCAACGGATTGCATCGGCGAGGATGCGGTTGCATTAGCCGCTGATCTACAAGCGGGTGAAATTCTCTTGTTAGAGAATTTGCGTTTCTACAAAGAAGAAGAGAAAGGAGATGAGGCATTTGCACAGAAATTAGCTCGTTTGGGCAATGTATGGGTAAATGATGCCTTTGGAACTGCACACCGTGCACATGCCTCTACGGCAGTAATGGGTAAATTCTTTACTGATAAAGTAGCAGGCTATGTGATGCAAGCGGAAATTGAAAATGCACAAAAAATTCTTGAATATTCTGAGCGTCCATTTACAGCGATCATGGGAGGTTCAAAAATATCGGATAAAATCTTGATCATTGAGCGCTTGTTGGATAAGGTTGACAACTTGATTATTGGGGGTGGAATGACCTATACTTTCTCGCTAGCAGAAGGAGGCAAGATTGGAAAATCAATCTCAGAACCTGATAAAGTAGAATTAGCCAAAGCATTAATCGAAAAAGCAAAAGCTAAAGGTGTGAATCTTATCATGCCTGTAGATAATGTTTGTGCAGATGATTTCAACAACAATGCTAATCGCCAAACGGTTAATCGCGGTGAAATTCCAGACGGCTGGGAAGGCTTGGACATTGGCCCTGAATCGGTAAAATTATTCCAAGATGTGGTTTCTAAATCGAAAACTATCCTTTGGAATGGTCCTATGGGCGTATTTGAATTCCCTAACTTCGCGATTGGTACCAATGCGATCGCTGATGCAGTTGTTAAGGCAACGGAGGAAAATGGGGCATTCTCCTTAATTGGAGGAGGTGATTCAGCATCCGCTGTCAACAATGCGGGTTATGGAGATCGCGTCTCTTATGTTTCTACGGGAGGCGGAGCCTTATTGGAATACATGGAAGGTAAAATTTTACCAGGAGTAGCTGCATTAGAAGCTTAATTCGTACAACAGATTTATTTTAAAAGGCGAGGAATTGTTTCCTCGCCTTTTTGTATTTTAGTCTTTTGTTCAGCCATAGCATATGATATATCCCAACGAGCCCGTTCAATTAAAATCGACATACATTAGTTTAGACAGTCGGCAAATCTATGAACCCGCTGAAACAGCATTTTTTGCGGTTCGAGGCTTGCATCACGACGGGCATCAATTCGTAGAATCCCTGTATCAAAAAGGTGTTCGAGAATTTATTGTGGAAAAATCAGCTTGGAATGGCCCCTTAGCAGAAAAAGCCCAAAGCTGGCCTAATACTTCTATTTGGATTGTTTCTAATGCGATAAAAACACTGCAACATATTGCACACCTACACCGCATTGCCTTTGGGTTACCCGTGGTAGGAATAACAGGCTCCAACGGAAAAACCACCTGCAAAGAATGGCTATACACCCTAACCAAGAACAAATTTAAAGTTGTCCGAAGCCCGAAAAGCTTTAATTCCCAAATTGGCGTACCCCTCTCCATTTGGGGCATAAAAGCCCATCACAGCCTTGGAATATTCGAAGCTGGAATATCTCAGATGAACGAGATGCAGCGCTTAGAACCTATTGTAAAGCCCGAATTTGGGATATTAACGCATATGGGAGAAGCGCATGGCAAAAACTTCGAGTCTGATGAGGAAAAGCTTCGTGAAAAACTACAACTCTTTAGGCATACCAAGCACTTAATTTACCGAGCAAGTAGCAATACGATTCCGATCGTATCCGAAGAAATAAAAAAAATAAATCCGAATTGTGAGTTAATTAGTTGGAGCACCACAGACCCCAACCAATCGATATTCGTTTATTGGAAGATACAGGGTAAAATTAGCCAACTCAAGTTTCAGAAGCGAAATCAATCGGAAGCTTTTCTTTCGGTGCAATGCCAATTACATGATGAGGCTTCGTTGGAAAACTTAACGCACTGTTTGATACAAGCGCATTTGTTGGGCATGACGCAAGAAGAAATCAATCAAGCTATACCAGGAATCAAATCGATCTCCATGCGCTTGGAGATTAAGGAAGGTTTGCGAAATAACCAATTAATTGACGACTCCTACAACAATGATATCGATGGACTAAAGTTAGCCTTACCCTTATTCAAAAGATATGAGGAGAAAAGCAAAGTATTGATAATCAGTGATTTCATAGATACAGGAATTGAAGAATCCTCTTTATACCAACAAATCGCACAATTAATCGCAAACCAACGAATCGAAAAGATCATTGGTGTAGGAAGCCAAATAGAAAGGAATAAGCACCATTTTAATCAGATAGATAGCTACGCAAGTACTGACTCCCTAATAGAATCTGGAGATCTAAACAATTTAAAAGATTCCATCATTCTATTAAAAGGCGCCAGACGATTCGAATTTGAAAAGATTGTCAATGCACTTGAAACTAAAACACATTGCACTAAGTTGGAAATCAATTTAGACGCTTTACAACACAATCTGGGGCATTACCGCAAAGTGCTTGGGAATCAAACCAAAATCATGGGAATGGTTAAGGCACAAGCCTATGGAGCCGGCGCAGTCGAAATCGCGAAATTATTGCAATCACAAGGTATTGAATACCTAACGGTAGCGTATACAGACGAAGGAGTATTATTGCGAAATAATGGCATATATACACCAATCATGGTAATGAATCCCCAAGTCGAAGAATTCGACAAGATGGTTTCCTATTCATTGGAACCTCAGATATATAATTTCAGCATGCTTAATGCGATAGATGAATACAGCAATCATCAGAATAAAAACATCAAGATCCACATCAAATTAGATACAGGTATGAAACGCTTGGGATTTGAGATGCAAGATATTAATTCCCTAACGGAACAATTAAGCCAAATGCCCCAGTTATGGATCGTCAGTATATTGAGCCATTTAGCAGCCTCGGAAAACCCCAAACACAAAGATTTTACTGAGTTTCAAATCAATCAATTTAATGAAGCTGCAACGGCCATTAGCAATAGCCTAGCTTACCGCCCCTTATGGCATATCGCTAACTCCGCTGCTATCCATAATTACCCCGAAGCAAGGCATGATATGGTCAGATTGGGCATCAGTATGTATGGAATTTCGGGTAATTCGGACGAAAAAAAATCACTTGAAAACGTATTAACCTTAAAAACCTATGTATCTCAAGTTAAAAATGTCAAAAAAGGGGAAACAGTCGGCTATGGAAGAATAGGACAATTTCAAGAAGATGGCAAAATTGCAACACTTGCTATTGGCTATGCCGATGGCTATTGTCGTACCTTAGGAAGCGGCCAAGGACAATTCGAAATTAACGGTGTATTATGCCCGACCGTTGGCAGTATTTGTATGGACATGTGTATGGTAGATGTTAGTCATTTACCCACAATCAAAGAGGGTGATGAAGCTATCGTATTTGGCGGAAAAATACAATTAGGAGCACTAGCCAAATCGGCACAAACGATACCCTATGAAATGATGACAAGCATCTCAACACGCGTAAAAAGAATCTACGTGCGCGACTAAGATAAGCACTAAAAATAACTACATACGAGCTAGCCAGGTGAATGAATCACTTGGCTATTTTTTTTGCATTAAAGCCAATCGGTAAGCTGTAAATCAAAGTAAAAACGAAGCAATAAGCCACTCAAAAGATCTTCTGAACTTATTTACATTTATTAAGCTATTAAGCTAATTATATTTGTGCTTCATGCTAAATAAATAGCTTAATCGCTAAATATTAATTAGTATTATTGCTAAATAATTAGCTGAGCAAACAAATGGTGTCATATATGCTTAAAAGAAGCAATTTTGATAAGTAATTAGAATATATTAAATTAGCTAATTAAGTAATCAATACATGACAATCGAAGCGATAAGTAAGGCTATTGGGGATGAGTCTCGACGTAAGATTATCGAGATGCTGAAAGATGGGGAGTTACCTGCAAGTAGCATTTTTGATCAATTTGACTATGCAGCTCCGACTATTTCGAGGCACTTGTCGGTACTTAAGGAGGCGGGTATTGTCTGTACAAGACGTAACGGCGTCTTCATCTATTACTCCTTGGACAAACAGGTTTTAGCCGAGCTAGCTAACTGGTTAACTCCCCTACTCCCTGCGAGCCAGGCAGCCCCTAAATCACCTCCCAAAGAACGCGTTGTCAGAGCCCCGAAAGTGAAAGCAGAGAACCCATTTGACAAATTTCAAAGTGAGTTTTAAAATTAGAATAATACAATTTATATGAAACGATTTGTGATCATTATTCGTGGACCCGTAGAGGGAATATCAGGAGCTAATAGCCTAGCATCGACGGAAGAATTGGAACAAATTCGTACCTGGCTGAAATCGGTCAAAGAGCAATACCAAGACATGCTTTACCAAAAATTCTCAGGCCAAACGATGTATTTAGGAGCCAGTGGAAAAATTGAACAAAAGATAGTTCAGTTGATCGACGGCGGAGAGATTTCACAAGTCATCACATTGATCATGTCATCCTGGGAGGAAGCGACGCGTGTCGCGGAGAGTTTTCCCTTCCCTAACCCGTTTTACACCATCGAATTACGCGAAATGGCATAAAAATGCCCCATACGTATCGTATGAGGCATTTTAAAGGTAATCGCACGAGAATCGCGTATTTTTTTCTTCCTTATACGTTGATCTCACCTACCATATTCTCAGGGCGTACCCACGCATCAAACTCCTCAGCGGTCAAATATCCCAAGGCAATAGCTGTTTCTTTTAATGTTGAGCCATTTTTATGGGCCGTTTGAGCGATTTCTGCTGCTTTGTAATAACCAATTTTGGTATTCAAGGCAGTCACGAGCATCAACGAATTATTTACGTGTTTGGCAATGTTATCATGCAAAGGTTCGATACCTACAGCACACTTATCATTAAATGCCACACAAACGTCTCCAATTAGGCGAGCTGAATGCAAGAAGTTGTAAATCATCACGGGCTTAAATACGTTTAATTCGAAGTGACCCGATGCACCACCGATATTAATCGCAACGTCATTCCCCAATACTTGCGCTGCCACCATAGTCATCGCCTCGCACTGCGTAGGATTAACTTTCCCTGGCATGATGGATGAGCCTGGTTCGTTATCTGGAATGTAAATCTCTCCAATACCCGAACGCGGACCTGAAGACAACATGCGCACGTCATTACCAATCTTCATTAAGCTAACTGCTACTGTTTTTAAAGCGCCGTGCGCCTCCACAATGGCATCGTGTGCTGCCAAGGCCTCAAACTTGTTTTCAGCCGTTCTAAAGGGCAATCCGGTTAGGTTCGCAATGTGCTTTGCAACGTTTTCTGAATAACCTTTAGGGGTATTAATTCCAGTACCTACAGCTGTCCCTCCTAAAGCCAACTCAGCTAAGTGATCTAAGCAATTATTGATGGCCTTTAAGCCATGGTTTAATTGAGAAACATAGCCTGAAAACTCCTGACCTAAGGTCAAAGGGGTGGCATCCATAAAGTGGGTCCGTCCGATCTTTACGACGTTTTTAAACGCCTTTGCTTTTGCGTCTAGCGTATCTCTTAATTTCGTAATTCCAGGGATTGTTACTTCAATGAGGGCTTGATATGCAGCGATGTGCATGGCCGTTGGGAAGGTATCATTCGATGACTGCGACTTATTTACATCATCGTTCGGATGTACAAACTTCAGCTCATCCATCAAACTACCGCCTTGAAGTACATGCGCGCGGTAAGCAATCACCTCATTGCAATTCATATTCGACTGTGTACCTGAACCCGTTTGCCAAACCACCAAAGGGAATTGATCAGCCAATTGACCCGCTAAAATCTCATCACAAACCTGTGCAATTAAATTTTTCTTCGCCTCTTCCAAAACACCCGCCTCAAAATTGGTGATGGCTGCCGCCTTTTTCAAATAAGCAAACGCACGAATAATTTCCTTCGGCATCTTGTTGATATCCTGAGCAATCGGGAAGTTTTCGATCGAACGCTGCGTCTGCGCGCCCCAATATACATGTGCAGGCACGTTTACCTTACCCATCGTATCTTTTTCAATTCTATATTCCATACGGCTATTTGTGTTATTTTTGTATTCAATTCACAAAAATACCACCAAAAGCAACAAGGTGGGAACATTTTAACTAAAAATTAACATGCTGACGATCTACGGAATTCCTGCCTGCAATACCATGAAAAAAACCTTTGAATTTCTACAAGAAAAAGGTATCCCTTTCGAATTCCATAACTATAAGAAACAAGGTATTAGCCCCAGCATTTTACAAAGCTTTATCGATGAACTCGGAATCGAAAAAGTATTAAACAAACAAGGCTCCACCTATCGCCAATTGGACGAGGCAACAAAGACGAAAATGAACGATCCCCAAGAGGCATTCAAGTTCCTCTTAGAAAAAAATTCGGCGATTAAACGCCCCATCCTTCAAGATGAAAAACGACTAATCGCCGGGTTTAATCCAAATGATTTAGATAAATGGCTAAATACCTAATTAACCTTGATAAAACAGCCATTTAGCGAGTTCCCTCCAGGTCACTTTCTTGCCATACATCAATATTCCCACGCGATAAATGCGGGCGGAAAGCCAACTGCAAGCTAGAAAACCGAGTACCAATAAAGCCATAGAAACCGCCAATTCCCATACAGGAACACCATAAGGTAAACGGACCATCATATTGATCGGCGACGTAAAGGGTATCATCGAAGCCCAAAATGCGATCGTACTATCCGGATCCTGCATCGTATACTGAGCCAATAAAAATGACAGGATAATCGGAATCATAACAATAAAAGTAAACTGCTGCGCCTCGGTGGGGCTCTCCACCGCAGATCCAATCGCCGCAAAAAGCGAGCTGTACAACAAATAACCTACAAAGAAATAGAACAAAAAAGACAGCAAGATCAATGGGATATTGGTACTTTCAAGCACCTTGGTCACCTCCCCCATAGGGGAATCCTGCATCGCTTTATTCATCTCTACGGAGGCATTTCCTTGACTTAGCTCAACAGCCGCTTTCGCTTTCGAAGCATAAAACTTACCTGTGACTTGCGTCAATCCAATCGTTAATACAATCCATAAAACGAATTGTGTCAGCCCCACGAGTCCAACCCCAATAATCTTACCTAACATCAATTGATAAGGCTTTACCGACGAAATAATCACCTCAATGATTCGATTACTCTTTTCTTCAATCACCCCATTCATGACCTGTGATCCATACAACAAAAGAGTCACATAGAGTATTAAGCCCATTACCCCAGCCAAAATCATGGCTCCAGCCGAACTTGAATTCGTCTCATCTCCCGTCTCAGAAATTGTGATGGTTTCACTGTCTACATCCACTTGAGTATCCTCGTAAACCTTCGCTGAAATCCCAGCCTTATACATTAATTCTTGTCGGACCTTATTCTGAATCAATCGCTCTACCGATTCTTTCAATGAAAGCCCTATATTCTTCGAAGAATAAATATGTAGTCCTTTGGGATTCGTTAATACATCGCCCGGCACACTCACAAACGCATCATAGCCTTCGGCGGCAAACTGGGTTTTAAACGCTACTTCCGGTTTAGAAACAAACGTAAATGCCAGCTCCTTGTCCTGCAAATCCGACGCTTTCCACAAATGACTTTGGTCCAAAATGGCTACCTTTTTTACTTCCTTATCCTTCATGGCCAACCAGATCGGAATCGCATAAATGGCAGTTATTAATACGGGGGCTAAAAGAGACGAAATCCAGAAGGATTTTTTCAAAACACGGGTCATGTATTCCCGTTGGATGACTAAAAATATCTTATTCATTAGGCGTTCGTTTCGTTGACAACTTGGATAAAAATTTCATTAAAGGAAGGGATTAACTCCTTGAATTCCAGCAAATTGACCTGGTGCATGATACGAGTAATTGCATCGTTGGTCGACAAGCCTTCTGCAAAGCGTAAAACTGCGCTACCTGCCTCCTTCGACAATACCTCGACTCCATCCAAAGAATCCAATTCGCCACGATAACGAATCGAATACTGGTTCTTTTTATACCGACTTTGAACCTCAGTCTTATTGCCTGAAAGTACCACTTCGGCATGATTGATCAAGGCAATTTCATCGCATAACTCCTCGACGGACTCCATACGATGTGTAGAGAAAAGAACTGTTGTTCCGCGTTCCTTTAAGGCCAAAATCTCATCCTTTAACATATTCGCATTGATCGGATCAAAACCCGAAAACGGCTCATCCAAGATTAATAATTTAGGTTCATGCACCACCGTTGCAATAAATTGCGTCTTTTGCTGCATTCCCTTCGACAAATCATTCACCGGCTTATTCCACCACTCCTTAATGTCCAGACGAATAAACCAATCCTTTAATTTAGCCAATGCCTCCTCTCGTTTCATTCCCTTCAATTGAGCCAAATACAACAACTGCTCACCCACCTTCATTTTCTTGTACAAACCTCGCTCTTCGGGCAAATAACCAATTTGATCGGCATGTTCCAAGCGCAGGGGTTCACCATCAAAATAGATCTCCCCCGCATCCGGTCCGGTGATTTGCGTAATGATCCGAATTAAAGAGGTTTTACCCGCCCCGTTGGGACCCAACAAACCAAAAATAACTCCCTTGGGAATCTCCAAACTAACACCACGTAGGGCAACGTGCTCCGCGTAATGTTTTTCTACCTGTCGTATCGATAATAACATAGGCTGATATATTTCAAAATCAAAGATAAAAAAAAGCGTTCAGCCCAAATGGATATTGGGATGAACGCTTCTTAAAAAGGATGAATGTCCCTTATTTTTTGACCGCTTTCGCTTTCGGCTTGGCAGCACTTTTTGTCGCCGATTTCGCTGGTGCGGGAGCTGCCTCCTTGGCCATCAATTGGGCAACTTTCTTGATCTCCGCAGCTTTTTTCGCTAGCTTTTCTTTCTTTTTCGCTTCCTTCTCTGCTGCTTTTTTCTTTAAATGATCAGCTTTCGCTTTCGCTTTGGCCGCCTCTTTTTCTTGCTCTTGAACCAACTTTACATATTTCTTTGCAATATCTCCAGTAGCTTTCTCTACAGTAGCTAATACCTTTTTTGCGTTTTTCTCAGACAAACCTTTGAGTTTCGGCAAAACGATTGCGACTAATTGGTTTGATAATGTTTTTTTCTGACCGTTCATTATGTAATTGTTAAATTTTTAATAAATCTAGGCAAACAATTGAAAACTAAAAATTTATCTGTGTTAAGTTTTCTGGTAAGCCTAAAAATTTAATATTAAAAAGCTAAAACTGCGATTTGCTAACGTAATCCCAAGCGACTACTCCCATCGTAACTGACACATTCAACGAGTGCTTCGTACCAAACTGAGGAATCTCCAAACTTCCCTCGGCATGGTCGATCCAATAATCATTAACTCCGAAAACCTCATTCCCAAATACAAATGCATAACGCTTGTCCGCTTGCGGAACAAAGTCTTGCAAGGCAATGGATTGATCCACTTGCTCGATGCAATACACCTTATAAGAATGGGATTTCAAATGTTCATAACAAGCTTCGGCCGACTCAAAATAAGTCCAATCAACCGATTCATCTGCCCCCAATGCCGTCTTACTTATTTCCCGGTGGGGAGGCTGTGCTGTTATCCCCACCAAATACACATGCGCACATCGAAATGCATCCGCCGTACGAAATGCAGAACCAATATTATTCATACTGCGAATATCATCCAGCACAAATACATAGCGGAATTTCTCGACCGATTTATAGGACGTAACATCGAGCCGATTTAGCTCATCCAACGATAATTTTTGGGGCATAACTAAACAATCCAGCTAAACGGATAAGCCAATTCGGGCACTTTGACGCGCTCGGCTAATCGCTCCAAACGCGCTGGTAAAGCCATCACATAATCGCGTGCCTTTTCAGCCTGATCATTCAATCCACGTACACTTTCCAAATCCCAATCCTGAATCAAACCACGCATGATCGTTGTATAATCAGCCGTAGTGTAAACACCGATACGTTGAGCCGCATCCGAAAAATGATCAAACAAAGAACTCTTTACACCATTGATTTCCCGCAAGAAATGCGCAGGCATCACAATCTTCTTCTTCATCATGTCGGCAAATGCTAACATCATTTCCGAAGCATCTAATTTAAATATCTCGGAAACAAAAGCCTTGTAGGCCTTTGCATGACGCAATTCATCAGCCGCAATTTGCGCACACATACGCGACAAATTAGAATTACCATGTTGCTTGGCCAATGAAGCCGTTCTACGATGCGAGATATTCGTTGCCCATTCCTGGAACGATGTATACACAAAATTACGGTAGGGATCACCTGTAGTTCCAATATCAAAACCATCCGCAATCAAATACTGCGTCGAAATAGCAACGGCCTTCATGTCCACTTTACCCGATAAATACAGGTAAGTTCCCAACAAATTTCCGTGGCGATTTTCTTCTGCGGTCCAACTGCGAATCCATTTCACCCAGCCATTTTCTTGATCCAAATGATCCACGGTATCCATGCCCAACAACCAAGACTCATACGTAGGCAAGGCCTCTTCGGTGATGGTATCACCGATTAAAACCGCCCAATAATCATAAGGCAATTCATTCGCAGCCTCTTGCAACAATTTCACCTCTTCAAAGAAATTCTCCTTCGTAGAATCTGGAAGCATATCAGCAGGTTGCCAGTTGGAGTCAATCGGATTCAAAAAATCCTTCATATAGCCATCCATATTTTTGGCTAGCTCTGACATAACTTCTAAACGGGTGTGAAATTGAGACATAATTCGATTGGTTAACAAATGAGTTATGAAGATACACAAAAAATCAAGAATTTGGCTGAAAACGCACAAAATCAAGACCTTTATCACCAATTTTTAGCACATAAGCATTTTTATATGCCGGTGCAAACCAATCTCCTAAGTTGTAATAGTTAATCCCCTTGCCCAAATCAAAAGCAATGGGATGATGACGATGACCGAAAACATAAGCTTCAATCAAGCGGTTTTCCCGCTGATCGACCACAAAACGCGCGCGAATCGCCGATAAAATATAATCCGTCGCTGGATCAAAAGGCACCTCACCTGCTTTAATCGTAGAACTCTTTCGAGTACCCGACCAGGCATGTGCTAATCGGACACCTAAATCAGGGTGTAGCCACGCAAACAAGAACTTTGCCAATGGATTCACAAATACCTTTTTCAAGGCCTTGTAACCATAATCCCCAGGTCCCATTCCATCCCCATGACCCATACAAACGCGGGTTGTTTTCCCAGAAAACTGAAACTCAAATTCAGTAGGCTCATAATAGATACTAGCCCCTAACTCCTCAACAAAATAATCTTTCATCCAGAGGTCATGATTCCCAACGAAGATATGTAAACGTACCCCTCGATCAGCTAATTCAGCCAAAGCACCTAGAATTCGAACAAAACCCTTAGGAACTACCTTTTTGTATTCAAACCAAAAATCGAATACATCTCCCAATAAAAAAAGATCATTGATATCTGATTCCACTTGTTTTATCCACTCAATCAGCACAGCCTCCCGAGCACGCGAAGTGGTAGCATCTGGAAATCCCAAATGCATATCCGATAGGCAATAAACGTGTTTCCCTGGGGGAATAATGATTGACTTCATAAATAGCAAAAATGGGGAGGGAACTCCCACCCCATTCGGTTAATCTTCTTTCTTTGGACTACGTTTTCTCGGCGCCGGCTTCTTCTTTTCAACAGGCTCCTCCTTCGCAACAGATGGCTTTTTAGCAGCTCGCTTTTCAGTCTCTGCCAATTCCCGCTCATCCTTTGCATCTTGGCGTTTCTTTTCCGTCTCACCCTTGATAAACTCTTGATAAGAGGTCAATTGCTCAAAGGGTCTCGGCCCTACTAATTCTTCCAAATCATTTTGGAACAACACTTCCTTCTTTAATAATTGCTCCGCCAAAATCGTCAACTTATCCTTTTTCGATGTCAATAATTTCTTCGTACGAGCATAAGCCTCCGCGATGATTTTACGAACTTCCTCATCAATCTCACGCGCCGTAGTCTCCGAATAAGGTTTGCTAAACTGATAATCAGAGCCTTTGGAATCGTAATACGAAATATTGCCCAACTTATCATTCATCCCGTAAACGGTCACCATCGAATAAGCTAATTTGGTAATACGCTCCAAATCATTTTGAGCACCTGTTGATATTTTACCAAACACAATCTCCTCCGCTGCACGGCCCCCTAAGGTTACGCACATCTCATCCATCAACTGCTCGGTACGGTATAAAAACTGCTCTTTCGGTAAGTATTGCGCATACCCTAAAGCCGCTACACCACGAGGCACAATCGAAACCTTAACCAAAGGATTCGCATGCTCCAAGAACCAGCCTGCAATCGCATGACCCGCCTCATGATAAGCAACAATCTTCTTCTCCAATGGGTTGATAATCTTATTCTTCTTCTCCAAACCTCCAATTACACGGTCCATCGCCTCTTGGAAATCATCCATATCCACAGCCGACTTACTACGACGCGCAGCAATCAAGGCAGCCTCATTACATACGTTGGCAATTTCTGCCCCCGCAAATCCTGGAGTTTGTGCTGATAATTCTTTTGGATCAATATCCGCTGCTAATTTTAGCGGCTTCAAGTGAACCTTAAATATCGCTTCCCGACCAATAATATCGGGCTTATCAATCGAAATTTGGCGATCAAAACGACCTGGACGCAATAAAGCCGCGTCCAATACATCCGGACGGTTAGTCGCCGCCATGATAATAATTCCCGAATCCGTCGCAAACCCATCCATTTCAACTAACAGCGAGTTCAACGTATTCTCACGCTCATCATTGGATCCCGGCATTTGACCTCTTCCACGTGAACGACCCACCGCATCAATCTCATCAATGAAGATGATACACGGTGCTTTTTCCTTCGCTTGCTTAAACAAATCACGTACACGCGCCGCACCTACACCCACAAACATCTCCACAAAATCAGAACCTGAAAGCGAGAAGAATGGAACGCCAGCCTCGCCCGCTACCGCTTTCGCTAATAAGGTTTTACCCGTTCCCGGAGGGCCTACTAACAAGGCACCCTTCGGAATTTTACCACCCAAATCAGTGAATTTCTTCGGAAATTTCAAGAACTCGACAATCTCCTGAATCTCTTCCTTAGCCTCATCCAAACCTGCCACATCATCAAACGTGACACGTACTTTGGACTCCCCTTCGATAAGTGTGGCTTTGCTCCGACCAATGTTAAATAATTGGCCACCACCGCCGCCACCGCCGCCCATGCGGAAAAATAAGAAGTAAAAACTCAAGCCCATCAAGATGAAAAAGCCCCATGTTCCTAACCAATCCAATGGCCCAGTACGTGTCTCAGGTGTTGCGAAAATGCGCTCATTACGCGGAAAATCTTTTTGACGCTCCTCTAGAAAATGTTCAAATCCTTCTTTGGAAATGATTGGAAATTCAAAGTGTGGACCTTGATTGACCGACACTAAACCCTGAGGAGATTTTTTAAAATACTTGGATACGAAGGCTGGCTTCAAGCTTACTTCAACCAACTTATCGTTGACAATTACAACAGATTGCACCTCTTTTTGAATCACCATGGACTCAAATTGACGCTGATCAATCGACTGCAAGGTATGTTGTTTCGTAAAGAAAAACATACTCACCATCGCAATGACAAGACCGATGATCATCCAACTTTGCATACCACCTGCCGGCTTTTTCGGCATGCGGGGCTGAATTCCAGAACGTCTTGGGTTTTTACTATTACCTTGTTTTGCCATTAGAATAATTTGTTTGGGCTATTAACACTAAGGATGACTAAAAAAGTTCGAAATAATCAAATTATTCAGCAATGTGGGTAAACTTGGCATCGCCCCATAGTTCCTCCAACTTGAAAAAATCGCGTTTATCTTTCAAAAATACGTGTACAATCACATCGTAATAATCCATCAATATCCACTCTCGGTTTGCTTTTCCTTCCATCGCGTGCACATGAATCTTACCTGACTCCCACACTTCTTTATCTACCGAATCTGCAATCGCTTCAATCTGTGTATCCGAAGTACCTGATGCAACCACAAAAAAATCCGTAAAAGCATTAGCGACACCGCGCATATCCATCACCACGATCTCTTGAGCCTTCTTTTCCTGCATACCCTTCACTACCCACTGTACTAACTCTTCAGATGCATCTTTCGTAGTGGCTTTCTTTGTGCTTTTGCTCATATTGTTTGTTTAAAATCGAATTATCGAACCTTGTTGAAGTCCTAATAACGAATAAAAAATTAAATTTGTTTCTTGTAAACCTAAAATTACAAATAAAAGTTGAACAATTACCAAGCCCCAACCCGCTTCGTCGGCAAAAAAACGAAATATCTAGATTGCTGCGAATCGACTAACCTCCTCGGCTTTCAAGAGGCTCTGAACGGAGACGTCCCTGAGGGATTTGCTTGGATAGCTGGCCAACAAACAGCGGGTAAAGGCCAACGGGGTAATATTTGGCATGCACAAGCCAATCAAAACCTATTGGCTTCCTATTTGCTCAAACCTGACCACGAATTGCTTTCCTCTCAATTTTACCTAAGCAAAGCTGCCGCCATTGGCATTGTTCAAGGCTTACAGCTTTGGGCAACTGAAATTCTAGGAGACAAATTACCCCTCGCCATCAAATGGCCGAACGACATCTACCTCGATGGGCAAAAACTGGGTGGTATCCTCATCGAAAGCAATTTCCAGTCGGGAAAATGGGCATTTAGCATCCTAGGTCTTGGCCTAAACATTAATCAGATAGCGTTCGATGGACTGCGGGCAACCTCGCTTCGAAAATGGATGCAAAACCCGCAATTAATTGACATAAGCTCCATTTTTAATTATGTATCCTTAGGCATTGAAGAAAGCTATCAAGCCTTTATCAATCAATCATTTACGAAGCTTGACACAAACTACCATCAACTCTTATTTCGACTAAATCAATGGCATTTATTTGAAGACAAAAATGGAACATTTGAAGGCAAAATTGTATGCGTCAATGAACAAGGTCTCATCGAAATTGAAAAAAACGATGGTCTCGAAAGCTATGATATCAAAGAATTAAGTTTTATTTTTAAGGATTAACCTCGAAAAAACCTTGATTGAAACTTACCAAAGCAACCTTGAAAACTTCCTTCATTGGGCAGTAAACAGTCCGCAAAATGCTTATTTAAAGCAACCCGTCGGCGGAGTCTACCAAACATACTCTTATCAAGATTCGTTAACGAGTGTCAAAAAGATAGGGTCTTATTTGCATAAGCAACTGTCAGACCAACAACCCAAGCATGTTGGGATTTTATCAAAAAACAGTGCCCATTGGATACTTTCCGACTTAGCTATCGCTTATGCCGGTGCTATTTCCGTTCCTTTTTATGCCACGCTAACTGCCGATCAACTCAATCAAGTTCTAGTCCATTCGGAGTGTCAAATTTTGATTGTTGGGAAACTCGACCAATGGGAGCAAATGAAGGCGGGCATTCCGGACCATGTTCAAATCATTTATACCCCAGATAGCGCTTGCACAACCGGAGTTTCTTGGGAAAGTATTATGAAGGAGCAATCTGATTGCATAGAACCCATCCTCCCTAAAAAGGAAGATCTAGCAACCATCGTATATACCTCTGGAACTACGGGTGTACCGAAAGGTGTCATGATTACCAATGAATCCATTGGCATTGCACTAAACCTCGCTCGAAAAATCGCGCATTTAGACAGACCTAACACACGATTCATTTCGTACTTACCCCTGTGCCATATCGCGGAACGAAACTTCGTCGAATTCGCTAGTACAGCGGCGGGCGGAACCATTCATTTTGTAGAGAGTTTAGACACATTCCAGCGGGATTTAGTTCAAGCGAGACCCAGTCACTTTTTAGCTGTTCCTCGTATTTGGGCGAAATTCCAGGAAGGCATTCTACAAAAAATTGGTGGACAGAAAAAACTTGGTTTATTGCTTTCTATCCCCCTCGTGAGACGATTTATCCAGAAAAAAATTCAAAAAGGACTTGGTTTAGACCAAACTTGCATGGTCATCACGGGGGCAGCCCCAATACCGCAGGAATTGACAGCCTGGTTTCAAACAATTGGCCTGTTTATTCAAGAGGCATACGGCATGACCGAAAACCTGGGATTAAATAGCCTCATGCCACGCGACCAAATCAAACTTGGAACGGTGGGACGAATCCACGAACAATGCACCACCCGGATTGACCCTGAAACGGGTGAAATTCAGATGAAGGCTCATTACAATTGTCTGGGCTATTACAAAAATCCAGAACAAACAGCCGCATTATTCGATGGGCCTTGGTTGAAGACAGGAGATATGGGCCAATTGGACGCAGATAATTACCTCAGCATCGTTGGACGCGTTAAAGACAATTTCAAAACCGCCAAAGGGCAATATGTTTCCCCTGCCCCCATTGAAAATGCCTTGTCCTTACACACCTATGTGGAAGTATCCTGTGTCGTGGGGGTCAATTTACCACAACCTTTGGGATTGATCATTTTAAGCCCAACCGCCAATGATGTCGCGAAAGAAGATCTTGTCGCCGAATTACAAAATCATCTTCAAGCCACAAATCCGCAATTCAAAAGATACGAGTATTTGAAAAAACTCATCATTATGCGGGAGCCGTGGACCGTTGAGAATGCATGCCTAACACCCACACTGAAAATCAGACGGATGGAAATTGAACGATTGGTCGAATCGCGCATCGAATCCTGGTATGAGTCAAAAGAAACAATCATTTTCGAATAAGGTCATTTAAAATTGCCTCCTTTTGCGTATCTTGAACAGATGCGCCACTATTTGATACTTATATTTTTCATTTTGATTACCCAAAGCTTTCAAGGCTTTGGGCAATCGATGCGAGTGGATTCCATCCACTTTCAAGGAAATGAAAAAACGCGCGAAAATATCCTCCGACGGGAGCTCGATTTTCAGGAGCTTGACTCCTTAAAGATTGAGGATCTGAACGAGCGCATCGAATTTAACCGAAGGAAATTGATGAATACGAATCTATTCATCTGGGTAAAAGCCGATTATCACCAGCTGCCCAACGGTAATTTATCCATCCAATATGAGTTCTTGGAACAATGGTATATCCTCGGATTACCGATTATCCAATTGGCCGACCGCAATTTAAACGATTGGTGGTCACGCGGCCATGATTTTGGACGAGTGATGTACGGAGCACATTTCTTACACAATAACTTTATGGGTAGAAATGAAAAACTAATCATAAAGGCTGAAACAGGATTTACGCAAAAGGCTGAAATTAACTACCAAAATCCATACATTGACCCTCAAAAAACGCTCGGCCTAACGATTAACCTGGCTTACAGTACTCAAAAAAACATAGCCTACAAGACCCAAAATGACACCTTGGCTTTCTTAAATTCAGATAAGCTGTTGGGAGAAAAATGGACCGGGGGGATACAATTTAGAAAGCGCTTTCGTTTTTATGATTTCCAAACGATTGACCTGAAATACAATCACTCCATCATTTCAGATACGATTGCCCAATTAAACCCAACTTATTTTGGGGCAGGCAGAACGGAACTCAATTATGCCCAATTAGGCTATGCCTTCTCATATGATTTCCGGGATTTCATCACGTATCCCTTAAGAGGCAGAAAAATTGATGCAAGTTTTACTAAATATGGTTTATTAAAATCGGACCATGTAGATTATTGGGAAGCAATTGCCTCGGCGGCTTTCTTCTTTGACTTAGGCAGTAAATTCTTTTTAGCCTCACAGGCTAAAGTAAAACTGAGTCAAGATGGATTTATCCCCTATGTTAACACACGTGGCCTCGGATATGGAAGTGACTTGGTAAGGGGCTATGAATTAAATGTCATCGATGGAACAAATTTTTTCCTTTGGAGAAATACATTTAAATATCAATTGCTAAATACAATAATTCGCATTCCATTTATCAAGTTTAAACAATTTAATCAAATGCCATTAGCGATTTATCCCACAGCCTTTATGGATTTGGGCTATGTATATAATGCCAATAATGAAGCTCGCAATCGCAGCAATCAGTGGCTTATGGGCTCAGGATTAGGATTTGATTTGGTTACTTATTACAATTTGGTTTGTAAAATAGGATTTCCAGTAACCAATGGAGGAAAAACAGGAATGGTGGTTAGTATAGGACGTGAATTTTAAGCAAAAAAAAACCAGTCACAGACCGGCTTCTTTTTAAAATACCTAACCACTAATAGTCTTAAATATATTTATGCTTAATTCATTAAATTCTCAGATAATTTCAAAAATAAGAATATTTTCATTAACAATGATTCAGGCCTGAGCGAATTTATTTATTTTTGATTTATACGAAAAGGAAGGAAACCATGAAAAGATCCCACAGTTTCATTTATTTATTGGCAGGATGCTTATTATTTAGCGCTTGTACCCAGGAGACAAATTCGTCCGAAAATGCAAAAATAAGTCTATCTCCTGAACAAGTAAAAATTAAAGAAGCCTGGAAATCAAGCCATGATTGGGTAAAACAAATAACTTCCAGCGATACATTAATTATTCGTAATACCCAATGGGGCGTTGCGATCGATGAAATCAATGAGAAGATTGAACTATCGGAATCACAGCCTGAACACGGCAAATCCTATTCTTTGTATTTCGACGATAGCGACTTAAACTTTGTTGATATTTCTTACATCCCCAACAACGACGGCAAGCTCAATGAAATTGATTTGGATATTTATGTGGAGGAAATGCCGCAAGTTGGGCAATTAAGACAAAGCCTCAGCTCCTACTTCGACGTTAAATTCGGCCCATCTGTTTCCAAGGGAACTAAAACCCTTTGGAATCAAAATAAAAATACCCAGGTCGAATTAGAGGATGTAAGCACCTCCAAGGACCCGGGTATCAAAGTAATTTTAAAGTCGAAATCTTAGACTTTCCAAATCCATCCGCGCGTGTCTGCTACCTCACCAAGACGGATTTGATTGATTTCATTGTAAACGCGAACCGAAAAATCTGAATCTTTGCGCTCAGGCAATTCATAATCTTTCCCCTCAAAACCGATGGTCGCTATCGGAGCGATCACCGCCGCAGTTCCGGCACCAAATGCCTCTGTCACTGAACCGTTTTGAATACCCTCAATCAACTCCTTAACGGCTAATTGACGCTCCTGAACCTCGATCCCCCAATCCTTTGCAATTTGCATCACAGATTTACGCGTCACACCATCCAAGATCGTATCGCCCGTGGCAGCAGTTACCAAAGCACCATCAATGACAAACATTAGGTTCATGGTACCCGCTTCCTCGACATACTGATGAGTAGCCGCATCCGTCCAGATAATTTGATCATAACCATCCTTGATTGCATTTTGTGTAGGGAACAAAGAACCGCCATAATTTCCGGCATTTTTTGCAAAACCTACCCCCCCTTTAGCAGCACGAATATATTCCGTTTCGACGCGGACACGCAAGGGCTTGGAATAATATGACCCTACTGGGCAATTAAAGATGATAAATTTATAGGTTGTAGAGGGTGTAACGCCTACATACTCATCCGTTGCAAACATGAAAGGACGTATGTAGAGTGAGCAACCTTCTTTGTTAGGCACCCACGCCTGATCTAGCTTTAATAATTCACGTAAGCCCCCCAAGAAAATCTCCTCCGGCACCTCTGGCATGCACATGCGCGTAGCTGATTTATTGAAGCGCTTCAAATTCTCTTGTGGACGAAATACCTGAATATCTCCATCTTTGGAACGATACCCTTTCATCCCCTCAAAAATTGCTTGACCATAATGCAAAGACATCATAGCGGGCTGATATTCCAAAGGTCCGTAGGGTTGAATTGTTACCGACTGCCATGCACCATCGGCGTATTCAGCCACAAGCATATGGTCTGCAAAACTGCGACCAAAGGCAAGGGTATCAAAATTTACTTGATCAATTCGAGATTGAGCGACAGGTTGAATGTGGATTTGCATAATAATTAATTTATTTTCCTGAATTCCATGGAATTTCAGGGATACCTAGGCTATGGTGCAAATAGCGACACACCATAAATAAGTAATCAGATAATCGATTCAAATAAGCCATTGCAATTTCATAATCCGTATGTTCAGTGGCTTGTACCCAACGAATGAGGCTTCGTTCGGCTCGCCGACAAACAGTCCGAGTGATTTGAGCAATTGCAATGGTTGGGTGTCCACCCGGAAGTATAAAAAAGCGCATCGGAGCTAATTGAGCATCCATGGAGTCAATATTTTCCTCCAAAGCCACGATGTCATTTAATGAGATCAATTCCATGTTACCAAGAGCTTGCTTTGAGTCACTTGCTACATGCGCACCCAAAACAAATAAGCTGCTTTGTATGGCTTGTAATTTGGAAGCTAAATCTTCATTGACATGACAAATTAACAATCCGATGTGTGAATTTAA
Organism: Aquirufa sp. 5-AUSEE-100C1; assembly: GCF_054558655.1. Lineage (NCBI taxonomy): Bacteria > Pseudomonadati > Bacteroidota > Cytophagia > Cytophagales > Flectobacillaceae > Aquirufa > Aquirufa sp. 5-AUSEE-100C1. Next base: position 9,055 of record NZ_JBPXKO010000001.1, on the reverse strand, counting down.
TTCATCAATATCTCCAATCGCCTCCAAACGAAAATCGGATTTTGACAATCCAATTCCATCTGCCAAACGAGTAAAGCCCTTATCACCTTGTTTTGTGTAGATCTTCATATTTACAAAAATAGTTTTTTCGGCCTTGAATCCAAAGAAAAGCATCCATTAATCAAATTCCATTAAAGATTAGGCACTTCGGCGTGTATGAACTAATTTTGGGGACATTTTGAATCCTATGTCGATAGATTATTTCGTTTCGCGTGTTTGGCGCATCGTTTCCATGGTAGCCTTTGGCATCACCTTGTTATTCGTTTATCGTGGATTACCGGATCCAGCTGCCGTTCATTTCGGCGAAACAGGCCGTGGTGATGGTTTTTTACCGAAAGAAGAGATTTTCTATTTGACGGCGGGAATCGTCACAATCCTAAATGTCCTTGCACTCTTGTTGATAAAAAGTGTAGATAATGTGTCAGCGCAGGTTTGGGGGAATTTTTTTGAGGTATTTGCCGACAAGGGTGAAGATACAATCAAAAAGACCCTAATTAACTGGCTGCATTTTTTACCGGCGTTGATCAACAGTTTTTTAATTATTGTATTTAGGGTTTTGTTGTTGTTAAATGATCAACGAACCTACAATGAGGATTACACTTATGTACCCAAATTAGGCATTGTGTTACTTTTAGTATGGTTACTATATTTCCCAATTCGTTTAATTTTATCGCCTAAGTTTATTTCAGAAGAATCATGATACACCGCATGCCGGATATTTCCATTCAGGCGTTTGATTATCATTTACCCGATTCCCAAATTGCATTTTTCCCGAGCGAAGAACGCGACGGATCTAAGTTGTTCGTGCACAATCAAGGAATCAATCAACATCATGCCTTTCGAGAATTACCCGAATTAGTCCCCAATGATAGCATGTTCGTATTTAATAATACGAAAGTAATTCCCGCTCGAATTCAATTGCAAAAATCATCTGGAACCACGATTGAAATATTTCTCTTGAAACCTTTATTGGACAATGTTCCCACGCAACAAATGATGGAGCAGACGGGCGAGGTCATCTGGGAAAGTCTAATCGGCAACAAAAAACGTTGGAAAGCGGATGAAACGCTTGAGAAATCATTAAATATAGATGGTAACAATGTCCTTTTAAGCATTCAATGGTTTGATCGAGAAGAAAACAAAGTAAAAATTACCTGGAATAGCGCGCATTCTTTTGCGGCTATTTTAACGGAAATTGGAAAAATTCCATTGCCACCTTATATGGAAAGAGATTCGGAATTATCGGATCAGGATCGTTACCAAACGGTTTTTTCCAAGGAGCTTGGGGCGGTCGCCGCACCCACGGCGAGCTTACACTTCACTTCGGAAATCCTTTCAAGATTAGAAAAACAAGGAAAAAAATCCTGCTATTTGACACTTCATGTGGGTGCGGGCACCTTTTTGCCTGTCAAGGAAGATGAGGTACGCAATCACCCAATGCATAGGGAACAATTAATTTTTGAGAGGGAATTGATTACCCAGTTGATGCAACATCAAGGAGCCTTTATTCCGGTAG
>NZ_JBPXKO010000001.1:0-2500 GCF_054558655.1 Aquirufa sp. 5-AUSEE-100C1 | reverse complement strand
CACTGGCGAGGTTAATCATATAGATGTGAGCAGCCGGAGCGAAAGCGAGTCTGAATAGGGCGCTTAGTCAGTGGGAGTAGACGCGAAACTTTGTGATCTACCCATGAGCAGGTTGAAGCTCCGATAACACGGAGTGGAGGACCGAACCAGTTTACGTTGAAAAGTATTTGGATGACTTGTGGGTAGGGGTGAAAGGCCAATCAAACTGAGAAATAGCTCGTACTCCCCGAAATGTTTTTAGGAACAGCCTCGGGGTTAAGTTTTAAGCAGGTAAAGCTACCAATAGGACTAGGGGGAGTCAAATCCTACCAAATCCTGATGAACTCTGAATGGCTTAAAATATACCCGGGAGTGAGGGCTGGGGTGCTAAGGTCCCAGTCCGAGAGGGAAAGAACCCAGACCAACAGCTAAGGTCCCAAAATCTTTACTAAGTTGAACTAAGGAAGTCTGATTGCAGTGACAGCCAGGATGTTAGCTTGGAAGCAGCTATTCATTTAAAGAGTGCGTAACAGCTCACTGGTCGAGCGAGGCGGGCATCGATAATAAACGGGCATCAAGTAAAGTACCGAAGCTTTGGATTATATTTATATACTGGTAGGGGAGCATTCTGATCTGCGGTGAAGGTTGAGCGACGAGCTTGGCTGGAGCGTTCAGAAAAGCAAATGTAGGCATGAGTAACGATAATGAGGGCGAGAAACCCTCACGCCGAAAGACTAAGGTTTCCTCAGCTATGCTAATCAACTGAGGGTTAGTCGGGGGCTAAGGGTCTAGCGAAAGCGACAACCTAATGCACAGCAGGTTAATATTCCTGCACTTACTTATTGGGCAATTAGATGACGGAGATTACAGGTTACCAGATACTGACGGAATAGTGTCTTTGAGAGGCGGCAGCAATGCCAAAACGAGTGTAGTGAGTAAACTTCCAAGAAAAGTCTAGGCGTGTATAACTGATAAGTAACCCGTACCGTAAACCGACACAGGTGGTCGAGAAGAATATTCTAAGGCGCTCGAGTGAATCACGGCTAAGGAACTCGGCAAATTAACCCTGTAACTTCGGGATAAAGGGAGCCTCGAGCAATCGAGGCCGCAGAGAAATGGCCCAGGCGACTGTTTAACAAAAACACATGGCTTTGCTAAATCGAAAGATGACGTATAAGGCCTGACACCTGCCCGGTGCTGGAAGGTTAAGGGGGGATGTTAGCTGCAAGGCGAAGCATTGAACTGAAGCCCCAGTAAACGGCGGCCGTAACTATAACGGTCCTAAGGTAGCGAAATTCCTTGTCGGGTAAGTTCCGACCTGCACGAATGGTGTAACGATCTGGGCACTGTCTCAGCCGTGAGCTCGGTGAAATTGTAGTAACGGTGAAGATGCCGTTTACCCGCAACGGGACGGAAAGACCCCATGAACCTTTACTATAGCTTAGCATTGAGTTTTGGTACTGGATGTGTAGGATAGGTGGGAGGCTGTGAGCCGGTGTCGCTAGGCATCGGGGAGCCAACGTTGAAATACCACCCTTCTTGTACTGGAATTCTAATCCCCAAAGGGGAGACATTGCTTGGTGGGTAGTTTGACTGGGGTGGTCGCCTCCAAAAGAGTAACGGAGGCTTTCAAAGGTTCCCTCAGCACGCTTGGTAACCGTGCGTAGAGTGCAATAGCAAAAGGGAGCTTGACTGTGAGACCGACAAGTCGATCAGGTACGAAAGTAGGATATAGTGATCCGGTGGTTTAGTATGGAACAGCCATCGCTCAAAGGATAAAAGGTACTCTGGGGATAACAGGCTGATCTCCCCCAAGAGCTCACATCGACGGGGAGGTTTGGCACCTCGATGTCGGCTCGTCACATCCTGGGGCTGGAGAAGGTCCCAAGGGTTCGGCTGTTCGCCGATTAAAGTGGCACGCGAGCTGGGTTCAGAACGTCGTGAGACAGTTCGGTCCCTATCTGTTGTGGGCGTAGGAATATTGACAGGTTCTGACTTTAGTACGAGAGGACCGAGTTGGACTGACCGCTGGTATATCAGTTGTTCTGCCAAGGGCATAGCTGAGTAGCCACGTCGGGACCAGATAAGCGCTGAAAGCATCTAAGTGCGAAACTGACCTGAAGATGAGTATTCCATGAAGGGTCCGTGTAGACGACACGGTCGATAGGCTACAGATGTAAAGACAGTAATGTCAAAGTCGAGTAGTACTAATTACCCGAAAGCTTACATTTTATTAATTTACACCCTGCTGTTTATTTTATCTCACAATATGGAAAAAGGCTATGACCTTGTAAAAAGTATGGAGCCGATAGGACGGGTGTTCACCTCTTCCCATCTCGAACAGAGAAGTTAAGCCCCGCACCGCTGATGATACTGGGATCAAACCCGGGAAAGTAAGTAAGCTCCAAGTTATTCAAACAGACCTGCACCAAAAGTGTGGGTCTTTTTTTTGCCTAATAGTCGCTAGTCGTCAGTGTTCAGTGGGCAGTAGTCAGTGGGCAGTAGTCAGTGGGCAGTAGTC